>CAWDZD010000061.1:0-402840 GCA_963806465.1 uncultured Alphaproteobacteria bacterium | reverse complement strand
CGCTTGCAAAGTCGCCGATGCCGTGGTCCGGCTCTTCATCGAGCATGGCGACCGCACCGACCGCACCAAGGCGCGGCTCAAATACGTGCTCGATGCCATGGGCATCGAGAAATTCGTCGGCCTGCTCGAAGACAAGCTCGGCCGCAAATTCGATCGCGCCACGCCCGGCGCCTTGGCGCCGCGGCCGGCCTTCGATCGTATCGCGCATATCGGCGTTCGTGCCCAGAAGCAGGAGGGGCTCAACTGGATCGGCATCGTCGTGCCGGTCGGGCGGATGTCGGTCGCGCAGATGCACGGACTTGCCGCGATCGCGCGCGAGCTCGGCGACGGCGATCTGCGCCTCACGGTCTGGCAGAATTTGCTCATCTCCGGCGTCCAGACCGGGAAGCTGGAGGAGGCGCAGCAGCGCATCGAGGCGCTCGGCCTTGCCATCCAGACCAATGCCATCCGCTCCGGGCTGGTGGCCTGTACCGGCAATACCGGCTGCAAGTTTGCCGCCTCCGACACCAAGCGCCATGCCGAGGAGATCGCGCGCTGGTGTGAAGCCCGCGTCGCGCTCGACACGCCGGTGAATATTCATCTCACCGGTTGTCATCATTCCTGCGCGCAGCATTTCGTCTCCGAGATCGGTCTCCTGGCCTGCAAGGTCCAGGCGAACGAGGATGACGACCCGCGCGAGGGCTATCACATCCTGGTCGGCGGCGGCTTCGGGCCGAACGCGGCGCTCGGCCGCGAGCTCTACCGCGACGTCGTCGCCGAGGAGGCGCCGGGCACGATCGCGCGCATCCTCAAAGCTTATCTCGCGCACCGCGCCTCGCCGGAAGAAACGTTCCTCACTTTCTCGCGCCGGCATGAGATCGATGCGCTCAAGGCGATGGCCGAAGCAGAGGCCGGCGAATGAGCGCGTCGCCGCGGCCGCCGATCCCGTCGCTGATTCCAGAATCGGCGCCGTTCACGCCGGAGCAGCGCACCTGGCTCAACGGCCTGTTCGCCGGCTTGTTTGGGCTGTCGGAAACCGTCACGCCGGTATCGAGCGCCGACGCCGCAAAGCTGCTCTCGGGATTGTTTGATGGCGGCGTGGCCGCGCCGGCGGAAGCCGGGGAGGGCGCCGACGCCGACGACGGTGCCCCTTGGCACGATCCAGCGATGCTGCTTCCGGATCGCATGAAGCTTGCAGAGGGCAAAAAGCTGCCGCGCCGGCTGATGGCAGCGATGGCGCAGCAGGATTGCGGCCAGTGCGGTTATAACTGCAAAGACTATGCGGATGCGCTGTTTGCCAAGTCCGAGAAGCGGCTGAATTTGTGCGTGCCGGGAGGCAAGGAGACCTCCCGTATGCTCAAGCAGCTTTATCAGGAGCTGGACGGCGTTTCAGGCGGCGCTCCTGCGGCGGCGCCCGCGCCGGTCACCGCCGCGCCGGAAGCCCCCGCAAAATCCCCGCTTGCCACCGCGCCCGGCCGCTCGCGTGACAATCCGGTCCACGCCACCTTCCTCTCCCGCCGCCGCCTCAACAAGCCCGGCTCGGAAAAAGAGACCTGGCATATCGACATCGATCTTGCCGGCACAGACCTGGATTATGTCGTCGGCGATTCATTCGGCATTTTCCCCGCCAACGATCACGATCTCGTTGCCGCGGTGCTTGCGGCGCTGGACGTGCCGGCGGATTTTCCGATCGGCGACCGCACCTTCCGCGAAGTGCTGACCGACGGTGTTTCGCTATCGCCGGCGCCCGACATGCTGTTCGAGCTGATCTCGTATCTGACCGGCGGCGAGCGGCGGCAAAAGGCCAAGCGGCTTGCCGCCGGCGAAGATCCGGACGGTGACGCCGTGGCGCTCGACGTGCTCGCGGCCCTGCATAAATTTCCCGGCATCCGGCCGGACCCCGAAGCGTTCATCGAAACGCTCGACGTGCTGCAGCCGCGCGTCTATTCGATTTCCTCGTCGCACCGCTGCAGTCCCGGCCGCGTCTCGCTCACCGTCGATGCGGTGCGTTACGAGATCGACACGCGGACGCGGCTCGGCGTCTGCTCGACGTTCCTCGGCGGCCGCGTCGTGCCCGGCGACAAGATCAGGGTCTATGTGCAGAAGGCCCAGCATTTCGCGCTGCCGGACGATCCGGGAAAGCCGATCATCATGATCGGCCCCGGCACCGGCGTGGCGCCGTTTCGCGCCTTCCTGCAGGAGCGGCAAGCGATCAAGGCGCCCGGCCGCAACTGGCTATTCTTCGGTCATCAGCGCAGCGATTATGATTTCTTCTACGAGGAAGAGCTCGTCGCCATGCGCGCGGCAGGCCTGTTGACGCGGCTGACGCTCGCCTGGTCGCGCGACGACAAGGAAAAGACCTACGTGCAGCATCGCATGCGCGAAGTGGCTCGCGATTTGTGGTCGTGGATCGGCGACGGCGCGCACATTTATGTCTGCGGCGATGCGCTGCGCATGGCCAAGGACGTCAACTCGGTGCTGACCGAGATCGTCGCCGAGCAGAGCGGCCGCACCCCCGCCGAGGCGGTGAAGTTCATTGCCGAGCTGAAAGCGCAAGGCCGCTATCAGGCGGATGTGTATTAGAAAGTTTGGACCGCTCGCGTGACTTCCTCATTGCGAGCGAAGCGAAGCAATCCATTTTTCAGTTTCGCGCTCGCGCCGCCCTCCAACCCGCTCACGCGCAACTTGGGTTGGCGGGCGGCAAGTTGTGCGCGAGAAAAAGTGGGATTGCTTCGTCGCGCGCTCCTCGCAATGACGAGAGGTTCTACGCCGCTTTCTTCAAATCCTGCCGCTGCTCCAGCAACATCTTCAAACCATAGCGCGGCCGCAGCGTGATCAGGCCTTGCGGTTCGACGACAAAGCCGGGCTTGAGCCTCAGCCGGTAACGCTGGGCGATGGTCGCCAGGATCAGCATCGCTTCCGCCATGGCGAAAGCGGCGCCGATGCAGATGCGCGGGCCGGCGCCGAACGGGATATAGGCAAAGCGCGGCCGCGCCGCCGCGCGCTCCGGCGCAAAGCGCTCCGGGTCGAAGCGCTCCGGATTTTCCCACAGCGACGGCTTGCGATGCAGCAGCCACGGTAGGATCAGCACGTCGGAGCCGGCCGGGATGCGGTGACCCAACACTTCGTCGTCTTCGATCGGCTCGCGCCCGAATGTGTGCGCCGGCGGATAAAGCCGCATCGATTCCTCGATCACCATGCGCGTGTAGGGAAGCTTGGAAAGATCGTCGTAGCGCGGCGTGCGGCCGGCCAGCACGCGGGCGAGCTCGTCGTGCAGCTTCGCTTCTGCGGCCGGGTTTTGCGACAGCAGATAGAACGTCCAGGACAGCGCCTGCGACGTGGTTTCGTGTCCGGCCATGAAGATGGTGACGACCTGGTCGCGCACTTCCTTTGGCGTCATGCCGCCGCCGGTTTCGGCCTCGCGCGCAGAAATCAGCCGCGCCAGCAGATCCTTCGGCTCGTCCGGCGAGCGGCCGCGCTCGGTCAGGAGCCGATCGACCTTCTTGTCGAACTCATTGAAGATGCCGGTGGGAAACGGCGCGAACAGGCGGGCGAGCCATTTCGGCAGATGCAGCAGGTCGGGCAGGCTCGGCCGCACCTTGCTCTGATAGAGATTGACGCCGGCTTCGACGACATCGACGATCTCGTCGGAATCCGAGGAGAACATCGCGCGCGAGATGATGTGCAAGGTCGCGTGCATCATCGCCGCCGCAACGTCGGCTTCGCGCGGCGCCGGCAGCGCATCCCATTTCGCCAGCAGCGCCTCGGTGACGTCGGTCATGATCGGCGCGTAGCCCGCTATGCTGCGCGGGTCGAACGACGGCGCCATGATGCGGCGGTGCCGCTTCCAGGTTTCGCCTTCGCTGGTCAAAAGCCCGCGGCCGAGGCCGGGCTCGAGAATGCGGCGGCCGACTTCAGTCTTGGTGTAGTTCGCCGCATTGTCGAGCACGATGTGGCGGATCGCTTCCGGTTCGTTGACGACGAAGATGCGCCGCCACAGGATGCGCTGCGCAATGATGTCGGCGTCGAAATCCTCCGGCGCATAGGCGAGCATGACATTGTCGCGCATGGCGCGAAGCGATTGCCGCAGCTTGATGCGGCTTTTTTGTCGGCGTGGCGGAGCGGTGACCGGAAATTCGCTGCTGTCGATGGCGCTCATTGCTGCTCCATGGGCGTTTGCCGTGTTCATCGAGCTCGACCGGTTCGGGCGCCGGCGACTTGCACCGCGCGTGGCCCTTGCACTTGTTTCGCTCGACGCGGATTTTCAGCCTCCCTGTTGCGGCTATCGCCGGTGCCGCGACGTTCGGTTCGCCATGGACAAAATATAAGCAATCGCTCACAATGTGTACTCGCATTTTCAGAGCGAGCTGATGGCCCGGAAACCGGCAACAAATCCAAGAAAATCAGCTTCTCAAGAGCGATCACGTCTGACCGTCGAAGCACTGCTCGAAGCGACCGCTCGCGTTTTGATGAAGGACGGGTACGACGGGGCGAGCACCAACAAGATCGCCGCCGTAGCGGGCGTCAGCATCGGCTCGCTCTATCAGTACTTCCCGAGCAAGGAGGCGCTGGTCGCGGCTGTCATCGACCGTCATATGCACGAGATGATGCAGGCGGTCCGCGACGCGCTGGCCAAGGTGGCGACGCGCCCGATCGAGGTTGCGGCGCGCGAACTCGTTTCCGTCATGCTCGACGCCCACCGCGTCAACCCAAAGCTTCACCGCGTCCTTGCCGAGCAGACCCCGCGTACCGGACGGCTGGAAAACATCGAGGCTATCGATCGCGAAGCTTACGCACTGTTCGAGGCTATCTCGAGGCTCATCGAGATGAGCTCGATGTTGCCGATCCGGATGTCGCCGCATTCGTCTGTGTGACAGCCGTGGAGGCCCTTACCCACGCGGCAGTCGTACGTCGCCCAGAGATCCTCACCGACGAAAAAGCAGGGAGGCTTGTGGAAGAGGTCACCCGCCTCGTGGTCCGATTTCTGCGAAAATGATGAGTTCGTTTCGGGTCACAAGTCTGTCGATCGGAGTTGTTCGCCTCACCACACCGGAGCATTCGCCGTGAGAACGGCCGGTTTGCGGCGGACTGCTATTCTTTCGAAATCCCAAAGGGTTGCATCTGTCGGGCGTGGTATTTGCCATGAACGCGGCCTTGAGATCGACATGATGCGGTTGCTATAACCGCGCCATGGGGACGCAGGGGTTATCCGGTCGCGTGGGATTGCGCCGACGGCGCGGCGATCGCGCTTGCGATGATCGCGTTGTTCACTGGCGTCTCAATGTGATCGCGGCTCTGGCGATCTTGCCGATTGCTGCCGGCTGTTCGTCGTCACCGCCTTGGTCCTCCTCAGCCAATCCGCCTGTCAATCAGACGGCAGCCGTGCCGCCGCCGCCGAACTATCCGGCGACTACAGCCGGCCAGCCGGCTTACGCGCCGCCGCCCGGGCAACAGACTTACGCGCCCCCACCTGGTCAGCAGGCTTATGCGCCGGCGGCGCAATCACCGCCGCCCGATCAAAACACGGTCGGCTCGTTCCGGCAGTCTTATACCGGCTTTCTTCAGATGTTCCGCGATCCGCCAGAGCAGGACCCGGCGGCGCAGAACGCGCGGCCCTCGACCCCGCCGGCGCAGCAGGCTTACGCGCCGCGCCCGCCAAATACCTATACGCCGTCGCAGCAACCTTACGCGCAGCCGCAAGGTCAGCCGGCATATTCGCCGCCGCCGGCGCAGCAGAACTACCAGCCGCCGGCGCAGCAGAATTACGCGCCGCGATCCGGTCAGCAGAGCTACGCCGCGCCGCCAACAAAGCCGGCCTATGTCGCGCCGGCGGCAACCGCCGCGGCAGCGCCGCCTCCCGCGCAGCAGGATTATTCCAACTCGCTACCCTATCCGAAGCAGTCGCTTATCGAGGCGTTCCGCGGCTCGACGCAAACACCGGCTCAAGGTCCAACCCAAGGGACAACTCAAGTCGCTACCCAGGGTCCACCCCAATACGTGCCGCATCCGCCGAGCACCTACACGCCTTCCGGTCAGCCTTACTCCCCGCCGCCGGGCCAGCCGGCCAACACCGCGCCGCCACCGGCCGCGACCGCCGCCGCGGCGGCGCCTCCCGCCAATCCCGACCCCACCAACTCGCTGCCCTATCCGAAGCAGTCGCTGTTCGAGGTTTTCTCGAACAAGCAATAAAGTCCTGTTTCGTTGCGGCAATCCTCGATCTGAAAACTTAGCGTGCCGTGTGCAACGCCGAGCGCCACGCTCCGTCGGCGTGAACCAGCACGTGGCTCGACGTTGCGTCCAAAGTCTTGCCGGCGTTCGCGCCCGATCCGATGGCAGTGTAGGCGCACGCGAGCAAAATCACGTCGCCGATTCTGCGCACGTTCACCGGCCGCATTTGGATCCGCGTCCAGCCCTGGCCAATGATGCCGGCCAACAACTTTTCAATTTCCTCCCGGCCGATTGCGGTCATGTATCCGACCAACACGCTGTCGGCGGTGTAAAGCTGTGCCGCGGCTGGTGCGCCCTGCGCCCAGGCGGCCTCATAACGAGCGATGAAGTCGCGGGCTATGTGCTGATCAGCCTCGTTCGGCATGCGCTTTGACCGTTGTTGATCCGAGATTTCCGGGTTGTTGTATTGGCGCGACGAGTGGCTGGCGAACTAGGATTCGAACCTAGATTGACGGAGCCAGAGTCCGAAGACATCGGTTGCATTTCAATATCTTAACTCCAACAGCAATGGTCTAAAACGCTTCTAGTCCAACGCTCAAATCAAGTATAATTCGATTATGATCACCGAGCGAGAGGTCGTTCTCGGGTAGCATCGGGCGATTTCCGCCGGTACTTGCTGGACTGCGGAGCGGATTCTCAACGCAACCGCCGATCCATTTCCATCGTGGCCAAAGAGAGAGCCGTGATGATGTTTACACCAGAGCAAATCGACCGAGACATTCGCGCGTCGCCTTTAATGAACTTCGCGTATTATTTCTGCATGGATTTGTTGGACGGTCTCTTTCTGGAGTTTGGTGTCGCGGAGGGCAAGTCGATAAGAAGGATTGCCGCGCTCAATCCAAACAAGAAAATTTATGGTTTCGACTGGTTCTGTGGCCTACCGGAGAGATGGGGCACGGTGCCAAAGGGGCATTTTGCGTGCGACATTCCAAACAATTTGCCATCGAACGTGGAGCTTGTCGTTGGCTTGTTTGATGCCACGCTGCCGCAATTCCTATCGGAGCATCCCGGCGATGTGGCGTTCGCTCATATCAATTCTGATCTTTACGCATCCGCCAAATGCGTGCTCGACAATCTCAAACCAAGGCTAAAGCCTGGCTCCATACTGGCCTTCGATGAAATTTGGGCACACGCCAACTACCAGGATCACGAGGCCAAGGCATTCGCAGAGTTTTTGAATGACACCGGCTTCCACTATCATTGCATCGGGCACTTTGGCGCCGACAAGGCCGGTTTCAAGTTGCTTCGCTGAGGCGCTCGGCCTCGACTTGAGCGGCAACAAGATGCAACCGACTGCCACATGGTTTCGCCGCCCGGCTATTTCTTAGGGGCATAAGCCGCGTGAAGTCCTTCGGTGTGCTTTACGCACGTCGACTTAAGTAGGCTGGCCCTTAAGGCCGTATAGCAGCGCCCTGATATCACGCGGGCGCTCTTCGTTTTTCAACATCGAAATATGGAGACGACACGTGCTGTACGAGCAGTTACGTGACAAATGGCATGCGCGTGAGCGCGCCGCGCCAATACATCCGACTATGACTTTCGCGGCTGAAGGGCTCGTGCTGGGAGCTGGCACGATCCTGGTGCCGGCTGAAGGCATCTGCCGCTTGAAAAGCCTCAGAGGCCAAGAGCAACGGATGTTGGCTCTGTTGTCAGCAGCCCATGGCAAGGCAGTCTCGCCTTTAGTGCTTGGAAATATCGAGCGCGCCGGCAAAGCGTGGAGCGTCGGCAACGACTGTCTTGCCTACATCCATCTGGCGCATGCCGGACTGCAGCCGCCTGCGGATCTCCGATCGGCGGCATGGCGGCTCATCATCGCGGACGCTGCGATGAAGGCTGGGGTTAGTGCGCGCGCCATTTTCCAAGCGCTGGAGGCCGGTGGTCCCTCCATCGGCACCATCGAAAAGTACGATCCAGGGCAGCCCCGCGTACCGGCCGGAAGCGGCCGTACCAGTGGCCAATGGACCCGGCTTCTCTCGTGGATGGCCCAGCTCAATGCGGCGCAGGCGGTGGTGCTCGGCCTGTACGCTGCGCGCATTGCAATTCCAGTCGGCGGTGCCGCCGCGGTGTTTGGCCTGTTGTTCGTACCGTCTCCGAACAATGTCAATGTTGAACGCGAGGTGCCAGAGATTCCGGGGCTGCGCTATTCGTGGAATCCTGATGAGACCGTACTGCATCTGACGTACGATGGTGTCGGCGGAGCCCGGCGCACCTTTGCGTTAAAGTGGGACGGCAAGTTCATTCGCGACGAACGTGGAGATGTCGTGGGGCACATCATTGGCGGCAATAAGATCGTCATCGACACGATTGCCGTATTGCCCGATCTGGTGAAGCAGGACGAGCCCAAGCTATGCCCGGCGCACGCCCCCGATGTGGCTGGCAGCGACCAGGGCAAACCATACGACAAGAACAGGGCTCGACAGTACGAAGACTTCGTGAAGCTGTTGATCAATCCTCCCCCCAACGGGCCCACGCCAAGCGGCTTCGTCTATTACCTGCCGAATCCACAGGGCGGCAAACCGGTCAGCTACGACGATTGCAAGATGACGAACGGTTTTATGTTCGAAATCAAGGGCGAGGGGCATGCGCAACTCACGAGCGATCTGCCTGCAGCGATGGCGTACAAATATGTAAAGCAAGCCACTTCGCAGGTTGCGGCGAGCGGCGGACGACCGATTGTTTGGATTTTCGCCGAAGAGGAGGCCGCAATCTTTGCTCGAGACGTGTTCGACGATACCAATGACCTCAAGCGGATTACAGTCGGATATGTTCCCTGGACGAGGAGCGGACGGCAATGACGTCGATCAACTATCGCTATTTTGTTCACGCCAAGTGGGCCGAAACGTCCAGCGAGACGCCAGCTGCCATAGGCGCCACGTTCTTGAAGACGCTCGATGCGTTAAGCGGCGTCGATCCGCTTTTTGCAGGTTGGCAGGTCTTCAGAAATTTGCAAATCGCTGAAGACGAACAGCCGCGGCAGGTCCCGCTCGACGCTGCACGCAAACGCATCATCGAGATTGTCGAAAGCGGTGTCGCCCGCAATGATTACGACGAGCCCGAACCGATCTACGGATACAGCGCGGTCGCCACGGCAGGGGTTAGAGGACCCCGCTACGTGACGCTTTCGGTGCATACTACCCTCAATCCAGACGTGGGGCTGAAATTCGGAGAACACAATATCGCATCGGATTTGTCGATCGTAACTTATCCGCTGTTTAAAGCGGCGCTGCTGGCGATCAGCACAGTGGGGGCTGTGCAGTGGTCGTACGCACAGGCATACCGAAATAACGTCGTCGAGGTTCCGATGGACTTGGCGCCCGGCGTCCCGGCGTTCAGAATAGACACTGCTGCTCAGGTTCGACTCGACCCGACGTTCCCGGACTCGATTTTTCACGTTCCTTGGATTGTGTACCTCTCAGCGGAACGCGCCGCCGGTTTAACTCTCGCGCGCGAAGTCCTCACCGAACACGTGCCCGACGGCGGGCTACTAATGAGCGCCGCCACCGAGCGGCTCGACCCTATGAATCCCGAGCACGTGCGGCGGGCGCGAATTCTCGCCGAGACCTTGATTGCTTGTACCGGAGTGACCTCTTGACGGAACGTCATCAACATTATCGTTAGTTTTGATTGCGCCGCGAATTTAGCGATAAAACATCCCGAACTAAAGCAGATTCCGCAGCCACGATATTTGTGGTGTTCATCACAACAACGAAGCAAACGGCTACGGCTCGCCATGCCATTGAGATAAAGAATGTCATGTTTCATGCCCACTAAAGACCGCTGTCCAAAAAACATCGATTGCCCTGCGCTTAGCTTGCCTATCGGATTTTCTGCCAATTCCATTTGTTGTTGCGAAACGTCACGATCAAGTTGCAACTGTGTCCGGACGTATATTCCTTACGCGGTTGGCACCTCGGGACCAGTGATCCTCATTTCGACCGACAAGCGACCTTGGACTCAAAATGGATTCCTGAGTTCATGGCGCAAGGCTTGTGCGAAGTCCGGCATCGTCGGGCTGCGGTTCAATGACCTACGTGGAACAGCAGTAACTCGACTCGCGATGGTCGGGTGCACCGAAGCACAGATCGCAAGCATCACCGGGCACTCACTGCGCGATGTCCGATCCATCCTTGATCGGCATTACCTGCACCGCGATCCGACCTTGGCTGAGGATGCAATTCGGAAGCTTGAGCAGAACGTGATGGCAACAAAATCTCCCGACTAAGCTCCCGACTGTCCTATTCTGTTCTACGAGGAGAACGGGGAAATGATTGTTAGATCAACTGGCTGGGGAACTAGGATTCGAACCTAGATTAACGAAGTCAGAGTCCGCTGTTCTACCGTTGAACTATTCCCCAGTGCTTGCGCGTGGCCGCGACTGAAAGGGCCGATTCTGCGCACTGGAATAGCCGTCCATTTAGGGCAAATCGCACCCGTTTCCAAGTCTAAGAAATGCCGGTGTGAGCCGAGGATAAGGGCAGTAGCCCAGGGGCAGGCGGCATCCGGTGCCTCCGATCACGACTTTTCGCCCCGGCTCTACCGCTGCTCGCGGCCGGACATTCCAAAAATCACTGTGCCGATGCACAGAATGCTGCAGGCGGCCGAGATCAGAAACACGGTGCGCGGCTGGCCCCAGTCCATCATCGTGCCGTAGATCATCGGCGCCACCATCGAGCCGATATTGAAGCCGGAGGAGACAAAGCCGAACACGCGGCCGAAGGCGCCGGGCGGCGTGACGGCGCGCACCAGCATGTCGCGCGAGGGGCTGGCGATGCCGACAAATAGGCCGGATAGCGACGCGGTTACGATCAACGCAGCGGACGAAAACCCGATCGTGCCAAGCAACAGCGTCGCAGCGCCGGCGCAGGCGAGCGCCAGCGCGGCGACGACAGCGTGGCGCGTGGTGCGTGAGGCGAGCACGCCGCCGACGAGTACGCCAAGCGCGTTCATCAACAACAGGCCGGTCAGCGCCACGTTGGCGAGCGTGTCGGGCGTGCCGTAAAGCGCGCCCAGCGCGACCACCAGGAAGGTGTTGAGCCCGCCCATGATTGAAATCAGAACAAAGAAACCAAGATTGAGCAGGATCGGCGGTGACAGCAGAAGCCGCCAGCCGGCATCTTTGTTCGCCGCGGCGCCGGCGCTTCCTGGTGCCGGCGTGCGACGACGCTTTTCGGCAAGGCGATCGGCTGCCGTCGGGCGCTGACTGATCAGCAACGTCAGCACCGCAAGCCCGAGCAGCGCGGCCCCGAGATAGGCGCCGCGCCAGCCGAACCGGCTTTGCATCATCAGCACGGTCGCCGGTGCGACGGCGCCACCGAGAATTCCGGAGAAGGTGTGGAACGAGAAAATCTGACTGATGCGCGCCGGCGTGCTGTAGTCGGACAGCAGCGAGTAGTCGGCCGGATGATAGGCGGTGTTGCCGAGGCCGGCGACCGCGTACATGGCGATGAACACCACGAACGAGTCGACGATACCGACGACGGCAAAAGCAATGGCGCCAAGCGTAACCCCGGCGATCAGGACGAGGCGCGCGCCGACGCGGTCGACCAGAAAACCGGCCGGCGTCTGCAATACCGCCGACACCACGTTGAATGCCGTCAGCGCCAACGCCAGGTCCCGATAGCTCACGCCATAGTCGGCGCGCACGAATGCGAACAGCGGCGCCAGCATGATCATGTAATAGTGGCTGACGAAATGTGCGGCGTAGATCGGCCCGACGACGCGCAATTCGCCGAAGCGGCGCGTGGGGACCGAAATCGCCTGCGTCATCGGGCGGAATGCCCCGCGCCGCCGCCGTTTGCTTTCTGCAGAGCCTGCCAGATGCGAAACGGCGTCAGCGGCATGTCGAGATGGCGGATGCCGCGATCGGCCAGCGCGTCGAGCACCGCGTTCATCACCGAGGTCAGCGAGCCGGCGCAGCCGGCTTCGCCGCAACCCTTGGCGCCGAGCGGATTGGTTTTCGCCGGCACCGGGTGTTCGGCAAGCACGAAATCAGGCACGTCGGTGGCGCGCGGCATGGCGTAGTCCATGAACGAGCCGGTGAGCAATTGGCCGTCGCCGTCATAGACCGTCATTTCCATCAGCGCCTGGCCGATGCCCTGCACCACGCCGCCGTGCAGCTGGCCGGCGACGATCAGTGGATTGACTACGACACCGAAGTCGTTGACGCAGGTGTATTTCACCAATTCGACAACGCCGGTGTCAGGATCGACCTCGACCTCGGCGATGTGGCAGCCATTGGGAAAGGTCGCGGCGCCGGGACCGTCGCTGATGTGATGCACGTCGAGCGACTGCGGCACATCCGCCGGCAACGGCGCATTGCGCTCGCGCAATGTTTTCGCCAGCTCCATGATCGAGATCGAGCGGTCGGTACCGGCAATGATGAAGCGACCATGGGTAAATTCGATGTCGGAGACCGCTGCCTCGAGCACGTGACTGGCGATGTCCTTGCCCTTTTCGATGATCTTGGCGGCGGCTTCGACAATCGCCGTGCCGCTATGCATCAGCGATTTTGAGCCGCCGCTGCCGCCGCCCATTTCGAGTCGGTCGCTGTCGCCCTGCACCAGCGAGATTTTGTCGAACGGAATGCCGAGCTTCTCGCTCAAAACTTGCGCGAACGGCGTGGCATGGCCCATGCCGAAATCCAGTGTGCCGGTCGTGAGCGTCACCGTGCCGTCGGCGTTGAACGCTATGTCGGCCAGTTCCTTCGACGGCGGCGCCGTGACTTCCAGAAAATTGCCGATGCCGAGGCCGCGCAGCTTGCCGCGCCGGGCGCTCTCGCGCTTGCGGCGGGCGAAGCCCTTGCCGTCGGCGAGCTCAAAGGCCCGCTTGGTCAACGCGGTGAAATCGCCGCTGTCGTAAGTCACTTCCGACGCGGTTCTGTAGGGCAAATCCTGGCGGCGAATCTGATTGCGCCGGCGCAGTGCCAGGCGATCGATGTCCATCTCGGCGGCCGCGGCGTCGATCAGCCGCTCCATAAAGTAGTTACCCTCGGGCCGGCCGGCGCCGCGGTAGGGGCCGATCTGCGAGGTGTTGGTGAACACGCACTTGGACGAGACCTCGATCAGCGGCGTCCGGTACATGCTCTGCACGTTCTTGGCGATGTTGAGCGTGCCGGGTATCGGCCCCATCGGCGAGAGGAATGCGCCCATGTCGGCAAAGCCGGTGAAGCGCACCGCCAGGAAATTGCCGTCCTTGTCCAGCGCCAGTTCGCCGACGAATTCCTGATCGCGGCCGTGGCTGTCGGAGAAGAAGCTGCCGGAACGTTCGTCGGTCCATTTCACCGGCCGCCCCAGCGTGCGGGCGCCATGTAGGATGCAGACATATTCCGGAAACAGCACGCCCTTCATGCCAAAGGAGCCGCCGACCTGTCCGGTGATGACGTGAACCGCCTTGGGCTCGACGCCGAGGCAGTCCGCGATTTGCGCGCGTATGCCGATCACGCCTTGCGATGCGACGTACACGGTGAAGCGGCTGCCGTCGTAGGCCGCGACCGCGGCGCGCGGCTCCATCGCGTTCACCACCAAGCGGCTGTTGAGAAGCTTCAACCGCGTGACGTGCGCGGCGGATGCAAACGCGGTATCGACGGCCGCAGTATTGCCGAAGTGATAGTCGAGCGGAACGTTGCCCGGCACGTCATCGTAAAGCAGCGGCGCGCCCGCGCGCGCGGCGTCTTCCAGGCCGATCACGGCGGCGAGCGGATCGACATCGACCTCGACGGCTTCGACCGCATCCTTTGCGGCGAACACGGTCTCGGCGATCACACAGGCGACCGGATCACCGACATAGCGCACCTTGTCTCTTGCAAGCGCGCCGCGCCACGGCTTTTTGAGCGGCGAGCCGTCGCGGCTTTTGAGCGGCATGTTGCATTTCAGTGGGCCATAGCCCTCAAGATCCGCGGCGGTATAGACCGCAAGCACCCCCGGCATTTTTCGAGCCGCCTCGGTATTGACGGCGCGTAGCACGCCATGCCCGTGGCGGCTCCTCACCATCACCGCATAGGCCTGGCCGGGAAGGCTGACATCATCGGTATAGCGGCCGTGACCCCGAAGCAGCATCGGATCTTCGATGCGTGGCACCGACTGGCCTACGGCAAATTTCTCGACCGCCAATTGCCCCGTGCTTAATTTTTCGGCTGGCTGTTCAGGAGACTGATGCAAATTCATGAATAGGCAATTCCGGGCGAACTCATATGTGCTGACATAGTGGACTTGGTGCAGCGCCACAAGCTGGGCGGGCACATGGCTCATAGGCCGGAAAAGCGCGGTATTGCCCTGCCGTCTGCGGCTGATACATTCGCCCCGATTTGAGCTTGAACGTGGCCCGCGGCCGTCGAGCAGGAGAAGTTCCGGCGCGGCAGGAAGGTATGGAATGAAAGAGGAGGCTCCGCCGTCTGGCGGCCCTGACGGACGGGGCGCGCCCAGGCGGCGCTGGCCGCGGCGGACGCCGTACGGCGTTCGTCGCGACGGGATGCGCCGCGATGACGATCAGCCGTCCGCCGGTGGCCACGCCGACGGAACCTATGCGGCGCTCGATCTCGGCACCAACAATTGCCGGCTGTTGGTCGCGCGTCCGACCGCCGACGGATTTCGGGTCGTCGACGCCTTTTCGCGGATCATTCGGCTCGGCGAGGGCGTCGCCTCGTCGCGGCGTATCAGCGAGGCGGCGATCAAGCGCGCCGTCGAGGCGCTTCTGGTCTGTCGCGACAAAATGCGCGCGCGTGGCGTGCGGCGCGCCAGGCTCATCGCCACCGAAGCCTGCCGGGCGGCCGAGAACGGCGAAGATTTCCGCAACCGCGTTGCGCAAGAGGCCGGCCTCGAGCTGGAGATTGTCGAACTCGGCGACCGAGGCGAGGCTGGCGGCGGCGGGTTGCACCGAATTGTTCGATCCCGCCGCCTCCGGCGTCATCCTGTTCGACATCGGCGGCGGATCGTCGGAGGTCGTGCGGCTCGGCCGGCCTAATGGCGGCGCGCGGCGTGGGCCGCCGCAGGCCGACATTGTCGGCTGGGCGTCGCTGCCGGTCGGTGTCGTCACGCTGGCCGAGCGCTACGGCGGCGCCGTGGTGCCGCGCGAGATTTACGACGCCATGGTCGAGGAGGTTGCCTCCTTCGTCGCTGAGTTTGCGCAAACGCATCGCGGCGACCTTGACGGTTTTCACATGCTCGGCACATCCGGCACCGTGACGACGATCGCTGGCGTGTTCTTGCGACTACGGCGTTACGATCGCCGCCGGGTCGACGGCTGCTGGCTGTCCGACGATCAGGTGTCGGGCGTGGTCGCCGAGCTCATGGCGATGAGTTTTGACGAGCGCGCCGCCAATCCCTGCATCGGCGTCGAACGCGCCGATCTCGTGCTTGCGGGCTGCGCCATTCTTGACGCCATCCGCCGATTTTTTCCATGTGAACGGCTGCGGGTCGCCGATCGCGGTCTGCGCGAGGGCATGCTGGTCGAGATGATGCGCGCCGACGGCGTCTGGGGCGAAGCCTGACGCGTCATGGCGCGGCTTACCGGAGACAAACGCCGCAAGCCTTCCTCCCGCGCCTGGCTCGAGCGTCAGATCAGCGATCCTTACGTGGCGCGCGCCAGACGCGAAGGCTATCGCTCGCGCGCCGCCTACAAGCTCGCCGAGATCGATGACAAATTTCACTTGCTGAAGAAGGGCACGCGCGTGGTCGATCTTGGCGCGGCGCCGGGCGGCTGGAGCGAAGTCGCCGCGCGCCGCGTCGGCGACCGCGGGCGCGTTGTCGCGCTCGACATTCTCGATATGAAGCCGATCGCCGGCGTGGACTTCGTCAAGCTCGATTTTCTTGACGCCGCCGCGCCCGAACAACTCAAGGTCATGCTCGGCGGCGACGCCGACGTGGTTTTGTCCGACATGGCGGCCAACACCACCGGCCACCGCAAGACCGACCACTTGCGCATCATGGCATTGGCGGAGGCCGCCACCCAGTTCGCCCGCGAAGTGCTGGGGCCAAGCGGGAGCTTTTTGTGCAAGGTGCTGCAAGGCGGCACCGAGGCGGCGCTGCTCGCCGAACTCAAGCGCGATTTTGCCAGCGTCAGGCACATCAAGCCACCGGCGAGCCGCGCCAATTCCGCCGAGCTTTATCTTCTTGCTCGCGGATTTCGGGGTAACGCCGGCTGACGAGCGCGCTTGCCGTTGATTTCATCACGCTGACTACTAAAAAGGCTGCGGGCAATTCTTTGCTGGTTTTACAGCGCGATAGCCGGCCGCTGCCATGGCGCAAGTCTTGCTTACTAATTGCTCAGCTTTGGCCGGGAAAAGTGGAGATTGATGATGACCAAGACGCGGCGCCTTGTCTTCGCGTTGGCGGGAACCGCGGTGCTGATCGGCGCGACTGCGCCCACGCTTGCCGCCGAAAAAATCACCTTTCTGATCGACTGGCTTCCGGCCGGCGATAAGGCCGTGCCTTATCTCGGCGTGCAAAAAGGCCTGTTCGCCGACGAGGGCCTCGATGTCACAATCCAATCGGGCCGCGGCTCCTCTGACGTCGTGACCAAGCTCGGTACCGGCGCCGCCGATATCGGCACCGGCGGTCTTGCCGCCTTGCTGCAGGCCCGCGCCCAGACCCCGGTTCCAGTCAAGGCGCTGATGTCGATCTACACGCTTCAGCCGGACGCGATTTTCACCACCGAGGATTCGGGCATCTCGACCCTGAAGGATGTCGCCGGCAAGACCATCGCCACGGCGACGTTCTCGTCGTCGAACGTGTCCTGGCCGCTGGTGCTCAGGGCTAACGGCGTCGATGCAGCCAAAGTCGATTTGCTCAAGGCCGATCCCGGCGCGCTTGCGCCGATGCTGGCGGCGGGCAAAGTCGCCGGCACTATCAATTGGGTGACGGTGGCACCAGCCTTCGTCAAGACGCTCGGCGAAACCGGCAAGAAGCTCAAAGTCATCGCCTGGTCGGATTACGGCTTCGACGGCTACGGGCTCTCGGTGTTCGCGTCGGAAAAAATCTTAAGCGAGCGCCCGGACGCAGTGAAGAAATTCATCCGCGCCTATATCAAAGCCACGGCGATGGCGATCGCCGACCCGGCTGCTGCCGCCGCGGCGGTCAAGGCGATGGTGCCGGAAGTCGACCTCGACGTCGCGCGCGCTCAATTTGCCGCGTCGGTACCGCTGATGGTCAACGATATCAGCAAGAAAGACGGCGCCGGCGCCTTCGACAAGGCGCTCCTGGCGAAGACCTGGAAGTGGACCGCCGAAGCGCAAAACATGCCGCTCGACAAGCTCGATCCCGAGACCGCGGTCGATCGCTCGTTCCTGCCCAAATGACGTGACGATCCCAAAATTCGCGGGCGCCGCACCGGGAGCGCAGCGATGAACAAACCTGCTCGCGTCATTCGCTTTGCCGGCGTCGAACAGACCTTCGGGCGGAAGGACGGTTCGCCTGTAACCGCGCTCGAGGACGTGACGTTCGACATGGGCCGCAACGAATTTCTGGCAGTGCTCGGCCCGTCCGGTTGCGGCAAGTCGACGCTGTTGCGGCTGATTGCCGGTTTGATTTTTCCAACGCGCGGCACGGTCAGCATCTACGACCTGGCGGTGACCGAGCCGCGCGACGAAATCGGCATTGTGTTTCAGCGCCCGACGCTGCTGCCCTGGTTCGACGTGCTCGGCAACGTGACGTTTCCGCTCCGCCACAAATATGGTCGGGTCAGCGCCGACGACAAGGCGCGGGCGCGGGAGTTGCTGACGCTGGTAGGCCTGTCGGACTTTGCGCAAAAACGCATCGGCGAATTATCCGGCGGCATGCAGCAACGCGTCGCCATTGCGCGCGCTTTACTCCTCGATCCCGACATTCTCCTGATGGACGAGCCGTTCTCGGCGCTCGATGCGCTCACGCGCGACGAGATGAGCTTCGAGCTCCTGCGCATCTGGTCGGAACGGCCGAAGACCGTGCTGTTCATTACCCATTCCATCCCTGAGGCGGTGCTGCTTGCCGACCGCATCATTGTCATGACGCCGCGGCCCGGCAGCGTCCGCGAAATCATCGATGTCGATTTGCCGCGGCCGCGTTCGATCGCCA
This sequence comes from uncultured Alphaproteobacteria bacterium, assembly GCA_963806465.1. Taxonomy (GTDB): domain Bacteria; phylum Pseudomonadota; class Alphaproteobacteria; order Rhizobiales; family Xanthobacteraceae; genus BOG-931. Next base: position 384,589 of record CAWDZD010000061.1, on the reverse strand, counting down.
CGCTGTCGGATCCGAAATTTCATGCGCTCGCCAACCATATCCGCGGACAGCTTTTCAGCCGTGCGGTCGCCTGAGGCAAAAACGTCCGACGCCGCGCTCGCTGCCGCGCTGCGCGTCTGGGCGGATCGGCTGGCGCCGACCGCGGCCTTTGTCGTGCTCGTGGTCATCTGGGAAGCTGCCTGCCGGCTGTTCGCAATACCCTCTTTTCTCTTGCCTTCGCCCAGCGCCATCGTCAAAGCCGGGCTCGAAATATCGGCGGCGCAATGGCTCGGTCATATCGGCGCGACGTTGCGCGTCGCGTTGATGGGCTATGCACTGGCGATCGTCGTGTCGATCCCGCTCGCCGTCGCGCTGGTCAATTGGCGTTTGCTGTCGCGCACGCTGTACCCGATCCTCGTCATCATCCAATCGACGCCCATTGTGGCCGTCGCGCCGATCATCGTCGTCACGCTCGGCGCATCCGATCTGCCGCGTGTCGTCATCACCTTTTTGATCGCGTTCTTTCCGATCGTGGTTTCAACCGTGACCGGGCTGATGGCGACGCCGGAGGAGCTCATCGAGCTTTCGCGATCGCTTCGCGCCGGGCGGGCGCGGGAAATGCTGCACATCCGGCTGCCGTTCGCCGTGCCTTATATCTTCAGCGCGCTGAAGATTTCCGTCACGCTCGCCATCATCGGCGCGGTGGTTGCCGAGTTCGTCGCCGCCGAGCGCGGCCTCGGCTTTTTCATCATGTTCTCGACGTCGTTCTTCAAGATACCACAAGCCTTTGCCGGGCTTGCTATCCTGGTGGCCTTGAGCCTTGCACTGTTTCAGCTGTGCACGCTGGCGCAACGCTGGTTCGTGCCCTGGTCGCTGCCGAAATCGGACAGATAGAAGCGCTGAGCCGGGCTCAAGCGTGTTTTTCAGACGCCTCTCCACTGGGTGCAGTGCGTCCGGCGAGCTCCGCGCCGGCGTCAGGCGGCAGCCGGAGAAAGACAAGGCTCGCGGTCGCGCTGAGCGCGCCGACGACCAGAAAGGCTGGCGGAAAATCCGCCGCGCTCATCGATGGAGCGCCCTTGAGCCGCAGCGTGATCTCGACGACCAGCGCACCAACCGCCACGCCAGTCGACAGCGCCAATTGCTGGGCGACCGAAACGATCGCCGTCGCCTGGCTCATCAGTGGCGGCTCGATCTCGGCATAGGCGATGGTATTCACCGCGGTGAATTCCAGCGAGCGAAAGAAGCCGCCAGCCAGCAAAATCGCAATCATCGCCGCAAAGGGCATGCCGGGCTGGAAAGCCGCGCAGGCGGCAAGAAAGGCTGCGCTGATGAGACTGTTGTAGACCAGCACCGGCCGATAGCCGAACTGCCTGAGAACGGTAGCGACCGCCGCCTTCATGAAAATCGAGCCGAGCGCGCCGGTGAAGGTGATCAAGCCGGATTGAAACGGCGTCAGGTGAAAGCCGATCTGCAGCAACAGCGGCAGCAGGAACGGCAGCGCACCGATGCCGAGCCGAAACATGAAGCCGCCGAAAATGCTGGCGCGAAAGGCCGCAAATTTGAACAGGCGGAGGTCGAGGATCGGCGCCGCCTTACACTTCGCGTGCAGGACATAGGCCGCGGCCGAAACCGCGCCGACGCTGATCAGCGCCGCCACCAAGCCCGCGGGCAAAAGCGCAAGCCCCATGACCGAGAGGCCGAACGCCAGTCCGCCAATGCCGAGGCCCGACAAGACGAAGCCCAAAAAGTCGAACGGCCCCGGCGGCTCGACTTGGATGTCGGGAATGAATCGTGTTGCCATCGCTATGCCGACCAGCCCGATCGGCACGTTGATGATGAATATCCAATGCCACGACGCGTAGGTCGTGATGAAGCCGCCTAGCGGCGGGCCGCAAATCGGGCCGATCAGCGCCGGTATCGTCACCAGCGCCATGGCGTTGACCAGGAGCTTTTTGTCGATGCTGCGCACCAGGATGAGGCGGCCGACCGGAGTCATCATGGCGCCGCCGGTGCCTTGAACAATGCGCGCAACGACGAACTGTGTGAGCGAGCCGGACAATGCGCAGCCGATCGAGCCAAGCACGAACACGACAATAGCGGCGCGAAAAACGTTCCGCGCGCCAAAGCGATCGGCCATCCAGCCGCTCGCCGGAATGAAAATCGCGAGCGCGAGCAGATAAGACGTGACGGCGAGCTTCAGCGCCAGCGGATTGGTGTCGAGCGCGACCGCGATCGCCGGCAGCGACGTCGCGATCACGGTCGAAATCCATGTTCTCCATGAACAAGGCGACCGCGACGATCAGCGGCACCACGCGGTCATACGAGGGCGGCGGCGCGCTTTCGGGCATGTTAGATTTTATGTTGGAGCATGAATCTCTTCCGAAAACCGGCGTCCACTTCCGGGATCATGCTCTATCGGCTCGCCGGGCCGGCTTTGAGGCGCTGCAAGCCTTCTGCGGGCTGCTGGAATGAAGGATCGATCTCGAGGGCCTTGCGGAAATCGGCAATGGCGCCGGCCTGATCGGCGAGCCGCTCGCGGATCAGCCCGCGGGTCGAGAACGCGCTGGCCGAATGGGCATTGAGTGCGATGGCGCGATCGGCGTCGGCCAGCGCCGGCACATTCTCGCCGCCGAGATAGCGGGCCCAGGCGCGATTGTAGTAGGCGAGCGCGGCGCTCGGTGACAGCTCGATGGCGCGTGTGTAGTCGACCAGCGCTTCGCTGAAATCGAGCCGTTCGCGCCTGGCATTGCCGCGATTGATATAGGCGTCGGCGAAACGCGGGTCGAGCTTGATGGCCTGATCGAGATCGGCAATGGCGCGGTCGCTCTCGCCTTTGGCCAGCCAGGCGCTGCCGCGGTTGTTGAACGCCGCCGGCGTCGGGTTGAGCTTGATCGCCTGATCGTAATCGGCGATCGCCCGGTCGGGGTCGCCCTTGCGCCGCCAGGCGATGCCGCGATTGTAGAGCGCCGCGGCATAGGCCGGGTCGGTGCGCAACGCTTCATTGTAGTCGGCGATGGCACGATCGGGCTCGCCCTTGTCGTCGAACGCATTGCCGCGGTTATTGTAAGCGACGGCGAATTTCGGATTGAGCTTGATGGCCTGATCGTAGTCGGCGATGGCGCGATCGAAATCGCGCTGCTGATAGAAGGCGTAACCGCGCTCGTTGTAGGCGCCGGCATGTTGCGGGTTGAGCCGGATCGCCTCGCTCAAATCGGCGACGGCACGATCGAGGTCGCCGTCGCGGCGGTAGGCGATGCCGCGATCGTAGTAGAAGCGCGCGTTTTTCGGATCGAGCCGGATCGCCTCGTTGTAGTCGGTGATGGCCGCATTGCGATCGCCTTTGTCGTCATGGGCGTTGCCGCGATTGCTGTAGGCGTCGGCGTTGGCCGGATCGAAGCGGATCGCGGCGTCAAAATCGCTGATGGCGTGGTCGTAGTCGTGCTTCTGATAATAAGCCAGGCCGCGATTGTCGTAAGCCAAAGCGAATTGCGGCTGCAGCTGAATGGCGCGGTCGAAATCGGCGAGCGCGCGCGCCAGGTCGTTTTTGGCGCGCCAGGCGTCGCCGCGATTGTTGTAGGCCGGCGCAAAATTGGCGTCGGCGCGCAGCGCCAGATTGTAATCGGCGATGGCGTGGTCGTAATCGCCCTTCTCGAACCAGACGATGCCGCGATTGTTGAGCGCCGACGCGCTCTTGGGGTCGAGCCTGATCGCCTGATCATAATCGGCGATGGCATGGTCGAAGTCGCCCTTGCGGCGAAACGCCAGTGCGCGATTGAAGTAAGCCGCCGCATAATTCGGCGACAGCCGGATCGCTTCGTTGTAATCGGCGATGGCGCGGTCGAAATCGCCCTTGTCGTCGAAGGCGTTGCCGCGCGTCATGAAGGCGCCGGCTTCGTTTGGATCGATCCCGATAGCGATATCGAGGTCGACAATAGCGCCGTCCGGGTCATGCTGCGCCAACCGCACGCTGCCGCGATCGGCGTATGCCCGCGCGTAGTCGGGATTGAGCTTGATCGCCTCCGCGAACTCGCCGAGCGCGCCGGCAAGGTCACCTTTGGCGCGCATCGCCACACCGCGATCATGATGCAGGACGGCGAGATTGAGCGGCTGGTAGCGGCCGGAATCGATCAGCGCCGTGCAGGCAGCGATTCGCTCGTCGTTGGTGGCGCGCCACTGCCCGGTGCAGCGGCGCTCGTCCGGACTGTCCTGTGCGCCGGCCGAAGCTGCCAGGGCGAAGAACGCGGCAAGGGCAAGCGCGGCCCGCGAAACCGAATGAGGAAGTAACGTTTCGCCCAATACGAAATGGGCAAAACATTTAATCTTATTTCGCATTGCTCCGTCTCGGTTGCGGTCAATCTACTCCGCTGTGCACTGGCCGGCCAAGCCGCGCATCACCATCTAGGAATCGGGGCGCGGACATGCTAGGAACCGCCGCCAACCCAAAAGCGGGCCTTCGAGGTGGATCACGGCGGGCAGGGCAGGGGCCCGACCCGCAGTGATCCCTTTAACTACCGCCTCCTGAAGCGTCCGCCTGAACAAGTCCGCGGCAACCACGCGGCACAAGCGGAGTTGGCAATGGTTACGAACAATCCGCGCGAAGGTTTGACGTTCGACGACGTGCTACTCAAGCCCGGTTTGTCGGATGTGCTGCCGTCGGATGTGGACATCCGGACGCGAATCACCCGCAGCATCGCGCTCAATATTCCGATCGTCGCCTCGGCGATGGATACGGTGACCGAGGCGCACATGGCGATCGCGATGGCGCAGGCCGGCGGCATTGGGGTCATCCACCGCAATCTCGAGCCGGCTGTGCAAGCCGCGCAGGTACGCCAAGTCAAGAAATTCGAATCGGGCATGGTGGTGAACCCGGTCACCATCCATCCCGACGCGACGCTCGACGACGCGTTGACGCTGATGCAGGAGAATCGCATCTCCGGCATTCCGGTGGTCGAGGGCGGCGGCAACGGCCGGGCCGGCAAGCTGGTCGGCATCCTCACCAATCGCGACGTCCGCTTTGCCACCGACCGGCGGCAAAAAGTCTCCGAGCTGATGACCAAGGACGCGCTGGTCACCGTGCGCGAAGGGGTCGGTCAGGTTGAAGCCAAGCGGCTGCTGCATCAGCATCGCATCGAGAAGCTTTTGGTGGTCGACGGCGATTATCGTTGCGTCGGCCTGATCACCGTGAAGGACATCGAGAAGGCGGTGGCGAACCCCAACGCCTGCAAGGATGAGCAGGGCCGATTGCGCGTCGCCGCCGCCACCAGCGTCGGCGAAGCAGGCTTCGTCCGCAGCGAAGCGTTGATCGACGCCGGCGTCGATCTGGTCGTGGTCGACACCGCCCACGGCCATTCGCGGCGTGTGCTCGACACTGTGACCCGCATCAAGCGCATGTCCAACGCGGTGCAGGTGGTGGCCGGCAACATCGCCACCGCCGAGGGCGCCAAGGCGCTGATCGATGCCGGTGCCGACGCCATCAAGGTCGGCATCGGACCGGGGTCGATCTGCACCACCCGCGTGATCGCCGGCGTCGGCGTGCCGCAATTGACCGCGATCACCGACGCGGTCGAGGCGGCGAAGCAGTCCGATACGCCGGTGATCGCCGACGGCGGCATCAAATATTCCGGCGATCTCGCCAAGGCGATGGCCGCGGGCGCCGACTGCGCGATGATCGGTTCGCTGCTTGCCGGCACCGATGAGACGCCGGGCGAGGTGTTTCTCTATCAGGGCCGCTCCTACAAGACCTATCGCGGCATGGGTTCGGTCGGCGCCATGGCGCGCGGTTCCGCCGATCGCTACTTCCAGCAAGAGATCAAGGACACGCTCAAACTTGTCCCGGAAGGCATCGAGGGCCAGGTGCCCTACAAAGGCCCGGTCGCAAACGTCGTGCACCAGCTCGCTGGCGGCTTGCGCGCCGCCATGGGCTATGTCGGCGCCAAGGATCTCGGCGAGTTTCACCAGAAGGCGGAGTTCATCCGCATTTCCGGCGCGGGCTTGCGCGAGAGCCACGTGCACGACGTCACCATCACGCGCGAGAGCCCCAATTATCCAAGCCGCGGGTAAGCTTGCTTATGAAGAAGGCGTCCGCCGATCCGTTCGCCGAGGTCCGTCAGGCGACCAATCAGCACCGCACGCGGCACGGCTGCAACGCTTATCCTTATAAGAACGGTCCGCTGCTTGGCACGCTGGCAGCGGCGGTGCAGGCGCGCCGCATCGTCGAGCTGGGCACGGCCCTCGGCTATACCGCGCTGTCGTTCGCGCACGGCGCGCCGAATTCCGTGGTCGATTCCGTCGAACGCGATCCGCAACACGTCGAGCTGGCGCGCGCCAAGATCGCCGCCGCCGCCTTCGACCATCGCATCACCGTGCACGAAGGTGACTTCGCCACGGTGCTGCCGACGCTGGACCCGGGTTACGACGTCGGGTTTTTTGACGGTGGCACGCCGGTGCCGGGGCTACACGCGGCATTGCGCAAGCTTCTGAGGACCGGTGGGCTATTGATTACCGCCAACCTTAATCATGGCGGCACCGCAGACGCGGTGGCCAAAGCGCTGTTCGACGACAAATCGTGGCGCAGCGCGCTGGTCGACGCTGACGGTGAGACGGCGATCAGCGTCAAGCTGTAGCGGCGCGGCATGGCGGCGGGAAACACGCCATGATAAGGACGTACCCTAACGAGGGCCGGGCCGATGTCGCTGCAAGCAGTGCTGTTGCCGCTTTTTGTCGAAGTCATTCTCACTTTTGTGTTGATGCTGTTAATGGGCGCGTTGCGCGGCGGCGATTTTCGCTCCGGCGCGGTCAAGCCGAGCGACGTCGCGCTGCGCGAGGCCAATTGGCCGAAGCGCACGACGCAGGCCGCCAACTCGTTCTCCAATCAGTTCGAGCTGCCGGTCTTGTTCTATGTGCTGACCATTCTCGAATGGGTCACTCGACACGCCGGATACGTTTTTGTCATCCTGGCCTGGATTTTTGTCATCTGCCGGGTATTGCAGGCTTATGTGCACGTCACCAGCAACGTCTACCGATGGCGGAGCGGCTTTTATTCCGTCGGCGCCGTCGTGCTGTTGGTCATGTGGGTGATCTATATTGTCGAAGTGCTGACCGGCGTGATTGTGTGATGCCTCACCCCGCGCTGGAGCAGGCCGCGAAATGAAAGTGAAATGACACCCGCTGGCCGCGGGGAAACCGCGTGACGCCGGCTGCTCGGCTTTCGGCCGCCATCGACGTGGTTGCCGATATCGACACGCGGCGACGGCCGGCGGCGGACGCGCTCAAAGATTGGGGTCTGTCGCATCGTTTCGCTGGCTCGTCCGATCGCGCGGCGATTGCCGGACTGGTTTACGATGGGCTGCGGCGCAAATCGTCGTCGGCTTGGCTGATGGGCGCGAGCGATCCGCGCGCCGTGCTCATCGGCATGCTGCGTCGCGAGCGTGGGCTTACAGTCGACGACATCGCGGCGTTGTGCAGCGGCGCCCGGTTCGCGCCAGCGGAGTTGACGGAAGCGGAGCGCACCGCGCTCGCCGATGACACGCTGGCGGACGCGCCGGCGCATGTGCGGGGCGACTATCCCGACTGGCTCGATCCGGATTTTTCGAAGGTCTTTGACGAAGACCGTGCCGCGGAGGGCGAGGCGCTGGCAAGCCGGGCGCCGCTCGATCTGCGCGTCAACACGCTCAAAGCCGAGCGCGAGGAGGTTGAGCCCAAGCTCGCGCATCTAAAAGTCCAGCCGACGCGATGGTCGCCGATCGGTCTGCGGCTTCGGCTTTCAGCCGACTCCAAAAATCCCGCGATCCACGCAGAGCCTGCTTTTCTCAAGGGCGCGATTGAAATTCAGGACGAAGGGTCGCAGCTTGCCGCGTTGTTTGCCGGCGCCAAGGCCGGCCAGCAGATCGTCGATCTGGCGGCCGGCGCCGGCGGCAAGACCTTGGCGCTGGCGGCCGTCACCGAGAACACCGGCCAGATTTACGCCACCGATATCGACAAGAGACAGCTGGCGCCGATCCATGAGCGCCTCGCGCGCGCCGGCGCGCGCAACATCCAAGTGCGCACACCGCGCGGCGAAGCCGACGTGCTTGCCGACCTGACCGGCCGCATCGATCTCGTCATGATCGATGCGCCATGCACCGGAACGGGGACGTGGCGGCGCAACCCGGACGCCAAGTGGCGCGTAAGGCCGGGCGCGCTGGCCGAGCGGCTGAAACAGCAGGAAGCGTTACTCGATCGCGCCGCCGCATTGGTGAAAGCCGGCGGCCGCATTGCTTACATCACCTGCTCGGTGCTTGGGGAAGAGAATGGCGATCAGGTTCGTGCTTTCCTGTCGCGCCACGGCAGCTTCAGCGTGGTGCCGCCACGGGAAATCGCCGCCGCAGCTCTCGGCGAGCGCGGCATTCTGTTCTGCCATGCCGCACGGCTGTCGGCGGAGGGGCTGTTGATGACGCCGCGGACCACCGATACCGACGGCTTCTATGTCGCCGTGATGCGCCGAGGCTCGGCATAACGGTGGAAGGCACCGGCGCGGCCTTGACCGGAGGAAGTCGCAGCCGCACATAACCCTATGCACGACACCATCCTCATCGTCGATTTCGGCTCGCAGGTTACCAAGCTGATCGCGCGGCGGGTGCGTGAGGAAAGTGTCTACTGCGAAATCGTTCCGTTCCAGAAGGCCGAGGAAGCGCTGCGGACCTTGCGGCCGAAGGGAGTGATCCTCTCCGGCGGCCCCGCGTCCGTGCTCGACAACGACGCGCCGCTGGCGCCGATGGCGATCTACCAGGCCGGCGTGCCGGTGCTTGGCATCTGTTACGGCGAGCAGGCGATGGCGCAGCAGCTTGGCGGCAAGGTCGAAGGCGGCCATCATCGCGAGTTCGGCCGTGCTGAGGTCGAGGTGACCAAACCGTCGGCCCTCTATGATGGTGTGTGGGAAGTCGGCCAGCGCTATCCGGTGTGGATGAGCCACGGCGACCGCGTCACCCGGCTGCCGGCCGGCTTCGTCGCCAACGGCACGTCGCCCAACGCGCCGATTGCGATGATCGCCGACGAGGCGCGCAAGTTCTACGCCACGCAATTCCATCTCGAAGTCATCCACACGCCGCACGGCGCCGCCATCCTGCGCAACTTCGTGCGCAACATCGCCGGCTGTTCCGGCGACTGGACCATGCGCGCGTTCAAGGACGAAGCGATCGAAAAGATCCGCGCGCAAGTCGGCAGGGGCAGGGTGATCTGCGGGCTGTCCGGCGGCGTCGATTCCGCAGTCGCGGCCGTTCTCATCCACGAGGCGATCGGCGATCAGCTAACCTGCGTGTTCGTCGATCATGGCTTGCTTCGGCTCGGCGAAGGCGAGCGCGTGGTCGCGCTGTTCCGCGGGCACTACAACATCCCGCTGGTGCATGTTGTCGCCGAGGAGCTTTTCCTTAAGGCACTCGACGGCGTCGACGACCCCGAAGTGAAACGCAAGACGATCGGCAAGCTGTTCATCGACGTGTTCGAAAAGGAGGCGAAGAAAATCGCCAGCGACGGCAAAGGTTCGGCCGAGTTTCTCGCCCAGGGCACGCTCTATCCCGACGTGATCGAGAGCGCGTCGTTTGCCGGCGGCCCGTCGGTGACGATCAAATCGCACCACAATGTCGGCGGTTTGCCCGAGCGCATGAACATGAAACTCGTCGAGCCGCTTCGCGAACTGTTCAAGGACGAGGTGCGCGCGCTCGGCCGCGAGCTCGACCTTCCGGACGCGTTCGTCGGCCGGCATCCGTTCCCCGGGCCCGGCCTTGCCATTCGTTGCCCGGGGTCGATCAGCCGCGAGAAGCTCGACATCCTGCGCCTTGCCGACGAGCTGTTCATCGAAGAAATCCGCCGCGCCGGCCTCTACGACGACATCTGGCAGGCGTTCGCGGTGCTGCTGCCGGTGCGTACCGTCGGCGTGATGGGCGATTTCCGCACTTACGATTATGTCGTCGGCTTGCGCGCGGTGACCTCGACCGACGGCATGACCGCCGACTTCTATCCGTTCGACATGAATTTCCTCGGCGCCGTCGCCACCCGCATCGTCAACGAAGTGAAGGGTGTCAATCGCGTCGTCTACGATGTGACCTCGAAGCCGCCGGGGACGATCGAGTGGGAGTAACGCAAGGCTTGAGCATGGCCGGGCTGCTCGAAGGCAAAGTCGCGATCGTTACCGGCGGCGGGCGCGGGCTCGGACGCGCAATGGTGCTGGGCCTGGCACGTGCCGGAGCGAAGGTGATCGCCACGGCTGCTCGCGAGCGTCGGGAACTGGACCGCGTCGCAGCCGAGGCGCATGGCGCCGCGGTGGTGCCGATGATCGCCGACGTGACCGACGCGCAAGGTTGTGTCGCGATCGTCGGCGAGACGCTGCGGCGCTTTGGCAAGCTTGACATCCTTGTCAACAATGCCGGCCGCGGCATGAAATATGTCAGCGAGAACTTTCTGGCCGAGCCGGCGCGTTTCTGGGAAACCGATCCCGAGACGTGGCGGCTTGTCATCGACACCAACGTCAACGGGCCCTTCTTTATGGCGCGCGCCGCTACGCCGCTTATGATGAAGGCCGGCCGCGGCCGCATTATCAATACCTCGATGAACTATTCGACGATGCAGCGCCGCGGCTTCACGCCCTATGGGCCATCGAAGGCGGCGCTCGAATCCGAAACGCAGATTTGGGCGCAAGAGCTCGTCGGCACGGGCGTGACTGTGAATGCGATCCTGCCGGGCGGTGCGACCTTGACCGGCATGATCCCGGATTCCTATCCGGAGGCCGCGCGCAAAAGTCTGCTCGATCCGGCGATCATCGTTCCGCCGTTACTCTATCTCGCGAGCGCCGCCTCGGACGGGATTACCGGCAAGCGCTTTGATGCGAGCCAATGGCGCGCGGACCTGCCCGCCGAACAAGCGGGTCCGCTCTGCGCGCGCGACGCGGGCGTCTATGCGGCCGGGCCGTGAGCCGTCGCATGTCTCAGCCGCCTGCACCGGTCCGTCAGGACGCGCCCAAATCTCTGGGTGGGTGACCAGGGCAGAATTTGCAACGACCCGGCGGGCTTATTGCTTTAAGCTTGCCTTGGAGGCACGAAAGCGCGCTCACGTTTGGGATTTATCGCCAGAGGCGCTATCGCGATCAGCGCTGCGACAGCGCCTAGCGCGAACGGCCCGGCATTCGCGGCGCCAGCAACAAGCCCTCCCAATGGGCCGCCGACAGCGACGCCCAAGTCCCACGCGGACGTCACTGCGCCCAAGGCTGCGGTACGTTCGCGCGGATCCGCAGCTTCCGTTACAAGGCTCGTTACGCTCGGAATCAGCAGCGAAAGCCCTGCACCTGTTAATGCTGTCGAGACGAAAGCGAGCCACTGCACATGTGTGAGAAATAAGCCACTAAGCCCGACTGACTCGATAAGGAAGGCCGATAGAAGCACCCGCCTCGCGCCGAAACGATCTGCATATCCGCTGCCCAGAAAGCGCGTAATCATAAACGCGATGCCGAACACGGTGAGCGCGAAGTTTTGGCCTGCAAAGTCAAGGGCCGCGAAGCGTGGCACCAGAAACGCGGCGATGATGCCATATCCAATGCTGGCGAATACGCCTGAAGCGCCGGGCACCCATGCCGCCCTTGGAAACAAGGCGCGGCGGATATTCGTGCCGCCGGACGAGACATGACCCTCAGGCCGCGTCGAGGCAACCAACACCCAAGCGAGCATCGGAATGATGCTCGCGGCAATCCAGACATTGCAATAGGCGCCAGTCGCCAGTAGTGCGGTTGCGAGCATAGGGCCGGACGCCAGTCCCATCCACATCGACAGGCCAAAATGCCCTGCGATCTTGCCACGCTGTGATTGCGCTGTGTGCGCCAGGATCCAGCCGACGGAACCGGTGAACAGTGCGCCTTCGCCCGCGCCGAGAAAGAGGCGGGCAAGAACCAGGATGGGCAGGTTTGTCGCCACCACGTGGCCGATGCCACCGATCAGACCAAGTATGGCTCCGGCCATCGCCACGCGACGTCCGCCGCTCTGGTCGGCAAACCGTCCCGAGACGGGGCGGGAAATCATGGTGGCCAAAGACCCGATCGTCACCGCCAGGCCGGCGGTGATTGCATTCGCTCCCAAGCGCTCATGGGCATAGGCCGGCATCACCTGGATGGTCATGCCAATCGCACTGAAGCCCAGGAAGCAGGCCGACCAGAGCAGCCAGTAAGGAACTGCTTCGTCGCTCTGGACGAATCGATCGGTATTACGTTGCGGCATATCATCAAACCGGCATATTGTTTGATGACATGATACGTTTTCGATTGTATGATACAATTGACTTATTATCATCAAGATTATACGAGAGTCGCATGAACACGCGGGACCTCGAGGCCTTTCTGGCGGTGGTGGAGACCGGCTCGATCGTTGGAGCTTCAGCGCGGCTCCATCTCACGCAGCCTGGCGTGAGCCGCCGCATCCAGAGTTTGGAAGAACAGCTTGGCGTCGCGTTGCTTGATCGGCAGTCGAAGCCGCTAAAGCCAACGGCGGCGGGGCGCGAAACCTACGTGCACGGGCGGCGGATGCTGCGGGTGTTGGACGATCTCAAGACGGGATTGTCGCCTAAGGGGGTAGTCAGCGGAGAGTTCCGGCTCGGCATTTCGCCTTATTTGTCGGAGGTCGGGATAACGACACTCGCTGACAGGCTCCGCGACAGCTTTCCAGATCTCACGCTGCGCATCACGACAGGGTGGCCCGAACAGCTTTTGGAGCAGCTTCGCCGCAGCGAGATCGACGTCGCCGCGTTTTGCCTTCCAGATGGAATGAATCCGCCGACCGAGATCGAGGCGGACGCCCTGGACATCCAGCCGCTATTTGTTGCGGCCTCTCAATCGCTGGGTTTGCCTTCTCCCGCGACGCTGCAAGACCTCTCGCCGTTTCCCTGGATCATCAACCGGGATGGCTGCGGCTTCCGAAGTGCGATCCAGCGCCGCTTCGAGCAAGAGCATCTCCCTCTGCGAATAGGTATAGAGGCTCTCAGCTCGGACCTTCGCCTATCTCTTGTCGCGCGCGGGCTAGGAATCACCCTGGCGACAAGAGCTGCAATTGAAAGCAGCCCGTTGCGCGATGCCCTCCAAGTCATTCCTGTGCAGGACTTCGAACCGAGAGTCCGAGCCTGGATCGTTCGTCGTCCCCCGGTCGGCAGACTTGTGAAACCTATCGAGTGTCTCACGAGCGCGCTGGAAGCAGCAATTGATGTGCTCCAGATTTAGCTGCTGACCGCGAAATTCACCGCCTCCTCTGGCCGGTCATCACCCGAGAAGATCATCTCCGCGCCGACCGCGAAGGCCGGCGCACCGAAAATACCTAGCCTCCGTGCCGGCGATAATGGGCTCGGGTGATGTGTTTGGCGCTGTTCCGCGGACAATCGTCATCGTGTTCCAAACCTACTGATTTTCAGCGCCCGGCGACTACCGGAGTGACCGGCGTTTCGGCGGCACTAGCATCGCGTCGCAGATACTTCTTTCGCACCACATAAGTGCCGGCGAGGAGATCGCCCATGCGCTGGTGCCGTTTGGTCACCAGGAGCGCTATTCCAGCGGGAAGCCCACCGATCAGTAATGGATTGACTTCGATCAGGCGCAATAGGGTTCGCACGAGGGCCCTGGCGAAGCCTGGCGCGCGGCCGTTGCGATCGATCACGACGGTGCCGGTGATGAGCTTGCCCAGAGTGCGTCCCCACAGCGCCTCGAAAACCACGAAATACGCGACCAGCGCCACCAGCCAGAACACGATGATGTAGTCCCAAACGCGGTCGCTAAGATGCTCTTTGCCGAGAAGGGCTGTCGGAACGATCAGCAACATCAGAATAACCAGGATATCGATCTGGGCGCCGATCGCGCGCAGCACCAGGAGCGACACCGGATTGGCACGTTCGGCAACAGTCTGGGCGGGCGTAGCCGCTTGCCCAGGCAGCGCCGGAGGAAGGCCGTTCCTTACCGCCTTCAGATCGACCGCGCGCACGACGTAGGTTCTCGCCAGCATGTCGCCGAGACGCTGCCGCCGGGTCGACGCGGCAAATGCGATGACAGCGGGAAGGCACAGGAGGAACGGATTGACCTCGACGATGCGCAAGACGGTGCGCGCTAAGGCTTTAAGCAGTCCGGGAGCCTGACCGGCCGCATCGACGACGGCGGTGCCCATGATCAGTTTGCCGACGCTGCGTCCCCACAATCCTTCGCCGAGCACAAAATAAAGCACCAGCGCGCCAAGCCAGAGCCAAATCGTTTTCTGATAGAGTTCGTTTCCGAGAACGGCATCCGGGATCAGCAGAAACAAAAACAGCACGATGAAATCGATGAACGCCCCGATGGCGCGGCGCACTGAAATCTCGCCGAACTCGGACCGCTCGGCGAGGTCCTGGATCGGCGTTTTCGGTGTCCCCTTGGCGTTGATCTGCCCTGGCGCGGCAGCGGATAGCGACATTGCCAAACCTCATTTTTGTTTGCAGCTTCCGCCTACCGGAAGCATTTTGACGTAGCGCCGTTCATTGCCGCACTTGAGCCGCGTTGCATTGCCCGCCCGCTAGCCTTGGTCGCAGAATAGGCCGCATCGGTTCAATGACGAAAATCACACCCGGTGCGGCGACTTCGCAATACGCGATCCAGTATGCCCCCACTGAAAAGAGGTTTATTCCGCCGCCGCCAGGTTATCCGCGAAAATGACCTATAAGGAATTCAACAAGCTTTGCCGCGCCCTTCCGGCAACGACTTATGTAATGCAATGGGGCGGGTCGCATGTCTGGAAAGTCGGCGGCAAGGTGTTCGCCATCGGCGGCTGGCAGGAACAGGAAGCGAGCTTCACCTTCAAGGTGAGCGACATCGCCTACGAGATGCTCAAGGAGCAGCCGGGCTTGCGTCCGGCGCCCTATCTTGCCTCGCGCAGCTTAAAGTGGATCCAGCATTTCGCCAAACCCGGGCTTCATGACAAGGCGCTGCGGGACTATATCCGCCAGTCTCATGCGATCGTCGCGCAAGGCTTGTCGAAGAAGAAGCGCGTCGCGCTTGGACTGACCATCGAACCGAGTGGTCGCGGGGAAGCCGCCGGCTCGCCGGGCGCTCGCCTGAAGGGAAAATAATGCCGACCTTCGTGGCGCTGATGCGCGGCATCAATGTGGGATCGACACGCTCGGTGCCGATGGCCGACCTGCGCACGTTGTGTGCAAAGGCCGGATTGAAGCGTCCGGAAACCTATATCCAGAGCGGCAATTTGATTGTCGATGCGCAAAGCGACGCCGCCGCGCTGCGGCAGCTCCTGGAAAAGGCCGTGGCGAAGCGTTTCGGCTTTACCGTCGACATTGTGGTTCGCGTTGCCTCGGACTGGGAGGGGTGTGTCACCGCCAATCCCTTTGCCGGCGATGCGAAGGTGCTGGCCAAAATGGTGCACCTTTATCTGTCGCGCGATCCGGTGAAATCGAGCGCGGCGAAAGAGCTTGAGCAAAAAGCCCGAGCTGGCGAGCGAATCGTTTTGGCAGGCGATGCGCTCTGGATCGACTATGGCGCGACAGGCGTTGGCCGCTCGAAACTCAGCCCACTACTCATCGACAAAGCCTGCGGCTCGCCGACCACCGGCCGCAACTGGAACAGCGTCATGAAAATCCGCGAGATGATCGCAGCGCGCGGCTAGCCGGGACGGTCGCGGAAGCGCAGGCGTTCGTTGTCGAGCTTATCATCGGCGTCCTTCAAACGCGCCGCCAGAAAGTCGACAAAGGCGCGGACCTTCGCTGACGGCCGCGGGCCTCCGGGAAACACGGCGTGGACGTCCACCGGATCGAGCTTGTAGTCGCGCAACAGCGGCACAAGTTGTTTTGTTCTCACCTCTGCGGCGCACATCGCGCTCGACATGATCGTAATGCCGAGGCCGGACATGACGCTGGTGAAAACAGCGGGGCCGGACTCCGTGCGAATGCGGCCGGTGACATCCACCGAAATGACGGTGTCGCCCTTCCGAAACGTCCAGCTCGCGCGGCTGAACGCGCGCGGACCGATGATGCAGTCGTGTGATGTGAGATCGGCGGGTGTCTTCGGCTTGCCGCGGGCCTGCAGATAAGCCGGGGAGGCGACTAGCAGGCGTTCGAGCGTTCCAAGCTTGCGTGCGCCGAACACCGAATCCTCGAGCGTGCCGAGCCGGATTGCGACATCGGCGCCTTCGGCCACCAGGTCTTGCCGCTCGTCCGACACAGTCATTTCCACACGCAACTGCGGGTGCATGGCGAGAAATTCGGCGAGCCGCGGGATGACTTCGCGGGTCCCGTAAATCACCGGCAGCGCCAGACGGATCAGGCCGCGAAGCGAATCCAGGCCGCGCGCGGCGTCTTCCGCCTCCTCAAGTCCGGCGAGGATTTCGCGGGCACGTTCCAGAAACAGTTCGCCGGCGTGAGTAAGTGTGATGCGCCGCGTCGTGCGCAGGAGCAGTGTCACGCCGAGATGCGCTTCGAGTTCGCCGACGATGCGCGAAACCGACGGCTGCGACAGGCCGAGCTCGCCGGCGGCGCGCGAGAAGCTGCCGCTTTCCGCCGCGCGGATGAAAACCGCCAGTTCCTGCAGGCGATCGCTCATCTGAAATACGAATAAATGATGTCCGCATTGACCATATACCCGGTATCGAGCGAATAAGCCAGGTTGCGGGCGTGAACATGGTCAAGCTGGAGAAACGTCATGTCGCTGCAAGACCGTCTCGATGCCTTTAAAGCGGACCTCGAAAGCGGGAAGCTCGCGTTCAAGCCTGCGGCGCAACAACTCGAAGCGATGCACCGCGCCACTGCGGAACTCATCGCCACCGGGCAGGCGCAACGCGCGCTCAAAGCCGGCGACCAGGCGCCGGATTTTGTCCTCAATGATCCCGACGGCAAGCCCGTATCTTCGCGCGATCTGCTCGCCACGGGGCCGCTGGTGGTGTCGTTCTATCGCGGCGTCTGGTGCCCGTATTGCAATATGGACCTGCAGGCTCTGCAGGCCGAATTGCCAGCGATTGAAGCGCGCGGCGCGAGCCTTGTCGCCATCTCACCGCAGACACCGCCCAACAGCCGGAAGTCGCAGCGCGACAACAAGCTCGGCTTTCCAATCCTGAGCGACGTGAAGGCCGAAGTGGCAAACGCCTTCGGCATCCGCTTCGCGCTGCCGGACTATCTCATCAAAGTCTACAAGGCTTTCAGGAACGACCTGCCGCTCGTCAACGCCGATCCGTCATGGGTCCTGCCGATGCCGGCGCGTTATGTGATCGGCACCGACGGCGTCATCGCCTACGCTGAGATCAACCCCGATTACACCCAGCGTCCCGATCCGTCGGAATTGCTGCCGGTGCTTGATCGCCTGCGCGACCGCAAGGCCGCGTAACGCCGAAGAATGCGGTGGACGGCGTGGCAAAGCCCTCCACCGCAATTCACTCGCCAATCACTTGGCGTAGTTCGCCGCGATCCGCTGCTGCAGGTAGTCGTGCGCGGTGATCGCCGGATAGCGTTTGGCTGGACCCTGGATCACCGCGTCCTTGTTGGCCTGGCAGAAAAACGGCAGCGAATAGCGCGGCCCGAGATATTCGTCCGCCCGTGGCATGCGCACGCGATGCAGGGTCGATAGCAACTTGTCGTCGCTCCAGCGCATCAGCATGTCGCCGATATTGCAGGTGACCACGCCCGGCAGCGGCTCGACATCGGTCCAGGCAAACTCGGCGTGCTCTTTGCCGGGACAAAGCTGCAGCCCGCCCTGGCCGGTGCGCTGATGCAACAGCGTCACGCAGTCGAAATCGGTATGGGCGCCGGCGCGCCAGCCGGTGAAATCCTCAGGCCTGGCGTCGACCATCGGCAGGTAGTGTAGGAGCCGCAGCGTGCTCTGATATTCGCTCGACAGCGGATCGTGACAGTCGGTGAAAAAGTCCGGCTTGAAGCCGAGCTTGAGCGCGAAGCACGACAAGACTTTCATGCCCAGCGCCCAGTTGGCGCGTTCGAAGGCGAGCATGGCCGCCTTGAAACCCGGCAACTCGTCGCCGGGGGGCCAGAGCGCCGCCATCCGCGGCAGCGTGATCTGGTAGGACTCCTTATTGTCGGCGGTACCGGTCGAAGGCCGCACCTGGCTTTTATATTCCCAGCCGGCATTGGTGCCTTTGCCAAGCGGGTAACGCGCCTTGACCTCCTGCGGCAGCGCGAAGAAGCGTTCGGTCATAGTGAAGGCTTCGTCGATCTGCTCCTGCGCAACGCCGTGATTGACCAGCTGAAAGAAGCCGATCTCGGTCGAGGCGTTCCAGAGTTGCTCGGCGATCTCAGCCCTGCGCGCTTCAAACGCGGTCAGGTCGATGCGGGGGATGTCGCGCGCCTTGGTCGCACCCATACCGCGGAAGGTCTGCTCCTTCTTGAGCTCGTCGAGAGCGAAGGTCGCCTGGCTCTGGGTCGTCATGCTGCTCACCGTCGTGGCTGCCGCGATTGAAACAAAGCTGCCAGCCGATAGGCAAGCGCATAAGTTGGGCAAGATATGAGCCCGCCAAGCTCCGGTACGGCAGTCTATGGTACACCATGGCCGCAGAGGGAACGCGCATGGCCAAACCCATCACGATCTACGGCATCAAGAACTGCGACACCATGAAAAAGGCGCGCGCCTGGCTGGATAAGAACGGTGTCGACTATTCTTTCCACGACTACAAGACCGCCGGGATCGAGCGTAAGCGCCTGGAGCAATGGTGCAGCAAGGTCGGCTGGGAGACGCTGCTCAACCGCGCCGGCACGACCTTCCGCAAATTGCCGGACAAGGACAAGGCCGGCCTCGACGCCAGGAAGGCTGTGGCCCTGATGCTCGCGCAGCCGTCGATGATCAAACGGCCGGTGCTCGACCTTGGCGGCGGCAAGCTGTTGGTTGGGTTTAATCCGCAGAGCTATGGCACGGCGACCCAGGGTCGAAGCTGACGAAAGCTCGAGCTCTATTGCGCAACACTTGATTGCGCAATACCTGGCCGATCGAACAGAGCCATTAGTGTGCCGGTCATGGTCGCGACGAGGCGTTCCTCGGCTCCGTCGTCGAGGGCAAGCGCCCGCGCATCGCACACCGTCAACGTGCGGCCGGGCTTGACCACGTGCGCACGAAACAAAAAGCGGTCGCCCTTCGCCGGCGCCAACAGATTAGTCTTGAACTCAACAGTCAGCACGCCGGCATCGGCAGGCATCAACGAGAAGGCCGCGTAGCCGCACGCGCTGTCCAACGCCGTCGCAATGATGCCGGCATGCATGAAGCCGTGCTGCTGAGTGTAATCCGGCCGATACGGCATCCTTAGCTCGATCTCACCGGGCTCCAGCCGAGCGATCTCGATGCCCAGCGTCTGCATGGTGCGTTGACGGGCAAAGCTCGCTCGCACCCGTTCGACAAAATTCGGATCCTTCGGTTGAAATGACACGCATCATCCTCATTGCCGGTCATATAATTCATATGTGAACTAACTAACGCGGGTCGGTCAAGAAGGGTTCGTGCAATTTCTTCATAAATGAACTTTTTGCCGATATCATGCGCCGATGTCGCGGCCAACCCATCGGCTCATCCATTTGTTGTCGCTGGCGCAGCATCGTCTGCTCAAGAGCGCCGATGTGACGTTCAAGGATGCGCTCGGCATCAGTACGACGCAACTCGGCGTGCTATTCCTGCTCGAAAAGAGCCCGGGCATGCTCTTTAAGGATGTCGGCGACGAACTCGGCGTCAATGCCTCGGCAATCACCGCACTGGTCGCGCGCATGGAGGAGGCGGGCCTGGTGCGGCGCCGGCCGTCGAGCGACGATCAACGCGCCATTCATCTGTTCGCCACCGCCCATGGGCTTGCCAAGGCGGCGGCGGCTCGTCCGATACTCGCCCGGCTCAACGCACGACTGACGGGCGATTTCACCGAGCGGGAGATGGCGACGGTGGTGCGGTTTTTCAACGCAATTCTGGATCGCTTCTAGGCAACGCCGGCGTCCTATTTCTTGTGCTTGAGCGTCTGCATGAAGGCTTTTTCTTCCGGCTGCAGATAGACGATTTCCGTCAGGGCGCCGATGACGCCGGTGGTATCGAAATAGCCGAAGCGTGTTTCGTTGTGGCGTCCGCTTTGCACCAGCGCGAAGCCGCGCGATTCCATGTCCTTCACCCCTTGGGCGTAGTTGTCGACTTCGGCGCAATAGTGGTGCATGCCGCCCTGCGGATTGTGATCGAGGAATTTCGAATAGGTGCTGACGCCGGCGATCGGCTGGATCAGTTCGACCTGTGTGTCGCCGCACCAACCGAATGCGAGATGCAGGCGCAGCGGGGCCGGCTTGCCGAGATAGGTTTCGTCCTGAAGCTCCGGCTTTTCGATGAACAGAAATTCCGGAACGCCGAGCTTGTCCTTGAAAAACGCCATTCCCTTGTGAATATCGGGCACGACAAATCCGATCTGAAAGACGTTTTGAGCCAAAGTACCGGTCACGCGTTCCTCCGTTTACCAGTTGCTGACGACATTTGGCCTGCCGCCCCGGCGATCATCGGCGATGATACAAGCTTAGCAAAGTCTAGCAATCGCCCGAGCGCGTTGCGCCGCGCCATCACGACAACCGAGACGGGGGCGCTATCGGCGGAAAATTGCGCGGGTCGGTCGTGTTTTCACGTGATGCCTCTCGGTTTTTCAAAGGCCGCTCGCTCTCCACCAAGCGTTAAGAATGCGGCTTTGCAAATCCTTCAACAACAAATTCAAAGTCATTTTCCCGCCACCGTAGCACCACGCTTTGTCCGAAGACCTGCGGCCTTTTGCGGCGCGACACCAATAACCGCTTTTGTTGCTCGCTCGGCGCCGGGCGCGTCCCGAGCAAAGGTGTCAGGGTAGGCGAAATTGCGTGCGTTCGTTGCGGGCATCGTGTTGGCCGCTGCTTCCGGCCTCGCCGTTGATGCGGCGGCAGCGGCGGATCTGCCGGTAGCGCCGGCTCCGTTGGCAGTTGCGCCGGTTGCTTCGGCCCCAGCGGCGATTTTCAGCTGGACCGGCTTGTATGTTGGCGGGCACATCGGCGGCGGCTTCGATCGCTCGTCCTGGAGCGATCCTTTGAGCGGAGCAAATAATGTCTTCTCGGGTGGTGCGGGCTTTGTCGGCGGCGGCCAGGCCGGCGCCAATCTGCAGCGCGGCAGGCTCGTGCTCGGCGTCGAGGCCGACTTCAGCTACGCGGGATTGAACGGCAGCGGCACGGACCCGCGTGGCAGCTCCATCGGCACCAATACCAATTGGACATCGACCGCCACCGGCCGCATCGGCGCGGCCTTCGATCGTCTTCTGATCTACGGCAAGGGAGGCGTCGCGTTCGCTCGCGACCAAAACAGCTTTACCGACCTCGCTGGCAACAGCACACGCAACGCCTTGATGCGGACCGGCTGGACCGCCGGCATCGGCCTCGAATACGGCATCAGTGCAAACTGGTCGGCGAATGTCGAATATGACTATCTGAGCTTCGGCGCTCAGGCGTTGAATTTCACGACGCCGACCACGCCGTCATATGCGACCAATGCCGGTTTGAACGTTCATGAAATCAAGGCCGGCGTGAACTTCCGATTCGGCGGGCCCTGACGCACATCCCACTGTCATTGACAAGCGCCGGTCGCTGGTCATGATCGCGGCGCCATGGGTATCGCTATCGAAATTGTCGGACTGGTCGTGTTTCTCGGCGCGCATGTGTTCGTTTCCATGCGTGGACATCGAGCGGCACTGATCGCCAAGCTTGGCGAGGGACCATACAAGGGCCTGTTCAGCCTGGTCTCGCTCGTTGGTCTTGTTCTGCTCAGCTACGGCTTCGCGCGCTATCGCACCGAAGGCGTTATCCCGTTGTGGTATCCGCCGACATGGACGCGCTATATCGTGCAAATCGCGATGTGGCCGGCCAGTATCGCGCTCGTTGCCGCCTACATTCCCGGCGACATCAAGCGGGTGCTCAAGCATCCGCTGCTGGTCGCCGTCAAAATCTGGGCCATCGCGCATCTGTGTGCCAACGGCGACCTCGGCGGCATCATTCTGTTTGGTGCTGTGCTCGCCTGGGCGGTTTACGACCGCATCACGCTAAAACGCCGCGCGGACGTCGGATCGCCGCCGTTTCCCGCCGGCGGGCGGCGCAACGATATCATCGCCGTTGTCGTCGGTACGGTCCTCTTTTTGGTGCTTGGCCTGCTATTTCATCCGCTCGTCATCGGGGTGCCGGTATTCGGCACGCCGGCACTCGGACACTGACTTCATGTCGGTGCACGACGACATCCGGCGGCTGACCGCGCCGGACATCGGCGCCCGCAAAGGCGCCGAGCCGATCGTGTGTCTGACATCCTATCATGCGCACACGGCGCGCATCCTCGACCGCTATTGCGACGTCATCCTGGTCGGCGACTCCCTCGGCATGGTGATGCACGGGCTTGAAAGCACCGTGCCGGTGACGCTGGATATGATGATCCTGCAGGGCCACGCGGTGATGCGCGGCTGCAAGCGCGCGCTGGTCGTGGTCGATTTGCCGTTCGGTTGTTATGAAGCGTCGAAGGAGCAAGCTTTCGCTTCGGCGGCGCGCGTGCTCAAGGAAACCGGCTGCGGCGCCATCAAGCTCGAAGGCGGCCGGCGCATGGCCGAGACGATCGCCTTTCTGGTCGAGCGTGGCGTGCCGGTCATGGGTCACGTCGGGCTGACGCCGCAGGCGATCAACACAATCGGCTCGTTCCGCGCCCAGGGTCGCGACCAAAGCGACTGGGCGCCGATCGAGGCGGATGCGCGTGCAGTCGCCGACGCCGGCGCGTTCTCCGTGGTGCTTGAGGCGATCGCGGAGCCGCTCGCCCGGCGCATTACCGGCGAGGTGGCGATCCCCACCATCGGCATCGGCGCGAGCGTCGCCTGTGACGGGCAGATCCTGGTGCTTGAGGATATGCTTGGACTGTCGCCGCGGGTGCCAAAGTTCGTCAAACGCTTCGGCGAGCTTGGACCATTGATCGAGCAGGCGGTGAAAAGCTATGCGGAAGAGGTGCGGGCGCGTCATTTTCCGGGCCCCGACAATGTCTACCCGATGCGGAAGGCAAAGGATTGAGAAGGCCGCGGTTTTTGGCGGCCATCGGCCAGTTAACGCCCATGGCTTATGGTTATCGGCACAAAATCGCCACGGGGGGGCCTTCGGCTTTGCCATGCTCGTGCCACACGACTATTCTAGCTCCGATGTGGATATCCGGGCCTAACCGCCCGGAATTCCTTGGTTTTGTCGCTTTTGGCTCGGAAGCTGGCTCTCGGCTCCACCTGTTGGGGGGTAGCGCCGTCGTCTGAGACTGGGCTCGCGTCGGGGCAGGGTCCGTGACCGATATCTTTCATGAAGTCGATGAGGAAGTCCGCCGCGAACAGCTGAAAAAGCTGTGGGAGCGCTATGGCTATTACATCATCGCCGGCTGCGTCCTTATTGTCGCCGGTATCGGCGCCTGGCGCGGCTACGAGTGGTGGGAGACCAAGAAGGCCGCCGAAGCCGGAGTGGCGTTTGAGCAGGCGGTGACACTGGCGGAATCCGGCAAGCCGCAAGAGGCCGAAGCGGCGTTTGCCAAGCTCGCGACCGACGGCACCGCCGGCTATCGCGCGCTAGCGCGCTTGCGCGAGGCCGCCGAACTGGCGCAGTCGGATCCGAAGGCCGCGATCAAATCCTATGACGATATCGCCGCCGACCGTGGGGCGGGAGAGGCCATCCAGGACGTCGCCGCTTTACGCGCCGGATTTCTGCTGGTGGACAGCGCATCTTACGCCGAGATGCGGACGCGGCTTGAACCATTGACCCGGGCGGACCGGCCGTTCCGATACAGCGCGCGTGAATTGCTGACGCTGTCGGCTTGGAAGCATGGCGACATGAGCGCCGCGCGCCAATGGGCCGACATGATCATCACTGACCCGCAGACGCCGGCTGGCGCGCGTAGCCGCGCCGAGCTGTTGAGCGAACTGATTGCTGCGGGCGGCAAGGGCTGAACCGATGCCGAGGGGACGGATGCCTTCGCTTGTTCGAATAGGTTCAGCGCTTGCATTGTTGTTTGCGCTTTGCGCCTGCACGGCGGGTGGCCAGTTCGATCCGACCGAAGTCGTTTCCTCGGACGTGTTCAACACCAAGAAAAAGCTGTCGGGTGACCGCGAGCCGCTGTTCCCGCAAGGCGTGCCCGGAGCGGAGACCGGCGTGCCGCCTGATCTCGTGAAGGGCTATCAACCGGCGCCGGAGCCGGTGGCGGCGGATGCCGCCGACGCGGCAGCCAAGACCGCAGCAGCCGCCGAGAAACCCAAGCCGAAGCCGAAACCCAAGCCGACGATGGCGCGCGCGCCGGCGCCGCAGGCGCACGATCCAGTTTGGGACCGGAAGGCGCCGGCATCCGCGCCGCCGCCTGCGGGACAACCGGCGCAATCGGCCTGGCCGGCGCCGCCACCCGCACAAACAGCTTGGCCTGCGCCGCCCGGCGGCCAATCATCGCAAGCGGGGTCGAGCGGCCAGACCAACTGGCCGGCCCCACCGGCGACGCGGCAAACGCAATAGCCAACCACGCGCAGGCGCTGGCGCACGCCGGCATATCCACGCTGCCGAGTTCAGGATAAAGAGCGCCTGCAGCGCGCACGCGCCCCATCCACCTTTCGCTCGCACATCGGCTAATGTCGTTCACGATCGCCATTGTCGGCCGGCCCAATGTCGGCAAATCGACGCTGTTCAACCGCCTCGTCGGGGCGCGGCGGGCGCTGGTCGACGATCAGCCGGGCGTGACGCGCGACCGGCGGGAAGGCGAGGGGCAGCTCGGCGATCTGTCGTTTCGCGTCATTGATACCGCGGGCCTTGAGGATGCCGCGGCAGAGAGCCTTTCCGGCAAGATGCAAGCGCAGACCGCGACCGCCATGGCGCAGGCGGACGCCGTGCTGTTCCTGGTCGATGCACGCGCCGGCGCGACGCCCGCGGATCGCGGCTTCGCCGATCTCGTACGCAAATCCGGCAAGCCCGCGATTGTGGTCGCCAACAAGAGCGAGGGGCGCGCCGGCGAAGCCGGGGCACTCGATTCCTACGCGCTTGGACTGGGCGATCCGGTTGTCATCAGCGCGGAGCATGGTGAGGGACTGGCCGCCCTGTATGACGCGTTGCGTGCAGCGCTTCCGGAGGCGACAGCGCCAGGCGAAGATGAAGAGGCACCGCCAGCCGAAGCCGCCGACAAGCCTATCCGCATCGCCGTGGTCGGACGCCCCAATACCGGCAAGTCGACGCTGATCAACCGGCTGCTCGGCGAGGAACGCCTCGTCACCGGGCCCGAACCCGGCATCACCCGCGACGCGATCGCCGTCGATCTCGACTGGCATGGCCGGCATTTGCGCGTTCACGATACCGCCGGATTGCGCCGCCGCTCGCGCGTCGAGGAGAAGCTCGAGAAGTTGTCGATTGCCGATACGCTCAACGCCATCCGCTTTGCCGAAGTCGTCATTGTCCTGGTCGACGCGCAAACGCCGTTTGAGGAGCAGGACCTGCGGATCGCCGATCTGGTCGAACGCGAAGGACGCGCCGTCGTCATCGCCTTCAACAAGGTCGATTTGGTCGAGCGGGAGCCGGGCGTTCGGCCGCGGCTGCGCGAAGAAGTCGATCGCATTTTGCCGCAGATCAAGGGCGTCCCGGTCGTCGCGTTGTCGGCGCGCACCGGCGAAGGGCTTGATCGTTTGATCCAGGCGGTGATCGACGCCCACGCCGTCTGGAACCACCGCGTACCGACCGCAGCGCTCAACCGCTTTCTGTCCCACGCCGCGGAAACTCACCCGCCGCCCGCAGTCCGCGGCCGCCGTATCCGGCTCCATTATATGACTCAGCCGAAGTCGCGGCCGCCGACGTTCGTGCTGTTCTCTTCGCGCGCCGCGGCGCTCCCCGACATCTATCGTCGCTACCTCGTCAACGGTTTGCGCGAAGCATTTGCGCTGCCGGGCACGCCGATCCGCCTGACGCTGCGCGGGAAGGCCAATCCATATGCCGGCCGGAAGCGGCGCTGATGGACGAGCAAACCGACCAATCGAACGTGAAGGGCGGCGCGGTGCGGCGCCAAGCCGCCTTCATCTTTATCTTCGCCACCATCTTTTTGGACATGCTCGCCATGGGCATTGTCATTCCGGTGCTGCCGAAACTCGTGGTTGATTTCGTCGGTGGCGACACCCAGGAGGCGGCGAGGATATTCGGCGTGTTCGGCACCGCCTGGGCGCTGATGCAATTTTTGTTCTCGCCGCTGCAAGGCATGCTGTCCGACAGTTTCGGCCGGCGGACGGTGATCCTTCTCTCCAACTTCGGCGTCGGCCTCGATTATGTGCTGATGGCGCTGGCGCCGACGCTTGGCTGGCTGTTCGCCGGCCGGGTGATTTCCGGCATTGCCGCGGCCAGCATTTCGACGGCTTACGCCTATGTTGCCGACGTCACGCCGCCGGAACAGCGCGCCGCGCGTTTCGGCTTGCTGGGCGCCGCCTTCGGCGCCGGATTCGTGCTTGGGCCAGCGCTTGGCGGACTGGCCGGCAACATTTCGCCGCGGCTGCCCTTCTGGATTGCCGCCGGTTTGAGCTTGGCGAACGCGCTCTATGGGCTCTTGATCATGCCGGAATCGCTGCCGCGCGGCGAGCGTACGAGTTTTCGATGGCGTCGCGCCAATCCGTTCGGTGCCTTGACTTTGCTGCGTTCGCATCACGAGCTGTTGGGGCTCGCGTTCGTCAACTTTCTGGGCAATCTGGCGCATGCCGTGCTGCCGAGCATCGCGGTGCTGTACTTGCTGTACCGCTATGGCTTCGACGAGCGCATTGTCGGATTGACGCTGGCGGCTGTGGGAATTGGATCGATCATCGTCAATGGCGCCATCGTCGGGCCGGTGACCAAACAAGTCGGCGAACGCACGGCGCTGATGATCGGCCTCGCGTTCGGCGTTGCCGGCTTTCTCGCTTTCGCGCTGGCGCGCACCGGCCCGGAATTCTGGATCGGCATTCCGCTCTTGGCGTTGTGGGGCTTGGAGAGTCCGGCGGCCATGGCGCTGATGAGTCGGCGCGTCAGCGCGTCGGAGCAGGGCAGGCTGCAGGGGGCCAATGCCAGCGTCACCGGCTTGGCCAATCTGTTCGGCCCCGGTCTCTTCAGCCAGGTCTTTGCTGTCGCCATCGGCGTTGGCCACGAGAGTTTCTTAGACGGCACGCCCTTCATGCTGGCGGCGCTATTGGTCGCGGCCGCCGGCCTATTGGCCTGGTACGTAACGCGCAACCGCGGCTGAGATGATTATGCCGGACGCATGAAGTCCTGCAGCTCGCCGCTGCGGAAATCGTAGATCTTTCCAGTTTCGGCAACGCCCGGCAGGCAGAGATCGAGGATTTTCTCCGCCACTTGTTCCGGTGCCGGTAACGTCATCGGATCCTCGCCGGGCATGATCATGGCCCGCATGCGGGTGCGGGTCGGGCCCGGGTTGAACAAATTGACGCGCACCGGTGTCGAACTCGTCTCCGCCGCGTAGGTTCGCGCCAGCACGTCCAGCGCCGCCTTCGAGACCGAATAGGGCGCCCAATACGCATGGGCGAGCGTGGCTATGCCCGAAGTGACAAAAACCACGCGGCCGGCGTCGGATCGTTTCAGCAGCGGGTCCATAGCGCGGATCAGATGCCAGTTGGCGGTGACGTTGACCGCCATCGCATCGTCCCAGGCTTTCGGCTCGATGTGATCGAGCGGCGACGGCACGCCGGCAAGCGCGGCGTTGCCAAGCAGGATGTCGAGCCGCCCGTGGCGCTCATTGAGGGCTTTGCCCAGGCGATAGATGCCGGGATAGTCGCGCATATCGAGGGGCGTCAGCGTCGCCGAGCCCCCGGCGGCGCGGATCGCATCGTCGAGCTCTTCGAGACCGCCGACCGTGCGCGCCACCGCGATCACGTGCGCGCCGGCGCGCGCCAGTACGAGCGCCGCGGCATAACCGATGCCGCGCGAGGCGCCAGTGACCAGCGCCACCCGATCAGCAAGCGGCTTGGGCATTCCTCAACTCGCCTCGGCGAGAAGCGAGAGCTGGTGGGGCGGGGCGTCTTCCGCCGTGCGGTCGGTCAGGGCGGTGGGGTATTCGCCGGTGAAGCAATGGTCGGTGAATTGCGGGCGAGCCGGGTCGCGTTCTTTTTCGCCCATGGCGCGGTAGATGCCATTGACCGACAGGAAGGCCAGCGAATCCGCACCGATGAATTTCCGCATGCCCTCCAGGTCGTGCGTCGCGGCCAACAGCTTGTCCTGCTCCGGCGTGTCGATGCCGTAATAATCCGGATGGGTGATCGGCGGCGAGGCGATGCGAAAATGCACTTCGCTGGCGCCGGCGTCGCGCATCATTTGCACGATCTTGACCGAGGTCGTGCCGCGCACGATCGAGTTGTCGATCAGCACGATGCGCTTGCCGTTGACGACGGCGCGGTTGGCGCTGTGCTTGAGGCGGACACCGAGCTGGCGGATCTGCTGCGTCGGCTCGATGAAGGTGCGGCCGACATAGTGATTGCGGATGATGCCGAGCTCGTAGGGGATGCCGGAGGCTTGCGCGTAACCCATCGCGGCGGGCACCCCGGAATCGGGTACCGGCACCACGACGTCGGCGGCCGCCGGCGCTTCGCGCGCCAGCTCGTGGCCGCAATTCTTGCGCACCTCGTAGACGCTGCGGCCGCCGATAACGGAGTTCGGGCCGCGAGAAATAGATGTATTCGAAGATGCACGGCCGCGGCGCCATCGGCGGGAAGGGCTCGTGCGAATGCGCGCCGTCTTCGTCGAAGATCAGCACCTCGCCATTCTCGACGTCGCGGACATATTGGGCGCCGATGATATCGAGCGCGCAGGTTTCCGAGGCGAGGATCGGACAGCCGTCGAGCTTGCCCAGCACCAGCGGCCGGATGCCGAGCGGATCGCGCGCGCCGACGAGTTTCTTGTTGGTGAGACCGACAAAAGCGTAGGCGCCCTCGAGTACGCGCAAACCTTCGATGAAGCGATCGACGAAGCGATTGCGGTGCGAGCGAGCCACCAGATGCAAGATGACCTCGGTGTCGGTGGTCGACTGCATCATCGCGCCTTCGCGGACCAGCTGGCGGCGCAGTGTCAGGCCGTTGGTCAGATTGCCATTATGGCCGATAGCAAAGCCGCCGGCATTGAGCTCGGCGAACAACGGCTGCACGTTGCGCAGGATGGTTTCGCCGGTGGTCGAATAGCGGACATGGCCGATGGCGGCGTTGCCGGGGAGCCGGTCGATCACCTCCCGCCCCGAGAATGCGTCGCCGACCAGCCCGAGGCGGCGTTCGGAATGGAAACGGGTGCCGTCGAACGAGACGATGCCGGCGGCCTCCTGGCCGCGATGCTGCAGTGCATGGAGGCCGAGCGCCGTGATCGCCGCAGCGTCGGGGTGCCCGAAAATGCCGAACACACCACATTCCTCGCGCAGCCGGTCCGCATCGAGGTCGGGGAGGGTGGCTTGTGTCATGGTCATCGATCCGCGGTCATCTCAATGCACGATTCCCCGGACCTTGAGCAATTCCCGTCTCTCCCTGAGCGGCGGGCTGATCGAGCTGGCTGTGCCGATCAGTCGGATTCTCCGGCGTTTCAGTGTCTTCCGGACGCCGTTTGAGCTTCTTCAAAATGGTGCTTTCCGGGTCTTCCGGCAACATCGACATCAGCCATTGCCCGGTTCCGGCCAGAACCACGCGCGATTTGGCGGCTTTGACCCATTCCGGCTGGCTCTTGTCCGGAACCAGCCAGTTGAAGAACATGAACGCCACGACAACGATGATCAGGCCGCGGGCGAGCCCGAACAGAAAGCCAAGGGTGCGATCGAGCGCGCCGACGCGGCTGTCGAGCACCATGTCCGAAATCCTGACCGTCACGATCGAGACGACTAGAAGCGTCAGCAGGAAAACGCCGCCGATCACGACTACGGCGGCGACAATGTCGTTGTTGAAATACTGTTTGGCCAAGGGCAGCAGCTTGGAATAGGCGTAGAGCGTGGCGACGGCGGCCAAGATCCAGGCGATGATCGACAGGATCTCGCGCATGAAACCGCGCACCATGGCGAGCAGCCCCGAAACCAGCATCACGACGATCAGGGCGACATCGAGCAGCGTAATCGGCATGTTCTGCTGGTCCGCTCGCTAGTCCTGCCTGTTTGGCGCGGGGTCGGTGGCTGAGAGTTGAAGATCCGCCGCGTGTATAGCCGGACCCGGCGCTGCCGTCACCCGGCTTGTCGTCCGCTCTTGCAGAGGGCCCGATTTTCCGAACGGATCACGCCAAGTTCGGCCCGACAGCGTGGCCGGGAGATCACGTTAAGAATCGTGTCAAGAATCCGGGCGGCCGACGCGGCGCAGCGCCGGTAAACCGTCCTGGGCGATATCGCCGACCAAGTCGGCAAGCGTGCCGATGGTCGAGAGCGAAAGCCCGTCGGGGGCTTCGTTGCGCGCCGCCTCAGGAACGATGGCCCTGCCGAAGCCGAGCTTCTGCGCTTCTTTGAGCCGCGTGGCGGTCTGCGGGACCGGCCGCACCGCGCCCGAAAGCGACGCCTCGCCGAAATAGACCGCGTCCGCGGGGAGCGGCGCGCGGGCCAGCGACGATACCAAGGCGGCAGCCGCGGCGACGTCGGCCGCCGGCTCGGCGATGCGCAGCCCGCCGGCGACGTTGAGATAAACGTCGTGGCCGGAGAGCCGAACGCCGCAATGCGCTTCAAGCACCGCCAGCACCATCGACAGCCGGCTCGGGTCCCAACCGACCACGGCGCGGCGCGGCGTGCCGAGCGAGGTCGGCGCGACCAGCGCCTGGATTTCCACAAGGAGCGGCCGCGTCCCTTCGATGCCGGCGAACACGGCGGTGCCGGGACTGCCGAGTTCGCGTTCGGACAGGAACAGTTCGGAGGGATTGGAAATTTCGCGCAGTCCCGAGCCTGTCATTTCGAACACGCCGATCTCGTCGGTCGGACCGAAACGGTTCTTGATCGCCCGCAAAATCCGGAATTGCTGCGAGCCTTCGCCCTCGAACGACAGCACGGCGTCCACCATGTGCTCGACCACGCGGGGGCCTGCGATCTGTCCGTCCTTGGTGACGTGGCCGACCAGGATCACCGACGCGCCGGTGCGCTTGGCGAAGCGAATGAGCTCCGCCGCCGATCCGCGCACCTGGGTCACCGTGCCGGGCGCCGACTCGACGGTTTGCGTCCACATCGTCTGGATCGAATCGATGACCAGAAGCTGCGGCGGCTTGCTGTGGGAGAGCGTCGCCACGATGTCCTCGACCGCGGTTTCCGCGGCGAGCTCGACGGCCGCGTCACTCAGGGCAAGCCTTTCAGCGCGCAATCGCACCTGCGCGACCGCCTCTTCGCCTGAGATGTAGACGGCGCGCTGACCGCGGCGCGCATACGCGGCCGCGACTTCGAGCAACAGCGTCGATTTGCCGATGCCGGGATCGCCGCCCAGCAGCAATACCGACCCGCGCACCAGCCCGCCGCCGGTCACGCGGTCGAATTCGGCGACACCGGAGGCCAGCCGCGGCGCTTCGACCGTTTGGCCCCTGAGCGGCTCGATAACGAACAGCCGGCCTTTGCGTGACGAGCGCGCGCGCGCAACCGCGCCTTCCTCGACCAGCGTATTCCAGGCGCCACAGGCGTCGCAGCGCCCGGCCCAGCGCGGCGATGCTGCGCCGCAGCTCTGGCAAACGAAATTCTGTGCGCGTGCGACCATCTCAAGCGCCCTCAGCCGCCGCGATAGACCAGATGGCAACGCGGCCCGAGCCGGACCAGGATTTCGTAGCCGATGGTGCCGGCGGCGGCGCCGACTTCATCGATCTGAATCTTCTCGCCAATGAAAGTGGCCGTATCACCGCGGTGTACGGCATTGTCGGCGACGTCAGTGATGTCGACACAGGCGATGTCCATGGAAATGTAGCCGACGATCGGGCAGCTTTTCTCCGCGACCATCGCGGTGCCGGCGCTTTTGCGATCGAGATTGCTGCCGGCCCGCAGCAAGCCGTCGGCATAGCCAAGCGCGACAACGGCGATACGCGAGGCACGTCTCGCGGTCCACGCCGCGCCGTAACCGACGGTCCCGCCTTGCGGCACCTTACGCACCTGGAGGATGCGCCCCGTCAACTCGACGACGTGCCGCATCGGATTGGCCCGGCCTGGGGTTGGATTGATGCCGTAAAGCGCGGCGCCGGGGCGTGCCAAATCGAAGTGCGCGGTATCGCCGATGAAGATGCCCGCGGAATTGGTGAGCGAAGCGGGGACACCGTGATAGAGCATGCGCAGCTCGCGAAACAGCCGGATTTGAGCCGCGGTGAGGGGGTGGTCGGCAGTTTCGGCGCAGGCGAGGTGGCTCATCAACAGCGTGATGCCATGATTTTCCTGCTGTAGGCGGAGCGCCAGCGCGGCGGCTTCGTCGGCCGAAATGCCGAGCCGGTTCATGCCGGTATCGATGTGGATCGCCGCGCCGCCGCGCCAGTTCTGCGCGCTGACAAAGGCGTCCCATTCCGCAAGCTCCGCCGTACTGTTGATGACCGGCTGCACGTTAAGCTCGACAAATGCCATGCCGGCATCGACTGCAAATCCGTTGAGCACATAGATCGTCGCTTCGCGCGCGCGGGTCCGCGCCCGCCGCGCTTCGGCGATGTCGGCGACAAAGAAAGTCTTGCAGCCAGCCTTGGCGAGCTTGGCGGTCACCGGCTCGAGGCCCAGTCCATAGGCGTTGGCCTTGACCACGGCTCCGCACTCGACGGTGAGGAGTTTGCGCGCCAGCGCGCGCCAGTTCGCTTCGATCGCGTCAAGATCGATCGTCAGCGTGCCGCCGGTCTCCGGGTCGGTGAGCGGCGTGGCGGTTTCCTGCAATGGTTCGGCGAATGCCATGGCCGCGTTATGACGGCGGTTGCGGCGCGGGTAAAGCGCTGTGCCCTTTGCGTTGTACGTTTGACATATAACGCACTGCGAGTATAATGGTCGCTATCCGCTCGTTTCGTGATCGCGCGACTGAGACCCTGTGGATGGGCGCCTTCGTAAAGCGTTTCAGCGGCGTTGAAAAACAGGCGTTGCGCAAACTCGATATGCTGCATCAGGCACGCGATCTGAATGACCTGCGTGTGCCGCCCGCAAATCGGCTCGAAGCGCTTATGGGCGACCGACGCGGCCAACATTCGATCCGCATCAACGATCAATGGCGCATTTGTTTCACATGGACCAAGGAAGGGCCGGCCAATGTCGAAATCGTCGACTACCACTAAGGGGGTGGCAACTCCCAATCGGGTGACAACCCATCCGGGCGAAGTATTGCGCGAGGAGTTCCTTAAGCCGTTCGGAATTTCGGTTCACGCGCTTGCGCTCGCTCTGCGGGTACCCGCTACGCGCGTTGGCGCGATCGTCAAAGGAGAACGCGCCGTTACGGCAGACACGGCGCTGCGGCTCGCCCGCTTCTTCGGTACCAGCGCGGAATTCTGGATCAATTTGCAGGCGATGCATGATTTGACTAAAGCGCGCATGCAAAGCTGCGGCGCGATCGAGCGCGATATTCGGCCGAGAGCGGCTTAGAAATTCGGCTCGCTCTTTGTCGGATCGGCAAAACGGGTTACTTCAGCGTCAAATTGCAGATTGACTGTCCCTGTAGGTCCATGTCGCTGTTTGCCGACTATGACCTCAGCCTTTCCATGCACCGCGGCCATCTCAAGTTGCCATTTCGCATACTCAGCAGTGCCAGGGCGCGGTTCCTTATTCGTTAGGTAGTATTCCTCACGATAGACAAAGAGTACGACGTCAGCGTCCTGTTCAATCGACCCTGATTCCCGCAAGTCGGACAATTGTGGATGTTTGTCCTCTCGGCTTTCCACCTGCCGAGATAGTTGTGACAGCGCCAAAATCGGCACGTTAAGTTCCTTGGCGAGCGCCTTCAAACTCGTTGTGATCTCGGTGACTTCTTGAACCCGCCCTTCCATTGCACGACGGGTCGATCCCTGCATCAGCTGAATGTAGTCAATTACGACGAGATCGAGACCACGTTGACGTTTCAGACGTCTAGCTCGGGCCGCAAGTTGTCCGACCGATACGCCGCCTGTTTCGTCAATAAACAGTGGCAAGTGCTGAATTTCGATCATCTTATCCTTGATCACCTCGAAGTCGCGATCGTCGATGTCGCCACGTCGCATTCTGCTCGACGATACGCCTGTCTGCTCCGAGATAATCCGGCTAGCCAATTGCTCGGCAGACATTTCTAGCGAGAAGAAACCGACGATGCCGCCATTGACAGTCGCCATGTGGCCGTCGGCGCGTAGTTCGCCTTTCCATGCTTTCGCGACGTTATAGGCAATGTTCGTCGCAAGGGCTGTTTTTCCCATGCCAGGACGCCCGGCCAGAACGACGAGGTCGGAGGATTGTAACCCTCCCATTTTTGAATCAAGGTCCCTAAGTCCGGTGGCCAGGCCAGACAACTTCCCGTCGCGTTGATATGCGGCCGCCGTCATGTCGACGGCTGTCTTCAGCGCTTTGGCGAAGTTCTGGAAGCCGCTGTCATAACGTCCTGTCTCGGCAACCTCATAAAGCTTGCGCTCGGCGTCCTCGATATGGCTCGCTGGTGTGGCGTCCACCGGCGCATCGTAAGCGAGGTTGACTATGTCCTCCCCGATGGTGATCAGTGCGCGACGAACCGAAAGATCGTAAACAATGCGACCATAGTCCGCAGCGTTGATGATGGTCGTGGCTTCGGCGACAAGCCGTGCCAAATACTGGTTGACGGACAACCCTTCTACGTTGAGCTCGCCCGGCAAGAAGGTCTTAAGCGAAACAGTATCCGCGCGCTTATTCAGATGAATGAGGCGGCCGGCTAATTCGAAAATCTGTCCATTAATTGGCTCGAAGAAATGCTTCGACTCGAGGAAATCAGAGACTCTATAAAAAGCTTCGTTGTTGATCAGAATAGCGCCAAGTAGCGCTTGTTCGGCCTCGATATTGTGCGGCAGGACGCGGCTTGGGAGTTCCGCGGCAGGCTGCTTGCGTGCAATCGAATCGATTTGTGCCATGGCCCCGAATCAAGGGATTTGCTTGTGGCCGATTTGCGGTGACTCAACATTGCGAATTACTCAACAACGGCGCCAACTCTTCGAAATTCCCGACCGGCGCAATTTGAAACGCAAGGACATCTTGGATAATCGAGCGCGGCGGGGACGGGAATGCCCGATTGCGGCTTTCCCCGTTACACACTGTGTGCACGCGCGCGGCGGTGCACGACACGAATGACCTTGACTGCGCGTTCGCGGAACCGGCGGCTATTCGCCAGCAAGCCGCAGCGGCGCGGAATAGCCCGCTTCGAGCGCCCGCAGCCGCGTTTCCTCGCGGCCGATATAGTCGCGGGTCTGCGGCACGACGCCCTTGTGCTTTGCCATTTGAATCTGGAACACCACCATGTCGCTTTCGCGGAACGCCATTTCCGACGACGCCAGGTAGAATTCCCACATGCGCACAAAGCGCGCATCGTAGAGCCGCTCCACTTCCTCGCGGTGGGCGAGAAAGCGTTCGCGCCAAGCCTTGAGCGTCTCGGCGTAGTGGAGCTGGAGGATTTCAACGTCGGTGACGACGAGCCGGGCGCGCTGGATCGCCGGCAGCACTTCGGAGAGCGCCGGAATGTAGCCGCCCGGGAAAATGTACTTGGCGATCCAGGGATTGGTGAAACTCGGCGAACCGCTGCGGCCGATCGTGTGCAGCAGAAAAACGCCACTCTGGTCGAGAATGTCGGCGCACTTGTGGAAGAACGTATCGTAATGGCCGACGCCGACATGCTCGAACATGCCGACCGATACGATGCGATCGAACGGTCCGGCGACGTCGCGATAATCCTCGAGCCGGAACGCGGCATCCTGCGACCGGCCGCGCTCGGCCGCTCGTTGTTGCGCGCGGGCGTATTGCTCCTGCGACAGCGTGATGCCGGTCACCTGCGCGCCGGCGATTTCGGCAAGATAGAGTGCTAGCCCGCCCCAGCCGCAGCCGATGTCGAGCACCTTCGCGCCCGCTTCGACCCTCAGCTTCGCCGCGAGGTGCCGCCTTTTGGCGAGCTGAGCATCGTCGAGCGATTGGTCCGGAGCTTCGAAGTAGGCACAGCTATATTGTTGGTCGGCATCGAGGAACAGTTTGTAGAGCCTGCCGTCGAGGTCGTAGTGATGCGCGACATTGCGCCGCGACCGGGACCGCGGATTGAACTGCGCCACGCGCCGGAACAGGTAACGGCCGAACTGTAGAGGCAGGACCCAGCGCGGCGGGGCGATGTGGTCCTGCCGCATCAGGACAGCCAGCAGGTCGGCGATCGAGCCCCGGTCGACGACCAACGTGCCGTCCATATAGGCTTCGCCCAGGCGGAGCTGTGGATTGAAAAGGACGCTGCGCTGGGCTTTGGCACTGGTGAAGCGCAACGCGACCGGCGGGCCGCTGCCATCACCGAAAGCGTATGTCCTGCCCGCCGCCGTCGTGACCGTGAGGGATCCGTTGCGGATGAACCGCCGCAAAAATGTCGCTAACAACCAGTCCAAGCTCGCGTCTCCACGCACTTCTTACGCCGATAGCGCCGAATTGAAGGTTCGAGCGCGTCGCGAGGCCCCCAGAGCGCCCGCCTGCCGTCATTAAAACAAAATCCTGCTTGACCAGCAATGCAGGCGAAGGCGGTCTCCTCTTTCTTAATGGGGACCCTGCTAAACGCCGCTCACTTTTGGCCGGTTTTCGGGGTAAGGAGTGACCGGCCTGAGCCGTGGGACTTGAGGGAGTTGAGGGTGAACCGGGCTTTTGCGCTGACAATCGGGGTTCTGGCAGCGTTGGCGCCGGCGATGGCGCGCGCTCAGACCAATATCGACCAAGGCAAGTCGGCGTCGCAGATCTTCTCCAACGCCTGCGCCGAATGCCACAAATCCGCGAGTGCGCTGCGGAAAGGCAAGAGCGCGGCGGCGGTGGCGGAATTCCTGCGCGAGCATTACACCACCGGCCGCGACCAGGCGGCGTCGCTTGCGGCCTATGTCGTCGGCGGACGCGACACGGTTGCGGCGCCGGCGCCCGGCCAGAAGCCGCCGGCCGACCGTGCGCAAAAGCCGCCGAAGCCTGAGGAAAGTGCGACGGCCAATGCCAAGCCACGCAAGCCCGGCGAGGCGGACGCAAAGCCGAGGGAAGAAGCTGCCCCAGCCGGCACACCGACTTTTATGAATCCGATCGTCCGGCCGGAGCCGAGCCAAAATCGCCCGGCCACGGCGACGCGCAATCGCCGCAAGGATCAAGGCGCTCCTACTGCGGACCAGCCGCAGGAACCTGCAGAAGTGGCGCACGTGCCGGCGGCTGCAGCGGCGACCGAGCCGCGTCCCGAGACGCCGGTGCCGGAGCCTGCCCCCGCGGTTGCCGCGCCGACGCCGACGGCCGCTGTGCCGACGGAAACCGCACCCGGCGAATCCGGCGAGCCGGTTCCGCGCGACAACATTCCCGACTGACGAGTCAAACAGTCGGATTAATCTGGCAGCCGGTTAATCCCGCGGCCGCTTTTAGGTGTTGTCGGCCGGCGCGGGGGTCTCGGTCTCCGCCTCGGCGCTTTCGCGGGCTCGTACCGATTCAGCGGCCTCGGGTTCGAAGAAAGCTTCCGCCGCGAGCACGGCCTCTTCCTCCGGCGTCCGCTCTTCGCGCAACTGCGTGACGTCCTCGCCGCGCTCGATGCGCGCCGCTTCTTCGGCGTTGCGGGCGACGATCACATTGATCGCAGTCTCGATCTCCGGATGCAGCGAGATCGGCACGTGGTGTCGACCGATGGTCTTGATCGGCGTGTTCAGCGCAATCTGGCTGCGGTTGACATTGTATCCGGCCGTCGCGAGCAGGCCGATGAGATCGCGCGGCGAAACCGAGCCGAACAGCTGACCCGCTTCCGAAGCCTGCCGCACCACCGTGAAGCTCTTGCCGTTGAGCTTCTCGGCGACCTGGCTGGCGTCGCTTTTGAGCGAAAGCGAGCGCGCCGCGAGTTCGCTTTTCATCGTTTCAAAGCGCGTGCGGTTCTCGGTGGTTGCGCGCAGCGCTTTGCCGCGCGGCAACAGGAAATTGCGGGCGAAGCCGTCCTTGACGCGCACCACTTCGCCCATCTGGCCCAGTCTGGGTACGCGTTCGAGCAAGATCACTTCCATGTCCGTCTCTCCTCGCTCAACGGATCACGTAAGGTAAGAGCCCAAGAAACCGCGCGCGCTTGATCGCCTGCGCGAGCTCGCGCTGCTTCTTCGCCGAGACGGCGGTGATGCGGCTTGGAACGATCTTGCCGCGCTCGGATACGAACCGCTGCAACAGCTTGACGTCCTTGTAGTCGATCTTCGGCGCATTGGCGCCGGAGAACGGGCAGCTTTTGCGGCGGCGGAAGAACGGCCGTCGCGCTCCGCCGGCTTGCGGTGACATCGCCATCGTTATTCCTCCGTCGGTTCTGAGTCGTCCGAACCCTCGCGGGGCCGACGCTCGCGCGGGCGGTCACCGCGATCACCACGGTCGCGGTCGCCGCGATCGAAACGGCGGTCGTCGCGATCGCCGCGGCGATCGTCGCGATCGCGGTCGCGTTCCGCCCGGCGCATCATCGCTGAGGGACCTTCCTCGTGCACGTCCACGCGAATGGTCAGGTAGCGCAGGACATCTTCGTTCAGGCGCTCCAGCCGTTCGATCTCGTTGATCGCCGCCGGCGGGGCGTCGAGATTCAGCAGCGTGAAATGCGCCTTGCGGTTCTTGCGCAGCCGATAGGACAGCGATTTCACGCCCCAATATTCGGTCTTGGCGATGGTTCCGCCCATTCCTTCGACGACGCTTTTAAGATGCGCTGTCAATTCCTCCACCTGCTGCGCGCTGGCGTCCTGGCGCGCAAGGTAGACATGCTCGTAGAGCGACATTGATGCCCTTTCCTTCGTTGTTCTCGCTCGCCGCGGCGCGAAGCCCCTCGAACCCTTCGGGAAAGGCTCGAATGCTCTGAAGGCGGGAACACGGGACGCCGGACCGATCCGGTCCTACCGGGCTACCGAAAGATCGGCGGCACGGCCGTCCGTTCAGCCCCCGGCCGGGGTCGAGCGGAAACGCAGGCCTTATACGCGGACGGCGGCGAAAGGCAAGCTGGTCAGCGCTGGCGCACGGGGTCGGCGGCCGCCTGGATCAATTCGGCAAGCCGCACCGCCAAAGTGACGCCTTC
Source organism: uncultured Alphaproteobacteria bacterium (assembly GCA_963806465.1). Classification (GTDB taxonomy): domain Bacteria; phylum Pseudomonadota; class Alphaproteobacteria; order Rhizobiales; family Xanthobacteraceae; genus BOG-931. Next base: position 345,464 of record CAWDZD010000061.1, on the reverse strand, counting down.
GCGCATCTGCCCGTCGTTGGCGCTTGCCGAGCGGGAGGCTTGGCGCTCTTTCTGCAACTTGCCCAGGAGCACGTCGAGGCTTTGCTGCAAAAGCCGCTGCCGAAATACGGGATCCTTGCGCGCCCGGGACAATTCCGCCTCGGTCACCGGAGAAAACTGACTCATCGAAGCGAACTCGCGACCAACATCTTAACCACACCAGGCGGCTCACGACCGAGCTTAGCGACTGCCGGTTTTCGCTTTGTTACCGGCCGGCTCCCTTGACACCGCCGTGATCGCGGTATCTTTCGCCGCTCTTTTAGAGGCAAGGCATGACGACCGCGTTTGTTTTTCCCGGCCAAGGCAGCCAAGCGGTCGGCATGGGCAGGGGCTTGGCCGAAGCCTTTGCGGCGGCGCGCCGGGTGTTCGAAGAAGTCGATGCCGCGCTCGGCGAGAAGCTCTCCGAGACGATGTGGCATGGGCCGGCGGAAACGCTCACCTTGACCGAGAACGCCCAACCGGCGCTGATGGCAGTGTCGCTCGCCGCGTTACGCGCGCTCGAAGCAGAGGCCGGTGTCGATCTCAAGCGCGACGTAGCCTATGTGGCAGGGCATTCGCTGGGCGAATATTCGGCGCTCGCTGCCGCTCAGTCGCTGGCGATCGCCGATGCGGCGCGGCTGTTGCGCATTCGCGGGCGCGCCATGCAGAAAGCCGTGCCGGTTGGCGTCGGGGCGATGGCGGCGCTGATCGGCGTCGACCTCGACACGGCCACGGCGATCGCCAAGGAGGGCGCGGCAGGAGGCATATGTGAAGCCGCGAACGACAATGGCGGCGGCCAGGTGGTCTTGTCGGGGGAAAAACAGGCGGTGGAGCGAGCCGTGGAAACCGCCAAGGCGAAGGGCGTCAAGCGGGCAATGATGCTGCCGGTGTCGGCGCCCTTCCATTGCGCGTTGATGCAGCCGGCGGCCGATGCCATGGCCGAGGCGCTGTCGAAAGTTTCGATCAAAGCGCCGGCGGTGCCGGTGGTGGCCAATGTGCTTGCGCGGCCGATCACGGATCCGGCGGCGATCATTGACGCGCTGGTGCAGCAAGTGACCGGTACGGTGCGCTGGCGCGAGTCGGTTGCTTTCATGGCGGGAGTTGGTGTCACGAGTTTCTACGAAGTCGGCTCCGGCAAGGTGCTCGCCGGCTTGATCAAGCGGATCGCCGATGCAGCCACCGTGTCCTCGATTGGCACGCCTGAGGATGTCGCTCGTTTCAAGTCTGCGCGCGGTTGAACACTGCGCGATCGCGAGGCTGATTATGTTCGAACTCACCGGCAAGACCGCACTGATCACGGGAGCGACCGGCGCTATTGGCGGCGGTATCGCGCGCGTCCTGCATGCGCAAGGCGCGATCGTCGCCATCTCCGGCACGCGGCGCGAAATCCTTGACCAGCTAGCGGCCGATCTCAAAGACCGTGTCCATGTACTCACGGCCAATCTCGCCGACAATGCCGAGACCGATGCGCTGGTGCCGCGCGCCGAGGAAGCGATGGGTCAGCTCGATATTCTCGTCGCCAATGCCGGCGTCACCAGAGACAATCTGTTCGTGCAATTGCGCGACGAGGAATGGGACCAGGTGATCGCGATCAACCTGTCGGCGACGTTTCGTCTCTCGCGCGCCGCGGTACGCGGCATGATGCGCCGCCGGTTTGGCCGCATTATCGCGATCACTTCCGTGGTCGGTGCGACCGGCAATCCGGGCCAGGCCAATTATGTCGCCGCCAAAGCCGGCATCACCGGCATGATCAAAGCGATCGGTCAGGAATATGCCAAGCGCGGCGTCACCGCCAATTGCGTTGCCCCGGGCTTCATCGTCACGCCGATGACCGACAAGCTCAACGACAAGCAGCGTGAAGGCATCCTCGCCAGGATACCGGCGAACCGCGCCGGGAGGGTCGAGGAAGTCGCCGCCGCGGTCGCCTTTCTGGCCGCGAATGAGGCCGGCTATGTGACCGGACAAACGTTGCATGTGAACGGCGGAATGGCCATGATTTGAATACGATAGAGCTCGCGATCGGGCGGCGCGGGCGCGCTGGCCAACGCAATCGAAGTGTGGTAACCGGACCGTGAGTTTTGGTTGGGGGTCGCCGTTTTAAGCCGGAGCGCGGTGGGAGTGAATGTCCGCCTCTGATCGGCGTCGACCCGCGGCCGTCGCCAAGCCCACAGCCGAGACCCACAAAAGACTCGACGAGAGACTTGAACGGGCAGAGTTGGACGGGCCGATACTATTGATCGGGTCGCGTTGACAGAAGAGGTTGGAAACGATGAGTGATATTGGCGAGCGGGTGAAGAAGATCGTCGTTGAGCATCTCGGCGTCGAGCCCGACAAAGTGACGGAGAACGCCAGTTTCATCGACGATCTCGGCGCCGACAGCCTCGACACGGTCGAGCTCGTCATGGCCTTCGAGGAGGAATTCGGTTGCGAGATTCCTGACGACGCCGCCGAGACCATTCTCACCGTGGGCGACGCCATCAAGTTCCTCGAAAAGAACGCCAAGAGTTGACAATCCGACACCGGGTTAGCGACGCGGCGCAGGTCGCGCGCCCGAGCGCGATGCCCGCGCGCATCAGCAGCGGGCGCGTACTGCGACAATAGCTTCACCGAAAAGGCACGACCGAGAAGGCTTGATCGGGAAGGGTTTGGGCCAAAGCGTCTGTTCGGAGCGCTGATGATGAGACGCGTGGTCGTCACTGGTCTTGGCATGGTGACGCCGCTCGCCAGCGGGGTGGAGTTCGACTTGGCAGCGTCTGCTGGCCGGCGACAGCGGCATCGGACGCATCGAACGTTTCGAAGTGTCTGATCTTCCCTGCAAGATCGCCGGACAAATTCCGCGCGGCGACGGCGCTGACGGCAGCTTCAATGCCGATCAGTGGATGGAGCCCAAGGAGCAGCGCAAGGTCGACGATTTCATTCTTTTCGCCATGGCGGCAGCGAAGCAGGCGCTCGACGACGCCGACTGGCACCCGCGAGAATACGACGACCAGGTTACCAGCGGCGTGCTGATCGGCTCCGGCATCGGCGGCATCGAAGGCATCGCCGAAACGGCTTTGCTGCTGCGCGATCGCGGCCCGCGACGGGTGTCGCCGTTCTTTATTCCTGGCCGCATCATCAATCTGGCTTCCGGCTACGTGTCGATTACCCATTCGCTCAAGGGTCCGAACAGCGCGGTCGTCACCGCATGCTCGACCGGCGCCCACGCCATCGGTGACGCCGGCCGGCTCGTTGCGCTCGGTGATGCCGACGTCATGGTCGCCGGCGGCGCGGAATTGCCGGTCAATCGTTTGTCGCTCGCCGGCTTTGCCGCCTGCCGCGCGTTGTCGACCGGATTCAATGATACGCCGGAGCGCGCGTCGCGCCCTTACGACCGCGACCGCGACGGATTTGTCATGGGCGAAGGCGCCGGCGCGGTCGTGCTTGAGGAGTACGACCACGCCAAACGGCGCGGCGCCCAAATTTACGGCGAGCTGATCGGCTACGGGCTTTCCGGCGACGCCTTTCACATCACCGCGCCGGCCGAGGATGGCGACGGCGCGTTACGCTGCATGAAGGCGGCGGTCCGCCGTGCCGAAATCTCGCCCGGCGACATCGACTATATCAACGCCCACGGCACCTCGACGCCGCTCGGCGACGAGATCGAGCTCAAGGCCGTCGAGCGATTGGTCGGCAACGCCGCCGGGAAGATCAGCATGTCGTCGACCAAATCTTCGATCGGCCATTTACTCGGCGCTGCCGGCACGGTCGAGGCAATCTTCTGCCTGCTTGCCATGCGCGATCAGGTGGCACCACCGACCATCAACCTTGACAACCCTTCGGTCGATACCGCGCTCGATCTCGTGCCCCACAAGGCGCGCAAGCGCCCGATCAACATTGCGCTGTCGAACTCCTTCGGATTCGGCGGCACCAACGCCTCGCTGGTATTCCGCCGCATGCAGGATTAGGGCTCGTGCCGTTATCGCCATTTTGCCATATTTGCTCCGCACTCGCCTGCAATTCACTGCATGTCCAACCTCATGCCGGTGGGCGGACGTGGCAGAAATCGCCGAGCGCCGGTGCGCCCGGCAAGGGTCTCACCTTCTCGCTGAACATGCTTAGTGTCGAAGTGGATAAGCGGCGGTGACTGAGCAAGCTCCACCGCCCAACGGCAGCGGGCGCGCGACGGCGCCGCCGCGCCCGGCAGCCGCGCGCGCTGCCGACAAGCCCTTGCCAGCGACGCCCGGCGTCGCAGCGGCGAAAGGCCAACCGCCTGCGCCACCCAAACCGACCAAGCCTCCGGAGATCCCGCGGACGGTTGCTGCGATAAAAGCCGCCAATTCCGGGCCGACCGCTTCCGTCGCGCCAAATCCCCGGCCGGCCGCGCCGAACGCCGACAAATCGGCCAGGATATCGACGGCGCGCGCCGCCAATGGCGGCAGCGCCCCGCAAGCCGCGGCGTCGGTAGCGCGGCCGGTGACACCCCCGCCAATACCCCGTTCGGCGACCCCTCCGAGTCCTGGAAGACCCGTACCGCCCGCCGGCGAGCCCTATGCGCCGCTTTCGGAGCGCGCGCCGACCGCCGCTGACGCCGTGAAGGGCAACAAGCACCTGACGCCGCGCAGCCCGCGAACCGCGCTTGAGCCCGATACGATCGAAGTGCCGACCACCAGCCGCCGCTCCAAGCGGGCGCGTCATCCTTTTGTCGTCATCGGCAACGCCATTATCACGTTGTTCGTCCTGCTGGCGATTATAGCCGGCGCGGCGCTGGTGCTTGGCAAGCAGCGTTTTGACGCTCCGGGACCGTTGCCCGAGGATCGCGTCGTCAATATCCCGCGCGACTCCAGCATCCGCGACATTTCCGATGTGCTGGCGCGCGAGGGCGTCATTGATCAGCCGTGGGTCTTTATTGGCGGCGTGCTGGCGCTCAAGGCGCGCCAAGATCTCAAGGCCGGCGAATATCAATTCAAGGCGCATGCCAGCTTGCGTGATGTGGTCGCGACCATCATCGAGGGCCGCGTCGTTGCGCATCAGCTCACCGTTCCCGAAGGACTGACGTCGGAGCAGATCGTCGCGCGCCTGCTCGACGACGATGTGCTCACGGGAAACATCAAGGAAATTCCGCGCGAAGGCAGCCTGCTGCCCGACACTTACAACTATAACCGCGGCGTAACGCGCGAGCTGATAATTCAGCGCATGCAACAGGCGCAACAACGCCTGCTCAAGGAAGTCTGGGACCGCCATTCTCCCGATCTGCCGATCAAGACGCCCGAGCAGCTGGTCGTGCTTGCTTCGCTGGTGGAGAAAGAGACGGGAAAGCCGGATGAGCGCACGCGCGTTGCCGCCGTATTCGTCAACCGGCTGAAGCAGAAGATGCGCCTGCAGTCGGATCCGACCATCATCTATGGGCTGGTCGGCGGCAAGGGCACGCTGGGCCGGCCGATCATGAAGAGCGAGATCGATCAGCCGACCCCCTACAACACCTATCAGATCGACGGGCTGCCCCCCGGACCAATCGCCAATCCGGGTCGCGCCTCGCTCGAAGCCGCCGCCAACCCGGCGCGTACCCGCGAACTTTATTTTGTCGCCGACGGCGCCGGCGGTCACGCCTTTGCCGAGACCTACGAGCAGCATCAGAAAAACGTCGCGCGGCTGCGTACCATGGAGAGCGATCAGCGGAGCGATCAAAAGGAGCAGGCGGCCGAAGGTCAAACGCCGCCGATGCCGCAAGCGGTGGCGGCGCCCCCTGCGCCGGCGCGCCGCACGCCTGCGCGCCATAACCAAAACAACACACAGACGACGCATTAAAAACGCCGCCGCCCTTGTGAGCGCGAAATACCGCCGCTAAGTTCGGCGCCAATTTTTGGCGTCGCTACCGGGGGATCGCAGTCCATGGCGCTGTCGAGCATGACGGGATTTGCTCGTGGCCATGGCGTCAGCGGCTCCTATGCCTGGGCTTGGGAGATCAAGTCGGTCAACGGCAAGGGCCTCGACGTCCGGCTTCGACTGCCCTCCGGCTGGGATGCGATCGACGCGCCGGTTCGTGCGCGCGTCGCCGAGCGCTTGGCGCGCGGCTCGGTTCAAGCGAGTTTGATGGTGGAGCGCAGCGGCGCGACGCCGGTGGTGCGCATCAACGCCGCCGTGCTCGAGGCGATTATGACGACCGTGCGTCAGCTGGCGCCGCGCCTCGAGGCGGCGCCGCCGTCGCTCGATGGCTTACTTTCGCTCAAAGGCGTGATGGAGGTCAGCGACGCGTCGGAGAGCGAAGAGGACCGGCTTCGTGCCGAAGCCGCGGCGACGTCCGGCTTTGCCGAAGTGCTCGGCGCGTTGTCGGAAATGCGCGAGCGCGAAGGCGCCGCGCTGGGCCGCGTGCTGACATTGCGGCTGGGCGAAATTGCCGCGCTGGCCGACCGCGCGGAGCACGCACCCGGCCGACGGCCCGAGGCGATCCGTGTCCGCCTTGCCGAACAGATCGCCGCGCTCGTGGCCCAGTCCGATCGGTTCGATCCGGACCGGCTGCATCAGGAAGCGATCCTGATCGCGACCAAGGCCGACGTCCGCGAGGAGCTCGACCGCCTGGCGGCGCACGTCGCGCAAGCGCGGCGCCTAATCGACCAGGGCGGCGCGGTCGGCCGCCGCCTCGATTTTCTCGCCCAGGAGCTCAATCGCGAAGCCAACACGCTTTGCGCCAAGGCCAACGACGTTGAGCTCACCAATATCGGCTTGGAGCTCAAGGCGGCGGTCGAGCAGTTCCGCGAACAGGTACAGAATGTGGAATAGAGCATGACCCGCGGGCGGCGCAATCAGCCGGGCGTCGCGCGTCGCGGCCTGATGCTGGTTTTGTCCTCGCCGTCCGGCGCCGGCAAGACCACGCTGTCGCGCCTGTTGTTGAAAGCCGACCGCCACGTTGAGCTGTCAATATCGGTGACAACGCGGCCAAAGCGCCGCGGCGAGGTCGATGGCCACGACTATCATTTCATCGACCTCGCGCGCTTCGAGGCCATGGTGAAGTCGGGCAGGCTCCTGGAATGGGCAGAAGTCTTCGGTCACCGCTACGGTACGCCGCGCGCGCCGGTGGAGAAGGCATTGCGTGCCGGCTGCGACGTTCTATTCGATATCGACTGGCAAGGCACGCAGCAGCTGCGCGAAAAGGCGCGCGATGATCTGGTCAGCGTCTTTATCTTGCCGCCGACGGCGAAAGAATTGGAGCGAAGGCTCGAACGCCGGGCGCAGGATAGCCGCGCCATTATCGGTGCACGCATGGCTAAAGCGGCGGGCGAGATGAGTCACTGGCCGGAATACGATTACGTCATCGTCAATCGCGACAAGAAGGACGCCTTTGCCGAGGTGCGGGCGATCCTGGCCGCCGAGCGGCTCAAACGCGAGCGGCAGATCGGGCTCTCCGCCTTCGTGCGCGATCTGCAAGCGAAGCTGTAAGGCCGCGCTCTGCCTGGCCAGTGTTCAACCCAGGAACCGCAACGGCGATGAGCGCGAAAGTCGGCATGTTCACGATCACGGCCCATGACGCGCGCGTCGTGCCGCTGAAGGCGCAGTCGATGCCGAAGCAGGCCCAGCCCCTCGCAAAAGCACGGTGGCCGCTCCGGCGGGGACGTCAAGCTCGCGAGCTCATAACCAGCCTCGAATTTGACTAACTCGCCGTCACCCGCGACAAAGGGGAGGGAAGGGCCCGAACGCGGACTGTCGTCGGGCGAGGGCAGGAAATCGAGTTTGGGTGATGACGGTAGCGTCGGCCGCAACGCGCGAGGTGAATGTCACTCGCCTGATCGACGACGGACCGCTCACCCGGTTCCAAATCGGCACCATCATTTGTTGCGCCCTCGTCAGCGCGCTGGATGGCATTGACTCGCAATCGATCGGCGTTGCGGCGCCGTTCATCGCCGACGAGCTCGGTGTCAAGCTCGCCGATTTTGGCCCGATATTCTCGTCGGCGCTGGTTGGGGCGACCATTGGAGCCGCGTCGTTCGGCCCGCTGGCGGATCGCTTCGGCCGCAAAACACTGCTGATTGCCGCAGTGCTCCTGATCGGCGTGTTCACGATCCTGACGGTCTTTGCCAATTCCGTTCCGACGCTGGTAACCGCTCGCGTGTTGGCCGGTTTGGGCCTCGGCGGAGCGACGCCGTGCTTCATCGCCTTGACCTCGGAATACACGCCGGCCCGGCTGCGCGCGGCGTTGGTCACGCTGATGTGGTCGGCGTTCCCGCTTGGCGGCCTCCTGGGCGGGCTATTGAACTGGTATCTGATCCCGCACGCGGGCTGGCGGGCGATCTTCTATCTCGGCGGCGTCGCGCCGCTGGTTCTTGCCGTGGTGCTGTTTTTCTACCTGCCGGAATCGATCAAATTCCTTCTGGTCCGGCGTAATGACTTGACGGGCGTCGCGCGCATCGTGGCGCGCTTCGGTACTTCGGCTGCAGGTGGCGACGCGCGGTTTGTGCTGGACGAAAAGCCCCTGCTGGGCGCGTCGATCCGGCACTTGTTCACCGACGGCCGGGCGCTCGGCACGCTGCTCTTGTGGGTGCCGTTTTTCATGGGCTTCGGTGTTCTCACGGTCGCGGTGTTATGGACGCCGGCTTTGTTGAAGCTCAACGGCATTTCGCCGGCCAATACCGCCTTTGTCGTCGCCTTCAACGGCCTCGGCGGCTTTATCGGCCAGTCGACGTCGGGCCGGCTGATCCAGCGTTTCGGCATTCTGCCGATACTCATTCCGGCGTTTTTGTTAGGAGCGGCGGCGACGGTCGGCTTGGGATATGGCGCATCGTCGATTGGGCTCGCGGCGACTTTCATCGGTCTGATCGGCGTGTTCATGGGTCTTGGCACCGGTGGTGCGATTGCGCTGGCCGCGACCATCTACCCGACTCCGATCCGGTCAACCGGCGTCGGCTGGGGCATGGCCATGGGGCGTTTTGGTCAAATCATCGGCCCACTGATCGCCGGCGGATTGCTCGGCGCCGGTTGGACGGCCGGTCCGATCATGACCGTCACCGCCGGCGGGGGACTGATCGCCGCGGTGTTCATCGTGTTGTTCGGCTTATGGCTGGCACGGAAGCATGTCGAAGGCCTCTCGGCAGAGGAAGCCGTCACAAAAACGCCGGTCCCGGTTTAACGCTTCGTCCGGCTCGCGGCACACCGCGGCTATGCCGTCAACACAGTGCGTCCGACGACACGGCCGGCGCGCAAATCGTCGAGCGCCGCCTGCGCCTCGTGGAGCGGCCGGTTGCGGGTCGGGATCGGCGCAATGTTTTTTGCACGCGCCAGATCGAGCAGCTCGCGGGCTTCGGCCAGCGTCCCGGTCAACGTGCCCTCGATCGTCATCGCCTTGATGCCGAACATCGCCGCGGCGATCGAAAAATTGCCGCCGAGCAGGCCGGTCACCACGACCTTGCCGCCACGGGCCACCAGGCCGGTAGCGAATTGCAGCGATTTGTCGGAGCCGACGAAATCGCAAATTGCCATTAGCCCGCCGCCAGTTGCGCTCATGACCGCCTTGCGTGCCTGCGGATCGGACGGGTCGTAGGCCGCCGCGGCACCGGCGGCGACCGCGGCCTGGCGCTTGTCCGCGTCGATGTCGGCGATAATCGGTGGCGTCGTGAACAGCGCGCGCGCGATCGCAAGGCCCATCATGCCGACGCCGCCCAGCCCCACGAGCAGAACCGGCCCGCGCTCGGGCCGGTTGGCGTGGCGTTTGAGCGCCGCATAAGCGGTCAGCCCGGAGCACATGAGCGGTCCGGCAAAGTTCGCCGATAGCGGCGCGTAATCCAGAAGATAGCGCTGATGCGGGACAAGCACATGGGTGGCGAAGCCGCCGTCGACGGCGATGCCGAGATGACGATGGTTGGAGCATAAATTCTCTTCGCCGCCCGAGCACGCCGCGCAGGTCCCGCAGCCGATCCACGGATAGACGGCGACGCGACGGCCGACGATCGCGGGGTCGGCATCGGCGCCGATGCTTTCGATCACGCCGGCAATCTCGTGGCCAAGAGTAAAGGGCAGGGCGCGTCCGGCGCTGACGTCGAGCTTCTTGTCGCTGCCGAGGGAGAAATAGCCGTCTTGTAAATGCAAGTCGGAATGGCACACGCCACAGCGCTCGATGCGTACCAGCACCTCACTGCCGTGCGGCGATGGACAGTCGGCGACGGTCTCGCACAGCGGTTGCCCGTAAGCGAGCAGCGATTGGCGGTGCATTTGGCTCATGTGGCATTGGCTCCGGCGGCGTTATGCGCCGGTATCATGCCGCAGCCTGCGTTGTTCGGCGAGAGCTTGCGCCAGCGACACAAAGCCGTCGACCGGAATATCCTCGGCCCGCGCGGTAGGGCTCAAGCCGGCGGCTGAGAGCAGCGCGGCGACGTCGGTGCCGAGCGACCGCAAGCTTTGACGCAGCATCTTGCGTCGCTGGCCGAAGGCAGCCTGCGTCACAATTTCGAGAAGCCGGCGATCGCACTGCAGCGGCTCGGCCCGCGGCACGAGCCGCAGCAGCGAGGACGTGACTTTCGGCGGCGGCACAAACGCGGAAGCATTGACGTCGAACAGAATGCGGGCTTGGCAACGCCACTGGATCAGCACGGAAAGCCGTCCGTAGCTCTTCGAGCCAGGAGCGGCGATGATGCGTTCGGCGACTTCGCGCTGAAACATCAGGATTGCGGCGTCATACCAGGGTGGCCATGGCTCGGAGCTGACCCACGAGATCAAGAGCGGCGTGGCGATGTTGTAGGGCAGGTTGGCGACGATGCGCAGCGGCCCCTGGTCGTCGCGGCGATCGATGTAAGCTTGCGCGTCGAACGTGAGTGCATCCCCCGGAACAATGTCGAGGCGGCCGGGATAGGCTGCCGCGATCTCCTGCAACGCCGCGATCGCCCGCTCGTCACGCTCGACCGCGATCACCACCTTGGCGCCGAGCGCCAACAGCGCGCGGGTGAGACCGCCTGGCCCCGAGCCGATCTCCAGCACTGTGACACCCGTGAGAGGACCCGCCGCGCGGCCGATGCGGGCCGCAAGATTGAGATCGAGCAGAAAATTCTGGCCGAGAGATTTCTTGGCGATGAGGCCGTGTCGGCGAATGACTTCGCGTAGCGGCGGCAGGCCGTCGGGCGCCGACGTCACGATGCGGCAGGTAGCGAGCGACCGTCCGCCGCCGCCCCAACCGCGCCGCCAGCCGCAGCGCGGCAATGAGGCTCGTCGGATCCGCGACGCCTTTGCCGGCGATGTCGAAGGCAGTGCCGTGATCCGGCGACGTCCGCACGAACGGCAGGCCGAGCGTTACGTTGACGGCGTGATCGAAAGCAAGCGTCTTGATCGGGATCAGCGCCTGGTCGTGATACATGCACAAAGCCGCATCGTAGCGCCCGCGCGCTTCCTTGTGGAATAGCGAGTCGGCGGGCAGCGGCCCCCGCGCGTCGATGCCCTCGGCAACGAGCTGGGAAACCGCCGGCGCGACGATGGCCCGATCCTCTTCACCGAGCGCGCCGCTTTCGCCGGCGTGAGGATTGAGCCCGGCGACCACCAGCCGCGGATGCGACAGGCGAAACCGCGCCGACAAATCGCGCGCCACGATCCGCCCGGTGTCGACCACAAGCTCGGTCGAAAGGTGCTCGAAGATCTCGCAAAGCGGCAAGTGGATGGTCACCGGCACGACAGCAAGCTCGGGCGACCACAGCATCATCACCGGCCGTAGCACTTTGCCGGTCGCCTCCTGGATCAACGTCGCCAGAAATTCGGTGTGCCCGGGCTCGGCAAAACCCCAGCTGTAGAGCACGTTCTTGGCTACCGGATTGGTGACGATGGCCGCCGCCGAGCCGGCGAGGACATCGGTCACGGCGCGTCGGATCGAAGCAATGGCCGCCCGCGCGCTCGATCCGTCCGGACTGCCCGGCTCGGCGGTCACCGCTACATCGAGGAGGACAACCGGCAGGGCGGCGGCGAATGTCGCGGCGGCGGCGGCGGGCGGGACGATCGCGAGCGGAACGTCGAGCCCGAGCCGAGCGGCGCGGCGGCGGAGAAAATCCGCGTCAGCGATGATGTAGAACGGCGGCAGCTTCAGCTCGGCGCGTCGATGCCAGACCGTCAGGGCCAAGTCGGGCCCGATTCCGGCGGGCTCGCCGAGCGTCAATGCCAGGGGTTGCACGATGTCGCTTATTGTTTGTTCTCAGGTACCTTGTATTCGATCATCGCCTGGCGGCGTAGCGTATCGAGATAGCGCTTGGCCTGCGCGCCGAATTTTTGTTGAAACATCTGATCGCGGATTTCCTTCATCTCCGGTGTTTCCGATTTTGTCTCCTTCTTGGCGCACACCGCGAACATCTGGATGCCTTCGGCTGTCTGCTCCGGCGGGGTCAGATGCCCGATCGCGGTGCCGTCGAGGATTTGACGGAGCTGCTGGGCGAGATCGGCGGAATATTTCGATACCTGGTCGCGCACGGCGACGTCCGGCAGCGCGCGCGCGAAGGTGACGCCGTCGGTGCAGCTCGCAAAGCGGGCGCGCAAGGCTTCGGCTTCGCGTTTGCGGGCTTCAAAGGCCGCGTCGGGCGAACCGCGCGGCACGATGAATACCACCGGCCGCATGATGTATTCATAGCCGGCTTCAATCTTGTCGTCGGCCTTGTGCAGCTGCAACTGCGCCTCGACGTCCTTGTCCCTGATTTCCAGACTCGCCTTGAAACGACCGCGCACCAGATTGGTCCAGGCAACCTGCGCCCGCAGCCGCCGCTTGAGCGTGTCGTCGCTGGCGCCGCCGGCGGTCAGCACCTGCGTCAGCTTCTGCGCGTCCATGCCCATGCGTGTGGCGACGGTGCTGTAGGATTCGTCGACTTGTGAGTTCGGGCACGTCGAGGCCGTAACGCTTGGCCTCGGCAATCTCCAAAATCTCGTCGATCAGGCTGTCCATCACTTCCTTGCGGGTCGGCGACTTTTTGCCGCTCATTTGCAGGAACTTGGCGCGATGCTCGATATCGAGCGCCGTGATCGGCTGGCCGTTGACGAACGCCACGACCTGTTGCGCGCCGGCGACTTGCGACGTCGCGAGCGTGACGACGGCGACAAGCATGGCCGCCGCCAAGGCCTTCCAACGGACGCGCGATGCAATCTCCGATCTCACTTGGTCTCGCTCCTTCGACGGACAGTGTGCTGTCCCGTTACTCCCCCTAGCGCCTGGCAAGCTTCAATATTACCCCCTTGTGGAAAAATTTAGTACGTGGAAGCGATCGGAGCCAGGTAGTCCGGTCCCAGCGTGCGCAGGCTGAACTGCAGCATGAAGTAGTTGTTCGGCGTCGGCGTGTTGCCGGTATAGGTATAGGACGTCAGGTAGTTGAACGATATCAGCAGGCAGTCGTCGGTGTAGCCGATGCCGAATTGGGTCTGGTCGAACCGGTCGACGGCGAGGTCGTAGCGAACCGACCCGAGAACGACCCAGTTTTGCGTCACCTTCACCGAGACGCCGGTGAGCAATTCCTCGCGCCTGGTCAAAAACCCGATCTCCGGCTGCGCTGCGTAGTCGCCATACATCGCTTGCAGCGTCCAGCGGTCGAAATTGGCGCGGGCTTCGAATTCAAGGCGTTCCGGCGTGAATGCTTTGACGTCCTGGCCGAGCCCGGGGTCGAATCCACCTGAGGAGAAACGGCCGCGGGCAATGAACGAGTAGACTTGGTTCGGCTGATACATGATGCGCCCGACATAGTCGGAGAAGGTCTTGTCGAGCCCGCTCTCCAGTCCGGTATTGGTCAGGTCCGCCGCCGAATATGAGTTTAATCCGTAGATCTGATAGGACTGTCCGAACAGGACGTTGAAGGAGCCGGCCTTGTTGACCTGGGCCGTATATTGCAGGCCGGCGTTGACGCGGCCGCCGCCCTCGACCCGGTCCCAGCCGGAAAATTTGTCGACCGAGAACAGGTTGGCGTCGCTGAACACCACGCTCTGCGCATCTTCGTTGGGAAATTTTCCGATCTGCGTTTCGTTCGGGCGCAGGACCAGCTGAGCGATCGGCTCGATGATCTGGGTACCCCATGGTTCGACGTCGACAAACGGATAGTGATATTCGACGCCGGCGTCGGGCATCCCGCGTGCGACTTCGCTTTCGGCCGGATTGATGAAGTTCGAGGTGCCGACCTGGTTCTGGATCTGAAGCGCCGCAGCGTCGCCGCGTACGCCGGCGAACGGCGTAATCATCTGGCCGTTATCGGTGACGAAGGTGCGGCGCCAATCCACCTCGCCGGAGGAGCGGCTATACGTCCCGGCGATGCCGCGCAACAGGCAATTCGAGGCATTGATGGTGGTGGGACTGGTTATCGAACACAGTCCATTGTTGGCCGCGTTCGCGTTGATGGCGTCGAATTCCGCCGACTGCCGGGTCAAGCTCGTCAGGTTGACCTTGTAGCTGAGCTCGCCGCCTGCGATCGGCTGCGCCAGCACGTTGGAATAATCCAGCACCGGGTGGATGATCGGTATCTCGGCCTGCACGTCGTGCCCCGAGAAGCCGTAATAGTAGACCGTGCGGATGTCGAAATAGCTGCGGTCGCCGGCGCCGGTCAGATAAACCTGGGACACGCCTTCGGTGGCGACACCGGTATGGAACGGATCGAACTGCCCGATGAATTGCCCAAGCTGATAGTCGAACAGGAACTGGCTGTCGGTCATCAGGAGCCCGGTCCATCCCCAAACCCATTTGTCGCTGAGGGCGAACTGGCCGGCAGTCTGGACCGCGCCGCGGAAGGTATTGGCGGTCGGGCTATTGGGGCCGTCACGGTTGGCAAAATACGCAGGGTCCGTCTGAAAAATCCCAGCGATCCTGATCGAGTAGGAGCCGTCCATCAACCGGTGCCGCCACGCGGCCTGAAGCAGCTCGCCCTCCTTGGTCGTCGCCATCACCGAAGCGGTCACATCGTAGTTCGGCGCCAAGGCCCAAAAATACGGGAGTTCAACACCCACCCCGTAAGCGGTGCCGTAGCTGAAGTTGGGAAACAATAAACCGCTCTTGCGCGACACCGATGGATCGGGCGCCGACATGAACGGAAAATAGGCGAGCGGTATGCCGAAAAACTCGACGCGGGCATCCTCGAAATAGACCATCTTCTCGCCGCTGTCGTGAATGATCCGCGCCGCCTGGATCTGCCAGAGCGGCGGCTTGTGCGGATCGTCCCGGCACGGTTCGCAGGCGGTATAGACGCCGTTTTGCATCACCGTGTAATTGCCCCCGACGCGGTCGGCGCGGGCGGCGGCGAAGCGCGTGTCATCGACGGTTTCGAGCCGCAACGAATTGACGAAACCGTCGCGATAATCCTCGGTGAGATCGATCAGCTGTCCGTAGGTGATCTTGCCGTCGGCCTCCGTAATGCGCACATTGCCGCGCGCTTGCAGCCGCTTGCTCTTTTGATCGTAGATCACCTCGTCGGCTTCGATAGTCGAGCCGTTGTAGTAAATCTGCACGTTGCCGACTGCGGAAACGGTGTTGTTGGTGTAGTCGTATCGGATCTCCGCCGCCTGCACGAGCATCGGAGCGTCGGACTGCCGCGGCGGTGGCGGCGCCGGTGTCGGGCGCGGCGGGAAATGCAGCAGATTGCCGACGCTTTGCGCCGACGCTGGATCTGGCGCCAACAGACAAGACGCGCCGAAGGCGAGCATGGCGATAAGGATCGCTATGCTCGACCGGACTTGAACACGGGCACCGGCAGCACTCGGACGGAGCACACGCACCACTAGCCGTCCTCCTGGTGCAGCAGCACGATGAATC
The DNA here is from genome assembly GCA_963806465.1 of uncultured Alphaproteobacteria bacterium. Lineage (GTDB taxonomy): Bacteria > Pseudomonadota > Alphaproteobacteria > Rhizobiales > Xanthobacteraceae > BOG-931. The sequence continues at coordinate 329,737 of CAWDZD010000061.1, read as the reverse complement.
CGGTGAGACTGCCGATGGCAACGGGAATCCATGCCGCCATCACCGGCGACATCAGTTCCGATTTGCTCATGTCCTCGGTGAACTTTGACAGGACGAACAGCAGGAAGCCGGCGGAAATCCCGCCCAGCACCATCTTCTGCACGCCGCCGAAGCGAAAGAAGCGGAGGCTGACCGAGGCGGCAAGCAGCACCATGGCCATGAGCAGAAACGGCCGCGACAACAATTGCTGATATTGCAGCCGATAGCCGGCGGCGACCAATCCGGCTCGCTCCGCGAGCTCGATGTACGACGGCAATTGCCAGAACGGGACGGTCTCCGGCGTCGCGAAGCTTTCGCGTACCTGTTCGAGTGTGAGATTGGTTGCGAGCCGGTAGCTGCTCTGGATCGCCGGCGGATTGCCGCTGGCATAGATGCGGGCATCATCGAAGCGCCAGTAGCCTTGATCGAGCGTGGCGCTCTTGGCCTCGATCCGCTCCTGGAATTGGCCGTCGGTATCGAACGTGTAGACGCTGACGCCGCCGAGTTCGGCGCCTTGCTGGCGGCTCGACTTGGCGTTGATGATGGCGGCGCCCTCGGCGCTGCGCTGACGCACCCAGAAGCCGCCGATATTTTCGCGCACCGCCGAGGCTGGGACTTCGCCGGTCATCTCGGCTTCGAGGTGCTTGGAGCGCTCGTGCATCACCGCGGCGAGCGGGTTGTAGATCGTCGTCGCCACCGCGCCGAATACGAACGCGGCGACCATCGAGGGTGCGATGAATTGCCAGGCCGAGACCCCGGCGGCGCGCGCCACCACCAGCTCGAGGCGGCGCGACAGCGCCAGATAGCACGACATGGCGCCGACCAGCACCGCAAACGGCATGATGCGCTCGGACAGTTGCGGCACGCGAAACAGCGAAATTTCCGCCAGCACCAGAGCCGAGGCCTTGGGCCAATCCGAGCTGCGGCGCAACAGCTCGACATAGTCGATCATGCCAGCAAGCGCGACGACGCCGAAGAACGAGCCGATGACGGACTTGAGGAAGCGAAATCCGAAATAGCGTGACAGCGTGCCGGCCAGCATCGGTTGGTTCCTTTAGCTCGCGGTCGCTTTCGCGAGGCGCTCGCCGATCACGTTCGCGATCTTCGACACCATGGCCGCGGGCTCGACGGCCTGGCCGCGTGAAATCAGCCACGCGCCCACGACGATGGACCCGATCAACGCGACATATTGCGCGGCCAGTGCGGCCGGCGCATGGGCGCCGATGATGACGCTGAGAAAGCCGATAAGACGCAGCAGCGCCACCGCGCCGGTCAACGACAAGAGCGACAGCGTGCGGCTTTGCCGGGTCGTCTGCGGCGGACCGAGGAACGCGTATGCCAGCACGACGAATGCAAACGGGTAGAGCGGAGTGGCAATACGATCATGCAGTTCCGAGCGATATTCGCCAGGCTGGGCGACGAACAGCGCATCGTTGGCGGGGGGCCATATCAGCTCCCAAATGTACTTCTCGCGGGTGTTGTAGGTAACGCCGGCGCCGGTTTGCGGCCCGACCCCGAATTTCGACAGATCGAACGCGTAACGGTCGAACGTAACGATACGCGGATCGCGCGCTCCGGCTTCGAGACGCTGAACGCTGCCCTTTTCCAGGACCAGGAACGAGCCGGTTTCGTTCTTGATGATCTCGCCCTGCTCGGCGAGATAAGTGGCGTGTTCCTTCGGGTCGCGCCGATCGTCGAGGAATATGCCGACCAACAGTCCGTTTGGCCGCCGGTCGGCGATATGGAAGGTGAGATTGCCGCTCACCGTGGTGAAACGTCCCGGCTGCACGATGTTGGTGAGGATGTCGGCGCGAACTTGTGTCGCCCAGTCGCGCAGTTCGCGCAGGCTCCAGGGCGAGACATAGACGGCGATCAGGGCGACCAAGATCGATACCACCAAAGCCGCGGCCAGAAACGGCCGGACCAGCGGCCAGGGCGAAACGCCGGCCGCGTTCATGACGATGATCTCGGAGTTGGAACTGAGCTTGTTGATGGTGTGCGCGGTCGCCAGCACGAGCGAAATCGGCGCGATCATCATCACCAGCAGCGGGATAAGCAGGCCGGTAATGCCGATAAAGACGAATAGCGTCTGCCGTTGGCTGGTGATCAGGTCGAATTCGCGGATCGCCTGCGTGAACCACATCACGACGGTCAGGCTGACGAGGGTAATCACGAACGCAGCCATCGTGGCGCGAAACATGTACCGGCCGATCGACCCCATCGGACTAAACTTCCCCGCAGACGGGCCCTACTGGCCGCCCCCGGCTCCCCCGAGGTGCCGCCAGACACCTCTTCAGCCGGGTTCCCCAAGCGCAGCCAATTTCATGCTTTCACAAAATGGCTTGGCCAAGGCAAAACCATTGAAATTACAAAGCGAAGGGTTGCTGAAAGTTAATGATTTGCCTACGCACGGTTGGGGTCGCACACGCGCTCGTGCGCGACCGCAACATCCTTGAACATCCTTGGCACGCCCGCCCGGTCCGGGTCATAAGTCGGTAACAAAAAAGTTGCCCTAGCCTGAGAAGGACCCCCATGTCCGAGCCCCCCAAAATCGGCTTCACCTCATACGACCGTTTGAGGGGAGTTCTGGTTACGTTCTGTGCGGAAGGCCTCAAGTTCGGGCCGGCGACCCAAAAAGCTTTGGCGCCAATCGGCGACCTGCATCGGCGCGCCGCCGCGGCTGATCGTTTCACCGGCAAGAACGGATCGGTGCTCGAGATCGTGGCGCCGTCTGGTCTGAACGCCCCGCGCCTTGTCATCGTCGGTACCGGCAAGGAGCGCGACCTCAAGGATCGCGACCTGATCAAGCTTGGCGGCATCGCCATCGGGCGGGTTCCGGCGGCCGCTGCTCAAGCGACGATTTTGGCCGAATTCGGCGCGGGAGCGCTCAAGGCCGACCAGATCGCCGATCTTGTTTTGGGCGCGCGCCTGCGCGTGTACCGCTTCGACCGCTACAAGACCAAGCGCAAGGAAGACGACGAGCGGCCGAGCAAGGTCGAGGTCAACTTCGCCTGCGTCAATCCCGCGGCCGCGGAGAAGGCGTGGGGCGCCCACGCCGAGGGGCTCGCCGATGGCGTCGTCTGGGCGCGTGATCTCATCAACGAGCCGGCCAACATTCTCTACCCGAATGAATTTGCCCGCCGCGCTTCGGCCTTAAGAAAGCTCGGCGTCCTGGTCGAGGTTCTCGACGTGCCGGCGATGCGCAAGCTCGGCATGGGCGCGCTGCTCGGCGTCGGGCAGGGCTCGTCGCATGAACCCAAAGTGGTGGTGATGCGCTGGAACGGCGGCAAGCGCGGCGCCGATCCGATCGCCTTCATCGGCAAAGGCGTGTGCTTCGACTCCGGCGGCATCTCCATCAAGCCGGCGCAAGGCATGGAGGACATGAAGGGCGACATGGCGGGCGCCGCCTGCGTTGTTGGCCTCATGCATGCGCTCGCCGCGCGCAAAGCCAAGGTCAATGTCGTCGGCGTCATCGGGCTCGTTGAAAATATGCCGGACGGCAAGGCGCAGCGACCGGGCGACATCGTCACCTCGATGTCGGGGCAGACCATCGAGATCATCAACACCGATGCCGAAGGCCGGCTCGTGCTCGCCGACGTGCTGCACTACGTCAACAAAAGGTTCAAACCGAAATTCATGATCAATTTGGCGACGCTCACCGGCGCCATCATTGTCGCGTTGGGCCAGGAATATGCCGGGCTGTTCTCCAACGACGACAAGCTCTCCGAGCGGCTCGCCAAAGCGGGCGAAGCGACCGGCGAGCGGGTCTGGCGGATGCCGCTCGGGCCCGAATACGACAAAGCTATCGATTCAAAGTTCGCCGACGTGAAGAATACCGGCGGCCGCAACGCCGGCTCAATCACCGCGGCGCAATTTCTGCAGCGCTTTGTCGACAAGACGCCATGGGCCCATCTTGACATCGCCGGTACGGCGCTGGGTTCGCCGCAAACCGACATCAACAAAAGCTGGAGCTCGGGCTGGGGCGTGCGGCTGCTCGATCGTTTGGTCGAGGATTATTACGAGCGTTGACTCTAGGCCGTGCCGCATGTCGATCGATCAGACAAACGTCGTCGACTTCGATTGGGATTGAGCCAAACAAGGATGAGGCTCAATTGATAATCTCGGATCATCTGGAGTGGGACCAGAGCGAAAAGGCGGATCGAGAGCACATGTATCTTCTACAAGAAAAGATAAATTCTTACTTAGGCTTTGTTGAAAGTGGAGAAATATACAAATCACACCCGAAATCTAAAGCAAAAAGGTCGTGATAAAGTCATCGGGAAATACGACATGAATTCCACCGGGAAGAGCTTTTTTCATAGGGTCGAAGAGACTCTGTTTGCATCTGGATACGTAATTACGTTCGAGCGATTGCGCGTATCGTGAGGTAGGTAGGTTTCCGGCGGCGCAGGGGAAACCAATCACGCGTCCGCCACCTTCAGCACCAGCTTGCCGAAATTCTCGCCGCTGAACAGCTTGAGCAGCGTCTCCGGAAAATTCTCCAGGCCGTCGACCACATCCTCGCGCGATTTCAGCTTGCCGGCGGCGATCCAGCCGGCGATATCGTGGACGGCTTGCGGATAGCGCGACGCATAGTCGAACACGACCATCCCTTCCATCCGCGCCCGGTTGACCAGGAGCGACATATAATTGCTTGGCCCTTTGATCGGCGTCGTGTTGTTGTATTGCGAAATGGCGCCGCAGATGACGACGCGGGCATGCCGCGCCAGTTGGGTGAGAACGGTGTTGAGGATGTCGCCGCCGACATTGTCGAAATAGACGTTGATGCCGTTCGGACAGTGCGCGCGCAGGCTCTTGCGCACATCCTCGGCCTTGTAGTCGATCGCCGCATCGAAGCCGAGCTGGTCGACGACATAGCGGCACTTGGCGGCACCGCCGGCGATGCCGACGGCGCGGCAGCCTTTGATCTTGGCGATCTGGCCGACGGTGGCGCCGACCGCACCGGCGGCGCCGGAGATGACAACCGTGTCGCCCTCCTTGGGCGCGCCGACATCGAGGAGCCCGAAATAGGCGGTCATGCCCGGCATCCCGAGCGTGTTGAGAAACGTCGGCAGCGGTGCGAGCTTGGCATCGATCTTGGTCAACTGCGCGCCATCGAGCGCCGCGTAATCCTGCACGCCGAACCCGCCGCTGACATGGTCGCCGGCCGCGAACTTGGGATGCTTCGACGCTACGACCTTGCCGACGGCGCCGGCGCGCATGACGTCACCAATGCCGACCGGCGCGATATAGGATTTTCCTTCGTTCATCCAGCCGCGCATCGCCGGATCGAGCGAAAGGTAAAGCACCCGCGTCAGGACTTCGCCGTCGCGCGGCTCGGGAATCGGCGTTTCGGTGAATTGCCAATCGCTGCGCTTCGGCAAGCCGACCGGCCGTGCCCCGAGCCTGATCTGATGATTGATGCCGCTCGTCATGACGGGTCCGCCCTTGCTGCACGTTTTTTATGGTCTACCATGACCGCTGTCTCAATGCGAAAGCGGCGAACGCTCCGCGAGTCACGATGACGGAAATTTTGTTCTATCATCTGAAAGGTCAGACGCCCGAGCAGGTGTTGCCGGCGTTGCTGCAAAAATCCCTCGATCGCGGTTGGCGGGTCGTGGTGCAAGGGTCGTCGGAAGAGCGCATCGAAGCGCTCGACGCGCATTTGTGGACTTGGCGCGACGATTCCTTCCTTCCGCACGGTACCTGGCGCGAGGCGGAAGCAGCGCAGCAGCCAATCCTGCTGACTGTGCACGATCACAATCCGAATGGCGCGGTCGTGCGTTTCCTCGTGGAGGGCGCGGTCATGCCGGAGGATCCGACCAGCTATCAGCGCGTCGTGCTGCTTTTCAACGGTGACGATCCGGAGGCGGTCGATACGGCGCGTGCCCGCTGGAGCGAGGCGAAATCCGCGGGCTTTGAGGTGACCTATTGGCAGGCCGACGACAAAGGTACTTGGCGACGTCAAGCTTAACGGACGCCGTGCAAGTGGCCTTTCAAGGCCATCCGGCATCATATTGAAAACAATGTAATATTCGCTTTGGCGATCCGCCCGAACAGGGGGTCGCAAAAGCCGGTTTGCGACACTATATTTTTTGCTCCAGAAGACGTTAGCCTATATAGTGCCGGTGCCATGAATAAGCGTTCAGTCAAAAAAAGCCGGCCGGCAAAAGCCAGCCGCAATCAAGGTGCTCGCAAGGCCGTTGCGCGGCGAATTTCGGGCAAGGTCGAGCCGGCCAAGTCGATCCAAGTGCCGACGAAGATGCCGAGCCGCGTGCCCAACCAGGTGCCGAACCAAGTGTCGACCGCCGCTGTGGCAAAGCAAATCGCCATGCCGGGCCCGATGCTCCGCGCTCACAAATTCCGCGTCGGCCAGACGGTGCTGTACACGTCGAGCCCGATCACGCGCCCCGGCGCCAGCGGAGCCTACAAGGTCGTCAAGCTTCTGCCGTCCGATGGCGACGACTATCAATACCGGATCAAGAATTCCGGTGAGGCGTTTGAGCGCGTGGCCAAAGAGAGCCAGCTCGAAACCGAGCATTGACGCTGCGCGTAATCCCCGTCGCAATCTGAGCGCGACATTGCGCCCGCTTGTGGCGGCCAGCACGATTGCCCGAGGGCTGGCATCGCCACTGGCGCTAGGCCATACTTCTACGAACAGGGCGGCCTTGATCGCTAAAGCATGATTCCGAAAAGTGGAAACCGGTTTTCGGAAAAGATCATGCTCCAACGCAAAATCCAGTCCATGATCCGATTCAACCATATCGGATTATGGACTGGCGGAGTTGGCTGATGCTCGGCATCGATCCCGAATTCGGTGCATCGGTTTTACGTTTGTGGATCGCGGCCGGTGCGGCGGCGCTGCTGGTTCTTTGCTGTGTGCTGGCGTTCTTTCAACCGCAACTGCGCCTGGCCGCGAGCTCTGCCGGGCGCACCGGCTTTGTCTTTGCCGCAGCCGTGCTCGGCGCGGTGATTGCTTGGGCGGTTGTCGATCGCGGGGACGGCGGTAGTGCCGAGCAGCGCGCTTTCGAAATCCGCGCTCAACAGCTCAACGCGCTGGCGGTTGCTCCCGGTTCTCCGCTTGCCTGCCTGGACGCCCTGGCGGGCGACAGTGTCGAGACTGCGTGTGAGAAGGCGCTGTTTGGTTCGCCGTCGAGTGTGGCGGCGGCATCGTCTTATGTCGCGGCACAGCTGACGCTGTTCTCGAGCGCGGCGACCCACGCGGAGCGCCGGGGCGCGGATGTCGAAGATGTGCTGGCGCCGTTGCGCCGCTCACTCGAAACCGACCGCTTCGGGTTCGTCGCCCACGTGCTCGCGATCCGCGACGGCTGTACCGGGCAGAATTGCAAAATGCTGGCGCTGTTCCGTGATGCCAACCGCGTGCGCGCCAACCTCGGGGCGAATACGCTCGATCGGTATCTGGACCATTATGCCGCGCTGTGGGGTGCCGGGTCCGAAGTGCCGGTCGCTGAGAATGCCCAATCTCAAGGGGCGCCGGCTCCTCCTAACCAGCCAACGCACAAGATCGTCAATATCGACTTTCCCACTGCCGCGTCGATCCCGGCAGTAAGCATCATGAATCCCGAGCCGACCGGGCCGGTGTTGCCCGGTATTGCCGCCGCCGCTGCGGCGAACCCGAACCCGCCATCGACGACGCGACACGCGCGCAAACAGACGGCGAGCCCCGCCGGCCCGGCCGCGGCGACTATGACCAGCCAATCCCCCGCGCCAAACGCGGTCGACCCGATCTGGCCGGAGCCAATGCCTGGACCGCCGCCAACACAAGTGCCGCAGACCGCGTCGGCGCCTCCACCCGGCGCCCCGGTTCAATTGGCGCCGCCTTCGTCAAACGGGAGCGCTGCGCGCACCCAGTAAAGTTGAGCGCCACCTAGTGCGGTGGATTTGAAGTTCTCAAGATCAAGCGGCAAACTCGAATAGGAACTTCAAATCCCAAAAACCGCACTAGAATCATAAATTGGCTAGTGTCCCTTTGATTCCGACGTTCGCATAAGAACGTGCCGCGAACTCTTGCGAACTTCGGAATCGGGACACTAGATGCTCCCGCCAGACAGTGATGTTCAATTCGGTCCTCATTGCCAACCGCGGCGAAATCGCGTGCCGCATTGCCCGCACCGCCAAACGCTTGGGGCTGCGCACGATCGCCGTCTTCTCAGAGGCGGACGCCAACGCATTGCATCGGCGGCTTTGCGATGAGGCCTACCTCATCGGCCCCGCCGAGCCGCGCCAAAGCTATCTATCTATCGAACGCTTGATTGAGGTCGCCAGGAAATCGGGTGCCGAATGCGTTCATCCGGGCTACGGCTTCTTGTCCGAAAGCGGGGATTTTGCCGACGCCTGTACGAAAGCCGGCATTGCATTCGTCGGGCCACCGGCAGCGGCGATCCGCGCTATGGGGCTCAAAGATCGCGCCAAGGCGCTGATGGAGAAGGCCGGCGTTCCCATCGTTCCCGGTTATCACGGCGAACGGCAGGACGCGAAATTTCTCAAGGAGCGCGCCAACGAGATCGGCTATCCGGTGCTGATCAAGCCGGCTGCCGGCGGCGGCGGTCGCGGACTGCGCCGGATCGACCGCGAGGCTGATTTCGAGGCCGAGCTTGAAGGCGCGGTGCGCGAGGTCGCGGCGGCGTTCGGTTCGGGCCGTGTCCTGATCGAAAAATATGTCGCCACACCGCGCCATATCGAGATCCAGGTTTTCGCCGACCAGCACGGCAATGTCGTGCATCTCGGCGAACGCGACTGCTCGCTGCAGCGCCGCCACCAGAAGGTGATCGAGGAGACGCCGGCGCCCGGGATGACCGACGGCTTGCGCGCCAAAATGGGCGCGACCGCGGTCGAAGCCGCACGGGCCGTCGGTTATGTCGGCGCCGGTACGGTCGAGTTCGTCGCCGACGGCAGCAAGGGCCTGCGCGACGACGGCTTCTGGTTCATTGAGATGAATACCCGTCTGCAGGTCGAGCACCCGGTGACCGAAGAGGTCACAGGCCTCGATCTCGTCGCCTGGCAGTTCCGGGTCGCCGCTGGCGAGAAGCTGCCTTTGACACAATCGCAGGTCCGCTTCCAAGGCCACGCTATCGAAGCGCGGGTTTATGCCGAAGATCCCGACAACGGCTTTTTGCCCTCGACCGGCCCGATCGTAGGGCTCGAATTGCCGGCGGATGTGCGCGTCGAAAGCGGCGTCGAAGCTGGCGGCGAAGTGACGCCATTCTATGATCCGATGATTGCCAAGCTCATCGCGCATGCGCCGACGCGGGAAGCTGCGCTTGTTCGGCTCACCAACGCGGTCGATCACACGCTGGTCGCCGGCGTGCGCACCAACATCGCTTTCCTCGGGGCGCTGTGCCGCGCGGTGAGCTTTCGCGACCGCAAGGTCGATACAACCTTCATCGACCGAAATCTCGGTGCGCTCGGCGCCGTGCCGCACGAACCGGATCACGCCGCGGCCGCGCGCGGTGTCGCGCGCCTCGTCGACGACGAGCAATCACATGCGGCCAGTGCCGAGGACGTGGCGGAGCCAAACTCGCCGTGGGCCGCGCGCGACGGCTTCCAGCTCAGTGGCAAGCGTTCGGTGATGGTCCCAATTCTGATCGACGGGCGAAACGCGCAAGCGGCCGTGAGCTACGGCAAGGATGGCATGAGCGTCGTCGCCGATGGCGCCACGCCGGCTGCCGATGCCACCGTGTTCAAGGCGGGTGACGAAGCGTATGTTCTGCGCCGTGGCCGGCAGACCCGCGTGCGGCTCAAGGACATGTCGGCCGCCGCCGCCGAAGCCGGCGCCAGCGACGGTGTCGTCAAGGCGCCGATGCACGGCAAAGTGTTGCAGCTTTTCGTTGGTGCCGGGGACGCGGTTGCGGGCGGTCAACGTTTGGCCGTGATCGAGGCCATGAAGATGGAGCACACGCTGCGCGCGCCGTTCGCCGGCGTCGTCGCCAATGTCGCGGTCGGCGCCGGCACGCAAGTTGTGGAAGGCGCGCAGATCATGGTGATCGAACGCTCGGCCACGGAGTAGTGTGCGCGCATGGCATTGAACCTCATCAAGCTCTGCGTCGGCTGTGACTCGGTCCGTGAACTCGAGGGCTGGATCAAGCAACGGCTCAAGGACAAGCGTAAGCGCCGCGAAAAGCCCGAGCACATCCACAGAACCCGGATGGTGCCGAAGCGCGCGGAGGAGCTGATTGATGGCGGCTCGCTCTATTGGGTGATCCGCGGCGAGGTCGCCTGCCGGCAACGTATCCGCGACGTGCGCCCATTTCGCGACAAGGACGGCGTCGGCCGCTGCGGCATCGTGCTCGACCCGAAGGTCGTGCTGGTTGCGCCGCGTGCGTTCCGCGCCTTCCAGGGCTGGCGCTATCTGGCGGCAAAGGACGCCCCGCGCGACCTGGAAAAGGCCGCTCCCGGGGCGACGGCAATGCCGGAGAAGCTAAGGCGGGAGCTGCGCGAGCTCGGTCTTATGTGAGCCCAGCAAGGCTCTACACCGGGAGCCGCATAGCGCGACCGAAAACGATCACGTACAGTCCGCGCCTGGATCGACAGCCGCATGGCTGCAAGTCGCGGAGCGAGCTAATGATCATCGAGAATCAGGCGGACGTTACCAAGGCGGTGCTGAGCGAGCTTGCCCGCGCGCCGGATCCGCGCTTTCGCGAAATCATGTCGGCTTTTATCCGCCACCTCCACGACTTCGCGCGCGAGGTGAAGCTCACCGAGCAGGAGTTTCAGGCGGCGGCCGCTTATGTCAATGCGCTCGGCAAGCACACCAACGAAAATCACAACGAGGCGGTATTGATGGCGGGCACGCTCGGCTTCTCCGCGCTGGTCTGTCTCCTCAATAACGGCGATCACGGTCAGACCGAGACCGACGCCAGCCAGCTCGGACCGTTCTGGCGGATGCATTCGCCGCTGACCAACAGCGGCAGCTCGATTGTGCGCTCGCCGACGCCGGGGCCGGCCCTGTTTGTCGACGCCTATTATCGCGACGTCCACGGCAAGCCGATCGAGGGCGCCGAGGTCGACGTCTGGCACTCGTCGCCGGACGGTTTCTACGAGAACCAGGATCCGACCCAAGCCGACATGAATCTGCGCGGCAAATTCATCACCGACGCGCAGGGCCATTTTGGTTTCCACAGCGTCAAGCCGGCGGGTTATCCGATACCGATCGACGGTCCGGTCGGTGATCTCCTGCGCGCGCAAGGCCGTCACAATATGCGGCCGGCGCATCTGCATTTCCTGGCTTACAAGCCCGGCTTCAAGACGCTGATCTCACAAATCTATCCGCCGGACGACAAATACATCGATAGCGACGTCCAGTTCGGCGTCACCCGTCATCTGCTCGGCAATTTCGTGAGACACGATACCGGATCGGCGCCGGCGCCCGAGGTCAGGCCGCCATGGTATTCGCTCAGCCATAATTTCGTGATGGAAGCGGGCAGCGCGCGCCTGCCGCGGGCGCCGATCAGCGGCAAGGCGGCCGGCGAGCGTCCGCAAATTCCGCACCTTGAACCGGCCTGACAGTGAACGGCGGACGATTGAGCCGCCGACGACCGACATCAATAAAAACAGAAGCTTTGGGGGGAAGACATGATCCAGCGCAGAACCATGCTCAAGGGCGTGGCGGCCTCCGTCGCCATTGGCCTTGATGCCCGTCGGGCGGGCGCCGAAGACGTCCTCAAGATGGGTGTCAGCATTCCTCTGACCGGGGCCGGGTTCAACGCGGTCGGCAGGCAACTGGCGTCCGCGCTCAAGCTTTATGTCGCGCAGCACGGCGACATGGTGGCCGGGCGCAAACTCGAAATCATCGTGCGCGACGACGGCGGTGTCGCTGACAATGCACGCCGCATCGTTCAAGAAATGATCGTCAACGAGAAAGTCGGGCTGATCGGCATCGGCATCACCCCGACATCGCTGGCAATCGCGCCGCTGGTGACCGAAGCCAAGATCCCGACCTTGTGCCTGAGCTCCGGCGCTTCAGTGACGGTGACCAAATCACCCTACATGGTGCGGGCCGGCTTCCTGCAAAGTCAGCAGGCCTGGATCATGGCGGAGTGGGCAGCACAGAACGGCAGCAAGCGTGTCGTCACGCTGGTCAACGACTGGGCGCCCGGCATCGAGTCCGAAACCGCATTCAAGACCCGGTTCCTCAAGGCCGGCGGCGAGATCATCGAATCGATCCGCATCCCGCTTGCCAATCCCGATTTCGCGCCGTTCCTGCAGCGCATCCGCGATCTCAACCCGGACACCGCGTTCATCTATTTCCCGGGCACCCAGGCCAGCATCTTCGCCAAGCAATTCGCCGAGCGCGGCCTGGGCAGTTCCGGCATCAAGATCATCGGCCCCGGCGATCTCACCGATGACGACGGCCTCAACACCATGGGCGATCAGATGCTGGGGATCATAACCTCCGGCTCGTATTCCGCCGCCCACGACTCGGCTCTCAACAAGTCTTATGTGGCAGCCTTCGAGCAGGCGAGCGGCTTTCGTCCGAACTTCGTCTCGGTCGGCGCTTATGACGGCCTGCATCTGATCTACGAGGCGCTCAAGAAGACCAACGGCAATGCCGACGGCGACGCGTTGCTCGCGGCGATGAAAGGCATGGCATGGGAGAGCCCGCGCGGGCCGATTTTGATCGATCCTGAGACCCGCGACATCGTGCAAAATATCTACATCCGCAAGGTGGAGAAGGTGAACGGCCAGCTCTACAGCGTGGAATTTGCGACCTATGAGGCCGTGAAGGATCCGATGAAGCCCACCGGCAAGTGAGCGCCCCGTCACACTGCGACATTGTCGATCAGCCGCGTCCTGCCGATGCGAGCAGCGACCAGAAGGCGGAGAGGCGCGTCAGCGGGCGACGCGGCGGGCGCCAGCGTCTCGGCCTGACGCGCCTCGAGATAGTCGACGACGAACCCCGCCTGGGTAATCGTCGCACGACCCTGCGACAGCACGGCAGCGATCGGCTGCCTCGCGGCGATCCTCTCTGCACAATCCATGAGCACGCGGTGAAGCACCGGCGCCGCGGCGCGTTCCGCCGGCGACAGGTAGGCGTTTCGCGACGACAGGGCGAGTCCATCGACGTCGCGCACGGTGGCGACGCCGACGATGCGGGTCTTCAGGTCAAGGTCCCGCGCCAATTGGGTGACCACCTTGAGCTGCTGATAATCCTTCTCGCCGAACACCGCGATGTCCGGTTCACATTGAATCAACAGCTTGCCGACAACCGTTGCGACGCCGGCGAAGAAATGCGGCCTGGACGCATCCTCGAGACCCGCGGTCGCCGGACCTCCCGGCACGATCCGCGTGGCAAAGCCGTCCGGATACATCGTCTCGACCGACGGTGCCCAGACCAGGTCGGTGCCAAGGTTCGCCAGCGCCGCGACGTCGGCGGCGAAGGTGCGTGGGTAGGTATTTAAATCCTCGTGCGGCGCGAATTGAGCCGGATTGACGAAGATCGAAACGATGACGCGGTGGGCGCGGCGCTGCGCCCGCTGTACCAGTGCGAGATGCCCGGCATGCAGCGCTCCCATGGTCGGCACCAGAGCGATTCGCTCGCCCCGCGCGCGCCACCGTGCGAGCGTCCGAGACAGCGCCGCAACGGTGCGGATCACCTTTGGGCGGCGCGGCTTGGAGCGTGAGGAACTTCTGGTCATTGGCGTTGCCGGACCAACACACACGACTCGCTTTCGTGGTGCACAGCGTGGTTAATGATTAACTTATGGCAGCCGATGCTGTATCTTGATTCTAGCGGTTGCAAGCTGGAGAACGGATCGCCACGCAGAGGTTGCGTTCCATGTTGATGCAGGCGGATGTTGGCAAGCCGTTTTCGGCTCATGTCATCGTCCTAGGCAACGAAAAAGGCGGATCAGGAAAGTCGACTACGGCGATGCATGTTGCTGTCGCGCTTTTGCAGGCGGGTCAGCGCGTTGCCACCATCGATCTCGACTCGCGCCAGCGCAGCTTCACGCACTATGTCGACAATCGGCGCGACTGGGCGACCCGCGCCGGGATCGAACTCGACCAGCCGCGGCATTTTTGCGTCGCGCGCGGCTTCGGCGCCCGGATCGAGGAGATCGAGGCGCAGGAATTCACGGCCTTTGCCGAAGCGGTCGGCGCCGTCGAACAGAACCACGACTTCGTCATCATCGACACGCCGGGAACCGATTCGTATCTGATGCGTCTCGCCCATTCCATGGCCGATACGCTGATTACCCCGCTCAACGACAGTTTCGTCGATTTCGATGTTCTTGGCGTGGTCGATCCGACCACCTTCGAGCTGACCGGGCTCAGCCACTACGCCGAAATGGTACGCGAGGCCCGTCGCCAACGCCGCTTGGTCGATGGCGGTATCACCGACTGGGTGATCGTGCGTAACCGGCTCTCCACGCTCGGCTCGCGCAACAAGCGGCTGGTCGGCGCCGGGATCGATGCGCTCTCTCGGCAGCTCGGCTTTCGCGCTGTCGATGGCTTCGGCGAGCGCGTGGTCTATCGCGAATATTTCCCGCGCGGCCTGACGGCGCTCGACGACGTCGAAGAGAATACGCTTGGCCTGCGGAGCAACTCATCGCATTTCATCGCCCGCGACGAAGTCAGGGGGCTGATCGATGCGCTGAAGCTGCCGATGGACGAGAAGGGCAAACGCCGCGCCGCGGCGCGCGCCGAATGGGCCGCCTCGGCCGGCAAGCCGCTCGATACCCACGGCCTGCTCGCCGATTGAGGGCTGTTGTCGCCCGTTGCATCGGTCGCGGCGGAAGTCCACCTTATGGCAGGTGATCTCTACCTTGACAGCCTGCGATGACCCGACGCCGGCGTGACTAGCTGAAAACCACATGGCTCTTCTTCTTGGTCTCGTCGTTCTTGTCCTGGTGTTGTGGGCTGTCGGCCGCTTCTCGACGCCCGATCCGAAGAAAAATGCCGCGCTGGTGCGCCGCATCGGTGGTGGCGCCGTGCTGGTCTTTGCCGGGTTTCTATTTTTCCGCGGAGCAATCTGGGTCGCCCTTCCGGTCGCTGCGCTGGGGCTGGGATTGGTCGGTTGGAAGGCGCCCTTGCCGGGCTTTAATTGGCTGGCGTTGAAATTTCCACGCCGCGTCTCGCGGGTGCGCTCGGCGTTCGTAGAGATGGAACTCGATGACGACACCGGCGCGATGCGCGGCTGGATTTTGGCGGGGCCCCATGACGGCGCCGCGCTCGATAGCCTCGATGTGCCGACATTGGTCGCGCTGATGCGCGGGATCGACGACGACAGCCGCCGGCTATTGGTGGCTTATCTTGACCGCCGGCAGCCCCGCTGGCGTGAATACGCGAAGCAGGATGCGGGTGCGGGGCAGGGTGGCGGCGCCGCTACGACCAGCCGCGAAATGGCGGAAGAGGAGGCTTATCAGATCCTTGGCCTTCAGCCCGGAGCGAGCCGCGACCAGATTGGTCGCGCCCACCGCTCGCTCATGAAGAAACTGCATCCCGATCAGGGGGGGTCGACGTACCTTGCGGGTCGCGTCAATCAAGCCAAGGAGGTTCTGCTTCGCCGCCATCGCTGAGAATCCCAAAAGGGTCTTGGCGTGGCTTCCGGTCCTTGAATGACGTCCCGTTTCGCGTCCCGGCTGCGCCGGGTAGGCTTGTTGGTGAGAGCTTGCCGAAGACCGGACTGCGGTTCCCGCGGCCATGCTTCAGTTCTTCACCGTCATGCAGGCGATGTCGCTGCGCTTGAGTTGTCGGCAGGCGGCTTCCGCCATTGATCTGTCGAACCCGGCGAAGCGCGCCCGGTACAGAGCCTTGTCGCCTTTTTGCACGCGCTCGGTGAAGGGATCAGCCGCGGCAAGCATGCTCGGGCTCTTGAGCTTGGCCTCACTCAAGTGCTGCCTGGCCTCGTCTTCGCCCTCATAAGCGCCAATCTGAATGAGCCATCCGCCACGCGCGCGAATTTGCGCCGGCGTCGGCGGTGGCTTTGTCGCATCCGTCTTAGCGGCGTCCGGCTTCGCAGCTTCGGATTTGACCGGTTCGACCTTGGGCGCGGCAGCGATCGCGGGCGGCTCTGTCGATGCGACGACAACAGTGTTCGTATTCGCCGGCTCCTGCGACGGCGCGGCGGGCGGGCGCGTTGCGGCCGCCAATGCCGGCTGCGGTAATGGCAGCGGCTGCGGCGTTGCTGCAGCGGCGGCAGCGGGCACGAGCGGCGGCATCGGCGCGAGCGGAGCCGTCTGCACCGGCGCGGTGCGGTAGGTGATGGTCTTCACCAGCACCGGCTGGATCGGTTCACTGGCTCCGGTCGTCGCGTTGCCGTTGGCTTTCGCGTTCGGCGCCGGCGCCGGATCGGCACGGGAGGATAGCGGCCCCTTGATGAAGGCCACGGGCTTTTGCTCGCTCCGTTGTTCGCCATCGCGGTGGTGCTCGACCTTGTCGGCGATAGCGGTCGCGGTATGCCGAAGCGAAGCCTCTTTGATGTAGGTATTGATCAGGTCGCGCATGCGGGAATCGCGCTCGTAGGCCGAGCGCCCGCCAAGCACGACCGCAACGATAAAACGCCCGTCGCGATGAACCGAGGTAACGAGATTGAAGCCTGAAGCCCGCGTGTATCCTGTTTTGATACCGTCGACACCGCCGACGACGCCGAGCAGGTGATTGTGATTGCGCATCGCGTGGCCGCGATAGACAAATTCTTCGGTGGAGAAATACTTGTAGTAGCGCGGAAAGCGTTCCTGAATGGCGCGGCCCAGCAAGGCTTGGTCCTGAGCGGTGGTGTTTTGATCGTCGTCCGGCAGCCCGGACGCATTGACATAAGTCGTTCGGCTCATGCCCAGGGCATGAGCCTTTTCGGTCATCAGCTTGGCGAAGCTGTCTTCATCGCCGCCGAGATTTTCGGCGATGGCGACGGCGGCATCGTTGGCCGACTTGGTGACCACGGCTTTGATGGCGTCCTCGACCGCGATGGTGGCTCCGGGCTTGAGGCCGAGTTTGGTCGGCGCCTGGTCGGCGGCGTGCTCGGAGACTTTGAGCTGCGTGTCGAGCTTAAGCTTGCCCGCCTCGAGCCGCTCGAACAGCAGATAGAGCGTCATGATCTTGGTCAGTGACGCCGGGTGGCGTAGCGACTCGGCGTTCGACGCATGCAGCACTTCGCCGGTATTGCCGTCGACGACGATCGAGGACGTCGGCGGCGCGTAGCCCTCGGCATGAAAGCGGTGATAAGCGCGCGGCGAGGCCACCGTATTGGCGTGGCGCGCATAGTGCACGTAATAACGATGGTAGCGGGCGTCGGCCGAATTGCTGGAGAAAATCGTGGCCGCCCCGATAGCGGCGACACCGAGGATGAAAGCCCGATGCCCGCGAGAGGGCTCAGAACGCACTCGACCCATTACACCCCGTCCCTGGCGCCCATGGAGCCCCTGGTGGGAGCCCACGCCCGTTCGCTCCTTTGGGACGATGCGTCCCCCGTGCCAGTGGCCGGCTCGGTCTCGGCCACCCGTCGCGATGGTGGGGAAATCGCCCCCGACCAGGACCGGTCGTCACACGGACGACACGGTCAAGCACGCTAGGCGAGCGCAGTTGCGAAAGCGTTAAGCCGCCCCGCCGCGCCTGGTTGCCAAGTTGTCTTGCCGCGCTGTCCTGCCGAGAAATCTTCCCAACTGATCCTGCCAAATCAGCTTGGCAAGTCATCTTGGCAAGCCGTCTTGGGAAGTCACCCCGGCAACTCACAATGGCAAGAGACTTTGCAATTGACTTTGGCAGCTTGTCGCCGACGCGCACTACTCAGCGCCCCCGTTGAGTTTCTTGTGCAGTGCACTATGATGATGATTGTCGCCGCACAAGGCGTTTTCAAGGCGCAGGCCTGTTGAGTGGGGCTCAAGAACCGCTCGTCGCGGGCTGCGGGGAGATCATGATGAGCACCGATCCGATGCAGAAGTTCGGCAAGGACAGCATGGACATGGCGATGACCACGTTCGGCGCCTGGACCAAGAATGCCCAGGCTATCGCCACCGAATTTGCCGATTATTCGAAAAGGTCGTTTGACGACTCGACGGCCGCCCTGGAGAAGCTGATGGGCGCGAAGAGTCTGGAGACGGCCGTGGCGGTGCAGACGGAATACCTCAAATCCTCGTACGAGGAGTTCGTTGCCGAGTCAGCCAAGATCAGCGAGCTCTGCGCCGACTTCGCCAAGGAAGCCTACAAGCCGTTCGAGGGCGTGCTGGCGAAAACGTCGATGATGAGGTGAACCGCGGTATCCACGCCACTGTGCCAACCCGGCTTGATCCGTACGCACTTCGACCTATCTTCTGTTTGTTCCCGACGGTTTCGGCGCAGGGCCGAGCGCAACACGTGCACGCGTGGTTTGCGCACGGCGGTGCGTTCCCAGGCTGGCGCCTCAGCCGCGGCTATTGTGACAACGATTGGTCGCTGCAATTGGCATCAATCATGCACGCTGCACAGTTGGGCGTAAGATTCGGCCACGGGTAGAGGTAGCTTTCTGGCCGTGCGTACGATGAAGAGTGCGCGGAACGGGGTGTATGGGTGGGCAGTTTTCCAATTCGGCAAGTCGTTTCGGCGATCTGGAAAGCAAGGCGTTCCGTATCTATGATAATGTGTCGGGGTTGGCAGGACCGGACGCCTTACAGACCGGTCGCGCCATCACCGCTCTGGACGATAGACGAAGACAATGCCGCCGTTCGACGATTCCAAGACCAGATTGCCCATCCGCCTGGCGGACGAGGACCGCAAGCGCAAAGCCGATCAGAGCGGGCCGGGGACGGCAGTCATCACCAAGACGAAGCCGCAGACCAAGCGGCCGAACCTGTATCGCGTGCTGCTGCTCAACGACGACTACACGCCGATGGAGTTCGTGGTCCATGTGCTCGAGCGTTTCTTCAATAAGGACCACGAGTTGGCCCATCGAATCATGATGCATGTTCATCAGCACGGGATCGGCGAGTGCGGGATATTCACCTACGAGGTGGCGGAGACCAAAGTGACGCAGGTCATGGACTTTGCCCGCAAACATCAGCATCCTTTGCAGTGCATCATGGAGAAGAAGTGATTCCGGGGGTCGGTCGAAACAGATGGAATGGACATTGAATGCCAACGTTCTCGCGCAGCCTTGAACAGTCGCTCCACCGGGCTCTGGCGCTCGCCAACGAGCGTCATCATGAATACGCCACGCTCGAGCACCTCCTGCTCGCGTTGATCGAGGATCAGGACGCGGCCGCCGTCATGCGGGCCTGCAACGTCGATCTCGACAAGCTGCGCCGCAGCCTGGTCGCCTACCTCGAATCCGAACTCGACAACCTGGTCACCGACGGCGCCGAGGATTCCAAGCCCACCGCCGGCTTCCAGCGCGTCATCCAGCGCGCCGTGATCCACGTGCAATCGTCGGGCCGCGAGGAGGTGACCGGGGCCAATGTGCTGGTCGCGATCTTCGCCGAACGCGAGAGCCACGCTGCGTACTTCCTGCAGGAGCAGGACATGACGCGCTACGACGCGGTCAATTATATCAGCCACGGCATCGCCAAGCGGCCGGGCATGTCGGAAGCGCGCCCGGTGCGTGGCGCCGACGAAGATGCCGATGCCAAGAACGGCGACGAGCCGAAGAAGAAGGGCGACGCGCTCGACGCTTATTGCGTCAATCTCAACAAGAAGGCGCGCGAGGGCAAGATCGACCCGCTGATCGGCCGCGACGCCGAAATCAGCCGCACCATCCAGGTGCTGTGCCGGCGGCAAAAGAACAATCCGCTGTTCGTCGGCGAGGCCGGCGTCGGCAAGACCGCCATCGCCGAGGGCCTGGCGCGCCGCATCGTCCACGGCGAGGTGCCGGACGTGCTGCGCAACGCCACGGTGTTCGCGCTCGATATGGGTACGCTGCTCGCCGGCACGCGCTATCGCGGCGATTTCGAGGAACGGCTCAAGCAAGTCATCAAGGAGCTCGAAGCCTATCCCGGCGCGATCCTGTTCATCGACGAAATCCACACCGTGATCGGCGCCGGCGCCACGTCCGGCGGCGCCATGGACGCCTCGAACCTGCTCAAGCCGGCGCTGGCGTCCGGCACCGTGCGGTGCGTCGGCTCAACGACCTACAAGGAATACCGGCAGTACTTCGAAAAGGACCGGGCGCTGGTGCGCCGCTTCCAGAAGATCGACGTCAACGAGCCGACGGTGCCCGACGCGATCGAAATCCTCAAAGGGCTCAAGCCCTATTTCGAGGATTATCACAAGCTCCGTTACACCAACGAGGCGATCAAGGCCGCAGTCGAGCTGTCGTCGCGCTACATCCATGACCGCAAGCTCCCCGACAAGGCGATCGACGTGATCGACGAATCCGGTGCGGCGCAGATGCTGCTGCCCGAGGGGCGGCGCAAGCGGACCATCGGCATCAAGGAGATCGAGACCACCATCGCCACCATGGCGCGGATTCCGCCGAAGGCGGTCTCCAAGGACGACGCCGAGGTGCTTCAGCACCTGGAAGAGACGCTCAAGCGCGTGGTCTACGGGCAGGATAAGGCGATTGTGGCATTGGCGGCGTCGATCAAGCTCGCCCGCGCCGGCCTGCGCGAGCCGGAAAAGCCGATCGGCTGTTATCTGTTCTCCGGCCCGACCGGCGTCGGCAAGACTGAAGTGGCCCGGCAGCTCGCCGCCACACTCGGCGTCGAGATCATCCGCTTCGACATGTCGGAATACATGGAGCGTCACACCGTGTCCCGGTTGATCGGCGCGCCACCCGGCTATGTCGGCTTCGATCAGGGCGGCCTGCTGACCGACGGCGTCGATCAGCATCCGCATTGCGTGTTGCTGCTCGACGAGATCGAGAAAGCGCATCCGGACCTGTTCAACGTGCTCTTACAGATCATGGATCACGGCAAGCTGACCGACCACAATGGCAAGCAGGTCGATTTCCGCAACGTGATTTTGATCATGACCACCAATGCCGGCGCCGCCGACATGGCGCGGGCCGCCTTCGGCTTCACCCGTACCAAGCGCGAGGGCGACGACATGGAAGCGATCAACCGGATGTTCGCGCCGGAATTCCGCAACCGGCTCGACGCCATCATCACCTTCGCGCATCTGTCGCAGGAAGTGATCGCGATGGTGGTCGAGAAGTTCGTGCTCCAGCTTGAGGCGCAGCTGGCCGATCGCGACGTGACCATCGAGCTGACCGACGAATTGTCGCAATGGCTGATCGCCAACGGCTACGACGAGCTGATGGGCGCCCGGCCGATGGCCCGGGTGATCCAGGAGCACATCAAGAAGCCGCTGGCCGACGAGGTCTTGTTCGGCCGCTTGAAGTCGGGCGGTCACGTGCGCGTTGTCGTCATCACCGACGAAAACGGCAAGGCCGAGCTCGGCTTCGAATATCCGGACGGTCCGGTGACGCCGCGGCCGGAAAAGCTGCCGGAGCCGCGCCGTGCCAAAAAGCGCCGGGCGTCGTCGCGCCGCAAACCGCCGGGCGGCGGCCCCGGTGGAGGCTCGCCGCCGCGCCGCGGCTCAGTGCCGAAAGTGCCGCTGGTCAAGGTCTGACGCTCCAATTGAAAAGCCTCAACGCCGGCCTCAAACAAGAGGCTGGCGTTGCCGCAACTGGCTGGCAAACCAAATCGCGAGCATCGGAAACGCCAGCGCGGTGCCGAGAAATAGCGGCTTGGCTCCCAAGCGGTCGATGACCAGCGCGCCGGCCGCGACGCCCGCCGTTTGTCCGAAATAGAGCGCCGACGAGAAGATGGCGACCGCGGTGCCGCGCGCTTCCGGCGTCATCTGCGTGGCCTTGGTCTGCAGCGTGTTGTGGAACATGTAGAAGCCGAGCCCGATCGCTGTCACTGCAATCGGTGCAAACCACCAGACCGGCTGGAAAGCCAGCACGACGTACGCCGCGGTAATGACAAAGCCGCCGATGATGGTGAGACCGATCTGGCCGAGCCGGTAGACCAGAAGCCGGACCAGGCCGGAATAGATCAGGCCGCCGATGCCGAAACAGGCGACGGTGAGACCGACGAGCGTAAAGCTTAAATCAAAACGCAGGTGCAAATTCGCGCCGATATAGGCGAACGCGCCCCACGCCAGCGCCCCTTCGATGAAGCCGACCATGATGATCATGCGCGCGAACGGATTGGAAAGGATCGCGGCGTAATCGGCGACGAAGCCGCGCCGGCTCGCCGCGTGGTGATCGGCGGCGCGGGTTTGCGGATTGGCGACCAGCTCGAAGATGAGCCCGGCTGCCGCCAGCGCGAACATGCCGCCGAGCGTGAAGAACACGTTGCGCCAGCCGAACAGGTCGCCGAGCACGCCGCCGGCGGCTTGGCCGAAAAGCTGGCCGAGAATGTAGCCCGACGCGTAACGCGCCAGGATCGGCTGCAGGCGATCGGCCGGCGTCACGTCGCCGACGTAGGCCATCGAGACCGGGATCACCCAGCCGGCGACCGCACCGGTTGCCAGGCGCGCGATAGCGAGCTGCGGCAGCGAAGAGACGGTGCCACAGACCGCGACCATCGCCGCTGCAAGCACGCTGGCGATTGCGACCGTCCGATATTTGCCAAAACGATCGGCGACCGGGCCGACGACGAATTGGATCGATCCGTGGGTAATGGCGTAGGCGGTGAGCACAATCGCAGCGACGCCGACCGTGGTGCGGAAGTCGGTCGCGATTTGCGGCAGCAGCGAATCGGTGACGCGCACCTGCGCCTGGCTGGCGAAGCCGGCGGCCGCGAGCAGGATGATGGAGCGGGTCGGAGTTTTGCGCGAGGAGGACGACAAGCTGGTGGCTGACACGTTGGGAGTACTCGGCAGGAAAAAACGGAAACCATCGCCAACGTTGACACCACGCGCGGCGCAGGTTTCTTACGGCATGATCCGGCGGGTGGAAACCCGTTTTCTGAAATGTTAGCGCCTCGACGGAGGCGCACGACGCGGCGAAAGCTAAACGACGATGATCGAGAACAGGTATGTGCCCGGCGCGGTCGAGGGCCGCATTTATGCCGCATGGGAGGCGGCGGGCGCCTTCCGTGCCGGCCGGCCGGAGCGCGCCAAGGCCGAGCCGTACTGCATCGTCATCCCGCCGCCGAACGTGACCGGCTCGCTGCATATGGGCCACGCGCTCAACAACACCCTGCAGGACATTCTCTGCCGCTTCGAACGCATGCGCGGCAAGGACGTGCTGTGGCAGCCGGGCACCGACCATGCCGGCATCGCCACCCAAGCGGTGGTCGAGCGCCAGTTGATGGAGCGCCAGCAGCCGGGCAGCCGTGAGATGGGCCGCGAGGCTTTCATCAAGCGGGTGTGGGAGTGGAAGGCCGAATCCGGCGGCGCCATCATCGACCAGCTCAAAA
The DNA here is from genome assembly GCA_963806465.1 of uncultured Alphaproteobacteria bacterium. GTDB lineage: Bacteria > Pseudomonadota > Alphaproteobacteria > Rhizobiales > Xanthobacteraceae > BOG-931. Next base: position 306,425 of record CAWDZD010000061.1, on the reverse strand, counting down.
GGCTCGGCGCCTCGTGCGACTGGTCGCGCGAGCGCTTCACCATGGACGAAGGCCTGTCGCGCGCGGTGGCGAAAGTCTTTGTCGAGCTTTATCGCTCGGGCCTCATCTACAAGGACAAGCGTCTGGTCAACTGGGATCCCAAGCTCAAGACCGCGATCTCCGACCTGGAAGTGCAGCAGGTCGAAGTCAAAGGACACCTCTGGCACATCAAATATCCGGTCGAGGGCAGCGACGAATTCATCGTCGTTGCGACGACGCGGCCGGAGACCATGCTCGGTGACGTTGCTGTCGCGGTGCATCCCGACAACGAGCGCCTCAAGCACCTGATCGGCAAGACGGCGATCCTGCCGCTGGTTGGCCGCCGCATCCCGATCATCGGCGATGACTATGCCGATCCGGAAAAAGGCACCGGCGCGGTCAAGATCACGCCGGCGCATGACTTCAACGACTTCGAAGTTGGCCGGCGGCACGATCTGCCGCTGATCAATGTACTTGATGCCGAGGCAAAGCTTGATCTGCGCGACAACGCCGCGTTCCTGCACGGCGTGTCGGCATCGTCCGAACTCGACGAAACGCTCTCACTGCACGGCCTCGATCGCTTTGCCGCGCGCAAACGAATCGTTGAACATCTTGAAGCACGCGGTCTCATCGACAAGATCGAACCGACGGTGCACACCGTTCCGCACGGCGACCGCTCTGGCGCAGCCGTCGAGCCTTTCCTGACCGATCAGTGGTACGTGGACGCCAAGACGCTGGCGCAGCCGGCGATCGAGGCGGTGCGTGCGCGCAAGACTGTGTTCGTCCCGGCGCAATGGGAGGCGACATTCTTCAACTGGATGGAAAATATCCAGCCCTGGTGCATCTCCCGGCAAATCTGGTGGGGTCACCAAATTCCGGCATGGTACGGCCCGGACGGAAAAATCTTCGTCGCCGAGAACGAGGACGACGTCGCCGCCGACGCGCTCGCCCATTATACCGACATCGAGGAGATCACCGCCGAAGAAGGCCACGATATCGCCGCCGACCCGGAGCGGCGCGCGCGCTTTGCCAACGAATATCTGCACCGCGATGACGACGTACTCGACACCTGGTTTTCGTCGGCGCTGTGGCCGTTCTCGACGCTGGGCTGGCCTGAAGAGACGCCGGAGTTGAAGCGCTATTACCCGACCTCGGTGCTGTCCACCGGCTTTGACATCATCTTCTTCTGGGTCGCGCGCATGATGATGATGGGACTGCACTTTATGAAAGAAGTGCCGTTTCGCGACGTCTATATCCACGCCCTGGTGCGCGATGCCTCCGGCGCCAAGATGTCGAAGTCGAAGGGCAATGTCATCGATCCGCTCGAGCTGATCGATGAATACGGCGCCGACGCGCTCCGCTTCACACTTGCCGCCATGGCGGCGCAAGGGCGTGACATCAGGCCCTCGGCGCAGCGGGTCGAAGGCAATCGCAATTTCGCGACCAAGCTGTGGAACGCGGCGCGCTTTGCCGAGATCAATGGCTGTGCGCGCGATCCCGATTTCAGTCCGCGCGACGCCAAGGAGACGCTGACCCGCTGGATCGCGCACGAGACCGCGAAGACGGGGAGGGACATCACCGCGGCCATCGAAGCCTACAAGTTCAACGAGGCGGCGGCGGCGGCCTATCGGTTTGTCTGGAATATCTTCTGCGACTGGTACTTGGAGTTGGCCAAGCCCGTGCTGGCCGGTCCCGACGGCGCCGCCAAGAACGAGACGCGCGCCGCGACCGCCTGGGCGCTCGACGAGATTTTCAAGCTGCTCCATCCGTTCATGCCGTTCATCACCGAGGAACTTTGGCGCGTCACCGCCGAGCATGGCGCCAAGCGTGACCACATGCTGGCGCTCGCCGCATGGCCGCAGCACGATGGGCTCGATGACGATGCAGCGGAAGCTGAAATCGGCTGGGTTATCGATCTCGTAACTGCGATCCGGTCGGTCCGCTCCGAAATGAACATTCCGCCCGCGACGCAGTTGCCGCTGGTCCTTGCCGGCGCGTCGGCCGCGACTCGGGCGCGAGCTACGCGGTGGTCGGAATTCGTCCAGCGTCTGGCCCGCGTCACCGATATCTCGTTCGCAGAGAAAGCGCCGCAAGGCGCCGTGCAACTGATTATACGCGGCGAAGTCGCCGCGCTGCCGCTCCAAGGCGTCATCGATCTCGGCGCCGAACGGTCGCGGCTTTCCAAGGAAATGGCGAAGTGCGATGCCGACATCGCGCGTGTCGATCAAAAACTCGGCAACGCCGATTTTCTCAAGCGCGCGCCAGAAGAGGTCGTCGAAGGCGAGCGCGAAAAGCGCGACGAGGCACAGGCCCGCAAGGCCAAGCTCGCCGAAGCGCTCGAGCGCCTCCAAGGCGCCGCATAAGGTCTCTACCGATGTTGCTACCGGGAAAATTCAGTGACTGCTTCTCGATCTGTGCCGATCTCGTTGACGCTGCTCTGGCTGATCGGCGTCGCGTTGCGCCTGGCGATCTTGGCGGTGCCGCCGGTCATTCCGGCGCTGCGCTCTGAGTTCAATCTCAGCGGCACGGAAATCGGCGCATTGAGCGGCGCGCCGATCGTCATCTTCGCCGGCGCGGCGCTCCTCGGCTCACGGCTGGTGGCGCGGATTGGCGTCGTCGCGGCGGTTATCGCCGGCCTCCTGCTGACGGCATTGGGCTCTGCCGGCCGCGGTGTTGCCGTCGGCACCATCAGCTTGTTCGCCGCGACCGTCGTGATGGGCGTGGGCGTAGGCGTGGCGCAGCCTGCGATGCCGGCATTGGTCGGCCGTTGGCTGCCGCAGCGCATCGTTGTCGGCACCGGCGTCTATACCAACGGCTTGTTGGTCGGGGAAATCCTCCCGGTCGCGCTGCCGCTGCTGTTTCCGGTATTCGCCGAAAGCTGGCGCACGAGTTTCGTGCTGTGGGCGGCGCCGATTGCCGCGATCGCGTTTCTGGTGTTGATGACCGCACCAGGCGAGCAAAAAGCGAGCATGCCCGACGTGTCGGGGCGATGGTGGCCGGACTGGCCGGCGCGCGACGTCTGGCGCATCGGTTTGATTTTCGGCGGCGTCGGTCCGCTCTATTTCGGCACCAACGCATTCTTGCCCGGCTATCTGAGTGAAGCAGGGCGATCTGATCTTATCAGCCCGGCGCTGACCGCGCTCAATCTGGGTCAGCTGCCGGCGTCGCTCCTGCTCATCGGTTTCGCCCGGCACGTCGAAAGCAGGGTCTGGCCCTTTGTGCTTGCCAGCGTTGTCGGCCTTCTGAGCCTTGGCGCCATCGTAATGACGGCAGGCACGGCCACGATCGTCGCCGCGGCCGTGCTTGGCTTTGCCGGGGGCGCAACCTTTTCGCTGGGCCTGACGCTGCCGCCGCTCTTGAGTACGCCGGCGGAAGTCGCACGCGTATCAGCGGCGATGTTCACCATCGCCTACGGGTGCACGGTCGTGGTTGCAATCATTTGCGGTGCGGCCTGGGACGTTCCCGGGGCGGCCCGGCTCGCATTCCTGCCGATTGCGCTTGCGGCGCTGCCGGGGATCGTGCTGGCGCCGACGATCCCCTTCAAGCGCACGCCGAGCGTGGACGGCTAGAGGCGCTGGAGCCTTGCAACGCATCAGCCTAATGTATGAACGCTGCAATACGGCCCCTAGTCACAAGGCTCGTGGATGCTTGATGTCAACAATCGGCCCGGCGGTCCGAACCTGATCGTCACGGCGAAGACCGCGCACAAGGTGCATTTCCTCGACGCGCAAACGCTGACGCTATCGAAGACCATCGACATGCCGGGATCGACGCACGAGCTTGCCTTGTCGTCAGATGGACGCACCGCCTACGGCACGGTCTATGGCGACGGCATTTTTGCCAAGAACGTCAACCCCGATCGGCGCATTGTCGTGATCGATCTGCCGTCGCAATCGCTGACGCGTGTCATCGATTTCGGCCAGACCTGCGCGCCGCACGGCATCATGATGGACGCTTCGGGCGCGGTGTGGACCTCGGGCGAGCTGGCCAACGCGGTGTTCGTCATCGATCCAAAGTCCGACACGGTGCAACGCGTCGATATCGGCAACACCGCGCACTGGCTGGCGATCAGCCACCAGACCGGCAAGGCTTTCGTCTCCGTCAAGACCGACTTCGTCGTTGTTGTCGATGTCGCCCGCCGCGCCGTCGTCGACAGGATCCAAGTGCCGGCGGTGACCGAGGGCCTCGCCATTTCGCCGGACGGCGACACGCTCTATGTCTGCGCGCAAACGGCGGCCGAATTCTATGTGATCGACGCGCATAACCATGCACTCCGCCAAACCGTTGCGATCGAAGGTTCGAATGCCGCCAAACGGCAAATGCGGCGCGTGCGGGTGTCGCCGGACAATCGTTACGTCGTCGTCTCGGCGCATCAGGATAATCACGCCGCCGTCTATGCGGTGGACGGCTATAAGCCGCTTGCCGCGTTCGCGACCGGGAAGGGGCCGATGGGGTTCGGCTTCGCGCCCGACGGCCAGCACGCTTATCTGTGCTGTCATGACGACGCAATCGTCACCGAGTTTGAGCTCGCGACCGGCAAGGCGACGCGCACCTTTTCGACCGACGCCGGATGCGAATTCGTCGTGGCCTATCACTGACAGCTGATCGACGTGCGGATTTTCCTTGCGGGAGCCAGCGGAGCGATTGGACGGCGGCTGACGCCGCTGCTGCTTGCCGCCGGCCACCAAGTGACCGGCACGACGCGCTCCGCGGACAAAACCGCAGACCTAAAAGCGCGCGGGGTCGAACCGCTTATTGTTGATGTCTTCGATGCTGCGGCCTTGCACGATGTTGTTGTTTCGGCGCGTCCCAACGCCGTCATCCATCAGTTGACCGATTTGCCGCAAGTCTCTGATCCAACTCTTCTTCGCGACGCTCTGGTGCGCAATTCGCGTCTTCGTATCGAGGGCACGGCCAACCTGGTCGCCGCCGCGCGCGCCGCTGGCGCCCGTCGTTTGATCGCGCAGAGCATCGCGTTTGCCTATGCGGACGGCCCGGAGCCGCATGCCGAGACCGATCCGCTGGTGTCGGGGGAGGGCGATGCGCCGGGAGCCGTCACCGGCCGAGGCGTGCGAGCGCTCGAGGGGGCCGTCCTGAATGCGCCCGGCATCGACGGCATCGTGCTGCGCTATGGCCGGCTCTATGGTCCGGGCACCTGGAATACCCCAAATGCCCGGGCTCCTTTGCATGTGGACGCTGCGGCGCAAGCGGCGCTGCTGGCGCTGACCAAGGGTGCGCCGGGCATCTACAACATCGTCGAGGATGATGGTGCCGTGTCGATCGAGAAAGCCTGCCGAGAGCTCGGGTTCGATCCGGATTTCAGGTTGCCAAGTTAGTCCGGGTCATTTCTGCAACACACCGGCCGCCGACCCCGGGAAAGGCTTGCTGAGAAACCGCGAGTCTTTGAGCCCGTAACGCCAGGGTAGCTCGGCGGCCTTGGTGATGCCGATCCGGGGCCCCGTCACGACCTCTACCGTGCCGGCACGGGCCAACAGCTCAAACGGCGGTGCGTCGAGCGCCATCCCATTCTGTGCTGCCGTGATGCCCAGCGCCTGGCAGACCCGCCCGGGACCGGCACATAAGAGCCGCTCGTCAGTCAGCCCGCGCCGGCGGCGCATGACTTTGAGGCCCACGGTCGGCTCGATCGCCCGAATAAGCACCGCACTGGCCGACCCTTTGGGTTCGCAAACGAAGTTCAGGCACCAATGAATGCCATAGGAGCGGTAGACGTAGGCGTAACCCGCCGGGCCGAACATGACCGCGTTGCGCGGCGTCGGGCCGCGAAAGCTGTGCGCCGCCGGCTCGGTGTGGTGGTAGGCCTCGAGCTCGACAATTCGACCGCCGACGCCATCAAACAGCAGGGTCGCCCCGATCAGGTCGGGCGCCACCTCAAGGACGCTTCTGTTGAAGAAAGCTCGTCTCAGGCGTTTGGGCATGAGTACGGCATAGTCGCAGCCGGGCCACACTATGGTAAATGGCGCCTTAACTAAAAAGCCTAGCGAAAGCTAAATCTGTGTCTATCTAGCAACAGCGCAGGAACATTTAGTTATCTGACCCGGCCGCGCCACCAAGCGCCGCTTTTTGGCCATAGGGTTTTTTGAGATCGATAGCCGCGTTTCCCGGCCGACTTAGATCGGCCGCGGCCGCGCTCCGATCCCTGGGCGGATCGGATGAGTGGGCGAGGGGCTCTTTAGATCGAGCCGGTACGAGTACGATGGACGCGAAGACCAACTTGAAATCAAGGCTGCCAAGCCGCCACGCCACCGAGGGAGCGGAGCGGGCGCCGCACCGCGCCTTCTATTACGCGATGGGGCTGACGCGCGAGCAGATCCATCAGCCGTTCGTCGGCGTCGCCACCTGCTGGAACGAGGCCGCTCCCTGCAACATCGCGCTGATGCGCCAGGCGCAGGCAGTCAAGCAGGGGGTCGCCGCCGGCCGCGGCACGCCGCGCGAATTCTGCACCATCACGGTGACCGACGGCATCGCCATGGGGCACCAGGGCATGAAGTCCTCGCTGCCGTCGCGCGAGGTGATCGCCGATTCCATCGAACTGACGGTGCGGGGCCATTCCTATGATGCTCTGGTCGGCGTCGCCGGCTGCGACAAGTCGCAGCCCGGAATGATGATGGCGATGTGCCGGCTCAATGTACCGGCGATTTTCATCTACGGCGGGTCGATCCTGCCCGGCACCTTCAAAGGCAAACCGGTCACCATTCAAGACGTGTACGAGGCCGTCGGCCGCCACTCGATCGGCGCCATGTCCGACGACGATCTCGATGTGCTCGAACAGAATGCCTGCCCGTCGGCTGGCGCGTGCGGCGCACAATTCACTGCCAACACCATGGCCACGGTATCGGAGGCGATCGGGCTTGCGCTGCCGTATTCGGCCGGGGCTCCGGCGCCTTACGAGATCCGCGACAAATTCTGCATGCTGGCGGGCGAGATGATCATGGACCTGATCGCCAAGAATATCCGCCCGCGCGATATCGTGACCCGCCGAGCGCTGGAGAACGCCGCCGCGGTGGTGGCCGCCACCGGCGGGTCGACCAACGCCGCCCTGCATCTGCCGGCCATCGCGCACGAATGCGGCATCGCCTTCGACCTGTTCGACGTGGCCGAAGTCTTTAAAAAGACTCCATATATCGCGGATTTGAAACCGGGCGGCCGTTATGTCGCCAAAGACATGTTCGAGGCTGGTGGTGTTCCGCTGCTGATGAAGACGCTTCTCGACCATGGCTTCCTTCATGGCGAGTGTCTCACCGTCACCGGCCGCACGATTGCGGACAATCTCAGGTCGGTGAAGTGGAACGACGCACAGGACGTAGTTCATCCGGCCGACAAGCCGATGCTGGCAACCGGCGGTGTCGTTGGCCTGAAAGGTAACCTCGCCCCCGAAGGAGCGATCGTTAAGGTTGCCGGAATGGAGCGCTTGCGTTTTTCCGGACCGGCGCGCTGCTTCGACGGCGAGGAGGCTTGCTTCGAGGCGGTCAAAAACAAGACGTATAGGGAAGGCGAAGTGCTGGTGATCCGCTACGAAGGCCCCAAGGGTGGGCCCGGCATGCGCGAAATGCTCGCGACCACGGCCGCGCTCTATGGACAGGGCATGGGCGACAAGGTCGCCTTGATTACGGACGGGCGCTTCTCCGGAGCCACGCGCGGATTTTGTGTCGGTCACGTCGGCCCGGAAGCCGCGATCTGTGGACCGATCGGCCTGCTGCGCGATGGCGACCTCATCGAGATTGACGCTGAAAAGGGCACGCTCGACGTCAAATTGACGGACAACGAGCTTGAACAGCGCGCGCGCGCCTGGAAGCCGCACGCGGAAGAGTTCACCTCTGGATACTTGTGGAAATACGCCCAGCAGGTCGGACCGGCGCGCAACGGCGCCGTAACCCACCCGGGCGGGTCGGTCGAGAAAGAGTGCTATGCGGACATCTAGGGCCATTGCGCGCCTTGTCAGGGGCGGCATCCTGGCCGCGATTGTTGGCGTTGTCGGCGCCGGCGTCATGGGCGGGAAGGCTTTCTCATTCGACGGATCGACCAGCCCGAACACCGCATCGCTGACCCCGAATGACGGCTTGCGCGGCTCGCCGAACCTGCCGGAGGGCGGAGACAAGGCCAAGACGCTCAGCGCGCTGCAATACGCCGCCGATCAGGGTCACTTGGCGGCGCAGTGGAAGGTCGGCCATATGTACGCGTCCGGCGACGGTGTCGCTCAGGACGACCAGCGCGCTTTCACCTATTTCAGCCAGATCGCCAACGCCCACCCGGACGAGCCGCCGGGCACGGCGCAGGCGCGCATGGTCGCCAACGCCTTCGTGGCGCTCGGGCACTACTATCTCAAGGGCATTCCCAACTCGGCGATCACGCCGGACGCCGGCCGCGCCCGCGAGCTGTTCTTCTACGCGGCCTCCTATTTCGGCGATGCCGATGCGCAATACCAGCTTGGCCGGCTTTATCTCGACGGCTCGCCGACCGACCCGCATCAAGCGGCGCGCTGGTTGCAGCTTGCCGCGACCAAAGGCGATTGCCGCGCCGAGGCGGTGCTGGGGGATATGCTATTCCAGGGCCAGAAGGTGCCCCGGCAAGCGGCGCGCGGCCTGATGTGGCTGACGCTCGGGCGCGATTGTGCGGGCACCGCCGGCGCTGAAGAAATCTGGATCAAGCCGCTCTACGACAACGCTTTCCACCGCGCCAACGACGACGAGCGGGCGATGGCTCTGGTCTATCTGGAAGGATGGCTCCGGGGCCGCCGGGATTGAGCGGCGGCTGCGAGCCACTCACGTCCGCCAGAAGTACTCAAAGCTTATAGCTTGAACGGAATCCGCCCCAATGCTTCCCGAACACGCGGATCGGGGCGTCGATCTCGCGCGTCATCACGGTGACGCCGTTGCCCATGTCGCGCGGATAGACTTGGATGATATAGGGCCGCACGTTGCGCGCGGCGGCAAGCCCGGCGCGGTCGTCAAAAATGCGGCGATTGCGCGAATGGGCGATATTCCAGGCGGTCTCCCTGGGACGCTGCGGAAACGAGTACTTGCGGTTATGCACCGGCAGGTAGCCGTTTCTGTCGACTGCGACGCAAAACACCATGCGGTCGTCGCTGGCTAACAGCGGTTCCTGGATCGGAGGCAAAACGTCCTCCAGGGCGGACAGAAACTTGGTCCGGTATTGCACCGGATCGGTGTCTTCGATGACGACATAGTCATTGTCGAACAGGGCTTCCTGCGTCAGCTTTCCGTCGCGGATAAGCCCTTCGAACGCCCGCGAGATCTCGTTGGCGGTATCGACCGCGCGGGCGATGATTTCACGGTTCTCCTCGCGGATCGAAACCAGCTTGTGCTCGAGCGCGGCGCGGGCCCTCGAAGCCATCTCCACAAATTCGAGATGCAGGCCGAGCGGCGAGCTGCCGGCGAGACGGACGCGAACGTCGCCGATCTCGGCGAGGGTAGCGCGCATGACCGACCCGGATGCAAGAGGCGTTCGCTCAGGCATGTGGCTGATGCGCAGCAACATGCCTCCCTCGGAGATGTCGGCGGTATGGCCGCGAATGACGCCGCCGTCGGTCCACAAGTCGGCGCCGATTTCGCAAGGCAGCCGGTCGTGCCGCCGGCGATCGCCGGCCTCGCTTTGCCGCAGAAACATCGTCACCCGCATTTTGAGCTTCTCGGCCAGCCGGATGACCTCCTGGCCGCGCTGTTCGACGGATTTGCCGAGCGCGTTGGCGCCGGTGGCGGCGTCGCGAATATCCGACGCCCCGACCGAGACGCCATCGGCAAACCCCAAGGTTTCCGCCGCATTGCGCGCCACTGCCGTCGTCGCGTTGTTCTGTTGGCCGACCGCGGAGGCGACGCTGCCGAACAGCGGCTTGAGAACTTTGATGACCTCGGTGATGCGTTGCACCGCTTCGAAACAATCCGCGGCGTCGTGTTGCAGCGCTTCGATCTTGTGCGAGATTTCTTCGGTAGCCTTTTGCGTCTCTTGCGACAGCTTCTTCACCTCCGACGCGACCACGGCAAAGCCGCGGCCGGCTTCACCGGCGCGGGCGGCTTCAATGGTGGCGTTGAGCGCCAAGAGATTGGTCTGGCGGGCGACGGTCGAGATCAGATTGAGCACTTGGCCGATTTGCGTCGATGACTTTTTGAGGCCTTCAACGCCGCGGCCGGCAAGCTTCGCGGATTCATCGGCTTCGCCAGTGAGATCGTCGGCCCTGCGGACCTGGCTGCCGATGTCGTCCGAGGCGCGCGCCAGCTCCTCGATCGAGGCGGCGAGCTGGGTCAGGTCGCGGCTGGCGCTGCCGGCGCGCGTGACCAGGGTGTCGCTCTGTTGCACGATCTTGTCGGAGGCTGCCGCGGAATCTTCGGCGCGGTCGCAAACGAAAACGCAGGCACGCTGCACGTCGCCGATCATGGCGCCGAGATCGGATTCGAGAAGATTGATGGTTTCGCGGATGCTGTCGGCTTGGAAAGTAGCGGCCTGGACGGCTTCTTCCGCTGCCGTTGGCTCTTCGGGCGGCTTGGGCTCCACGCGCGGCGGTGGCTCAAAGCGTTCCACGCGCCTTCGGAATAGCCATCGCATCCGCAGAACCAAAGCCTAAGTAAGCTGCCGCAATCTCCGCGGGTATGGTGAATATTCGGTTAAGTCGGACCGCGACTGGGTGCGAACGGCTGCTCCGAAGGTTTTGCCTAGTGCTTGCTGGCCGGTTCGATCGCCAGATCAAGCCACACCGGAACGTGGTCGGACGGCTTTTCCCAGGTGCGGACGTGGCGGTCGATGCCGACGTCGGTCAGGTGGTCGGCGGCTTGCGGCGACAGCAACAGGTGGTCGATGCGGATGCCGTTGTTCTTTTGCCAAGCGCCGGCCTGGTAGTCCCAGAAGGTGTAGAGACCCGGCTCGTCGGTGGTCGCGCGGATGGCGTCGGTCAGACCGAGATTCAACAGCGATTGAAACGCCAAACGCGTGCCCGGCAGGAACAAGGCATCGCCGAGCCAATTCTGCGGATTACGCACGTCGGCGGCCGTCGGAATGACGTTGTAGTCGCCGGCGAGGATGAGCGGTTCGCCCAGTGCCAGCCGTTCGCGTGCGTAGGCAAGAAGCCGCTTCATCCATCCGATCTTGTACGGGTATTTGTCGGTTTCAGGCGGATTGCCGTTAGGCAGATAGATCGTCGCGACGCGGAGCGCGCCATTGGCGGTCGAAACCACCGCTTCGATGAAACGGGCATGATCGTCGGCGTGGTCGCCGGGCAGGCCGTTGGTCACCTCGTCGAACGGTAATTTCGAAAGCAGCGCGACGCCGTTGAAAGTTTTCTGTCCATGGATCGCAAGATTGTAGCCGAGCGCCTCGAACGGCTCGCGCGGAAAGGCGTCGTCGACGCATTTCGTCTCCTGCAGGCAGACAATGTCGGGCTGCCGCTCGGCAAGCCAAGTGACCGCCGAGTTGAGACGTTGCTTGATCGAGTTGACGTTCCAGGTGGCGATGCGCACCGGCCGACGCCCTATATGTCGAGCCGCACTTTAGAGCGCGAAACTGGTGCCGCAACCGCACGAGGCGGTGGCCTTCGGGTTATGCACCTTAAAAGCCGATCCGATCAGGTCGTCGACAAAATCGATCTCGGAGCCGGCCATGTAATTGAGCGAGACCGGATCAATCAGCACGGTGGCGCCGGCGCGTTCGATGACGATATCGTCTTCCGCCTTGGCGCGCTCGGTGTCGAACTTGTACTGGAAGCCGGAGCAGCCGCCGCCTTCGACGCTGACGCGCAGCATGGTGCCGGCCGGCTCCGTGCGGAGAATTTCGCCGATCCGCAGCGCCGCCCGTTCGGTAACCGTGACGTCTATCGTCATGATCTTCTCCAGCCGCAGAATCGGCAGAATCGGGCGGATTGCCACGGCGTCATCACGATAGTTAAGTGCGACAGCGAGTAAAATCAATTAGCTAAGGCCATGATCCGATCAAGTATCGGATCATGGTCTAAATGTTACGGTTGAGCATGATCTTTTCCGAAAACCGGTTTCCACTTTTCGGGATCATGCTCCGGGTGGGGCATGCCCATGGCGACTAACCATGGCGATTGACGCCGCGACCCGCCGTGCGCCGTACGCGTGCGACCCAGGCCAAAGCCGCGGACGGCTTCATCCGGAGCCGGCCAGCAAAAGCCGCAGCCCGTTTCGCCGTGACTGCGACCGCATCATCCACTCGACCGCGTTCCGTCGCCTCAAGCACAAGACGCAGGTGTTCGTATTCGACGAGGGCGATCATTACCGGACCCGCCTGACCCACACGCTCGAAGTCGCCCAGATCGCCCGCGCGCTAGCGCGTGCTCTCGGCCTCGACGAGGACCTCACCGAGGCGTTGGCGCTGGCGCACGATCTCGGCCATCCGCCTTTCGGCCATGCCGGCGAGCGGGCGCTCGACGACTGCCTCACCGCCTATGGCGGCTTCGATCACAACGCCCAGACGTTGCGGGTGGTGACGGCGCTCGAGCGCCGTTATCCGACCTTCGACGGACTCAATCTGACCTGGGAAACCCTCGAAGGCCTGGTCAAGCATAACGGGCCGCTGACTGACCGGAGCGGCGCGCCGCTCGGCCGCTACCGCGTGGTCGGCGTGCCCGAGACCATCCAGGACTATGTCCGCCAGCAGGATCTGCAATTGTGGAGCTTCCCGAGCGCGGAGGCGCAAGTCGCGGCTTTCGCCGACGACATCGCCTACGACGCCCACGATATCGACGACGGCTTGCGGGCCGACTTGTTTCGCCTCGATGACATCGCGGCGGTGGCGCTGCCGGGCGAGATCATCAGCGGCATCCGGGCGGCTTACCCGGATCTCGATGACGCCCGGATCGTCCACGAATTCGTTCGCCGTCTGATCGGCTTCCTGATCGAGGATGTCGTTGCCGAGACCCGACGCCGCCTGACGGCGCTGGCGCCAGGTTCGGCCGACGATGTGCGCGGCGCGTCGGCGGCGATAGTGGCGTTTTCGCCGGCCATTGCCGAGGCCGAGCGCCTGATCAAGAGCTTTCTGGAAACGCGCATGTACCGGCATGCCCGCATCAAGCGCGTCATGAACGAGGCGGCGAACGTGGTGCGCGAGCTGTTTCTCCGCTATAGCGCCCATCCCGATGATTTGCCGCCGGAATGGTCGGCCGGCCTCAGCGCGCTCGACGACGCCGGCCGCGCCCGCCGCATCGCCGATTTCATTGCCGGCATGACCGACCGCTACGCGCTCGCCGAGCATACGCGGCTTTTTGACTCGACCCCGGAATTGCGTTAGGCGCGCGGCGCGCGCACTGATAAAAGCATGGCTTCGGACTTGAAGAACGATAACATTTTCCAGACACTACTGCTGAGCGTTCAGAATGCGACCGGGACGCTCATCAGTCATGGAATCCTTCCGTCAAACATCGACCAGTCGCGCGTAACGGTCGAACCGCCGCGCGATCCATCTCACGGCGACATGGCAACAAACGTCGCCATGGTGCTCGCCAAAGATTCCGGCAAGAAGCCACGCGAACTTGCCGACGCTTACGCCGCAAGGCTTCGCACTGACGATCTGGTCGGCAAAGTCGAAGTTGCCGGGCCGGGCTTTATCAATCTCACGCTCAAGCCTGCGGCCTGGATCGGCACGCTGCGCAGCGCCGTGAAACTCGGCCGGGACTTCGGTCGCAGCGACGCCGGAGAGGGCGCGCTGGTTAACGTCGAATACGTTTCGGCGAATCCTACCGGGCCGATGCATGTCGGCCACGGCCGCGGCGCGGTGTTCGGCGACGCGCTGGCCAACCTCCTTGATTTCTCGGGTTTCAAGGTCACGCGGGAATACTACGTCAATGATGCGGGCGTCCAGATCGATGTGCTCGCACGCTCCGCATATCTGCGCTATCGCGAGGCTTTGGGCGAACACATCGGCGCAATTCCGGAGGGACTCTATCCGGGCGAGTATCTCAAGCCAGTTGGCGCGGCGCTCGTGAAGGAATTCGGCGACGCACTCGCTCACAAATCTGAAGCAGAGTGGCTAGAGCCTGTCCGCGAAAAAGCGGTCTCGATGATGATGAGAATGATCCGACGGGATCTCTCAGCTTTGCGCATTAAACACAGCAGATTCTTTTCCGAGCGCTCGCTGATCGGTGGGCCACGACCAGTCAAATCATGGCCGCCGGAGCTAGTGAACGCCGTGACTGAGGCGCGCCGCGATCACCCCGATTGGGGAAGTTACAGATTGGGACGACTTGTCCGGAGCAATGGCTTCACGACGTCTGACCGTACGATCGGACGGATCATCAGCGTGTTGATCGCCCACGATAAGGTTGCAGAGACCATTAGAGAGTTACGCACAAAGGGGCTCATCTACGAAGGCAGATTATCCCCTCCCAAGGGCGCTCCTGTGGATGATTGGGAGGATCGGGAGCAAACACTATTCCGCTCTACATCGTTCGGCGACGACGTCGACCGGGCGTTGATGAAGTCAGACGGCTCCTACACTTACTTCGCATCCGACATCGCCTATCACGCCGACAAGATCGCACGCGGGTTTGGCGCGCTCATCGACGTCTGGGGCGCCGATCATGGCGGCTATATCAAGCGCATGAAGGCGGCCGTTGCGGCATTGAGCGACGGCAAGGCGGAGCTTGATATCAAGCTCGTGCAGCTAGTGCGATTGCTACGCGCCGGCGAGCTGGTGAAAATGTCGAAGCGGGCAGGGGAGTTTGTAACGCTGCGCGAGGTGGTCGACGAGGTCGGGCGCGACGCCGTCCGCTTCATGATGCTGTTCCGCAAGAACGATGCCGTGCTGGATTTCGACTTGGCGAAGGTCATCGAGCAGTCGCGCGACAACCCGGTTTTCTACGTTCAGTACGGCCATGCGCGCGGCCAGTCGGTGTTCCGTAACGCCCGCGAAGCCTTTCCCGACCTGCCCGCGGACCTGACAAATTTGGTTGATACGGCGGCTCTGGATCGGCTGTCAGACCCGGCCGAACTCGCGCTGATGCGGCAAATTGCGCTTTACCCCAGGGTCGTCGAGGCTGCGGCCGCCGCCCACGAGCCGCACCGAATTGCCTTCTATCTCTTCGACTTAGCAAGCGAATTTCATGCTTTATGGACGCTTGGCAATTCAGCGCCATATTTACGCTTCATTATCCACAATGATCGACAAATGACGCTGGCTCGCCTCGTCCTTGTACAAGGCGTAGTCGCAGTGCTTGCGTCGGGGCTCGCTTTGCTCGGCGTTGGGGCGCCGAACGAGATGCGATAGGCCTCATGCCGCTCGGGGGCGGTAGAACGGTCGCGGGGATGGCCGCTTGAAATTCGAGCGCCAAGATCGGAGCGAGTCCGATGGCAGATAACAATTTCCGGTCCGACCGCAGTCGCGACCCGCTGGCGGAGCTCGCGCGGCTGATCGGTCAGGCCGACGCGTATGCCGACAGCGGTCCGCACGAATCGTACAATTCGGCGCGATCTGCCGCTGCGGCCACAGTCCCGGCCGACGTCGACTGGGCAGCGGAGGAAGATTACGGCGCGCACGACGTTCATCCGGATGAGCGCTACGCGCCGCAGTCCGCGCCTGATGAATCTTATCAATCAAACGCGCCGCAGGAACGCGCATATGCGCAACAAGAGCGCGGCTACGAAACCGATCCGCCGGCCGGCAGTCGCTATTTCTCCGGCCAGGCCGGGCAGTTCAACGGCTTCCGTGGCGAGCCCGACGCCTACGAGTACGACGAGCCGCCACCGCTTCCACCTGCGCACCAACTGCAAGGCTATGGAGCCGCGTCCGATCCCGACCATGGCTATGAGGCCGATGAGGCGCCGCCCGGCGACGGCGCTTACGCAACGGACGAATACTACGATCAAGCCCCGCGCCCACGCCGCCGCAGCGGCTTGGTCGCGGTCGTGGCGATCTTCAGTCTGGCGGTGGTCGGCACCGCTGGCGCCTTCGGCTATCGGGCGATGTTCGGCGGCTCCGTTCTGCCGACGCTGCCGCCGATCATCAAGGCGAGCAACGGGCCGATCAGGGTCGCGCCAGCCTATGGCGACTCGCAAGCAAACAACGGCGGTGACGCCAAGCAAGTCGGCGCCGCGACCACCGGCTCGACCGAACATCTTGTCTCACGCGAAGAACAGCCGGTCGCGATTGAACCGCCGAAGGCGGCACCGCGCGTCGTTGCGACCATTCCGATCGTCACCGGCCAAGGTTCGAGTGCCGGCCAAGCTTGGGCGGCGGCCTCACCGCCGGGCTTGAGCGCGCCAGCGACGACAAGCCCTGCCGCGACCCCTGACCACGTCGCGTCAGCAGCGGATTCGCCCTGGCCACCGCCTCCGCCGATGCCGGCACCGCAGCCGCCGGCGGCGGCCGCGGCGCCTGCGCCAGCTCCACCGCCGGCGCAGACTTCTTCGGAACCGAAAAAAGTCCACACCGTCACCATCCGCGCAGACCAGTCGGGTGGCGCCGATGCTGCGCCGGGCTCGACAACGCCAACGGCATCGCCGGCCGCCAAGCCGCAGAGCCATGCGGCAACGACGCCTCGGGCGAGTGCGCAATCGGGGAACGGGCCGCTGTCGATCGTTCCCGGTGGTCAGGGCGACGCGCCGCCGGCGCAGCGAGCGCGGGCCTCCGCGCCGCCAATGACCGTGGCGACCAACAACACCGGCGCCGTGGCGGCGCCGCCGCCGCCCGCCGCCGGTGGCGGGTACGCGGTTCAGGTGACGTCGCAACGTAGCGAGGGCGAAGCCCAGTCAGCATTCCGCGCGCTGCAAGCCAAATATCCCACTCAGCTCGGCGGCCGAGCCCCGATCATTCGCCGCGCCGACCTTGGCGAGAAGGGCACGTTCTATCGGGCACTCGTCGGCCCGTTCGGCTCGGCGGAAGAGGCGGCCGGATTGTGCAGTGGGCTCAAAGCCGCCGGCGGCAACTGCATCGTCCAGAGAAACTGACGTTTGCACCACGATGGGTCGTGAACTTCGCGAGCGGGCGAAAGCGCGCTTGACCTGCGTGCGGTGCGCGGATTAAGCGGCCGCGATGCAGGCGTTTATCACCGGCCTTGCCGGCACGGAACTATCCGAGGAGGAACGCGCATTCCTGCGCGACGCGCAGCCTTGGGGTTTCATCCTCTTCAAGCGCAACGTGACGCATGCCGAACAAGTGCGCCGCTTGATCGGCGACGTGCGTGCGACGCTCAGGCGATCCGCGCCGGTGCTGATTGACCAGGAAGGCGGTCGCGTGCAGCGGCTTGGTCCGCCGCACTGGGCCGCTTATCCGCCCGGCGCCGCATACGGCGCTTTGTACGACCGGGATCAGGACGCGGGCCTCGCCGCGGCGCGGCTTGGCACCCGTCTCATTGCCGCCGATCTCACGGCGTTGGGGATCGATGTCGACTGCCTGCCGATTGCCGACGTGCCGGGCGCCGGCGCCGATCCGGTGGTCGGAGACCGCGCCTATGGGACCGAGCCGGCCAAGGTGGCCGCGATTGCCGGCGCCATCGCGGCTGGGTTAGGCGACGGTGGCGTACTGCCGGTGCTCAAGCACATTCCCGGTCATGGCCGGGCGACGGCCGACAGCCATGCCAAGCTGCCGGTCGTCAATACCGACCGGGCGACGCTCGAGGCGACCGACTTTGCCGCTTTTCGTCCGCTCGCGACGCTTCCGCTGGCGATGACGGCGCATGTTGTGTTTACCGCCATTGACCCGGTCGCGCCTGCGACCATTTCGGCAACTATAGTGCAGGGCGTGATTCGTGATTCGATTGGGTTTAAAGGCCTGTTGATGACAGACGATATTTCCATGGGCGCCTTGTCCGGCTCGATCGCCGAGCGCACGCGCGCCGCGATCGAGGCCGGATGCGACGTCGTGCTTCACTGCAATGGCGAGATGGCGCAGATGCGTGCGGTCGCGGGCCAAGCGCCGGTGCTTGCCGGCGAAGCGCGGCGCCGCGCCGACGCCGCGCTGGCGGCGAAGAGGCCAGCGGCGCTGATCGATCTCGGCGCGAGCCGCGCCGCGTTCCTGCGCATGATGGACGGCGCCTGGCAGCCGTCGGAGCGGATCGCATGATCGCCGAAGACATGCAGTTCGTGACCGAGCTTCCGGAGCGCGGCGCCGACGAGCCGGCGCTGGTCATCGATGTCGAAGGCTTCGAAGGTCCGCTCGACCTGTTGCTGACGCTGGCGCGCCAGCAGAAAGTCGATCTGGCTAAAATCTCGATCTTGGCGCTCGCCGATCAATATCTCGCGTTCATCGAGGAAGCGCGCAAGCTTCGGCTTGAACTCGCCGCCGACTATCTGGTGATGGCGGCGTGGCTCGCCTACTTGAAGTCGCGCCTGTTGCTGCCCGAACAGCATGAGCCGGACGGCATCAGCGCCGAAGACATGGCGACCGCGCTGGCGCAGCGCCTGCGGCGGCTGGAAGCGATCCGGCAAGTCGCCGAGCAACTGCTCGGCCGGCCGCAGCTCGGCCGCGAGGTCTTCGCCCGCGGCCTGCCGGAGCCGATCGCCGACATCAAGAAGCCGGAATGGTCGGCGACGCTCTACGATCTGCTGTCCGCTTATGCGGGGCAACGCCAGAAGCAGGCGCGGGCCTTTGTGCGTTTGCCGAAGCGCACCGTGTGGTCGCTCGCCGAGGCGCGCGAGGCGGTCGAGCGGCTGATCGGCCTGGCGACGGATTGGTGCGCGCTCGACGACTATCTCATCGCTTACATGGTCGAGCCTTCGCATGCAGCGACAGTGCGGGCGTCGAGCTTTGCCGCTGCGCTCGAACTGGTGCGCGAAGGCCGCGTTGAGATGAATCAACAGAAGGCGTTCGCGCCGATCTATCTGCGAAAGCGTCACGATAGCTCAGTAAGTAATGGTGCGGTGGAAACTTCGAATGGGAATGGATGACGGGGAGGCCGGGATGATCGCGAGTGTGGCCGAGATGCGGGTGGTCGTCGATAATGAGAATGCTCCGGATCGCGCCGAACGCGCCGAGGAATTACGCATCCTCGAGGCTTTGTTGTTTGCCGCCGAGGAGCCGCTCGACGAGAAGACGCTGGCGGTGCGGCTGCCGGCCGGCGTCGACGTGCGCGCGCTGCTCATGCAACTGCAAAAGGAGTACGAGGCACGGGGCGTGAATCTGGTGCGGGTCGGCGGCAAATGGTCGCTGCGCACGGCGAGCGATCTCGCCTGGCTGTTGACGCGGGAAACGGTGGTCACCAGGAAGCTGTCGCGCGCCGCCATCGAGACGCTCGCCATCGTCGCCTATCATCAGCCGGTGACCCGCGCCGAGATCGAGGAGATCCGTGGCGTGACCACCTCGAAAGGCACGCTCGACGTGCTGTTGGAGACCGGCTGGATACGGCTGCGCGGCCGGCGCAAAGCGCCCGGCCGGCCGGTAACCTACGGCACCACCGAAGCATTCATGTCGCATTTCGGCCTCGATGCGCTCGCCGACCTGCCCGGCATCGACGAGCTTAAGGGCGCCGGCCTGTTCGACAAATCGCTGCCGGCGGGCTTTTCCGTGCCGGTCCCGTCCGACGACCCGGCGCTGCGGGACGACGAATACCCGCTGGAACCCGGCGACCTCGATTTTGGGCTGGCGCCGCCCTCGGAACGGACCGAAGAATAGGCAAAACGCCAGACTTGGATGCTGATGGCGCGGCGGTTTACCGCCTCGTCCGGTAATGCTTGTTTTTGCCGCCTCCGACGCCTAGTTTTGAGGTCGAATTAGCGCGACCCACTGGGCGGCCGCGGGCGCATCTGCGCACGGAGGATTTCATGGGCTCTCTGAGCATCTGGCACTGGCTGATCGTCGGCGCGGTCCTGCTTCTGGTCTTCGGCGGGCGCGGCAAGATTTCCGACATGATGGGCGATGTCGCCAAAGGCATCAAAGCCTTCAAGCGCGGCATGACGGAAGAGGAAACCGCGGACGCCAAGAAGTCCGACGCCACCGTCAAGTCGATCGACCATCAGGCGGCGGCCGACGTCAAGCAGCGCGCCGAAAGCAAGGTTTCCTGACGTCGCTTGCGCTGACGGCTGGTCCCAACCGGCAAAGGGCCGGCGGCCGACACCGATTAGGCGGTTGAGCCGGCCGGGAAGTTTCCATGTTCGATATTTCTTGGACCGAGTTCCTGCTGATCGGCGTGGTGGCGCTGATCTTCATCGGCCCGAAGGAATTGCCCGGGGTCCTGCGCACGCTCGGACAGTGGACGCGCCGCGTGCGCAGCATGGCCGCCGACTTCCAGAGCCAGTTTCAGGAAGCGATGCGCGAAGCGGAGATGACCGACCTCAAGAAGCAGGTCGACGACATCGCCCACGACATCAAAAGCTACGATCCGCTCAAGGACGTGCGCGCCGACGTTGAGGCGGCCGGTAAGGACATTCAGTCCTCGCTGGAAAAGCCGCTGATGACGTCCGCAAGCGAGCCGGCGGCATCCGAGGCCCCGGTCGCCGAAGCCGAGGTCGCGACGATCGCGGCCCCTGCTGCTCTCGAGGCGGCCGAGCAATCGGTGCCTGCCGTTGCCGCGTCGGAGCAGCCCGACTATTCGCGCGAAGCGGCCGTCGTGGCTGCTGCGATTGCGCCAGTTGTGCCGGAGCCGGCCGACACTGTCCCTAAGCCTGAGGCACCCGGGCAAGGCGGATGAGACAAGCCGGATGAGAAGCGAGGACGAAGAAAAGGCGATCGAGGCGACCAAGGCGCCGCTGATGGATCATTTGATCGAGCTGCGCGGGCGGCTCATCAAGGCGATCGCGGCGTTCGCGCTCGCCGCCATCGTCTGCTTCTTTTTCGCCAAGCAAATCTACAACGTGCTCACCTGGCCCTATGTCTGGGTGGCCGGTCCGGAAAATTCCAAATTTATCTACACCGGCCTGCTCGAATATTTCATCGTGCAGCTCAAGCTGGCGATGTTCGGCGCTGCCTTCATCGCCTTTCCGATCATCGCCGGGCAGATTTACATGTTCGTCGCGCCCGGGCTTTACCGCAACGAGCGGCATGCGTTCCTGCCTTACCTGGTCGCCACGCCGATCTTCTTTCTGCTGGGATCGGCGATCGTCTATTTCGTGGTCTGGCCGATGCTGACGCGTTTCTCGCTCGGCATGCAGCAATTGGGCGGACCCGGTCAGGCCTCCATCGAGCTGTTGCCGAAGGTCGAAGACTATCTCTCACTGATGATGAAGCTCGTGCTCGCCTTCGGTATCGCCTTTCAGCTGCCGGTGATACTGACGCTCCTGGGCCGCGTCGGCATCATCACCTCCGACCAGCTCAGGTCCAAGCGCCGCTATTTCATTGTCATCGCCTTTGTCATCGCTGCCGTGCTGACGCCGCCTGACGTGCTGAGCCAGATGTCGCTGGCGCTACCCTTGGTCGCCCTCTACGAGGGCTCGGTCTGGTCGGTGCGCTGGGTCGAAAAGCGGGCGGCGGCGGAGCGGGCGGCGAGCGCGGCTGCTGCGGAGTGATTGGCGCTATTATTTGGGCTATTGATTTGTCATGCCCGGGCTTGTCCCGGGCATCCACGTCTTAAGCGCAAAGGCGTGGATGGCCGGAACAAGACCGGCCATGACGGCGAAAGAGCATGCCACGATGCACGACATCCGCTGGATACAAGAAAATCCCGAGGCGTTTGATATAGCGCTCAACAAGCGCAATCTTAGTGAGGAGGAAAAAAAGGATTTCTCCTCGCAAAATTTGATTTCTATCGATGACCGCAGGCGCGCTCGCATCCGAACTCTGGAGAGTTGGCAAGCCAAGCGCAATGCGGCTTCGAAGTCGATAGGCCAAGCAAAGGCGAAGCGGGACGAAGTAGCTGTCCGGCAATTGATGGCGGAGGTTGCGGAATGCAAGGAGTTGATTTCGACGCTGGAGGGAGAAGTCAAGGAAGCCGAAGGGGAGTTGAAGAGGCTACTTGAGAGAATCCCCAACTTGCCACTTGAAGAAGTACCGCATGGTACCGGTGAAGCGGACAATGTTGAAGAACACAAATATTGGCCGAAGCGCGAGATTAAATTTGCGGGATTTGGACCAAAGCAGCATTTTGATCTTGGCGAAGCGCTCGGCCAGATGGATTTCGAGACCGCCGCCAGGCTCTCTGGTGCGCGTTTTGTGGTTTTGAAGAAGGGTCTGGCGCGACTTGAGCGCGCGCTCGGGCAATTCATGCTCGATGTGCACACGAGCGATCCGCACAACTATACGGAAATTGCTCCGCCGTTATTGGTACGCGACGAGGTGATGTTCGGCACGGCGCAATTGCCGAAGTTTGAGGAAGATCAATTTTATACGCCGCATAAGTCGGAATTGGATAGAGCGGCGGTCGACGAACTTCGAATTTGCGTAGTTGCAATAGAGGAGCGACGGAAGAAAATTGAAACGCTACAAGCTGATCTCGATTCTGGCGCTCAGGGCAAAGATCCAAATTTCTTGAAACGGGAAATCTTCGCATACGGCCTTCAAATATCAAACATTGAAAGTAGGATAAGGGCGATCCAGAATCCCGATCGTCTCTGGCTCATCCCAACCGCCGAAGTCCCGCTGACCAACCTCGTCCGCGAATCCATCGTCGACGAAGCGCAATTGCCGATGCGGCTGACCGCGTGCACGCCGTGCTTCCGCGCCGAAGCCGGCGCCGCCGGCAAGGATACGCGCGGCATGATCCGGCAGCACCAGTTCACCAAAGTCGAGCTGGTCTCAATCACCACGCCGGAGCAATCGAAGGACGAGCACGAGCGCATGTTGTCCTGCGCCGAAGAGATTTTGCGGCGGCTCGATTTGCATTACCGGGTGATGACACTCAGCACCGGCGACATGGGTTTTGCCTCGCAAAAGACCTACGACATCGAAGTGTGGCTGCCCGGGCAGAACATGTACCGCGAGATTTCGTCCTGCTCGGTGTGCGGCGAATTCCAGGCGCGGCGCATGAATGCGCGCTATCGGACCAAGGAAGGCCGCCAGGTGCGCCACGTGCACACCCTCAACGGCTCCGGCGTCGCGGTCGGTCGCGCGCTGATTGCCGTGATGGAGACCTACCAACAGGAAGACGGCTCAATCGCCGTGCCTGATGCGCTCGTGTCATATATGGGCGGCATGAAGAAAATAGAGAAACAGTGAGTCATGCGCATCCTGGTGACCAACGACGACGGCATCCACGCTGAAGGCCTCGAGGTGTGCGAGAAGATCGCACGCGAACTCTCCGATGACGTGTGGGTGGTCGCGCCGGAATACGACCAGTCGGGCGTTGCCCATTCGCTGTCGCTCAACGACCCGTTGCGGCTGCGTCAGGTGGCCGAGCGCCGTTTTGCGGTGCGCGGCACGCCGACCGATTGCGTCATCATGGGCGCGCGCCATGTGCTCAATGGCAAGGGGCCCGATCTGATACTCTCCGGCGTCAATCGCGGCCGCAATGCCGGCGAGGACGTGATCTATTCCGGCACGGTCGCCGGCGCGGTGGAAGGCACAGTGATCGGCGTTCCTTCGCTGGCATTGTCGCAGGCCTTTGGCGCGCGCACCGGCCGCGCGCCGCATTGGGATACAAGCCTGCAGTTCGCGCCCGATATCATTCGCCGCGTCATTGCCCAGGGCATTCCGACGGATATCCTGATCAACGTCAATTTCCCCGACTGTCCGCCGGGCGAGGTCAAGCGCATCGCCGTCACCGCTCAAGGCCGCCGCCGGCAGGAGCGGCTGCATATCGATCAGCGCAAGGACGGCCGCGGCAATCCCTATTACTGGATCGCCTACGCGCGGCACGGCTTCGCGCCGGCCGAGGACGGCACCGACCTCGCGGCGCTCGAAGAGCACTGCATCGCTGTCACGCCGCTGCGGCTCGACATGACCGACGAGCCTTACATGACCAAGCTCGCCGCGTTGTTTGATTGACCCCGACTGCTTGTTTCCCGGACGCGATGCAGCGTGAAACGTTGCATCGCTGATCCGGGATCGTGCCAAACGCGGCGTGTGCAACGATCCCGGGTCTGCGGCGCACCACTTCGTGTTGCGCCGCGCCCGGGAAACCGCGCGAGCTTGTTTTCGACCCTAGTTCCGGCCCGCGGGTGCGGCAGCTTCGAGCGCAAGCGCCAGCGCATCCGCCTGGAACGGCTTCTGCAAGGTCGGGATCATGCGATACGGTTCCGGCACGCCGCGCTGGCCGTAGCCGGTTGCGAACACGAACGGCAGGCCGCGTGCGATCAGAACCTCGACCACCGGCGAAATCGGCTGGCCGCCGAGATTGACGTCGAGGATGGCGATGTCGAAGTCGGCCTGACGCGCCAATGTCATCGCCTCGTCGATGTGGCCGGCTTCGCCGGCGAGCGTATGGCCGAGATCGTCCAGCATGTCCTGGAGCAGCATGCGAATCATCAGCTCGTCCTCGACCACGAGGACGCGCATGCTCCCGGCAGAATGTGCCCCAGACCTCATCCCGAACCCGTGCCGCCTGGAACCGACGAACTTAGAAACAAATGCCCGCTGGTCGTCCGAACAATACTGCTGCAGTGCCGCATGCCGCAACGACGCTGCCCCAGGTGCGGCCTACACCTTTAACAACGCCGAGGCGGAAAAATCGGTTCCGCAGGCTTCGGCGTGTTATCCCGGGGGCGGTCGCCGCCCTACAAGCTCCGGTAGCGCGATGATACAAGACGGTGGAGATGTCGATGAGGGCTGTGTCCTTGTGAGCGAGATAAGGGCAACCGACGTAGAGCGCATGGAATTCCAGCTGACGCTCCGCCGGCGCGGCATCAGCGATCAAGCGGTTTTGCGCGCGATGGACGAGGTGCCGCGCGAGCACTTCGTCTCGGCTGAGCTCGCGGAAAGCGCCTATGCCGACCAGGCCTTGCCGATCGCCTGCGGCCAAACTATCAGCCAGCCTTATGTCGTCGCCTACATGACTGAGCAGCTCGAGGTCGAGCCGCAACACCACGTGCTCGAAGTCGGCACCGGATCGGGTTATCAGGCGGCCATTCTCTCGCGGCTCGCCCGCGACGTGGTGAGCATCGAACGCTACCGCACACTCGCCGATACCGCCCGCGAGCGCCTCAAGACGCTGGGATATACCAACGTCACGATCTTCGCGGGCGACGGCTTTGCCGGCGCGCCGGCGCAGGCGCCGTTCGATCGTATCGTCGTGACCGCCGCTGCCGAGGATGTGCCTGAAACGCTGGTCGCGCAGCTTGCCGAAGGGGGCAAGATGCTGCTGCCGCTCGGCCCGCGCGACGGCACCCAGCATATCGTCAAGCTCACCAAGACAGCCGGCGGACTGGCCCGTCAGAACCTGATTGCGGTGCGGTTCGTGCCACTATTACCCGGCCAGGCACGAGAATTGTAACCATATTAACATCCTTACGGCTTTCCTAAAGTCCGGGCCCGGCACTTAAAGGCCTGTTTACCCCAACGCGCTTTATTCGCTCGTTATGGTGTGGGTTGCGTGCGGGCGAGTAATCATGGGCGCATCGCGATCGGCCGTCTGGCCGCAAGTGGTTGCCATTGCGTTAATGGGGATGGGTGCCGCCGGTTGCTCGGATACCGGGCGCTTTTCGGATTCGGATTTCAACTTTGACCGCACCCCGCGCGGCGAAGCCACCGGCTCGATTCCCCAAGGCGCCAACCACGTCGACAGCAAGGCGCTTCCCCATCTTGGCAATGGCGGAGACGGCGCGTCCGGCGGCGGCCGGGGCATGGGCTCGTATCAGCCGGGCAGCGGCGACGTTACCGGCTCGCTGCCGCCAGCGCCGCCACCGCCGAGCTTCACCTGGGAAGGCGGCACGCCGATCACGGTCGGGCACGGCGAAACGCTCGAGACGATTTCGCATCGCTATGGCGTGCCGATCGCCGCCATCATGGAAGCCAACAGCATCACCAATCCGGCCACGGTTCATCCCGGCCAGCATCTCGTGATTCCGCGCCGTCGCGGTCCGGCGTCCGCGCTTTCGGAGCCGCAGACGCATGTCGCGGCGAATACACCGACCATCCCATCAGCCGCGCCGGTCGGCCCGCCGCGAACCGCACTGACGCCGCCCGCAACCGTGCATGTGGTGGCGCCGGGGCAGACGCTGCACAGCATCGCGCGCCTCTACCACAAGTCGGTCATGGTGATTGCCAAGGCCAACAATATTCCGCCCGATACGATGCTGAAGGTCGGCGACCGCGTCACGATCCCCGGGGTGGGGTCGACGTCCGCCGCCGCCGCTCCGCCGGCGGCTCCGGCGACGCCGGCTGCGCCCCCCACGCCACGCGGCGAGGGTTCGGTCGGCTCGGTTGCGACCGTGGACTCGCCCCATAGCGCGCGGCTGGCGGCGCCGATCGCGCCGGAAGCCGAGGAGAGTGCGAAGGGCGGCGAAGCCGCCGGCACCTTCCGCTGGCCGGTGCGCGGGCGTGTCATCGCTACTTTCGGACCGAAGCCGAACGGCTTGCAGAACGACGGCATCAATCTCGCCGTGCCCGAAGGCACGCCCGTCAAGGCGGCCGACGACGGCGTCGTCGCCTATGCGGGCAACGAACTCAAGGGTTACGGCAACCTCGTGCTGATCCGCCACGGCAACGGCTTCGTCACCGCTTATGCCCACGCCAGCGAAATCCTGGTCAAGCGTGGCGAGGCGGTGAAGCGTGGTCAGGTGATCGCCAAGTCCGGCCAGACCGGCAACGTCACCTCGCCGCAGCTGCACTTTGAAATTCGCAAGGGCGCGACGCCGGTCGATCCCTCGCAGTATCTTAACGGCGCGTAGTCCTCACATTCCGGGGTGCGCGGCTTAACTGTCGAGCGCCACCCCGAGCCGTCCGGCCAAATCCTGCACATATTGCCACGCCACGCGGCCGGAGCGCGCGCCGCGGGTCGTCGCCCATTCCAGCGCTTCGCGGCGCAGCTCGTCGCCGGCGAGCGCAATGCGATAGCGGGCGACGTAGCCCTCGACCATCGCCAGATATTCGTCCTGGCTGCAGCGGTGAAATCCGAGCCACAGGCCGAACCGATCGGATAGCGAGACTTTCTCTTCGACCGCTTCGCCGGGATTGATCGCGGTCGAGCGTTCGTTCTCGACCATGTCGCGGGCCAGCAAATGCCGCCGGTTCGAGGTGGCGTAGAAGACGACATTATCAGGTCGCCCTTCGATGCCGCCTTCGAGCATGGTCTTGAGCGACTTGTACGAGGTGTCTTCGGCGTCGAACGAAAGATCGTCGCAGAATACGATGAAGTGCTGCCGCGCTTTGCGAAGGAGCGCCATCAAATCCGGCAGCGACTCGATATCCTCGCGATGAATTTCAATGAGCCGCAGCCCGGCCTCTGGATGCGCGGCGCCAACGGAAGCGTGTGCCGCTTTGACCAGCGACGACTTCCCCATGCCGCGGGCGCCCCACAGCAGCGCGTTGTTGGCCGGCAGGCCGCGCGCGAAGCGCTCTGTGTTCTCGACCAAGAGGTCGCGCACCCGATCGATGCCTTTGAGCAGCGACATCTCGACACGGTTGACGCGAGCCACCGGCGCCAAGCGCCGCCCTTCCGGATGCCAGACGAAGGCTTCGGCAGCTAAAAAATCAGGCGCAGCTGGCGGCGGCGGCGCGAGACGTTCTAGCGCCTGGGCGATGCGTTCGAGGACTCTGTCGGCGCTGCTTTCAGAAGAAGAAAGGTCTTTTGGCCGGCTGGTGCGTTTTGCCGCTGGTTTGTTGCGGAAGGCTTGGGGATTTTTCGCCATGCTTTCACCGGGTTGCGCGTGCCATCGAACGCCCATCGATTTCCTGCATCAACCGGCGCTCTAAATCGCGGTGGAGCATGATCTTTTCGGAAAACCGGCCTCCACCTTTCCGGATCATGCTCTAGCGGGGCAGGGGAACCCTCGCAAGCGCGGGCGAAGGCGTGCCGCAGCGTTGCAATTGGGCCGGTGGCCGCTATAGTCCGCGCCGATTTCCCGCGCAAAATCGGCCCTAAAGGTTAAGGCCGTTGGTCGCGTAAGCGGACCCGGAGGAGCAATGCTGATTACGCCCGCATATGCGCAAGGCTCGCTGTTTGGGCTTGGCGGCGACAGCGGCGGCATGATCACCTCGCTGCTGCCGCTCGTCCTGATCGTCGTGATCATGTATTTCCTGGTGCTGCGCCCGCAGCAGCAGCGGGTCAAACAGCACCAGTCGATGGTCAAAGCGCTGCGCCGCGGCGACACCGTCGTCACCAACGGCGGTCTGGTCGGCAAGGTCACCAAGGTGGTCGACGACGATCAGATCGAGGTCGAGATTTCCGACGGCGTCCGTGTGCGGCAGATGCGCTCGATGGTGTCCGAGGTGCGGGCCAAGGGCGAGCCGGTGAAGGACGAGAGCGCGAGCTGATCGCCAAAGGCTTCGGCCGGCGCGGCGCGATCGTAACAGGGACAATCGGATCGATGTTGCATTTCACGCGATTGAAGGCGGCGGGTATCCTGCTCACGGCGCTCATCGTGTGCCTTTTTGCCCTGCCGAATTTCGTCCCGGAGGCGACGCTGCGGACCTGGCCGACGTGGGCGCAGCGCCACATGGTGCTCGGGCTCGACCTGCAGGGCGGGTCGAGCCTTTTGCTCGAGGTCGATACCGCTTCGGTACGCAAGGACCGGCTGCAGGGCATTGCCGACGACGTGCTGCGCACTCTGCGGCAGAACCGCATTCCCTTCACCGGGCGTGCCATCCACGGCAACAACGTCGAGGTGCGGATCACCCGCGACAGCGACGTCGAGACCGCGGTCAGCAAGCTGCGTGAGCTGTCGCAGCCGCTAACCGGGCTAGCGGGCACCAGTGGACAACGCAGTCTCGATGTTTCCGAGAGCGGCGGGTTGATTACGCTGACTCCAACTGACGCCGGCTTCGCCGAACGGATTCGCCAGACCATCGATCAGTCGATCCAGATCGTCGAGCGTCGCGTCAACGAGCTCGGCCTGGTCGAACCGACCATCCAACGCCAGGGCGCCAATCGCATTCTTGTCCAGGTGCCGGGCTTGCAGGACCCGTCACGGCTGAAGGCGATCATCGGCAAGACGGCAAAGCTCGACTTCCGCATGGTCGACGAGTTGATGAGCCCGGAGCAGGCGCTGGCGTCGCATCCGCCGCCGGACTCCGAAGTCCTCGACGGTGAGAACGGCGAGAAATATCTGATCGAAAAGCGCGCGCTGGTCTCTGGTGGCGATCTGGTCGATGCCCAGCCGGGTTTCGATCAGCGCAACGGCGAACCGATCGTCAACTTCCGTTTTAATTCGGCCGGCGGACGCAAGTTTGCGGACGTGACCAAGCAGAATGTCGGCAAGCGGTTCGCCATCGTGCTCGATAACAAGGTGATCTCGGCGCCGGTCATCAACGAGCCGATACCGGGCGGCGCCGGCCAGATTTCCGGCAGTTTCACCGTGCAATCGGCCAACGATCTCGCCATTCTGCTGCGCGCCGGCGCCTTGCCGGCGCCGCTCACGGTGGTCGAGGAGCGCACCGTCGGGCCCGGCCTCGGCCAGGATTCGATCAACGCCGGCGAGCACGCCGCCTATGTCGGCGCGGCGCTGGTCGTCATCTTCATGCTGGTGACCTACGGCCTGTTCGGCCTGTTCGCCAACATCGCCGTCGCCGTCAATGTCGCCATGATTTTCGGCATCCTGTCGCTGCTGAGCGCCACGCTGACGCTTCCCGGCATCGCCGGTATCGTGCTGACCGTCGGCATCGCGGTGGATTCCAACGTCCTGATCTACGAGCGCATCCGCGAGGAGGCGCGCGCCGGGCGTACCGCGATCAGCGCCATCGATGCCGGTTTCTCCCGGGCGCTCGCGACCATTCTCGATTCCAACATCACCACCTTCATCGCCGCTGCGGTGTTGTTCTATATCGGAACCGGTCCGGTTCGCGGCTTTGCCGTGACACTCGGCATCGGCATTCTCACCAGCCTGTTCACAGCGTTTACGCTGACGCGGCTGATCGTGGCCTATTGGGTGCGCGTGTGGCGGCCGCGCACCGTACCCCTTTAACCCCTTAACGTGTGAACCGTCCCGTGCGCCTGCTTCGCATCGTTCCCGATGACACCAAGTTCGACTTCATGCGCTTCCGGCGCATCAGCTTCCCCGTCTCCGCGTTGTTGTCGATTGCGGCGATCCTGCTCTACTTTTTCCACGGCCTGAATTTCGGCATCGACTTCGTCGGCGGCACGCTGATGGAGGTGCAGACCAAGGCCGGCCCGGCCGACCTCGCCAAGATGCGCGCTACTATGGCCGGGCTCAATCTCGGCGATTTTCACCTGCAGCAATTCGGCGCGCCCGACGACGTGCTGATCCGCATTTCCGAGCAGCCCGGCGGCGACGCGGCGCAGCAGGCGGCGGTGCAAAAAGTCCGCGAGGCGCTCGGCAGCGATGTCGACTACCGGCGCGTCGAGGTGGTGGGGCCGAGCGTATCCACGGAGCTTCTGTCCTACGGCACGATCGGGCTCGTGGCCGCGATCGGCGCCATCCTCATTTATCTCTGGTTCCGGTTCGAATGGCAGTTTGCGCTGGGCGCCATGATCGCCAACGTGCACGATCTGGTGCTGACGGTCGGCTTCATGTCGCTGACGCGGATCGATTTCGACCTGACCAGCATCGCCGCGCTCCTCACCATCCTCGGCTATTCGCTCAACGACACCGTGGTGATCTACGACCGCATCCGCGAGATGCTGCGCCGCTATAAGCGGATGTCGATGCCGGATCTGCTCAACGCCTCGATCAACGCCACCTTGTCGCGGTCGATCGTCACCCATCTCACGGTTTCATTGTCGCTGCTGGCGCTGCTGCTATTCGGCGGCCAGGCGATCCGCAGCTTCACCGCGACCATGATGTTCGGCGTGGTGTTGGTCGGCACCTACACCTCGGTATTCATCGCTTCCCCAATCCTGATTTATCTTGGCGTCGGCCGCACCCGGCACGGCGAGCCGGAGGATACCGAAGCCGAGGCGCCGCCGACGGCGCCGGCTGCGCCGCCAACGCCGGCGCCGCCGTCGAAACCATCGCCGCCGCGGCAGCGCGCACGGTCGCGCCGCTAGTGCATGTCCCGGAAAAGTGGAAACCGGTTTTCCGATAAGGAGATGCGCAAAATCAAAGAAACTAGAGCGCATCCCGATACGATCTAATCTGGATGCGCTCTAGTGGCCGAGCAGCCGCATCTTCCCCATCAGGCGCTGATCGACAGCCACGGCAATGGCGGCTTTCGTTTTGCCGCCATGTCGCATCGCGGCTCGCTGCTATGCCTGCCGGACGGTATCTGGGCCTGGCCGGTCGCCGCTGCCTCCGAATTGACCGCGGAAGCGCTGGCGATGGCTTTGGCCCGCGCTGGCGATATGGACTTTTTTATTCTCGGCACCGGCATGAAGCCCTGGACTGCGCCGTCATCGCTCCGCGTTCGCTTCCGCGACGCCCACATGTCGCTCGACGTCATGACGACCGGAGCGGCGGTGCGGACCTATAACGTTATGCTGATGGAGAGCCGCCGCGTCGGCGCCGGCCTGATCGCGATTTGATCGAGCAAGCAAGAATCTGGAGCGCATGCCGATTTGATCCGATCGGAAACTGCTCTAAAGGCTTCGGCCATGCCGGATGCATTCGCCCATTGCGCCGAGCTCGTTCGGACCGCGGACCGCGACCGCTTTATTGCTACGCTGTTCGCGCCGGCGGGGCAGCGGGGCGCGCTTCATGCGCTTTATGCCTTCAATGCCGAGCTGGCGCGGGTGCGCGACGTGGCGCACGCCGCGTTGCCCGGCGAAATCCGCCTGCAATGGTGGAGCGATGTCATTGATCGCCAACGCGACGGCGAGGCGCAGGCCAATCCGGTCGCGTCGGCGCTCCTTGCCACAATAGAACGCTACGGGCTTCCGAGAGAGAGGCTGCTCGATCTCATCGATGCGCGCCGCTTCGATCTCTACGACGAGCCGATGGCGACTGTAGCCGCTCTGGAAGATTACGCACGGCAAACATCGTCGTCGCTGATCTCTCTCGCCGCGCGGGTGGTAATCGGGGCCGATGCCGAAGGGATCGCCGAACCCGCCGGTCTTGCTGCAGGCATCACCGGCATCTTGCGCGCCTTTCCGATCCACAACGCGCGTCGCCAGCTTTACGTCCCGGCCGAGCTGCTCGATCGGCACCAGGTCCACCTGCACGACCTGTTCGCCGGCCGCTCGTCACCGGGTCTGGTGGCGGCCTTCGCCGAACTGCGAAATCTCGCGCGTCATCATCTGGCGGCAGTGGGCGAGGCGATGAAGGCGCTGCCGGATGCTGCCATTCCGGCCTTTCTGCCGGTCGCGCTGACGCGGCCGTCGCTCGATCGATTGGACCGCGGCGACCCGTTTGCGCCGGCCGAGCTTGCGCCGTGGCGGCGGCAATGGCTCATCTGGCGGGCGGCGCGCAATCCGGCGCGTATCGCCGGCTGAATTTGTGCTGACGCGTGCGGCTTACTCCGCCGCGTCGGGCAACGCACCGCCGCTCCAGGCCTCGAGATCAGCGAGCGCCCGCGTACACAACGCCCGTTTCTGCGTACCGCGCGCGGCGCGGGCGCAGAGTGGCGGGAACAGGCCGAAATTGACATTCATCGGTTGAAACGAACGGGCGCCGGAATCGATGGTTTCGACATGGCCGCCGGTGATGTGGCCGAGCAGCGCCCCATGCGCGGTGGTCGGCGGCGGCAGACGCGGCCGCTCGCCGAGCCGTTCGGCAGCGGCAAAGCGGCCGGCAAGGAGCCCGATCGCGGCCGACTCCACATAGCCCTCGCAGCCGGTGATTTGTCCGGCAAAGCGCAGCCGTGGCTGCGCGTTGAGCCGCAGCGTGTCGTCAAGAAGCTTCGGCGAATTGAGGAACGTATTACGGTGCAAGCCGCCAAGCCGGGCGAACTCGGCATTGGCGAGGCCGGGAATGGTGCGGAAGATGCGTGTTTGCTCTCCGTGCTTCAATTTGGTCTGGAAGCCGACCATGTTGAACAGCGTGCCCAGCTTGTTGTCCTGGCGCAGTTGCACGACCGCGTACGGCTTGATGTGCGGCTGATGCGCGTCGGTCAGCCCAAACGGCTTCATCGGCCCGTGGCGCAATGTTTCGCGCCCGCGCTCGGCCATCACTTCGATCGGCAGACAGCCTTCGAAATAGGGTGTCGCTTTCTCGAAATCGCGGAAGTCGGTCTTCTCGCCGGCGAGCAGCGCATCGATAAAGGTCTCATATTGTTCGCGCGTCAGCGGGCAATTGATGTAGTCGGCGCCCGAGCCCGCGGGCCCGGCTTTGTCGTAGCGCGACTGGAACCAGGCGACGTCAAAGTCGATCAACTCGCGATGGACGATCGGCGCGATGGCATCGAAGAATGCCAGCGCGGCTTCTCCGGTGAGCCCGCCGAGTGTATCGGCCAGCGCCGGCGAGGTGAGGGGACCGGTGGCGAGGATGACGCTGTCCCATTCCGGCGCCGGCGCTGAAATTTCCTCGCGGCGGATTTCGACCAGCGGCTCGCGCTCGAGCGCCGCGGTGATCGCTGCGGCAAATCCGTCGCGATCGACCGCCAATGCTCCGCCGGCCGGAAGCTTGTGGGCGTCGGCCGCGTGCATGATCAGCGAGCCGAGGCGGCGCATTTCGGCGTGGAGGAGGCCGATGGCGCTTGCCGCCGCGTCGTCGGAGCGGAACGAATTCGAACAGACCAGCTCGGCAAAATCGGCGGTCTTGTGCACCGCCGTCGAGCGCACGGGCCGCATTTCGTGCAACACCGCCCGAACGCCGTGGCGGGCGATTTGCCAGGCAGCCTCGGAACCGGAAAGACCACCGCCAACCACATGGATAGGCTGCATTGGATGGGTCATGGCCCATAGCTAGACCCGCGCGGCTATCCGGGCAATGTCGGCGGCAGACACGCGCGTGCTCGGCCCGACGGACGATCGCCGCCGGCGTTGGCGCGCCTCCCGGCCTCTGCTATAGCCACGGCGAGCCGCCTTTTTTCGAAAAGGGGCGCCGGAGCTTGGCATGGCCGTTGACGCCGACACTGTCCGCCGGGTGGCGCATCTCGCGCGCATCGCGGTCGCCGACGAAGAGGTCGAGCCGCTCGCCGGCGAGCTCAACGCCATCCTCGCGTTCGTCGAGCAGCTCGCCGAAGTCGATGTGGCGGAAGTCGAGCCGATGACCTCGGTCGTGCCGATGGCGATGAAGGCGCGTGACGACAAGATAACGGATGGTGGCATCGCCGACGACATTCTTGCCAATGCGCCAGCGCGGGAAGATCATTTTTTCCTGGTGCCCAAAGTGGTGGAATGATGTGCCTGGCTTGTGAACAAGACGCAATGTGGTTTCCCTATCTGCGGCGCAAGGGGCTCATCACGCCCGACGGCTATCTGGTCGAGGAGCCGCCGTCGCTGTTCGGCCCGGTCGAAACACCGTCGGCGCTGGAAGAAAACAAAGACGACGCTGCGAGCAAGCCCGCGGACAAGAGCAGCTTTTCCTGCGACGATCCGACGGCTCAATGACCGACCTCACGTCGCTCACGCTGGCGCAGGCGCGCGACGCGCTGCGCAAGAAAGAATTTTCCGCAATCGAACTGACTGAGGCGCATCTCGCCGCTATCGAGAGAGCGGCTGTACTCAAGGCATTTGTACTGCCGACGCCCGAGCAAGCCCGAACGATGGCACGAACGGCAGATGCGCGACTGGCGAAGGGCGAGGGCGGGCCGCTGGAGGGCTTGCCGCTTGGCATCAAGGATCTGTTTTGCACCAAAGACGTGCGAACCACTGCGTGCTCGCACATCCTGGAGAATTTCGTGCCGCGCTACGAATTGACTGTCAGCGCCAATCTGTGGCGCGACGGTGCCGTGCTCGTCGGCAAGCTCAACAACGACGAGTTTGCCATGGGATCGTCCAACGAGACCTCGTATTTCGGCCCGGTTGCCTCACCGTGGCGCCGGCGCGGGTCGGACGCCAAGCTGGTGCCTGGAGGCTCGTCGGGCGGATCGGCGGCGGCGGTGGCGGCGAAGCTCTGCGTCGGCGCCACCGGCACCGATACCGGCGGCTCGATCCGTCAGCCGGCGGCGTTCTGCGGCATCGTCGGGCTTAAACCCACCTACGGCCGCTGTTCGCGCTGGGGCATCGTCGCCTTCGCGTCGTCGCTCGATCAGGCCGGGCCGTTCGGCCGCACGGTGCGCGATTGCGCGATCCTGTTGCGCTCGATGGCGGGCCCCGATCCGAAAGATACGACCTGCGCCGATCTTGAAGTGCCGGACTACGAGAAGTCGGTCGGCGCTTCGGTCAAAGGCATGCGCATCGGTATCCCCAAGGAATACCGGATGCCGGGCATGCCCGCCGAGATCGAGATGCTGTGGCAGCGCGGCGCGCAGTGGCTCAAAGATGCCGGCGCCGAGACCATCGATATATCGCTGCCGCACACCAAATACGCCTTGCCGGCCTATTACGTCGTCGCGCCGGCCGAGGCCTCGTCCAATCTGGCGCGCTATGACGGCGTGCGTTACGGGCTTCGCGTGCCCGGCCGCGACGTCGTCGACATGTATGAACAGACCCGCGCAGCGGGCTTCGGCAAGGAAGTGCGCCGCCGTATCATGATCGGCACCTATGTGCTCTCGGCCGGTTATTACGATGCTTATTACCTTAGGGCGCAGAAGGTGCGCACGTTGATCAAGCGCGATTTCGAAGACTGCTTTGCCAAAGGTATCGACGCGATCTTGACCCCGACGACTCCGTCGGCGGCTTTCGCCATCGGCGAGAAAGGCCGCGCTGATCCGGTCGAGATGTATCTCAACGACATTTTCACCGTGACGGTGAACATGGCTGGGCTGCCGGGGATTTCGATACCGAGCGGTCTCGATGCGCAGGCGCTGCCGCTCGGCCTGCAGCTTATTGGGCGGCCGTTCGAAGAGGAGACGCTATTCAAGCTCGGTGCCGTCATCGAGCAAGCGGCGGGACACTTCGCGCCTGAAAAGTGGTGGTAGTCGGCGCCGATTTTTGCCCGTGACGCTCTGACCGATCAGAGGCCGCGCGCGGCGCGGATGTCGTGCGTTTCGCTGAGCTTCGCGGCTGCGTTCTCGGCGGCTTCGTAGCGCCGCCGCGGCAGCGCCGACGGATATTCGCGTTGGAGAAAATCAATCAGTTTCTCGCGGACCTCGCAGCGCAGGTCCCGCGCCGCGGAGCCGCTGTTGGCGCTCACCAGCGCGCGTAGCTCAATTGTCGTTTCCTTGCAGTCGCTGACCTGAAGGTTGACGATCTTGCCGTTCCATAATCCGGACTGCGCCACGATCTCGATGAGCTTCTTGCGGATGGTATCGACCGGGGCGGTGTGGTCGACATACAGAAACACGGTGCCGATCAGCTCGCCGCCGGTCCTCGTCAAATTCTGGAACGGCTTTTCGATAAAATAGCTGAGCGGCAACACCATGCGCCGCAGGTCCCACAACCTGACCACGACATAGCTGAACGTGATTTCTTCGACATTGCCAAACTCGTTCTCGACGACGATGGCGTCATCGATACGGATCGGCTGGGCCACGGCGAGCTGCACGCCGGCGAGGAAATTCGTCAACACCGGCCGGGCGGCCAGGCCGGCGACAATGCCGGCGACGCCGGCCGAGGCGAATAAAGTGACGCCAAATTGCCGCACGGCGTCGAACGTCATCAGCGCAAAGCCGATGGTGACCAGCACGATCACCACGTCCATCACCCGCTCGAGCACCCGAACCTGCGTGATGTGCTTGCGCGCCAGCAGATTATCGTCGACGTCGAGCCGAAACCGTCGGAGATACAAGTCGGCGCCGATATGCAGCGCAGTCAGCGCGGTCCAGCCGAGCA
This sequence comes from uncultured Alphaproteobacteria bacterium, assembly GCA_963806465.1. Taxonomy (GTDB): domain Bacteria; phylum Pseudomonadota; class Alphaproteobacteria; order Rhizobiales; family Xanthobacteraceae; genus BOG-931. Next base: position 269,698 of record CAWDZD010000061.1, on the reverse strand, counting down.
AGCAAATCGTCGCCAGCCCAAGGAGCCGGGCCAGCGTGCTTGCGGTGTTGCCGGCCAGCGGCGCCATCGGCAGCGTGATGGCAAGCGCGACCAGCACCGAGGCGAGGCGCGTCGGCCCTTTGGTGGCGGCGAGCACCGTGCGCAAGAACGTCTGCCGCTCGCCGATCAAGCGGCGCGCCAGTGCGAGCGCGCCGACGTGCAGCAGTAACGCGACGATCGCGGCGCCAAGGAGGATCGCAGCCGACACCGCCCAATCGGTCGCCGAGGCGAGCGTAACGCCGAGCTTATCCTCGAGATATTGGATCGCGTTTTGCAGCATGCGGCCAAGATAACATGAAAATCGAAGCGGCCGTCGGTAACAACAAGCACCGTGAGTTGCCGGTTCCGGCCGCGATTGCCTGGACAGTGCCGTCACGAAATGCCATCAACGCGCCGTTAAGACAGCGACAGCCAATCACCGGCGGCGATCTCGAATGAAGACTTTCCTGCTCCGTTTTTTCACGTGGTGGAACGGCCAAACCTTCGGCACGCAGGTGTGGACCAGGCTGTACGGTGAGTTCGTCGGCGACGACGAGTTCGGCAATCATTATTACCGCACCCGCAACGGCAAGATCGATCCGACGCTGGGCTTCGAGCGCCGCTGGGTGGTCTATAACGGCATCGCGGAGGCGTCCAAGGTGCCGCCCGGCTGGCACGGCTGGCTGCATCATGTTGTCGATGTGGCGCCGCCGCAGGACGAGACCAAGCCGCACCCTTGGGAAAAGCCGCATCGGCCGAATCTGACCGGAACGCCGGGCGCGTATCGGCCGAGCGGTTCAACCCTGGCGCAGGGACGTCGCCCCAAGGCGACCGGTGACTACAAAGCGTGGACGCCGGGCAATTAGCCCCGGTTAACGCCATCTCCTTCTCGCTGCGCGAGATTCGCCCTTTCCGTGCCGTATTCCCCGTGTTAACCGGGCAATCCGCGATGGTGCGTCAACCCCATCGCGCCCTAGGTTTCATGATTTGCAAAGCCGCCTCATTGGCCGTCCTTGGCGGAACGCTCGTGGTGGGCTTTGCCCAGGCGCAGCCAAGCTCGTTTTTTGGCGACGGCCCGCCAAGGCCGCCAGCCAGTGTTCCAAACGGAGCGCTACCGCCGCAGCCGCCGCCGGCGCAATTTCAGGGACAATCGAACTTAGCGCCGCCGCCTCCTGGACCGGCGCCCTCCGCCATCCAGGCGCAACCGTTACCGCCACCTCCCGGTGGCGTCTTGGCTCCTCCCAATCAGGCGCGTGGCGCGCCGCCGCCCGGTGCGGCTCCGCAGCCGGGTGGTCCGCCGCAGCCGGCCGCTGCTGCGCCGCCGCAGCAACCTGACGATACGATCGTCACCGAGATGCCAACGCAGAAGATCGATAATACGCGCGCGGTATTTGCCGGGCTCGACAAGATCACGGGCCGCATCATCTCGTTCGACGCGGCGATCGGCGAGACCGTGCAATTCGGCGCTCTGCAGGTGACGGCGCGGGTTTGCTACACGCGCCCGCCGACCGAGGCGACCAATACCGACGCTTTTGTCGAAGTCGACGAAGTGACGCTGCAGGGCGAGATCAAGCGCATCTTCAACGGCTGGATGTTTGCGGCCAGCCCCGGCCTGCATGCTGTTGAGCATCCGATCTACGACGTCTGGCTGACCGATTGCGCGACACCTTCGGCGACGCGCGTTGTTGAACCGCCAGCCGTGCAGCCGACGCCGGCGGCGGCTACAACGCCTGCGGCGCGCCCGCCATCGCCGCGCCCGCGCCAGGCAACTCCCGCCCGCGCACAGGCTAATCCGCCGGTGGCTGCGGCGCCGGCACCCGGGCAACTCCCGCCACCACAGCCGCGCTGACGACGGCTTGTTCCCCCGGCATTGTCCGAGCGAGCCGCTGCCGCGATGTGCGCGCGAGCGCGGATCACTGTTCCGCTTCGCTCTCTATGATCGATCGAAGAAATGCAACGTGGTCCTTGTAGGCGCGCAGCCCCTGCGGCGTCGGGCGCACCACCATACGAGGCCGCCGCCCGCGATAGCCGCGTTCCACTTCGATGTAGCGCGCGCGTTCAAGCGTCTCGATGTGCGAGCCGAGATTGCCGTCGCTCGCCTGCGTCACCGCCTTCAGCCGGGCGAAATCAAATTCCTGGCCGCTGCCGTTGCCGGCGTTGAGCGCCGCCATGATGCGAAGCCGCAACGGCTGATGAATAATCTCATCGGCCTGAGGCATGTCAGGCTTGGGCATATTAGCCTCGGGCATCTCAGGCGCGCCGCATCCACAGCCCGGCGAGCACCAATCCGCCGCCGTCAACGACGGCGAGATAGAGCTCGAACCATCGTTCGACCCAAAGGTAGCCGGCAAACGTCAAAGTCGCGATGCCCACCCCGAGCACGATAAAGACGCGCCCCAGCCACAGGCCGGCCAAGGCGTACCCGAACATGAAGAGGATCGGCCAAAAGGCGTTGTACTCGCGTCCGCCGAAATGACCCAAGCGGCTGCAGATCAGGCCGAGCCCGAAGAAAAGAAAAATGGCGATGACGATGCGCCAGTCAAATGCCATCCTGGCGCGCCGGTATTGCAGACCGGTTGTGAGTGTCGCCAGCACGCCGACGACGTCGACGCCGATCCAGATCAGCGGCGCTTGGTGCGGCAGGAAGTGACAGGCGACGTAGCCGAATGCGACCAGCCCGCCCCAAACAATAATGAGGCGGCTGGCGCTGCGATAGAACGAAGATTGCTTGAGGCGGGCGACGATGATGTCGATGTCTGCCAGACTGGCCTGCGCCGATTTCGCGTCGATGTCCATACTAGTGCTCCGCGAAGGCGGCGCTGATCGCATCGATCGCCGCAGGCGCGTGCAGCATGTCCATGTGATTGAGTCCCGGCACGATCCGCACACCGATCGCCGGTTCAACGCCGTGGACGACGTTGGCATACTTGTCCGGCAGCATCAGCTCGTCGGCGCTCCCGGCGATGATCGCAGTCGGCGCTTTGAGACGGTGTAGCGCTGCGCCGAGGTCGAACGGCGCGCCAAAGTTGGTGATCAACCGAAAGGAATAACGGCCGGTCACGAATTTTTCGCTGCCGGGCGCGACGGCAAAGGCAAGAACGGGCAGTTCTTCGCAGCAACGAAGCCCAAGGCGGCGCAACAGGCTCAAGGTAAGCCAGCGGGGAATGTCAGGATTCGCCCAGGCCGGCCCGGCTCCGGCGCTGCGGCTGGACGCTGCGTCATAGCCGAGATAGGGCGACAACAGGACAACGCGATCGAACGCCGCACACAGATTTCCAGTCGCTGCGCGCAGCGCGAAGCCGCCGCCGGACGAGAAGCCAAGCAGCGCGAAATGCCCGACCAGATATCGCTGCCGCAACTCGGCGATGAGATCGTCCAGATCGTCGTCGAGCTGGCCGTAATAGGCGATGTCGCCGCGTGTGCCGGACGCGCCGTGGCCGCGCATGTCTGGCGCAATGACCAGGATATTTTCGGCCGCCAGCCGTTTGGCGATCTCATTCATCATCGTCGAATGGCCAGCCGACCCATGAATGAGGATGGCGATCTTCTTGGTCTCGCGATTGGCGGCCGGATAAATCCGATAGGCGAGCGACGTGCCGTCGCGCGCCTGAAAACGCGTCAATTCCGGCGTGCCCGACCGATCGATCGCCATGGCGCCGGCGCGGATGGATTCCAGCGGCGGCGGGGGCGAGATGGGCACAGCGAGAAGCAGGCCGCCGATTAAGGCCACGACGCCAAAAATGGCTAGAAGCCCCAGCAAAGATTGGCAAATCCGCTTTAGGACCAACATCGTTCGCGCTCTTGGTCTGACTAACTCTGCGAACCAGAGTACTCTGCAAGGAACGCAAAGTCCAGAGGGATGCGAAGCGTGCGTCAAGGCAACAGGAGCGGGGCCAATGCGAGCGTTGGATCAGTCGAGGAGTTTCTCAGTCGGCCTCGATCAGCGCCAGCGCAGCTTCGCCGGCGACGGGAGTGTCGAGCGCCAGCGCGCCAAAATCCGCGTCACCGACCAGCGCGGCATCGAGAAGCTTGTGATAGGCCGGCCGCGAGACCTCGACCGCGCCGAAGGTGCGCAGATGGTCGGTGACGAATTGCGTATCCAGGAGCCGGTAGTGGCCGGCTTTGAGCCGCGCCACCAAATGAACCAGCGCCACTTTCGACGCGTCGCGGGCACGATGGAACATGCTCTCGCCGAAGAACGCGCGCCCGAAACTTACGCCGTAAAGCCCGCCGACCAGTTCGTTCTGTTCATACACTTCGACCGTGTGACAATCGCCGCGCTCGAACAGCTTACGGTAGAGATTGCGAATCCGCCCGTTGATCCAGGTTCGGGCGCGCCCGGGCATGGGTTGCGCGCAGCCGTCGAGCACGGCGTCGAAGTCGCGGTCAACGATCGCGGTGAAACGGTCGGAACGCACCGTGCGCGCAAGCCGGCTTGGTACATGGAACCGATCCAGCGGAATGATGCCGCGCCGCTCCGGTTCGATCCAATAAAGCGCGGGGTCTTCGGCGCTCTCGGCCATGGGAAAGATGCCGCAGGCATAAGCCTTCAGCAGCACTTCCGGCGTGATGTCGACGAGTGCGGACTCGCGGCTGGCCATGCGTTCGGTTTCTGCTCAGCGTTTCTGGTGCGCCGCCCTTAACCAACCGTAAACTACAATTTCCCTAAGATTTTCGCCACCTTGAACATATTCGCGCATTGAGCGTTTCGTTAGCGTGCAAGATGCCTGGCAATTGCCGCTACGATGATCGAGGAAGCTCAGCCGATTCGCGTACTGCTTGTCGAGGATGAATTCCTCATCAGCGAGATGGTTGCGGAATCGCTGGCACGGCAAGGTTTCTCCGTTCGCTCAGTAACGAATGGCACCGACGCGCTGCGCCACCTTGCATCGGCTCTGGTCGACGTGCTGTTCACCGACATCAACCTGCCGGGTGGCATGGACGGGAAGACATTGGCGCGCCGGGCCCGCGACCTTTTGCCCGATCTACCGGTCGTCTACGCCTCGGGCGGGATCAACATGTTCGATTTTGCCTGGCGCGTGCCGGGTTCGATTTTCGTTGCCAAGCCGTACGATCCCGAGGTGATCGGGCGCGTCCTCCGGAGCGCGATGAAAACCGCGGCCGTCCGCCTGTCGGCGTGAACGGCTATTGCTCGATGGCGCCGCGCGCCAGAAACTCTTCGAGCCAGTGGATATTGTAGTCGCCGTCGATGATCTCGGTTTCGCGCACTAGCGCGCGGAACAACGGCAGTGTCGTCTCGATGCCGTCGACGACAAATTCATCGAGCGCGCGTTTGAGCCGCATCAGGCATTCGTCGCGCGTCTTGCCGTGGACGATCAGCTTGCCAACGAGCGAATCGTAAAACGGTGGAATTGAGTAGCCGTGATACACGGCCGAATCGATGCGCACGCCCAAGCCGCCGGGCGGATGGTAGTGGACGATCTTGCCCGGTGAAGGACGAAACGACACCGGGTTCTCGGCGTTGATGCGGCATTCGATGGCGTGACCGTGGAACTTCACGTCGCTCTGGGCCAGCGCCAAATCACTGCCGGCGGCAACGCGAATTTGTTCGGCGACCAGATCGATGTCGGTGATCATTTCGGTCACCGGGTGTTCGACCTGGATGCGGGTGTTCATCTCGATGAAATTGAATTTGCCGTCCTCGTAGAGGAACTCGACCGTGCCGGCGCCGAGATAGTTGATGTCGCGCATCGCTTTGGCGACGGTTTCACAAATCCGGTCGCGGGCCGCGATGTTGAGCGCCGGCGACGGGCCTTCTTCCCAGATCTTCTGATGCCGGCGCTGCAGCGAGCAGTCGCGCTCGCCGAGATGGATGACGCGACCCTTGCCGTCGCCGAGAACCTGAATTTCGATGTGGCGCGGCCGCTCGAGGTATTTCTCCAGGTAAAGCGTGTCGTCACCGAACGCCGCCTTTGACTCGGCGCGCGCCATGGCAAGCGCGGCGGCAAGTTCGCTTTCGCCGCGGACGACTTTCATGCCGCGGCCGCCGCCGCCGGCCGCCGCCTTGAGCATGACCGGAAAGCCCAGCTCGCGTGCGAGTTTCTCGGCCTCCTCGTCCGAGCCGATGCCGCCATCGGAGCCGGGGACGGTCGGAATGCCGAGTTCGATCGCGGCGCGCTTGGCGGCGATCTTGTCGCCCATCAGGCGGATATGCTCCGGGCGCGGACCGATGAATTGCACATTATGCTCGGCGAGAATTTCGGCGAAGCGGGCGTTCTCGGCGAGAAAGCCATAGCCGGGGTGCACCGCGTCGGCGCCGGTGATTTCGCAGGCCGCCAGTAGTGCGGGGATATTGAGATAACTGTCCTTGGCCGGCGGCGGGCCGATGCAGACGCTCTCGTCGGCAAGCCGCACATGCATGGCGTCCTCGTCCGCGGTCGAATGCACAGCCACGGTCGGGATGCCGAGCTCCTTGCACGCGCGCAAGACTCGGAGCGCGATCTCTCCGCGGTTGGCGATGAGAATCTTATCGAACATCGGTCCGCTGGTGAGACGGGGACAGCGAATGGCGAATAGCGAATGGCGAATCGCAAGGACGACAGGTCCACCGCCAGCTCGCACCTTGCCATTCGCCATTCGCCATTCGCTACTCGCTATCTATCACTCGATGATCATCAGCGGCTCGCCGTACTCGACCGGTTGACCATCCTCCACCAGGATCTGGATCACGGTGCCGTCACGCGGAGCCGGAATCTGGTTCATCGTCTTCATCGCTTCGATGATGATCAGCGGTTCGCCGGCCTTCACCTGGCTGCCGACATCGACGAACGGCCGGGCGCCGGGCGCGGACCCGAGATAGGCGGTGCCGACCATCGGTGAGGCGACAAGGCCAGGATGCTGTGACGGCTCGATCGGAACCGCCCCTGGCGATTGGATCACGGTGGGACCGGCTGCCAGTGGTCCTTCCGGCGATCGCAGCCGTGGCCCGGCCGCGTGCAAATTGCGGGCGACACGAACCGACGCGCCGTCACGCTGAATCTCGATTTCAGTCAGCCCGGTCTCGTCCAGCAGTTTTGCCAGATCGCGGATCATGGCGCGATCGATCGCCGGCGTCTTGGGCATTGGCGGGTTCCCGGACTTGCGCGCCACGATCAATCCTTCGATCAGTCCTCTAATCAAACCTTGGCGTCGATCAGGACGGCGAGACCGTCGATCGCGAGTGCATAACCGTGAATGCCAAAGCCGCACAGCACGGCACGCGCGACCTGTGACACGTAGGTGCGCCGGCGAAAAAACTCGCGGGCGTGAATGTTGCTGATATGCACCTCGATGACCGGCACTTCCAAAGCGGCGAGCGCATCGAGGATCGCCACCGACGTATGACCATATCCCGCCGGATTAATGACCAGTCCGGCCGCCTTCTTGGCCCGCGCCTCCTGGATCCAATCGATGATCTCGCCCTCGTGATTGGACTGGCGAAACTCGACCGCAAGGCCGTGCTGTTTCGCCGTAGCGCGGCAGAGCTTCTCGACGTCGGCCAGCGTGGCGCGTCCGTAGATTTCCGGCTCGCGCGAACCAAGCAGATTGAGATTAGGTCCGTTGAGGACGTAGACCGTCTTGGCCATCCGCGAGCAATACCCAGCTATCGCCGCGGCGGGTAGCCGCGCCGGACTTGTTTATAAGGAAGGCCTCCGCAAAGGGGAAGCCTGCCGGTGTCGCGATTGGCGCACGGACGGTGGCGGCGGCGCCGCCGCCACGCCCATCGGTTAATGGCGGCGCCGAGCGAACTTATTTCTGCTCGGCTTTGAGCTTCTCGCGCAAGGCTTCGATGCCGACGGCGCCGACGACGACTTCCTCGCCGACCACGTAGCTCGGGGTGCCGTTGACGCCGAGCGCGTCCGCAAGCTTCATGTTTTCTTCGATGGTCTTCTTGACCTCGTCGCTGCCCATATCCTTTTCGATGCGGCCCATGTCGAAGCCGACTTCCTTGGCGACGGCTAGCGCCCGCATCTTGTCGGCCGCGCCGCGGCTGCCCAAAAGCTTCTGGTGAAACTCGAGGTATTTCTTGCCGCTTGAGTCCTGCATGCGCGCGGCGACGGCGACGCGGGCGGCCTCGACCGATCCCTCGCCGAGCACCGGGAATTCCTTGAGTACGAATCTGAGATTGTTGTCGCTCTTGATCAGATCAAGCATGTCGGAGAGCGCGCGCTTGCAGAAGCCGCAATTGTAATCGAAGAACTCGACCATCGTGACGTTGCCCTGCGGGTTGCCGAGCACCACCTGGTGCGGCGAACTAAACAGCGTCGCCTTGTTCTCGGCGACCGCGGCGCGGTGCTTCTCGGCCTCCGCGGTCTGCTGGCGCTTCTCCAGTTCCGCCATGACGTCCTGCATCACCTCCGGGTGCGCAAGCAGGTAATCCTTGACGATGTGACCGATTTCCTCGCGCTGATCGGCGGAAAACGATTCCGCCAACGCTGGCGCCGCGACCGGCAGCGTCAGCGATAGGGCGGTGGCGATGAGGAAGGCCATGCGTGCGTGAGGTGTCATATCGATTGTCCTTTTGCGATCATTGACCAGCCCGGAGCGGACTGTTCTTTCCCTTATTAAACGCCACGATATCGTCGGCCCGCACCCAGCCCGGCGATCCGACCGGAAACCGCATCTTGGCACGCGCCGCGAGCTCGCGCGCGGTTTTGTTGTCGCCGCGTGCGAACGCCGCCTGCGCCGAGGCCAGGTCGGCATCGGCGAGATTGCCGTTGTGACCGTAAGCCATCGCCAGCTGCTCATAGGCGTCGCCGGATTTCAGGCTCTTTGGCAATCGCCGCGCGCAGCAGCGGAACCGCTTCCGCGGCATTCTTGGTATTGTTGGTGGCGATCAGCGCCTGCGCCAACAGGATCTGAATGAGGGCGGGATTTGGCGCCAGTTCGACCGCACGGCGCAGCGGCGCCAGCGCTTCCGTCGGGTGGCCACTTTCAAGGAGCGCCTGGCCTTTGAGCTCATAGAAATAGGGATTGCCGGGCATCGCCTCGATCAGCCCGTCGATCTGCGTGAGCGCGGTGCGGACATCGCCGAATCGATAAGCGGCGATGGCACGGGCATAGCGCGCCGGCATACTGGTGTCGGACGGCGGATAACGCCGCATGATCGTATCGGCCCGATCGAGAAAGCCGGACAGCTTGGCGCGCATCATGTCGTGCCGGAACTGCAATTCGGGCGGGTCTTTCTTGTCCCAATACTGCGTCTTCGTCAGTTCCGCCAACGCGGCCATGCGTTCCGCGGGCATGGGATGGTTCTGCACATACGGATCGATATAGGCCGCCGAGAACATCATTTCGTCGGCGAATTTCTTGAAGGTGTCATACATTCCCTTGGCCGATTGGCCGGTCATGGTCAGGAAGCGCACGGCCGATCGGTCGGCTTGGTCTTCCTGCGCGCGCTGATAGGACATGAGCGTGTGCACCAAGTAAGACTGTGGCGCGCTCAGAGCGGCGAGGCCGACATTGCCCGCTCCGGCGCTGCCCGACCTCACACCGGCGACCACCGCGCCGACACCGAGCAGCATGCCGACGATCGCAGCGGTCGTGGCGTTCGCGAGCTCCTGGCGCATTTTGGACAGGTGGCCGCCGACAATGTGCCCCGTCTCATGGGCGAAGACGCCGATCATCTGATTGGGCGTCGTCGACTGCATCAGCGCGCCCGAATTCACGAAGATGCGATGGGCGTCCATGACAAAGGCGTTGAACGACTTGTCGTTGATGATCACGACCTGAACGTTTTGCTTGCTCAGTCCCGCAGCCCGCAAAATCGGGGCGGTGTAATCGCGCAGGAGCTGCTCGGTCTCGGCGTCGCGGATCATCGGAATGCCGGCTGAAGACCCGGTCTGCGCGTGCGCCGGCAGATTGCCCAACGCGACCGCCGCCGCAGCCACGAGCGCAATGGCGCGCGACACTGGTTTCACCGGTCGCAGCTTGCTAGGAGGTCTGGCGACAATCATCGGGGACAGATTACCAGTCCCTCGGTCCTCGGACCAAGGCCATGAATAAAGGCGTTTACGCTCAACCCAGAGCCGGCGCGTTGCAGGGGCGGAACCGGACCCGAAAGAACCCCGGGAATGCGGCAGCACCGGGGCGCGGACGTCGGCGGAGCAGAAGCCGCACCAGGCGCAATCGTGCTTGAGCGAGCCAAACATCTTTTGCAGCCGTCCGCGCGCAGTGCGGTTCCGCCATTCATGGTCATGGACGTGGTAGCTGCGGCGGCGCGCCTTGAGGCGCAAGGCCGCCGGATCATCCACATGGAAGTCGGCCAGCCGGCCGCCGGCGCGCCAGCGACCGCTATCGCCGCGGCGCGCGCGGCGCTCTCGATGACGCGGCTCGGTTACACCGAAACGCTGGGAATATCGTCGCTGCGTGCGCGCATCGCGCGCGCTTACGGTGAATGGCACGGGATCGACATCGATCCGGCGCGCATCGTCGTTACCACCGGCTCGTCCGCCGGCTTCATCCTTTCTTTCCTCGCCGGATTCGAAGCCGGAGACCGCGTCGCGGTAGCGTTGCCGGGATATCCGCCATACCGCCATATCCTGACCGCGTTGGGCTGCGAGCCGGTGGGCATCGAAACCAGCGCGGCGACGCGGTGGTCGATCACCGGCGAGGCGTTGCTTGCCGCGCATCGCACCAAGCCGATCAAAGGCGTCGTCATCGCCTCTCCTGCCAATCCGAGCGGCACCATGATGACGGCGGCAGCCTTGACCGAGCTGATCCGCTGCGCCGAAGACGCCGGGATCGCGGTGATTTCTGACGAGATTTATCACGGCCTCGACTATGCCTTCACGGCAGAGTGCGCGGCGCGCATCTCCAGCAACGTCATCATCGTCAATTCGTTCTCCAAATATTTCTGCATGACCGGTTGGCGCATCGGCTGGATGGTAGTGCCGCCGTCACTGGTGCGCGCGGTCGAAAGATTGCAGCAGAACCTTGCGATTTCCGTGCCGACGCTGTCGCAAATCGCCGCCGAAGCCGCTTTCGACGGGCGCGAGGAGCTGGAAACCGTGCGACGGGGTTATGAGGAGAACCGGCGCATCTTGCTGGAAGGCTTGCCGCGAGTTGGCCTCGATTCGTTTCTGCCCGCAGACGGCGCGTTTTACCTCTATGCCGATGTGTCCCGCTTCTCGACCGACAGCTTTGCCTTTGCCACACGCATGCTCGAGGAAGCAGGCGTGGCGACGACCCCGGGCGTCGATTTCGATCCGCTGCGCGGGCGGAATTTCCTGCGGCTGTGTTACGCCGGCGGACACGGCGAGATGCGCCAAGCGGTCGAGCGGATCGGCAATTGGCTGAAACAAATCTGAGCGAGGCAGGCGATGAGCGACGCGACGTTCGACATCTTGCGCAAAGTGACGACCGCGACCATCACCACCATGCTCCTGAAAAAAGGCATCCGGCGGTGCTGGATGAACGGCCCGAGACCGCTTGTTCCCGGCGGTGAGCGCATTGTCGGGCCAGCCTTCACTTTGCGCTTCGTTCCGGTGCGTGAGGATGTGGCGACACCGGAAAGCTGGGGTCACGCCATATCGACGCGGGCTGCCATCGAAGAGATGCCGGCGGGCGCGATCGTGGTGGCTGACGCCATGGGCGTCGCGAGCGCCGGCATCTTCGGCGATATTCTTTGCGCCCGCATGAAAAAGCGAAACGTTGCCGCACTCGTCACCGACGGCGTTGTGCGCGATCGGGCCGGCGTGCTGATGAGCAATTTGCCGGTGTGGTGCGCTGGCGTCGCCGCACCGGCATCGGTCAACGGTTTGACCTTCGTCGGCTGGCAGCAGCCGATCGGCTGTGGCGGCTGCGCGATCTTTCCGGGCGACGTGATCGTCGCCGACGATGACGGCGCGGTCGTCATTCCGCAGGCGATGGTCGAGTTTGCCGCGCAGGAAGGCGCCGAGCACGAGCTTTACGAAAGTTGGGTGTTCAAGGAGGTCGAGAGCGGCGTGAAGCTGCCGGGCCTTTATCCGCCCAATGAGGATGCCAAAGCCCGCTATGCGGCGTGGCGAAAGTCGCGACCGTAACGCGGCACCGCGGATCTCATGTTTTTCACACTCTCGAAAATTCTCGGCTTCTTTGCTGCGCCGTCGAATCTTCTGATTTCGATTGGCATTCTGGGCCTTATTCTACTGTGCACGCGCTTTACGCGGCTGGCCAGCTGGCTGATCGTGACGAGCCTGGTGCTGCTCGCCATCGCCGGCCTCTCTCCGCTCGGCAATGCGCTGATCATTCCGCTGGAGGAACGTTTTCCGCCGTGGGATTCGTCACGCGGTGCGCCGGACGGCATTATCGTACTGGGCGGCGCGATTTCGTCGAGTATTTCCGCCGCGCGTGGCGAGGTCGCGCTCGATGAAGCGGCGGAGCGCATCACTGCCGCGGCGGAGCTGGCGCGGCGCTATCCCAACGCTCGCGTTATGTACTCCGGCGGCAGCGGTTCGTTGCTCCATGACGAAGGTCCCGAAGCGCCTTATGCCGTTCGGCAATTGCTGGCTCTCGGCGTCGACCACGACCGTATTACCGCCGAGGAGCAATCCCGAAACACGCTCGAAAATGCAGCCTATTCGCTGTTGCTCGCCAATCCCAAGCCGGGCGAGCGCTGGTTGGTCGTCACCTCCGCCTATCACATGCCACGCGCGATCGCGGCCTTTCGGGCGGTTGGCTTCGCGGTTGATCCCTATCCGGTCGATTGGCGCACACGCGGACCGGCCGACTTGGTCCGGCCCTTCTCGTCGCTCGCCGAGGGCCTGCGCCGCACCGATGCTGCGGTCCGGGAATGGATCGGCCTGTTGGTTTATTGGCTGACCGGCAAGAGCACGACCTTGTTTCCCGCACCATGACATGTTGACGAGTGATCGCAGTCTTGCTGCCGCCGGATCGCTATGCTCATGCTGCGCGCTGGATGCGACAGCGGACCGGCAATGCTGCAACTGATCATCGGCAATAAAAATTATTCGTCCTGGTCGTTCCGGCCGTGGCTCGCCATGAAAGTCGCCGGCATCGAATTTCAGGAAACCTTGATCTCGCTCGAGGCCGCCGACTTCAAGTCGCGACTGATCGCGCTGAGCGGCGCCGGCAAGGTGCCGGTGCTGATCGACGGCGACATCCGGGTTTGGGAATCGCTGGCGATCCTCGAATATCTCGCCGAGATATTTCCGGCGGCCGGCCTGTGGCCGCGTGATCCGGCGGCGCGCGCCCACGCCCGCGCCATCGCCTGTGAGATGCACGCCGGCTTTCAAGCGGTGCGCGGGCAATTGCCGATGAATGTGTGGCGGCCGGTGATCAAGCGGGAGCTCGACGCCGCTGCGATAGCCGACGTCGCGCGCATCGACGCGATCTGGAACGGATGCCGTTCGCGTGTTGCCGGCGCTGAGCCGTTTCTTTACGGCGCGTTCAGTACCGCCGATGCGATGTACGCGCCGATGGTTTGGCGTTTCCATACCTACGCGGTCGAAGTCAGCGAGGTGGCGCACGACTATATGCGTGCGCTGATGGCACTGCCGGCCTGGGGCGAATGGCGCGAGGCGGCGCGCCGCGAGCCCTGGGTGCTGCCGCACGACGAAGTCGACTGGCCCGAAGTCAAGCGGCAATAGGGCCTAGTGGTCTTCGGCGAGCTTGACTTCGAGCTCCAGGAGCAGCGGCTGCTGATATGGGATGATTTTCGTCATCGCCACTGGCATGGCGAAGTAGGCGATGCGATCGATCTCTGGAAAGCTTTTGCGTCGCCCTGATCGCGGCGGCCATTCGATCTCAAAGGCATTGCTGGCGAACGCCGCAAGATCGAGATTGGCCTCGAACGCCCAGGCGTGCACCGCTTTGCCGCTTTTCTGTTTGACCGGCGCCAGCGCGATGAACGCGCCGGCGGCGGTGAGGTTGGTCTCTTCGGCAAATTCCCGCCGCGCCGTGGCCAGTAGATCGGCGTCGGCTTCGACGAGGCCTTTGGGAATAGTCCAGACGCCATCGTCTTTCTTGGCCCAGAACGGCCCGCCGGGATGGGCGAGCAAGACTTCGAGCCCGTGGCTGCGACGAAACGCCAGAAGGCCAGCGCTGACTTCCACCTTGCGACCCATCCGTGTGATTTAACTCTAAAGTGCGGCTCTCTACCGCAGGTATTGCCAAAAGTGCCGTGCTCTGCATCATTTCGTCACTATTGCGCCCACAATGCCGGCCTCCTCGCCCGTGCTCGTTGAGCGCGCCGTGGAGGGCACGCCGAACCAATTCCTGCACGGGAGCCAGCGCCAATGCGATATCGCTTTATCGCCACTCTTGCCGTTTTCGCCGCCGTCCTTGCGCCTGTTGCCAAGGCTGAAGACGCCCCCAAGGACGTCAAAGGCCTTTATTTGATGAGCGACTATCCGGCCGTCACGGTGCGGCCCGGCGAGACCTCCTCGATTAACTTGAAATTGCAAAATTACGACCTGGCGCCCGAGCGGCTTGCCCTGTCGGTTTCCGGGGTCCCGTCCGGTTGGACGGCGACGCTGATGGGCGGCGGCCAGCCGGTCGCCGCGGCGATGCCTGGAACCAATTCCAGCGTTTCGCTCGAACTGCGGCTCGACGTGCCGAAGAATGCGCCGGTCGGCACCGAAACGCTCACGGTGACAGCGACCGGCGGCTCCACCACCGCTTCGCTGCCGATCGCTGTCACGCTTGCCAAGGATCTGCCCGCCAAGCTGACGCTGACGCCGCAGCTTCCCGAATTGCGCGGCACCTCGAAATCGAGCTTCGAATTTCAGCTCGGCATCAAGAACGACAGCGGCAAGAAACTCACCGTGAGCCTGGCGGCGCAGACGCCGCCGAATTTCGACGCCTCGTTCACCGAGCAATACGGCAGCCAGGAGCTCAACGCGGTGCCGATCGATGCCGGCCAGACCAAAAGCGTAAAGCTCAAGGTGACACCGCCGAATACCGCCGCGGCCGGCAACTACAAAGTTGTGGCGCGCGTCGGCGCCGAGGATGCAGTGGCGACCGCCGACCTGACGATGGATATTTCCGGCCAGCCGAAACTCAACATCAGCGGCCGCCAGGGTCTGCTGTCGACCGACGCCACCGCCGGCAAGGAAAAAGCCGTTCCGATCATCATCACCAATAGCGGGACGGCGCCGGCCGATCAGGTCGAGCTCTCCGGATCGGCGCCGAGCGGCTGGAAGGTCACCTTCGACCCAAAGACCATCGACCACATCGCGCCAAACACCGACAAGGAAGTCCAGGCGCTGATCACGCCGACCGAAAAAGCGATCGCCGGCGACTACATGACGACGATCCGCGCCTCGGCCCGCGGCGACTCGGCGTCCTCGACCTTCCGCGTCACGGTGACGACGTCGACGCTGTGGGGCGTCGCCGGCATCGGCATCATCGGTGTCGCGCTTTTGGTCATGGTCGCCGCGGTCGCCAGGTTCGGCCGGCGATGAGCGAAGACACCGTCATCGAGGCGAAAAGCCTCACCAAGATCTACGGCAGCACGGCCGCGGTCGATCACATCTCGTTCACCGTCGGACGGGGGGAGATTTTCGGTCTGCTCGGCCCCAATGGCGCCGGCAAGACGACCACGATTTTGATGCTGCTCGGCCTTACCGATATTTCCAGCGGCGAGGTGAGCGTGCTCGGCTTCAACCCGGCGCGCCAGCCGCTGTCGGTCAAACGCCGCGTCGGGTATATGCCCGATGCGGTCGGCTTCTATGAGCAGATGACCGCCGCCGACAATCTGCGCTATACCGCCCGCCTGATCGGCTTCAACGCGACCGAACGCGAGAAGCGGATCGCCGATGCGCTCCGCCGCGTCGGCCTTGCCGAATTCGCCGACAATCACGTCGGTACTTTTTCCCGCGGCATGCGCCAGCGTCTTGGGCTTGGCGAGATTTTGATGAAGGGCGCCCAAATCGCCATCCTCGACGAACCGACGACGGGGCTCGATCCGCATGCCACCGCCGAGCTCCTTGCCATGATCCGCGGCTTCAAAACGGAGGGGGTTTCGGTATTGCTCTCCTCGCACCTGCTCGAACGGGTGCAGAGCGTCTGCGACCGCGTCGCGCTCTTCAGCGGCGGCCGGATCGCCTTGATGGGATCAGTCGCCGAGCTGGGCCGTCAGGTTCTCGGCGGCGGTTACGTGGTGGATATCGAAGCTGACGGCGCGGGCCTCGCCGAGCGCCTGGCGCTCATCCCCGGCGTCAGCGGCGTAGAACGTACCGGCGTCGGCAAGCTGCGGCTGCAGGCCGACCGCGATATCCGGCCGGAAGCGGCGGCGGAAGTTGTGGCCATGCAGGGCCGTCTCAAATATCTCGGCGTCCAAGAGCCGAGCCTCGACGCCATCTACACGCGCTTCTTCGAGACCAAGGTGCAAGAGCAAGCGAGCGCCAAGGAAGGAGCGCGTCATGCGGCGTGAGGGCTCGGCCTTTCAGGGTCTCGGCGTGGTGATTTTCAAGGAGCTGTCGGATCACCTGACCGGCATCCGCATGATCGTTCTGGAATGGCTGGTGGTGCTGATGGCGCTTGGCGTCGTCTATACCGGCATTCAGCAAACGCGCGAGATTTCAGCCGAAGACCCATTTCTGTTCCTGCGCCTGTTCACCCGGGCCGGGGAGGGATTGCCGTCGTTCGTATCGGTCGTATCTTTCCTCGTCCCGCTTGTCGCGATTGGTATCGGCTTCGACCTCGTCAACAGCGAACGCAATCAACGAACGCTGTCGCGCATTCTGGCCCAGCCGATCTATCGCGATGCGCTGCTGTTCGGAAAGTTTCTCGCCGGATTGTTGACGATCGCCATCATGCTGGTGGCCCTGTGGCTCCTGGTGATCGGTCTCGGGATATTGATGTTGGGGTTGCCGCCCGGTCCGGAGGAAGTGACGCGCGCGTTCGCGATGCTGTTCGTGACCGTCGTCTACGCCGGGGTTTGGTTGGCGTTGGCGCTGCTGTTCTCGATCATCTTCCGCTCGCCGGCGACAGCGGCGCTGGCGGCGCTCGGGCTTTGGCTGTTTCTCACCATTCTTTGGCCGCTGCTCGCGCCGTTCCTGGCGGCGCTGTTCATATCCGATACCGTAACGACGCCCGCGGACCTGTTGAGCCACCTCGGCGTGCTGCAAGCGTTCGCCCGCTTGTCGCCTGGCGCCTTGTTCGGCGAAATCGTCGGCGTCCTGCTCGATCCGACCATCCGCTCGACCCAACAGCCGCTGCTGGCATCGCTGGGCCTCGCTTTGATTCAGCCGGGCTCCATTCCCGGTGCGCCGCTGCCACTGTTGCAGAGCCTCGAGGTCGTCTGGCCGCAGACCGTCGGCATGATCGCGAGCGCGATCTTGCTGTTTGTCATCGGCTACGTGATCTTCCAGCGGCAGGAAGTGCGAGCGTAGCGCATCGGCAGAAGCCGTCCCCGGATTCGATCCAGGCACGGCGGGGCTCGCGCGGCGAAAATTCGCTTCGGCGAAGGGGGGCTCGTGACTGCACTCAAATCCACCGTCGACACGGCAGCGCCGGAGTTTCGCGCCAACGAACAAGCTATGCGTGCGTTGATCGCGCAATTGCAGGAGCGGCGCGCCATCACTGCCGAAGGCGGGCCGCCGCGTTCGCGCGAGCGTCACCTGTCGCGCGGCAAGCTATTGCCCCGCGATCGGGTGATGACGCTGATCGATCCCGGCGCGCCATTCCTGGAACTGTCGCAGCTTGCCGCCGACGGCATGTACGACGAGCCGATCCGCGCCGCCGGCCTGATCACCGGCGTTGGCCGGATTGCGGGACGCGAATGCGTCATCGTCTGCAACGATTCGACCATCAAGGGCGGCACCTATTACCCGATGACCGTGAAGAAGCACCTGCGCGCCCAGGAGGTGGCGCGGGAGAACCGGCTGCCGTGCATCTATCTGGTCGATTCCGGCGGCGCCAACCTGCCGCAATGGACCGACGTGTTCCCCGACCGCGAGCACTTTGGCCGCATCTTTTATAACCAGGCGACGCTGTCGGCATTGGGGGTCCCGCAGATCGCCGTTGTCATGGGCTCGTGTACCGCCGGTGGCGCCTATGTGCCGGCGATGTCGGACGAGACCATCATCGTGCGCAATCAAGGCACCATCTTTCTCGGCGGGCCGCCGCTGGTGAAAGCGGCAACCGGGGAGGTGGTCTCCGCCGAGGAACTCGGCGGCGCCGATGTGCACGCCAAGAAATCCGGCGTCGCCGATTACTACGCCGAAAACGATCGCCACGCCTTAGCGCTTTGCCGCCGCATTGTCGGCACTTTGAACACAAAAAAGTCGATCGACATTCCGCTAACCGAGCCGGTCGAGCCGAAATACGACGCCGCCGAGCTCGACGGCATCGTGCCGGTCGATCTCAAGAAGCAATTCGACGTGCGCGAAGTGATCGCGCGGCTGGTCGACGGGTCGGAGTTCGATGAGTTCAAGGCGCTTTATGGCTCGACGCTCGTCACCGGCTTTGCGCACATCCACGGCATTCCGGTCGGCATTTTGGGCAACAACGGCATCCTGTTCTCCGAGAGCGCGCTCAAGGCCGCGCACTTTATCGAATTGTGCTGCCAACGCCGCGTGCCGTTATTGTTCCTGCAGAACATCGTCGGCTTCATGGTCGGGCGCGATTACGAGGCCGGCGGCATCGCCAAGGACGGCGCCAAGATGGTCACGGCGGTGGCCTGCGCCCAGGTGCCGAAAATCACACTGGTGATCGGCGGGTCCTACGGCGCCGGCAATTACGGCATGTGCGGCCGCGCCTATGGTCCGCGTTTTTTGTTCACCTGGCCAAACGCACGCGTGGCGCTGATGGGCTCCGAGCAGGCGGCGAGCGTGCTCGCGACCGTGCGGCGCGACAATATCGAAGCCGCCGGCAAGACCTGGTCGGCGGCGGAGGAGGCGGCCTTCAAGAAGCCGATCCGCGATCAGTTCGATCTGGAAAGCGATCCTTACTACGCCACCGCCCGGCTCTGGGACGACGGCATCATCGCGCCGGCCGAGACCCGCCGCGTGCTGGCGTTATGCTTCTCGGCCGCGCTCAACGCGCCGATCCCGGAGACGAAGTTCGGCGTGTTTCGGATGTGAAAATAAATCACGCCGCTCTCGGCCTGATTGCCTTGAGCTTGTCGCCGATGGCGCGTTTTCGCTCCATCAATTCGTAGTCAGTCTGCAGCCCGATAAAGAAGCCCTCCGACATACAGAAGTAACGCGCGAGCCGCAGATCGGTGTCGGCAGTGATGGCGCGCTTGCCAAGCACGATCTCGTTGATTCGTCGCGGTGGCACACCGATCGCGCGGGCGAGGGCGGTCTGTGATAGCCCCAGGGGCTCCAGAAACTCCTTCATTAGGATTTCACCCGGATGCGGATTGTGGAGGTGGTCAGTGGTAGTCGACGATCTCGACTTCGTGCGCATTGTTGTCCTTCCAAACGAAGCAAATCCGCCACTGGTCGTTGATGCGGATCGAATGCTGGCCGCTGCGACCGCCTTTTAGAGCTTCGAGTTCGATTGCCGGGTGGCACTCGCAAATCATCGAGCCGCTTCGCGTTGTTGAGGAGACGCAGCTTTCGCAGCGCCGCCGCCTGAATATCGCCCGGCAGGCGCCGACTGCGTCGCCCGGACCAGATCGTCGCCGCTTCATTATCTCGGAAATTGACGATCACAGCTCAATAATAACGCAGAACGTTATGCGTTACAAGCGTCAAGCCCTTTTCATCCATTCGACAACCGCCGCCACTCGCGCTACAGTTGCAGCCGCGTTGGCGGGGGAAGAGCGTGCCTCACGGGGTGGCGCGGGTGGCCGAGTGGGCGAGCCGTAACGGCCTTGCTCTTTGCTGCGTTGTAGCGCCGCTGTTGTTCGCGTTGATTGCGTTCAACGGCGTGCTGTGGTGGCTGACGCCTGATATCGCAACGAACATTCACATCGACTACAGACCGGCGAATGCGGCGCAGAGCCTGGCGAAGCCTGCGACGACGACCACGACGACTACTACGACGACCACAGCGGGTGACGCCGCCACCACAACGACCACTACGACCGACGCCCCCACTACCAAGCCCGAGTCCGCCAAAGGCAATGATACGGCAGAACGGACCAACCCGAACCAAGCGATTTCTCTGCGCGCTTTACAATATCGCGGCTAAGCGCGGTACGCGGCGGCAAGCGCTTTCATTTACCTCGCGTCGGCGGCCGTCTTGTTGTTCTCACTGGTGATTGTCTATCGGCGACTCGATTGGAGAGTTTGGGGAGTGGCGCTGCTGGGTTTCGTGGCGATCAGCTATATTATTGCCTATTTCCATTTCGCAAAGCCACGCGGACGCGAACTGATCGTCGAAAACGTGCTCAATGCCGCGGAGCAATTTGAACAAATACGGCTGAGTGGCATGCTACAGCCAAAGACAGGCGATATCATATCCTCGCTTGTCTCGTTGAATACGATCGCCGCCCTCGTTCCAGTCGGTATGCTTCTCGTGGCCTTGGCTGCGCTGTCGGTGCGTGATCCTGACGCGATGCCCGATCCCGCCGATTTGAAATTGCGCAGGACCTGCCTGCGCATCGCGCTCGGACTTGCGTCGGCGTTGTTTGTCATCGGCGTTTTGGCGAACAAGATTCTGGTCGCTTGGCCATTATCGCTTATCATCAAGGCGCAAAGGGATGCGCTGCAGCCCCTTGCCGAAGCTGTCACGCTGGAGCTCGGAGCAATGGGAACCATTGCGATTATCGCTGCGTTCACGCCTGCGATCATCGCGTGGTGGCTTGATGTTGAACACTACCGGCGCGAAACGGCGGACAAGGCACAAGCGCCGCGTCCTCCAAAGCACAGGGCCAGAAAAGAGGCTGCGCGCGCAGCCGCCGCTGCTGACACGGACGAGACGCACGATCCGTTATCCGAGCAGGGGCCATTGGACGAGTTCGTCTTTGCTCCGCTGTCGACAATCTCCGGTATCATTGCCGCGCTGGCGCCGCTACTAGCTTCACCCGTGGTCGATGCGATACGGTCGCTGTTGTCGCTAGCAAAATAGACGCAGGGGCCAGCGGGCATGCCCAAGACCATCGAGCACATCCATTGGCCGGAGGCGCCGGATATGTGGATGCCGTATGCGCCGGCCATCAAGGTGCGCGGCGGGACCACCGTCTATCTCGCCGGCGTCACCGCGGCGCCGGTCTATCACCACCATCCGCATCGGCCGGAAGAGTTCGATGCCATGCCGCGCGACATGGCGGGGCAGGCGCGCGCCGCGCTGGAAAATCTCAAGCGCGGCCTCGAGGCGGTGGGCGCGAGCTTCGCCGATGTAGTCACCGCCGATCGCTTCGTCACCGACCTTTCCGATCAGGATGCGCTCAACCGCGTGTGGGCCGAATATTTCCGCGACGGCAAGCCGGCGACGACGACCGTCCAAGTGGTGCGGCTCGCCACCGACCCGCGCTGTCTGGTCGAGATCAACGCCATTGCCGTCATCGATTGAATTGTCCGGCATTGACGCAAGGCGCCTTGTCCGCCGTTGACGTACTCGCCTAGCGGTCGCGCGGCATCAGCGATTGAACAACCAAAAAATGGCGCTCAGCACAATGCTGACGATGATGCAGGTGACAATCGGGAAATAAAAACTGGTCCCGCCGCGCTCGAGCACGATATCGCCAGGCAGGCGCCCGAGGCCGATCCGCGAGAGCAGCGGCCACGCGATACCGACGATCAAGACCACGAGACCGAGCCCGATCAGAAAGCGCTGCATGTCCATCGCCAAGCCTCTGCGACAGAGGTAGGGGCTCGATACCGCCGATCAAGCACGCGGTCCCAATGCAGCGTCGGCCCGGTACCGTTCTACCCCTTGGCCTTCTCATCATCCCTCACCAAATGACTGGTGATGAATGGAGGGGCGCATGGCTGACCAGGCATACCGGACCGCACTCATTGTCGGCGTTGGCAGCGGTCTTTCCGCGTCGATCGCGCGGACCTTCGCCAAGGCTGGGATGAAAGTAGCACTGGCGGCGCGCCGCGCGGCCGAGCTCGGGCCGCTGGCGAAGGAGGTGGGCGGCAAGGCCTTCACCTGCGATGCGACCAAGCGCGCGGACGTGGTCAAGCTTTTCGCCGAGGTCGAAGAGGCGTTCGGCGCGCCCGATGTGGTTGTCTTCAACGCCGGCTACCGTACCCGCGGCCCGTTTATCGAACTCGACCCCGCTGAAGTCGAGAAGACGCTGATCGCTTCGGCGTTCGCGGGCTTCCTGGTGGCGCAGGAAGCGGCCAAGCGCATGCTGCCCCACAAACGCGGCGCCATCATCCTGACCGGCGCCTCGGCGAGCGTGAAGGGCTATGCGCAATCGGCGCCGTTTGCGATGGGCAAGTTCGCGCTGCGCGGCCTGGCGCAGAGCATGGCGCGCGAATTGGGCCCCCAGGGCATCCACGTCGCCCACGTCGTGATCGACGGCGGCATCCGCAGCTCAACCCGCGCCGACCCTCCGGATCGGCCCGACAGCATGCTCGATCCGGATGCCATCGCGCAAACTTATCTGGACCTCCTGCGGCAACATCGCAGCGCCTGGGCCTGGGAAATCGAAGTACGGCCTTGGGTCGAGCGATTTTGAAACTGGCGGCGACACTTCGCTATAATCACTCTATGGAATTTCTCACCAAGGCGGCCTTGGTCGCGCTGGCCCTCACCGTTACCGCCGGCAGCGCCCACGCTCAAGGCGCGCGGCAAAAGCGTGAGCAGCGTCACCCGCCAGAGCCGGCGGCGCCCGCGGTATCGGTCGACAAGCGCGACAGTGTGATTGCCGCGCCCGGTGCATTCAACGGCCACCCCTATTGGCTTGCTCTCGCCCAGTGCGGCGGCATTTATTTCAAGCTCAACATGCTCTACACCGACATCGCCGTGCGCGCCCGCGTGGTCAAGCCCGATCCGCGGACCAACGCGGAATACAGCAAGAAGCTTACCGAAGCGATGAAGACCGCGACAACGTTCTTCGACGGCGCCGAGCATTTTCTGATGACCGATCGCGGCATCGAGCGCGCCGATGCGGTCCTCACCTATGACGGCCAATCACGCGCGGCCGGTGACCGGGTCAAGACCATCGACGCCGGGCTGGCGGCGGCAAAGTCCTGCCCGGCGCTGTATCAGGCTTGCCGCGAGGCGTTTTCCAAGCAATGCAACGAAGCGCTCGTGCCGGCAAGCTAAGGCAACACCGATCTTCAAACGTCGCAGACAGGAATCCATGAGCTCGAAATTCGCCGCCTTGATTATCCTAGTCTTGCTGGCAATCTCGCCTGCCCGCGCAGAAGACGCGGCGGGAGCTGAGCCATACGAACCCAATATCGGAGACATCATGGCGCACCAGCAGGAGCGCCATATCAAGCTGTGGTTTGCCGGCCAGGGCGGCAATTGGCCGCTCGCCGATTACGAGATCGGCAAGCTCAAGGACGGATTTGAGGATGTGAACAGGCAGATCGGCGGCGACACTGTCGAGAAGGCCGTTGGCGGGCCGGTCGCCGCACTTGAGAAGGCGATCGAGAGCAAGGATCGAGGTTCTTTTACGCGGGCATTCGATCAGCTCACGGCGGGATGCAACAGCTGCCATCGCACGCTGGACCACGCCTTCATTTCGATTCAACGGCCGAATTCGCAACCCTACAGCAATCAGTCTTTCGCACCGCAGAAATAGCTGGCCGCGTCAACGCGCCGCGGTTTTTGCCGTGACCACACGGGTGGCGCATTTCGCGCCGATAGCTAGTTCCCCAATATGGTCCGAACAGGAGGCCCGCCGATGACTTATCGCGTTTATTCCGGCCCGCGCGGCTCGCAATCGATCTCCCCGCTGGAAAAGGATCGTCACCTCTACAAGGAGTTCAGCCTGCTCGACGAGGCCATGGGCTGGGCGCGCCACATCAATGACAGCGGCCGGGTTGCGTTGTTGATCGAGGGCGACGACGGCACGCGGTTCACCAAGCAGCAAATTGTTGCCGCGTTGAAGAATCCGGATTCTATCAAGGACAGCGCCGCCTAAGTCAATTCCCGCCGAGCGCGGCGCTTGCCGGCTCGGCTCGCTAAGCAACATCGCCAAGGGCCGCAAGGTTGGAAATCTGCCGCAGCGGTGCGAAGTCGGCGTATTCGTCCGGCATCTGCGCGCGATTGATCCAGAAGGCATGGAAGCCGAACGACACCGCGCCCATGACGTCCCAGCGGTTCGATGACACGAACGCGATGTCCGGCGGCTTCACTCCCAAAGCTCCGGTGGCGAGCGCATAGACTTCGGGCCTGGGCTTGTAGCCACGCACTGCGTCGACCGAAAGCACCGCGTCGAGCAGGCTCCCGATCCCCGCCGCCTCGACCGCCGCCGCCACCATGCGCGGCGTACCGTTGGTCAGAATGGCAAGCCGCGTGCCTTTTGCCTTAAGCTGCGAAAGCGCTGCGCGCGCATCCGCGAAAGCATCGAGCGTGAGGTACGCGTCCAGCAGTTTCGGGCGTAGGCTCCGATCGACCGATGGCACGCGCGCGAACGCAAAATCGAGTGCGCGCTCCGTGAGTGTCCAGAAATCGACGTAGTGGCCGGCGAGCGTCAGCGTCCAGGTGTACTCCAGCTGCTTAGTCCGCCAGATTTCAGAGAACCGATCGGCATCGGGACCAGCGGCGGCGCGGTGGCGCGCGATCGCGGCATGGACATCGAATAGCGTGCCGTAAGCGTCGAACACAAAAGCGTTCACCATACCGATCTCCTTTCGGCGCTCATGGTGACAAAGCACGGGCAATGCGACAATAAGGCGGACGAAGGGACGATTCGATGAGCCGCCTAGTTACGCGGCTTGATTTTGCTGGTGTTTTTGGCGTTTTACCACCCAATTGCCACCCAAACGTCGGCTCAATCCCTGAAATGCGCGAATGTCGCCTCGACAACATCGGCGGCACGATCGTCGCTGTTGGAGAACAAGTGCGCATAGACGCTCAGGGTGACTGTCGGCTTGGCATGGCCGAGGCGCCGGCTGACGGTGACGACGTCAACGCCGGCCGCGATCAGTTGCGAGGCGGGGGTATGCCGCAATGCATGCAGCGTCACTTCGGGGACTTTGACGTTCCAATTCCTGGACAGGGAATTCGGCGACCGGACGCCGCCGTCCCAGGTCGCCAGCACCAGGGCGTCATCGCTAATTCTGCCGAGACCGAGCGCCAGCCAGCGCTCCTGCTGTTCTAGGCGATAGCGGCGCAGCTCGGCAACAATCGACGGCGGGATTGAAATCGTCCTGCGGCCGGACTTGGTCTTGGTTGCTTTAAACCGCAGCCCGCCGGCCGACTGTTCCAGTGCCCGCGCGATCGTGATCTTACCGCCGGCGGCGTCGATATCTTGCCAGCGCAGCGCCAGCATCTCGCCGCGGCGCATGCCGGTGGAGAGCCCGAGCACGGCGACCATGTATAGCGACTTGCCGCGCAGCCGTTCGAGCAGGGCGGTGATGCCGGTGACGTCCAGGATCTCGACTTCCGGACTTTCAACGCGCGGCGCCCGTACCTTGTCGGCGGGGTTCGCTGCGATCAATCCCCACCTCACGGCATGCTGAAGTGCTGCATGAAGCAAACGATGGACATTGCCAACCGACCGGGCTGACAGTGCGCGACCGTTGCGACCACCCTCGCGCAGTAGTCGTGCGTAGAACTCGGTCAGTGTGATTGGCTTCAGCTTTTGCAGTTGCATCGAGCCAAGATGCGGAACGACATACGATCGAGCAATCAACGCGTAGCCGTCACACGTTTTGGGCCCGACGTTGCCGACGCTAGCCCAATCGCGCAACCAACGGTCGAGGAATTCGCCGACTGTGATCTTGGACGCATCAACAAAATCGCCGGTGAGCGCGCTCGCCATCAGCCGCGTTAGTTCGGCCTCGGCTTCACGCTTGGTGCCTCTGATGGAGCGAAATTCGGTCTGACGTCGGCCGGTAGTCGGATCACGGCCGCGATCAAATTTTAGCTCCCAGCTGCGCGCGCCGCGCCGGCGGATGTGGCCGCTCATTGTGGTTCTCCGGCATCACCATCTATTTCGATAACTGTGCGAGCCTGTCGCTGACCACCAGCCGGCGAGATGAAGTAGGGAGGATTTTGGGTGAGCTGCCGCACAAAAGCCCACGCCTCAAGCTCGGTGTGGTAACCCTCTGAACAACACAATGTCGGCCGCTTGCGAGCGGTGTTGTCGTATTTCAAGTAGACCCAGAATTTCCCGTGTCGGCGGACTACTGTATAGGTATATCCGGCTCTCATTTTCCCCTCTGTCTGATCTGTGATCCGCGTTGCCTCGGACACAAGGTGACTTCACTTCTTGAGTTGCTCAAGCAGTAGAACGCTGCCTGGCTTTCCCTCAAGCGCTGCGGCGCCGCCCACCGCGTAGGCTGCCACGGCCTTCAGCAGATCGCGGAGCTGATCCGCGGCGCCGGCATCGAAGCGGGCAAAAGCGCCATGTGTGAGCCGCGCGATTTCGCGGAACGCGGTTTCGGCAGTTTCGTCGTCGCCCTCCAAGAACGTGAAAGTCGGCACACGAAGCTTGCTGGCAAGGTTGCAGAGTTTGTCGAGCTCTTCTTCCATGGCGTCGCCGACGAACGCCAGCGCGGCAACCGGCGCCTTGTCGTGCTCGCGGGCGACGTGGCCGAGGATCTTTGCGATCTGGGTGTTACCACCCTCGCACATGATCCCCGACATCGTCTTAGCAAGCTTTTTCGTGTCACCCGTCCATGGAAACGCTGTGCACTCGCCGCGCGCCCCGCGGTAATAGATGAGCTTGATTTCCAGGCTGCCGCTGCCGGCGACCGCGTCGAACATGTCGGCCTGCTGTTTGCAGGCCTGATCCCATGCCGCTTGGCGACTTGCCGTCGCATCGATCCCAAAGATGAGCTTGCCGGAGCGCGGCATCTGCGTCGCGAGCTGATCGAGGAACGCATCCAGTTCTGCTGTAGTAGTCTTGGTGATATTCGTAGCCATTGCGCCTTCTCCTGGGTTTACGAGTTTACGGGTTTACGGTCTGGGCGAATGGGGCGGGGTGGTCTCTTTGGGTTGTAAACCCGTAAACCCGTAACGCACTGCTCATCACCCCTTCGCTTCCGGTCGAAGTTGGCGGACGACCTCTGCCTCGCTGCCCTCCGGGCAGTACCCCTCAAACCACGGCTCGAATTGCGAACGATAGTAGCCGCGCGCGGCAACGCCACCGCTGTGACGCGAAAGGCTGAAGAGTGGTCGCGCGCGAAGCTCGGTGCGGCTGAAGCGGCGCAGCAGCATAGCGACCTCGCCCTGAGTAATCGGATGCGGTGGACGCTCTTCGCGTTCGCCAGTCCACGCCGACCAAACACCTTCACCGTCTTCGAGTTGGTGAAGCTCTTGGGTGAGGTCGCGTGATTTGATGCGGTCGATATGGCGCCGAATGAAGATCGTGCGAATGTCGTAGAGTAAACTGATTGGCGCGTCTTCGTCGGAGTAGCCGACGGCAAAAGCCTCCGCAGCATCGCGCGCGGCTTTACTCCAGTAGGCGCTGCCGAAACTATCAGCGATCGCAAGCAAAACTCTCCAATTATCCGCCATGCGGTGACGGAGGATTTTCGGCAGCTTCGGGGTGCTGCTGAAAGTTGGGTTGTTCTGCGCCCACGCCACGATAAGCCGGCGCACTCCTTCGAGGCGCTTCATTTCCGCGGTCATCCGGAGATGCTGTTTAGTTTTGAGGTCAGTACGCTTTGACCGATGCATCATGACGACAATCGAGCGCGTCGTGAGCGGTCGCGGAAGTGTACCGATGGTGGCGAACGCTAACGGGCCGAAGGCCGAACGCTCGTGATGACGTCCACTCATCACGCGGCCGCTGCGACCGCGCTCGTAACCGCCGTTTAGGACGAGCCGCATGGTGTCATCTACCCGGAGCCCGGCATTGTCACCCTCGTCGAGTAGCATCGTGTGACCTTCGTCGAGCAGCAGTTTGAGGTCTGCCGCACTGATGTCTTCGAAGTATGCCGCGTTGGGCGTCAGATGCTCTGCGACCCGCAACACGTTGGATTTACCGCAACCGTTCACCGGGCTGAGTAAGGCCAGCCGCGGCGTGACTGCAAAGTGCTCGAAGACGTGCGTGTGCAGGATCCAAAGCGCGATGCCGACGTACTCGTGCTCCTGAACGTCAATCCATTCGCGGAGAATGTGATGCACGAGTTCGAGCGCGTGCGGCTGGTTGTTGGTATCGGGCGGCGCCGCAGCGGCGCCGGCCTTCGCGGCCTCGTGCCCGGCATGCTGGCGCTGAATTTCAGGGATGTCGCCGAAGTTCAATCCGTGCTTGGCAAGCAGGCGGAACAGCGCTCCGGCGGCATTCTCAGCCTCACGCTGCGTGAACTCGTCGGCGTCCTCTTTGGCCGCGCGCGAAGTCATCTCGTACAACGACATGATGCGCGCACATTCTTCTTTGGTCAGGTTGGAGACACTCACAGGTCTTCCCCGGTTTCCCCCTCTATGGGGTTGGAGCGACGTAGTTCTGCCAGTGCGTTTCGATCGATGTCCGCAATGGCTTTTCGCACTGGCTTAATGGCAGCTTTGATTGCCTCGCGTTCGAGCACCGGCATCTGCTCGATTGCAGTGATCAAAGCTTCAGTTGCGACGATCAAATTGGCTTGTAGTTGATGCGCGACGCCGCTCTGGACCGGATGACCGGTCTGCAAGGGCTTGCTGCCGCTGATGACAGGTGCACCGACGGTCAAATTCACGGCGCCCAGGACTTGATGGATCTTCTCTCCGACCTTCTCCGCAATCGCTTGCTCAACGCTCTCCTGGTCGATGCTGGCCTGAAGTCTGCGCGCCATTTCGCTGTTCAGCGATACGCCGCCTTTTCCGGCTGCTTGGACGAGCCGACGATGTAGCCCTGCGCGGATCCTCAGCTTGTTGCCGACGATATCGCTCTCGGATTTTGCCATGTGCTCTCTCCCCCTGGGACGACCAGGGATGAAATAGCACTTAAAGTATACTGCCACAAGTGGCAGCCCCCTTGACCCCATTAAATTATATGTTGTATCGACACTGACGAATATGGCAGTATCAATACTTCCGCAGTTGGCACAAGCCCATCTTGGAGGCGGCGATGGCCGACAAATTTCCTCAGACCCTCTCCATTCCCGAGGCCGGCAAGCGCTACTTCGGCTTGTCGCGGAATGGCTCGTACGACGCCGCGCTCAGAGGCGACATTCCGTTCATCAAGATCGGTAGGCTCAAGCGCGTTCCGGTTCGCACGATGGAGCACAAGCTCAATCAACTCACGGAACAACAATTAAAAAAGGAGACCCCGCCGGCTCCTCTTTCGAAGCGGCGGCGGCAAAAGCAGGCCGAGGCTACTGCTTAGTATTGAGGCCGCACCGGGCCCCGCAAGGGAGCCCGGTGTTTTTCTGCAACCGCCCGCACCGCAAATGCGGGCCTAAACTGAAGGGGTAGTTATCAATGCTATACCGTGATCCCACTCAAAACGTCAATCATCCTGAACTCATGTTGTTCACTGGTCGCTATTTGGCGCGCCAGAAGTTCAACCGCGTCGAGCGTGCCTTCCTTGCCGCCGACTTGGTCAACGGCACGGCAGACTTGATCAAGCCCACTGTGCTCCAGGCGGCAGCGCTCGCGCGGGTGAACGTGCCGTACGTTCATTGGGCGATACGCTGGGCAGAAAATCGCGTTGCCATCTTGGCGGGCGAGCTGCCGTTGGTGCCGTTGCGGTTGCCGCAGGCGCCCTTGCACTTGCGGTCTGAGCTGAACGACGCCGATCTGATCAACATTGCCCAGCTCGTCGGCACTGACCGCATGTTGGAAGCCGCTGTGGCGGCCGAAGGCAACGGGCACTCCGCCTAATAGAAACTCAACGAAGACTTGGCGCCGGCGCCAATGCCGGCGCCTCCTTTCACGAAGGAACAGACTGATGAAACGCCCCCGCATTCGCCGCAAGTCCGACAAGGTCGTCCCGGTCGCCGCGATCCGCAAGCTCTCCGATTTCTTTCACGACGTCGTGGCGAGCAACTACGACAGCGAAGAATTCGACGGCATCTTTCGCGCACTGAAAAAAGTTGACGCCTGGCTCACAGAGACTTCGGCAACTCGACCGTAGCCGATTGCGCCCGGTGCGATCGGGCGCCTTCGAGTACGGCCTCAATTTGTAAGTAGTGCGTAACATGGACAGGTCAGCATTCGCCGCTTACGGCGCAACGGTTTCGGCACCAGTCAAGCGCATGCGCGCTGCCGCACAAAAGCGTGCGCTCGCAAAAGTCGCTGTCGAAAGCAGAAACTCAGCAAGCTCTGGGTAGCTTGGCGTGCCGAGCGTCGCGAAAAGATTTTGTCGGGCCCGCATGGTGCTGCTGCGCGCGAGCTGCTCGACCTGCTCGACGTCATGCCGCTTGGCGGCGCCGGCGATCTCGTTGCTCTGGTTGAAGCCGGGCCTTGGCGCCAGGCCGATGCAGATACCCGCTTCGAAATTCTTTCACTGATTGATGCGGCAATCATTGGCGCCCGCGAAGCTGCGAAGCTCGAACCGTTTGATGACCCGTTGCCTGGGGCACCGAAGTGTGCGCGCAGAGCTCGCGTCCAGAAGTGCACTTCGATGATGGAGCCGCGGATCGCAGCGCCGCCGCTCCTGGGCAGGTGAGTCGCCGGAAAACAACAAGAACAACGAGACGCCCATGCTTCCTAATTCTGCGTTCGACATCGTGGCCGATCCGCTCGGCGAATATTTTCTGGCGCTCGGGAGCCCGGAGCCTGGTGCGTATTCCGATTGGAACTACCAGCTCTCGCTCGCGGTCGACCTGGCGGCGAGCTCGCCGTTTTTCACGGCGCCGACGCTGGTGCCGATCCTGGTGCCGAACAAAATCGTTGAAGATTTTCGTCCAATAGGAGGCGCGCGCGACGGCGAGCCGCGCGATTGCCTGACGGAGGTGACGTCAGAGGTGGTGGCAACGCGATCAGTCACGATGGCAGATATTGCGGCAATCAATGAGGGCTTGGATGAGTGGAAGATCCCCCTGATCGATATCGACGCGTTGTCGAAAACCACGCTGCCGCTATGGACGACACCGAGCATCACCGAGGTGCCGCCGGGCAGTCCGGAATTCGAGAAGATCCTTGTGTCATTAAGCGACGAAGACCGCGCGGTGGTGCGGCCGGCGGCGCACAGCAATGGGCACGATGACGGCTATCCCCGCAGCACGCGGCGCGAAGGCCGACACAGTGCGACCTATCTCTACAAAGATCATCTTGGTGCTAATCACACCAGGGTCGAGAAATGGCTCCCGGCCAAGGCAAAGCGGGCGCATTTTCCTCAAAGTTTCTGGATGGCAGGACAAGGCTGGGTCGATCGAAAGCCAGAGCACTGGCAAAAGATTCCCTACCGCCTGCCGGAAATGCTTGCCGCGCTTGCTAAATCACACGCTACCGATGTGTTCGTACCGGAGGGTGAGAAGGATTGCGAAAGCCTGGCCACGCTCGGGCTGATCGCCACCACCAGTTCGGAGGGCGCAACGCCGCTGAAAGCGAAAGTCGGCAAGTGGACGGCCGAGCTTAACAAGTGGTTTTTCGGTGTTCGCCGATTATTCATCCTCGCGGACAACGACGAAGTTGGCCGGCGTTTCGCTGAAGAGAAGGCGCGTGCACTTACCGGCATCGTGCCGGATATCCGCATCGTCCATTTTTCCGACGTGCCCGAGGGCGAAGATGTTACCTAGTGGCTGCAACACGGACACACCAAAGAAGAGTTGCTCGCCCGCTGCGAGGCGGCACTACAATGGCGAACTGCCGATTATGTCCTCGTACGCGCCTCGGACATCGCCCCACGGCCAAAGGATTGGCTCTGGCAAGGCCATATCTTGCGCGGCTCACAGGAATTACTGACCGGTATTCCGGGCGGCGGCAAATCGCAAATTCATTGCGCGATGGTTGCCTATATCACCACGGGCAGCGCTTGGCCCGACGGCTACAACGGTGCGCCGCCAGGCAATGTCGTCATGCTCACTGCGGAAGATTGTCTCGATCAAACGATCGTGCCGCGCCTGATTGCGGCCGGCGCTAATCGTGAGCGGGTCATCATTCTGAAGAAAATTCGCAAAGACAACAAAGAGCGTATGTTTCTGCTGAGCGAGGACCTCGAAGAGCTCGAACGAGTTGTCACAAGCATCAGCGAATTGCGGCTGATCACGATCGATCCGATCACCGCCTATATGGGCGGCAAGCTCGACAGCCACCGCGCCACCGATGTGCGCGGCCAACTCGGCCCGCTCGCGGATTTCGCTGAGCGGACGGACGTTGCGCTTTCAGCCATCACTCACCCGCCTAAACACACGACGCAGCGCGCGATTGATCACTTCATCGGCTCGCAGGCCTTCATTGCTGCCGCCCGCATCGGTCACATGGCCGTCGAAGAAATGGACGAGGACGAGCACGGCAATCAAATACCAACGGGCCGCGGCTTGTTCACCAATCCCAAGAACAATGTCAGCCGGAAGATGCCGACGTTGGCTTACCGCATGAATGAGAAGCAACTCGGTGGTGAAGTCGAAGCGGCGTATGTGACCTGGGAGGAAGTGGTCGACATTACGGCGGACCAAGCAGTCGCTGCCGCGACGCCATTGAAAACCAAAGACCCAAGCGGCGCTACAGTGTTTCTGCTTGACATTCTGGCGAACGGGCCTGCGCCAATTAAGATCCTTGAAGAGCGGGCCGCTGTGCGCGGCTTTAGCAAGGATCAATTAGACCGGGCCAAAAGGAAACTGCGCATCGTAGCGTTCAAGGAAAAGGACGTGAAAGACGGGCGATGGTTTTGGGCGCTTCCGCAAGACGCTCCTGTTGAATTGAAAGGGTAAAATCACCGCGTTTACCAACCATCTTCTACTGCGATGCAAGGGCTCCTGATGCGTGACGCCAAATGCGTTCCACACCGAGCAGGTCGTTGCGTACCCTTTGACCCTTAGGCCGTCGCACCCAATCTGCTGAAAGGATGGGTTGGAGGACTGACAGCGCTGCCGGCTGTTTGGGCGCGCAATTCAAAATTGTCCAGTACAGGTCGCAGGGCGGGAAAACACGCGGGAATGCTGGGATATCTGGAGGTAACCCAGTCTCCAAGATCTTCCAACCGCTTCTTCATTATCGCTCCGAACTTGTCATTGAGGCGTTGGCGGCTCGATCCAGGGTCAGCGATATCTTCCGCAGCCACTGGTTCGTTTTCCAGACTTTTGGCGATTTCTTGTCCGAGGCTCTGAACCTTTTGGCTCAGGATTTGCGGCAGGGCGTCCCGTTCGAAAATCTTGTGGGTAACTGGCGCCATACCGGACTCCATGGCAGTTCGACAGTCCGTGGCGTTTACCACAGCGGGTTGCTCTTGCTTGTGCTCTTGGTTCTGCTGGGTTGCTTCTCGCCGCCGTTTATTGTCGAAGTTTTCCTGCAGATTTCTTCGTACCAGCTCTGATCTGGGGAAGCATATCACTATATCTGCCTCCGGACCTGACATAAGCTTCGAAACAGCCCCAGTAA
Organism: uncultured Alphaproteobacteria bacterium; assembly: GCA_963806465.1. Taxonomy (GTDB): domain Bacteria; phylum Pseudomonadota; class Alphaproteobacteria; order Rhizobiales; family Xanthobacteraceae; genus BOG-931. The sequence goes on along the minus strand of CAWDZD010000061.1, from coordinate 236,248 downwards.
TATCTTTCGGCCACCCATGATCGGCCATAAAAATGTAGATCGGTCCCAAAATCTCTTTGACTGTGGCTGTCCGGGGTTGGTCCGAGAACTGTTTTCCAGCTGCTAATGCATTCAAAATCTCCTGACTGTACACTTTAATATACGTTTGCATGTCGTTGTTCGACAAAAGAACGGGATATGGGCACGCTGCATCTTGTGATTGCGTACCGCCGAGCCGCTGTTCCACATTTTTCGGTCCCGCTTCAAGTACCTCAACAATGGCGTCTACGCCACGCATGATACCATCAGAAAAATCATTGGCGCGGAACCGCGGGATGATTAACTCTTCGATGACTTTGCTCGCTATCGCATTAGTAAGCGTGCTTTCAAGTCCGTAACCAACCTCGATTCGCACCTTGTGCTCGTTTGGCGCTACGAGCAAAAGTACGCCGTTGTTTTTGTCCTTCTGTCCGAGATGCCAGTAGTTGAATAGGTGCAAGGCAAAATTTTCAATCGAGGTGGCTTGCAATGACGTCACCGTCACCACGACCAGCTGATTGGTAGATTTCGCTTCAAAGGCAGTAAGTGTTTGGGTGAGCTTTTCGCGCGACGACGCATCGAGGAGTTCTGCTTGATCTACGACGAAGCCTGTGAGCGCTGGAAACTTGAGCTCCTGGCTCGCATATACCACCCGTTAAAGCTAACGGTGCTGATGATTATCAGTAAGGCAATTAGCACCCAACGCGGACCTATCGTGGTTGCAGCCATCATCAGACCACGTCAGCGCCTTCTATGCTGGATCAGTCTCAAATCTCAGTTCCGGTGTTCTATCGTAGCAATGTCAGAACCCACGGCCTCGCAAAATTCACGCTTATAGTTTTTGGCGAGCACTGTCTCCGCCGCCAAGGCTTGGGTACGTTCTGCCTGGCTCATGGACCCCAGAAGGGCGTCCACCATCTGCGAGGTTGTTGGATCCAACGGAGCGCGCAGCATACCATAGACAGCTATCTTAGCCGCGGCGTGCTGCAGGTTATTAAACTTGTCCGCTGCACTAGCACTACCGGACAGCATTATCGACACAGCGGTCGCTAATATGAATTTACCCATGTTCTTTGTCCCGTGTGCTTGCGGTCATTTATGCTCTGTCGTTTCCAATCTCTCTCCCTTTGTCAGATATTAGTGAACCACGATGGACGTTCGGTAGCCTTGAGGTGAATCAAACTTCGGCCATCGGCACATGATCGACGGCTTTGTTAGCGGGCCCGGAAGAGCCCTCCCACGCGTTTAACTATTTTCAGCCGCGGCCTTCGCGGCCTTGGCCAAAATCAATGACTTAGCACCGCGGCCTTCGAAGGCCGCGGGAAGGCCGCGCGGTCTTCGGAAGGCCGCGGCTTTTTTCGAATCGCGGCCTTCTCCTAAGTGATTGATTTTATTTGAAGGCCGCGGGGGAAAGAGAAGGCCGCGGCAAAAGTTGAGTGGGGCTGCATTCACCCCCCGAACCCCGGCGCGCAAGGCCACCCGCTATTGGTTAATGCGAAATCCAATCGTACCCACCTCGAAAAATCTGCCTGCAGGTTTGTTCGATTAGCTGCGTAAAATCGCGCAATTCCCGCTTTGCGCATATTTGTTGCGTACGCAACTACATGCATTTCCCGCCGGTATTTATTGGCATTGTCGCACTTGCCGAGTGTCCCAAAAGCACTCATGTATGGGACAGTTGTGGAAGGAAAGGCCCGTAAATCAATGGGAAAACCAAATCTCAAGTTGGTGACGCCAAGCACCGTTAACGGGACAGTCGACTTCAATGCCCCGCCAAAACGACAGCGGAACGCTGACGTCCGCAGCCGCGAGTATCTCACCGGCGTCGAGGTCGAGCGGCTCATCAAGGCGGCCGGCGGTAATCGCTACGGGCATCGTGATGCAACGATGATCTTGGTTGCCTTCCGCCACGGTCTACGGGCAGCCGAGCTCGTTGCCCTTCAATGGCACGCGATCGACTTCAGCCGGGCTGAGATCCACGTGGCGCGGGTCAAAGGCTCGGCCAGCTCGACGCATCCCTTGACCGGGCGCGAGCTGCGCATGCTGCGGCGGCTGCAGCGTGAGCAGGATCCGAAGTCGTCGTTCGTCTTCACCTCGGAACGTGGCACACCGTTTGCCGCCGGCGGCTACCGCAAAATGGTTGCGCGCCTGGGTGTCGCTGCCGGCTTCGACTTTCCGGTGCATCCGCACATGCTGCGCCACGCCTGCGGCTACGCGCTGGCGAACCGCGGCACTGACACACGCACAATCCAGTCGTATCTCGGGCACCGCAACATTCAGCACACGGTGCGCTACACCGAGCTGGCGCCGGCGCGGTTCCGCAATCTTTGGCAGGACTGAGCTACTAGCGCGTTAGATCGATCCGCTGTAGCTTATGCCACCGCAGTAAGTTCTTGCGGTACACCATGGGCCGATCTGAACCGCCGGCGACATCCACGTCGCTGGCCGAGTTGCCATGGTGGACGTCCAAGACACTCCATCGACAGTTGTTCAACTAAAGCGTCCGCGCGGCCGTCCTGGCGGTCGTCGCTATAAGAACCGCGTGCCCGGAAATCCGCGGCCTGGCGCCAGAGCTCGCGACATGGTGCCGCTCGGCGAGAACAGCGGCCCGGCGCGCTTCTTCAGAAAAATGGTCAAAGATATTGAAGCTGATCTCGGTTCACGCCGTAACATCAGCCGCATCAGCGGCGAGCTGATCCGCGCTTTTGCCGGCGCAGCAACGCAGTTGCAATATCAGAATTGTCAGCTCGCGCTCGGCGAAGCCAGCGAGATTGATTTCACTGCTTACGCCACGCTTGCCAGCACCATGCTGCGCATCGGCTCGCGTCTCGGTCTGCATCGTGTCGCACGCGAAGTCCCATCGTTGGATCAATATTTGAAACTGCGTCAGGAGGAAGAGCATGGCACCGATGCCGAGGCCGAAACTCTGGACGACAACGACCCGGCGCGTAGCACCAGTGACGAGACCTAGTACCGCGCACGCCATCTCGGTGCCAATTGTTCGCGCTAATTTCTTGGATGAGACGATGAACGCCCGCGACCTGATCTGGATCATCGAGCAGTGCTACGGCGATGAGTTTGTGCTGTTTGTTGATCGCGCCGTACGTCGTTACATCTGTGATTGTCTGAAAAGCCGCATCGGTGTTGCATCATGAAGCCGCGCGTCACCATGCGCAAGGCGATCACCGATCCAGCACTGCTTGGTACGGTGCTCAAGGGTGACAGCTGGTATGGCTGGCGCGTGTTGCTGATCGCTGCCGCCGGCGAAAAGCTCACAACTGCAGAACGCACGAAATTCGCTGAACTTACTGGCCGGCCGCATGAGCCGCTGCACTTGGTACGTGAGCTGATTTGCATTTTTGGACGTCGCGCCGGCAAGAGTTTTGCGATGGCCTGCTTCATGGTCTGGATCGCCGGGCTGTGTGACCAGCTCGGTGCTCGCACCCGGCGAAGTTGCTGTTGCGCTTTGTCTGAGCCGGGACCAACGAATTTCCAAGGTGATCCTGAACTTTATCGACGGCATAATTCAGAACAGTCCGCTGTTGCGGTCGCTGATCGTCAACCGCACGGCCGACACCATCGAACTAAAAGATCATGTGCAGATCACCGTGCGACCTTGTGCCAGTATCAATGTTCGCGGATTGACGTTGATTTGTTGTGTCGCAGACGAAATTGCGCACTGGTTTACGAGCACCGATTACGCCGACCCGGATGTGGAAATCGTTGCCGCGCTGCGCCCTGCATTAATGACGACGAAGGGCCCGCTGTTGATGGCGTCGAGTGCATATTCACGCTCGGGAGTGCTTTTTGAAACCTACAAGCAAGACTACGGCGCCACTGGAGCAACTGACATTCTGGTCGGCTACGGCACCAGCCGCGACATGAACCCAAGTTTGCCGCAGGCCGACATTGATCGCGAGATCACCAGAGACCCGATCAGAAATCGCGCCGAGTATCTTTCCGAATGGCGTGACGACGTTTCCGGCTTCATTGCCCGAGAAATTGTGGAGGCCTGTGTTGGCGATTACTATGAGCTGCCTCGTGTCGCCGGCATCTCGTACTCGTGTTTCCTGGATGCGGCCACAGGAATTGAGGGCGGCGACAGCTACACCCTGGCGATAAGCCACCGCGACGGCAACATGGTCATCATCGACGCGGTGCGCGAGTGCAAGCCGCCGTTTAGTCCGGCCGCAGTCATTCAAGACGTGGCAATTCCATTTTGCAAAACTTACGGCGTAACAATGGTCACCGGCGACAATTACGCCGGCCAGTTTGCGCAGGAGCCCTTCAGGAACGCTGGGCTCACTTACGAGCTCGCAAGCAAACACAAAAGCGCACTGTACGCTGATCCGTTCTTGTCGTTGTTGAGCTCGCGGCGCATCACGCTGCCGCGCCACGATCGGGCGATCTCGCAGATCTGCGCACTGGAACGCAGTGTGAAACGCGCCGGCCGTGATGTGATCGATCACCCCGTTCACGGCAGGGACGATCTTGCAAACAGTATCGCTGGTGCCGCTTCGCTGGTCTATGAGGGTTTTGGGTACGACTCCAGTCAGAGTGCGAGCCAGCCGGATTTCATCGATCTCGACGCGCCTGATCGCGACAAGCTGCTCAAAAATCGGCCGTACGGTACGACCGACGCGCAGCGTGGAATGCTCGCCGCGTACATGATGTCAGGATGTAGGTGGCGCTAAGATGCGCGACGACGAACTGGAAAGCTACTTAACTGCGCACCACGAAAGTGGGCATGCGGTCATCGCTGGCGTTCTAATCGGCCGCCGTCGCTGCGGCGGAGCCGCAATTCTTGTCGGTGATCCCTATCGGTCCGGCTACGCGACGGTGCACGCCAGTGATGCCGATGTTCGAACGCAAATCTTGATCTCGCTTGCCGGCGGCATAGCCGAGCAACGAATAATCCGACGGTTCGGTGATCCGACGCTTACCGTAGCTGACCACGCTGACCACTTCGATCGGCAGCGCATTCGCCGCCTGGCGATCGATCACTGCGTCAATAAATTCGAACTCGACACATTGCGCATTCGCGCTCGACGATTGGTGCGCGAGCATTGGGGCGCCGTTAAGCGGGTAGCATCTGCGCTGTATCGCAACGGCATGCTGGAAGGGCGCGAGATCGACAAGCTGGTGCGGCAACAATGAGTAAGACCACGAGTGAGCTGAAACGCAATGCGGTTGCCGCACTGATCATGATGGCAGTTCTGCTCGCCGGCACTGGTCTTGTGATGATGGGCTGGCAAATCCTGGGAGGTTGAAGATGTTGTCACTCGACGATCAAGGTATGACGCTCTTTCAAGAGGCGCAGTCGCGCCTGCGCAGCGAAGCCGAGCGTACCAAGTTTACGACGTTGTTCGTCAACTTCGTCTGCGCACCGCCACGATTGATTAAGCCCGACCTCTGGCAGGTCGAGAAGGCCATCAATCAAGCCTACAGCGAGCTCGGCATCGCGTGCGGCCGTGAGGCATTGCAGCCGCACCAAACACAAAGGAAAACGAACTATGACCACCATCGACGCTAATGACCCTCGTTACGAAATCGTTCTTGATGCGGACGGTCGTCGCAAGCGTATCGTACGCGACGGCGTGACCATGACCTTTAATGTTTCGCTGATGGATGCGGTGCAGCGCGATGTTGCCACACGCGGCTATCACTTCACCGATGCCCGTCCTACTCGCATCACCGCCCTCGATGGCGGCACCGGCGTCAATAGTTTGAACCGCCCTGGATTTCGCGTGCTCGGGGAAATGCCAGAAACTGGATCCGGGGATTTTTTAGACGCTGAAGCGCACGTAGCAAATAACGCACGCCAAGCCGTGTTTGCTGCTCGTCGGGCTCTGTATGACGAATACGATTTGCGAAAAAGTCAGGAGTACCTGACGCCTACGGGCAGCGGTGAAAAATCGATGATCGGTTCGCGCGAAGGTGACGCCTGCATGCTGAATGGTTTTCCAGGAACGCTTCGCAAAGGCTCCGACGGCAAGCTTCGTTGCATCCCCATCGATGGTGCTGCCGCCGGCTACAGTCCGGCCGTCGATGCGCAGGACGGCATCCGCCGCCGTCGCAAGCAACTGCGCGATCCGCAAGGCCGCGAAGCCGGCACCGAGGAAGAAGAAGAGGGAATGGAAACCCAAAATGAACTCCGCCAGCCGGTTAACGCCGGCGACGTTCGCGCGCTACAACAAGACCACGCGGCTAGAATGGCCAAACTGTACGACGCGCTGGATGTTGAAACGACAAACCGCTGGCGGACTCCATGAAGCTGTTCAAGACCAAGTCGGCAAATCGCCAATCAGTGAACAAAATGACGGAGAGTGGTGAGATGGGTGAAGAACAATCGACAGTGTTGCTCGAGCAGACTATTGCAGCGGCGCTGACCGCTAATAGCAGCTCAGAAGAATTGGCGGCACTGCTTGACGAGACAGAAACAGCCATTGGTGAGGCTTCTGCCGAGCGCACAAAGGCACTTGATGTCACCCAATCACCGAATCCGCAGGCGGCGTTGCAGGCCGTGCAGGTGGCCGAACTCCTCCGCGATCGGCTCATGACCCTGCGGCCGAAATTGTTACAAAAATACACAGCCGTGCTGGCGGCCGAAGACAACGCCAAATTTCAGGCCAAAGCGTCGCGCATCGCCAGTGAACGCGATGCTTTGGCTGAAGAGTTTGCCGAACTTTATCCCGATGTCTTGCACCGGCTGGTTGATCTCTTTGTTCGCATGCAAGACAACGACCGTGCCATTAATCAACTACATCAGGAACGTCCGCCCGGCTGCAGCAGCATTTATGTTTACAAGAGTGAGATGGTAGCCCGCGAGCTGACCGCTTTCACCATAAATATGCCGTCGATCCTGGAGGCAGCGCGCTTGCCGAACTTTGCCGACGGTTCGATGGCTTGGCCGCCGCCTGAAATACCGTTGGGTGTGCTGATGGCAATGTCAATGGTGCCGCAGCACGACGTGACGCCGTAGTGCCAATTGGGGCGCTGCACGGGAGAAGGACGCAGCGCGGCGAGCGGCGGCGGAGACATTTTGGACGGCGAGAATACGCTCGAACTCACTGGGTGGCGATGACCGTTGAATTGCCCGCCATGATGTTGAGACCGTGACTTCGACATGCCCCGCACGCAGCTCATCACCCGTTAAGATTTGAACGCGATTGGTAGTCACGCGGCGCAATTCGATCCGTCCCGAAGTCGGCGCTGCCGTATCGTTGCAGATCGCGTGTCGTTCCGGAGATGCATCGAGACGGCACCGACGATGACGTAGTCGCATGTTTCGGCCAAGCGCGCCTTACAGATGGCACCGGCGTTAGGCCGCTCCCTTCGCGCTCTGTATCGCCTGCCACACACGGCTCGGCGTTGCGGGCATATCAATGCGGTCGATGCCGAGTGGACCCAGCGCATCAATGATCGCATTGATGACGACCGGCGGAGCCCCGATGGTGCCGGATTCGCCGATGCCCTTAACGCCAATCGGATTGGTCTTGCAGCGAACCTCTTCTAGCGCAATCTCGAAATTCGGCAGCATGTCTGCGCGCGGTATCGTGTAGTCCATAAAGCTGCCCGTGACGAGCTGCGCCGTCGAGCGGTCGTAGACCGCATGCTCGTAAAGCGCCTGCCCGATGCCTTGCGCAACGCCGCCATGCTGCTGGCCGTTGACGATCATCGGATTCAGCACCTGCCCGAGATCATCGACCATCACGTAGCGGTCGACCGCGACCTCACCGGTCTCCGGGTCGATCTCGACCTCGACCGCATGCGCGCCGTTCGGATGGCTTGGCGGCTCCGGCGAATGACTACCGGAACCTTCGAGCCCGATGCCGAATCCCGTCATCGGCCCCATCGGCGCGAAAGATGCCTTAGCTACTTCGACGAGCGGGATGGTCTTGTCAGTGCCGACAACCTTCAAGTTGCCGTCCTTGAATTCGATGTCGCCCGCGTCCGCCTCCAACATGGCGGCCGCCATCAACTTTGCCTTGTCGATGATCGCATCGGCGGCTCGACGGAGCGCACTGCCTCCAACAACCGCGCTGCGCGCTCCGTAGGTGCCCCGCCCGAATTGCACTTGGGCCGTGTCGCCTTGCACATAGCGGATCTGGTCGAACGGCACGCCGAGGAATTCATGGACGAGTTGTGCGAACACGGTCGCGTGCCCCTGCCCGTGCGAGTGCGTGCCGCCAAACACCGTGACGGTGCCACCCGGATCGAAGCGGATATCCATGCGGTCGTTGAAGATGCCGCCAAACTCGATGTAGTAGCAGACCGAGCGGCCGCGCAGCTTGCCGGCCTTTTCCGAGGCCGTCTTGCGCTTCGCGTAGCCCTTCCAGTCCGCCATTTCGATGCACTTGTCGAGCAGGCGAACGAACTCGCCGGAATCGTAGCAGTACCAAGTAGGCGTGTTGTACGGGAATTTGTCCGAAGAAATGAGATTAATGCGGCGGATCTCTGCCACATCCATGCCGATCTGCTTCGCTGCATGCTCGATCATGCGCTCGGTGAAATACGCGGCCTCCGGACGTCCGGCGCCGCGATAGGGACCCGCCTGCGGCGTGTTCGTGAACAGGCCTTTGCACATGACGTGGATCGCCTGCACGTCATAGGCTTCCGGAATGAAGCGCATCGAGAATAGACCGCTCACCATGCCCGGGCCGACGAAATAGGCGCCCACCTGGAACAGCGACTGCGAGCGGATCGCGAGGATTTTTCCCTTTTCGTCGAGCGCAAGCTCTCCGTAGCTTACAAGATCGCGGCCGGTGTGATCCGTCATCATCGCTTCGGAGCGAGTCGCAACCCACTTCACAGGACGACGGAGCTTCTTTGACGCCCACAGCACCAGCGCATCGTCCGGAAACGGGCCGCCTTTCAGGCCGAAACCGCCGCCGACGTCGGGCGACACCACCCGCAACTGATTTTCAGCGATGTGGAGGATGTGTGCGATCTCCGTGCGCGCGCCATGCGGATTCTGCGACGAGGTGTAGAGCGTGTAACTGTCCTCAGCCGTATTGTAATCCCCGATCGCGGTGCGCGGCTCCATCGACACCGGCGCCAGCCGGTTGTTCTCGATGCGCAGTTTCACGTGATGCTTTGCCTTCGCGAACGCCGTATCGGTCGCCGCTTGGTCGCCGATCATCAGTTGAAACGAGACGTTGCCGTTTGGATTGTCGTCCCACACTTTCGGCGCGCCATCCTTGGCGGCGTCTTCGAGCAGTGCCACCGCCGGCAGCGGCTCGTAGTCGACCTCGACCATGTCGGCCGCATCGCGCGCCTGCGCGAGCGTTTCGGCGACGACGAAGGCGATGCGGTCACCCACGAAGCGCGCCTTGTCCGATTGCAGAAGCTGCTGATAAATGCGGTGACCCTTCGGCGCGCCAAGATCCTCCGGCATCATGGCGGCCGTGAACGCGCCGAGCTGATCGTGCCTGACGTCAGCGCCGGTCAGCACCAGCAACACTCCCGGCGCCGCCTTCGCCTTCGACGCGTCGACCTTCTTGATGTGCGCATGCGCATGCGGGGAAAGCACGTTTACGCCATGGCAAATACCGGGTAGCGTGATATCATCCACATAGCGTCCCTGGCCCGTAAGGAAGCGTTGATCTTCCACGCGCCGCACCGCCTGCCCAATTCCAAATTTGATCATTTGCCGATGTCCTTACGTTTTGAGATTTGCACCCTTCCGGCACGACGATATGTTCGCCACATTCGGAAAAGTTAGGTGACGCCAGACGATTGCGTTAGCGCCAGCGCGCCCAAAATTGCGTACTCGCCTAGGGAAAGCTCGGATCTGGTAACGACTTTATGGCTCGCCGGCCGGGGTGTCTATCGCAGCGCCGATGACGGCTTTGGGTCAAACGCTCCGAAACGCAATGTCCGCGTCACGTCCGTTCATCCCTCAATTTCAGACATAATGTTGCGGCGTCACGAACGTCGAGATGGGCCACAAGGCGACATCGGGCTCGCCTATTCGATCACTTCATCGCTATGGCGAGAAGTGAAGGCGAGATAGTCAACCTTGTTTCAGAAAATGGTGTCATTCAGTGTCCCCCGCGACGGTGGTATCAGGCGTTTGAGGTGGCGCTTGACGGTCGCATCCCACCGGGTCTACGGGTGGTACCGACCTCGCATTCCCTGGATTAAAGCGGCGATTTTGAGCGCGTTTTGCTCGATTGCGGTGTGAAAGTCAGTGTTTCCAGGAGGGTAATTTCATAGAAGCAGGGTCAGCGAGCCACCCGGGAGGTTATCGCCATGACACGCCAGCGAATTTGCGTACTGTTCCTTGCCGCGACTCTTTTCGCGCCACCGTTCCAGCCTGGAGCACGCGGGGATGCCGGCCCCACAGCGGAGAAGGCGTTAGGCGAAGTTGACTTTCGGATTTCCTGTGGGCCGTCCGTCCAAAGGACATTCAAGGAGGCCGTGTGGACCCTGCATTCCTTCTGGTATCCCGAGGCCCTGAAGGGGTTTACCGCGGTCACCGAAGCCGAACCTGGCTGCGCGATGGGGTATTGGGGCATCGCGATGAGCCATTGGTATCCACTGTGGTATCCACCGAGCCCGGCGGCGTTGAAGGCAGGCGCTGAGGCGGTAGAGAAGGCCGTTGCCGCGGGACCAAAGACCGAACGTGAGAAGGACTACATCGCTGCGATCGCGGCCTTCTATCGCGATAGCGACAAGCTTGATCATCACACCCGGGCCGTCGCCTACGAGAAGGCGATGGAACAGGTCTACCTGCGCTACCCCGACGATCGCGAGGCCGCGGTATTCTACGGGTTAGCGCTGAACGCATCGGCACTGCCTACCGACAAGACCTACGCCAATCAGCGTAAGGCGGCGGAGATCCTCAACAAGGTTTGGGTCGAGCAACCAAATCACCCCGGCGTCGTCCACTATCTGATCCACAGCGACGATTCGCCTGAATTTGCAGCCGCCGGCCTGGACGCAGCGATCTGCTACGCGAAGGTCGCGCCTGACGTGCCGCATGCGTTGCACATGCCGTCGCACATCTTCACTCGGCTTGGGATGTGGCAGCAATCGATCAACTCGAACCGAGCCGCTCATGCCGCGGCATTGGCCTATGTCCGAAAGACACTGGGGCCGGAAAGCTTTGACACGGAATCCGTCCACACCATGGATTATCTCGAGTACGCCTACTTGCAGACCGCTCAGGATCGCGAGGCAAAAGAGGTCGTTGACGAGCTGACCAGCTTTCGCCGGAGCGCCGCCCCGAACCTGCCTACGGCCTACGCCGTAGCGGCGATCTCGGTGCGCTATGCGCTCGAGCGCCGGGACTGGCCGGCTGCCGCCGCGCTGAGCGAACCGGCGATCGGTTTTCCGCTTGAGCGCTTTCCGTGGGCAGAAGCGATGATCGCCTACGGCCGCGCACTTGGCGACGCGCGGACCGGAAACATCGCCGGCGCCGAGGCGGAAATCGAGCGGCTGCAATTGCTCGAAGACAAGCTGAAGGGCACCGACACCTACTGGGCCAATCAGGTGGAGGTCCAGCGTTTGGCGGCTGCCGGCGTCCTCGCCCATGTCCGCGGCGACGACAAAAACGCCGTCGCGTTGGTAAGGGCCGCGGCCGATCTGGACGCCACAATGGACAAGCACCCGGCCACTCCGTCGTCGGTGCTGCCGGCACGCGAGCTATTGGCCGATCTGTTGCTCGAACTAAACCAGCCGGCGGCGGCCCTGGTCGAGTACCGGGCGATGTTGAGCACCGATCCCAATCGCTTCCGCAGCCTTCTCGGCGAGGCCCGCGCCGCGAAACAGACGGGCGATTCCGCGACCGCTCACGACGCCTACCGGAAGCTTGTGGCGCTAAGCAAACCCGTCGGTCCGGCGCGCCCCGAACTTGCCGAGGCCACGTCCTATCTGACCAACTGAAGTCCCCGTGTGGCCGTAAGATACCAGACACTGGTGGGATGGCGAACCGGCCGAGCCAGGTGTTTAGATGGGGCGCGTCATTCAACAGAGCCGACCGGCGCGCCGCGTGATTGGCGTTCTACAGCGGTACCGCTGATACACGTTGAGGCCTCAGAGCATCGCGGGAGGGCAACATGACTAGCAAGCTCGGACGGCGTGACTTCCTGGCAGGCAGCGCGGCGCTCGCCGCTGCTCCGGCGAGCGGCTTCACGTGTGTCGAGTTCGCCGCGGCGGCGCCGATCGAAGTACCGGTGGTAGACAAGCTCTCGATCCGGGTGCTCGTCAACTCCACCCACAATCTTTTTCTGCGGCCAAGCACGGTCAACGGCGTGAGCGTGCAGCCGACACCCATATCGGCCGGGTTCCCCAACGTGATTCACACCCAATGGGGCCTGTCGCTATGGCTTGAATCCCAGCGCGGCAACGAGCCCCGCACCCTGCTGCTCGATTACGGCTACACGCCTGACGTGCTCATCAACAACATGGGCATCATGGGCGTCGACGTGAAGAAGATCGATGCCCTGATCGTCAGCCACGGCCATTTCGACCATTACGGCGGCCTGATGGGATTCCTCGAGAAGTACCGCAGTGCTCTGCCGGCGGACGTGAAGCTCTATGCCGGCGGCGAGGACAATTTCTGCCATCGCCTCATCGGATCACCCGGCCAATTGACCGACTTCGGCACGCATTGCCGCTGGAATGATGGTCGGTCGTGCCGGCCGAGCTTGTACGAACATAGGCCCACGTCGGCGCAATCACCACTAGCTCCGCAATCGCGAACTGCACGTGAAATCTCAGCTCGTCGAAGACTTTGTCGTACACCTTTTTGACGGCTTCCTTGCCCACTGCTGATTGACTGTAGGGCGGCATGAACACTCCGTCGTCTGTGTAGAGCGGTAACACCGCTGTTGTGTCGCCGCCGTTCAAAGCCGCATTGTAGGCGGTCATCGTTTCCTTGATACCCGCCTCGGCATCCGTCATAGCCGCGGCACTCAAAGTACACGACTCAGCAGCTCGTGCCGGCGTCTGGACGAGCAATTCGCATACTGCGACTAGTGAGACGACTGCAAAGGCGTACTTTAGAGCGATCGTCAAGCAAGTGGATTTATATCGCCACATGGTTTTCATTTGAGCCTCTCCGCTGGTTGGATTTTGTCTTGACCGTGAAAGTAATCGAAAGATCGCGTTTGCCAGGTTGTTAGGTCAGTACGACGATCTTTCCTCCCGCCTTGTCCTCCTCCATGCAACGATGCGCCTCAACGATCTCGTCAAGCCGAAAGGTCCTGCCGATTTGGACATGCAAAGTGCCTGCGGCGATTTTCTCGGCGAGCTTTTCAAGCGGCGTCAGCGTGAAATCATCCGCATCGCCGCTGTAGGTCGTCAGGTTGACAGCGGTCGGAATGACGTCCATCGGGCTGAAATCGTCAAACGACCATTTGTTGCCGACCATGCCCGTCATGCAGACAATCCCGCGCGGCTTCACGCCGCGCAGCGAGTCGTGCAGCGTCATCGTGCCGATCAGTTCCAGCACTTTGTCGACGCCGCCGGGAAATACTTCCCTGACCTGGTCGGCGATCGAGCCGGTATCGATGAAAACCTGGTGTGCGCCGTTGGTGCGCAGAAGCTTCTCGCGATCGGGCCGGCGCGTCGTCGCCGCGACCAGGGCACCGTGATTGCGCGCGATCGCGGCGGCCGCGAGCCCGACCGATGTCGTGCCGCCGCGGACCAAAAGCCGCTCGCCCTTCTGCAGAGCCAGGGACTTGAACAACGAGCCCCATGCCGTCTGCAGCATCTCCGGGACCGCGCCAAGCGTCGCCCAATCAAGCTTGCTCGCGACGGCCTGCACTTGCGTCGCCGGCACGCATGTATATTCGGCGTAGCCGCCGTCGAACTGCCGCCCCATGCCGCCCATGGCGTTGCGACGACGTCGCCTTTGCCGAATTCGCCGCCGGGCGCGTCCTCGACAACTCCCACGGCTTCAATGCCCAGGATGCGGGGGAACGTCACGCTCGGGGACTGGCCCAAGCGGGTAAAAAGCTCCGAACGGTTTAGTCCGAACGCCTTCACCCGGATCAACACTTCGCCGGTTCGCGGCGCCGGTATCGGCACGGTTTCGATGCGCAGAACTTCTGGCCCGCCGGCTTGCCTGATCACCAGCCTCATGCACGGCATGCAAGAGCGTTGAGCATTCACGGACGAGCGAGCTGGGCAATTGCCTGATATCGCTCGTCACCTGCGGTCGAATACCGTTGGATCAACGGATTGCGTAGCGAGGTGCGCACGATGGCAAACATGAAAGCGGTTGTTATCGAGGCTGCGAACCTCAGCAAGAGCTTCGGCAGCGGGGCAGCATGGGTGCAGGCGCTGAAGGACGTCAATCTGACTCTCGAAGGCGGTCAACTTACGGTTTTGATCGGTCCGTCCGGCAGCGGCAAGACCACCCTCCTGTCGATGCTTGGCTGCATGCTTGCGCCTACCGGCGGGACTGTCCGAGTTTGCGGCACCTCAACCAACGGAGCGCGGCCGGCCGAGCTCGCGAAGATCCGGCGGGACCATATCGGCTTTGTCTTCCAATCCTATCACCTGTTCTCCACCCTGACGGTCGCCGAAAATGTTTTGATGGCGCTCGACGTGCGCGGTGAGCGTGGGCCCAAAGCGATGGCGAAAGTCGAGGAAATAGTGGCCGGCGTTGGCTTAACATCCAAAATGTCGTCGTTCCCACGCCAGCTCAGCGGCGGCGAGCAACAGCGGGTCGCAATCGCGCGAGCGGTCGTAGCGGAACCCTCAGCCATTCTCGCCGACGAGCCAACTGCCGCGCTGGACTCAGCCAACGGGCATTCAACCATGGTGATTCTCTCTGCGATTGCCAAAGAGCGAGGCCGCGCGGTTCTGGTGGTGACTTATGATCCGCGGCTGTTCGAATTTGCCGACAGGATCATCCACATCGAGGATGGCTCGCTTACGCGTGAGGAGTTCAGACATCTGCCCCTGCATGTCCGAAACGGGTCTTGGTTGTGTAGAAACGCTTTGCCGGAGGTGTCGAAGCGTAGCAGTTTTGTTTGGATGGCGTTGGGGAGCCTTTTTCGGGTTTGGCTAGGCCCTCATCGCGGCGACGAACGGCCGAATGCCCATGATGTTCATGACCCGGGTCAGATTGTAGGCCAGCACGTGTAGCGCCATCTCTGAGGCAACTCGTGGCAGCGTCTTCATCAGGAAATGGGTTGCTCCCATCCTGGCCTTGATGGTGCCGAAGGGATGTTCGACCGTCTCGCGGCGCTGGCGCATCTTCTCTGGATGCTCGTCGAGCCGGCGCTGAACGGCTTCGAGAATGTGCTCATGTTCCCATCGGGTGATCCGTCGTTCCTTGCCGGTGGTGCAAGTGGGCTTGATTGCACAGCTCTGGCAGACGTTGGTCCAGTAGCGGCGCAACACCAATCCGTTTTCCTCGGTCGTGTAGTGGTAGGCGAGCTTCTCGCCGGCAGGACAAACGTAAATGTCCTCGGCAGCCACATAGCGGAAGTCCTGCTTGCCGAAGCGTCCTTCCGCCTTTGCGTTCGAGGTCATGGGCTTTGGCAGCGTAACCGTGATGCCGGCCACCTCGCATGCCAAGATCTCTTCGCTGTTGAAGTAACCGCGGTCGGCGACGGCATCGAGCTTGTCCACGCCCAGCGCCGTCTTGGTCTCGTTGGCCACATGGGAGAGCTGCGATCGGTCGGTTCCGTCGTTGGTTACCTCATGCATGACGATCAGATGATGGTTGGCCTCGACGGCGATCTGGACGTTGTAGCCGACGATGCCGGACCCGCGGCCGCTGGTCGCCATCGAGCGGGCATCGGGATCGGTCAGTGATATCTGCTGGTCCGGGGTGGCAAGCATCTCCACCTTGAGACGCTCGAGACGCCGCATCTGCTGCTTCAGCGTCTCGATCTTCTCTTTGAGGCGGTTCGTTTTGGTTGTGAAGGCCTCTGACGGTTCCTGCCGGTCGGCAGTGTCGAGCTGCTCAAGATAGCGCGCGACGCTCTCCTCGATCTGCGCCACGCGCCGCTCCATCTTGGCGCGCGTGAAGTTCTTGTCGCGGTTGTTCACTGCCTTGAACTTGCTGCCGTCAATAGCGACGCTGGCTTGCGTCAGCAGGCCCATCGCGCGGCACAGTGCGATAAAATGAGCACAAACTTTGCGGATGGCAGCGCCATTGTCCTTGCGGAAGTCGGCAATCGTCTTGTGGTCGGGTACAAGCCGACCCAATAGCCACATCACCTCCACGTTGCGCCCAGCCTCGTACTCAAGGCGCCGACTCGACTGAACCCGATTGAGATAGCCGTAGATGTAAAGCTTCAGCAGGATCGAGGGATGATACGAGGGTCGGCCGGTTGCCTCGGGATCGACCCCACCAAAACCAAGTTCGGCCAGATCGAGTTCTTCGACGAAGACATCGACCACGCGAACCGGATTGTCCTCGCCGATCCAGTCTTCCAGGCATTCCGGAAACAGCGTGGTCTGACCGCGATCGACCCCCTCAACGAAACGCCTCATCCGATCCTCCCGCAAATCGCACGAGAATCATATCGCGGGAATCAAAGTAGGCGATGCGTTTTTACACAGGCTGGGTCATTCGCGTCGTCTGAGCGACGTCGGCATGTCGGCTTCACCCCCGACTCCGGACGTATGACTGCGACGCAGCGAAACGACGCTTTGGGCCAAACTCGGAAGTATCAGCCTACGATTTCTCGCGCCCTCGCGACATCACGTGGCATAAGGCTATTTGGAGGCGGTCGAGTTCCGCTTGTTCTTTTTGACGGAGAAATACGATGCTTCCGAAACCTGAATTGGCCTATTTTGCCATAGCCGATATCTCCGGCTATACGAGCTTCCTGGCCGAGGTCGAACTCGACCACGCGCAGGACATCATCGCCGATTTCATGGACACGGCGGTCAAGGGGCTCAGGCCGCCCTTCCGACTTGCCAAGTTTGAGGGCGATGCCGCTTTCGTCTACGCGGTGGCCGAGAAGGTCGACGGCTCGCTCCTGCAGGATACTATCGAGTTGACCTATTTCAAGTTTCGTCGGCGTCTGCGCGACGTCAAGCAGGCCTCGATCTGCGAGTGCAAAGCCTGCGCCGCGATGGGCGATCTCGATTTCAAGTTCGTCATCCACCACGGCGAGATGGTGAAGCAGAAGATGGGCGGGCGGGAAGAGCTTGCTGGACGTGACGTGATCCTCGTCCACAGGCTACTCAAGAACACGGTGAGCGAGAAGGTTGGCAGCCGGGCATATGCGCTCTACAGCGACGCCTGCATCCAGACTATGGGCATCGACCCGGCGGCGCAGGGTCTCGTCGAGCATCACGAAACCATCGACATCATTGGCGACGTTAAGCTCTGGCTGCGGGACCTCGAAGACGCGTGGAACAAGGAGAACGAGCGCACGCGCGTCGAGGTAACTCGGACCGAGGCCTATGTGACCTGGAATTTTGATATCGCCGCGCCGCGACAGACAGTGTGGGAACATTTCACCGTGCCCGGGCAGCGGCAGAAATGGTGGCCTGCGGACGGGATCATTGAGAACTCAAGCAACAGGCGCAGGGGCATAGGTACCGAGAATCACTGCATGCACGGAAAGGACGCCATCGTCGAAGAAGTGCTCGATTGGCATCCCTTCGACTACTTTACCGTGAGCACCCTTCTTCCGGTACCAGCCGCGCCGAAGATTATTCTGACCCACGCCTTTCAGGATCGGATTAATGGCGCAACACATATAGAAATGCGGGTCGCCAAGCCCAAGCCAAAGGACGAAGCCTTCGTCGATCAAGCAGGAGCGAAGTTCAAAGAAAACATCACCAAGGCCATTGGAAATTTACGCCTGATACTGGAGGGGCAGCAGATCTCCACCGCGGTAATCGCCGAGCCGCCCTTAATACCCTCGAGCGAGCGGTTCCTGACCGAGCCAGTGAAATAACGGGCCATACCCTCACCTTGGCCAAGACGTTGTGAGTTGACGGTGCAGTGGAGAGCCGATCCTAGTAAGAACGTGCCAGGTCTCCTATGGGTCATTTTCGACCGAGGCAGCGAACTCTGCCGCCCGGCCCAGGTCCGCTTCGACCCAAAAGCTGACGTCAGGTGCTAATGAGAAATTGGTCGGCGATGGACCAAGTACGTCACTTTGCCTATTCGTTAGACACTTTGTGAGCTTGCCGGATTAGGGGCATAGCGCTTTCGATTTCATCGACATTCCAAATGCTCATCGACACCCCGCCCTCATAACGAGCATGAACTAAAACTTCTTCTCGGTCGTGTCCTTTGCCAACCCTGATGGATCATCTACCTCATTGAAATCCAATACAAGCAACAGCGTCAGTCTGCGTGCACGGGGTAAGACCTCAACGAAGAAGGCTGGTCCATGATAGCTAATAGAATTCGGCTCAGCGAGCTCTAGAATGTCGCTGTCGAGCGCCATAATCCGTGGTCGAAGCGCATCGAAGAGAGCCATTGCATCAACGGTCATCTTGATCTTGCTTACGTCCTGCCGTGCCGCGAGCTTCCGCTTTTCAAGGTTATTGGCGGCATCAATTAGCGATTGCTCAACCACTAACGGGGGCCAGACGCTCAGCGCGCGCTTCGCAAGATCATTCGTGCGAATGTTCATCTGCTTCGGCGTCCAAACCATCTGTTCCCGAACAAACTTGTTAAGGCGTACCGAACTGTCCGAAAATCCACCTTTGATGGTCTTTTTCTCATCGAAGTCTCTGTCCGAATAGGTGCTGTTATAGCCAGTGAGTGTTAGATTTCCCAACCGATGCAACCACGTCTTCTGAATGTCTTTCCAATTCTCTCCGAGCATCTCACGCCAGCCGCGACGCAAGCGCTCGTTCTGGGGCATGATGTGCTCGATCGAATAGCCGGATGTATCGGTAGGCTCCTTCGTATCATAGTTTTCTAGGCCCTCTAGGAGGTGCCGGCAGATGCGCAGGCCGAACAAATCGGCTTCTTTCAACTGACGTTCAAATTCTTCGTCGGAAGGAAAGCGGTAATTCTCATGCTGCCGCGCCAACGCGACTTTCAAATCTTGGAGAGGGTGCTTGTCGCCAATGGCAAACGCAAGATTAGCGATTATCGCCCAATAACTGCGCGTCTGGTAGCCACAGATTGCTCGGCGGACCGTATAGCTCTCGATTAGACCCAGCGTCTCCAGCAGCTGAGCCTCTGACAGCGTCTTCAGGTGATCGCAGCATTCGAGCAGCTGCATGACGAGTATGGCTGGAACATCGACGTGTCGGCGAATTTCCGAGAGCGCTCTTCCGCGTTCCCCGGTGACATCGCGGCCAATGCTAAAGGCCGCATAGTGCCGGGCATAGCGCATCATTTCCGCCAGCGCCTGTTGAAGGCCGCCGCTTTTTTCCTTTAGTGTTGGAAAGAATTCGCGGAATGCGTAGTAAATCTCGGCAGCTTTCTCCTGCTTGCTTGCCTGCGTCTTGAGGGCCACATAATCCCGCGCGAAGGCGTCAAAAGTCCACTCCGACCCCTTAAATAACCCTTCGATCTTGGACCAGTACATCTCATAAAGAGCGGTTTGCTCCTTCTCCGGTAATCGCATCAGAATAAAATTGCGAATGAGGTCGGACTGGCTAAGATCGACACCCGTCGAATTTAAGCTTTCAAAAATCAGTTGTGGGTCGTCGGTTTGTCGGTCAAGGGCGACATCAACAATAACAAGGCGTCCGATTCCTCGATAAACATCGGCCGGATCGACGGCGGAAAGCTGGTCACGGAAGTATTTGTAGTTATCTCGTATATGTTCCGAAGCATCCTCTGGTAGCTCCTTGCCGTCGAGGATCGCGCGCAACGTTGCTTGGTCGTGGCGACGAAGGACTAATTTCTGCTCGCGGTCACCTTCTTCTTGCACGTTCTTCAGGAAATAGGCGTCGATGCGTTTTGGCGTGGGATCATTCTCGCCGCCCGCCCATTTGATTTCGCTGATATGATCGCGAAGCGCGGCTAGGAGCAATGTCAGGGTTGTTAAGCGCTGTTGCCCATCAATCAGCATCCAGCGCGTAAAGCCAGCCAAACTGTCGCCGGTCGCGATGTAAACAATTGAGCCAAGGAAATGCCCGCGCTCACTGCTTGTGCGTGACGCACGGAGCACATCACGCCAAAGCTGCGCGCATTGTGTTTCAGCATCCCATGTGTAATCGCGCTGGAAGCGGGGATCACAAACTGCGTGGTGCCGTTAATGATCTTGGTGAACGGGGAGTCGATTGCCTTCATGACCCAGGCCCCTGAGTAGCCGACATCGAAGTGTGTAACCTTCTTGAGAGACACTCAAGCGTTTGGCTGCGGCTGGTGTCAGCATCCGCCTCCTCCATTGCGACCAGACCCACCGGGTCCTTCTTCTGCAAGGGACCTCCAATGCGGCGAAGAACTGTTTTTTAGCGTCTCACACATCAACGGCCCAGACCTCGATCCCCTCGATAGATTCCAACTTGACTTGGCGTTCGTGCTTAAATCCGGGCGAGCCGAAGAAAACGTACCGCGACTTCGCATCTGGGCGGGTTCGTGCCAGCTTTTGTTAGATCCTTTGCCAGCTTTCGATTGTTCGACGGGTGTACGGCCGCGAATGTCTCAGCTGCCACAATATCGCGTTCTATACTTTCGATATCTGCACCGGCTGCGGTGCCAAGGTTCAGGCGAAAACCTCGCGCCTCCGGATGTCGACTGAAAAGAAACGGCAACGCCTTCAGGCTAACGAGACACGTCCAAGTCTGATTGATCTGCTCAACAAGGTTGAGCTGCCGATCATCGATTGGATGCCAAGCTATTTCCGTAAACTTCATTTGACGCAGCACTTCGAGCCCATCTGGCATGGATGTCATCAGAGTGGCCAAAGCATTCGTCGTTCGGGTGGCGGCGGCACGGACCTTTTCAAGGAATGGTTCGATTTCGTCGATGGTTTGGATGGTGATCGACATTTGAATGCACATAAACCTTTGGGATCTGGTGAAAAAAGCCAAGCCGTGAAGTCATTCTATTCTCGATCGAAGACCAGGAACGTCCGCTTGATCCGCAGCGTGCGATAACGCGGCGGCACAGCATCGAATTTGATGCGCCTCCCCCCTGGTGTAAGTATCGACCACATCGCCGTCGATCGTTGCGAAAACGTGTCCGATCTTGTCGCCATCGTCACAGCACACAAGCTCAAGGTCGGCGCCAGACGCGGTTTGTCATCCACTCATCAATTGTGGGGCGTTCGAGGAACTTTCTGTCGTCGAATTTTTCCAGCTCGACCCAATCCCCGCCTAACAGGATTACTCCGTTCAGGCAGTCATTAATATTGTAGTCCGCTCGAAGCTGCGAAGGAATCTCCACGTCCAAACTTCTTCGCCGCCTGCTGCAGCAGCGTCCCAATCTCATCCGGCGTTTTGCTTGTAATGGCACAGAGAGCCGTCGGAGTGCAGGATATTCCCGGGTGCCATCCGTTGATATCGCCGAGTACAAAGGGCATGCGCGGATTTTTTCATTGAGCCCCAGCGCTTGCCTTCTCACATGGGGTGATTTCAACATAATCGGAGCGTCGCCAGAAAAACGCGTCGAGATAGACAGCCTTCGCTCGGATGTTCCCGGCCTGGGCTGATCTCGACCGCCCAAATCGGCCCAGACGCCGGCGTCCTGGTCAGTGAACATCACCACCTGCAGGCCATTGAGGTCCGCAGCACCGGCGAGACTAGCGGCGTTTGAGCATGCGAACATAGAAGCGCTCCGCAATTCCGTTGCAGGCCAAGATTATAAAATACGGCTCCCGCCGCTTGGAGGTCTCTGCCTGTGAGCTCGGCGATCTTGAGAAAGGCGATGTCCGGCGCGTCACACTCCTTCTCATTCCAGATGACTATCCTCTGAGTGAGATTTAGGTCTAGCCGCCGGTTCTGCAAAGCCGGCACAACGGTCGGAAAACGAACAAGGCCGACAACCTCGCTTTCCTTCATCGGCTTGACTACGTGCCCGGCCGTGAGAATTCCGAAGACCCTGCCGAGCATCGCAAATATGCCGGTTCCGGCCGGCACCGCTATCTCGGCCTTGTCGCCTCTTTTGAATCTCAGTAATCCGACGGTGTAGTCGCACACCGACTGTGTGTGGGCGACATCAATCGCGACCTTGACTTCCCGATTTGCGGTCAATGCGCTTCTCCGATAATCGACAGACCAAGGTTTAAAGAAATTCAGCCTTGCTGGTCGACGCGCCACATAATTGGCTAGTGCGACAGTCGCCGGCGGAGGTTTGCATCGTCGTCATGCCATTCGGCGTCGCCGTCGTACCGCGTCGCAATTTGTTCCAGGAGGCGAGACGTGAACGGCCACTCGACAGCAGTTTGCTTCGACCACCCTCGATACGTGGCGGCAAGGTCGCGCTCCTGTTTGCCGCCGGCGTCGCGCCAGTGGGGGCCGCGCTGGTTGTAAAGGCCCACGGCCATGCCTTCGGCGATCCGGTGATTGCCGAACTCCTCGAGCGCGTCACGAACGGCTACCATCGGCCAAATGCCGTCTTGGTCGCGACCGCTTTTCGACAGGAGCCCGCCGATCGAGTTGTCGCCCGCGAGCTCACGCCCGTAGGTCGCGCAAAGCGCCCGCACCTCCTTGAGCCAGGACTTGAGTTTGGACACGTCGATCTTCCCGTCGTCGCCGGTGCCGGGAATCCGCTTAGCTTTGTGAAGCAAGCTGTAGGCTTGGGTCGCGACGTTGGAGCGGGCATCCTCGTTTTCGATCTGCCATTCCGGCGGATCATCAACCCTCCGTCATTGCGCTTATAGACCAGTCCGACGGCCTGCGCGAAAAGGGCCGGGGTCTCGGCGAGTTGGCGTTCCAGGTGCGGGATGCCGCGCTGTTCGTGTTCGAGCGCTGACAGATACATGAACTCGAGGTGGGCCATGTCGTCGGCGGACACGTCGGCGCGGTGGTCGAGGATTTCAAAGGCGCGGCTGAAATCATGACCGTGGAAGCGAATTTTCGAGTCTTGCTTGGACGAAGTCGTTGCAAGGTCCTTGAGCAACCGAACGATCGTTTGCGAGTTCGAGCTTCTCGACCTGGAAACGCACCGCGGCGAGCGCGGCCTTCGGCCGCTTGACCGCCAACAATCCGTCGACGAGTTCGCGAGCCTCATCGCCATCATCCGGAACCCAGTTCGGGTTCGCTTCGGTCCAGAACCTGGCACGCAGCTCCTCGGACAGGCCGTCCGCGAGCCGCCACGTCGATCTTTTGAACGGCGCGAGCTTGAGCAGGCGAACGGTGCGGTCTTCGCTGTTGCGTCGATCCGTGTTCAACCGGTCGATCAAAGTGGTCAGCATCTTGTTCCGTTGAGCGTCGTCTAGCCGGAGCAGATAGCCCGCTACGCACTGGTCAAACTGACACGCATGTTGCCCGGCGTCGTCCGCGATCAGCCGCGTGATCAGTTGCACCGGATCGAAGCCGGCCGGCGCGAGCGCGGCCAAGTGAAAGCCAACGATGTTTGCCGCCTCGCCGGCTCTACAGAGTTTGAGAATGCCGTCGTAGCCCGCCGCGCTCCAGACTTCGCCGACCGCTTGCTCGCGCAGCCTGGCGATTTTTTCCTCGCGCTTGCTCAAGTCGAAGTTTGGGGACTCAATCTCGTCCCAGGACTCCTCAACCCAGTGGCGAGCGAACAGCCATTGGTGACGGATGATCGGGTCGGTAGCCTCGAGGTGATCGTATATTTCCCGAGCGGTCTCCTTGGATTCCGTCGGCCGGCCACGCAGACGAGCGCGCCGCGTGAAGGAATAGAGTCGGATGCGCTCGCGCAGTGCCGCCTTGCGCTCGTCGCTCGGGCCGCCGGCAACCCAAACCCGGATTCGATCCCAAATTCGCGATTGATCGGGGTCGACCAGTCCGTGCATTTGCTGAACCAAATCGCCGAGCGTCTGCTCATCGTGCTCGGGCCAATCGATTGCCAAGTCCAGCGCCTTGCGGGCGAAGGTATAGATTTCTTGCTGGCTGACCGGCTGACCGGCGCCGGCAGCGTCTTTTCGCCATCTCGGGCGGTGGCTGTAGTTGCCCACGCTGGCGGTGGCATCGAACTGATCGAGGCAAAGCCGCCAGCCGACCTCTGGGTAACGCCGGACGATGGTTTCGAGGACGCCGCAGCGGACCTCGACGGTCGCCGCCGTCTGCGGCATCCAGCACCTGAAAATAGCCTTGAGGCTGCCCTCGGGCTTGTTGGTCCAGTTGTCGTCGATCTTGACCGCCGACATGCGCGCCAGCAGCGCAGCGACGCGCGGCAGCCGCTCGGGTTTCCACGCAAGCAGCTCCAAGGCCCACAACAGTCCGCTGCGCGGGCAGCCGCCGCCGAAGAGTTCGCCGCTGGCGGGCTTGAGCAGCGACAGTATCTTCGGGTCTTCGGTTTGCAGGTCCTGTTCCAGGATGTCGAGGAACAAATCTGGCGCAGCCTCGGCGTACAGCGGCAGGTCGCTCTTTTGTGAAGCCCAAGTCTCGGCGGCGAACGGCGTCAGCAACTCGCGCACCGTTGCGTTGACCATGCGTTCAACGTCGACGCCGAGCCGGTCGCGAAACAAGTTGTTGCCGTGGATCGCCAGCAGCACGAGCGTCTCGCACATGCCGCCGCGGAGGGCGGCGGAGTGGTCGCGGGTCTTGCCGTATATGCCGGCCGCCCACCGCTTGCTCTCCGGCAGGTCGAGCGCCGGATCGCGCTCGCTGAGGACGATCCGTGCTGTCAGGAAGAAGTCCTCCAGGTCGGTAGCGGTGACGAGACGCTGGGTCGCATAAAGGACGTCGAGCTTCGAGGCGACGCCGCGGTAGTGACCCACCGCCCAGGCCGGCGAGTGATCGCGATTGAGGAGTTCGGCGACGTACTTCTCGATGGCCTCGTAATCGTTGTCGCCGATCAGGCAAGCTAAAATCTGTTGGTCTTCCTTCGACCGGCTATCCCACGCACCGGCAAAGCCCAACCCGATCAGCTTGCGTGTCAGCGCGTTGTCCTCGGCCCAAGGGGGGAACTTTATAGCCGGCACCTCGGACAAGCGACGCCGCAGGATCGTGAGCGACTGTCCGGAAGCGCGCGACAGGGAGGGCACCTCGTCCTCAACGACGCCCATCTCCATCAGACCCTTTTTAAAGGTCGTGTCGTCGACGAGATCGAGCGCGATGTCGGGCTTCGCTTCGACCGCGTTCCGAGCGCGGACGATTATCGTGTGCTGGGTCTTGTGCAGGCCCGCCGACGCGGATTCGACCTCCGGCGACGCGAGCACGGCGATGAACTTGGACGAGGATTTCGTCGCGCGGCCCAACCCGGTTACCGAGCGCAGGACGACAGCGTTGTCGCCGACGCCGGCGGCGGCCAATGCGCTCGCCAAGTAAGCCAACGATTCTTCTTCCGAGTTCGAGGCGACGACGAGAGGCCGCCCCGGTGGGCCCTTGAGCCAGTTCGAAAGGTTCTCCTTGTGGGTCTCGATCGATCCAGCGAACAACGTCTGGCTCAGCTCCGGATCGGTCACCTTCGCCCACCTGCCCCAGCATTCTTCGAGCGACAGAACATCATCGGGCCGGTTGCCGAGCCGTTCGGCGAGCCACGTCTGCGCCGGCACGGATTGCTCCAGCCATTGTTCAAGGTCGCTGGCGTCGAGCGCCTTCACGTCTTTCCATCGCTTCTTGGCCGCCTTGTCTTTTGCCCACGCAGTCTTGCATTGCCAGTTGCGCGGCGTGACGAAGACGAAGGTCAAATTTTTGCGCTCGGGAGCGGGCACGCTTCGGGTGCGGGCGTCGAAGTCTTCATCCGCCTTTCGCTCGGGGTCTTTGTTGCACCCGAATTCCCAGCCGGAAGCGCCGGACGGAATCCACGGCGTCACGGTGTCGGTTTCGACCTGGCCGTCCCAGCCGTGGCGCTGCGCGTTGTCGAAGGCAGGAAAATCAACCTTCGAGAGGTTCGTGCCCGTCGTCGCCACCAGCCTCCGCAGCAGCGCCGGGAGCTCGGCGCGCGTGCTGATCTTGTCGGCCCACGCCTCGATCTGCGTAGCGGTGATATCCAAGAAGCTGGCTGCGTATGTCCTGACGGCGAGCTCCTTCTCGCGGGGACGGTTTCGCTGGTCGTCGTACGCCTTCTGCAGCGCAAGGAGGGTGTCGCGATCGACCTTCCCGAACGCCTTCTCCAGTCGCACCGCCATGTCGTGCGAAAGCGCCGATTTGCCATTCAAAAGGTTGGACAGGGCGGGCCGCCCGACGCCGACGATCTTGGCCGCCTTCGTGACCGACATGCCCTCCGGGAGGACTTCGGCCTTTATGAATTTGCCAGGGTGCTCGATTTCCACAGACATGCTGGGTTTTCTCCGTATGCCTTTGTCTGGCCTGTGGGTGACAGGCCAGCTAAAAATGGTGATTGATTCGACAGAAGTGTAGCCCGTAACGCTACACTTTCCAAGGAAACGGATTGGTCTATATTTCTCTGATTTTCAAATGGGTTAGAGAAGCGTCTGGTTCTATCGACTTGACTAAATCACCGGCTTTCCGGCGTTTCCAAAGCTTCAAATCCTGGAGTACGTCCTCATCGGCCATGGTGTCGCCGATGCTGCCGACGACGGACAGCAGCGGAGGATCGGCGCCGAGCTGTTCGAGCGCGTTGCAAATCTCGTCGATGATCTCGCCGTGGAGCGCGCCGGCCTTCTGGGTGAGCAGGTCCGGCAGCTTCGCAGTGTTGGCGGCGATGCGCCGGGCCTCGTCGCGGGGTGAGCAAGTTAGCAGCCGTGCGGCGGCCGGATCATCCTCGAAATAGACGTAGGCAAGCGCGTGCCCGTTCTTATCGCGGACGATGAAGCAGGCTTCGTTCATCTCCCTCGACCGACCAGGGCGGCGGGAAGCGGCGAGCGGGCATCAGGCACCTATACGAAGCCCGCTGGCGCGTTTGATTGCGACCGCGGCACCTCACAAGGCGCATGGACGAGCGTTTAAACAGGTCACTTCTCCGGAGACCGATTGCCACCCGAATTGCCACCGCACCGGTTAGGACGAGGTAGTATAAGCTGCGATAGACCCCACGCTTGACACGTCGATTACTGAGTAAAATCAGGTTTAAAAGGATTTGGTAGGACTGGCTAGGATGAGTGACATTCGATGAGCCGCCCGGTGACGTGGTCGAAGACCGTGACGTTCTTTGAGGACGATTGGCACGAAGGCAACGTGCCGATCATGGGGGTGCGCACGCACGCCGCCTGGTTATGCACGTCGGTGTTCGACGGCGCGCGCGCGTTCGATGGCGTCGCTCCCGATCTCGACCTGCACTGCGCCCGCGTCAATGCGTCCGCCAAGGTGATGTCGCTCAAGCCTCTGGTTCCGACCGAAACTTGGATCGGGCTGGTGCGCGAGGGATTGAAGCGTTTCGACCGCGACGCCGAGCTTTATATCCGCCCGATGTACTGGCCGGAGGACGCGGTGCCGGGAGGTGCGGTGCGGGCGGACCCGGAAACCACCCGCTGGTGCCTGACGCTTTACGTCGCGCCTTTGCCGAAGCCGACCGGCACGGCCGTCACGCTGTCGCCATTTCGCCGCCCGACGCTTGAATCCGCGCCGGTCGATGCCAAAGCCGGCTGTCTTTACCCCAACAACATGCGCGCCATGATCGAAGCGCGGGAGCGCGGCTTCGACAATTGCCTGATGTGCGACATGCTCGGCAACGTTGCCGAGCTCGCGACTGCGAACATTTTCATGGTCAAGGATGGCGTCGCTTTCACGCCGGCGCCCAACGGTACTTTTCTTGCCGGCATTACCCGCGCGCGGGTGATCGCGCTCTTGCGCGAGAGCGGCGTCACTGTTGTCGAAACGACGTTGCGTCCCGGTGATTTTGAAACCGCCGACGAGATTTTTTGCACCGGCAACTACACCAAAGTGTCGCCGATCGGCCGCCTCGACGATCGGGATTTGCAGCCGGGCCCGGTCTATCGCCGCGCGCGCGAACTCTATTGGGAATTCGCGCACGCCACGGCGTGATGCGCAAAAAAGCGGGACCAAAAGGTCCCGCTTGTGCAACACTCGCCCGCAGCCAGGCGCGTTATTTCATCGCCGCTTCGTACATCTCGGCGACGTGATCCCAGTTGACCAGATTATCAAGGAACGCCTTGAGATAGTCCGGCCGGCGGTTGCGATAATCGATGTAGTAGGAATGCTCCCAGACATCGCAGCCTAGGATCGGCTTGGCGCCGTGTACCAGCGGATTCTCGCCGTTCGGCGTCTTCGTGACGGTGATCTTGCCGTCCTTCACGGCAAGCCAGCACCAGCCTGAGCCGAATTGGGTGACGCCGGCCTGGGTGAAATCCTCCTTCATTTTGGCGATCGGTCCGATGTCGCTGAGGATCTGCTTTTCGAGCTTGCCGGGAATCTTTTCGCCACCGCCGCCCTTCTTCATCCAGAGCCAGAAGTGGATGTGATTGTAGTGCTGACCGGCATTGTTGAAGAGGCCCTGGTTCTTGCCGAAGGTGCCCGTCACGACCTCTTCGACCGGCTTGTTCTCCCACTCGGTGCCTTTGGCTAGGTTGTTTGCGTTGGTCACGTAGGCCTGGTGATGCTTATCGTGATGGAATTCGAGTGTCTCGCGGGACATGTACGGGGCAAGAGCGTCATAAGGATAAGTCAGATCGGGTAGGGTGAATGCCATTGGTCTACTCCTCAACGTGATGCGGAAAGGCGCGCGGGGCGGGGGACGGGGTTACCGGGTAAAACGGCCGAGCCGAGGCCAGGGTTCCTCTAAATAGGCTTAACGGCCGCGCTTGGGCAATGCGCGTCGCGAAAAACAACGGTGCGGCGTCCCGCCGGCCTGCTGCGGAGCCAATTTCATATACGCCGTAAGGCCTTATCCGCTATTGGCTCAGCGACGAAACGGCGTCCGATGACGCGGGAATAACCGCGGCTGGCCGTGGTCGAGCATCGGAATTCGGACGCGGGCACAGCTATTTAAGTCCTTGCCTGGGCGTCCGCAGGGGATCAAAATAGTTTTTGTTGCCGCTGCCGGCGTCTGTTTGGGACGAGGGACGGGCAGTATGCCAGTCGTTTTGTTGGTGTTGGGTGGTGTGACCACAGTGGCGGGTCTAGTCCTTATTGCTTCGGGGCTGGCGATCCGCGACGGGTCGTTTGACACTGAAGTTCTCACGCCAGGCACCATCGCCATCGTTGGCGGGCTATTGCTCATCGGATTGGGATTCGTTGTTCGCGAATTGCGGCGCATCGAACGCGCACTCGCGACGCGGCCGACGGCGCGGGTTGCTCGCACCGAAGAGGCTGCGGCCGTGGAAGCGCCCGAAATGCCGATGCCGATCCCGCCTCCTATGCCGAAAATCGAACCGCAGGTAGCCGCCGCTGCGACGATTGTCGCCGAAGCGCCAGCGGCAGTCGAAGACACGTCGTTCCAGCCGGTGCGGGCAAAATTCCCGACAATCCCGCGCGTCGAAAACGGCCGGTTTACGGAGGCGGCCGATGTCTCATTGGCGCTGCGTGAGGCGGCCGGACTCGGCGAAGGTGTCGCGGAAGTGCGAAGCGTAGCTAGCGCTGGTCGCGGTTCGAACGGTCTTGCTGCGTCCGCACGCATTATGCCGCGGACCGACGCCAGGCCCCGCCCGGTAACGCCGCCAAACAAGGCGAAGGTGTCGATGTTCAACACCTTCTGGCCGGCGCCGCCGCGCCGCGACGGGCAAGCGGCGGCCCAAGGAGCCGCATCAACGCCGCTGCCTCCCGTTCAAGAGCCGGCGCCACCGCTGGAGCCGGCTCACGCACCGCCTGCGCTACCCGAGGCCCCAGTGGCCGGCGCTCCGGTCTCCGTGCTCAAATCCGGTGTAGTCGAAGGAATGCCCTACACGCTCTACTCCGATGGATCGATCGAAGCGCAGTTGCCGCAGGGCACGTTGCGGTTCGGTTCGATCAGCGCGTTGCGCAGCCACATCGAGAATAGTGCGTAACTGCAGGTTTCCATCTTGGCATTCTCTCGCGCCGCCTCTGTTTCTGGTTTGGCGCAGTTTTTCTTCTGCCAACCAAACTTGGCAAGTGGAACTGTTCCGGCGCCATGTATACGGCCGGAATATTCTTGGTCTTCGTGATTAGTCGCGAATTATTGCTTTAATTCTTGGAGCAACGGCACTATCGTGTAGAACAGTTCGAAAGTAGCCGTCGCGTGCGCGGACCGCGGCGTATATCCGATCCGGGCACGATACGCTTAAGACATTAGGCCCGAGATATTAGACGGAGCTGTTAGGTCCGACATGGCTGAGAAACCCGACGATGGTGGCTATATCCAACTGACCGCGAACATCGTCTCGGCCTATGTCAGCAACAATCCCGTCGCCAGCGCCGAAATTCCGGCCTTGATCAGCCAGGTCTACTCGGCACTGACGCGCGTCTCGAACGGCGGCCCCGTCGTTGCGCCGGCGGAGCCGCTTAAGCCCGCGGTTCCAATCAAGCGATCGGTGACGGCCGAATACATCGTGTGCCTGGAAGACGGCAAGAAGTTCAAATCGCTCAAGCGCCACCTGCGCACGCAATACGGGCTGACGCCGGACCAATATCGCGCCAAATGGAACTTGCCGCCGGACTATCCGATGGTGTCGCACAATTATGCGCAAGCTCGCTCGCAGCTCGCCAAGCAAATGGGGCTTGGCCAGCAGCGCCGCCGTCGCCGCGACCGCGGCTGACGCGCGCTCCAACTAACGCTGCAGCACTCCGATCAAGCGGTTGGCGAAGCTCAGCCGCTCGGTCAGGACGGTGATGACGTAGCCGAGCAAGGCTTGGCTCAGCGCCGGTTGCTCGCGCTTGATGCGCTCAAACGCGTCGGCGTCGAGGACGTAAAGGACGCTCGCGGCCTCAGCCTGGATGGTCGCGCTGCGCGGGCTTTGGGTGATCAGGCCCATCTCTCCGACCGTGGTATGTCCGCCCAGGCTCCGCACCCGCGCGGTTCGGCCTTCTGGCAGGTCGACGATGATGCCGACCCGACCCTCGAGGATCAGATGCATCGAGGTCGCCGGATCGCCCTGCCGGGCGATGACGTCGCCCGGCTGCACCTCGAGGCGCCGGCAATATTCGGCAAGGCGATCGGCGAGTTGCGCATCGCCGAGCGCCTCCGACAGCCAGGCGCGCAGCGATCGCGAAGTCGCTGACTTCGGCCCGGTGCGCCTCGATGATCGCCTGTTCGCACAACTCGAGCGCGCGGTCGAGGTCGGAGGCGACGACCACGTCGTCGGCGATCAGGCTCGCGCTGCGAAAGGGGCGCTCCAATTCCGGGCCGAGCTTCACCAGGACAATGCTCGCACCGGCTTCGGCGGCCGCCTGTTTGATCTGCGCGAAGCTTTGCGTCGCCGATAAGTCGATGCCGGTGACGCGCTGAAAGTCGAAGATCAGGAAACGGCATTGCCGCTCTTTCGCCAGCAGCGCCTTGACGTGCTGGTAGAGCCGGTTGGCCGAGCCGAAGAACAGATAGCTCTGTAGCGCCATGCCCTGAATCTCGCGGCCATGATCGGCCAGGAGCGATTGTTCGTACGGCCCGCGATCGAGCGAAGACCGGTATTCCGAACCGTCGAAGCTGAACTTGATCGCGCTGACGCGGCTGATGCTGAGCGCAAATGTCGCGCAGCCGATGACGATGCCGGTCAGAACGCCGGCGATGAAGCCCCAATTGATGATCAACAGTGCGATAGCGATCAGCGACAGGTAGTCGACCAGCAGCAATTGCCGTGCCGACTGGATCAGCCATTGATAGACGAGTCCCCAGCCGAGGAAGAACAAAAGTCCGCCGAGAATGTATTTCGGCACATAGCCGACGAATGCTGGGCCGGCGATGAGTAAGGCGACCGATATCGCCGCGACCGTAAGCCCGGACAGCCGCCCGGTGGCGCCGGCGGTGCGCACCAGGATCGAGCGGCTCAGCGAGGTGCAGCTGACATAGCCGCCCGCCGCCGCCGCTGCGATGTTGGCGACGCCGAGCACTTTGAGATCGCGATCGATGTTGGCTTCGGTGCGGGTCGAAATCTCGATACCGGTGGTGTTGAGAAGAAAGTTGATGATGGTGACGAACATCACGGCGAGCACATCACCCGCGAGCGCGGGCATTTCGGTCCAGGAAAAGCTGCGCAGCGCCGCTGGCTGCCACGGCGAGACCAGCCCGGCTACCGGCTGCGGCCGAAACATCCAACCGTGGGCTTGTGCGTCGATGAGCGACGAGCCGATCAGCAGCAGGATCAGATAGGTCGCGGCAAGCGCCGCCATCAGCACGCCGGGCATCGTGAAGGGGCTCTTGGAGCGGCGAAGCGCCAGATACAACGCGACCGCGACGATCAACGTGGCGCCGAGTTTGGCGGCGGTCGCGCCGTCGGCGAAGGCGCCGAGATTGGCCAGCACCGGTTTCTGGTCGGTCACCACCTGCATGGCGCCAGTGATCAACAGCCACCCGGTGGCGCCGAGAAAGCCACCGATCACCGGAAAGGGTACGAAGCGAATGGCGCGCCCGGCGTGCGCGAAGCCGAGCACGCACAGCAACAGCCCGGTCAGTGCCGTCGTCAACGACATTGCAATGAGGCTCGGCACGAGAAAGTCCGTGCCGCCGTGCGTGGCGAGACGCTGGATCAGTGTCGCGACCATGGCCGCGATGACCACCGAGATAGAGCTGTCGGGGCCGGCGACGGCAAACGGCACTGAGCTACGCAATGCCACGATCGCTCCGCCGATGGCAGCCGACAAAAACGTCACTGCAACGCCATAGGCGAGCGCGTGTTCAAGCGGGCCGGTAAAAATCAGTGCCGCATACGACAGGCAATAGGCGATCGACAGGACGCTGCAGACTGCACCGGCGAAAACGTCGGTAAACGCTGCGCGCAACCTTTGCTGATTCAATGCGCCGTTCGTCCCGATATTGCTGACGGCCATTGCCGACCTTCCCCGAACCCAAGGGCCCGCAACAGCTTTACAACAGGTTCGGAGAGGTCGCCAAATGTGGCAGCTGATACGACAATCAGACCGCGGCGGTCGCCAGCGCGCCGCGCGCGTCGACGCGAATGCGCTCTACCATCGAACGGAATCCGTTCGACCGTTGAGGTGTGAGATGCTCGCGCAGACCCATGCGTTCGAATAGCGTCAGCGCGTCGGTGGCAAGAATGTCCTTGGCGCGCCTGCCGGAAAAGATCGCGAACAGGATCGCAATCAGCCCGCGCACGATATGGGCGTCACTGTCGCCGACAAAGCTGAGCACGGCCTCGTCGGCGTCGTCGCGGCGCACGCGGGTGTCGAGCCAGACTTGGCTCGCGCAGCCTTGCACCTTGTTGGCGTCGTTGTGCGCCGCTTCGGCAAGCGGCGGCAATTCCCGGCCCAACTCGATCAGGTAACGGTAGCGGTCGTCCCAGTCGTCAAGGACGGTGAAATTGTCGATGATTTCGTCGATATCGGGCATCGCGGCGCTGGTTCCTCGTCGCCCCTTATATAGAGCCCCGAGCCCGCCAGGTCGATGTTCTTGCCGCTGCCCTAACCGTTCAAGCCGCGTGCTTGGCGTCCTTGCGTGTCGGCCCGCGCCACGCCGGTGCTAGGTCGGCAGGCGTCAAGGTGCTTTGCGAAGCCCGCTCGGCCGCGGATTTTTCCAATGCCGCTTTGGTGCCGCTGGTGGTTCGCGACGCACTGCTCGCGACCGATCCGGTGTCGTGCGGCGCCATCGCTTCGCTCAACGCTTCATAGAGCATCTTGGCGCCGGCCTGCGCGCGGTAGCCGATCGCCGTCGCCATTTGGGCGCCGACCGAACAGGCGTCGGGCTGACGCCCGCAGAAGCCGCGCAAGTCGCCGACCGTGGCGGAGGCGGCGGAAATGGCTTCGGTGGCGCTGACCTCGCTGCCGGACGGACTTCGCTGCGCGGAGCCGATCGGCAACAGGACCAGCACAAGGCCGAGCCAAAACGTCATGCGCAACAGAAAGAACATATGACCCGCATCCCCGGCGGCTGCTTTTGCCGCATATGGGCGCAACCTAGCAGGCACTCTTGAAAGCGCCGTTGGTGGTGCAGGAACGTTTTTCCTCATAATCGAGCAGAATATGCTGCAAATTTTCACGTAAGTTGAAAAAATACAATTTACCTAAAATTTGAGCGAACGATCCAGCCATCGTCTTTCGCGCCGTTCCAGGCCAGAACCCGTTGATCGTTCCGCGCGCGGGCGTGGAACTTTGTGCCCCGTTGGCTGCGTGAGGGCGATCCGCGGCAACGGCCCGTTCACCATGATGGGGGAATCCACTCTATGCCTGCGGCCGAAAAGCCCGGCAGCAATGCTCCCGCGTGCCGCGCGCACTCTGCCTTAGCGTTCGTTTAAGTGCCCTCTGACACGATCCGATCACAGAAAAATGGGGAGCGCGTCTGCAACGCCAGGCGTGCGATCGGGATCCGTGGGCCTCTTCGCGCCAGTACGAGACTATGTTGCGACGCTGGTGCACCCATCCGCGCAGCAGGATGCCCTGACCGCGGCGCGCCACCGCGCCTTCATTGCTCCGCGGCTATTGGGCAGCGTCGTCGCTTTGGCGTCTTTTCCCGCCTACCTGTTGGTTCGCGGCACGCCGAGCGCGGCCGAGCTGGTCATATTCGCCTGGCTCGTCGTCCCGATCCTCATCGCCTATTTTCTCTCTCGCACCGGCCGCTACGAGAGCGCGCATGTTCTGTCGTCGCTGGCCTTGACCGGCCTGGTGACGGCGGTGGCCGCGTTGACCGGCGGCATCACCTCGTTCGCTGCCATCTGGCTTGTGGTCGTGCCGCTCGAAGCTTCGCTGTCGGCGTCGCGCCGCGTCGTCGCCATCGCCTCGACCTTTGCGCTCGCCGCCGCCGGTCTGTTGGTGCTGGCTAGCGAACTCGACCTCTTGCCGGCGTCAGAGCCGGGCGGACATGCGGCGCTGGCCACCTTTGGCGTGGTGTCGGCGGCGCTCTACGCCGTCGGACTTGCGCTTGGCGCCGAAGCGCTGGCGCGCACCAGTTTCTGGCTGCTTTATGCCGAGGAGGATCGCTACCGGCTGCTCGCCCGCAACATGACAGACGTGATCGCGCGGCACGGCCGCGACGGCGCGCTGCTGTTCGTCTCGCCGGCGGCCAAATCCCTGTTCGGCTGCGGGGTCGCTGATTTGCACGGCCATGGCCTGTTCGGTCGGGTCCATGTCGCCGATCGGCCCGCTTATCTGAGCACGCTTGGCGATACCGCGGCGTTGGGCGAGGACCGATCGGTCGAGTTTCGGGTGCGGTGCGATGGCGCGGACACACCCGGTGCCCCGCCGCGATATGTCTGGATCGAAATGCGGTGCCGGCCGCTCGAACAGTCGAGTGTCGGAGCCGGCGCTCAAGCGCGCCGCGAAGTCGTCGCGGTGCTGCGCGATGTAACCGAGCGCAAGCTTCAGG
This sequence comes from uncultured Alphaproteobacteria bacterium, assembly GCA_963806465.1. Lineage (GTDB taxonomy): Bacteria > Pseudomonadota > Alphaproteobacteria > Rhizobiales > Xanthobacteraceae > BOG-931. The sequence continues at coordinate 200,916 of CAWDZD010000061.1, read as the reverse complement.
AACGCGCGCTGGAAGAGGCGCGCACCGAGGCCGAGCGCGCCAACGCCGCCAAGAGCCGCTTCCTCGCCACCATGAGCCATGAATTGCGGACGCCGCTCAACGCCATCATCGGCTTTTCCGACATGCTGAAAAAGGAATCCGTGCTGATGCTCGATGCCGCGCGCCGCAACGAGTATGCCGGACTGATCAACGATTCCGGACATCATCTGCTTGCCGTCATCAACGGCATTCTCGATATGTCCAAGATCGAGACCGACAATTTCGAGATTACGCCGGAGCCGTTTGCGCCGGGGCAGGTCATTGCCGGTTGCTGCGACCTCTTGGCGTTGCGGGCCATCGAGGCGGGCGTGGTGCTGGAAAAATTACCGGGCGGCGAGCTACCGGAAATGATCGCCGACAAGCGCGCGCTCAGTCAGATCCTGCTCAATCTCCTCTCCAATGCGATCCGGTTTACCGATCGCGGCGGTAAAGTCACCGTCGGCACGCATGCGGAAGCCGGCACCATAAACTTTATTGTCGAAGACAACGGCGTCGGCATCAACGAAGAAGATCTGGCCCGCGTCGGCGAGCCGTACTTTCAGGCGCGCGCTTCCTATGACCGCCGTCATGGCGGCACCGGTCTCGGTTTATCGATCGTCAAAGGACTGGTGCGGTTGCACGGCGGCGAAATCGACATTCGCAGCCGCGTCGGCGAGGGCACCCGGGTCAACGTACGTTTGCCGCTCGATTGCGAACGCACGCTGCCGAGCAAAAAGCGAGCCGCTGCGCGACCGGCCGCAATCACACATTACTTGGCGGCACAGCCGCCCGGCAAAATCGCCGCCCCGCAGGTGAGTGCTGCGGCACCGCATGGGACCCTGGCGCCCGTCGAGATTCCGGTGAAGAAAAGTGCCTGAGCGGCGCAACCATAGACGCGGCCGCCGCGCTACTTCCGGCGGTGGCGGTGCAGTCGCGGCGATCGGGTCGCGGTTGTGGATGATCGCGGCTCATCGCCCGGTCGACCTCGCTGCGATCCTGTGCGCGAGCGCGGCTAGTCTGATCATCATCGTCAACGCCGTCTTCCTGCAATCGGGTCCGCACCCGGCGCCGTTCTTCGCCAATCCGACGGCTGTGCCGCCACTTGCAGCGGACAACCGCCCCACCTCGACTGTCACGCCGGTGCCAAAGCCTCCGGAAACCAGGACTGCGGATAAGCCGGCGGAAGCAACGCCCGCGCGTCCGGCCCAGGTTTCGCGGACGCCGCCGGCGCCGCCTCTGCGCCGTAATGATCCGATCGGCGATCTCATTGGCTCATCCGCCGCTTCATCCTCGCGGATCGCCGCCGTGCAGCGCGTCCTCTCGGACTTTGGCTATGGGCAGTTGCGGGCGTCGGGCAGCCTCGACGAGCCGACCAAAGCGGCGATCGAGAAATTCGAAAGCGAACACAAGCTGCCGGTAACAGGGCGGCTCTCCGACCGCCTCCTGAACGAGCTTGCCGCCTTGACCGGGCATCCGATCCAATAAATGTCGGCTCCAGCCGGCTTGTCTGCCTCCAACTGACGCTCGAATTCTCGCCAACGCCGTCGTTTATGCTTTAAGGATTCCGCGACCGCGATACGCGCTGCGGAAAATCGAACGATGCGCCTTAAATCCGCGCTGTGGGTGGCTGCTTACCTGCGACGTTGTCATGTCGAGGGCATCTTTGCCGTCGTGCGCCGCCGTGGCGCGGAAGAATCCGGGGCCATTTTCGTCCGTGTCAGCAGGCTCGATGGCACGTCGGACTTGTTCGGACCGGCGCCGCAAAGCGCCTTCGACGCAGCTGGGGAGGCGGCGCGGGCCTTCACCCCGAGCCTTGCCACGCAATCGGCGCCGGATGCGGATATCGAGGCTTATCTGGCGCGGCAGGTGAAATTCGATCCCGACGTCTGGATCGTCGAGGTCGAGGATCGCGCCGCGCGCAATTTCCTCGATGTCGTTGCCGGTTGATGCGGCTGGGCCGGATCACCCGTGCTCTACGAGGCGTTGCGGCGATCGTTGTTTTGCGGGGCCAGCCGCTTCCGCCGCACCGTGAGGCCTTGCCGCACGCGCCGGCGGGTCTCATCGTCCCAAATCAGCGGCTGATATTTAGCCCGCGCCGATTCGTTATTGTGCAGCGCCTGCCAGATCGCGAGCATGCTTTCGGCCGCTAGCGTAGTCATGTCGTCGTACAGCGCGGCCAATGCATGGACGCGCTCGACCGAATGGCCGACTGCCGGATTGACGAATATGAGAACGCGACACAGCACCTCGCGCGCCAAGCCGAGCGCTTTTGCCGCGACGACCACCGGCTCGCCGAGCTCGTCGCGTGCGATGCGCCGCGCCTGCTGGTGCGGAATGAGTAACGCTTGCGCCAAACGGACAATGAAACGCTCGGTCTTGCCGGTCAGTACCGCCGCTTCAAGCTCCTGGCCGACCGACGGATCGGCGGCAGCGCGTCTGCCATTGGCGCTCGTCGGGGCGACGACGTCGAGATTGAGCAGAATGAGTCTTCGCTCGTCCGCGCTGGCCGTAAAGAACAGCTCGTTGAGTTCGGCGGCGGTCGCCGCGTCGATGGTGCGAGGCGCGGGGGATGGTTGTTGCTCGTCGCCGCGGTCCGCCTCGGCGTCAAGCGCGACGGCCGAATGCGATGGCGGCGCGGCCGGCGGCTGCAGCAAGGGATGCGTCCGCAATTCGGCGGCGACGACCGGCAGATCGCGCGCGAGCCATTGCAGGATGCGCAGCGGCGGCGACAGATAATGGGAAAATCGTTTGGCGACGGCGACCCGCGTCGGCACATCCACGGCTTCCAGCATCCGCAGCGCCAGCTCGGTATAGTGGCGCTCCTCCGCGGCGGTATGGCTGAGCCGATGCACATAAAGGTCGGTCAGAACGCGCAGCAGCGTCGGCCGCATGTCGATCCCGCTTCGTTTGCCGAGATCGGTCAAGCCCTCGAGGCTGAAAAAATTCTGCGATTCCATCGCCCGTGACTTCGCACGCAATTACAGGCCGCGCCCCGAAACTGGCCGCCTCACGCGCCGTTTCTCGCGACTGTCCCGTTAGCCCGCCATCAACCTAGATGCCCGCCGTTAGCGGAGCGTTAACCCTGCATACCGCTTACTTGGGACGAGGCCGGTGTATGCGCACCGGAGAAGGGGGTCCGCTGCCGGAAAGGAGCGGACATGGGCTGGGGCCGCCGACATGGGCACCATTGTAAAATTTCCCGACGAGGGGCGCGTCGTGCGCTTTGGCCGCGCGGAGGGGGAGTCCGCTACGGTCATCATCCTGCCAGTTATCCGTATCGAACGGTACGACGAGCCGGACGCCGAACCCTACACACGGCCGCCGGCGGAGAATGGCGGGCGTCGACGGGTGCGACGCCGCTAGCGCATGTCCCGGAAACGCGGGAGCGGTCTTCCGACAGGGACATGCGCAAATTTGAACCTTGAGCGGACGTCGATGCTACCGCAAATCCTTGGTCGCCGCCGCCGCAAACGGCTCCTGCTCCAGCTCGCTCCGTTGATGCTTTGTGGCTGCACCAGCATCGGCGATCTCGGCTACATACAGCCGCCGGCTGTCGCCGATAACATCCACGCCTGGGTTGGGCAGGAAGCCGCGGTGCACGCCGGCGGGCCGATTTCATTCAACAATCTCACCGAGTACGAACGCACGCTGCGCGATCTCGCATTTCCGCTGATCGAACCGCCATACCATCGCGAGCGGTGGGATGCTGTCGTGTTCGAGTACGGCGAGAAGCGGGACTTCCGCCGCAACTTGTGGGTCGTCGACCCCGGCGCCTATTACGCGCATCTGATGGCGGTCAATTATCGCTCGACGGCGGCGCGCTACAATCAGTTGAACGACGACATTCGCAACGACATCGTGCGCATCCCACGGTTTTTCGACATCGCGCGTCGCGTCATCGACGCCGACCACAGCCGACAGGTGACCATGGAGGCGTTGCCCGAGATCACCCCGCCGGAACGGTTCAACGCGATCGCGCGTATCGCCGAAAACAATCTGACCATCGCCTGGGTGCAGACCTCGCTGTTGCACCGCTGCGCCGGCTATCGTTATGCCCTCAATCGCCTGGTGGTTTCCGAGCCCGAGGCGCGGGCGACCGACGTCGACATCTCGCTCGGGCTGTTACAGCAAAATATCGCGGCCAATCAGCTGGTGCCGACGCCGCAGTTCGCCCCGGCACCGCCGCCGGTCGCGGTCGCCGCCCAACCGCCGCCGGTCGTCAAATAGGTCGGCAGAGCTTGCTTATTGCGTCTGCAGCGGCTCGACCCGGCACTGTGCACCGGCGAGCGCGCGCCGCGCCATCGCCATCAGGCCAGGCTCCGGCGCCAACGCCCGCAGCACGATCAGTCCCCGTAAGGTCGGCAACTCGATGATCAAACGGTCGGCCGCCGTGACGTCCTCCTCTTCCGGCAGCTCCGCGTGCTGCTCCTCCGTCATCAGGTCGAGCTCGATCGCGCGCCGGCCGGCGGCCCGATCGTTGATGGCGTAATAGGCCACACCGTTGCGGGTATAGAACGTGACCGACGTATAGGCCTGGCTCAGCGGCGCACGAAGCTTGAGCGCGCCGCCGGAAAGATCGTACCGGCATACCGCAACGGCAAAGGCCGGGTCCATGAACGGCATGGTCGAATCCTTGGCGGACGGCGCGGGCAGCGGAATCACGGCGTTGACCGGCGTCAGCTGCGAGAGCCGCGAATAGGCATCCTGGTTGGCGGCGGTCGGCATCGCCAAGACCGTCGAAAGATGCACGATGCCGCCAAGCAGCAGCGCACCGAGAATCCAAAGGGCCAGCCGGATCATGAGCAGCTCTTTCGCGCGACCGCAGGCATCGGCCCTTCCTTCGTGGTCAGCGACGCGACGCCGATCGGCGTGTCGTAAAGCCGCCACACCAGGACAAACTGCTCGATGCCGCCGCTTGGCAGCCAGTTTCCCGGACGCGCGCGCGGCCCGATCGTGATGGCGAAGCGGCCGCCGCTCTCGCGCAGAATTTCCGCGCTGGTGAAGCCGTGCCGATCAATGGTGTTGGCCACGAGCCGGCCTTGCGGATCGTAAAGCGTCAGCGTCCAGTAGCGCGCGGCCGGCGTCATGCCGCTAATCACGAAAGTGCAGCGTCCGTCGAGCACATTGCCGGCATTGTCGGTGTGGGCGTAAAAGGCGACGCCGTCTCCGGCCCCGATCGGAAGTTCGCCGGTGCGGGCGATGGTGGCGCGGGCATAGGGATCGATATCGACCGAGCCGCTTTTTGGCCACGCGGTCCAGGCGCCGATCGACAGCGCGCCGAAGGCGATGCCGCGGGTCAGCGTGACCCATGTCGCACCAAGCCCGATCGCGGCGGCGAGTATCAGGGTGAAGCAAGAGCTGAGAAACAAACGCACGTTCGGTCCGATCGAATGGCGGTGATCTCGGGAGTTTGTCTAACCCCGTATGTTGATCACATCGTTTAGTCGCGGCGTGCAGTTGGCGGCTGCTCGCTTGCCGCCGTCAGGGTGTTAGGGCCGCGCTCGCCGTCCAGCGCGCCGAGCGTTCCGGCGGCGACGCCGCGCGCCGGCATGGCGCGGCTGGCGTCGTCAAGCAGGCGCTCGACGCGGACCAGCGCCTCCGTGGCCTTGCGCGTCAGCAGGATTTGCTGTGGTGCGGGCGCGCCTTGCAGCGCGGCTTCCGCCACCGGTGGCGCGTGCTGCTGGATCGGCGGCAGGCCGGGCAGCAGCCGTAATTCGACGCCCTGGTGCGCATACGTCATGACGTTGTGCCAGATGAGGGCCGGGATCGTGCCGCCGGTCATGCGCTTGGTCGGCGTGTAGTCGTCGTTGCCCATCCAGACTGCGCCGCAGAAATTTCCCGTGTAGCCGACGAACCAGGCGTCGCGCCAGCCGTTGGTGGTGCCGGTCTTGCCCGCGACTTGGACGCCGTCGAGCTGCGCCCGGCGCCCGGTGCCGTTTTGCACCACCGAGTTCATCATCATGATCATGTCGAGCGCCACCTTCGGCGAGATCACTTGCTCGGGCCGTTTGCCGTCGCGGTCGAAGCGCCACACCAGTTCGCCGGTGCCGGTGCGCACCTCGAGCGCGGCATGCGGCGTCACCGCTTTGCCGAGATTGGGAAAGGTGGCATAGGCGACGGCGTGTTCGAGCGGGTTGACCTCGTCGGCGCCGATCGGCAGCGACGGCGTGTCGGGCAGCGGCGTCCAGATGCCGAAATTGCGCGCGGTCTGGACGATTTTAGCGCGGCCGAGCTTGGCATTGCCGTCGCCGAGCGCGATCGAAAGCTTGACCGGGATGACGTTGACCGAGTTGGTGATGGCCTGCGTCAGCGTCATCGAGCCGGAATAGCCGCCCGAGTAATTGTGCGGGCACCAATTGCCGATGCATACCGGAGAATCGACCACGATCGATTGCGGCGTGAACAATCCGCTGGCCAATGCGGTGGCGTATACATAGGGCTTGAACGACGATCCAGGCTGGCGGAGCGCATCGACCGCGCGGTTGAACTGGCTGGCGCCGTAGTCGCGGCCGCCAACCATGGCGCGGACGCCGCCGTCGAGATCGGCGATCACCGCCGCCGACTGGCTGGCGCCATAGTCGTGACCGTACTGGCGCAGCGCCGATTCGACCTCGCGCTCGGCGTAGCGCTGCAGGTTCGGATCGATCGCGGTGCGCACCACGAAGAAGCTGTCGGTGACCGTCTTGGGGAAGGTGTCGACCAGCTTGCGCATCTCGTCGAACGCCCAGTCGAGATAGTAATTCGGCGAGTCTTCCTGCTTGCGGTCGATCGGCGTCGCCGGATTGCGCCGCGCGCCGTAGACTTGGCCCTCGGTCATGAAGCCGGCTTCGACCAGATTATCGAGCACGACGTTGGCGCGGGCGCGCGCCGCCGGCAGGTTCACCAGCGGCGAAAATTTGCTCGGCGCCTTGAACAGGCCGGCGAGCATCGCCGCTTCCGGCAAGGTCACGTCGCGCACCGATTTGCCGAAATAATATTGCGCCGCGCCGTTGACGCCGAAGGCGCCGCCGCCCAGATAGGCGCGATCGAGATAAAGCTTGAGGATCTCGTTCTTCGACAGATGGGTTTCAAGCCAGAGCGCGAGATAGGCCTCGTTGATCTTGCGCTCGATGGTACGCTCGTTGGACAGGAACAGATTCTTGGCGAGCTGCTGGGTGATGGTCGAGCCGCCCTGCACGACGCCGCCAGCCCGCGCGTTGGTCAACAGCGCGCGGAAGGTGCCGAGAAAGTCGATGCCAAAATGGTCGTAGAAGCGGCGATCTTCGGTCGCTAGCGTCGCCTTGATCAAATGGTCGGGTATGTCCTCGAGCGGCACCGAAATCGTTGTGCTTGATGCCGCGGCTGCCGATCTCGTTGCCGTAACGGTCGAGGAACGTGACGGCGAGTTCCGATTTTTTCAGCCAGGCCTCGTCGGAGGTCTCGCGGAATGCCGGAACGGCAAGCGCCAACATCAGCAGGAGCCCGCCGGTGCCGAGCGTCGCCGCTTCCGACATCGGCTCGACGATCAGCCAGCGCCGCCAGCCGGCGACATGGAAGCGGTCCATGACCGCGGTGAAGCGCTCGTAGATTTCGCGCGCCCACTTGCCGCTCTGGAAGACCGCGAAATCCAGGCGGGCGTCGAGATCGAGCAAAAACCGCTTGAGCTTGGTCCGCCAATCGGGTCGCTGACTGGGCGTCTGGTCGGTCACGCTTTAGTCACTCCCGGTGCGGGTTTGCGACCCGTCCTTGGTTTTTTTGCCGCGATGAGGTTTAGCCGAGCCGGCGGCTGCGGCCAATGATGTGTCGAAGACAGTGTGAATGGAATTTGGGGGCAAATTAGGCGTAAGAGGGTGTGGCGAAGGGTGTCTGGCCAGAATTGCGAATGGCGAGCGACAAGGAACCCGAGGACATTCCGTTCTGGCGGCGTAAGTCGCTGGAGGAAATGACGGATTCGGAATGGGAGAGCCTGTGCGACGGTTGCGCGCGGTGCTGCCTCAATAAGCTTGAGGAGGAGGGCAGCGACCGGACCTTCTATACTAATGTCCGCTGCCGCCTTCTCGACTCGAAGGCTTGCCGCTGCCGCGACTATGAGCACCGCCTCGAGCAGGTCGACGACTGCGTGCGGCTGACGCCCGAGAGCCTCAAGACCATCACCTGGCTGCCGCCCTCCTGCGCCTACGTCCTGCTCGCCGAGGGCAAGGACCTCTATTGGTGGCATCCGCTGGTCTCCGGCGATCCGGAGACCGTGCACACCGCCGGCGTCTCGGTGCGCTCGCACGTGCTGGCGAGCGAGAAGAACGTGCCCGACGAAGAGCTCGAAGAACACATTGTCAGCTGGCCGCTGAAGCTGCCGAAGCGGGCCAAGCGCAAGCCGGGCGAGCCGGATTGAGCACGCCGTCGGGCTCATGATCTCGCCGCGTGCTATTGGCCCAGAATGTCTTTGAGCCAGAGTCGGAGTTCCGCCGGCAGATCGTTGCGCGCCGCGACCGCTTGGGCGAGATCTTTGTCGCCGTCGAGGCCCATAATCACGCGGGCGAAGCCACCTTCCGAAATGCGTGCATCCGGATTGTCGATGATCTTGCGTTGCAGCAGCAGACCGCCGCGTTTGAGCAGGACGTCGGTGACGCTTTCACCGAGCCGCGGGCGAGCCGCGATCTTCGCCAAAATGTTGGGGTCGACGCGGTCGCGGTCCGCAGCTTCGGCGAGAACCTTATCCGGCAACGCTTTGGCCTGCTCTAGGACCGGCCCGCAGACCAAAATGTCGAGATGGCGGGCGAGGCTCGCGAGCACATTGAGCGGCGCGTTGGCGATGCCGGCGAGCCGGTTGCCGAGTTCGGCAAGGTCATCGCGATCAAGACCCGGAAGGAGCCGGCTCATCACCGCGTCGAACAAGGCGACATGCTGGTCGTTGTAGAGGTCGGCGCCGCTGAGAAACAGATCGGTGATCTTGCGCAAAACCGTGCTGCGCCAGGACTCCTCCACCTGTGGTAGCGTAGTGTCCAGTTCAGCGAGCAGTGCTTGCGGGGTCAGCGACATGACCCCTTGATGCTAATTTCGATCTGGTGAATTTCGCGCTAAGGCAAACGCGATTTTTACGTCGGCAACGACAATCGCTGTTGTTTGCTAATCTACTTTATCAGTCTCGCGCATAATCCGATGCTTGAGCATAATCCGATGCTAAGCGCGCCGCCGCTCCGGAGTTCGATAAGCCAGCCGGGCGTGGCCGGCGCAGTACGAGAAGCCGTCGACCGCTTCGTTGCCGCAGAACACAAAATCGGCCGCGCCGGAAGCGCCGGCGTGATCGCTGACCGGCCAGCGGCATTTGCCCTGCGCCAGTTCGAGGAGCGAGCAATACTGCGCGCTGTCGACCGGCACCGCGGCGGCATCGAGCGCGGCGCCGTCACGGGCGCCCGTGGCGTCCGCCCCAATCAGCCGAAGCATCTGGCGTTGCGAGGAAAGCCGCGGGCGCCGGGTGCGGGGAGGGCACGCCCGCCCCGGCGCAGCCGCGGGCCGTCCCGGCCCCAAGCCCAGACGATGGATTTTGCCGATGACGGCGTTGCGCGTGACGCCAATCTCGGCGGCGATCTGGCTGCAGGTCAGGCCCGCGCCGACAAAGTTGCGAAGGAGCGTGACGCGCTCCGGATTCCAGGTTGCGGTCGTCATTGAAAAGGCCTCGCTTGCAGCGCCGCGGCCGGTGCTGGGCCGCTGACAGGGCGAAGGCCGCGCAACCGGCGCCTTTGTCGGCCCCAGCGGTCGCAAAAGCGCGAATTCGGTGCGCACGGCTGCGCATGGCGCCGCGATCACCGAGCCGCATTCGCGCTTAAGCGACTGCCAGCCCGACGTTTTAGGCCCGATCCACTTTTCCGGGGCCGCTTTAAGCTTGTTGAGCGAAAACCCTCGCTGAATCAGAACGTCGCATGATTCGAGTCGCCTGCCAAGGGTTTTAACGATATTATAACCAAATTATAACCTGAGGCGTTGAGGGGCGTACGACCCAACATGGCCCGACCTGAAAACCGCTCGGAGGCGCGAGCGCTCAGTCTCACGTTGCCGACCGAGACGTTCAATTATCTCGCGCTGCTCGCGACCCTCGGAAAGCTCGGCCGCACCGAGAACGAGGTGGCGACCCACATTCTGGTCCGCGAGGTCTATGCGATGATCGATCGCCGCTTCCACGAGGCGCGCATTCCGCCGCCGGAAGGCGAGGGCGGGTGAGGGGGCGCTAAACTTGTTCTTCATCCCAAGGCTGTCGTGCAGCGTGATGAATGTGAAGAATTTCGACCGCGTCTGCAGTCACTCGATAAAAGATTTTGTAGGGGTAGCGACCGGCGGGTGCGACGCGTATGTCGGGGCGCCTCGCCGAACGGCGCGCGCTGTTTGGCCATCGCCCAATACGAGCGACGACGGCGCGGATGCGGCGCTCAACATTTGGCGCGATGGTCGGATAATGAACTGAAAGCCAATCTGCAATTTCGCTGAGGTCGCGGAGCGCCGCGGCGGTGAAGACGACCTTCATCGGCGGCGGAATTTGGCAAACGCCGCCTCAACCTCCGCCTCTGTCGCAAATCGGCCATCTGCTGCGTCGCGTAAGCCGCGGTCGATGCCTTCGAGTTCGGCTTCGCTCGGTTCGTATTCGCCGCCGCTGAGGCTTGCCTCAATATCGCGCGCGATTTCGGCGAGCTCATCTTGGGCCTGAGCTGGCCAGCGCTCGACACGTTCGAGAACCTCAGCGAGCCTTTTTGTTTTCATGGTCGCAGTCTAGCACAGAGGATAAGGCGGGCGAAGCGAAACAATTCATCCGCGCGTGTCTGATGGGTTTCGCTAGTGCTCAACCCATCCTACGCGCGACGAGCATTATTTGATCGCCAGCAACTCGACGTCGAAGATCAGCGTCGCGTTCGGCGGAATGGCGCTGCCGGCGCCTTGGGCGCCATAGCCGAGCGCCGGCGGAATAATCAGCGTGCGCTTGCCGCCGACCTTCATGGTGGCGACGCCTTCGTCCCAGCCGGCGATCACCTGGCGCGTGCCGATCTTGAACTCGAACGGCGCCCCGTGATCGACCGATAAATCGAATTTCTTGCCCTTGGTGCCGTTCTCATAGAGCCAGCCGGTATAGTGCATCACGCAGGTCTGCCCGGTCCTCGGCGAGGGGCCGGTGCCGGGCTTGGTGTCGATGATCTGCAGGCCCGACGCCGTGGTCGTGACCGGCTGGGCGAGAGCGGAGGGAGCGATGGCGGCAGCCGCGATCGTCGTCGCCACAAACACAAACGCCATGAGCGCGCCGGCGCGCAGAAAACTTCGCATCGCGTACACTGCACCGTTTCGCATTCTGCCCCCGACGTAACGAAGTGAATGATGCCGTTTTTGAATTGGCTGCTTGAGCGGTCCGATAGCCCGTCCCAGTGAACTTCGGTCTAAGTTCGAATCGGCCGGCAGGTTCACCTCTTCGCCCCGCCTACTCGGCCGCGATGCCGCGCTCCTCCCGCTCGATGATCCGCTTGAGGATACGACGCATGACGACGCCTGGTTGGTCCGAGGCCATGTGCCGTTCGAGACGTGGATCGAGTGGCACGTCGGGATCAGTAAACTCCAGAACACGCTTGTCTTCGAGAGTGACGGCGCGGTCGAAGGCCACCACTTTGTCGGGATCGATGCCCCGGTTTTGCTCTATCATACAGAACTGCACGAACTGGGTACGGCCATTAGAGATCGGCACCTGGAAATTCCCGATAACATGCGGCGGTCCGCCGTCAGCGTAATTGATACGAAGGCGCAACCCGAAGGGAGCGAACCACGTACAATCAAACAGGCGTTCGTTGGCTGTTTCGTGCGCATGATGCGCCGTGCTGACGCCGATGCGGCTGCTATAGTGTAAGCCGAAGTCGGTCTCTTTTATTACAATGTCGACCGGCAGCAGATGGTCTGGACTGCCGAAAGTGCCGAGATGCACGAAGCCGGGATGCGCCATGTCGAGCTCGTTTTCCATCACGCGCAAACCGGCCACGTCCCAGGGCTCGTAGAACTCGTGCACCACGATAAAGGTCCCGGTCTCCGCTTCGGGGAAGGCCGGAATGTCGCAAAGCGGCTCCTCCAAGGCCACCCAGGCGTAGCCATAACGCTCTTGGCAACGAAATGATTGCACGCGGTCGCTCTTGCCCGGCACGCGCTCGGGAAATTGCGGCATCAGCATGCACTGACCGTCGCGTTCGTATTGCCATCCATGATAGGGGCAGGCAATGAGGCCATCGACGACCTTCCCGATGGAGAGTCGGGCCGAACGGTGGCAGCAGCGATCCTCTAGCGCAGCCGGTGCGCCCCGCGCATCAAGGAAAAGCGCCAGCGGTCGACCTAGAAGCTCGAAGCGCTGCGGACCGTCTTTCAGATGCTCGACCGGGATTACTGGATACCAGAACCGGCGAAATACAGGGTGATCCATGACCAGCATCGAACTATCCCATCACAGACCGTGATACAATTCAATTGCATTGGATCACGGTCTAGTATTGCTGGCGTGCTGGCACAGGCCGCAATCGAAGCGGCCAAAAAGCGAAGAGAGGGGCGATGTGATGGCGCTTAATCACGATCCCGAAATTTGGCAAAAGCGGCTCGCCGCGCTTCCGCTCGCAAGCTTTGAAGCCGGCGAGACGGTGTTCGCCGAGGGTACGAAAACCGGGCGGCTTCTGATTCTCAAAAGCGGCGCGGTGGCGATCTTCAAGGGTGAGATCGAGTTTGCCCAGGTGAGCGAAGCAGGCGCCGTGTTCGGCGAGCTCTCGGCGCTGCTTGATGAGCCGCATAGCGCGGATGTGCGCACACTGGAAAAGTCGGAGTTTCATGTCGCCGACGCCGCAACATTGCTGCAAGACCCGGCGGCGCTGCTCTACGTGACGATGGTCCTGGCGCGGCGGATCGACGCCGCCAACCAGGGGCTTCTGCAACTGAAGATCATGCTCGAGGCCGGCGAACCGCGCGGCCTGATCGACAAGACACTCGATGGGATCGAAGGACTGCTCAGCGCCATCGGCACCGGCTACATCCGCGCCGGCGCCGGGTATGCCGGCTATCCGTTTACGTAGAACCCGATTGTTTTTGGTCGAATAGACGCTCGTCGTTGCGAGGAGCGCAGCTAATGGTGTCCCCTCGTTCGGACGTGGTTGCAACGACCGAAATATCGAAATCGACGATCGTGAAATTCCGGATGATCCGCCGCTTATCAGATTTCCGCCCGGAGAAATGTAAGCTTCGGCCGCGATGTGTTGTCCGCTATTGCGTTTTTGGGCAGCCGTTATGCCTTCCAGAATTTGGGTGAGGCTCGGGTGACACGATTTTTAGATCTGAATTGTATTGATCCAACATCTGCCACTCCCAAGATCAACGTGACTATTTTTCTTTTCTTGTACTTGATTTGTTCCAACAAGTAAAGGGCGGCTTTTCAGCCGCCCACAACCTGCGGATTTTCAGCTACACCCGGTCGTGCTCCCGCACGTATCGCACTTCATGCAGGTGCCGTTGCGCACCAGCGTGAAATTCCCGCACTCGCCGCAGGCTTCGCCTTCGTAGCCTTTGGCGCGGGCTTCGGCGCGTTTCTCCGCCGCGGCCTGCTTGGCGTGGGCGCGGGCGTCGCTCCAGGCAAGATGCTCGAGCGCCTGCGCTGGCGACAGCTTTTGCTCCGGCTCGGATTTCAGCGCCGTGGTGCCGGCGACTTCGGCGCGGGCATTCGCGGAACTGAACGCGGTGACGTTGGAGGCGCTCCCGCCCGGCGCGCCGCGCGCGCCACCCTCGCCACCGAGGGGGGAGGGTAACGACTCGGCGCCGCCCTGCATCACTTTGAGCCGGTCGGTGCGCGAGCGGGTCAGGCCCTTCGACACATAGCGCGTCTCGGCGGAGGGCTTGCCTTCTTCGACGCCCTTGCCGAGCGCGTCGAAGCCTTCGCCCGACGGATCGACGTGCGCAAGGTCGAAGCGTTCCATGTAGCTCACCGCCAGCTCGCGGAACACGTAGTCGAGGATCGAGGTGGCGTATTTGATCGAGTCGTTGCCCTGCACCGGGCCGGATGGCTCGAAGCGGGTGAAGGTGAAGGCGTCGACATATTCGTCGAGCGGCACGCCGTATTGCAGGCCGAGCGACACCGCGATGGCGAAGTTGTTGAGGAGCGAGCGGAGCGCCGCGCCCTCCTTGTGCATGTCGATGAAGATCTCGCCGAGCCGGCCGTCGTCGTATTCGCCGGTGCGCAGATAGACCTTGTGTCCGCCGACCACGGCTTTCTGCGTGTAGCCCTTGCGGCGATCGGGCATGCGCTCGCGCTCGCGCATGATCACAATGCGCTCGACGACCTTCTCGACCACCTTTTCCGCCAGTCCCGCGGCGCGGGCGGCGGCCGGCTTGTCGAGGAACGCCTCGATGACGTCGTCGTCCTCTTCCTCGTCGGCGATAAGCTGGCTCTGCAGCGGCTGCGACAGCTTCGAGCCGTCGCGATAGAGCGCATTGGCTTTCAAGCCGAGCTTCCAGGAGAGCAGATACGCCGCCTTGCAGTCCTCCACCGTCGCCTCGTTCGGCATGTTGATGGTCTTACTGATGGCGCCGGAGATGAACGGCTGCGCCGCCGCCAGCATGCGGATGTGGCTGTCGACCGAGAGATAGCGCTTGCCGGTGCGGCCGCACGGATTGGCGCAGTCGAACACGGCATAGTGCTCGGACTTCAGGTGCGGCGCGCCTTCGACCGTCATGGCGCCGCAGACATGGATGTTGGCGGCCTCGATCTCGCGCTTGGTGAAGCCGAGCCAGGCCAGCAGATCGAAGTTCGCCGCGGCGAGGTCTTCGAGATCGACGCCAATCTCGTCGCGCAGGAACTCGGCGCCCAGCGTCCACTTGTTGAAAACGAACTTGATGTCGAATGCGGTCGGCAGCGCCTTTTCGATCTTCTCGATCGCCTCTGGTGTGAAACCCTTGGCCTTGAGCGTGGTGTGATTGATCGCCGGCGCCTGGCCGAGCGAGCCATGCCCGACCGCATAGGCGATGACCTCGGCGATGTCGCTCTCGCCGTAGCCGAGCACGCGCAGCGCCTCGGGCACGGCGCGGTTGATGATCTTGAAATAGCCGCCGCCGGCGAGCTTCTTGAACTTCACCAGCGCGAAGTCGGGCTCGATGCCGGTGGTGTCGCAATCCATCACCAGGCCGATGGTGCCGGTCGGCGCCACTACGGTTGCCTGCGCATTGCGATAGCCGTGCGCTTCGCCGAGCGTCAGCGCGCGGTCCCAGGCGGCCTTGGCGTGCGTCACCAGCTGCTGATCGGGCACGGCGGCGAGATCGAGCGGCACCGGCGGCGTCGTCATCTGCTCGTAGCCCGAGCGGTGGCCGTGCGCGGCGCGGCGATGATTGCGGATCACCCGCAGCATCGGCTCGCGGTTCTCGGCGAAGCGCGGGAACGAGCCAAGCTCGGCCGCCATTTCCGCCGAGGTGGCGTAGCAGACGCCGGTCATGATCGCGGAGAGCGCCGCGCAGATGGCGCGGCCGGCTTCGAAGTCGTAGGGAATGCCCGACGACATCAGAAGCCCGCCGACATTGGCGTAGCCGAGCCCCAGCGTGCGGAAGTCGTACGAGCGCTGCGCGATTTCGCGCGACGGGAATTGCGCCATCAGCACCGAGATTTCGAGCACGGTGGTCCATAGCCGCACCGCGTGCTCGTAGCCTTCAACGTCAAACGTCATTCCGGAGCCGGCCGCAGGCCGGAATCCGGAATCTATATTCGCTGACGCCGGGGTTATGGATTCCGGGTTCGCCGCGTTGCGGCGCCCCGGAATGACGGTGGAGAACGCCAGCAAATTCAGCGACGCCAAATTGCAGGCGGTGTCGTCGAGGAACATGTATTCCGAGCACGGATTGGAGGCGACGATCGGCCCCGACGCCGCGCAGGTGTGCCAGTCATTGATGGTGGTGTGGAATTGCAGGCCGGGGTCGGCGCTCGCCCAGGCGGCGTAGCCGATCTTCTCCCACAAGTCGCGCGCCTTCACGGTCCTGGCGATCTTGCCGGGCTTGGTGCGCCAGAACAAATCCCAATTGCGGTCGGCCTCGACGGCTTTGAGGAAGTCGTCGGTGACCCGCACCGTGTTGTTGGAATTCTGCCCCGAGACCGTCGGATAAGCTTCCAAATCCCAGTCGGTGTCGTAGATCGGAAACTCGATGTCTTTGTAGCCCTGCTTGGCGAACTGGATGACGCGGCGGATGTAGTTGTCCGGCACGTGGTTCTTGCGCGCCGCCTTGATCTCGCGCCGCAGCACGGGATTCTTCTCCGGGTCGAAGCAGTCGTCGCCGGAACCTTCGCAATTCACACAAGCCTTGAGGATCGCGCGCAGGTGGCGCTGGTTGATCTTCGAGCCGGTGACGAGGTTGGCGACCTTCTGCTCCTCGGCCACCTTCCAGTTGACGAATTGCTCGACGTCGGGGTGGTCGGCATCGAGGATCACCATCTTGGCGGCGCGGCGCGTCGTGCCGCCCGACTTGATGGCGCCGGCGGCGCGATCGCCGATCTTGAGGAAACTCATCAGGCCCGACGACTTGCCGCCGCCGGACAGCTTCTCGCCTGCGCCGCGCAGCCTGGAGAAGTTCGTGCCGGTGCCGGAGCCGTATTTGAACAGCCGCGCTTCGCGCACCCACAGATCCATGATCCCGCCTTCGTTGACGAGATCGTCGGAGATCGACTGGATGAAGCAGGCGTGCGGCTGCGGATGCTCGTAGGCCGTGGCCGACTGCACAAGCTTGCCAGTCTTGAAGTCGACGTAGAAGTGGCCCTGGCTCGGGCCGTCGATGCCATAGGCCCAATGCAGGCCGGTGTTGAACCATTGCGGCGAATTCGGCGCCACCATCTGCATCGCCAGCATGTAGCGATGCTCGTCGAAGAAGGCTTGCGCGTCCGCTTCCGAGGAGAAATAGCCGCCTTTCCAGCCCCAATAGGTCCAGGTCCCGACCAGCCGGTCGAACACCTGCTTGCATGACGTCTCGCCGGCAACGCGCTCTTTCTCCGGCAGCGCGGCGAGTGCTTCCTCGTCGGCAACGCTGCGCCACAGCCAGGAGGGAACGGTCTCCTCCTCGACCTTTTTCAGGCGCGCCGGCACGCCGGCTTTACGGAAATATTTCTGCGCCAGAACGTCGGAGGCGACCTGCGACCATTGCTCGGGCACTTCCACGTCATCGGCGTGGAAGACGATCGAGCCGTCCGGATTGCGGATTTCGCTTAACGTGAGGCGGAAGGCGATATCCGCGTACGGTGATTGTCCCTCTTTGGTGTAGCGCCGCTCGATCCGCATTTTCTGCCCCTTTTTTCAGTTCTGTTTTGACGCCGGCGGCCTCGCGGAAAAACACCCGCTTAATATAAGACGCCGACAGCTTACTCGCGACGCGGCAAAGCGAGCTCCGCCGCATCCACCACACCCCTTCACCCTGCACCGACCCCCTGCACCTCCGGCGTCAAGGCCGGAGACTCGTCGCGCCAAACTGGTCGTGTCACCTCCAGGCTCGCCAAGGTCGACAAAGGGACAACAAGACTCCGTCCCGCGCCGGTGGCAGCGCGGTGCCGTCCCGCAAACCTCATTTTGGAGAGCCCGGCGGACTCCTTTACCCGCGCGCCGAACTTGGAAAAGCTAGGCCAAGCCGGTCGCGCGCGTCAAGACTTAGTATGAAAATCTGAATCAACCACTAAATGTGGGGATAGCGGGGACGAATCATCAGGGGGATGCGCAAGTGTCGGATATCCCGACCGGATTCGGAAGGTGTCTCGTGTGACCCATCCTCGTTTTTCTGTCGTCGGCTGGTCCGATCGGCGGGAAGCTTGCCCCGGAACGCTCCGCCGGAAAGGGCCGTCGGGCCGGCCGGCGGGTTCCGTCCAAAACCGGGTTTCACCGCTCTGTCACGCAATGACAAGGCTTTCTCGCCGATTCTGAGTGAAACGACCCGCAAAACCGGGCGCTTTCGCCAATCCTGGTCGCGCGACGGCCCATAAGGCGTTGAAATACGGATATAATCCTCAATGCGGCGGTCTAACTGCCGGGCAGGGGTGCAAGCGCCTATTGGGATTCTGCCGCGACAACTCACTCCCTGCCCCATGCGAGACGGACCAATGGTGCCGCGAAAGCGTCCAAAATACCCCGCGGAATGTCGTTAACCTCAAATGTAAACCGTTAATTTGCCAAACCCGCGCTTGCTTGACGCGACGGGAGGGAAGCGCGGATAACGAGGTTAATGGTGGCGGGGCGTTTGCAGCGTTTGGTTAACGCAGGGCGCGTTGTTGCGTGCTCCGCCCTGTTGGTGGCGTGCACCCAAATTATCCATAACGATCCGATCAATCAGCCGCTGGTGCCCGGCGTTGCGCCGTCCGCCGAACTCGGCCGCTCGGTCGAAACCTACTACGACGATACTGTGGTGGCGCTGTCATTCTCCGGCGGCGGCACGCGTGCGGCGGCGTTCGCCTTCGGCGCTCTCACCGCGTTCGACGAGACGCCGACGCCCAATCGCTCGACGCCGCTGCTTGATCGCATCGATTTCGTCACCGGCGTCTCGGGCGGTTCGGTGCTCGCGGCTTACTACGGGCTGAAAAAGCGCGCCGCGCTCGCCGACTTCAAGCAGCGTTTCCTTCTGCGCAACGCGGAGGAAAACCTGCAGATGAACCTCAACCTGTTGAGCATCGCCAAGGGCCTGCAAGGCGGCATCAACGATCCGTCGGTGTTTCCGAAGTGGCTCGACGACAATCTGTTCGAGCACGCCACCTTCAAGACGCTGTTGTATCAGCGGCGGCCGTATATCTGGATCAACGCGTCCGACATCTATGACCGCACGCCATTCGTGTTCGGCCGGGTGTTGTTCGGCGCATTGTGCAGCGATCTCGCCGATTATCCGGTTTCGATGGCGGTGGCCGCTTCTGCTGCCGTGCCGGTCATCTTCGCCCCGGTTGTCGTTCAGGGCTACCCCGGCGGTTGCACGGTGCCGTTGCCGCCGTGGGTGGACCACGTGCGCAATAACCCGGACGCCCAGCCGCTGCTCAAGCTCTTTGCCAACGCCATGTATCGCTACCATTCCGGCGAGGTCCGCTATGTCAAGCTGCTCGACGGCGGGATGGTCGATAATTACGGGCTCGCCGGTTTCACCATTGCGCGGCTTGCGTCCAACACGCCCTACGGCCCGCTGGAGCCGGAGGAGGCCGTCAAGTTGCGGCGACTATTGTTCATGGTCGTCGACGCCGGCCGCGCGCCGTCCGGCGCCTGGTCGCAGACCGTCGAAGGCCCCTCGGGCGCCAATCTGATCACCGCCGCATCCGACACCGCGACCGAATCCGGCGCAGTCGGCAGCTACACGTCGTTTCAGGACACGATGCGTTTGTGGCAGAGCGCGCTGATCGATTGGCGCTGCAAGCTCTCCGCCGCCGATCGCCACCGCTTCGGCGCGCCGGCGGGGTGGAATTGCCACGACGTTCGGATCTTTGTCGGCCGCGTCGCCTTCGACCAATTGGGTCCGCAGCGTGCGGCGGCGCTCAACTCCGTGGAGACCGCGTTCAAGCTGCCGCCGGAGCAGGTCGACATGGTCATTGCGGCCGGTCATGACGCCGTCAAGCAATCAAGCGTGTTCCGCTCTTTTCTGGTGTCGCTCGGCGCCCATCCGCGGCCGCACGGCGTGCCGGTTGCGGCGCCCGAGACGGTGCCGCAGGAAGCGGCGGCCCAGCGGTAGGCCGTTACTCCGCCGCTGCCCGCGCGTGGCCGAGCCGGCGGTCAAGCGTATCGAGAAGCTTTTCGGCGGCTTCCGCGATCACGGTGCCGGGCGGGAAGATCGCCTCAGCGCCCGCGGCTTTGAGCGCCTCGTAATCCTGCGGCGGCACGACGCCGCCGACCACGACCATAATGTCCGGGCGGCCGTTCTTTTCCAGCTCGGCCTTGAGCTCCGGCACCAGCGTGAGATGCGCGCCGGCGAGCGAGGAGATGCCGACAATATGGACGTCGTTTTCAACCGCCTGGCGCGCAGCTTCCGCCGGCGTCGCGAACAGCGGCCCGATATCCACATCGAAGCCGATATCGGCGAAGGCCGACGCGATCACTTTCTGGCCGCGGTCGTGGCCGTCCTGGCCGATCTTGGCGACCAGGATGCGCGGCCGGCGGCCCTCATTCTCCTCGAACTCGGCGACGCGTTTCTGCACCCGTTCGACCACGTCCGACATGCCAACCTCGCGCCGATAAACGCCGGAGATCGCCTTGATCTCGGCTCGGTGGCGGCCAAAGACCTGCTCCAGCGCCAATGATATCTCGCCGACCGTGGCCTTGGCACGCGCCGCATCGATTGCCAGCGCCAGCAGGTTGGCGTTGCCGCCCGACGCGTTGCGGGTCAGCGCGCCCAGCGCGTCGGCGACGGCCTGCGGATCGCGCTCGCGTTTGAGCCGCGTGAGCTTGTCGATCTGCAACTGGCGCACTGCGCCGTTGTCGACTTTGAGGATTTCGATCGACGCCTCGTCGCGCGGACGGTATTTGTTGACGCCGACCACGGTCTGCGTGCCGGAATCGATGCGCGCCTGGGTGCGCGCGGCGGCTTCCTCGATGCGAAGCTTCGGCAGCGAGGCCTCGATCGCCCGCGTCATGCCGCCGAGCTCTTCGACCTCGCGGATGTGGGCCCAGGCCTGCGTCGCCAGATCGTGGGTGAGGCGCTCGACATAGAACGAACCGCCCCACGGATCGATCATTCGGGTGGTGCCGCTCTCGCGCGCCAGCACGATCTGGGTGTTGCGGGCGATACGGGCGGAGAAGTCGGTCGGTAGCGCCAGCGCCTCGTCGAGCGCGTTGGTGTGCAGCGATTGCGTGCCGCCTTGAGTGGCCGCCATCGCCTCGACCGCGGTGCGCGCCACGTTGTTGAACACGTCCTGCGCGGCGAGCGACCAGCCGGAGGTCTGGCAGTGGGTGCGCAGCGACAGCGAGCGGGCGTCGCGCGGATTAAACTCCCTCATCAGCTTCGCCCACAGCACCCGCGCGGCGCGCAGCTTTGCCACCTCCATGAAAAAATTCATGCCGATGCCGAAGAAGAACGACAGCCGGGGCGCGAAGCGATCGACGTCGAGCTGCGCGGTCAAGCCGGCGCGCACATACTCGACGCCGTCGGCGAGCGTGTAAGCCAGCTCAAGGTCGGCGGTCGCGCCGGCTTCCTGCATGTGGTAGCCGGAGATCGAGATCGAATTGAACTTCGGCATGTGCGCCGAGGTGTAGGCGAAAATGTCCGAGATGATGCGCAGCGACGGCTTCGGCGGATAGATGTAGGTGTTGCGCACCATGAATTCTTTGAGGATGTCGTTCTGGATGGTGCCGGCGAGTTTTTCCGGCGGCACGCCTTGCTCCTCGGCGGCGACGATGTAGAGCGCGAGCACGGGCAGCACGGCGCCGTTCATGGTCATCGACACCGACATCTGATCGAGCGGAATGCCGGCGAACAATGTGCGCATGTCGTAGATCGAGTCGATCGCCACCCCCGCCATGCCGACGTCGCCAGAGACGCGCGGATGATCGCTGTCGTAGCCGCGATGGGTGGCGAGATCGAACGCGATCGACAGGCCCTTTTGTCCCGCGGCCAGATTGCGCCGGTAGAAGGCGTTGGAATCCTCAGCGGTCGAGAAGCCGGCATATTGCCGAATCGTCCACGGCTGCGTGACGTACATGGTCGGGTAGGGGCCGCGCAGATAGGGCGCGATGCCCGGATAGGTGTCGAGCGCGTCGAGGCCCTTGAGTGCTTCGGCCGTGTAGGCGCTCTCGACCGCGATGCCTTCGGGGGTGAGCCACGGGGCCGCCGCGGCTGACGCCGGCTTTGACGGCGCGTCGGCGAATTCGATCTGCGAAAAGTTCGGGATACGGCTCATCTGGTCACCGAATTTCGACACCAAGCATATCGTATGCCCCAGTCAGTGTCGCCAGAGCATCACCGCCTTCGTAAATGAACGCCTGCACGCCGATAGCCTTCAAAGCGGCTTCCTGGTCGCGCGGCCGTCCCGCCAAATAAATGTGCCGCGCGCCGGCAACTTTGAGCGCAAGCGCCGCCTCAACCGCTTGCTTCTCATAAACCTTGTCGGACGAGCACAGGCAGGCAAGTGTGGCGCCCGCGGCCTTGAATGCTGCCGGGAGCGCCGAAAGGTCGACACTATCGCCGCCAACGGCTTCGATGCCGCCGGCTTCGAAAAAATTCTTGGCAAACGTCGCACGCGCCGCGAATTCCGCCTGCGTGCCGAGTGTGGTGAGAAAAACCTTCGGCCGCGCGCCGGTCCTCGCCAGCAAGCCGTCCGAGGCGTCGCGCAGCGCCTCAAACGGCTCCGCTAGCCGGATTGGTTGCAATCTTCCTGCCGATGGCCGACGCGCTGGAGCCGGCAGATCGACCTTCGCTTCGGCCTCGGCGAGATTCGGGAATATGCTGACGCCGGTGAGCGCATCCGCCCGTCGCGCCACGGCAGCCGCGCGTTTGGCGCGCACGTCCGCGACTTTTTGTTGGATCAGGCCGCCCGCAAGCGCGGCAGCGATCCCGCCGGCGGCTTCGATCTCCTGGAACAGCGCCCAGGCCGCGCGACAGAGCCGGTCGGTCAGGTCTTCGACCGCGCCCGAGCCGGCCGCCTGATCGGTGACCTTGGCGAGGTGCGACTCTTCGAGCAGCACCAGTTGGGTGTTGCGCGCGATCCGCCGTGCGAAGCGGTCCGGCAAACCCAGCGCGGCGGTGAACGGCAAGACCGTCACTGCATCAGCGCCGCCGAGCGCGGCGGCGAAAACGGCAATCGTCGCGCGCAGAATATTCACGTGCGGATCGCGGCGCGCCATCATGCGCCACGCGGTCTCGGCCGAGACGAAGGCCGGCTCCGGCGCAAGCGCGCACGCAGCTTCGATCCGCGCCCACAGTTTTCGCAGGCTCCGGAATTTCGCGATGGTGAGGAACTGATCGGCATCGGCGGAGAGCCGGAAGAAGATCATCTGCCGCGCGGCATCGAGCGCCACGCCTTCCGTTTCGAGCGCGCGCAGATAGGCGAGCGCGACGCTCAAGACGTAGGCGAGTTCCTGCGCCTCGGAGCCGCCGGCATTGTGGATGATGCGGCCGTCGGCTACGGCGAGCCGGCCGCGGAAGCCGTCGCGGGCAAGCGCAGCCACGCGGCGGGCAAAATGCGGCGCCTCTTCGTTCCATGGCCGTGTCGCGCCGGTGGCGATCGCCATGGCGCCAATCGGGTCGTGCCCAATGCGAACGCCGGCGCCGGGCCGCGACAGTGCAAAGCCCTTGGCCAACATCGCGTTCACGGCCGCCGCCGCATGCGGCGAAAGGTCGAACTCGAGTGTCGCGCCGGCATTGAAGTCGAACCCTTCGAGAACACGCGCAAGCGCCTCCTCGCTTGCCGGCATTCCAAAGCCGTAATCACCGACCGCGCCGGCAAAGACCAGCGCAAGACCGGCGGCGCCGTTATTGAGTTCGCGTAACGCGATTTCGTTGCCCAGCGCCGGATCGGGATGTTCGACCCGCGCCAGCACCTCCCAAGGCGCGGCTCCCGGCCGCGCCGCGACCGGCCGCGCATCGGCGCGGCGCTCTGCCAGCGGCGCGATCGACAGGGCGTCGTAAGTCGTGCTGGTCAGGCGCTCAAACGGCGCGCCCTTGAGCACCGCGTCGACGAGTTTTCGCCACTCTTCACGCGTGGCAGGCGGAAAATCGGCCGCAAGCAACAAAGTGTCGGGATCGGTCATGGTGGCAAAATGCCATGCCGGGCCAGTAAGGCCAACCGCGTGAAGAGGCGAGGGGGTTTCACCGGGGCGGCAGCTTTTCGATACCGCTTGCGTCCAGGCGTTTGAGCGCGTCGCTGACCTTGACGCCCGCGATTAGCCGATCGGGCGCGATTTCCGCCAATGGCACCAGCACGAAGGCGCGTTCGAGCATGTGCGGATGCGGCAAAATGAGGTCGCGGTCGATCAGCACCAGATCGTCGTAGGCAAGAAGGTCGAGGTCGATGCTCCGCGGCCCCCAGCGGCGCTCGATCGCACGGTTGCGCCCAAGTGCGCGCTCGCAATCTTGTGTGCGCGCCAACAGACCGTGCGGCGTCAATGTCGTGGCGACGGCGATGACGGCATTGATAAATGGCGCTTGCTCGGTGACGCCCCACGGCGGGGTGCGATAATCGGACGACCGCGCGGTCAACCGCACGGCGTCGTCGCTGCGCAACTGGGCGATGGCCTGGTCGAAGGTCGCGCGCACGTCGCCGACATTGCCGCCCAGCGCAATCAGGGCGTCGGCCATGGACGTTACTTGCGCCGCGGCCGCGTGATGATCACGCCGACGTCGACGAAGGTCGCCGCGATCGGCGCCTGCGGCTTGCGGACGGTGACGCGAACACTCTTGACCAGCGGATAGCGGTCAAGCACGGCATCGGCGACCGCGCCGGCGGCAGCCTCCACCAGCCGATAGCGGCGCGCGCCAAAGGCGTCGCTCGCAGTCTTGACCAATTGCTCGTACGACACGGTGTGCTTGAGGGTGTCGGTGCGCGAGGCTTCGCTCAGATCGATGTCGAGCATGAGGTCGAGCACGAAGGGCTGCCCGACCTTGGCCTCGTGCGGCATGACGCCGTGATAGGCGTGCAGCACCAGCCCGTTGACGAAGATCGCGCCGCTCATCGGGCGCGCCTGATCGCTGCGGCGACAGCGAGCGCCTGAACGGTCGGCGCCACATCATGGACGCGGACAATGGCGGCGCCGTTTTCGACCGCTAAAAGATGCGCGGCGAGCGATCCGCCCAGCCGTTCCATCGGATCGGAGGGCGTGATGGTGTGAATAAAGCGCTTGCGTGAAGCGCCGACCAAAAGCGGCAATCCAAAATCGCGCCACGCGTCGAGGCGCGCGATGCAAGTGATGCTCTGTTCGGGCGTCTTGCCGAAGCCGATGCCCGGATCGAGCACGATCCGCTGGCGCGCGATGCCGGCCCGCGCGGCAATGTCGAGCGAGCACGCGAAGAACGCCGTCACATCAGCAACGATGTCGATCGCCGGATCGGCGGCTTCGCGATTGTGCATGATGATGATAGGCACGCCGCGCTCGGCGACCAGGCGAGCCATATCGGGATCGCGCTGCAGACCCCAGACGTCATTGACGATGGCCGCGCCCAGATCGAGCGCCCAGGCGGCGATCGGCGCTTTGAGCGTGTCGATCGAAACCGGGCAGCCGAGCCCGATCGCTTCCGACAAGACCGGCTCGAGCCTTGCGCGCTCTTCTTCAAGCGATACGCGAACCGCGCCGCCATAGGGCCGCGTCGATTCCGCGCCGACATCGAGGATGTCCGCGCCTTCGGCAACAAGCCGGCGCGCCTGGGCGATCGCCGCTTGCGGATCAAGAAAATAGCCGCCGTCCGAAAACGAGTCCGGCGTGACATTGAGTACGCCCATGACCGCCGTGCGGTTCGTGGCCAGCAGGCGACCAAGCACGCTGTCGGCGTGTTCGGTGCCGGTCGTCGGCGAAGTCCGATCAGTCAAGATAGTGGCCATGAATGGTGCACGCCTGGCCCCGTTTGGGCGTGGCTTTGCGCGGTCGGCAGTAACGAGTCAAGCCGCAGGCAATATGGCTATGCCCACGAAGCAGGAGAGGGCTTGGGTATCAGTAGCGGATAGCCGGCGGCAGCTTTTGCGCGCTTTCGATCCAGCGCTGCACCACCTTCACCGAGGGCAACAGGCGCACGAGTTTGCGCCGGGTATTGGCTTGCGTCATCTGGTCGACGAGTTTTTGCGGGTTGCGGAATTGAAGCTCTTTGACGGTTTTGACGCCGGCGGCGGATAACAGCTCGGAATATTCCCAACCGACGCCCTTTACGCGCATGCGATCGGCAGCCGTCACCCAATCGAGAATGCGCCTGTCGTCGATACCGACCTTGGTCGCGATCTTAAGCCGCTGCTTGGGCGTCTTGGCGCACTGCAGCAGCGCCACCGTGGTACGTATCCCCTCCGATCTGAGGATCAGCGCGGTATCCGCGCCGATGCCTCGAATATCGGTGATGGGATACCCCATCGCTGCCCCTCCTCAACCCGCGCGCGATTGCGCGCTCCCAGTACTCAGATGAACTGAGAGAGACCGGGAATCGCACCGACAATCTCGCCGACCGCGTCCTCGCCCACTTTCTGACGTGCGAATGCGATGAAACTCCGGGTAACGCCTTGGACTTGGTCCATGCTCAGCCCGGCCGACATCATGCTCATGCCGGCACCCATGACGCCGCCCATCCCGCTGCCGCCTGCGGCCGCGGCCTTCTGCATCAGGGCGTCGGCTCCGGGGAGCTTGGCCAAGAGCAGCTGCATTTTGTCGGCGGGTCCTTCTTTCGAAAGAAAGTCGAGGATGATGCCAACAGCCGTTTCAGCGGCGGCTTTGTCGACGCCCACTTCGCTGACGAGACGCCCGATCAACTCGTCCATGGTCCCCCCGCCAGCCCGCATTTCCAACACGTTCTGGCCATAATGTACGGTCGTTCGTGACCTGACAAGGCGGCCGTCACAGAAGGATTGGCGCTCTAGCAAAAATGTCACACGTTGCCATTATGGCCTGGCGCGACCACGGTTGCGCGGCGGCGCCGCAAGAAACGAGCGAATCCAAAACAACGAACGCACAATGACTCCCGATCGTGATGGAAAGATCTTTGTCGGCAAGGGTGGTGGCGAGGCGTGGCTCGCGCTCGGCCTTGCCAACCGGCACGGCCTCGTCACTGGCGCCACCGGCACCGGCAAGACGGTCTCGCTGCAGGTGTTGGCGGAGGGCTTTTCACGCGCCGGCGTTCCGGTGTTTGCCGCCGATATCAAAGGCGACCTGTCCGGCATCGCCGCGCGTGGCGAGGCCAAGCCCGATTTCGTCAAGCGAGCGAAGGATTTAGGGTTCGATTACACGCCCGACCAATTCCCCGTCCTGTTCTGGGATTTGTTCGGCCAGGACGGTCATCCGATCCGCGCCACGGTGTTCGAGATGGGGCCGCTTCTGGTCTCGCGCATGCTCGAACTCAACGATGTGCAGGAAGGCATCATCAACATCGCTTTCCGTTTTGCCGACGACGATCCGGAATTGGGGCAGGCGGACGCAAACGGACTCGTCGACCTCAAGGATCTGCGCGAACTTCTTGCTTACCTTTCGAAAAATGCGAAGGAGATCAGCGCCCGCTATGGCAACGTCGCCGTGACCGCGGTTGGCGCCGTACAGCGTCAGCTCCTGGTTCTGGAAAACCAGGGCGGCACCAAATTCTTCGGCGAACCGGCGCTGACAATCGCCGACCTGATGCGGACCGACGCCGACGGGCGCGGCGTCATCAACGTATTGGCCGCCGACAAGCTGATGGCGAGCCCTCGGCTCTACGCCACGTTCCTGCTCTGGCTCCTGTCCGAGCTGTTCGAGAAGCTGCCGGAGCTCGGCGACCCGCCGAAGCCGAAGCTCGTGTTCTTCTTCGACGAGGCGCATCTGCTTTTCAATGAAGCGCCCAAGGTGTTGCTCAACAAAGTCGAGCAGGTGGTGCGCCTGATCCGGTCCAAGGGCGTCGGCGTCTATTTCGTCACGCAGAACCCGCTCGACGTGCCCGACAGTGTGCTGGGTCAGCTTGGCAACCGCGTGCAGCATGCCTTGCGCGCCTTCACGCCGCGCGATCAAAAGGCCGTCGCAGCGGCGGCCGAAACCTTCCGGCCGAACCCGAAGCTCAATACCGCTCAAGTCATCACTCAGCTCGGCAAGGGCGAAGCGCTGGTGTCGTTTCTCGAGGGCAACGGCACGCCGTCAATGGTCGATCGCGCCATCGTGCGGCCGCCGTCAGCACGGATTGGGCCGGTGACGCCGGAGGAACGCCAGGCGGTGATCGATATGAGTCCGTTCAAGGGCAAATACGACACCACCGTCGATCCAAATTCCGCCTATGAAATCCTGCAGAAGCGGCTGGCAAGCGGCGGCACGCTGCCGCCGATCGGGGCCGGTACCGCGCCGGCGGGCGCCGGTCCCGCGAGTTCCGATCAAGGCGCGCAGCCCGAGAGCGGTGGCATGCTTGGCACGATCGGAAGTGCGATCGGAGCGTTCCTGGGCGGACTTTACGGAACAAGTCGGCCGCGCGGAACACGATTGACGACGACGCAGTCGGTCGCCCGCCAGGTGACGCGGAGTGTTACCAACAAAGTTGCGGGCGATATCGCAGCCGGCATCGGCAACTCGGTCGGCGGTACGACCGGCCGCAGCGTTGGACGTGCGATCGTTCGCGGTGCCCTCGGTGGTATTCTCAAACGGTGACACATGAAAGCATCCGAAGTACTTCCGGCCGTGCTCGACCGTATCGACCGCGACCTTGATGTCAGCCTCGAGCGATTGTTTGCGCTGTTGCGCATCCAGTCGGTGTCGACCGATCCGGCCTATGCACCCTATTGCCGCGCCGCCGCCGAGCACGTTGCCGCCGACCTGCGCACCCTCGGTTTCGAGACGACCGTGCGGCCGACCGCGGGTCATCCGGTCGTGGTCGGCAAAGGCGGCAACGGGCAGGCGAACGGGCATGCGCCGCGCGTGTTGTTCTACGGTCATTACGATGTACAGCCGGTCGATCCGCTCGATCTGTGGACGACGCCGCCGTTCGAGCCTCGGATCGAAACACTCAACGGCGGTCGCAAGATCATCGTCGCCCGCGGCGCCTGCGACGACAAAGGCCAGGCCATGACCTTTGTCGAAGCCTGCCGCGCCTTCAAGGCGGTGACCGGCACGCTGCCGCTCGACATCACCGTCATGATCGAGGGCGAAGAGGAATGCGGCTCGAAAAGCCTGTTCGGCTTTGTGCGCGACAATGCCGCCGAGCTCAAGCGCGACCTGGCGCTGGTCTGCGATACCGGCATGTGGGACGCGCAGACGCCGTCGATCACGACGTCGTTGCGCGGCCTGGTCTACGAAGAGGTGCGGCTGACGTGTGCCGACCGCGACCTGCATTCCGGACTGTTCGGTGGCGCGGCGCGCAACCCGATCCACGTGCTGGTCGATATTCTCTCGGCCATGCACAAGCCCGACGGCTCGGTCGCCATTCCGGGCTTCTACGACGAAGTCCATGAACTGCCGGCCGACATCAAGGCCGACCTGAAAGGTCTTGAGCTGACGCCGGAAAAATTCCTCGCACCCGTAGGGCTGAAAATTCCGGCCGGCGAAAAGGATCGCATGCTGATCGAGCAAATATCGACGCGGCCGACGGCGGAGGTCAACGGCATCATGGGCGGCTATACGGGGGAGGGCGCCAAGACCGTCATTCCCGGCAAGGCGATGGCCAAGGTCTCGTTCCGCCTGGTCGGCGCGCAAGACCCGGACAAGATCCGCGCAGCGTTTCGCGCTTTTGTCAGCGCGCGGGTTCCTGCCGACTGTTCGGTCGAGTTCGGCAATTTCACCAGCGCGCCGGCTTTCGACGTGGCGTTCGACAATCCGGCGCTGAGCAAGGCGCGCGCCGCGCTCGCCGACGAGTGGGGCAAGAAAGCCGTGACGGTCGGCGCCGGCGGCTCGATACCGATCGTCGGCGATTTCAAGACCGTGCTCGGCATGGATACGCTGATGGTCGGCTTCGCGCTCGACGACGACCGCGTGCATTCCCCGAACGAGAAGTACGATTTGAAGTGCTTCCACAAGGGCATCCGCAGCTGGGCGCGGATTTTGGCGGCGCTGGCGGGATAGCGAAGGTGTGAATGGCGCTAACGCGGCCGCGGATGGAGAATGATGCCTACCGCTATCCGCTACGGTCTGTCGCTCACCGGGAGAAAGTCATGAAGTTCGTACGTCTTGCTGTTGCCGCCGGCGCTCTCGCACTCGGCTCATTGCCCGCATCCGCGGCCGGGGTCGACAAGCTCTACGTTCTCTATTGCGGCGAGGCCGTCGGCGCCGACCAGTCGCGGTGGTCGCCCGGCGTCAATGTCGGCGTACCGCTGGCGGTTTCCGACAATTGTTACCTTATTCACCACCAGCGGGGCTGGTTCCTGTGGGATACCGGACTCCCTGACTCGCTCGCCGCAACGCCTGACGGCGTGACGGCAGCGAACGGCGCCATGCATGTGAAGCGGACCAAGACGCTGGCCGCGCAACTCGACGAGCTCGGCGTCAACCCGGCCGATATCAAAGGGATGGCGATCTCGCACACCCATCCCGACCATATCGGCAATGTCGAATTGTTTCCGCAAGTGATGCTCTACGTGCAGAAAGCCGAATACGAATGGCCGGGCGAGAACGGCAAGCCGCGCTTTAATCCCGCTCATCCGGTGACGCTGCTCGAAGGCGATCGCGACGTGTTCGGCGATGGCTCGGTGATGATCATTTCGACGCCCGGACACACGCCGGGCCATCAATCGCTGTTGGTCAGGCTGCCGAAGACCGGCGCCGTGGTGCTCTCGGGCGACGTCGTTCATTTCAAGGACAACTGGGACAATCGTCGGGTGCCGTCGATGAATACCAGTAAGGAGCAAACGCTGGCTTCGCTGCAGCGCATCGCCGACATCATGGCGAAGGAGCACGCGCAGCTCTGGATCAATCACGACAAACCGCAGAGCGACGCGCAGAAGAAAGCGCCGGACTATTATGAGTGACCCGACGCCTGATGAGGGTCATTGATTCGCCATCGTCATTCCGGGGCGGCCAAAGGCCGAGCCCGGAATCCATAACCACAAATCAAGCGAGCCGGTGCTGAGAGTTTTTCTGCTGCCACTGTGGCTATGGATTCCGGGTTTCTCGCTGCGCTCGGCCCCGGAGTGACATCGGTGGGCGGCGCCGCCTTAGTCGGACGCGGCGCTAATCAACCGTGGACTGATGAAGCGCTCCAGCCGGCCGGCGCTGTCGTGCAGCTTCGACCAGTCGTCGAAGGCGAGATCGATGACGACCAGGCCGGAGGTCGGCAGTTTTTCGTTGAGGCTTTCGCGGGCTTCGACGTCGCCGGAGCCGATCAACTGGCGGGCAAGATCGTGCAGGCCGGGATTGTGGCCGACCACAAGCAGGGTGGGAACGTCGCCGGTTTCGCGGATCAATCCAACCAGCGTATCGGCGCCGGCATTATAGATGCGGTCGTCTTTCGTCAGGCGCGGGGCCTTGCCCAGCGCGGCGGCGGCGAGCTCCCAGGTTTCGAGTGTCCGTGTCGCCGGCGATATGACGACGAGATCGGGAACAAGGCCGTGACGTGCCAAGTAGGCGCCAATGATCGGTGCGTCGAGGCGGCCGCGCTCCGTCAGTCTGCGATCGCGGTCGCGCTCGCCGGGTCCGGCGCGCTCGGTCTTGGCATGGCGCAACAGTAGCAAACGATGCATCAGTGCACTCCCGGCGCTGTAGTCTAGTGTCACCGATTTGAAGTTCCTATAGTGTGCCGGCCAACGCGCACCGCAAGTTCACGCACAACTCATATTAGATGCTGCGCTGCGCTTATCTCGCGCGCAGTGCAAAATAGTCCGGCGATGGACCAACCCAGTCCCACATCGGCTCATGGCGGAAGCTGGTATGCGGCGACCAGAGTGGACGCGCCGCAGCGCCCGCAGCTTACGTCGGACTGCGACGTCGACGTTTGCGTGATCGGCGGCGGGCTCGCCGGTTTGACGACGGCGCACGAGGTTGCCCGTGCCGGCTGGTCGGTCGTGCTGTTGGAGGCGAGCCACATCGGCGGCGAGGCTTCCGGGCGTAATACCGGATTTGTCCTTCCCGGTTTTGCCGCGAGCCCCGACAGCATCATCAGCCGCGTCGGCTTCAATCGCGCCAAGGATCTGTGGGCGCTGGCGCAAAGCGGGCTCGATTATGTCCGCGACGTCATCCGCCACGAGGCGATGCCGGGAATCGATTCGCAGGACGGCTGGCTTCATGTCTCCAAAACCGACAATGGCGACGAACTCACGCGGCTGGCCGCTTTGGTCGGCGAGTTCGGCGGCGAAATCGAGGGCTGGCCGACCGACAAAGTGCGCGCGGTGCTGCGCAGCGAGCGTTACTTTCACGCCATCCACTATCCGCGGGCGGTCAATATCCATCCGCTGAATTATGCGTTCGGCCTGGCCGCGGCCGCCGAGCGTTTCGGCGCCCGCATCTACGAAAATACACCGGTGATCTCGCTCGATCCTGCCGGGGTGCGCAAACGCATTGTCACGCCGCAGGCGCGGCTGCGGGCGAGCCACGTTGTGCTCTGCGGCAATATGCAGATCGCGGGCCTGATGCCGCGGATCGGCGCCACACTGATCCCGATCACAACCTACGTCATCACCACGGCGTCGCTCGGGCCAGCCTTGAGCGAGGCGGTCGGCTATCACGGCTCGGTCAGCGACACCGATCTCGCCGATAATCACTATCGCATTGTCGACGGCGATCGATTGATGTGGTCCGGCCGCCTGACGATGTGGGCGGGAAATCCGCGTCGTTATGTGCGGGCGCTGGCGGCGGATATCGGCAAGACTTATCCCCAGCTCGGCAAGGTTGCCGTCGACTATGTGTGGTCCGGCACCGTGGGTCATTCGATTCACGGCATGCCGCAGATCGGCGAACTCGGCCCCGGCGTCTGGCTCGCCAGCGGCTTTGGCGGCCACGGCCTCAACACGACGGCGATGGCCGGCAACCTGATCGCCCGTGCCATCGTCGATGGCGATGCGACCTGGAGGCAGTTCACGCCGTTCGAGCTCGTCTGGGCCGGCGGAAACTTCGGCCGGGCGGCGGCGCAGATATATTACTGGACGAGACGTCTGCGCGATGCCTTGGCCGAGCGCCGCGGCCGCGCCGGCACCAGCCCGCCTGGGCTGTTGCGCGCCCGCCTAGGCCAAATGATCAAGTCCGAGGAGTTGGAGCGCGCCAGCCAGCAAAGTGCGCCGGTCAACGAAGATGTCGACACGTTCGCTGCACCGGCTGCGGACGCCGAAGTTTCAGTCGCGCTACTCGAAGGGCCCACTGAACAGATCGACGCGCCGACGACGGTGGAAGCGCCGCCCGCCGATGACGGACCGCCGCCGATGATCGCGATCGCCAACCGGCGCGAGTCGGTGGACGGGCCGGAAGATGGCGGCGCGTAGATCGCCGAGCCTGCGGCTCAGCGTTGCTCGCGCCTGGTCATGAACGCCAGCCGCTCGAACAGGTGGACGTCCTGCTCGTTCTTGATCAGCGCGCCGTGCAGCGGCGGGATCAGCTTCTTTGGATCGCGCTCGCGCAACGTCTCCACCGAAACATCTTCGACCATCAGCAGTTTGAGCCAGTCGAGCAATTCGGAGGTCGACGGCTTTTTCTTCATGCCGGGAACATCGCGGATCTCGTAAAATAGCCGCAGCGCCTCCGCGACCAGCCGATGCTTGATGCCGGGGAAATGCACCTCGATGATCGCGCGCATGGTGTCGGCGTCGGGAAAGCGGATGTAGTGGAAGAAGCAGCGGCGCAGAAACGCGTCCGGCAATTCCTTCTCGTTGTTCGAGGTGATGACCACGATCGGCCGCCGCCGGGCATGGATGGTTTCGCCGGTCTCGTAGACGAAAAACTCCATGCGATCGAGCTCCTGCAACAGATCGTTGGGAAACTCGATATCGGCCTTGTCGATCTCGTCGATCAAGAGCACCGGCCGCTGATCGGCGATGAACGCCTCCCAGAGTTTGCCGCGCTTGATGTAGTTGCGGATGTCCTTGACGCGCTCGTCGCCGAGCTGGCTGTCGCGCAGCCGCGTCACCGCATCATACTCGTAGAGACCCTGCATCGCCTTGGTGGTCGACTTGATATGCCACTCGAGCAGCGGCGCGCCGAGCGCCTTGGCGATTTCGATCGCGAGCACGGTCTTGCCGGTGCCCGGCTCGCCTTTGACCAGCAACGGCCGCTCCAGCGCGATCGCGGCGTTGACCGCGACCTTGAGATCATCGGTGGCAACGTAGGCGCTGGTCCCTTCGAAACGCATGAATTTCCGCTCGCTTGCAATCGTGAGGTTCGCGGCGAGCTTAAGCACGCCGTTTTCGCGCTCACAAGCGTTGGCGCCGCGGTCGAGCTCCGCCCAAAGGCCCGGGCCGAAAGCCCCTTGCCAAGGCGGCAATTTCTGCCGGCCACCCGGCATATCCGTACTGGGTACACGGCCCGGCCAATGGCTTAAGCTGCTGAAATAATGCGAGAAATTTTATGGCACACCGCTTGCTGCGAGGCGTCCAGTCGGGGCCATCGGCCATGCCCCCATTGGTTTGTTCGGTTGAGCAGGAGTTGGAGATCAGGTCATGGGTATTTTCGATGCATTGACCACCGCCGTGGCAGGTCTGCAGGCGCAGTCGTTCGCGCTGCAGAACATTTCCGGCAACATCGCCAACTCGCAGACCACCGGCTACAAAGAAACCGACACGAGTTTTGAGGATCTGGTCTCCGACGCCGCGCTCGGACAGCAGACCGCGAACGGCGTCATTGCCGGCTCCCGTTCCACCAACACGGTGCAAGGGACGATCCAGAGCACGGCGGTGTCGACCGACATGGCCATCAACGGCAACGGCTGGTTCGTGGTGTCGAAGCCGATCGGCACGGCCGACAACCAGCCGGTGTTCAGCGGGATCAACAACTATACGCGCGCCGGCGACTTTCAGCTCAATTCGAACGGCAACCTCGTCAACGGCGCCGGCTATTACCTGATGGGCCTTCCGCTCGACCCGCAGACCGGGAATCCACTCGGCAGCTCGCCCCAAGTCCTGAAATTCACCAACGATTTTGTTCCAGCGCAGGCGACCACCGCCATCAACTATCAGGCAAACTTGCCGAGTACGCCGAGCTCGGGGTTGCTTGTCGGGACCGATTTCCAGGCCAATCCGCTGGCCGGGGCGCCGCCGGCCGCCACGATCGTTGGCAGCGGGGCAACGATTTCACCAGATGCCGCGGCGACCGGCACCGGTACGGTGAATTTCGCTAGTACCGGCACGGCGCTCGGGCTCACCGCGGGTCAGACAATCACGATCAATGACGGCATCAATCCGCTGTTCACCTATACCGCGACCGGAACCGACACGATCGCCAACTTGATGACTGCGATCAACGCGGCCCATACCGGCAACACTCTGGACGTTACCGCAGCACTGAGCGGCGGCACCAGCGGCGACCTGGTACTCACCGGCACCAACGGCATTTCGTCGATCACCGTCGGCGGCACCGCCTCCGCGGACACTGCGGTCGGCTTCGGCGCCGGCAACAATTCGTTCCAGCCGACCAATCTGATAACCCAAGGCGTCGTGGCGCCAGGGGACACGATGACGGTTTCGGTCAACGGCACCCCGACGACTATCACTTTCGGGACGACGGGCTCCGACGTCGCGACACTGGCGCAGTTGCAGACCGCGATCGGCGCCATCAGCGGCATGACCGGAACGGTCAACACCTCCAATGGCGATGTCTCGATGACGTCCAGCAACTCGATCGTACTGGACTCCAATCCGACGGCGCTGCTGTCGTCATTTGGCATCACCAAGGATGCAGCCTACCCGGCCACCGACCAGGTCATCGCCAACGACTCCTCGACCTTCACCGCCCAGTCGGTCGATGGCGGTTCGATCACCTCCTACAACTCCGAGGGTAATCCGGTCAATGTCCAGTTTCGTTGGGCGGAAACCGCAGCGCCGGCTCCTGGCAGCTATTCTATCAAAGCAACCCGAGCGCGACCGGCACCCAACCGATGTGGCAGAATGTCGGCACGGTGTTCACCTTCAATTCCAGCGGCGAACTCTCGCCCCCGCTCTCCGGCGTGACGTTGCAAAACTTGACCGTGAGCAACGACAATCTGGGCAACATCCAGCTCAATTTCGGCACCAACGGCCTCACCCAATTCGCCAATTCAAGCGGCACCACGCAAGTCAGCCAAATTCAGCAAAACGGCTTCGCCGCTGGCCAATTGCAATCGATCGCTGTCGACGGCCAGAACCAGATCTCCGGCACGTTTTCCAACGGCCAGACCATTGCGCTGGCCGACGTGACGCTTGCGACCTTTAACGGTCAGAATTCATTGCAAGCGCTCAACGGCGGCGCCTATGCGGCCACGGTCGATTCCGGTCCACCGATCTATGACGCGACTGCAACATCACCGGCAGCTCGCTCGAGGCTTCCAACGTCGATATCGCGACCCAGTTCAGCCAATTGATCGTGGCGGAGCAGGCCGCTTCGGCCAACGCCAAAGTCATGTCGTCGGCCGATCAGTTGATCCAGCTCCTGCTGCAAGTCATCCAGTGAGATCTTTGAGCGACAGTCGGCGGCTTCACCGCAATTGCGACCGGTGCGGACGGCTAAGGCACTGGCCTCTCCGGCGTGATCCGCCGCTTTGGCCGTCGTGAGTGCGACCCAGCAAGCCCTCTCGGTGATCTCCGGGAACGTGGCGAACGCCAACACGGCGGGGTATGTCGACACACCGCTCGCAATTCGCGGCTTAAGCCGCCGACTGTCGCTCAAAGATCTCACTGGATCGCCTGTTGCGGACGTTCCAGCGCGGCAAAGCGCGTTGCCGCATCGGTTGAGTGCCGCAACATGCCGCGGCCGCAACGCCAACAGCGCCTGATAGGCGCGCCACGATCGTTGGCAGCGGGGCAACGATTTCACCAGATGCCGCGGCGACCGGCACCGGTACGGTGAATTTCGCTAGTACCGGCACGGCGGCATTTCGTCGATCACCGTCGGCGGCACCGCCTCCGCGGACACTGCGGTCGGCTTCGGCGCCGGCAACAATTCGTTCCAGCCGACCAATCTGATAACCCAAGGCGTCGTGGCGCCAGGGGACACGATGACGGTTTCGGAGTCCCGGCGCGGCGGGCGGCGGCCGAGTGGTTTGCCGAGCTGTGGCGGCGGTTCGACATCCAGCCCGGCGCTCATCTGCGGCGCATTCACTATTTGCTGGTAGTCCAGGCAGCCGGCGCCGTGCTGATGCCGGACGGCTCGCCGTATCTGAATCTCGATCGACCCTGTTTCGACCTGATCAATACGGCATCGCTCGACGCTCGTCATCTCGGGCTTGTGTCGGCTGCCGATCTGGTTGACCGGCGCAACGATGAGCCTGTGATCTACCTCCCCGCTTACGCCTCTGATGCGGAGCTGACCATTGCGGGCGGCCTGGGCGTGAACGAACTGAGTGGGTTCACTATCCCCGCGCTCGATCTGACTCCGCCGAAAATCTTGCAGCGCTATCACGTCGAAATCTGGTGCGAAAAGACGACAATGAACGACGTGCTGTTGCCGCTGTGCCAGAGATACGGCATCAACTTGATCACGGGCTCGGGGGAATTGTCGCTTACTGCGTGCGTGAACGTGGTCAAGCGCGCATTGGTAAGCGGGCGGCCCGTTCGCATCCTCTATCTCAGTGACTTCGATCCCGCCGGCGCGAGCATGCCGGTCGCGGTCGCTCGCAAGATCGAGCACGTTCTCCATACTGGCCGACACGATCTGAAGATTCAGGTGCGGCCGATCGTGCTGACGCTCGATCAGTGCGAACGCTACCGCTTACCGCGCAAACCGATCAAAGACACCGAGAGGCGCGCCGAGGTTTTTGAAGCCCGCTTCGGCGAAGGCGCGACCGAATTAGACGCTCTCGAAGCGCTGCATCCGGGCGAGTTGGCGCGGATTCTCGGCAAGAGATCGGACGCTATTACGACACAGGTTTAGGTCGCCGTCTCGTGGAGACCGTCGCCGAGGTGCAAACCGATCTCGACGAGATCAACACCAAGGTGCGGAAGCGTCACGCCAAGGCGATCAAGGCGCTTGAGGCCGAACGCAAGAAGGCACTCGCTGCGTTGGCGGCATTCGAGAAGAAGGCCGAGCCGGTCTTGCGCAAGATTGAGCGCGATCTCGATGCCGAAGCGCCCGACGTCGACACATACGACTGGCCCGAACCGGCCGAGGGCGACGAGGACCCCGATCCGCTGTTCGACTCCACGCGCGAATATGTCGAGCAGATTGACCGCTACAAGTCGCATCAGGGCAAGCTGATCTCGGTGCCGAAGAAATCATACAGACGCTCTCTGGCGACGTGCCCGGTCTGTGGCAATGAGTTCGAGGCGACGTCGCGCAATAAGTCGATGGCGTGCAGCGATGATTGCCGCCACAAGCAGCGCCGGCGGGCGGAAGCTCCGCCGCCGATCCCATGCTCGATCTGCGGCGCGTTCCGTTCCCTCCGCGGCGCCTCGGTCTGTCCGAAGAACGACTGCCGGAACGCGGCGCGACGAAAACGTGCGGCTGAGCAAGGCCCGGCACGCCGAGGTCGATCATGACCGATATCAAGCCGGAAAAATATCAACTGTTGCCCGAGCTGCGGCCCGAGGAGTTCGGGGCGCTAAAGCAGGACATCGCCGAGCGCGGCGTCATAGTTCCGGTCGTGGTCGACGAGTTCGGCGCCATCCTCGACGGCCACAATCGCGCCAGGGCGTGCCGGGAACTTGGCGTCAATGACTATCCGGTCGAGGTGCGTTCCGGTTTGTCCGAAGCCGACAAGCGCGTCTTTGCGCGCAAGCTCAACGTGCTTCGCCGTCACCTGACCCGCGAACAAGTCCGCCAACTGGTCGGCGACCAATTGCGGGACACCCCCGAGTGGGCCGATCGCCGCATCGGCCGCGAATTGGGCGTCGATCACAAGACGGTCGGGGCGGCCCGCGCCGCCTTGGGCTCAACTGGGGAAATCCCCCAGTTGGAAAAGACGGTCGGCGATGACGGCAAAGCGCGCAAGACGAAGCGGCCGAGCCGCAAGGCGCGACCGGCGATTGACGATTGGGACGAGGACGAGGACGACGATGACCTCGTCGAGGACTTCCATGACGCCTCGCGGCCGGAAGGCGACGATGAACCTGAGAGCGATCGGGCACGCTTGCGCCGGAAGCGCAGGGAGGATCGCGAACTAGCCGCGTGGGGTGGCAGTCGGGAGAAAACCGCGAAGTTCGAGCATGCGATCGATCTGATTAAGCACGGCGTCGATCCGAATTCGGAAGAAGTCCGAAAACTGTTTCTTGAAGCCGCCGGCACCGTCATCAAGAGCGCTCCCGGCGGCGGCGGTTACCGTGTGTTTCATCACTGCACCGAAGCCGGCGAACGCGATTGGTATCTGTTCATTCTCTTTCTGACCAAAGAACGGAATTGGTGGGTCGACAACGCCGCACGGCACGTCGAATACCTGTCGCAAAAGCAGTTCATGGACCCCGACGAATGGCTCGGCGAAGAAGGTCGCCGCTTTCGCGATCCTGGTGCGATCGTCGACGATCAAGGACGCCGCGTCGAAAAGGCATCGACCGTCAAAAGCAAGCCGTGGATGCCCGAACCGTCCGATGAATTCAAACGGGCGTGGGCCGCCTTCAAGGAAGCAAACAACGGCCGGTCACAAGCCGAGATCATCGCCGAGAACGACGCCATCTACAATGAGCGCGGCCCTGCACCGCCGCCGCCTCCACGCAAGCGCCGCAAACCCGCACCGGAGCGCGCCGCATGACCGACGCGCCCACCAAACAAACAAAGGCAAGCTGGCGAAGGAAGCTTCCGCGATCCTCAAGCGCGCACGCTGCGACGCGATGACCGGCGCCAAAAAGGACCGCGACTACCGCCGCAACAAGCGCGCCGAGAACAAGCGAGTTCGGCCGCCAGTGGCGGGCCAAACAGAAGAAGCTTGGAAAATTTGGTC
Organism: uncultured Alphaproteobacteria bacterium; assembly: GCA_963806465.1. Classification (GTDB taxonomy): domain Bacteria; phylum Pseudomonadota; class Alphaproteobacteria; order Rhizobiales; family Xanthobacteraceae; genus BOG-931. The sequence continues at coordinate 161,337 of CAWDZD010000061.1, read as the reverse complement.
CGGCTTCGGCCGTCAGAACGATCACAACAGGAGAAAAGGAAATTGAGTCAGAGGCGAAGCCTGCGAAAACCTAACCCTCTGACTCGTTGGAAGCCATAGCGAGCCCCCCTAATGGGGCCGCGGGCCGTTGTGTCTAGCCAGGACCTGCAGCGAGCACCCGCGTAACAGCTTTGGCATATGAGCCCTACACCGGCCGATGCCAGCGCGCAAACCACCCGACTCGCACGGACGGGAGGAACTCTGTGCAAAATGGACCCGGCCTCATGGAGAGCCGGAAGCGACACGCGGCTACCTGATCGGCTGCGATGCCGCCGCCGTCAGATGATGTAGCAAGAGCGCCGACAGGGTGACCCCGGCGCAGCCCCGAGCAGGGCAGCTTGTCGATCAGGGGTTTTCCCCCAAGCAAAAAAACTCATTGCCCACCATAGGGCGATCTCTATGCGCACAGCCGAGAGGCACAGCAAGCCGCACCGCCGCAAGGGGGTGGCCGGCGTCGGCGCGGGGATCGAGGCCGAGCGGTAGCCGGAAACGCCGAGCGGCCGAAGCGCCGCGGTGATCGAGGCGGTGACGCTTAGAAAGAAAGGGGCGCTGCCTTACAACAAGGCAGCACTGGTTTTGTTTTATCGACTTCCCGTAGCCCGCCGAATGACGGCGGCGGCTTCATATTGGCTAACGGACAAGAGGTGAGCGACCTTTTTCGCGAGTTCGCTGACGTTATCTGCCCACCCATTGGCCTTGTAGCCTACGACGGTAACTCCCCAAGCGTGGGTAGGATCATCAAACGGATAGCGAACAACGATGCCCTTTTCCAAATCTTTGCCTTCGGATCGGCGGGGTTCGCCCACGGCGATGTAAAGCACATCGGCGCCGCGATCATAATCCGCGGTAAGCGCGGGCCTGTTTACTTTTTTGGTAACAGCCATAGCGCCTGACTTACCGGAATAAGTTTGATAGACCTGTTGTAGTAGGCCGTTACGATAGTGCTTTCTTCCTCATCGACGATTACGCCTAGCAGGCCGTTGAAGAAGTCAGGCACCATCGCATGCGAAGCCTGTCTCGACGATACGCCAGCGAGCGGCAAAAGCCTTGGCGAAGGCGGGAAGCTTTGCCATCAACCATTTTCCGCGATGAGCTTCGGCAATCGCACCAGATTGTAGGCGGCGGCAGCGAAGGCGAAGGCCCACCCGACGCGGCCGCGACCGCGGAACTTCGTCTTCTCCTGCCTGGCCACCGTCTTGATCCAGCCGAACGCCTCTTCGATGCGCTTGCGGACGCGCTGACTGACGGCATAGCCGCCGTGCCGCGTCGTGCGTGCGTCGATCGCCGAACTTCGGCCGCTGGTGTTCTGCGCCACATGCGGTGTCACTGTCATCGAGCGCAGCTCATTGACGAAGTCTTCCGCGTCGTAGGCCTTGTCGGCACCCAGCGTGATCGCGCGCGGTCGGTCGGCGCGCGGTTCGATCATGGCGAGCGCCGCTACCCGCTCGGCATGGCCGTCAGCCGGCGTCAGGCAAGCATCAACCAGAAGGCCATGGCGGTTCTCCATCAAGCCATGGCCGATGAAGCAGAGCTTGGCTTCCTTGCCCGGCCCCTTGCGGTAGAGCCGTGCATCGGGATCCGTCGTCGAGACATGCGTCTCGTTCGACCGCTTCTTGCCGTGGAAATCGGCTTCGGTATTGCGCCCGCCACCGGCCGGCGGCTCGTCCGATCCGTCCCGTGGCTTAAAGCTCTTCAACGAAGCCCACGCTTCGATCAGCGTCCCGTCGACCGTGAAGTGCTCGGTGGATAGCAGCTTCTTCACCCGCGGCTGATCCAGAACCGCCGCCAGGAACCTTGCGGCGATATTCCCTTCGAGCAGCCGGTCACGGTTCTTTGAGAACACCGAATGGTCCCACACGGCAGCATCGACCCCGATTCCGACGAACCAGCGGAATAGCAGATCATACTCCAGCCGCTCCATCAGCTGCCGTTCCGACCGGATTGAATAGAACGCCTGCAACAGCATCGCTCGCAGCAGCTTCTCCGGCGGGATCGACGGCCGCCCGATCGGCGCATAAAGCGCGAAGAATTCGTGCTCCAGCGCGACCAGCGCCTCGTTCACAAGCCCTCTGATCGCTCTCAGCGGATGATCCGACCGAACCCGCTTCTCAAGGTCGACGTAGCTGAAAAGCTCGCCAGTCCGCTTATCCCCACCCCGCATCACCTAACCTCCGAATTGTTTCGCGAGAACAGTGAATCACTCAATCAGCCAAACCGCGACCCACTTCTTCAACAGCCTGCTAGTGGCGCTCGTCCCGGAGAGGTTACCGCCGGGTTAACGAACATGACAGTGTTCGGGGCGTTTCCCGGAAGCACAATCGCGACATTATGAGTGACTTCCAGTAGTTGAGTTTGCTCAACTTCCGGGTGTCTATCTTGGATATGGTCCCATCGCTCCGGCAGCAACGTTACTTCCGGCGTCTTTGGATAAGCCGTCGGTATGACGAAAAGGGGATTGCCCTTTTTCTTCTTGCTCACTGCTTCTTTGCCGTAGGCGGTGGGGCAGCTTTAGGGACCGGACCAAACTGCGCCGTGTATTGGTCTAGCGCCTGTTTCAAACCGTCGCAAAGTTGCTGCGCAACCGGCGCGCTCAAGGAAACAGTCATAAACCACTCCACAAACGGAGTGGCGGTGACCACTCCGTCGTTTACGACTGGCGACAGTCTCGTCTGCCCGAACATTATATTGATTTCGCCGACGCTGGCCGAAATGATCAATTGTCCAGCATGCATTGTCGGCGGAACACTTACTCCGGCCGCCTGAGGCATCAGTCCCGGAAAAACCAACCGTGGCTGCCCCCCCCCGCAGAGTTTTTCTGATGCAGCGGGCTTTGTTTGAGTGCCGATATTGGACGACACGCTTGTTGGCGCCGTTCCAGCTTGCGGCTGCGATTCGCGAACCTTCTTTGCCATGAATTCCCCCTTCTATGCCCGGCTGTATCCTAGCCGAGACTATCGCAAGGCGCGAGCCACAACGTCGGAGCGCTTCGACCCCCTCGGAGTGCTCCGAGGTTCTAACCGAGTTAGGAGTTGAACGTGTGACCGGTCATAGGTGCGGCCGGTTGAAGCCGCGCACCAGCGGCGGTATGAGTGCGGCAATGTCTCCACAGCCTGTTGCGTTAGCAGCTGATCGAGCCGAGGCGACCAATTGTCGCCGATCTCCGACAATTGCCGGCGCCGACGGCGCGGTGATCATCCCCACACCGGCCGTTCGCAGTTATTTGGCGCTGTTCGGCTGCATTGCCCTGATCATCACCGGGGATCGCGTGACCGTCAGCAAAGATCCGTTCACGCCGATGCGCCGGCGAATGGATGGCGTATGGTGGGTTCACAACGCTGCGGCTGCGATCTCGATCAAAGAGCAGTGCGAGGCCGAGGAAACGAGCGACGTTGTCTCGGTCGCCGCCGGCTTGCGCATCGGGATCACCAGCAATGCCGCCGTGATCGCAAACGCCGAGCGCGCGATCGGCCGCATGAACGCGCTGGTCGCCCAAGCTCAGCAAGCCGGGCTGATGAAGATGCTCAACGGCCGCTATCGCCAAGAGCGCATGCGGGCTCATGAGCAAGGTCGGTCGTTCCCGCCCTATGCCATCATCCACAAGCGTTTTGTGCAGAGCCTGCTGCGCATCGCCAGCGGCGAGGTGCCGCAGCGATCGCTGGTCGAGATCGCGCTCGGCATCACGCACGAGGCTACACAGCCGGACAGCCGCGGTCGCCTATGAGCGCAAGCGTGGCCAGTGTCAGACAAACCTGCAGGAAATCGCGCCCATGGTCGTCCGGGTCCCATCCAGAGAGTTCCATCGAGCCGGCATCGCCGCACTTCGACCATCGAGGATGTTTGGGATTCGCGAAATCGCATTTAATTTAACCGGGAGGTTCCCCGATGAAACGGAAGATGGTTCAGGTTGAAGAAGTCTGGATGTCCGGCGAGGAGCTGGCCGAGGCGTTGGATATATCGCCCGCGCGGGTTAGCCAGCTTGCTGCGCAGGGCGTCTTTGAGCAGCGCACGAAGGACGGATACGAGCTGAATTTTTCCTTGAGAAATTACGAGCGCTACATTTTGGCGCCGCGGCTGTACGACTGATGACCCGCGCCGCCCGCGCTCGACGGCGTGGCGGGGATGGCGTGCGGGCGGAGATCAGGGCGTTGAGGTCTGAAGTCGCCCGGCTGGTCGAGGTGGTCGAGGCGCGGTCACCAGTGCGGCCGGAAACGGACCCATGGGACGACCTTCTCGGCGTCGCCGAGGCAAGTCAGCTTTCGGGACGGTCAGAGCAGACGATCAGACGATGGATCGCGGCTGGCGCGCCGATCGGCGGCTATATCCTGTCACTTGGCATCTACCTGATCAGCCGGCGGCGGCTGCGCGCCCACTTGCTCACCCGAAACGGTTCCGAGCATGTGCAAGCCGCGCTCAAGGACGCTAATTAGTGCGGGCACCCGCCCTAATTTCGAATGTTGCCGTAGTGATCATTTTTGGCGGACCGGCAACATCGGTTCGGCAGTAGCCTTGCCGGCATGACGACGAACAACCCGAAGATCGACGCTCTGGTCATGCGCCGCAACGCGCTGATGACCGAGCTGCGCGCCAATCGGCGTGATCGTTTCCAGCTTCAATCCGAAATCGATCAACTGACGACCATGATCATGCGCCTGACCGGCGTGCCGCCGATGCTCGGTGACATTGCACCGCTGCTCGACATGCCGTCGCTGCTCGCCGGCGGGCTTGGCGGTCGGCGTCGCAGGAGATGAAATGAGTTTAACGCCTCTATTCGCGCCACTGGCCCGTCGCCGACCGCAACCGGCTGTGGCGCAAGCTCTAGCCCAAGAGCCCGTCTACGACACGGCGCCGAAGCAGCCAACCGACGCTAAAGCGACTGCCGCCAGGATCGTCGAGATGGGCCGTGTCCGCAGGGCCGAGACCCCCGACCGCACGTCAGTGCTAACCCACCCCATTGCCCGCGCCATCGTGGCTGCGGCCGCAAAGGCCCGCACCGCGCCCGTCGGTCCTCCTGAGCTGCCGAACTCATCCCGTCGCGCTGGCGATCGTCCTGTCGGGCCGAAAGGCCCGCGGCGAGATTACCCCGGACGGAGAGCGCTGGCTGACGGACTACGTCAGAAAATTTGAGGCCACACGAGAGTTCTTGCGATGACCAGTGTTGAAACGCGACTCAAGGTGATCGAGCGCGAGAACGCCGCTCTGAAGGCCGAACTCGATGCGTTACGGTCGTTGCTGGGTAACAAGTCGCCGGCACCGCTGCCGCCAAGCCCGGTGCGGATCACGCATCCGACGTCCAAGGTTGAAATCCCCACGGCTAAGGAATTCGATTGGCTTTCTGAAATTGTTCTTCGTCGTTACCCGCAGCTTGCTCCGCGAGCGGATCGTGAAGGTTTCGGCTCACAGTTTCGCGTGGCGATGCAGCGACTGCTTCATGTCGGCCGAAAGGACAAGCTTGATACGCAGCATGGCTTAGAGTTCTGGACAGATGATTGCCGTGACTGGCAACAGCAACACCGGGTCGCGCAGGGCGTCTTTGTTGGTGGTGCGGCAATAGTCGCGGCCATCGTGGCATGCGGCGATATTCCATATGCACCGCTCGACCGGTTTCCTTTTGACCTTGGCTTCGGCCTTGTTGCTTACGGCGGCGGTCGTCCGTCGTCAGATAAGTGGCGCGAGGTGTTAACTACCGGGCGCTTGCTTGAACCCACGCCGCTCGATCGGCCTACCGTGGTTCCGTCTCCCGCCCGCGTACAGCAGCTCGCATTAAATCATCGAAGGGGGTGAGGAACTGATCATGGGAAATCATCGCCCGTTTACCGCGGTCGGTGGTGGTGCTGCCGGTTTCTGTGTCGGGCGACATAGGAGCGGCGGATCAGCGCGTGATAACCCGCGCGCGACCGAGGGGTTTTTCGCCTTTTCTTCCTCTCGGCGACGACGACGTCCCACCGCGGTTTCGCGGGTCGCATTTCCGCGGTGGCATTGGCTAGCGACGGCACTTGTAAACGAAGGTATGGGAAGCGCGCCGTCGCTAGTCGACTTTTTGGAGATGTGCGGTGGAAATAAAACAAGTCGAGATAGTGCGCGGGACGGTCGTCATTGTGACCGGAGGAGAGCGTCAGCCCGGCGACACCCGCTCTTTCAGCAATCAACACTTGGCGCGCCCTGGTGAGGTCGTGACGTTACCGGCCGATGAGGCTGCGCGTTTGGCGAGGTCCGGTGCGGTGAAGGCTGTCCAGGTGGGATAGCCAAGCAAACATGATCGCCGCTGAGCATATTTTGATGTTGCTGAACATGGTGCTGATGGTGATTGTGCTCGGCCTCGCGGCGACGGCGTGAGAGCCTTACGGCCGCCGGAGCGGCGCCGATCATCGCGGCTGAGGATCGTGACTGACCGGACCTTGAGAGCGCAATCGATGTGTAGGCGGCTGCTCGTTTTTACCGGGTAAATGTGAAGGGGCGCTGAAGTACACAGCGCCCCTGTATCGTGGTTGGGAACAATCTACTTATAATAGCCGACGCCGCAGCCCAGATCGCCGACCCTGGTCGCGAAGCTCACCTTTGATGCCGGGGTTTTGTCCGGACCCGGCCTTACAAACATGTAGCTGACCTCAGTGATTTGACCCTCCGGCTTTTGATACGCGTCGTAGAGTTCCTGGCCAAACGCCTTGCCGTTGATGTCCTTTAAGGTCCTGGTGTCCACGCCCATCGTTTGCGCTCTTGCATTAGGGTTACCAATGGCAACGGTTTTGCCGTCGCTGGCGTTGGCGCAAAACACATAGAGGTCGCGATCAAGGAATCCGCCCTCACCCTTGTCGATTAGGTCGAGCGTTTTGGCCTTATCCGCTTTCAGGGCGACCACAGCCTTCATCAGCATGGCCTTGGCTTCGTCGGCTGTGCCGTGGTCTGCTGCGAAAGCCGTCGCCGAAAGCGCAAGAACTGCGGCCGAGGCCGCAGCGATTATGAAGCTACGAATCATGGGGTCTCTCCCTTGTTAGCCCGCGTGTACGTACGGCGTGCAACCCGATGCTGATGGCATCGGACACACTTTTTCGAGTTTTAGACTGCGAGGTTGCTTGCCGACGGCATGTGCGCTGCCGCTGAAAAAGGGGACTTTCGGCGCGTCCCACTGGCAGCTCTCAAGCAACGTTTTGTATCACTGGGTTCGTGACGAGTTGATATCTGTTTGTGTCCTTAGCTACGGATCACGTTTTGACGGCTGACGTTCGCTATAGGAGGTGAAGCGGACATGTACGAGCCTCGGCCTTGACCATCTTTGTCGAGAATGACCTAGCCTGTGTGAAAACGCGAAAAATCGAAAAGTCGCGAGAATGATTTTTCTCAGGCGAGCCGCGATCGACCTCTTTAGGAACGTTTGCGCAGCTAAGCGGCTGTTGGCCGAACGTTTGTTCTATCGCCGCCGCGCGTCGTTGAGTATCTACACAGCCAAGACCCGAAGCTGACATCACCCCCTCATCGTGCAGTGGGTTAGTCGGCAGCCGGTCAGGCGCCCAAGAAAAGTCTGATCTCTTCGAAGAACCGATCGGAAGCCGGCTCATGCTGCAGGAACAGATGGTTCTGGCCCTCGAAGGCGACGAAGCGGGCGCGGGGAATGCCAGCCGCCAGCTGCCGGCCGGTTTCAATTGGAACAATGAGATCGCCCCGCACATGCATTACAAGTGTCGGCGCCTTCACTTCGGCGAGGAGATCGGTGATATCGAAATCGTTCACGACATCGAAATTTCGGGCAGCGCACTCGGGAGAAGTAGTTCTGCGCTGCAGTTCGTTGAAAATATCTGCCTGCTCGCGCGTCGCCCCTGGAATGAATAGCCCGGTGAACAATTGCCGGAAGCTCGGATTATCCGCGCCCCATCCGAGGCGCATCAATGTCGTCATCGCAATGCGCTTTTCTTTTTCGGCAGGGGCGCGCTTCTTGCCGCCGAGTGCGAATCCGCCATAAAGAACCAGGTGCGACACGCGTTCGGGATGCCGCACGGCATAGGCGACCGATACGGCCGCACCTTGAGAGATTCCAAGAAGCGGGAAACGTTCGACGCCAGCCGCATCGACAACCGTTTCAAGGTCGCTCACCCAGGCATCAAGCGAGAGCTCATCGACGTCCCAGTCGGACATGCCGTTCCCTCTCGCGTCATAACGGATCAGCGTGTGTTCACGCGAGAGTCCGCGAAAGACATGCCGCCAGATCAGGCTTTCCCAATCATATTCAAGGTGATTTATCCAGTTCGCCGTCTTCACCAGAATTGGCCCGCTGCCTGAGATCGCATAGGCGAGACATACCCCGTCAAATGCCCGACAATATTTGATCTCCTGAACCGGCTCTGGACCTTCGACGACCGACCGCTCGTTCGATCTACCGATTCCATCGATCGCAAGGACCTCGACCGGCTTGGCGATGTTTTTCAGATCCCGAGGACCCAGTTGCCGGAATCGGAGGGCGAGCTTCCCTTCGATCTGGTCATAAACCTGGCGGGAAATGAAGATTCCGCCGGGCTCGGCAATTGCTTCGAGGCGTGCCGCCACGTTCACACCATCGCCGAAGATATCATTCCCATCGATTATGATGTCGCCAAGGTTTATGCCGATGCGAAACTCGATCCGCTTCTCTTGCGGCAACTGGGCATTGCGTTTGACCATCCCGTGCTGAACGTCGACGGCACAGCACACGGCCTCGACGACACTCGTGAATTCCACCAGCATGCCGTCGCCGGTAGTCTTCACGATCCGTCCGCGATGCTGCTTGATTTTTGGATCGACAAGGGCGCGCCGGTGGGCCTTCAGTTGAGCTAAAGTGCCCTCCTCGTCAGAGCCCATAAGCCGGCTGTATCCAGCGACATCGGCCGCAAGGATCGCTGTGAGCCGTCGTTCCGCACGCTCTCTGGCCAGGGGCGGTCTCCGGAACCTACGGTACGGTACTGTTGGAAGATGCTATGGGCGGCGGCGAGGATATTGCATCCATCGTTGCTGATGTGAACCGATGGAGCGCCCCATGCAGAAGTTGAACGACCTGAGTCGATCCCTCACCGCCCTGCAACCGGACGGCACGTTGATCGCAGTCATTGAGATGAGCCTGTCGAGCTGGCTCGTTGCCGGTATTGTGCCTGGCGTCGAGCGCCAGCCGGTTAAGAAGCTCGCGGTCGACGAGTGTGCATTGCTAAAGCTGCTGCATCGATGGCGGGAAGAAGCGGAGAAAGCGGGACGCAGGATCGAGCGCATTGTAGTCGCCTTCGAGGCCGGCCGTGACGGCTTCTGGTTGGCACGTTGGCTCAAGGCGCGCAGCGTCGACGCCTACGTCATTCACGCCGCGAGTGTGGCGGTGTCGCGCGAGCATCGGCGAGCAAAGACTGACCGTCTCGACTCCGAGCTGCTCAAACGCGCCTTTCTCGGCTGGCTGCGGGGCGAGCGTGATCACTGTAAGATGGTGGCGATCCCGACAGCCAAGGACGAAGATGCCAAGCGGCCCAACCGCGAGCGTGAGAGCCTCGTCGGAGAGCAAAATCGGATCATCAATCGAATGAAGGCGGCGTTGATCCGGCTCGGCATCCGCGGCTTCAATCCCAAGCTGAAAAAGGCCGCCGGGCGCCTCAAAGATTTGCGCACCCCTGAGGGCGAGCCGATCCCGCCGAACACGTTGGCTGAGCTACGTCGCGACATGGAGCGCCGGCGGCTGGTCAGTACTCAGATCCGGCAGATCGAGGAGGCACGCCTGGAGCGTCTCGAGCAGACGCCCAGCGATGGACCACATGCCATGGTGTGCTTGCTGGCGCGCGTGATCGGGGTCGGTACCGAGACGGCCGACATGCTGGTGCAGGAGGTGCTGTCGCGAAACATGCGCGACCGACGGGCCGTAGCGCGTTATGCCGGCCTCACTGGCTCGCCCGACGAGAGCGGGAGGAAATGCCGGGAGAAAGGGCTGGCCCGTTCGGGCAATGCTCGGGTTCGACGAGGCATGATTTAATTGGCGTGGCGGTTGCTCATGTTCCAGAAGAACAGCGCTTTGGCGCAGTGGTTTCGAGCCCGCACGGAGAACGCCCGCGGCACTCGCAAGACCATGATCGTGGCCTTGGCACGCAAGCTTCTGATCGCTCTGTGGCGGCTCGTTCGGGAGGGCGTTGTACCGGACGGCGTCGTTTTGCGTCCCGCACAATGAATGGAGGATGCTGAAAGTACCTCGACAGTTTCCGTCTTGTCGGTTTGCTTGTGACGGGCGCCGATGATGGTTCGAGGTGGCGGAATCCCGACATGGCCCTTGGCTTTCATGCCGATTGGAAGAATGGGTCCGCCGCTTCGGAGCTTCGCTGCCGATGCGCATGACTGCATCATGGTTCAGGTCCTTAGACCTACCGGATACAAGGTTGTGGCGCGATTTGAACCGCGCCCGAAGGCGGGCTCCCCTCTGATCGTCATTCCGACCGCACCAAGCGGTGCCATCGTGCTCGCACCCGTCAAGGTGCGGCCTGGCAAGGGCGGAGCATGCTGCGAGGTTGGGCAACCTTGACCGCTTTCGGCGCGCCGGCGTGATCGAAGCTCGGATCGAGACGAAGAAACGGCTTTCAGATCGAACAAGAAACTAACAAAGGACAAAACATGCGCGGCCCTACCTAAACCTCTTGACTAAAAAAGCCCCATACAAGGGGCCTCTGTCCACTTCCGGTTTTGGCCCATTGCGTCGGTTCGTGCGATGCAGCGATATGTCCGGAGTTGGATGAGAAGCGGAAGTGCTTTGGCGACTGTGTCAAAGAGGCGGCGACCGCTGGCAGCAGCTCCGGCAGCTTGGCGATGTTGGCGGCGATGGCCGAACTAAGACACTGAGCGGCCATTTGGTTACACCCCCGTTACAGCCGCACTAAGGGCCATGTGGTAGCCTCACAGTTGCCCGGCAGGCGTCCCTGAAAACATTTCCGTTGCGCGCAATGGCGCGGCTCGCGGTCACCCTGCCGGGCGATCGCGGGCCGCACTTCACATTTCGTACCGGGCGGTGCGCGCCCCGGGGCGTTTCGCGCGCGCACTTTGGGAGGAGAAGGGAAATGAGGAAGCTAACAACGGCAGCTATCGGTGCGACATGTTTGGTACTTGGGGCTGGAGGGGCGACCCTCTACACGCACGCCGCTACTGGACCGGCGTTCTATGGGGTGTACGAGACTAACGTCACAGACGAGGACGCATACAAAAAGGCACTGCCGGACGCACAGAAGATCATCAAGGACGCCGGCGGCGTTTATATCGCCGGCGGATTCAACAAAGCCAAGGTGGATCACGGCGGCCCTGCGGTCGGCAATCGCTACGTCATCATCCGCTATGAAAACGAAGCCGCCTACGACAAGTTCTATAACAGCGGCGGCAAGGATTGGATCGACAAGAACGCCCCCCAAGCCCGCGAAATCAAAGTCGAGGGTATCGAGGCGAAATAACTAGAGTGAGGCGGCGGGTTGCATGGCGGCCCGTCGCCTAGCCCAGCGACCCGAGCTGTCAGAACATCGGCTGGTCGTTCATTTCACAGCCCCCGCATGAGCAGCCCCGGCAGCTTGGCGATGTTGGCGGCGATGCGCCGCCGCACTAATGGCCATGTGGTACGCGGCTCGCGGTCACCCTGCCGGGCGCGCCTGCCGGGCGACCGTGAGGCTCACCGCACGAACGGATCAGCGTGAGCTATTTTGCTCAGACTTCGCACTGATAACGGCAAAACTTACCAGAAATGCCGCCGGCATTTTGCATGTGCGCGATCGCTGGCCGCACTTCACATTTCGTACCGGGCGGCGCGCGCCCCGGGCGTTTCGCGCGCGCACATTGAGGGAGGAAACACCCCATGTTGAAAAGTGCATTGTTAGTGACGGCGGGTATCGCGATTGGCCTCGGCGCAAACGCCGTGCTCGCCCAAGGCAACGCCCCCTACTACCTCGTGGCCGAAATCAACGTCAAAGACAAAACCGCGTATGAGGCCAGCGGCGTTGATAAAGTCCGTGACGGCATGAAAGCAAACGGTACCGCTAAACTGATCGCTGGCGGCTACAATAAGGCCATCGCCATGGACGCGGATAGCGTGGCCGATCGTGTCCTGATCTTCCAGTATCCCAGCAGGGAGGCGATGGAAAAAGACTGGAAGGCTAACATCGAACCATGGGAGATGCGTGCCGACGTCCGTAAGATGGCCGACTTCCACGCCATCGGCGTCGAGGGCGTCGAACAGAAATAGGGTCTCGGCCCTCGATCCTAACCCGATCCCCGTCGAGCCTGGAGCGAGGGCTTCATTTGCTATGGCTCTCGGCCCGAAGACCGGCCGTCTCGGCCCTGTTCCCTTTTGAACAAACTCGCCCCGACGATGCGCGACAGATTTATCGCAATAAAATGGAATCGTCAGATGGGGAGCGCGGCAGTGCCAAAGAATGACAAGTTATTCAAAGACTACGCGCGTTACGCCGCGCACTGTTTGAACATGATCGCCGCGCCAACAGATCAGGAATCGCGTTGCATCCATCGCGAAATGGCCGCCGAATGGCTGATACTGGCGGAAGCAATTCGGCCCCGTAGGTCAAAGCAAATGCAAATGGGTTGATGGAGGGCCGCCCTCTTGCGGCCCACGCACTAGCTCCGGCAGCTTGGCGATGTTGGCGGCGATGCGGCGAGCTTCGTCGCGGGTGAGTAGATGGGCCGCCGAACCCCTCATACGCTGTGCGGCTACGGCTTGTCAGGAGGCAATGCGAGCTTTAGGCAGGCATCTCTCACTGCTGCATTATCGCTTTTTAGGAGAGCCTCGAAGTACTGACTTTGCCTCAAAGACGTTAGCAACATCTCGGCGTCGCCCCAGACGCCGCCTGCATCGATTTCAAATGGCTTGCCGAATGTCTGTTCATTTAACAGGCGCACAAAATCCGTAAGCGCCGACCAGAAATCACTCCAGTCCTCCCAGCCGCCGCCGGGAAGGGGTTCACCTTTGCGGATAACATCGCGATCCGCATGCGCTCCCAGCTTGTGCCTCGCGGGCAGAATTTTCATGCGGAGTTTTTCCATGCGTCCGCGAAGATCGTGCAGCTTCTTGAACGCGTCACTGTCCGGCGGAAAGCTGTTAGCAAACAATTCCACGGTGAAGTTCTGTTTGCCACTGCCGGCATCTTCCGCATCGGTGATCCTGCATGCGGCGATCACAAGATATTCGCCCAGGACTTTGCCGACGTCCTCAAAGAAAGACGGAGCGATTAGCTTCCATCATATTTCGTTCGTCGGCGTCGCTGCCTCTCCATATTCGGGTCAAGAACGAATAAATCGATCGAATGTAGACGCAGTGATCGCGGAACTCCTCAACTTCCTTTGGAGAGATTTTTGGCGGCAATGAGGGTTTTGGCGGATCGGTAGGGAACCCGTCCCAAGCCCAGTATGTCCGCTTGCTCTGGCGCGCTATCGCCCATTTCTCGCGGTATCGTTCTACGTGGTAGCGGACATCCCGCCCGGCGGCAGCGTTTAGTTCGGCGGCCACAGCTTCCGCCTCACGTTCAGTGTCAAATGTGGTAGCCATCACAACGCCTCCCGCTGCGTCCACCGCAGCAAATCTGGCAGCTTCGCCACGTTCGCGGCAATGCGCCGGGCTTCGTCGCGGGTGAGCAAATTGGCAGCCGTGCGCCGGCCGGGGTCACTCTCGAAATATACGTAGGCGAGCGCCTGGCCGTTGTTGTCCTTGACGATGAAGCAGGAGGCGTTCGCTGCCTCAATGTCCCACGGCGGCGGGAAGCGGCGGGCTGTCATGCTGAGTGGCCTGGGCTCGGCGGGGTCGCAGCGATTGCCGAAGATATCATTTCGTGAGACATGGCGCAGATGAGCAAGAAACTGCGACCCATCCATGCGGGTGCTGATCTCATCGGGATGTTCCTGGTTTTGGACACCACCGATCACGAACACTATCGCACGTCCATATCGCGGCCGCAGTCGGCAACTGCTACCTCATTCAGTTCGATAAACTGGAGGAGAAAGATCCGCTGCCACCGATGGAGTTATACACGCTCGATGAGGTCAGCTAACCGTGCGGTCGCAGTACGTCGGCCATTAGGCCCGCCTCACGCGTATCGCGCGGAAAGGGCCACAAGACACCGAGGCGATAGGTTCGCCCCGCTTCCTGCGCGCGAGCCGCGAGCGGCAATCCCGCCGCAGCTCCAATGAGCGTGATGAATTCGCGCCGCCTCATTGCGTCCCCAAGGCTCAGGAAAGGGCATTTAAGGATGCTCAAACTAGCACCCGGCAGTCGTTCAGGCACTAGCAGGCTGTTGAAGAAGTGGGTCGCGGTTTGGCTGATTGAGTGATTCACTTTCTCCGAAACAATTCGGAGGTTAGGTGATGCGGGGTGGGGATAAGCGGACTGGCGAGCTTTTCAGCTACGTCGACCTTGAGAAGCGGGTTCGGTCGGATCATCCGCTGAGAGCGATCAGAGGGCTTGTGAACGAGGCGCTGGTCGCGCTGGAGCACGAATTCTTCGCGCTTTATGCGCCGATCGGGCGGCCGTCGATCCCGCCGGAGAAGCTGCTGCGAGCGATGCTGTTGCAGGCGTTCTATTCAATCCGGTCGGAACGGCAGCTGATGGAGCGGCTGGAGTATGATCTGCTATTCCGCTGGTTCGTCGGAATCGGGGTCGATGCTGCCGTGTGGGACCATTCGGTGTTCTCAAAGAACCGTGACCGGCTGCTCGAAGGGAATATCGCCGCAAGGTTCCTGGCGGCGGTTCTGGATCAGCCGCGGGTGAAGAAGCTGCTATCCACCGAGCACTTCACGGTCGACGGGACGCTGATCGAAGCGTGGGCTTCGTTGAAGAGCTTTAAGCCACGGGACGGATCGGACGAGCCGCCGGCCGGTGGCGGGCGCAATACCGAAGCCGATTTCCACGGCAAGAAGCGGTCGAACGAGACGCATGTCTCGACGACGATCCCGATGCACGGCTCTACCGCAAGGGGCCGGGCAAGGAAGCCAAGCTCTGCTTCATCGGCCATGGCTTGATGGAGAACCGCCATGGCCTTCTGGTTGATGCTTGCCTGACGCCGGCTGACGGCCATGCCGAGCGGGTAGCGGCGCTCGCCATGATCGAACCGCGCGCCGACCGACCGCGCGCGATCACGCTCGGTGCCGACAAGGCCTACGACGCGGAAGACTTCGTCAATGAGCTGCGCTCGATGACAGTGACACCGCATGTGGCGCAGAACACCAGCGGCCGAAGTTCGGCGATCGACGCACGCACGACGCGGCACGGCGGCTATGCCGTCAGTCAGCGCGTCCGCAAGCGCATCGAAGAGGCGTTCGGCTGGATCAAGACGGTGGCCAGGCAGGAGAAGACGAAGTTCCGCGGTCGCGGCCGCGTCGGGTGGGCCTTCGCCTTCGCTGCCGCCGCCTACAATCTGGTGCGATTGCCGAAGCTCATCGCGGAAAATGGTTGATGGCAAAGCTTCCCGCCTTCGCCAAGGCTTTTGCCGCTCGCTGGCGTATCGTCGAGACAGGCTTCGCATGCGATGGTGCCTGACTTCTTCAACGGCCTGCTAGTGGGTGGCTGGCCGATGTCGCGAATGGGATGGACCGGCGGCGCTCCCGGCCCCGACGGCACACGGAGTGCGCGGAACTTGTCAGGAGAAGGAGCACTGCGGCGCGATTGAACGACCCGGAATTGCGGTACAAAGCGCCGCGGGAACAAAGACTATTGCGGAACGAAATCGCCGCGAATTTTGTTGTGCCAAGAGAGTGGGAGACGCGACAAGGGGATTAAGACGTCGCTGCGCTGCACACACACGCACCTGTCACCTCGCGCCGGCATCCCATCAAAAAAGAGGAGCAAGCTCGGTTGCGGCCGAATCATGACGGGCCGCCGCGTTTTTCAGTCGCGGTGATTGGTTGTCGCTGTGACTATGTAGCAGTGCCGCGGGCGTGAACGTTCAGGACGGGTTCAGATAAAACGGACTAACCTCCCGGCAATTGCAGCTGGGGCAATCGGCAGGAGCGTTTGCATGCGCGTGATTCGCACAGTGGCTTTGGCCGTCTCCTTAGTTATTTGTTCGTTGCTCGCGTTCTCTCCGGCGCGCGCGCAAGTGGAAATCGCTATCAGCGTCGACGTCGAGCCGCCGCCGCTGCCGGTTTACGATCAGCCGCCGATACCTGAGCCAGGTTACTTGTGGGTACCCGGCTATTGGGCGTGGGACGACGACGCCGGGTATTATTGGGTACCCGGCACGTGGGTCTTGCCGCCAGAACCAGAGTTGTTGTGGACGCCCGCATATTGGGGCTGGAACGACGGCGTCTATGCGTTCCACGAAGGATATTGGGGCCCGCAAATCGGCTTTTACGGCGGCGTTGCCTACGGCTTCGGCTATGACGGCGTCGGTTACGAGGGCGGCTATTGGCGCGGCGGCGCGTTCTATTACAACCGGTCGGTCAACAACATTTCGAACGTGTCGATCACCAACGTCTACAACAAGACCGTCGTCGTCAATAACGTGACCAATGTCAGCTACAATGGCGGTGCCGGCGGCACGACCGCGCAGCCGACGCCGCAGCAAATTGCCGCCGCCAGTGAGCATCACGTGCCGGCGACCGCCGCGCAGACGCAGAACGTGCAAGCAGCGGCGAAGGACCCGGCGCTTTCGCTCAACCACAATCAAGGCCATCCAACCGTCGCGGCCACGGCGCATGCGGCGCAGTTCAGCGGGGCCGGCATTATTGCGGCGCATCCGGGCAAGCCAGTCGCTGCTGTCGCGCCGCAAGGCCATACCATCAAGGCGGCCACGACGCCCGGCAACGCGGCGACGACCCCGGGCGGTAAAGTCGGCCCGGCGGCGACCACTCCCGGCGCCAAAACTACTACTCCCGGCAATGCGGCCACCACTCCGAGCGGTAGTCCCCCAAGCGGTGCAGCCGCGCCTCCGGGCAGTAAGGTTGGTCCCGGCAATGCGGCAACAGGCACTGGCAATGCCGCCATTGGCCCGGGCAACAAGCCCGTTCCCGAAATCAAGGAGCGCAATAAGGGTAGTGTCGGCAGCGGCACGGCGCCTCCCGCTGGCGCAACCGTCAATCCCGCTCTCGATGAGCACAAAGGTACCGCCGCGGGTGGCGGCGGGTCGGTAACGCCCAACGCCGCGGTTCACACCCCGAACGCCGCGGTTCACACCCCGACGCCCCTCCCGCAACCTCCCCACGCGGCCGCGCCTCCGTCGCCGCCGCCGCACGCGGCGGCCCCACCGCCGCCGCCGCCACGCGCGGCCGTTGTTGCGCCGCCACGGCCGCCTGCTCCGCCGCCACCGCGGCCCGCGCCGGCGGCGGCCAAAAAGTGCCCGCCGAATCAACCAAAGTGCTGAGCGCGGCGCGCTGCCAATGGCGATGACGCGCTACTTGCAGCAACAAATCCGGAAGCTTGGCGATGTTGGCGGCGATGCGCCTGGCCTCGTCGCGCTAAGGATAAGGGGAACCCCAAGCGCGGGAATCGGCTTCGCGCGCCTGGGGCCCAAGACGGGCGTCCGGTACGCAACGAAGACGCGCCGCCTCGTCTAACCGAAGCACGCGCGGTCCGGCGGCTCCATCGATCAGCGCGGCAATCACTATGCGATAGGCGGTGCCGACCCGGGCGATCAGTTGCAAAGTTCGTTGGCTGGCGGAAATCCTCCGCAGGTCGGGATAGCGGGCGACGGCGTGGTAATGCCAGCGCTGGTCGCCGCGGCGCCGCCATTCGTTCCGTAACCTGCGTTGTTCGGGTTGGTGTTTACATTGCAGAAAGTCGCAGTCATTTCCTCTTGGCAGATAACGCCGGTATCGGTGAGTGGCGAGTTATTTGTCGCGCCGCCAGCACCCAACGGCTGATGTGAAGCGGATTGTGCTGCAACTGGCGAACTCGCCGAAAGCAGTGCCATAAACAATAAAAGCCTTTTCATGAAACGCGACTCCGCTCGGGAGCCCGGCCGCGCGAGCGGCCGGGTCCAACGCCCGGTGATTGAGGGTGAGGGGCTGGGGGCTTCACCCGGCGCCAAACAACTCAACGCATTGGCGGTCGATCTGTTCCGGCCGTAGCCGACCGCGCCAAACCGGCACGCGCCAGCGGCCTTCTCTGGCCCGACCCCCGATGAGGGGTCAACGGCGGGCAACCCAAGGCCCGCCAAGGTGGCACGGCAGGGCCACCAAGGTGTCATCAAGGAGATCATGTCATGGCCACCCCGATGGAAAGTATTCTTGCGCGTCGAGCGCCCTACAAAACACCGCAAGGGCGCCGAATCCGGTCCCTGTTCTACGCCTTCATGGGGCGGTTGGACCGCCAGGACCCCTTGCACGTCGCCATGGCGCTCCGGGCAAGCGAGTTGCAGGTCATTGCCGAAGAGACCCGAGCCCGAGTGCTGTCCGGTGATCACGATGCCGCTGATGATCTTGTCCGGTTGGACAACACGGCGCGCAGAGCCGCGGACGATCTTTAGTTTGGTGCAGTTTGATGTGGTACGGCTACGCATTTGAGGCGATCTACATCGTGCTCAGCACGGCGTTGTTCGCAACCGTCCTCGGGATACTGATCGATCACTGATCTGAAGCCGGACGCACAATCCCGCGAGCGTGCGGGCCGCTCGAATAACGTCTGGGCGGGAGTGCGGCTGAGGATTGCGCCTAACCTTCGGCTTGCTCTGCGCGCCAGAGCCGCATGATCCCTTGGACCCGGGCCAGCTTTATCGGCTCCCCGGCTTCCCGCAACGCTTCGATAATACGCTTCAGGGTTTCGGGATCACCCGCCTCCCCGTGTATCTCCCACGATATGCCCTCAAGTCGATCGGCGGGGGCGAATTGCGCCGCCGCCCGGTGGAGCCTCCTAAGCCGTCTCTCGTCGTAGTCGTAGCCCCGCGCCATCAGCGCGCGGGAGCATTCTCTAAAGTCGAAGTCGGAGCTTTCTGCTATGTCTTGGGCGATCGCGTCCCCTATCGCCCACCGGCGGCGTTCGTATTCGCGCGTGGCCGCTTTCGAGTCTGTCCGCTTCATTCCAGGGCCTCCCCTAGAAAAACGTCGATGACCCGCAGCACAAAACTGATCCTGGCCGGAATGGTGATACTCGCCATCTACTTGGCTTCATGCGACCGGCATCCGTGCCGCCATTGTCCATGAGCGAGATCATCGAACTATCAGAGCATTAGTCACTCCGGCGAGCGTGTCAAAGAGGCGGCGACCACCGCACCAGCACCGGCAGCTTGGCGATGTTGGCGGCGCGACTTGCTGAAGCCCGCGCACCCTTAAGGTTTATTTCTGATCAGACTCGCTTCAGGCCGCGCGCCGCTGCTATAGGCGCACGGTTGCCAAGAGGGACGCCATCTGGATGTCAAAAGTAGCTCAGCGAAGGATTGTCGCCGGCGCGCTTATCTCAATCTCATGGTCAGCGGTGTTACTCACAACGTTGGCCCTTACCTACGTCCTAAACTGGTAAATGTCTTGGCGGATGCCGACCGCTTCACCAACTGCGGCAGCTTGGCGATGTCGGCGGCAATGCGGCGGGCTTCGTCGCGTGTGGGCAAACTAGCCGGCCAAAAACAAAGGGCTCTTGGAGGTCAGCTGCCAAGAGCCCTTTGGGCGCGGTCGTTTGCCAGACGGGTCCGTAACGCTTCGCAAGCTAGGCCGGAATGGTTAGCGAATTGTTAACCACGTCAGATCACCCTGTTCGCTCACTCCGAGTTCAGTAGAGGTGATGATGCCGAGCTGCACCGCCGACGAGACGGCAAAGCGACGTCCATCAGCGTCGTTTGGGCTTTCCCCATTCGACCGCGAATGTGTTGCGAATTTGGTAGGGCACAAGTTCGCCCGCATCGAGCGCGAGTTCATTCTTCAAACGTTGAGATCGCACCAGGGAAACCGGACCCGCACGGCCGACCGACTTGGAATTTCGGTTCGATCCTTGCGCGACAAAATTCGCACTTACAGGCGCTATGGCGAGAGCGTGCCTGAGCCTGGAAATCCGGCCCTCATTTAAGGATGTCGATTAGGCTGGGTCGCGCCCGTGCGAAATCAATCCCGGCAGCTTGGCGATGTTGGCGGCGATCCTCCGCTGCGCGTCACTCATTGCACGGAAATGCCTGCGAGAAACTTTCTAACGTGAACTCCGCGGCCTTTTCGTGCAATTTCTCAGGGTGGCGATGACCATATTCAACAAGAACCCGAACTAGTTGGGTCAGTGAACCGGTGGGTGGCAGACACTGATGGGTTATAGTGTGGCCTGCAGGGTCTGCAATTACTGAGAGCTGCTGAATGGCGCGAATAAAGCTGTAGCACTGAATAGTCGGGCGACCGCCACCGAATGACAACATGCCGGGATCAACGCCGCGTTGGTTTTGCAGAAAGGTTTCACAATCGACGAGTAGTTCGTTTCCTGTCTCCTGAGCGCGTCCGTGAATCGAACCTATTAGCGTTATCGCAAGGACCAATGCGGGAATTGTGCTGGCAATTCTCATGGACTGCCCCCCGGTCAGGACAAACCTTGTAAGAATAATTCAAATCGACCGGACCGGAAATGGGCGCGTCGGTGACGAAGCGTCAGCTCGGCTCCTCCGCGAAATAGACATAAGCGAGCGCGTAGCCGTTCCGGTCCTTCACGATGAAGCACGCATCGTTGCGCTCCTCAATGTCCCACGGCGGCGGGAAGCGGCGGGCGGCGGGCATCTCAGATCGAACGCTTATGATAATGGGGCAAGGGGGCGTTAAGCACTCCGATAATCCAGCGAGGTGTCCCCGACTTTCATCGATCCGGTTCACTTTGCCGAAAGGGGCGCAAAACACCATCCTCGCGCGGACAACTCTAAAAGGAGCCTTCGATGAGGAAGCTTGTTCTGCGTTTCCTGGAAGATGACAGCGGCGCCACCGCCATCGAATACGGCCTGATCGCAGCGGGAATCTCGGTCGCGATCATCGCCGTGGTGAACACTCTTGGCACCAACCTCACCGCGACATTCACCAGCATTTCCAGCCAGCTGAAATAGTCATCGTTCCTGCCTGCGCAATTTGTAAAGCCCACGGTCCGAACCGTGGGCTTTTTTCTTCGACGTCCACGGCGGCGGGAAGCGGCGTCGGGCATCAGGCTAGAGAGCGCACCTCGGTCTGCAACCACTCGCCGATGATGCGAGCGCGCTGCTCACGATCAGCTGGCCAAGTCTTGGGAAAGACGTAGCTAGCGACGTCGTCGCTTTCGATGCCGAGCGCGTCCTGAATGATCTTAGCGGCCTGATCGCCGTCGCTGCAATTGATGGCTTGTTCTAGCTTACTCATTTACGCCACTCTCGCCTTACGCTTCACCGCCGGCGCCAACCCTGATCCAGTGGTCGGTGCGGCCCGCCTCACATCGCAGAAAAGATAGGCCCGGCGCGGACGGTGTCGAGTCCAAATCGGCCCCGCTTTTGCGAGAAGGGGGCGGCTTCGGCCGCCCTTTTTGCCTTTGCGTTGCGCGATCGCCGGCTGTCGGCTACAATGGGTGCGTCGCGTGGTTTTGGGCAGCCTTTGCCCGCCGAGCCACAACGTCTTGAATGAGCAGGGAGCGCCTCGGTCACCGCCGGGGCGTTTCTCTTTGTGTATGGCACCTTTACAGGGCCGCCACGCGGCGCGTACACTGTTCGTGCTCTTAAAAGGCGTTGGACGGGAGAGGCTCAGGACCCCTCGAAAGGCACGGCACGCCCGCCATCTCGGAAAAACCTGCGACCACTTTTTTTGCTCCATAGCTCGATCAGTGTTCGAAAACCCGGTCGCAAAGTGCGCTAGAGCGCTGGCGACTGCTTTTGTTTTTGAAGCCAGCGCACTCCGAACCGAGAGAGTGCGTAGCGATGACCGTCCGCAAGTCCGACATTCCGCTGAATTCTCGCCTGACAGCTTTTGTCAGCCGCGAGACCGGCGCGGCCGAGTTGCAAGTGTCGCCGTCAACCTGGGACGCGATGGAGGAGTGTGGACAACTTCCGAAACCGTACCTGCTCGGACCAAACAAAGATATCAAGCGGTGGCTATGGGCTGACGTTGTGAAGCGTATTGTCGGTGAGGAGATCACCGGCGACCAACAACCGGAACCGTTTTTCAGGGGGCTGGCCAGTGGGACGACGAAGGAGCGCAAACGTGAAGTTGCCGCGTGACGTGCAGCGGGTGAAAAACCGCCACGGCAAAACCTATGACTTCTACGCGCCGGGGCGCGGCACGAAGAACCCCGGCAAGCGTGTTCCCTTGGGAAGCGATCCCACCGATCCCGAATACTGGCGGCGGCTGCGCGATGCCAAGGCCGCGCCGACGACGCGCGAAGGTACGTTCACGGCGCTGATTGCCGACTGGAGAAAACAGAATTGGGAACGGCTGCGGCCGGCGACCCGCAAGGGCTTTGATCACTTTCTGAACCGGCTTGAGGCCGAAGCTGGCGATCGTCTCGTGGCCGCGCTGACCAAGCGGGACATCTATCAGCTTCTCGACGGCATGAGCACGACTCCCAACTCGGCCAACTTCATGTTGTCGGTGGTGCGAGTGCTGCTGGAGTGGGGCGTGCCGCGCGGCTATCGCGACGATAACCCGGCCGTCGGCGTGAGGCGGCTCAAGGTCGAGGACAGCGGTCACGAGCCGTGGCCCGAGCACGGCTATCGCTTCGTCACCGAAAAGGCGCCGACCCACCTGCAACGCATGGCATACCTCGGCCGTACCACCGGCCAGCGGGTTTCCGATCTCGTGAAGATGCGCCCGGCCGACCTCGCCGCCGACGGCATAACGCTGCGCATCGGCAAGCTGCGCGATAAGAAGCATTTCGTACCGCTCAACGTCGAACAGATGGCCGAGATCAGGTCTTGGGGCGTTCGGGATTTGGATTGCTTCATCACCACGCCCGCAACCGGGCAGCGGTGCTCGGCAAACTACCTCAACACGCTGTGGAATGGTTGGCGCGCCAGCCCGGAGGCGGAACCGCTGCGGGGCTTGAAGATGACCATTCACGGCCTGCGCGCGACGAAGATCGATGACCTTCGCCGCGCCGGGACCGAGGACGGCGCCATCGCCGATGAGATCGGCATGTCGCCGAAGATGGTCACGCGCTATCTGCGATTCGCCGACAAGGCCGCCTCGGCCCGCGCCAGCCGCGATCGCCGAGAACGAAAAAGGGCCGAATTTGTAAACCCCGTGGTGCATTTGAAAACCCTTGGCTCATAACATGCTGAAAGCGCTTGCCTTTCCAAAAGTGGTATTTACCAGCCATTAACCATAAGGCCGCACCCTTGTCGGCATGCGCGTCAATGGACCCAACGGAACGGCTCTCGCCTCGGCGCCAGCGACGCCCCGGCGTGCGCCCGGTGGCGGTCCGTTCACACTGTCCGAGGCCGCGACACCACAAGCCTCGGCGCCCGCGGTCGCACTTCGCACGGTCGGCGGCATCGACGCGCTGATTGCACTCCAGGGCATCGAGGATCCGGTCGAACGCCGCCGCCGCGCGGTCAAACACGGCCGCCGAGCCCTCGACGCGCTCGATGAGCTCAAGCTCGGCCTGTTGTCCGGGATGCTCGAGCCGGCGGCGTTGCTGCGGCTTAAAGCCGTCGCCTCCGACCTCAAGGACGGCTCCGGGGACGAACAACTCGATCAGGTGCTGGGCGAGATCGAGCTGCGCGTGGCGGTGGAGCTGGCCAAAGCCGGCATAAATTAGGCGCCGGCCCCGTCAAATGGCAGCTTTGGACCGCCCGGCCACGGGCGGCATGATCGTTATTGTCACCGTCATAGACCCGCGGTATATGGGCGCGCCTCCGGGGAGGATGTAGCGCGAGAGTAGGGGACAAGGACGTCCATGCAGTCGGTGAAGAGCAAGAACGGTCGCTCCGACGATACATTAGGGAAGAACGGCAAATCTATCCGGCCTTTCGACAAAATCTATCGTCCGACGGACCGCGAGCCGTTCATGAATGAACGCCAGCGCGAATACTTCCGGTTGAAGCTGCTCGACTGGCGGGAGGACATCCTCAAGGAAGCCAAGGAGACGCTGCAGCATCTCCAAGACGATAACCAGAACCACCCGGACCTGGCCGATCGCGCCTCGTCGGAAACCGACCGGGCCATCGAGTTGCGCGCCCGCGATCGCCAACGAAAGCTGATTTCCAAGATCGACGCCGCGCTCCAGCGCATCGAAGACGGCACCTACGGCTATTGCGAGGAGACCGGCGAACCGATCTCGCTGAAACGGCTGGAAGCTCGCCCGATCGCGACATTGTCGATCGAGGCCCAGGAACGCCACGAACGCCGCGAACGCGTCTACCGCGAAGAATAGCCCCAGGCGCATTTGGCGCAGACAGCACCGCCGCGCTGCGGCCAGCGGGCTAGCTCTCCTCAGACAAATCGGCGATAGCCGACGTCGCCCGATCGGTGACGAGGATACCGGCCGCGGCGCCGCGCCCGTTCAGTATTCATAAACGACGATCATCGGCTTGGCCGGCGATTTCGCCAAATTGCATTAAATGCCGCGGCGGCGTCGCACTTAATACTTACATATGTTTTGGCTGCCATTGCTGATCGGCGTGCAACAGGGATGCCGCGGTGCGCGTTTGCCATAAGTCAGAGTCCGCGCATGAGCCGGCAGAAGGCCGAAATCGCCATGATCGAGCGCCGCGCGCTTGCCCGACACAAGACCTTCATCAAGGGCCGCATTTATTTCAACAACCGGCTCTCGAGCATGGATTGCATCGTGCGCGATATCACCGATCGCGGCGCGCGGCTTGAGGCGTCGGAAAGCGTGGCGTTGCCGGACGCATTCGAGCTCAATCTGCCGAACAAGGACGAACACTTTTTCGCGCGGGTCGAGTGGCGCAAGGGCAGCCACCTCGGCGTCAGCTGGAGCGGCGATCCAGCCGCCAGGCAGAGGTCCGAGGCTGGGCAGTCGGAGCAATCCATTGCCGACCGGGTGGCGAAGCTCGAGCACGACCTCGCGGTGCTGCAACGGCGCTTTGAAAGTCTCCAGCACCGATGACGGCCGCCAGGCGAACGTCTTAAAGCTTTCTTTACCGTCATTCTTTACCCGCTGTTAATGATCGGCCGCCGCGAGCGCGCGGCCGGCTCGGGCATTTTTCTGCACGCACTGATGCGCAGCCAATCGTCGCAAAGCTCTCAATCCAATTCCTCGCGGCCGCTCAAGCGCGCGCGGCGCGCTTTTGAACACGGCGAATTCGCCAAGGCTGAAAGGCTTTACGCGGAAGTCCTCCAGCATCACCCCAACAATTTCGACGCGCTGTACGGTCTCGGCCAGATCAACCATCGGCGCGGCCGGCTTGACGCAGCGCTTTCGTTGTTTCAGCAAGCGTTGAAATGCGACCCATTTCGCGCCGATGGCTTTGCCAGTCTCGGGCTGGTGTTTCACGCGCTGCGGCATTTCGAGCGGGCGCTGGTCAGTTTTGACGAAGGTTTGCGTCTCGAGCCGGACGATGCCGAGCTGCTCAACGGCCGCGGCGTGGCGCTGCTGGAGCTTCGCCGGCCGTGGGAGGCGCTCGAAGCCTTCGACCGGCTGCTGGCGTCCATGCCCGGTCATCGCGATGCGCTGGGCAATCGCGCCAACGCCTTGCTGCGGCTCAATCGCGTGGCGGAGGCGGTGGCCGCCTATGACCGCGCGCTCGAGCTTTCGCCGAACAACGCGCCGCTGTTCGCCAATCGCGCCGCGGCGCTGCGTCGGCTCGATCGGCCGCACGAGGCGCTGATGAGCGCAACGCGCGCGCTGGCGATCAAGCCCGACTTGGCCCATGCGCGCTTTGTCGAGGCGGTGGCGCGCCTCAGCCTCGGCGATTTCGGCGCCGGCTGGCGCGCCTACGAAGCCCGCTGGCACGTCGGCTGGCTGGCGTCGCAGCGCCGCGATTACGGCGCGCCATTGTGGCTGGGCGGGGAATCGCTTGCCGGCAAAACCATTCTCCTCCATGCCGAGCAGGGCTTGGGCGACACCATCCAGTTCGCGCGTTACGCGCCGCTCCTCGCCGCGCGCGGCGCGACCATCGTTCTTGAAGTTCAGCCCGAGCTGGTGCGGTTGTTGTCAGCTATGCCGGCTGCAGCAAAGGTGGTCGCGCGCAAGGCGCCGCTGCCTCATTACGACTTTCATTGTCCGCTGCTGAGCCTGCCGCTCGCCTGCGGCACGACGCTTGAAACGATTCCGCCGGACACTCCCTACCTCGCGCCAGGGGAGGGCGACGCCGCGGCGTGGCGCGCCCGCCTGCCGCGCGGGCGCCCGCTGGTCGGGCTGGTGTGGTCGGGTGAGCGTTCGCACGACAACGATCTCAACCGCTCGGTGCGGCTCGCGACGCTGGCGCCAGTGTTGGATCTGCCGGGCATCACCTTCGTCAGCTTGCAGCACGAAGTGCGCGACGAGGATGCCGGCCTGCTCCGCAGCCGCGGCGACGTGTCGGCAATCGGCGCCGCGTTCAAGGATTTTGCCGATACCGCCGCCGCGATCGCCGCTTTGGATGCGGTGATCGCGGTCGACACCGCGGTCGCGCATCTTGCCGGCGCGATGGGCAAGCCGCTGTGCTTGCTGTTGCCGTTCGCCGCCGATTTCCGTTGGCTGCGCGGACGCGCTGACAGTCCCTGGTATCCGAGCGCGCGGCTGTTCCGCCAGCCGCGCTTCGGCGATTGGGACGGTGCGGTGAACGCATTGCGAGAGGAACTTGCGCAGTTTGCGACGCGTTGCGGCCGCGCCGCGTGAACCGGGCCTGATCCGCGACTTGTTGATCTCCGATGCCTGCAAAAGTTCGCGGCCTCCGGCGGGGAGCTGCCGGAGGCCGCGTCTAGACGGGGCTGATCGCCGTCGCGACCAAACCCCGGGGAGCCGGACCCAGGAATTGGTAACTCAGTAATCAGTTATCAGATGCGAGAGGCGATCGATCCTTCTGATTTTCCGCTCGCTGGCGTCGTCTTTCTGATTATTGATCACTGACCTCTGACTCCTGATCAGAACGGCAAGATGATATCGACGGCTTGCTGGCCCCAGCGCTCGGTCTGAATGTTGGTAAGTGTGCCGCGGCCGCCATAGGCCAGGCGCGCCTCGGCGATTTTCGGCAGCTCGATGGTATTGTCGCTCTGGATGTCCTCCGGGCGCACCACGCCGGCGACGATCAGCTCGCGGATTTCGTTGTTGAGGCGGATTTCCTGTTTGCCCTCGATCACCATGTTGCCGTTCGGCAAAAGCTGCGTCACCACCGCGGCCACGTTGGTGACCAATTGGTCGTTGCGGTTGATGTTGCCCTGGCCGTTCATTTGCGAATTACCCGAAGCGGTCAAGATCGAACCGGGCAGTACCGCCTTGGCCGGATTGGTGATGGCGTTGGCGCCGATAAAGTTGGTGACTTCCGTGTCTTCGGTGCTGGTGCGGCTCAGCTGCGTCTGGTCTTGGAACTGCGCCGTATCGTTGATGTTGACCTTCACGGTCAAAATGTCGCCGACGATGTGCGCGCGCTGATCGTTGAAGAACGCCCGCGAGCCGTTGCGCCACAGCGAGTTGGGATTATAGGTGATCGGCTGCGGCGTCGGCATCGGCATTTGCACCGGCTTGTAGCCGGGCTTGGCGGTCGGATTGTCGATCGGCGCCAGCGCCACCGGCTCGCCGAGCTGCTTGATGCGATCGATGGCGGCACAGCCGGTCAATAACGAGGTCAGCGCGGCGGTGCCGAGAAGCGAACGGGCAAACTTGGAACGCGTAGTGGATTTCAACATTTATGCACTCGACTTACTCGACGCTGTGCTCGCGTTGCGGTTGATCGGAGGGTGAAGGTTCGGGGGTAGGCGGCGGTTCGGCGCCGACGACACGCGCCGGCGTCGCGGTAATCGTCACGCGGCCGGGACCGCTAACGACGCCCTGCACCAGGCGTTTCGATTGGACGTTCTGGACACTGACCGTGTCGCCGAGCGCGCCGTTGTCCTGAGCCTGGCCGCGTAGCGTCAATGTCACCCCAGGCGCTTCGTAGACGATCGTGACACTGTCGTTGCGCTGAACCAGCTGTGGCTTCATCAAGTCGGCGTCATGCAGCGGCTGGCCCGGACGCAGCTGATGACGTGCCGCCAGGCCCGCGGCCGACGCAGCGTCGGTCAGCACCGCACCTTCCGATTTCGGCCGCTTGATGATCGTCAGGTCGGACGCTTTGAGCACCTCGCCGCGCTCGACCGGATGGTCGACGCCAAGCGCGTCGACCGTTTCCATCGCCGTGCCGCTATAGCGCATCGACTGCCAGCGCAAGGCCGCGCTGCCCGGCAGGTCGAAGGTCACGTCGAAGCGCGCCGCGCGGCGATTGTAGCTCAGCGACGCGACCTGCAGTTCGCCGGTGACGGTCGGTTCGACATTGAGCGTACGCACGTCGCGGTCGAACTCGACCGCAATGTTACGCGCATCGCCTAGGCCATATTGGCTCTCCAGCGCCTTGGCAACGCGCGCGGCGATATCCTGCGCACTGATGGCGCGGCTGGCGCGTGTCACCACGACTTCGGTGATGCCGCGGGTGTCGATGCCGATCAGTTGATGCGGACGGATCGCCTCGATCACCCGCTCGGTCGGCACCGCGCCGCGGGTGCCGAGATCGGGCGCGCGGAAGATCGGCACATCGGCGACCGGACCGCAATTTTCAATGAGGTCGCCGATACGCACGATCTCGCCGGTCACGGTGACGTTGGCGCGCAGCGCCGGCATGGCGTTTTGCGCCGCCGCCGGATCGGCCGGGAGTCCGGCGAGCAACAGCGCCAGCGGCAGATAGCGGATCGGGGAGCGGATCATGGCGATGGCCCTTCTCAGCGCATCAGTTGCGCGGTCGTCTGCAGCATCTGATCGGCCGCCGTGATGACCTTGGAATTCATTTCGTAGGCGCGCTGCGCTTGGATCAGGTTGGTGATTTCGGTGACTGCTGAGACGTTGGATTGTTCAAGACTGCCTTGCAGCAAAGTGCCGGAGTTGTTGAGGCCGGGCGTATTGTTTTGCGGCTGTCCTGAGGCCGGCGTCGCCACAAACAGGTTGCTGCCTTGTGCCTGCAGGCCGGCGTCGTTGATGAAGGTCGTGAGCTGAAGCTGGCCGAGGATGCTCGAGGTCGTGCTGCCTGGCAGCGTCACCGACACCTGCCCCTGGGCGTTGATGGTCAACCCGGTCGAGTTCGGCGGGATGGTAATGGTCGGCTGCACCAGGTTGCCTTCGGCGGTGACCATGCGGCCCTGATTGTCCATCTGGAACGAGCCATCGCGGGTGTAGCTGAAGGTGCCGTCGGGCATCAGGATCTGGAACCAGCCGGACCCCTGGATGGCGAGATCGAGCGTATTGCCGGTCTGCGACAGCGTGCCTTGGTTCATCAGCCGCGGCGTGCCGACGGTTTTCACGCCGGAGCCGAGCTCGATGCCGACCGGCAGGATATTGCCGTTGTCGGAGGCTTGCGCGCCAATACGTTGCACGTGCTCGTAGATAAGATCCTGAAATTCGGCACGTTGACTCTTAAAGCCCGTGGTCGAACTGTTGGCGATGTTGCCGGCGATGACCTGGACCTGGAGGTCCATGGCCGCCATTCCGGTCGCTGCAGTGTCAAGTGCACGCATGGTCGGGCTTCCTCACAATCAACTTGATGAACTCGGCGCTTGCGACAGCTGCTGCAGCGAATTTCGCCGCAGGTCGCCCTGCTGCTGCAGGATGGCGGCGATGTCGGAATAGCTGCGGGTGATTTGGATCATTCGCGCCATCTCGACAATGGGCCGCACGTTCGATTTTTCGATCACGCCCTGCATCACCCGCGTGTTGGCCGGCGCCGGGTTCGGCGTCACGTCGGGCGGCACCATGAACGTCGAACCGCCGTCCTTTTGCAGCTTCTGCTGCTGATCGAAGCTGACGAGCTGCAATTGGCCGCGCTGGGCGCTGTTGGTGCCGACGCCGTCGCGGACGCTGATGATGCCGGTCGGACTGATGATGATGTCGCGGTCGGTGGGCTGAAGGATGATCGGCCCGTTGGTGCCGATCACCTGATCGCCGTTGCTGGTGACAAGCTCGCCGGCGGCATTGATGCCGAGCGCGCCGTTGCGGGTGTAACGCTGGCCGCGCGGCGTTTGCACCACGAAGTAGCCCTTGCCGTCGATGGCAACGTCGAGCGGATTGCCGGTGCGCTGCATCGAGCCGGCGCTGTAATCGATCCAGGTGGCGCGGTCCTGCACGAAGCTGATGCGGCGGTCCTTGCCGGTGGCGAACTCGTTGTCGCGCGCGCCCGGCATCAGATATTCGGTGAACGTGGCTCTGTCCGACTTGAAACCCGTGGTGTCGATGTTGGCGATGTTGTTGGCGACGATGTCGAGCTCATGGCTGAGCGACATCTGCCGTGACAAGCCGACGAGAAGCGCATTCTGCATCGGTAAACTCCCCCTTCGTGCGGCGAAAGACGCCGTCTCCCCGGCGTCGCTCCGTCGTTTAAGCCGAGGCCTCTCCCAAGCCCGCGGCAGGGGACGAAGTGCAGAAGCCGTGCCAATGAGAAAATCAAAGCGCGGGCAATCGCTTAGTGGCAGGGCGGGGGCCGTACGGCAGGCAGAAACCGCCGCCGCCCGGCGCCTACCCGGCAAAATCTTCCGCCCGGATGGAACTCCGCAAGTATCCGTTAACCATTCCTGACCTAGCTTTCCGGCGACGGCGCAAGCGTTCTTTCGCGCCGCGGCGCCTGCGACAGTTGTTCTGCATTCTTCCCTGTCGGCCGCGCGCCTCTCACCTCAAGTGAGTCACTAAAAGTCAGTCATCCGAGTGGAGCGGTGATGGCAACGACCAAAGAAGCGCAGCCCGAGGCCGAGAACGCCGAAGCTGAAGGCGAAGAGGCTAAAGCGGCCCCCAAGCGTAAGCTGTCGCTCAAGCTGATCCTGATGGCGGTCGGAGGCCTCGTTGGGCTCGGCGTCATTGGCGGCGGCGGATATTTCTTTTTCTTCAGCGGCCACGAGAAGGCGGAAGCGGCGGCGACCGCCGCCGGTCCGCAAGTCAAGCCGGTGGTGTTCCTCGACATGCCGGAGGTGCTGGTCAATCTGTCGTCGTCCAGCGGCAGCGAGCGCACCCAATATCTCAAGGTCAAAGTCACGCTGGAATTGCCCAACGAAACCATGTCGCAGCAGATCCAACCCATCATGCCGCGGGTGATGGACGCCTTCCAAACCTATCTTCGCGAATTGCGGGCGACCGATCTGGACGGTTCCGCCGGGCTCTATCGGCTTAAGGAAGAGCTGACCCGGCGGGTCAATGCCGCAATTGCACCGAGCCGGATCAACGCCGTGTTGTTCAAGGAAATCGTGGTGCAGTGATGCAGCCGCTTCACCTCGTCATTCCGGATCGCTGCGCAGCAGCGAGTCCGGAATCCATAACCACGGTTGGCGCAGAACTAATAACGGCGGTGGTTATGGATTCCGGGCTCCTGGCTCCGCTCGGCCCCGGAATGACGAAATGAAAGCCTAGCCGATGGCGAACGACCAGATCGACCAGGACGCTCTCGCCGCCGAATGGGGCGTGGCGCTTGAAGCCGAGCAGAAAACCGCAACGGCGCCGGCGGCCGGCAACGATGTCATTACCACCGACGCCGACGGCGCCGAGGCGATGGCGGCGCAGTGGGCCAGCATGGCTGAGGACGGCCATTTCATGCAGGCCGCCAAGGGCGGCGCCGAGCGCATCCTGACCCAGGAGGAAATCGACTCGCTGCTCGGCTTCTCCCTCGCCGACGTCTCGCTCAACGACAATTCCGGCATCCGCGCCATCATCGATTCGGCGATGGTCTCCTACGAGCGGTTGCCGATGCTGGAAATCATCTTCGATCGGCTGGTCCGGTTGATGACCACGTCGCTGCGCAACTTCACCTCCGACAACGTCGAAGTCTCGCTCGACCGCATCACCTCGGTGCGGTTCGGCGACTATCTCAACTCGATTCCGCTGCCCGCCATTCTCGGCGTGTTCAAGGCCGAGGAATGGGAGAATTTCGGCCTGATCACCATCAATTCGAGCCTGATCTATTCGATCATCGACGTGCTGCTCGGCGGCCGCCGCGGCCAGACTGCGGTGCGCATCGAAGGCCGGCCCTACACCACGATCGAGACCAACCTGGTCAAGCGCATGATCGAGGTGGTGCTGGCGGACGCCGAGCTCGCCTTCAAGCCGCTGTCGCCGGTGAAGTTCAACATCGACCGGCTGGAGACCAATCCGCGCTTCGCCGCGATTTCGCGGCCGGCCAATGCCGCGATCCTGGTGCGGCTGCGCATCGACATGGAGGATCGCGGCGGCACCATCGAGCTTTTGCTGCCCTACGCCACGATCGAGCCGATCCGCGAAGTGCTGCTGCAGATGTTCATGGGCGAGAAATTCGGCCGCGACCCGACCTGGGAAGGCCACCTCGCCACCGAGATGGGCCAGGCCGAGATCGCGGTCGACGCCGTGCTCTATGAGGCGCCGCTGCCGCTCAAACAAATCATGAAGCTCGATGTCGGCGACACGCTGATGCTCGAGCTCAAATCCGACGCGCCGGTGATCGTGCGCTGCGGCGACGTGACGCTGACCGAGGGCCGCATGGGTCGCGTCGGCGACCGCGTCGCGGTGCGGGTCGGCAAGCCGTTGCGCAAACCCAACACCACACTCGTCATGTTCGAGACCGCGGGCGGGGTCGGCAACCGGATGGAGGCACAGTGAGCAACGGCTTCGGCATGATCATCGAAATGCTGGTGGCGATTTTATTGGCGCTGACCATCGCCTATTGCATATCGCTCAACCGCCGGCTCAAGCTCCTGAAGGCCGACGAGCAATCGCTGCGGGCGACGATTTCCGAGCTTGTTACGGCGACTGAAATCGCCGAGCGCGCGATCGCCGGCTTGAAGCTCACCGTCGAGGAATGCGAGGCCGGCCTGGGCGCGCGGCTGCGCAGCGCCGACCGCTTCACTGCCGACCTCGATCGCAGCCTCGCCGCCGGCAAGGATCTCTATGACCGGCTGGCGCGGATCGTCGTCGCCGGCGGCACCATTCCAAAAACGCCGCCTGCGCCGGCCGCGAAGCGCGCGCCAACCGCTCTACCGGCGCCCCGGCCGTCCGTGGAGGCGCCACGCGGCGGGCAAGAAGCGCCCGCCGGCGCCCAAGCGGTCGCTGCGGCCGCGCAAGCTTTTGCTGAGCGCCTGCGCGTCAAGGTCCACGGTCTGGCGGCATGATCCGTTACTTTCGCGAGCTGCGTCTTTTGCCGATCGCGATGGTCGCCAGTGCGTGCCTTCTGGTCTTAGTCGCGGCCGATCTTCTGCTCGGTCGCCAAACGGCGTCGACGTCGGATCGTGATCGCTTCAGCGTCACCGAAGCGGCCGTCATCCATGGGGGGCCGGGCGCGGCGCGTCCCGCCGAGCGGAAACGGTCGTGGGCGCAGCAGATGTTCAACTTCCCTGATCCGAAAGGCACGCCGCCGGAACAGGTCGATCTCAGTTTCCTCCCCGTCATTCCGCCGCTCGCCGGCGACAAGAACAACGACATTATAACCGGCACCGTCGCCGAGCCGGGCGGCGAGAAAAGCGACAAGCCGAAAGGCGAGGGGAGCGCCGCGGCGGGCAAGGACGCCGCCATCAAAGAACCCGGGGACAAAGAGCCCACAGGCAAAGATGCGCCGAGCAAGAACCCGGCCGGCAAAGCAACGAAAAGGGAGCCGAAGGATCCGCCGCCGTCGCCCAATGGCACGGTGATCCCGCTCAACCCGCCGCCTGCACCTTCACCTTCCGAGCGGGCGATCCTCGAGCGCTTGCAGGAGCGCCGGCAGGAACTCGACAAACGCGCCCGCGAACTCGACATCCGCGAGGGCCTCCTGGCCGAGGCCGAGAAGCGGGTCGATTCGAAGCTCGCGCAAATCAAAGAGGGCCAGGCGCAGCTCGCCGTCGCCGAGCAGAAAAAGGACGAGGCGGAAGCCGCCCGCTTCAAGGGCCTCGTCACCATGTACCAGACGATGAAGCCGCGCGACGCGGCGAAGATTTTCGACCGCCTCGAGGTCAATGTGCTGATCGAGGTCGCCTCGCAGATAAACCCGCGCAACATGTCGGAAATTCTGGCGCAGATGTCGCCGGAGCGCGCCCAGCTATTGACCGTCGAGCTGGCAAACCGCGCCCAAAGCTCGCCGAAGGACGCCGCGGCAAACCTGCCGAAGATCCAAGGCCGGCCGACCGGACAGTAGACACGTCGCGGCGGTGCGCCGCTGTGCTCCAGGAATGGGCCGGATTTAAGCGCCGTATTCGCGCTCGAGCTCGTGGGCCTTGGCCATCAAGTCGACGGCGACTTCTTCAAGGGCATGCGAGGTCGCCTGATGCGGGCAGGTGCGGGCGAGCCGCGTGCAAGTCTGCGCCAGCTCGCGCATGTACTGGATGATTTCCATCATCATTCGTGCCGACGTGGTGCAGGGGAGGTCTTGTGAATGTGGTTCAACTAACGGTCAGGTAATAAAGCCGGCCGGCAAAAACTTGCGATCCGGGGTCAAAAATTTGTTTTGGCGTGCCAAAACACCGCTTTGGCCGGCCGTTAGTGATTACTCGGCGGTGCCGCCGGTCGCTGCCGCGAGCGATCGGCACGGGGCGTGCGGCCGGTCCAGCGGCGAAAAGCGTGAGAGAATGTGCTGACTTCGGTGTAGCCAAGGAGCCACGCGATGCGCGAGATGGGAAGATCCCGCTCCGAAAGATAGTGCCGCGCCAACGCAAAGCGCAATTCTTCCAGGATGCCGGCGTAGGTGAGACCTTGGGCGGCGAGCTTGCGGCGCAGGGTTCGCGGACCGACGCCCAGCCGTCGTGCGACGTTCTTAATTTGCGTCTGGCCGTGGGGCAGGAGCGAAGCCAGCGCGTTTTCGACGTCAGCGCGGATGACGCCGGAACGCGCGCTGCGCCGGGTTACGACGTTTTCGGAATATCCGATCAGAAGCTTGTTGAGAAAGGGGTCGGCGTTGGCGATCGGCAGTTTTGCCGCTTCACCAGCGAACGAAACATCGTCCATGTCGGAACTGAACTCGATCCGGCGGCCGCAGAAACTGTCGATCTCGCCGGATTCCGGAATACGATGGTGCATCAGTCGCACCGCGAGCGCTTGTAGACCGCGGCCGGTCAGTTCACGGCAGTAGCGGATGATGAGTGTCGTCCAGGCCTCGATTTGGTGGCGGTCGTGGCGGCGGGGCACGCCCGCATAGGCAAAGACTATCCGCAGCTTTTCGCCGGTCTCGGCTTCAAGCTTGACGCCTTCGTTCACCATCGAGGAATAGCGCGCGATCCTGTGCAGCGCATCGCCCAGCACCTCGGAAGATGCGGCGACGTAATACAACAAACCGCCGCGCCGCAGATCCATGCCTTGCGCGACGTGAAAGCCGAGAAGCCGGTCGCCCAGCGCCTCCGCCACGAGATTGAGGCATTTGATCTGGCTGGTGACGCGCAGCGGCACGCTTTCATTTTCGATGTCGCGTGCGGTCAGGCCGATACGCCGCAGCAGCGGCGGCAAATCGACACCGGCAGCGCGCGCCCGCGCGCAGGCGGCGCGCGTCATCACGCCGGCGCAGCTCGGAATTGTGCTCAGCCGTTTGGCCGGCGGCGTCCTGTAGCGCAAAGGCAGCCCCGCGTCCGACGGATGTCATTCGATTGCAAATCGGCCGGAGTGGCGTCCTGCACATCGCCTACGCCCCGGTGCCGCGGCCGAGAATAGACCTTTCGCCGGCATTGCCAACGATTGGTTTGTACATGGTTTCTCTCCATCCCGCCGCTTGCTAGTCTTCTCCTCACAAAAGGGAGGAAGAAGTCATGCTGACGCGCAGAAATTTCAGCGCTTGCGCCATCTGTGCAGTCGCCGGTTTTGCCGCTACCGCGATTGGCGACGCCCAAGCCCAGACGCCGGGTCTCAAGCGCACTATCCTGCAGAAGATGGAGTTTCCCGATAACTACGTGACGATCACGGCTTTGGTCGAGATCGACCCGAGCGCCGCCGTCGCGCCGCATACCCATCCGGGCGTCGAAACCGTCTATGTGCTGGACGACGAATTCGAGCTTGCGGTGAAAGGCGACCCGGCACGCAAGCTGAAAACCGGCGACAGCTTCCATGTGCTGCGCGAAGTGCCGCACGGTGCGCGCAACGGCGACAAGCCGACCAGGCTTTTGGTGACGTATGTTGTTGACAAGGATAAGCCGCTTGCGTCGCCCGCACCCGAGTGAGGCGTGGGATATTTTGACCCGATTTGTCAGTTCAAAGGGAAGCAACACATGGATACCAGGCTTAAGGACAAAGTCGCCATCGTCACCGGCGGCGCCCGCGGCATCGGCGCCGCTTTTTGCGAGGGCCTGGCCGGAGCCGGCGCCAGGGTGGTGGTCTCCGACGTACTCGACGGCAATCGGGTCGCGCAACGCATCAGCGAGACGCAGCGGCCGGCGGTCTTTGTGCGCGCCGACGTCACGTCGAAGAACTCGGTCGAAAGCCTGGTCGCTGACGCGGTGAAGGAATTCGGCACCGTCGATATCCTGGTCAACAATGCCGGCCTGTTCGCCGACCTGTCGGCCAAGCCGTTCCTCGACATCGACGAGGACGAGTGGGACCGGGTGATGAAGGTGAATGTGCGCGGCACTTTTCAGTGCGCGAAGGCGGTGGCGCCGATCATGATGCAGAACAAGAAAGGCCGCATCGTCAACATCGCCTCCGGCACGGCGTTCAAGGGCACGCCGAACCTGCTGCACTATGTCGCCTCCAAGGGCGCCGTGGTGTCGATGACGCGCTCGCTGGCGCGCGAGCTCGGCGCCCACAATATCTGCGTCAATGCCGTTGCGCCGGGCCTGACCATGAGCGAGGCGGTCGTGACCCATCCGGACTGGACCGGCAAGGCCAGCGCCGCCGGCATCGCGGCGCGGGCGATCCAGCGCGAGCAGGTGCCGGCCGATTTGCTTTCGACACTGATCTATCTGTGCTCGGACGAGAGCAACTTCGTCACCGGTCAAACCATCAGCGTCGATGGCGGCGCGCTGATGCGGTAACTAGGACTTACTCAATAATTCTTCTGCATCTCATGTCCGTTATGCGCTGCCTCTCAAACTCAACTCGGACATGGTGTCGCTTCCGGGATGTGCCATAAGCAGACATTCCGCCACTCGCCTAGACATCACCTTGAGGTGTGAATGATCTCACGAAATCCGGCTAACAAGGCGTGGTAACGGTGTGCTCGGCGTATTATCCCATAAGAGGCGCGGCTTCCGGTTTCAGGGCCCCAATGCTCCACGGCTGGGAAAACTTTTTCATTGTGGGCGCGACAGCAGGGGCGACATTGATCGGCTTGTTGTTCGTCGCCATCACGCTCGGCGCCGGCTTGTCTACGCCCCAGGGATTGGATGCCACCCGCGCCTTCTTGACGCCGACGCTCATTCGTTTCGGTGGCGTGCTATTCGAGTGCATGGCCGTGCTGCCGCCTTGGCCGTCGGCGTGGCCGGTCGGGATCATTCTGGGGCTGTTGGGGCTAACCGGCTTCGTCTACCAAATTCACGTCATTCTCGAGCAGCGCAAGATCGATTTCGTCTCGCCCGATTGGCTCGACTGGACTGTGTTTTCGGTCGTTCCGCTGCTCGGCAACGCGAGCTTGATCGCCGGCGCGGCCGGATTGGTTGCCGAGCAATCCTTCGCGCCCTATGCCATAGCGGGCGGGATCACGCTTCTGCTGCTCGCCGGCGTCTATGGCGCCTGGGACCTGACGTTGTGGATCGCCAGGAACCGGGACAAGACCTAGCGATGCGGATGCCCTCTGCGAATTTGCTCTGATGCTGCTCGAAGAGACGACCGCTCACGGTCAAACGCCTCGTTTTCGCGATGTCCGCATCATGTCCGGTTTATCCGGCAACAGACTTTGACGAACTGGGCAACCTATGACTTAGGCGGGCACGGATCAAAACGGACCGCAACAACTGATCCGATCGGCAATGAAGGGCTGGCACGCTCCATTTGCAAGGTGACGGCCACGACCTGACTGTCCTCGGCTT
Organism: uncultured Alphaproteobacteria bacterium; assembly: GCA_963806465.1. Taxonomy (GTDB): domain Bacteria; phylum Pseudomonadota; class Alphaproteobacteria; order Rhizobiales; family Xanthobacteraceae; genus BOG-931. The sequence continues at coordinate 123,369 of CAWDZD010000061.1, read as the reverse complement.
GTGGCACGCCAGCAACGATGGTTCGCTGACTAACCATGGGGCTGATCGACGTCACGTCGGCGTGGAGACGCCCGTTGGGGAATCCATCTGCGGTAACTACGGCGGTTTGCGACATGCAAACCTGCGCAAGGTCGCGGAGGTTGACCTCGGCGCGAACGTGCAATGGGCCGTCTGGGACGATGTGCAAGAGCGGCTGCGGAACGGCAAAACTCAAGAACTGACCGGGATTGGTGAGAACGTCGAGCACGACCCCGTCCACGGGTGCGCGAATGGTACATTGGTCCAGACGTGCGCGGCCGGTATCAAGGTCCGCGATTGCGGCATTTCGCAGGGCTTCGGCGTGGCGGATTTCTTCCTCGCGTGAGCCGGCGCGAAGCAAGGAAAGCTTTGCCTGAGCTTCCTCGAGTTGTGCTGCCGCGATTCTGGCGTCGCGCCTGACCTCGAGCACCCGCGCTGTGGTGACCGCGACACCCTCCTGCATGGCCTCGGCCCGCCCAAGGGCCTTCTCTGCTTCATCGGCGCGCGCTTGCGCGTATCGCACCGCCGCCTCGCCGACACTGATCTCATCGGGACGCGAGCCATTTCGGTATCTGTCGAAGGTCGCCTGGGCGGCGGCCAAGCGAGCCTCGCGCACTTGAACGTCGGCCTCGATCTGCCGGCAATCAAGCTGGACGAGGATCTGCGCCGCGTGAACCCGGTCGCCTTCGTGCACCAGAAGATTGTGGACGATACCGCTGACCGCAACACCGATTGTCATGGTCGGCGCCGCACCCTCGACGCGTCCGAAGGCACGCAAGTTCGACGTCTGGCCCGGCGCGAGTCCGACAAAGACCAAGGACGCGATCAAAACCGCGGCGCTTAGTGCTCCGAGCTTAGCATTGACTCTGATCTGCGGCCGGCACATCGCAGCGAACTTCATCGCGTCAAGCGTTGTTTGCTATCGCGCAGACATCGTTTTCTCAAGCGACTTCGACGGAATCCGACAGATGACCGAAAGGACGGCGTCATCTCATCCTCGTCAGCACGGCCCCTGCGTGCCTTGCGATTCGAAGACGCTGCTCGGCGATTGCAATTGATTGATCTGCTCCTCGCCAGTATCGGGAAATTCATTGGTACCGGGCGGCGTGCCTGTGCCGCCGATCGCCAACGAGGACTGTCCTCCCGTGCACGGCAAACCGGTGAGCGGATTTGTCATTGTCGGCGGGCTAAGAAGCGTGCTTGGCATTGCCGGCGACACTGGAACTTCCGGCTGATTGGGCAAGATCAGCGGGGCGCTGGGATTTGGGCTCTGCGCCATCGGCACGGTTGATGTCGCAGTTAAAACCAGGACTGTTAGTGCGAACGGTACCCAGCGCTTCGCGACCATTTTCGTCCCTTTCTACAAGCTTCGCCCCCCTTGTTCCGGCCCCGCCGGTCTTCATTCCGTGGCCTGACCTAAAACGGGGCCCGGCGAGCGCGCAGGTCTAAGCATACGAAACGACGAAATCCGAAAACTGAACGCTACAAGTTCGGCTAAGTTCCACGGCTTTGCGGGGGGCTTGACCGACGCGACTTTACGGTCGTCTTGCGGGAAGATTGCGTTCCGCCAAAAAATTTTCGGCGCAATCGCTCTCAATCTGAAGCGATTGTTGTAGGGCGATCGAATTCGATGCTCCAACTTTCTGGGCGCAGCATGATCTCTTCGGAAAACCGGTTGCCACCCCGGATCAGGTCCGGGGCAGGCTTTTCCGGATCATGCTCTAGATTTGAGAAGCGAGAGGCGGTAGCTACTCGAGCGGCTGCAGCTCGTTGGGCCGCAGCCACTGCCGGGTCTGTTCGAGCTTGAGCATGTCTTGACCGACATGCGGGCCGACGGTTTTGTCGAAGGCGCGCGCCACCTCCTTGTAATCGTGGGTGCACAGCGCGGCGCGCGCCTTGGGCAGCAGTTCGGCATCGACCAGATACTGGAATTCGTCCGGATAAGCGCCGTAGGCCATGCACAGCAGGTTGTAGGAGCGCTGCAGCGGCTCGCCGTGCACGTCGGAATATTCGATGCGCGAGTAGGGCGAATTGGTCGCGGCCCAGAAATAGCCGGCGCCGGGCAGGGTGCGGTTCGCCATCTCCTTGCCGGCCAGCAACATCATGTAGGCGGAAAACTGATCTGCCGCATCTTCCTCACGGCCGGCGATCGGCACCTCGAGTTGGTCGAAGGTGGCGTGGCCGAATTCATGCAGGATGACCTGAACGACCGGGCCGACAATGGCGTCCTCCCGAGTCAGGTTGCCGACCTGCGGCTGCGTCGGCGCGACGCGCTTGATCCAGTCGACGATCTCGTAGCAGAGCTCGACGCCCTGCAGATGCGAGTTGTACCAGGAGTTGGCTTCTCCGCACGTCGTCAGTTTCACGCTGAGCGGTCTCGGGTAGTGGATGAAAGCCAGAAAGTGCTGCAGCTCCTCGAGGACGTGGCGCGCCTTGAGGTCATTGTAGACCTCCTGATAGAGCGGATTGGTCGGCGGCTCGTAGGAGATCACGATATTCGGGTTTTTCGGAATGTGCGGTTGGCTGCTTTGGCCGGCCGTCGGCTGGGTGTTGGTCTGTGCGATCGCAACGGCACCGGCTGCCAGCGACAAAGCCGCCGCAAAAAACCAGATGGCTTTAGTTTTTGGCATCGGCTCCATCCGTTGTCGTCGGCGGCGTCGCGCCTGGAGGGGGCGGCCCGCCATCGTTGGGCCTGACCCATTGCGTCGCACGAACCTTGGCCAGCAAGACCGGATCGACCGACGGCATGATGGTGGTGTTGAATGCGTACACCAGCTCGGAATATTCGTGGGCGCATTGATCGGCGCGCGACTTCGGCAACAGGTTGTTGGTGACGACGTAGCCGAAGGTCTTGGGGTCGCCGCCATAGGCAATGCACAGATAGTTGTAGAAACGCTGGTCTTCGGTGCCGCGCTCGTCGGAGAAGTCGACGCCGGTCCAGGTGTGCGACGACGCCTGGAAGAAATAGGTGGTTCCGGTGAGGACGCGGAGCGCCACGTCGGTGCCGAATTGCATCATGATCAGTCCGGCGATCTTGTCGGCGGCGTCCTCTTCGCGGCCCCAGATCGGGACTTGCAGCTCGTTGAACACCGCCTCCGCCACGTCGTGCAGCGCCACCTGCACGAACGCGCCGGTGATGGCGTTGGCCCGGGTGACGCCATCGGACGACACCGTTGCCGGCGCCAGCCGCTCGATCTGATCGAGATATTCGTAACAAATGGTGACCGGACCGTGCTCATACGGCACGTAGGTCGCGCCGCATTGTCCGGTCTGCACGGTCAGCTTATGCGGCAGCTTGAGTGGTGAGAGGAATTGCTGCAACTCCTCGAGAATGCCCCGTGCCTTGACCTGCTGGTAGACGGTTTGCAGCGCCGGATTGGTCGGCGGCACATAGCCGATCACGATCTGGCTGTTCGCGGCGAGATCCTGCCCGAACACCGGCGCGACCGGAGCCGCCGACAACAGAACAACAAATCCGGACAGGCCGGCACACACCATTGCCGACGCGCCCCTCGTTATCGCGTGCAGAATATACGCCACGAGGCGACTAGCCTTTTGCTGCGCGTTGATCCTGAAAAACCATCGAGCGACTATGCCAACTACCGGGCGCGGCGCGTTGCGGCCGAGTGGTCAACGGCCGAGATCAATCAGCCGATCCGCCGCCCGCACCACGCCCGCTTGGTAGACTGACGCATTCATAGACCCATGACAACTAAGAAAGATGACGAATGCCGCCGCCGGCGGAGCTCGAATTACCGCTGATGGGCAGCGGCGTCGTGCCGCGCCTTGCGTAGTGCGGTAACTGCAGCCTTCGACTTCAGCAGCTCCGTGGCCGCCGAACGATCGGCCGCCATCGTCGACGATGGGGTCAGCATGGCCGTACGAGTTGCGCCACTGGCTGGAGCACGGGCCGCGGCTGGCGCAACGGCGGCCGCCATTGTCGCCTTGGCTTTGACGGCGGCGATTTCGACGGGACGCAACAAAGCTTCGTTGGCGGTGGCGGTCGGCCTTGCCATCACGTCAGGCGCGGGGCCGGACCAACGACTTGCCGTCAGATTATGCGGCACGCGATCTTCCGTCAGACCGGCCGGCGCGGGGCCGGACCAACGACTTGCCGTCAGATTATGCGGCACGCGATCTTCCGTCAGACCGGCGGGCGCAGGGCCGGACCAACGATCTGCCGTCACACCAGCGGCGCTGCCCGGCGCCGCCCCGGATCGGACGGCTGCGCTGCCGACCAGGGCAGGGCGGATTCTCGATTTGCCGATCGGCGGTGTCGTCGAGCCCCTGAACGACATGACATTGGAAGGAGCGGACTGAGCCTGAGCCGCCGTGGAAGATTGCTTATTTGTCATGTCCGCTGCGGCGGGACCAACAAACGTCAACGAAAGTCCGACCATGACCGGCAAGGCAAAGCCGGTAATGGCGACGCCGGCGCGTGTCCGGCTCGTCCTGGATGTTTCCGCCTTGAGCATTGGAGGAAGCCTTTTGTGCTTATCGAAGCCGCCCGGTTCGACACTAGTCCAAATCTTGTCGATTTGAAGGAGCTATCCGACTCGCTTCGGAAATATCCGAGCCGCGTCCGCGACGCGACCCGGATCAATCCCATACCGCGCATGTGTATCCGCTGCGCAGTCAGTTCGTCAGCTTGATGTTGGCGAAGGTGTAGGTGTTGCCGCCTTCGGTATAGAGGCCGAATTTGCCGTTGGTGAACGGCTGGTACTTGAAGTTAAACACCAGCTGATCGTTGATATAGGCCGCGCCGGCGCCGCCCTTCCACGTCACCCGCAGCGTGTTCGCCGCGCCGGGCTTGAAGCCCGGTGCAGGCTTGTTGGGCACCGGGACCAGCCAGCCGTTGTTTTGACGACGAACGATGGCCGCCTGGCCGTCGCCTTGGACCAGAAAGACATAGAAATTGCTGAAGTCGGTCATGCCGAACACCAGGCCGCCGGAAACCGTGGTCAAATCCTTGACCGCCGGCGCCGTCGAATTCGACGCACAGATCGCCGGCATCGGCAAAGAAGCCTTCGTAATGGGCCTCGCCAAGCTGGTTGGCAGGCGCCGTCAGCTGCGCCTTGCCGCCGCTCTCGGCGAACGTCCCGTTATCCGCGAGCCACGCCGAATCCGGAGACTGAAAGTCGTCGGAGAAGATCAAGGTCGGACTTTTGCATGCAAGCGCCGGGCTGGACATGGCAGCAGCGACCACGACCAGCACAGCCGTCACCGATTTCAACAGCATACCCACCCTCCAAGATTGTCTGTACCGCACCAGCACGAAAGCTAATCAGACTTCCGCGGCGTTGCCAATGTTGAAAGTTGTTTCGGCCGAGCGTGATTGGGTCGCGCCTGTCACACCAACGTCGTCACAAAAAAGTGCGGAAGCCGTGTCAGATTAAGGATTCCACTTGGCTTTCCCGCCGGTGTACAGCTGCAAACCGGCCGCCGGCGTTGAACGCGACGTCTGTGGCGAACGGACGTGCTGGACGTGGGCGGCGAAACAGCGGCCGACGTCACGCAATTCCTCTCAGCCATGGAATTGAAAATCGCTGCAAGCAATGGGCGCGCTGCCGGCTTCAAAACCACCGGCGAGTGAGCGTATGCTCGATCAACGCGCCTTTGCCCGATACCGCCAGAAGGAGGCGCGCGACCTTAAGGGAAACGCAATGCCTCATGCCAGGATCAATGGCGCGCGTATCTGGTACCAGCAGACCGGCGAAGGCGAAGCCGTCATCCAAATCCACGGCGCCGGCTTCGGACATTTTAATTTCGCCACCGCCACGCCGGTGCTGTCGCGGACTTTCCGCTGCATCGATTTCGACATGCGCGGCTACGGCCAATCCGAGCGGCCGTTCCAGCACTATGACATGGAAGTGTGGGCCGACGACGTTGCCGGGCTGATGGACCATCTCGGGCTCGCCACCGCTCATATCCACGGCACCTCGATGGGCGGCATGGTGGCGCAGCAATTCGCCGCCAAATATCCGGGCCGCACGCACCGCCTGGTGATCAATTGCTCCGCCGCCAAGCTCGACTATGCCGGCATCCTCACGTTCCGTGGCTGGATCGACATCGCCGAGCGTTACGGGGTCGGCTCGCGGACGCTGGCGGAGCTCATTGCCATCCAGGCGCTGTCACGCCGCTATTTGGACGGTGCTCAGGGGCCGCAGGCTGTCGATATGATCCAGGAGATTTTGGGCAACAGCAATCGTGTCGACGTCTTCAAGCTCGCCTGCCAGGCGATGATTGACATGGATCTGCGGCCGCTATTGCCGAAAATCACCGCGCCGACACTGGTCATCGGCGGCGATGAGGACGTCATGACGCCGTGGCAGCAGGCTGACAGCGGCGCCGGGCAGGACTATCTGGTGCAGCACATCCCGGGCGCGAAGAAACACGTCATCAAGGGCTCGAGCCATTCGACATTGTTTGACGGCACCGAGGAAAACTGCCGCGTGGTCGGGGCTTTCCTGAAAGGAACGTTTTGAACGGACACGCGGCCGGCAACGATCGAGGCGTCGCTGGTCCTATCTGGCAAACAGCTGCTTATTTGGCAAAAAGCTGCATGGCGTCGTCGGCGAGCACGCCGCCGGTGATGCTGATCGACACAAAAGCCGATTTGGCGGCGACTTCGGCGCACGGGATCATGATCTGATCGATCTTGGTGGCGAGCTGCTGCAGGGAGGCGGCAAAGACCACGCGGCCGACGTGACACCACACGATCGCCCCCATGCACATCGCGCACGGCTCGCCGGAGGTGTAGAGCGTAGAGCCCTTCAGCGCGTCGCGGCCGTGGGCGGTGAGGCAGTGGCGTATCGCCATCATTTCGCCGTGGGCGGTCGGATCGCCGTTGGTCTTGCCGAGATTGCGCCCGCGCGCCAGCACCTCGCCGTCGCGCACGATCACCGCGCCAAACGGATAATCGCCGTGCCGGGCCTCATCGAGCGCGATGCGCATGAAGCGTTCATCGTCGCTCGAGACGTCGGCCACGGCAACCACCGGACTTGCCGACGCCAAAGCGGCGGACGCCAGCGCGGTCATGATGCTACGCCGGCTGTGCAGGGGAATTGTCGAGTTGGTTGTGGAATTGGGATCGCCGCAATCGTGAAGGCTCGTCATGCGCAAGTCTCCGGCAAGGTTGCGTGGCTGCGTCGAATTCTACCAGAGTTTCCGGCCGATATCGAAGCTTGCACTTTGGCGGAAGCGGCGCGCCGGGCCGCCAGCCGGCCTAAAGCCAATAATTGCGGCGTTGCTAATTGCAGCGTTGTCAGTTGTGGCGCTTGCCCGCGCCGCGCCCGAGCGTCATCGAGGGCGGCTCGCCGAATGCCAGTACATAGTCGCGTTCGAAACGGCTGAGATCGCCGAAGCCGCACGCCCGAGCGGCGCCCGCGATCGTGGTGATGGCGTCCGGTCGCTGTAGCAGTTCCCGCGCATGGTTCAATCGCAGCCGTTCGGCGAATTGCATCGGCGTGTAGCCGCGGCTTTTCTTGAAGGACCGGTACAGGTCGAACGCGCTTGTGCCGGTCGCTTGCACGATGTCTTCCATGCGGATTGACCGCCGCCAATTTGCCGCGATGAACTCCTCCGCCCGTTTTACTTGCCAGGCGGCGACGCTGCGCGCTGTTCGCTCCAGCAGATGGCTGTAGTTGTGTCGATTGGCGTGCAGGATCATCACGATCAGCGTCTGCTCGAATTCCTCCAGCAGCAATCTGGGCAGTGGGGCCTCGGATTCGCTCACCACCTTGGCCAGAAACGTCACGTGATCGCGCAGCGCCTTGGCCGCCGGATGCGCGTCGTTCATGATCGGCTCGAACTCAACGGCGCGACCGATCGGTCGGCCGATGATGGCGGCGAGCTTGGTCGTCAAGCCCAGCGCATCGAACACCAGGAGGAGATGTTCATAATCGGCGTCGACCTTGGCGGCAAAACGCCGGCCCGGCGAGACGGTCAAGCCGCGGCCGGCGCCAAGCGGACTGGCAAACTTTTTGATAATGACTTCGCCGCGTCCGCGGATCGGAAACGTCTGCAGATAACAATCGCTTTCCGGATATGCCCCGCTCAAGCCTACGCCATACTTGGTATAGCCCAACCCGACGTGCCGGATCGGATAGTAGTTGAGCGTGACGTCAACCTTGCCGGTATTGGCGGCAACGTGCCAGGTCGGCTTGGCGTAGACCCGGGCGAGGGCGGCGCACATTTCTTCGACATTGTGGGTGCGCACCAGCGGATAACGGTCGAGCGGCCGGGCACGACCCGTCATTGCATTTTCTCACGTCTGGAACGCGCCAACGCCATGAACTCGAGCGGCGTATAGCCACGATACTTCTTGAACGCCGCAAAGAGACTGAGAATGCTCACGCCGGTGACGTCCGCGAGCTCTTCCAAGCGGATGTCCCGCTGCGCGTTGGCGACGATATATTCTTCGGCCAACTTGACCGGCCGCAGCGCTGCTTCCGGCGCCTCCTGCTCCAGCAAATGACTGTAATTATGCTGGTGGCCGCAGAGGAACAGCGTCATGAGGAGCTGCTCGGTTTGCGCGATCCACCAGTCCGGAAATGGCGGTGTGGCGCCGCTCAGCGTTTCGGCGAGCAGCGGAATGTACTGGTGCAGCATTTTCGCCGCCGGATGTTTGAAATCTTGCCGCGGATCCATCCGCAACGGTTCGCTGGTCGTTACGCCAGTCATGGCCGCCAATTTCTCGGTCAAAGCCTTGGCGTCGATGCGCAGCACGAGGTGCGCATAGTCGGCGCTGATCTTGGTCTGGTGGGGCGCCTCCGCCGATGTCACTGCGCCGGTGCCGCGGATCAAATCGGATGAAACGTGGCCGATTACGGTCTCGCCCGTTCCGCGCAGCGGGAATAGCTGGCAAAAATAATCGACCGGCGGAAATTCGAAGCCCGCGGCCGCGCCGAATGTGCCGTATAACAGCCCGGTGTCGCGAAGATGGCATGCGTTGATGATGGCGTTAAAGCCCTCGACGCCGTGCTGCGGGATCAAAACCCGCTTGCCGTAAACGCGCTCCAGGCAATCGCGAACTTCCTCAACATCCTTCGAGCGAAGCAGTGGAAAGTTATCAAGAGGATTGGCCGGGTCCACGACGATCGCATCTAGACAGGGTGAGCGCGGGAATTTGCTGTAGTGCGATACTCGAAAAGACCCATGTAAATGATTCGGCATGCGCCGCTGCACCGTATCGATTCTGTGGCGTTTGCCAATCGTCGGCGAGCACAAACCCAAGTTGTCCTCGCATTTCACACGGCGCTTCGGGACGCGTGTCGGCCGGGCGCGGCGTTGCCGAAAGCCGAACGTGACGTTATCGTTGTCCTTCACGTTGCGCCGGTCCGGCGCCGAGGCGACGCGCCGGCCTTGCTGGCCGGTTTTCAGAGGCCCTTTCGCTGCGCACAACGCGGTTTTTGTCCGCGGCCATCCGTGACAGGGGTATGCCAAGGGTGTCGGCCGCTATGGTCCGCTTGCTGGTCCTCATCGGTTTAGCCTTGATCTCGCTCAGTGACACCTCGGCGGCGGCTTCCCGGCGCGTGGCGCTGGTGGTCGGCGCCGGCGAATACGCCCACGCGCCAGCGCTGGCGAATACGTTAAATGACGCGCGCGACGTAGCAGCGGCGCTGACGCGCCTGCAATTCGACGTCGATCTGGTCATCAACCCTGACCGCGCGGCGCTGGAAAAGGCCGTCCGAAGATTGGGGCAAAGATCGCGCGGCGCCGACGCGAGCCTGTTTTATTTTTCCGGACATGCGCTCGAGGTCCAACGCGTCAACTGGCTGCTGCCGGTCAGCGCCGACGTGAAAAGCGACGATGATCTTCGTTTCGAAGCCCTCGACCTGACGGCGGTACTCGAGCAGATCGAGAGCAAGGCGCACGTGTCGCTATTGTTTCTCGATGCCTGCCGCGAGGATCCGTTCAAGCAGCGCTTCGGTTTGGCGCGCGGCATAACCGGGGCGGGGTTGGCGCCCGCGCATGCGAGCGCCAGCGGCACCTATATCGTCTACGCGGCCGCCCCCGAAATGGCGGCCGAGGATGGCAGCGGTCCGCATAGTCCGTTCACGGCAGCGCTGTTGCGTTTCATTGAGACACCCGGACTCGAAGTGCGCCAGATGCTGTCGAGAGTGCGCGGCGATGTGGAGGCGCAGACCGACGGCAAGCAAATTCCTTGGGAAAGCTCGAGTTTGCTGGGCGACTTCTATTTTGATCCTAAGACCACCGGCGAGCGCGTGATCCGGGAGATCAATGGACCCAATCCTCAAGTCGACCTCGACGCGCTGTTTTGGGAGTCGGTGAGGAACAGCAAGAATCCAAAGGATTTCAGCGCCTATTTGTTGAAATTCCCGCAAGGCGTGTTCGCCGAGATCGCGCGTAACCGCCTGGCCGAGCTCAACGCCTTGCCGCCGGCCCCGGCGGGTGCTCCCGCCAATCCGGGTTTACTGAATGCCCTGTCCACATTGGCGAAGTCGCTCGATCAGAAAAACCGCGATGATGCTACGGCCGGCTATCAGGCGGGCAAGGCGCACAAGGCAATCGCCGTCAATCCCTTAAACGGCGGCATCAGTTGGGTCAGCGGTGAGGACAGCGAGCAGAGCGCCGAAGACGCCGTGCTCGAGCGCTGCGAGGTCGGCCACGACGGACCGTGCGTGCTGGTCGCCGTCGACGAGACCATCAAATATAGCGGCGGCGACCAAGCCATACCGCGAGCGATGCCGCGGGTGCACTATGCGGGAGCGTTCGATCCAGAACGCATTCCCTACCTGGTTGCCGGGGTGCGCACGCGGTCCGATGTCGCGGGCTATCTGTCGGCGCCTAATTTCAAGGCCGCCGCTTATCACCCGAAAGGGCGGCTGTTTGTCGTGAGCGGCGCCGCAAGCCAACGCGCCGCCGAGGCGCAGACGCTTGACGCCTGTAATACCGATCCATCGCGCCACGGCCAGGGCGGGCCGTGTTTTCTGTATGCGGCGAGCAACGACGTCGTGCTGCCGCGCCGCGCGACGGCGCCGATCGCCGCGGCAGCTACTTCCGATGCGACGATCGTGAAGCCGCCGGTGGTTCCCGTCCCGCGGGATGCGGTGCCGCTGCACGACGCCATCGTCGCGCAATTCGAGCGCTCGCTGCCGTCGATGACGGCTGAAACGCGCGCCCTGTTGGCCAAGGCCTACGAGACGGCGCAGGTTCACAAGGCGTTGGCCGTGCGTCCTGGCGGCGGAACCTATCGCTTTGTCGCTTGGGCGTCGGTCGAGGGCGCGGAGCAGGCGACGCTGGAAGGCTGTCAGGTCTATTACGGCGAGCCCTGCGCGCTGGTCGCGTCCGATGACGAGGTTCGCCTCGATGCGAGCGGCAACCTCACGACCCGCGACATGCCCCGCGTGCGCTACGCCGGCATCTTCGCTGTCGACCAGATTCCCGCTATCACTCCCGCCGTCCGTGGCAGCGCCGACGTACAATCGTACGCGGCGGCGACGCCGATCGCCGCCAAAGCGACGGCCTTTCACCCCTGGGGGCAAATCTACACCGTCACCGACGGCGCCAATTCTATCGACGCCCAGACGCGCGTGCTCGCCGCCTGCAATGGCGATGTCGGGCGCAAAGGGCAGGGCGGCCCCTGCTATCTCTATGCTGCGGGCAATCTCGTCGTTCTCGGCAAGCGCCTTCGCGAACCGATTACGAATCCCCTCGTGCTGGTCAATCTGCCGCCGACGCCCGGTGCCGCTCCAAACACTGCGGACGACAACGCGCTGCAAAACGCACTGTTGCAAAAATTGAGCACGCAATCGCAGGCGGCGATCGCCATCATTCATGAGTATGCGCGCTCGACATTCCCGCACCGCGCCATCGCCATGAATGGCGCCACGCTGGTGGTAAGCCCAGGACCGGTACCGTTGTTGGCCGAAGTCGCTGCGCTCGAGCGATGTCAGGTCCTCCAGGGCGCGCCCTGCGCCCTGATCGGCAGCGATCGCGAAGTGGCGCCGGCTTCGCCGCCGCCGGGAAGTAAGTGGGCGGCGCGTAGCATGGCGCGCGTCACCTATACGGGCCAGTACGACCTCGCCATGATTCCCATGATTGACAACCCAAGGCGTAACCGACCCGACGCCGCTGGATATGGTGACGCGCCGCTGCCGAAAGCGATCGCCGTCGGCACCGGCAACATCGCCTTCACAACCGCGGCAAAGAGCCAGTACGAGGCCGAGTCCAATGCACTCGCGACGTGCGGCGGCGGTTGCTTCCTGTACGCGGTCGGCAATCAAGTGATCTTGCCGCAACGGATCGCCGCGCCGCGACCATTGGGTAAGACGATCGCGGAGGTTCTGGCCTATGTGCAGGGGGGTGAGCAGGGCACGAAGCACGCCACGGACTACGCCAAAGCCAAAGAGCACAAGGCCCTGGTCGTCTTCTCGGAAATCGGACGCTCTTTTCTTTGGCCTGGGCAATCGACGACGAACAGTGCCGAGTTGCTCGCACTCGAAGCCTGCGGGCTTCTGTACAACGCGGCCTGTGCCACCGTCGCCGTCGACGATACGCTACGCGCGACCGATCCGTCCGGGGTGGAGCGTCGCACTGCGCCACGATTAGCCTATCAAGGCCCGTATCGCCCCGAGATGGTGCCGCTGTTCGCGGCGCCGCCGAGCGAGGCGCTTGAATACGCCAGGATGCGTGAGCCAAAAGCGATGGCGATCCGCCCCTTGGGACCAAAGATCGCGGTTGCGACCGGCGGCACGCTGGCCGAGGCCGAAGCACGGGCGCTGGCACAGTGTTCGATGCCGGATTTACCGTATCCGTGCTTTCTCTATGCCGCCAATCAGGCAACCATCTTGCCGCAACGTCGCACCGAGGCGCAGCCATGAGACGTTCGTCGATCTTAGCTTTGTTGTATTTCTTCATCGTGGCGCTGTTGCCGGTGAGCGCGTGGCCGCAAGGCGCGATTATCGAGACGCTCGAGGAACTGCAAAACGTGCCGAATCCGCCGGAGTTTCGCGATGTGTTGCCGGCACGGATCGATCTGTCGGCGAACATACCGCCGCCCAGCGATCAGGGCGGTACCGGCAGCTGTGCATCGTGGGCGACGACCTATGGCGCCGGCTCGCAGGCGGTCCGCCGCGCCGGATTGGGGCCCTCGCTCCGGCTAGCCCCGTCCTTCACTTATAACAAACTTTCCCGCGACCGGTTTTGCCAACTTGGCACCAAAGCCTCAGCGACGCTCGACATGCTGCGCGATATCGGTGCTCTGCCATTCCAGGAATATGTGTTCGACGGCGGCTGGTGCGGGCGGTTGCCAACCGATGCAGAGCTGCAAAGAGCGGCCATGTATCGCATCAAAGGCTGGAGCCAATTCGACGCGCGCGTGGTCGAAAAGGCCAAGGCGCAACTAGCGCGTGGCGTGCCCGTGATATTCAACATGCGGCCGACGGCGCAATTCATGCAATTCAAAGGCGATGGCGTCCTCGATATTCCCGGTGTGATGAACGGCTTCGGCCACTCCATGCTCGCGGTCGGCTACGACGACGCGCGTCAGGCCTTCCGCATCCAGAATTCCTGGGGCCGCGGTTTCGGCGAAGGTGGCTACGCCTGGCTATCCTACGAGTTTTGGAACCGCAATGTGCTGGTCGGCTACGTGATCGACTGACGAGCGGCCGCCTCACTTCGTCGGTTCGGCGCCGCGTCTTGTGCACTCGATCGCTTTGGGCTGGCACGCAATCCCAATGTTGGAGCAAGTATAGTCGCCGCCCGATTGTTGACGGATGCAGCTAACGCAGCCGTCGGTCCAGGCCAGGCAGTCCTTAGCATCGCGTCCGTAACTTTGTACCGCGACTTCGCTTGCATCCTTTGGCGCATTTGCAGGGCCTTGCGCTTGAGCAAAAGCGCCCGCGCTGAGAGGCAGCGACAAACTGCAGATCATTGCAAAATGCCGCATCAAGGCGTCCTCCCATCGCCGCGTGGATCAGCGGTCGCTGTCGGGCAGGCTCACAAAGATCAGTACGCCGAGAATCATCATGGTGAAGCGGAAAGCGGCCTGTTGGCCGTTCCAGGTGTGCGATTGCCACATCGCCAGGTATTCGCCCGCCACCACCTGAAAGCCGAAGAACCAAAGACAAAAGCCGGCGGTCAGGCCGGCGACTGTCCAGGCTTTGGCGCGGTTGAAGACGGCGGCCGGCGCGCGAAGCCGCGTCAGCAGGATCACTACGCCGATGCTCAACAGCAGGCACGTCAGCGCTTCCGCCGCGATGATCGCCGCGTATGCCGCCTGCCAGACGCTCGGATCGGTGACGGCGCGATCTTTGAGCGCATTGCCGGGGAACGTCGTATCCATGCTCAGGACGTGGCGCGCGAATTCGTAGTTCGAATCGTAGTCGACGATGTTGTCGTAGGCGACCAGGAAGGCGAAGGCGGCAAGCGCCGCGACTATCACGATCTTGGCCAGGCGGGTGATGATCATGGCTTTGTGTGCGTGCAGGTTGGCAAGCTTCGCCGAGCGGTGACTTTGTTGGCCGCGCTCAAATCCAATCCTTCCATTTGAACCAGATCAGCGGCAACAGCGCGGTGATCACGACCATCGCCAGGGCGTAAGGATAGCCCCAGGTCCAATCATATTCGGGCATGTTCTTGAAGTTCATGCCGTAGACGCCGACCACCAGAACCGGCGGGATCCCGACCACCGAAGCGATGGTGAGGACCTTCATCACCTCATTCTGGTCGATGTTGATGATGCCGCTGGCGGCGTCCTGCAATAGCTGCACGCGGTTCACCAGGCCCTCGGTGAACTGGACCAGCGAGGCGATATCGGAGCTGACGATCTGCAGCCGGTTCACCACGTCTTGCGCGACCCACTCGTGGCAATGCTCGGTCGAGAACTTCGCCATCCGGTCGAGGCACACCAAAGTGTATTGCACGCGCGCCATCCGCTCGCTGGTGCGGCCGGTGCGGATCATCAGCCGGCGCAGCCTGACCGTCTCGCGCGACAGTTTGGTCTGCCGCGGCTGTTCGGGGCGGAAAATGAGGTGCGAGGCGTCGTCGAGATCGTGCGAGCTGGTTTCAAGAAGGTCCGCCATCCGGCCAACCAAGGCCTCGAGCAGGCGAACGAATATGTGCGCCGGGTCCGCCGGCTGGCCGGCGTCAATCTCGGTAATGACGTTGTGGAACGCGGTCAGCTTTGCCGAGCGCACCGTCAACAGGACATTCTTGGCGAGAACAAACCCGGTCGGCACCAATACCCAGGGTTCGTTCTCGGCGGCATGCAGGAGCGGCGCCGTCATATAAAGTGCGTCGCCTTCGGTGCGCAGCCGGCTGGTGGTCTCGATTTCGGCCAATTGCGCCTTGGTGGGTACGCGCAGCCCGAAGGCTTGCTCGAACGCCGATCGCTCCGCCTCCGTGGAATCGAGCAAATCCACCCACGTGGCGGTTTTCAACGAATTGGCTTCGGGACGCTGGGTCGGATAGGCGCTGAGCATGAACGGCGGTCCGCGATGGCACGGCGCATGGATGTACATGGTCCCGCGCCTGCGCGGTACCGGGAACTTGCAATGGGCGAATAGCGAATGGGGAGTGGCGGATAGGGGCACCTAATCGCAACTCGATCCATTCGCTATTCGCCGTTCGCAACTTCGCTGTTCGCCCACATTTCAAGCGCTGTTCGTAACCTTATGTTCACTTTCTAACCGTCTGGAATCGTTGGAAAAGCTGTTAAGCCGGCGTTAAACGCGCGGTCCTATTCTGCGATCGGCTCTGCGGGGTGCCTGCGCGTTCGTGGGCCACGCGCCGTTTGCTGTGAGAGTTGCGTCGATCGAGTAAGTTCATGGTCGCCTATCGTCCCGCCTGTCGCCGCGGAAACGGGAACCTCGTCTCCTGGCGCCAATCCGACGCGAAAGCCCCGCTTTTTGCAGGCAGCGACCTGCGCGCACGGCTGTTCTACCTTCTCGTGACATTTATTCTGGCGTGCGCGGCACCGGCTTCGGCCAAAGCCGATCCGTTCAAGGCGTCGGTCACCGCCGACGTCAGCGGCGGCTTTGCCCGGTTCATCTTCACCTTGAGCGACGACATCGATGCCAGCGCGCACGCCGCCGGCAACGTGCTGATCATCAGCTTCGACAAGCCGGTCGTCCTGTCGGTCGAGCGTCTGCCGGCGCAGGTGTCGGAATATGTCGCGGCGGCGCGGCGCGATCCCGACGGCCGTGCCATCCGCATGGCGCTCGAGCGTAAGGTGACCGTCAATTCCATCATCGCCGCCGACAAGCTTTTCGTCGATCTGTTGCCGGATACCTGGAGCGGACCGCCGCCCGGATTGCCGCAGGACGTCGTCGAGGAATTGGCGCGACGGGCGCGCGAGGCTGAGCGGGCCGAACGGCTGGCACACAAGGCCGAGGAGCAAAAGAAGCTGGTGCCGGTGGCGGTGCATGTGGCGGAGCAGCCGACTTTTACGCGCTATGTGTTCGACGTCCCGGACAAGACTTCGGTGTCGGCCGAGCGCGGCAAGGATCGGCTCACGCTGACTTTCGATGTGCCATTGGCATTCGACCTGGCCGACGCCGAGGCGGCTTTGCCGCCCACCGTGGCCTCGATCCACAGCGAAGCCGAGCAAGACCAGACGTTCGTCCGCTTTAGTTTTCTGGCGCCGGTCGATCTGCGCACTTTTCGTGACGGCAAAAGTTATGTCGTCGATCTCGTCAAGGAAGACGCCGTCTCGCCGGTCCGCGACAAGGCCGCCGCCAACGTATTGCCGATGGGGAGCGGTCTCGAAACCGGGCCTTCAACCAAGCCCGCCGCCGAGGCGCGAGGCGTCGCGGCCGCGCCTGCGCCGGATTCGGACAGGCCTGTTATCAGGGCGCCGGCCACGGTTGTCGCCCCGCAAAATCCGCCGATGGCTCCGCGCGTAGACGCTCCGGCGGCGGAGCTAGCCGCACCGCCGAAGGCACCAGAGCCGAAAGCCGCCGAGTCGAAGACATCCGAGCCCAAGATGTCCGAGCCGAAGGGATCAGAGCCCAAGACATCCGAGCCTAAAATGTCCGAGCCGAAGGGATCAGAGCCCGGGCCACCTGAGCCAGCGCTGTCTCAATCTCAGCCAAAGGCATCCGAGGCAAAATCATCTAAGTCAAAGGAGCCGGCAGCGAAGCCCGCTGCTCAACCGGCGTTGGCCGCCGCGGTTCAGCCGGCACTACCCGCAACGTTAGGGCCACCTGCAGCGCAGGGGATGCCCGCGCAAGCCGCGCCCGCCCAGGCGGCGCCAGCACAAGCTTCACCTGCGCAAGCCGCACCGGCACAAGCAGCGCCGGCACAAGCCACGCCTGCGCAAGCCGCACCGGCACAAGCAGCGCCGGCAGCACCAAACGGGGCGGCACCTGCCGCGGCGGCGAACGCCGAAGCTCCGCCGGCTGCGGTGAAAGCGCCGCCCCAGGCAAGCGCGCCGCCGCCGGCAGCAGCGCCAGCCGTGCGCACGCCGCGCGACGGCAAGGCCGACGGTACGGTCCCAGCCGAGATGTCCCGCCAGGGCGCCAATCTGAAATTGACCTTCCCATTTTTGACGCCGACGGCGACCGCCGTGTTTCATCGTGCCGACACGCTATGGGTCGTGTTCAATTCGAGCTCCACCATTGATCTTGCCGCGCTGGTCGGCGAAGCGAGCGGAACCATTCGCGGCGCCGAGTTCAGCCGTGACGGCGACGCCGCGATCGTGCGGCTGCGACTGGATCATCCGCACCTTTCGAGCATCGTTCCCGAAGGCAAGGGCTGGAGCCTGATCATCGGCGATACCGTCGCCGATCCGACCCGCGCGCTCGACATTACCCGCAACCTGATCGGCCCGACGCGCGCCAGCGTCACAATCGTCTTCGACCAGCCGCATCGGCTGCATCGCCTGCGCGATCCCGAAGTCGGCGACGATCTTTTGGTCGTGACCGGATTTGGCCCGGCCCGCGGTTTCATCAATGAGCAGGACTTCGTCGAATTCCACGCGCTGGCGTCGACCCAAGGCGTGGTGATCGAACCGCTCGCCGACGACCTCCATATCGAAATGGCCGCCGACAAAATCGTGATCGGACGCCCGGGCGGCTTGACGCTGTCGGCCTCGCTGCAAAGCGTGTTGCGCGGCACCGCGTTGCGGCCGATGATGTTCGACGCGCAGGTCTGGGGTCTCGACCGAGAGGCGATCTATAGCCAACGGCAGTCGGATCTCATCGCCGCGGCGGCCGCGGCACCGCCGAGCAAGCGGATGCCGCAGCGGCTTGACCTGGCGCGCTTCTACATCGCCCGCGACATGTTTCCGGAGGCGAAAGGCGTGCTCGACGTGGTGTTGGGCGAGAATCGTCCGGCGGCCGAAGATGTCACCGCCAGCGTGCTCCGCGCCGTCGCCGAAGTGATGATGGATCGGCCCGACGCCGCGCTCAAGGATCTCGCCAATCCGGCGCTTGGCGATCAGCACGACGCGCCGTTGTGGCGGGCGATGGCCTATGCCGGGCAGGGCAAGTGGGGACAGGCGCGCGACAGCTTCAAGTTGGTCGAAGCCGCCGTCGCCACCTTGCCGATCGAGCTGCAGCGCGTCGCGCTCAAGAGCCAGATGCGCGCCGCCATCGAGGTCGGCGATTTCGCCGGCGCCGCCGACGAGCTCAACGATCTCGAGACCATCGGTCTGCCGCACGAACTTCAGCCGGCAATCTCCGTCCTGGTCGGGCGATTGTCGGAAGGCATGGGCCGCAACGAGGATGCGCTCACCGCCTATCGGACGGCGGCGGATTCCTGGGACCGCCCCGCGGCGGCGCAGGGCCGGCTGCGCGAGGCGGCGTTGCGCTACATGCTGGGCGACCTCAAGCGCGAAGACATCCTGTCCGACCTCGAGACGCTGACGACGATCTGGCGCGGCGACGAAACCGAGGTCGCGGCGCTCGAGATCATGGCCAGGCTCTACACCGAGGAGGGCCGCTACCGCAATTCATTCTACGTCATGCGCAGCGCCGTGTCGGCGCATCCGGATTCGGACATGACCCGCCGTATTCAGGATGCGGCGGCGACGACTTTCGACGGGCTGTTCCTCGCCGGCAAGGATGACGGGCTGTCGGCGATCGACGCGCTCGCGTTGTTTTACGACTTTCGCGAACTCACGCCGATCGGCCGCCGCGGCGACGAGATGATCCGCCGGCTTGCCGACCGTCTGGTTTCGGTGGACTTGCTCGACCAGGCTTCCGACCTTCTGCAATACCAGGTCGATCACCGGCTCCAGGGCGCCGCGCGGGCGCAGGTGGCGATCCGGCTGGCTGTCATTTATTTGATGAACCGCAAAGCCGACCGCGCGCTGGCGACGCTGCGCGGCAGCCGCACCGCCGACCTCGCCAACGAATTGCGCAATCAGCGCCTGCTCCTTGAAGCGCGTGCGATGTCCGATCTCAGCCGCTACGACCTGGCGCTGGAAGTCATCGCCAATATCGAAGGCCGCGAGGCGATCCGCCTGCGGTCCGATATTCTATGGGCGGCGCGGCGCTGGGCACTGTCGGCCGAGCAGATCGAGCTTTACTACGGCGACCGCTGGAAGGACTGGCAGCCGTTGAACGACGTTGAGCGCGCCGACATTCTGCGCGCCGCCGTCGGCTACGCGCTCGGCGAGGACGCGCTCGGCCTCGGCCGCCTGCGCGAGAGATACACGGCGAAGATGTCCGAAACACCGGACGCCCGCGCCTTCGAAGTGGTCTCGGCGCCGCTCGGCACCAGCGGCACCGAATTCCGCAACATTGCCCGCGCCGCGGCGTCGGTCGACACGCTGGAAGGATTTCTGCGTGACCTGCAGTCGCGCTATCCAGATGCCAATGTCATATCGCAGTCATCGGCGTCGCGGCCGGGAAACCCCGCGAACGCCGTCCCGGCTCCCGCCGCGCCCCCGACACTGCCGCCGGTGCGAGCCGCGGGAAAAACCGCGCTGCGTTAAAAACAGCGATGCCCGCAAAGATGCGGGCGTCACGCCGACATGCGCTGTTGTTGCCCGCTAGTGATGCATGAAAATCGCCAGCAGAATAATAATGGGCAATGGAATACCCAAAAGCCACAGCAATAGCCCGCGTCCGAAACCCATGACGTCCTCCGCATTTGTTTGTTAGATGGCTAACGCGGAGCGACTACGGAGGTTCCTCGGCCGGGCTCGGCTATCGCCTCGCTAGCCCAGTTTGTTGGTGAGCAAATTGACCGTGCACGCGTCATCGGGCCCGCTGCTCTTCGGTTTGACGCTGCGGTATTCGAAGCGCAGCGTCGGGTCGCCCTGTCTTGCCGGCTTGGTGACTGTGGCGCGGACGTAGCCGGATTCGAATATTAGGTTCGCCAATTTCGTGC
This sequence comes from uncultured Alphaproteobacteria bacterium, assembly GCA_963806465.1. GTDB lineage: Bacteria > Pseudomonadota > Alphaproteobacteria > Rhizobiales > Xanthobacteraceae > BOG-931. The sequence continues at coordinate 103,050 of CAWDZD010000061.1, read as the reverse complement.
CGTCCTTCATGAGCTGCGCCATGTAAGGCTTGCCAACCTCCTGGCTGGGCGTCACGGCGTAGCCACCGGCACCGGTCACTATGTAGGGAATCTGACGGTTGCCTTGCTGGCGAACCATGCGCTGGTAAAGATGCGCGTGACCGCAAATCACGGCGTCCGGCCAGAAGCCTGCTTTGTTGAAAGTCGCGTCGATTGCCGTGCTGTTTGTTTGGTCCTTCCCGCCCGGGAACCAGCGTGGGAAATGATGGATCGCCAGGATCACGGCGGGCAAGCCGCCTTTGCGCAACCCTTTTAGCCTGACCAGCTCCTGATACAGAAACATCAGCTGCGCATCATTGAGCCAGCCGAGAGATTCGCCGCAATTGCTGTAGAGGCCGATGATCGATACCAGCGGAGCGTCGAGCGTGAAATACACGCCGGGCTGCGTCATGGCGCTGCGCAGAATGCCGCCTGAGCCTGTCCAGCGGTCGGGTGACGGCGCGCAAAACGCCTGCTGAAACGATTGCAGCGACACCATCGAGGTGTTGTAGATGATACCGTCGTGGTTTCCCGGGATTGCCAAGATCGGCGCGGGGTAGGCGTGAAACGGTTCATAGAACTGACTGTAATAATAATTTTCTTCGCCATAGAAGTAGACCACGTCGCCGACATGGAACAAAAAAGCCGGCGGCGATTGGGCGGCATCGTTGGCCATGAGGTCGGTCACTTTGATTTCCTCGGGAAGCTGCCTCTGGGACGGGGCGCCGCTGTCGCCGACGAAATCGAACGCGATGCTTGAGCCGGTTGCGTCGCTGACATAGCCGGCAGGCGCGGAGCCGACGACCGTCGCCAGATCCATGCGCGGATAAGTGCGCGGCGCTGGCACGATACCGCGCGTTTGTCCGCTGCCTTGGCTTTGCACGAAGGGGGTTTTGTAGGTATCAGCGTCGTTATCTGGAATGTACTGGCCGGACGTGTCGTCAGGATCGAAGTCGGCGAACACATAACCCTGCGGGTTTGGCGTGGCGGGCGGATTGGAGTTGGCTGCAGCCGAAGCCGCGCGAGATGGAGCCGCGTGACGTGAGGTTGGATTCGCCTTGGCTTTGTGCTTCGCGCTGGTTTGCGAATCGCGACGGCGAGCGGACATCGACCGGCTGCGGCGTGGAAATGGAGGCATGATCGCTCTGCGGACCGCCTCCGAGGTTTCGTCGATTTCCTTGACACCCGTGATGGTCGGATTGCCTTTCTCGTCGGTGCTTGTCGTCTGCGAGCGGAACTTGACGAAGAAGCCTTTGGCGCCCGTTGCAAACAAAAAGATTATGCCGCCGTCTTGGCTGGGACCATTTTCGACGTAGTGGGGCTCGCCGTTGATCAGGTTTAAGGCGCCTTGATTCATGTGAATATTTTCGATGCCGGTAAAGCCGGTCGGAACCGAGCGGTTGGCATGCGCATCGATCGGGTAGCCGGTACCGAACACGGCGACCAGCACATCGGACTCCAGTGCGGCGTCGACGGCCTTGGCAAATTCCTTCTGCAAGCCAGTCGAGCCTGCCGGCAGCTCGGTGAAGCTTTTCGGGTTTGGATCGATCATGCCGCCGCGCACGAAATCGAGCTGTGGAATAGACGGGTCCGAGTCGGCAGTTATGAAGCTCGGCGTCATTCCGCGTGCGGTCAATTTCTTTACGAGAGCATTGCCGACTTCCGCGAGGCGACCGCGGCCGCCGAAATCGACGATCTGATACTGCAGTTCGGCCGCTTGGCCTTTTTTCTCGGTTTCCTGCAGATTGACGGCAACGCGATAGGGCGGATGTTTCAGATCGCCGGATTGAACCACCAGCAGCCAATGTGCCGTGCCGCGTCGTTTGGGACGTGAGGCGATAACTTTCCCGATCAGCAGTCCATATCCGGATAGAGCCATGATCACCCCCAAAGGTGCTCCGGCCAAGCTCCGTCATTCGTGTGACGGAGGAATAAAGGCCGGGGTATCGGTCAAGGTCAAAATCGCTTTGACACGATGGCTAGGAATGCCGCGCAACCCAGGATGGCAAATATGCGGCGATTGCGCAACCGCGGACTTGCGCAATCGCAATTGCATAGTCAGCCGGGCAGAATGAAAGTGTTATTGGGTTCCGTAGCTCTGGATCAGCGAGCCGGCGACCAGCGTCCAGCCGTCGACCAGGACGAAGAAGATCAGCTTGAACGGTAGCGACACCACGACCGGCGGCAGCATCATCATGCCCATCGACATCAGTACCGAGGCGACGACCAGATCGATGATGAGGAACGGCAGGAAGAGCAGGAAGCCGATCTCGAACGCGCGCTTGAGTTCGGAAATCATGAAAGCCGGGACCAGAATGCGCATCGACAGGTCTTCCGGCTTGTCCGGCGCCTTCTCGCCCGACATGTCGACGAATAGCCGCAGATCCTTGTCGCGGACGTTCTTCTCCATGAAGGTACGCAACGGCCCCGAGGCGCGCTCGAACGCTTCGTTGACGTTGATCTCGTTGGCGACCAAGGGCTTGATGCCGACGTCATAGACGCGGGTGAGCACTGGCCCCATGACGAAGGCGGTGAGGAACAGGGCCAAGGAGATGACCACCGAATTCGGCGGCGACGTCGCGGTGCCGAGCGCGGTGCGCAATAGCGACAGCACCACGACGATACGGGTGAACGACGTCATCATCACCAGGATCGACGGCGCCAGCGACAGCACCGTCAACAGCGCGATCAGCTGAATGATGCGCTCGTTCAGCCCGCCGCCGGCGGCGCCTTGACCGAGATTGATGCTGATATCCTGCGCGGCGAGCGGCGTCGCCGAAACAATCAGAGCCGCTACTGAGGCCGCCACCGTTGTTACCCGGACGCGGCAGCCCCATTTTGATGTCATCAGTTTTTGCTTGCCGGTCGGCCTAACAAACTGGCCATCTCCTGTTCGAGAGAATTCGTAAAGCGCTTTGCCTTCCTTGACTTTAGGCTCGGCGCGCGCGGGTTTTGCTTCCGCCGAGCGGGCCGGACGGGACGGCTGCGGGGGAGGTGGCGGCGGTGCCGCGGCGGCCTCCTCCACGTCCTCTTCATGTTCAGGCGCCGGTGCTATCGGCGCGCGTGCGTCGACCGCTTTCGGCTTGCGCAACGCGGCTTCGAGACGCTGCGCCATTTCGGCGAGGCTTTGATCGACCGCGGCCGGCTCGGCGGCCGGCGGCGCTGCTGTCGGGATGCGCGGCGGCTCGGCGCGTGGTTCGGCCGGCTGCAGTCGGGGCGGTGCCGGTGGGCGATTGCGCGGCGGCAACGGCGCGACCGGCGGCGGTGGCGCGTGGGCAGCGAGATCGTCGGCGAGCGCGCTTAAGACTTCGCGCTGCGGGCGCGGCGGCGGCTCCGCATGCGGCGGCGGCGCGATCATTTGTTCTTCCGGGATCGGCTCGATCCGCGGCGCGCGCCGCGGCGGCATCGAGGGAGGCATCGCGGATGGCATCGGCATCGGCGGCGGCGGTGCCGGCGGCTCCGGCTGCAGCGGCCAAGAACCGTTCGATGCGGCCTCCGGCAACGCCCGGGACGATAATGTATCGCCCGGCGCCGGCACGCGCGGTATGGCCGGCTCGCGCGATGCCGGTATTGCGCGCACGATATTTGATTCGACGACGACGTCGCTCGGTCCGCCGATCATCACCAGATGCTCGACATTGTCGCGGCGCACCAGCAACAGCCGTCGGCGCGCGTCGACGGTGGCGTATTCGATCACCGCCAGTCGCGGCTGACGTCCGCGCACCACGCCGCCGAGCCGCGCGCTGCCGAACCGGCGCACAGCCCAGGCGGCAGCGCCGATCAATCCGAGTACGATAAGGAATGCCAGGAAGAAACGCACGGCGAGTGGCATTTCCGCGCCGAACAAATCGAACATTCGCCCAACTCCCCCGTCTCATCGCGGCGGCGGCGCTGATTCCCAAAAGGTTAACAGCGCCGGTAAACTTTGCCGCGGCGAATATTAACAAATCTCTAATGTCGATGGGCGTCTTTGAGCCCGGTCCCTTATAAATCAGCATTCCTATGGTAAACGGCGGATTAAAGGCAAAACCGGACGGGAACCTGATTTAACCGGCCATTAACCATGCCCCCGGCAAAGTCTGCCCAGTCAAATGAGGGCAGAATCATGCCGATTTCCGACTTTCCGATTCTCTCGATGCTGCGAACGCGCATGCAGTGGCACCAGGAGCGCCAGCGCGTCCTGGCCGAGAACGTGGCCAATGCCGACACGCCGAATTACCGCGCGCGCGATCTGGCGCCGCCGGATTTCGAGAGCGTGCTGCAACGGACGGGTTCGCTGACCATGGCGCGGACCGATCCCAGCCACATGGGCCCGGCCAGCGGCGACTCGCAATTCGCCGAGGACCGGAGCTCGCACTACGAGATCCGCCCGCGCGGCACCGCCGTTACCCACGAAGACGAGATGCTCAAGCTCGCCGGCAATCAGATGGACTATGACGCGGTGACCTCGATCTACACCCACAGCCTGACATTGATCAAAACCGCGGTCGGCAGATCGTAAGGCGGCATCGTCGCAACGGTTCGGAGTTTCGTGCCATGATGGACTTCATCAAATCGATCGCGATCGCCACCACCGGCATGCGAGCGCAGGCCGGCCGCATGCGCATCCTCTCCGAGAACATCGCCAACGCCGATTCGACGGCGTCAACGCCCGGCGGCGATCCTTATCGGCGCCGCATCGTCACCTTCCGCTCCGAGCTCGATCGCCAGCTCGACGCCCACGTCGTCGCGCTCGGCAAGGTCGCGACCGACTCGTCGGATTTCGTGGTCCGCCACGAGCCGGACAATCCGATGGCCGACGCCAAGGGCGATGTCAAATATCCGAACGTCAATCCGCTGATCGAAATGACCGACTTCCGCGACGCCCAGCGTTCCTACGAAGCCAACATCAACGTGATCTCGTCGACCAAGCGCATGCTCCAGCGCACCCTCGACATCCTCAAGAGCTAAAAGGTGAACCATGCCGACTCCGGCCATAGCCGCCAATGCCTACGCCGCGCTCGCGCGGATGCGCGATCAGGCCGCGACGCTTGGCCGCGACACGGCGCCGCAAGACGCCGGAGTCAATTTCGGCGCGATGCTCAAGGACGTGATGGCGAACGTCACCGCGGTCGGCCAAAAATCCGACGTCCAGGCGCAAGCCGTGGCCACGGGTAAGGCCAATATGATCGACGTCGTCACCGCGGTGGCGGAAAGCGAGACCGCGATCCAGACGCTGGTATCGGTCCGCGACAAGGTGATCGCCGCGTACGAAGAGATTTTGCGAATGCCGATCTGAGAAACCCTCTCCCGCGAGCGGGGAAGGGGAGTGAGAGGCGGAGTGGGGACAAATAAATGACCGGAGCGGAAGTGATGGACGTGGCGCGCGATGCGATCGTGACGCTCATTCTTGTGACCGCGCCGCTGATGATCGTCGGACTGGTCGTCGGCGTCGTCGTGTCGCTGTTTCAGGCGCTGACGCAGATCCAGGAAGCGACGTTGGTGTTCATCCCGAAAATCCTGGCGATCTTCGTGACGTTGTTGCTGGCGCTGCCGTTCATGGCCGACGCGCTGCACGCCAATTTCATGCGCATCACGGCGCACATCGGCGGCGGGTGAGTAGTCGATTGTGCGTAGCGCACACAGCCCTGACCCGCTCGTCCCCGCGAAGGCGGGGACCCGGACCAAGCGTCATTGCGAGCGAAGCGAAGCAATCCAGGTTTCGCCGAAGACTTCTGGATCGCTTCGTCGCTTCGCTCCTCGCAATGACGAAGCGGGCAGGGCGTAGCCGTGCGCATCGACCTCTCTTTCCTCCCGGCGCTCGCGGCCGCGTTTCTCCTGGTGTTCGCGCGCACCGGCACGATGCTGATGCTGCTGCCGGGGCTTGGCGAGCAGAATATATCCTCGCGCATGCGGCTGACGTTCGCGCTGGTGCTGGCGGCCGTGCTGTTGCCGCTGCATCGCAACGCCTACCACATCGATCCCGCCGCGCTCGGCTCCGTTTTGGTGCTGCTGGTCGAGGAGATGCTCATTGGCGCGATGCTCGGCGTCACCGCGCGGCTGACGATCTCGGCGCTCGCGGTCGCGGGCTCGGTGATTGCCCAGCAGCTTGGCCTCGGCTTCGTCACCGCCGTCGATCCGACCCAGGGCGAGCAGGGTGTGATGGTCGGTAATTTCCTCACGGTCCTCGGCATCACGCTGTTCTTCGCCACCGACATGCATCATCTCGTCATCGCCGCGCTCAACGACAGCTACAATCTGTTCGAGCCGGGCGAGATGCCGAGCACCGGCGACGCCGCGGCGCTGATCACCAAGACGGTGGCCGGCGCATTTCGCGTCGGCATTCAGCTTTCGGCGCCGTTCATCGTCTTCGGCTTCATCTTCAACATCGGGCTTGGCGTGCTGGCGCGGCTGATGCCGCAGATGCAGGTGTTCTTTGTCGCCCTGCCGCTGTCGATCATGCTCGGCCTGTTGTTCCTCTTGTTGCTGCTCGGCGCCATGATGGGCTTCTTCCTCGATTATGTCGGCGGCGTGCTGCACGAGATGACGCCGCACGGATAAGCGCACCTCATGGCCGACGAAAACTCGGATTCGAACGAACGCACAGAAGACCCGACACCCAAGCGCCTCGAAGAGGCGATCCGCCGCGGCGACGTCACGCGCAGCATCGAGGTCAATACCTGGTTCATGATCGCCGGCGGCACGCTGATGATCATGATGTTCGGCGGCTCGGCGGCGAGCAGCCTGCAGGCCATGTTCCGCGGCCTCTTGGCCAAGTCCTACCAGATCCCGACCGACGGTCCGGCGCTGATCGTGCTGGTCAAGACGATAGCGTTCGACCTCACCGCCGCGCTGGGCATTCCGCTGGTGTTGCTCCTGGTCGCCGCCTTCGCCGGCAACCTGGTGCAGCATCGCCTCCTCTTCACCACCGAGCAGGTGGTGCCGCAATGGTCGCGGTTATCGCCCGGCGCCGGCTTCTCCCGGCTGTTCTCGCGGCAGGCGCTGGTCAATCTCGGCAAGGGCATTCTCAAGCTCGCCGTCGTCGGTGGGGTGATGGTGGCTTCGCTCTGGCCGCAGCGTAACTTCGTCGGCAATCTCGTCACCGCCGACCCGGCCATGGTCCTGCCGTTCGCCAATGCGCTGGCCATGAAGCTCCTCGGCGTGGTGGTCGCGATCCTCGCCGTCATCGCCGTCACCGACTATCTGTTGCAGTACCGGCAATGGTTCGAGCGGCACAAAATGTCGCTGCAGGAGATCAAGGAGGAGTACCGCCAGAGCGAAGGCGATCCGGCGGTCAAGGGGAAGCTGCGCCAATTGCGCAACACCCGGATGCGAAAGCGCATCATGGCAGCGGTGCCGAAGGCCTCGGTGGTGATCACCAACCCGACCCACTTTGCCGTGGCGCTGAAATACGAGCGCGGCATGAATGCGCCAGTCTGCGTCGCCAAGGGCGTCGACCTGATCGCCCGCAAGATCCGCGAGGTCGCAGAAGCCCACGACATCCCGGTGGTCGAGAACCCGCCGCTGGCGCGGGCGTTGCATGGAACCGTGGAGATCGACCAGGAGATTCCGCAGGAACACTACCGGGCGGTCGCCGAAATCATCGGCTACATCATGCGGCTGCGCCGGACCGTGGGCCAGCCGCGGCGGCTGTGAGACGGCGTCCGAATTGCGCACATTCGCTGGTAAACTCTCTGCGGGATTCGCTTGCGCGCGGGCGGCGCGCGGGGCACGACAATTTAATCCGCCCCCGCGCGCAGCGCGGGGGAGGGGGACCGCGCGTGGCGCGGTGGAGGGGGCATGCGGCGGTGAGGCCAGCCGCGAGGCCGCAGGCCCCTTCCACCACGCCGCTGACGCGGCCATAGCGACTCTTCGCGTCGCGTTCTTTGGGGTAACGGCGGCCGAAGGCCGCCTACGCCCGCTTCCCCGCTTCGCGGGGCAGGAGAAGATGTAGATGACCACACACGGCATCGCCGAGGAGAACGCGGGGAGCGGCCGCAAGGCGGTCGACCGCTCGACCGGCGGCGGACGCACCGGCAGCGTCATTCTGGTGCTCTTGGTCGCCATCGTCCTGGTCGCTGCCGCGACCGGCTTCGTGGTGCTCGGACGCGGCAATGCCGAGCCCTACATCCTCGGCTTCCTGGCGGTGCTCGCCACCGTCGGCGTGTTCTCGCTGTTCGCGCTCGCCGCGGGCATTTTGCGGCTGCCGTCGGCCGAGGGCGCCAATCCGCTCCTCAAGACCGTGGTCGACGAGGCGTTCGACGGCTTTGTCGTCACCGACGGCGAGGGCCGGGTGATCTACGCCAATCCGACCTATCTCGACCTGATCGACGCCGTCGACGCCAAGGACTTGCGGCCGGTCGAGCGTGTGTTCATCGGCGACGCCGACGCTTCCGAAGCGATCTATCGGCTGCTCAAGGCGGCGCGGGAAGGGAAGCGGCTGCAGGAGGAGGTGCGCGTCGCCGCCGCCAAGGGCCGGCCGGCCCGCTGGCTGCGGCTGCGGGTACGCCCGCTCGGCGAGCGCGGCCGCAACCGCATGACCGTGTGGGCGCTCGCCGATGTCACCCGCGAGCGCGAGCGGCAAGAAAATGTCTTCCAGGAATTGCAGCACGCCGTCGATTATCTCGATCACGCCCCGGCCGGCTTCTTCTCGGTCGATGCCAAGGGCGACGTGGTCTATCTCAACGCCACGCTGGCCAACTGGCTCGATCAGGATCTGGCGCAGGTCGGCTCCGGCGGCTTGAAGCTTGCCGACCTCGTCGCCGGCGACGGCGCGGCGCTGCTAACGACGCTGCGCGCCGCGCCCGGCGAGCTCAAGACCGAGGCGCTCGATCTTGATCTGAGAACGCGCAGCGGCCGCACGCTGCCGGTTCGGCTATTCCACAAGGTCGCGTTCGGCGGCGACGGCATGCCCGGCGCCTCGCGCACGCTCGTCCTCAACCGCGCCCGCGACGACGGCAACGATCCGCTGCGCGCCGCCGAAGTCCGCTTCATGCGCTTCTTTCACCACACCCCGATGGCGATCGCGACGGTGGACCGCGAAGGCCGCATCGTGCGCACCAATCCGCTGTTCGCCCGGCTGTTCCACAAGGTGCTCAACATCGACGGCGGCCCCCGCGCGATCCGCGCCGTGGTTGCCGAGCGCGATCGTCCCGCGCTCGATGCCGCCATCGCTCAAGCCGCCGGCGGCAGGGGCGACATCGCGCCTGTCGACGCCGCGCTCGCCGGCGACGGCGATCGCTTCGGCAGCTTCTATGTCACGGCCATAGAGGAACAGGAGCGCGACCAGGAAGCGGCAATCGTCTACACGCTGGAGACCACCGCGCAGCGCGAGCTCGAGAACAAGGTCATCCAGCAGCAGAAGATGGAGCAGGTCGCCCAGCTCGCCGGCGGCATCGCCCACGACTTCAATAATGTTCTCTCCGCCATCATCATGGCGACCGACTTTCTGCTCAATGCCCACAAGCCGACCGATCCGTCGTTCGGCGACATCATGCAGATCAAGCAGAATGCCAACCGCGCCGCCAGCCTGGTGCGGCATCTGCTCGCCTTCTCGCGCAAGCAGACGCTGCGCCCGCAGGTGCTGGACCTGCGCGAAGTGTTGAGCGATCTCAATATTCTGCTGCGGCGGCTGATCGGCGAGAAGGTGACGCTCGACGTCGTCCACGGCCGTGATTTGTGGCCGGTCAAGGCCGATCTGTCGCAATTCGAGCAGGTGATCGTCAATCTCGCGGTCAACGCGCGCGACGCCATGCCCGACGGCGGCAAGCTGCATGTGCGCACCGGCAACGTCACGGCGCGCGACTGCGAGCGCTATCAAAACACCAAAGGCATGCCCGCCGCCGACTATGTGCTGGTCGAGGTCGCCGACACCGGCACCGGCATCCCCGAAGCGATCGTCGGCAAGATTTTCGATCCGTTCTTCTCGACCAAGGAAGTCGGCAAGGGCACGGGGCTGGGCCTCTCCACCGTCTACGGCATCATCAAGCAGACCGGCGGCTTCGTCTATGTCGAGTCCGCCCTGCACAAGGGCACGACGTTCCGTATTTTCCTGCCGCGGCACATTGCCAGCGCCAAGGAGCTGGCCGAGCAGGCCGGCGAGATCGAGGCGCCGGCGATCGCCGAGGCGCTGGCCGCCGCCAGCGAGGTCAAGCGCGCGGTGACGGCCGCCGGCGGCACCAGCATCGACCTCACCGGTGAGGGCACGATCCTGTTGGTCGAGGACGAAGAGGGCTTGCGCGCGCTCAATGCCCGCGGGCTCACCTCGCGCGGCTACACCGTGCTCGAAGCCGGCAACGGCGTCGAGGCGATCGAGCTATTGGAGAAATCCGGCGAGCCGGTCGATCTTGTCGTGTCGGACGTGGTGATGCCGGAGATGGACGGCCCGACGCTGGCGCGCGAATTGCGCAGCCGCAATCCGGACCTGAAAATCATCTTCGTCTCCGGCTACGCCGAGGACGCGTTCCAGAAAAACCTGCCCGAGCACGGCCAGTACGCCTTCCTGCCCAAGCCGTTCACGCTCAAGCAGCTCGTCGCCGCCGTGAAGCAGACCCTCGCGGCCTAGCTCTTTCACCTCTCCCGCCCGCGGGAGAGGACGCCGAGCGCAGCGAAGGCGGGTGAGGGGCCTGTATCGGGGATCGCACGTCAGTACTTTGGAGTGGGCGCAGTTTATGCCCGGCGAGCGTTACTATCTGTATTTAGCGAAGGTTCCTTCGATAATCTTTTGTGCGACAGGCTTGGGTGATGCAAAGAAAAGATAATAAACGACGGCGTTGTTACTGTTTTTCATAGGAAGTGGTTCTGGAACGAAATCGAATTTAGCCAGCTCCCGTAGGCGTTCACGAAATGCTGCAACGATCGCATCGTTGTCCTGCTTGACGCGATCAGGAGCGGTAAAAAGCTGATATTGGCGGCTCTCCGCGTACGCGGCTTGCTTCCACGTTCGATCGCCCCAAAAGCGGGTCATGCGTTCGACCCCGTCTTGCGGCGCACGCTCCGGATTTCGCCAGATCGCGTTCCTATTCATGTCCATAACCGGAAAGTTCAAGAACATATCGACAGCGCGCGACCGGCCGGCTTGCTGGACAACTTCCCAGTTGAGGTGCAAGCCGTAAGGGTCGAGCAGACACAAAGCGCGATTGAATTTTTCGTACTGTAGAAGTTCTCGCATCAGATAAGAGCTGGCGTCATGAGTGATTATTTCAACGTCCCTTCGACCTTCGCATAAAGTGCGGAGATAGGCGGTCTTTTCCGGATTTAAGTCGATGAAATAAAAATGATCAAAGGGGGGACGTACCTTAAGTGCTCGTGCTGGGCTGCCTTCAATTTGTTGTCCTGTTTCTTTCGAAAGGTGAACTCCAGCACCGCTGAATGCGTCGATGTAGTACTTTTTCAGCGCCTTACCTCTGTCGCCGGCAAATGCGGTCGTGTATGCGGTGCCGTATTTCTCGACGATCTCAAGTTTCAACTCTGACCATCGGCCGATCTCGTCGAATTGAAAGCTATCGCGCATATCTGCTCGACACGTCTAGGACTCGATCCGAGCGTGGACCCGGTTTGGAGGCTGGAAATTGGCTCCAATCCTCTCCCTCAAGTAGTCGACCGCCCGCTTTCGGTCTGAACCCGCCCCACTGCTTGAAGAAAAACGCGACGTGCGCTTCCACACACTGGTCCCGGATGTCGAGCGCCCATTGCTCTTTCATTGGGCGCGCGCCAGGGCCGCTTTCGCCGCCGACGATCACCCAATCAATGTCGGTAAGATCGATCTTGCCGACCGGTCCGATTAAAGGTTCGATCGAGAGAAAGCGCAGTCCGGCGGGGGCATCGCGAAGATGGCGTACGCGCGACAGCTTCGTGCCGTCTTCAACGGATACCCCAAACCAGATGTGGCTAGGCCCAGGCGCCGTGCCGTATCGGTTGCGCAGGAAGTTGCGCATTAGCGACGACCGCTTCGTCAGCACTTGAAACGTGTGCCAAGACGCCGCCTCCATCGTGTCGAAAACGCGCGCAACGAACTCGTGCGGAATCTCTTGTGAAAGAGGTCGCTCATGGAATTCACAAAGACCATGCGCGGCGAGCGCCAACGAAGCGGTTGCTCAAGCCGCTCCGGCCGCAGCGTCAGATCAAAACCGGTCTGAAAGGGATGCTTGGCCGTACCTCGGAACCGCTCCGAAAAACGCTCCGCGTAGCAGCGGTCGCAGCCGGCGCTGATCTTCGTGCAACCCGTAACCGGATTCCACGTCGCGTCGGTCCATTCGATATTTGTAGTGCTCGCCATGATCTATCACGATCTATCACGATCTATCACGATTCCGAACATATAAAGAACATATCATAATATGCCTTTACGTATAACGAGTTAAATTTAGCTTGGGCATCGATTTTCGACGTTCTGCCAATAGCACGACGACCCAACTACGCTTGACTCCATCTGATATTTCGATATTCGTTGAAATATGGAAAAGTCAGATGCCGTCGCCGCCCTGGCCGCGCTCGCCCAGGACAATCGCCTCGACGTTTATCGGCTCTTGGTACAGGCCGGGCCGGACGGAATGCCGGCGGGCGCGGTGGCCGAGGCTTTGCGGCTCGCGCCCAACACGCTGACCTTTCATTTCGACCGGCTGCGCGTCGCCGGCCTGGTCAGCGTTCGTCGCGAAGGGCGCTCGATGATTTATGCGGCGCGCTACGAGGCGATGAACGGCCTGATCGCCTTCCTCACCGAGAATTGCTGCCAGGGCGCGCCGTGTGCGCCGGCGGCGCGGTGCAAGCCGGCGCGCGGCAAGCGCGCCAAGGTCCGAGCCTAGCCGGTGAGTTCGTCATCGCGAGGAGCGAAGCGACGAAGCAATCCAGTTAGCCGCGACGCCCGCTGGATTGCTTCGCTCCGCTCGCAATGACGAAGAAAGGAGCAAGCCATGAAGCGCCTTCATGTCCATGTTGCCGTTGACGATCTGCAGCGGTCCATTGGCTTCTACTCGGCGCTGTTCGCGGTGCAACCCTCTGTCACCAAACCGGATTACGCCAAGTGGATGCTCGACGATCCGCGCGTGAATTTCGCCATCTCGACGCGCGGCCGCGAACCGGGTCTCGATCATCTCGGCATCCAGGCCGAGGATGAGGGCGAACTGAAGGAGATTTATGCGCGGCTCCACCAGGCCGGCGGCGAAGTGGTCGAACAAGGCCAGACCAGCTGCTGCTACGCCAAGTCGGAAAAATCCTGGATCGACGATCCGGCGGGCATTTCCTGGGAAACCTTCTTCACCACCGGCGAGAGCACCGACTATGGCGATGGCTCCGGCGAGCGCGTCGCCCGCGTCGCGCACGAGAAATCGTGCTGCGCGCCGCAGCCGGTGCCGGCGGCGTGTGGTCGCTCCGCTGCCCACTTGCACGATGAATCACGTTGATCACCGCGTCGTCATTGCTCGCAATGACGATCATGAATTGTTCGACCAAGCCTAAATCATCACGCCCTGAGCCGTCATGGCCGATCGCCCGTACAATGTGCTGTTTCTCTGCACCGGCAATTCGGCCCGCTCCATCATGGCCGAAGCGATCCTGAACAAAGTCGGTGCCGGAAAATTCCGCGCCTACAGCGCCGGCAGCCAGCCGAAGGGACGCGTGCATCACGAGACGCTGCGGCTCCTGCAGAGCCTCGGCTACGACACGTCCAGCTATCGCTCAAAGTCGTGGAATGAATTCGCCTCGCCGGGCGCACAGCCGTTCGATTTTGTCTTCACGGTCTGCGACAACGCGGCGGCCGAGACCTGCCCGCTGTGGCCCGGCCAGCCGATGACGGCGCATTGGGGCGTTCCGGATCCGGCGGCAGCAACCGGCACGCCGGCCGAAGTCGCGCTTGCCTTCAAAGATGCCTACCGGATGCTCAATCAGCGGATCGGCATTTTCACCTCGCTGCCGCTGCGCGCGCTCGACCAGCTGACGCTGCAAAACAAGCTCACAGACATCGGCCGCCTCTGATGCCGTCGCTCCTTGCGCGCGGCGCCGCCGAGTGTCTGGGCACCGCCTTCCTGCTCGCCGCGGTCGTCGGCTCCGGCATCATGGCGCAACGCCTTGCCGGCGGTAACGACGCGCTGGCGCTGCTGTGCAACACGCTGCCGACCGGCGCGATCCTCACCGTTCTCATTCTCACGCTCGGCCCGCTCTCGGGCGCGCATTTCAACCCGGCGGTGAGCCTCGCGTTCGCGCTCCGCCGCGAGCTGAGGTGGCCGGATGCGGGGTCTTACATCGCCGCACAGATTATCGGTGGGGTCATCGGCGTGTGGGTCGCGCACCTGATGTTCGAACTGCCGGTCTGGCAGGTCTCGCTCCACGCTCGCAGCGGGGCAGGGCAGTGGCTCGCCGAATTCGTCGCCACGTTCGGGCTGTTGCTGACCATCCTCGGATGCGCGGCGCGCAACGCCGCGGCAATTCCTTACGCTGTCGGTCTTTATATTATGGCGGCTTACTGGTTCACCGCCTCGACGTCGTTTGCCAATCCGGCCGTCACCATCGCGCGCTCGCTGTCCGACACGTTCGCCGGCATCGCTCCGGGCGGCGTCGTTGCCTTCATCGCCGCGCAGCTTGCCGGCATGCTGGCGGCCGTGCTGCTGGCCCGTTGGTTTTGGACGTCGACTAAGTCCGCAAGCATATGACAGCGCTTCCGGATGAATGCCGGCTATGGGGCCAAACTGCGACATTGGCTAGTCGCCGAGCTATGTCCCCTTCACCGCCGCAAGCGGACACGGTTCAGCAGGGTGTTTATCAAGGCACGATGTCCTCGGGCTTCAGATAAACAATCAGGCAAAGAATACACATTCCGAGTCCGACCAGCGGATATTTGAACGCCACGACCGCAGCAATGCCGAAAACACTTAACGTCGCAATCGAGCGGAAGCGCATGACTCTGCGCTTCTTCAGCGAGACTTCTTTGACGGGGGAGCGCTCTAAAAGCTCCCAAATCAAGGCCATGTAAGTTGCGTTCACGAAGAAGAAGACCGCAGCATAAAAGGCAACAGGCTGCGGCGCCAATCTGCTTACGGCCATCCAAGCAGTGGAAAGCGGAAGCAGCGATACGGAAAACAGGTGCGCAAAATTGAACCACATTAAACGAGGGGTGGCCTCATTAGCATAGCGCAGAAGATGGTGGTGATTGATCCAAACAACGGCGATGAAAAGATAGCTTACCGCATAACTAAGCCAGGTAGGCCAAAGCAAAAATAGCGCTCGAAAGGTGGGGAGTTCCGGCGGTCGCAGCTCTAAAACCAGAACGGTTATAAGGACAGCGAATACGGCATCAGAGAACATGCTGAAGTCGTTCCGGGGTCCCTCTCGCATGGGGCACGACCGTCTCCTTTGCATCCATCAACACCAGCTCGATATTCTGCCGAACTCCGACGGCTCTCAGCCGCATATAGTCGCCGACGACCTCAATTGACTGTCGCCCGACAAGCCGGCTTAATCTTGCTCAGTCGAGCGTGACGAAAACCGAATGACGGAATTTGCCGTCGACCGCCTGCGAGATGTGTCCCTTGCCGTGTGTGTCCTCGACCAGGAGTATTTCGCCTGGTCCGATGATCCGCAATTCGCCGTCGCTGGCGGTGATTTTCACCGCCGCATCGAGATTGATGATGTACTGCTTCCGCGGCGCCGGGTGCCAGTCGTAGCTGTAACTGCCCTCGGTGGTTCGAAAGATGATGCCGGTAGCGGGAAAGCGCGCCGATACCTTGCCGCCCGGTCCAACGCTTTCGGGCTCGATCTCGATGTCGCGGAAATGGGTGTCGCCGTTCGCGTCGGCGTAGAGGTTATGGATGTGCATCACGGGTTGGCTGTCCTTGTTCGGGGCGGCGGCGAGGGGAATGCCGATGCCGAAGACGGCGCTGAGCGCGACAGCAATCGCCGTCACCGCAATGCCGGTTCGCGCCGCGATTTTGCAGACCTTAATTTTGCAAGCCTTCATGGCGGCTTCCTCCAGTGAAACCCGCTCAATTATACGCGCAAGCGATGCGTCGCGAACGTCGGCTTGTTGAGATTCGCCGCGTTGTTTGATTCGCTCCACATCTGCATGGACCACCGGGTCAAGCCCGGTGGTGACGGCAGAGAGAGCGGGTGAGACGACCTGCATCCGCCACCGCTTCGCGGGGCAGGATGAAATTATTTG
The DNA here is from genome assembly GCA_963806465.1 of uncultured Alphaproteobacteria bacterium. Taxonomy (GTDB): domain Bacteria; phylum Pseudomonadota; class Alphaproteobacteria; order Rhizobiales; family Xanthobacteraceae; genus BOG-931. The sequence continues at coordinate 86,903 of CAWDZD010000061.1, read as the reverse complement.
GTATCGGGGCCCTCGTGGCAGGATTGCGGAGGCGGCGGTGATGGTGAACCCCAGGCCGGTATGTCGCATTTCGAGCAGGCGCCGAGCGCGAGCGCCAAGCCGACGACGGCGAGTAGCGCAAGCCTTCGCGCCCGCGCGATCGACATTATCGTTGGCGAAAGCCCCAAACGCACACCCCTACGCGACACGCGCCCACCATAACGAGTGTAGGCCCGCACTGCGGCCATCTTGCGGCGCGGCCCCGCCAGTGAGGGAGCGTAACCGGGCCGGATTTCCATTATGTTACGCGGGCAGGGGCTCGCGCGGTCTCTAAGATCAAACCCGGAGAGGAAACAACCCATGGAAATCCGACCATCCGGCTCGGCGGCTTCGCGCCGCGCGCCGGCCGACTCTTTCACCGGCACGGTGTGGCAGGACCCGATCGTCGAGACGCCGTCGCCCGGCAACGTGCGCGCGAGCCTGGTTCATTTCGAGCCCGGCGCGCGCACGGCCTGGCACACCCATCCGGCCGGCCAGACCCTTTATATTCTCTCCGGCGTCGGCCGGGTGCAGAGTGTCGGCGGGCCGATCCGCGACGTGCGCGCCGGCGACGTCGTCTGGTTTGCGCCGAACGAGAAACACTGGCATGGCGCCGGCCCACAAACCACCATGGCGCATGTCGCCATCACCGAAGTGCGCGACGGCAAATTCGTCGAATGGCTGGAAAAGGTGACCGACCAGCAATACCAGGCGGCCGCCGGCTAGATGCTAATCACGATGGACGAGGCGTCACGCGGCGTTCAACTCCCTCTCCCCAACGGGGAGAGGGTGGGGTGAGGGGGCTCGGCGTCGCAATCCTTGGCGCCGAAGCCCCTCACCCGGCCGCTGCGCGGCCGACCTCTCCCGCAGGGGGTGAGGTGATTATGGCAAGCCGCACCTTGCTGCCCTGGCGCCTTTTTTCGTGGAGTCTGGACAGGGCGCGCAGGTCATGGAAAATTGCCCGTCCGTTTTACGGCCACGACGGGTTTCACCAATGCCGGCGCCTGACTGGCGCCGCCATGCCGAGAGGGGCGAAGATGATCCGCAACACCACGATGACGATCTTGCTTGCCGCCACGGTCACGGCGGCGGCGCTGACGCAGGCGACGTATGTCCGCGCCGCGACGAAATTCGACGGCAGCTGGAGCCTTGTCGTCTATACCAGGAGCGGGCCCTGCGACGCGTCGTATCGGTTTGCCGGCCAGATAGTCAACGGAGCGGTCGTCTATGGCGGCGGCGGCGTGGAGGTCTATGGCCGGGTCCGCCCCAACGGCGCGGCATCTCTGCGGGTGTCGAGCGGCTCGGCCTACGCCGTGGGCTCCGGACATTTAACGGCGACACACGGCTCCGGCACTTGGTACGGCCAGGCTTCGGGCGGCCGCTGCTCCGGCAGCTGGGTGGCGACAAGGGGCTAATGAGCTAACGCGAGCCCGTGCGCTACGAACTCTATTACTGGCCGACAATTCAAGGACGCGGCGAGTTCGTTCGCCTTGCGCTGGAAGAAGCCGGCGCCGACTATGTCGACGTCGCGCGCAGCGGCAAATCAGGCGTCGCGGCGATGATGAAAATCATCGACGACCGGCGCGGCGCCCGGGCGCCGTTCGCGCCGCCGGTCCTCCAGGCCGGCAAGCTCGTCATCGCGCAAACCGCAAACATCCTGTTCTATCTCGGGCCGCATCTGAACCTGGCGCCGCGCGATGAAGCGGGACGGCTGTGGGCGCATCAATTGCAGCTTACCATCACCGATCTCGTGGTCGAGATTCACGACACCCATCATCCGATCAGCTCGTGGCTCTATTACGAGCAGCAGAAAGCGGCGGCGAAGCGCCGCAGCAAGGTGTTCTGGCGCCATCGGGTGCCAAAATTCTTAGGTTATTTCGAGCGCGTGCTGGCGAAGAATGGCGGCAAGTATCTGATCGGCGGCCGGCTGAGCTATGTCGATCTGTCGCTGTTTCAGGTCGTCGAGGGGCTGCGCTACGCCTTTCCGAAGCGGATGAAGCGCTACGAGAAGAAAATTTCGGGCGTGGTGGCGCTGCACGAGCGGGTGGCGGCGCGCCCGCGCATAAAAGCGTATCTCGCCTCGAAGCGGCGCATCCCGTTCAACGAGTGGGGCATCTTCCGCTATTACAAGGAGCTGGATGGGTAGGCCGTGCTTCGCGGCGCCTCGTCATTGCGAGGAGCGAAGCGACGAAGCAATCCATTTTTCAGTTGCGCGCTCGCGCCGCCGTGCAACCCGCTCGCGCGCAACTTGGGTTGGTGGGCGGCAAGTTGCGCGCGAGGGAGAGTGGATTGCTTCGCTGCGCTCGCAATGACGAATATCGAAACGGCTACCCCAGCGCGTTGAGGCCGGCGAGCGCGACCTGCTCGTCCTCGTGCGATTGCACGCCGGAGACGCCGATGGCCCCGACGCATTCGTTCTGATGCATGATCGGCAGCGCGCCTTGGATCAGGACGCCGGCCGGAAAGCCGATGAATGCCGGCCGGTCCTTGACGCGATCCTCGAAGAATTTGCTCGGGCGGCGGGTCAGCGCCGAGGTGTGAGCCTTGCCGATCGCGACTTCGGCAGAAATCGGGCCGACGCCGTCCATGCGCTGGAAGCCGAGGAGGTGAGCACCCTCGTCGACGATGGCGATGGCGACATTCCACTTGTTCTTCAACGCCTCGGCTTCGCACGCCTCCAGCATTTTCTTGACGTCGGCGAGCGTCAGGCACGGCTTGGTTCGCATGGTCACTCCTTATCGGGAACTTTAAGCTTTTGAGGACATATCGGCGGCTAGACCATGATCCGGTCAAGTTTGGATCGGACCGTGGCTTAGATATCACACCCAGGTACGATCTTGCCCGGACAGCTTTCGCTTTGGCGGATCGTGCTTTACTTTGATGGTCTGCTTCGGGTGCTTCGGGGTGTGAGCAAAGGGACTCATCGAGGGGCGAAAGCCAAGGGGGAACCATGACGGGTCGTTTCGCGCAGTTTCGTTTCGCGGCGGCCGCCTTCGGCGCCGTCATCTGGGCGGTTGCCGGGGTTTCGCTGACCGGGCCGTCGGCGCACGCGTTCACGATGGAAACCTTGAGCACCAACGGCGAGAACACGACCAGGTTTGCCGATCCCAATGAGCGGAGCAAGAATCCCGGCCAGGGGGGCATGCAGCTGTTCGGCCAGGACGGTCCCACCGTGCAGCTCAATGCCGGCCAGACGCCATATCGCCCGTTCGCGCCGCGCAGCGGTTACGCACCGCTCGCACCCGCCACCGGCGGCAACTGAGTCTGTTTTGCTGGAGCATGATCTTTTCGGAAGACCGGTAGCCACCCTCGGATCACGTCCGAGGGCAGGCTTTTTCCGGATCATGCTCTAACGCAGCGAAAAGCGGATCGGCACGGTCAGATCGATCCGCGGCTGAGTCATGGTTGCCGGGAAGGGCGGCAGCGGCTCGGCGCGCATGATCATCGCCATCACCTCGTTGTCGAGATCGGCATAGCCGGAGCTCTTGGCAATGCTGTGCGCCAGCACATGGCCGGCGCGGTCGAGGCTGAAGCTTAAGAGCACCACGCCCTGCTCATTGCGTGATTGCGAGCTGGCCGGATAGCGCTTGAATCGCTGCAGTTGCCGCACCAGGTTCGCCTGCCATGACGCTTCGACCGCCGGCGCGCCGCCTTTGACCTGCTGCGCCGTTTGCGGCGCCGGCGGCGGCGCTTCCGCGACCTTCTCCGGCGGCTTCGGTGTTGGTAGCGGAACTTCCGTCGGCGTTTCGTCCGGCGGCTGCTCGACTTTCATCTCTTCCTGTTGCGGCTTTGGCTGCGGCAGGTCCGGCAGCGGCTGCGATTCGACCATGGTTTCCGGCGCCGGCGCGACGTCATCCTCTTTCGCATCGGGTGTCGAATTGATCGGCGCCAGCTCGACGGTGACCACGTCGCTGGCGGCGCCGATTTCGTCCGGCTGGTGCGTGGCGAGCAAATAAGCGGCCGCGCCGGCATAAATGCCGACCACGACTGCGCCGGCGATCGCCCAGCGCGCGATGTCGCGCGGGCTTTCATCGAACCAGGAGAGCGAAGGCGCGCTCATTTGGCCTGCCGTATTTCGAGGCCGACCAGCGCGACTTTGAGGTAATGCGCGGCGCGCAGCTCATTCATCACCGCCATCACTTCACCGTAGGGCACGGTGCGGTCGGCGCGCAGGAAGATGCGGCCATCCTTGTTGCCGCCGGTCGCGGCGTCAAGCGCTCCGGCGAGCTGGTCGCGGGCGATGGGATTGTCGCCGATGGCGATCGTCAGATCCGGCTTAAGCGTCAGGTAGACCGGCTTGTCGGGCTTCTGCTGCTGCTCGGCGTTCGAGGAAGGCAGGTCGACGGCGATGTCGACGGTCGCAAGCGGCGCCGCCACCATGAAGATGATCAATAGCACCAGCATCACGTCGATGAACGGCGTCACGTTGATGCCATGCACCACTTCAAGCTCGTCGGTCCCGTGGTCGAGCCGCATCGCCATGGCGCTGCTCCAAATTACTCCGCCGCATGCGACATGATGTCAGCCTTGGGCGACATTGCAGGATTGGGCGACCTGGCGCGATCAAGGTCACGGCTGACAAGCTTCAAGACCTGCACCGAAGCGTCGCCGATCAACGCGCGATAGTGTGCGGTCGAGCGCGCCAGGACGTTATAGATCATCACCGCCGGGATGGCGGCGACCAGGCCGAGCGCGGTCGCCAGCAGCGCTTCAGCGATGCCGGGCGCCACCACCGCAAGGTTGGTGGTATGCGCCTTGGAGATGCCGATGAAGCTGTCCATGATGCCCCAGACGGTGCCGAACAGTCCGACGAACGGCGCGGTGGCGCCGATCGTCGCAAGCACGCCGGTGCCGCGCGAGATTTTGCGGCCGGCCGCGATTTCGATGCGCTCGAGCTGCCAGGCGATGCGCTCCTTCAAGCCGTCGGCGCGCAGATTGGCGGAGAAGCGGATCTCGTTGACGGCGGCCGCCAGCAAATGCCCGATCGGCCCGGCGCTGCCGCGCAGCCGCTCCTGCGCCTGCGCCAGCGTCGCCGAATCCAGCAGAACGCGCAGCCCGCGCCGCACCGCTGCGCGCGCACTAAAGAGCTCGATGCTCTTGGCGAGCCAGACCGTCCAGGTGACGAACGAGGCGATGGCGAGGCCGATCATCACCGCCTTCACGATAGTGTCAGCGTGCAGGAACATTCCCCAGGGCGACAGGTCCTGGGGCAAATCCGCGATGGCGACAGAATGTTCGGGCGCGTCGGTCTGCGCCAAAGCCGAAGACACCGATGTGACGAGCATCAGGGCTGCGAACATCGGCACGTCTTGGAGAGTCAATCGTGTACGCACTGCGTCCCCAATGCTTGGTAGCACGGCAAAAAAATGATCGAGGAAGATGGCCTTATCATGCAAAGCCGGCCCGCGCGAGGCGGATGCGACTACATTATAGTTATTCTTAGTTTCCGGGCTGATGCCGCCGGAACACCGAGACAGATAAGGGGTCGATGCAAATGCGCGAGCGCGTTGTCGCTCGGGCATTGGAGCGTGTTTTTGTCGCATGTCGTCGACCTCCGGTCGTAACAGAGCTACACGCTTGAAAGGCGGCTCTCTTTCATCATCATCACCAGTCGCCGAAACCGCCGAATTTGTAGTTGATCGCCGCGGTAAAGATCGAAAGGTTGCGATTGTTGAAAGTGATGACGTCGCCGCCGAAAGTGGGAGTCGCCGGCGCTACCGTCAGGGTCTGCGTTGGCAGCGCGATGAAGTCGTATTCGGCCCGCACTGACCAGTTGCTATAGAAAGCCCATTCAAGGCCGAAACCCGCGGTCCAGGTGGACGCGGTGGTGCCGCTGACGCCGGTGAAGCTTGCCGGAACGCCGGTGACCGAAATCGACGGGCTTGTGGTCGCAACCCAGGCGGCGCCGCCTTTGCCGTAGAGCAGCACGCGGTCCCACGCATAGCCGAGCTTGCCGGTCGCCGTGGTCGCCCACCGTGCGTCTGTTGTGCCAATATTGGCGGCAACAGTACCCGTGGGGTCGGTTGCCGTGACGGGGTTGTTGTGGCTGACAGTAAGCCAATCAAACGTCGCCTCGGCGCCGATGACTACGCCACCCCAGAACTGATAGTTGACGCCGACTTGGGCGCCGCCAGCAAACTGAGTATTGGTTGGCGCCGTAAAGGAGCTGCCGAGGGTGTCAGAAAAGTTTGTGTTGGCGAGCCCGCTCCAGCCGGCGCCAAGATTGCCGCCGACATAGAAGCCGGTCCAATCGTAGGGTGGCAGCGGTGCGGCCTTATAGATCGGCGGTGGAGCTGGAAGATCGGCCGCGAGCGCAGCGGACGTAGCGCCGAAAAACCAAGCGAATGCTATCGCCGCGAATCGGAAGGCGTGATTGTCAGCCACGCCGAGCTTGCTCACTTTGGCGCTGCCGGCATTTTCGCCGCCATGCCTTCGTCGTCTTCGCCGCATGACACAAGTCTCCTTTTACTGATCGCAAAACTTCTTCGATAAGCCGACGTTGAGCCGGCCGTGCCGAGAGTGCCGATGAGGGCCGCCACTTGGCGCGTCGCAGGCCGCGCTCGAGCTATCGTCGCGGTATTGCTCCGGTGACGATGGGAAAAGGTGCAATGGACCGCCCCTTGCCCAGCGGTCATCGCCGTTGGCGCGGTGGGAAGCGCGATCAACATCATTGTCGACAATCAGATCCTTGCCGAAGTCTGCGCGCGCCACGTTAAGGCACACGAGCAACATGCACATCGCGATGCTATAGCGGCTGCCCGAGGCCAGGCTCATTTTCAGGATCGTCATTGCGCATCTCCGTCGGTTAGCGGCGACCCGCGTCATGTCCTCTCAGAATTTTTTCGATACCCCGACAAAAGCTCCGCGGCGGGGCCCGAATTGCGGGGCAAACACGCCGATGCCGCTGCCATTGCGAATTGGATAGATGGTGTCGAACAGGTTGACGATGTCGAAGCGCACCGTCATCGGCTTCGGATCGTCAGGCAGCAAGAATTCGCGCGCGACCCCGACATTGAACTGGGTATAGGGTGGATTGGTCCCGAGATTGGCGATGTCGTTGCGCAACCCGCTGCCATAGATCATGTCGCCGGTCAGCCTGGTGCCGCACCAGGACAGGTCCGGCCCCCAGAAGCTCTCGTTGGCATAAGCGGGTCGTCCGCAGAATTGGTACAAGAAGCCGGCCGAACCGGTCGCGAGCTGCGTGTGGTCGGTATAAATCCAGTGCGAGTCGACATATTGCCGCAGCGTCAGGCCGCCGAGAGCGGGGACCGACGTGACGTTGTCGAACAGAAATTGGTTCGACACCACATTGGTCGCCCGTTCCTGGCCGATCGCAAGATTGGCGTAGGCCTGAAACGGGCCGCTGTGAAATTTTGCGGTGAACTCGATGCCCTCGACAACGCCTTGGGCGTAATTGAAAGCGCTCAAGACCAGTGCTTGGCCAAAAAAGCCGTTGTCGATCAGGTCGGTCGCGAGCTTGTAATAGACATCCATGCCGAGGTCGAGATCGGTGCAGTCCTTGGCAGCCGGCTTGGAGCACCCGAACGGAATATTCTGATCGATGCCGGCGTCGAAATAATGCGAGCGCTCCGGCAGCACCGGATCGGTGCCCGGACTGGTCGATGCTCCCGTGGTGCCGTTGAACAGCGCGATATTGGCCGGCGCCGCCTCGACCAGGACCGGCGGCGTGAAATAGCGCGCATAGCCGAAATGGAACTTGGTGAATTCGAACGGCAGGTAAGTGAAACTGATGCGCGGGCTGAGCTGGTTGGCGTCGGTGAACAGCCACTGCTGGTCGAAGCGCAAACCGCCATTGATGATGAATTTGTTGGTGACCTTCCATTCGTCCTGCGCGTAGACGGCCGCGAGGTAACCGGTTTTTGAGACGTCGTCGACAACGGTGAAAGGCGCATCAACCGCCACGCCGCCCGGAGCCGGCTCGACCAGCGAGGAGTTACCATCAAAGATCGTTTCGCCGCTGAAATAGAAGCCAGTGCGGATGGTGTGCGCCGGAAAGAGCTGATACGAGGCGTCCCCCTGGATGCCGTTAGTGAAGGACTGACGCACGATGTCGGAGGCGATGCCGTTGAGCAGCAAGTCGCCGACGGGGTCCGGTGCAAAGTGCAGGCGGTCATAGCGGGTGAAATAGGAAAGCTGCCCGTCAAAGCCGTTGATCGATCGTTGCAGGGCCAGCACGGCGTATTGGGTATCTTCGAATTGATTTTCCTGGAGCTGCGACGAACTGAAGGGGGGGCTGGTCTGGCCAAACGCGCTTGTGACCGCCGGATTTCCGATGGGGGTCTGTCCAGGGTTGTTGGGGATTTGGAACGAGGCGGTGAAAGTTCCGGCGATCAGGCTGAGCCGCGTAAAAGGATCAACGAAGGTCGACAGGTAAGCGAAGCCCTTGTACTGGTTGGAGTAGTCGTGGATCGGGAAATAGCTGGATGTCGGATTCTCCAGCCCTTCATTCGTTGCCAGATATCGTCCGGTAAAAAAATACTGGACGCCGGGGAAGCAGTCCGCGCTGGGCAACGCTTTGGTTCCGGGAGCCGGTGCCGGTACGGTCGGACAGGTGCTGCCAAAGGTACCGCCGTATTGGATCGACGGCGTGATCGTCTTTTGACTGCCGCCGTAAACGCCGGCTTGGCCGCTATTGTTGAAAAGATCGGCGCGGGTGGTGATGTCGATCAGACCCGTGTTCCGCAATCCATATTCTGCCGGGAGCGCGCCGACCACCAGGCCAAGGCTGCCGATCCAGCTGGCGTCGAGAATGCTGCCGAAACCGGTCGGGCCGTCCGGCAGTATCACGCCATTGATGCGGAATTGCAGGTTGGCGTGATCGTTGCGGACATGGAGGAGGCCGCTGGCGGCGGAGTCCTGCGAGACGCCGGGGAACTGCAACAGGATTTTCTCGACCGGCGTGTTGTCGCCGCCGGGAAGGGCGTTGATCGTTTCATGGGTCAGCGTGGTCGACGCCGTGCCGATCGTGGTGAAGAGGTTGCTGCGCGCCTGATCGAACGCGTCGGCCTTGGCGTTGAGTTGCGCCGCGGGCGTGACCGGTGCGGCCGGCGTCACCGGCGCGGTTGCCGGCGGCGTGCGGACCTGGACGCGGCGCGGTTTTGGTTTCTCTCTCGGCGCCGTGACGACAACTTCGGGAAGCTTCGTTTGCGCATTCCCTGCCGTTTGCGCATTTCCTGTTCCGCCAAAGGCAACAAGTGCGAGCAGCGCCGAGCCGCCGAGCAGAAATCTGCTGCGCACGCGATAAGGACGAACGAACATGACACTCCGCCATAAATTGGTGAAAACGGGTTGGCCAAACGGCCGGCCCTGACGGCGGGTCGCGCTGCGCGGCGGATTGGAGAATTACGGAATTGCCGCGTTCAATCTCGACGCCATTGCCGGCGCATGCGCGCGGGAATGCGTGAGATCAGCAACGACCGAAGATTAGACGATTGGCGGCGCGCGCGATTGAAAAGCGGTTCGCTGAGGCGCGATAAAAACGAAAGCGGCGTAATCAGAATGCTCGATCGTCTGTGAAACGAACGGCAGCGGCAATTGTGGTGCGTCCGGCAGGAACGACGTCGAAGCGAGGTGGATGGTCGCGCAAATCGCGCAATAGTCGGCGTCATTGCCCGGGTGCTGCGCCGGAGACGCCGGCGACTCCGGCCGCTCGGTGATCAGCGAGATGCGCGCGTCGGCGCCGCCGCGAATTCCCTCAAGATGGACGTGTCCAAACGACAGGACGAGCTGCACGGCCAAGGCGAATAACGCCAGCCAGCCGCCAAAACGCCTATTGTTTCGAATTCGATGCATCCAACGGAACTTCGTGCCGCGGTATCTCCCGGCTCGAGGTAGCTTACACCCGCTCCGGTTTGGCGCAATGCGGCCAATGCGGAAGGCTTGCGGGCAAAGCCTTATCGCCGTCGGCTGTGGCCGGAATGCAACATTTGCTGGCCAACTATAGCTTCTGCGAAACGCCGGCATAGAAGCCGCGGCGCGCGCCGAATTGCGGAGCAAACACGCCGATGCCGGAGCCGTCGCGAAGCTCGTAGATCTTGTCGAACAGGTTGACGATGTCGAAACGCACGGTCAGCGGTTTAGCCGCCGGCGACCATTGGAAATCGCGCGCCAAGCCGAAGTTCACCACCAGATACGGGGGGTTGTGCTCCGAATTGGGGGGGCCGGCGGAGTGCTCTCCAGATCGCCGGTGCGCAGGCCGCTGCCATAGAGCAGGCTCGTACTGAGCGTCGTATTATCCCAGCGGTACGATGCGCCGGCCGAGCCCGTCATCAACTGCATGTCGTCAGTATAGTGCCAATGGGTGAGCAGATAATTGTAGTCGGCGGCGTCAATCAGATACTGGTTCGAACTCCACGTCTTTGCCTTCAGTAATGTTGAAAGCAAAGTTTGCATAGGCTTTGAAGTTGCCGTTCTGATATTTGCCCTTCAATTCGAAGCCTTTGCTGTATCCCTCCGCGTAGTTGAACTGCGTCAATACTACGGCCGCTCCGAACTGGCCGTCGTCGATCATGTCGCGGGCGTACTTGTAATAAGCATCGGCTCCAAGCGTAAGGCCGGGAAGCACCGTCTGGTCGATGCCGATGTCGTAATAGTTCGAACGCTCCGGCTTCACTGGGTCGGCGAGCGGCACCTCCGGCTGGTTGGTGGTGTTGGTGAACAATGCGATGTTGGAGGACACCGCCTGCGCTTGATAGGGCGGCGTAAAGTAACGAGCGTAGCCGGCGTGGATGGTAGTGCCAGCGAACGGCTTGTACACCAGCGCCAGGCGCGGACTGAATTGGTTTGCGTCAACGAACTGATACAATTGATCGAAGCGCAGCCCGGCATTGAGCGTCAGCTGGTTGGTCAGTTTCCATTCGTCCTGGATATAGGTGCCGATATTCCAGCCCACCAAAGCGTTGTCATCGGTGATTGGGAACGGCGTCGGCGAAATGGCGCCGCTGACCGGATCGACCGGCAAGACCGTGGAGACATTGCTGACGTTGGTCTTTTCCTCGGTCACCACGAAACCGCCGCGCAACGTGTGGCGGTCGTTGACGTTGTAAGATGTATCTAATTGAATTCCGTTGAGCAGGCTCTCGCGGATGACGTTGGAGGCCACGTCGTTGAACACCAGATCGCCGAAAATGTCGGGCACGAAATTGATCTTCGCGTAACGCGAAAAAACCGCGACCTGGGCGTCGCCGTCAGTGCCCTTTTTTTGCAGCGCGGCGATATTGACGACGTAGGTGTCGAATTCGTTCTCGTTGAGCGTCAAGGAATTGTAATTGGTCGGGCCGAAATCGCCGAGCGGAACCTGGCTGGGGTTGTTCGGTATCTGAAATGTGCTGTGAGAGACGGCCGAGATCGTGCTAAAGCGCGTCGAATCATTGAGCATGGTCGAGGAATAGCCGAAGAATTTTCCTTGCTGGGTTTGATCGTGGAAGGCGTCGAGGCTGGGCGTCGGGTTTTCGAGTCCAAGCGCATTCCAGTTGCCGCGCGCGGTGACGAAGTATTCGGAGTTGCCGAAGCTGCCGCCATAATCGATGCTCGGCGTGAACGTCTGCCGGCTGCCGCCATAGATACTGGCCTCGCCGCCGGGCACGGCAAAGCTTCGGCTGACGATGTCAAGGACCCCGGCGGTGCGCGATCCGTACTGCGCCGGCAGCGTACCGGTGAGCAGCGAGATGCTGCCGATGAAATTCGTGTCGAGAACCGGGCCGAGTCCGGAAACGCCTTCCGGGATGATGATGCCGTTGATGCGGAATTGAACGTTGGCGTACTCGTTGCGCACGTGGAACGCGGGATTGGACACGGCAGAGTCGTATGACACGCCGGGAAATTGCAGGATGACTTTATCGATTGGCGTGTTGTCGCCTTGCGGCAAATTGACAATGTCCTGGCGCGTGAGCGTGTCGACCGTGGCGCCGATCTTGGGCAACAGGTTATCGCGCGCCTGATCCATCGCCTGCATCTTCGACTCCAGTGCCGCCTGCGCCGGCGTCGGTGCGTTCGGCTGGGGCGCTGCTTGTGCGGCCTGCGCCGAAGGCTTTGGCTTCGGCTTCAAGTTCTGCCGCGGCGCCGAGACGACGATGGGCGGCAGCTCCGTTTGATTTGTCGCCCCAGCGGCATTTGGTGCGGGCGATGTCGGCGGCGCCTGCGCCGGCGGTGACGCCGAAGGCGGTTGCTCCGGCGCTGCGGGCGCAGTCGGAGCGGTCGGCGTCTGTGGCTGTGCGTCGACTTGAGAGGCTGACAGAAAAGACAGCGTTACCGTCGCGAGAAGACAGGCGCGCAAATTTCGTGCAGTGGCGGCCGACGGTCGCAACATCGCCCCCGATAATTTAGAATTATTGAAAAGAAAAACTGTCTTTTCGCTTTTTATTTTGTTTGTTCGCCAGCAATCACACCGACCGCAACAATTGTCAATTTGAGGTTTCCGCTCACTCATCATTTTAGAATTGGTCAAATTCGAAATTGCGAATGCGCTCGAAAATCTTCGCACCTGGTCTTTTTGTGTCCGGTATCGGGCGTACGTCGGAAACGCACAGGCGAACAACGACGGCTCTTCGCCGCGCGCGAGCAGGCAGCCGGCGACTCCGCGCTCGGCGCAATTGATGGCGGCCGCGTGGAAGGAGGGATGCTTCGCGGCCGGATTGTTTGGTGCGCGCGTCCGCTCGTTAGACAATATAGATCGCAGTTTTAAACAGTTATAATTCGCAACTAAACTTAGAAGTATTGTACTTGCTATACTCGTATTATCCGCTAACCTTCTGATATCGGTATTCTATTTAGTAATTCTAAAGTAATAGGCGCGATCATGTTTCAATCATTTGCGAGACTAAATCACGCACACCGGCTGATGTTCCTGGTGCTCGCCGTTGCCTGCGGCTGGTCTTTCGCGGCGACGAAGGGCCTGGCGCAAGCGGTCGCCGCCGTCTCCCCCGAAGCGCAGAGCGTTCCCGAAATTGTCGTCACCGCGACCAAGCCGGTGAAACCCCGGCACAAGCACGCGCAGGCCAAGGGCAGCCAACCGACGACACAAACGGCGGCGGCCACGGACAGCAACGGCGGGGACGGCAGCAATAGTGGACAGCCGGCGTTGCAGCAGGTGCCGTTGCTCGGCAAGACCGGAACGCCGATCGGCAATATCCCGCAAAGCATCGTCATCGTGCCGAGCAAGCTGATCAAGGAGCAGGGCGGCACCAGCGTCACCGATGTCGTCCGTGACGTCAGTGGCCTCAATATCGGCGGCACCTCGACCTACGGGTTCTTCGACCGCTTCACCATCCGCGGCCTGGACGCGCGCATCTATACCGACGGCTTTCCGGACGGCGATCAGTCCAACGGATTTCCGCATTCGCTCAACGGCGTTTCCCGCATCGAAGTGCTGAAGGGACCCGGTTCGGCGCTGTTCGGCACCGGCCCGCCTGGCGGCACGGTCAACATCGTCCACTTTCTGCCGTCGACGATCCCGGCTTACGGGATGTCGACGCAGGTCGGCTCGTTCGGTTCGTGGTACACCAATCTGTTCGCCACCGGCGCGACGACGCTTCCAGCCCTGGCCTACCGCGTCGACGGATGGTTGCAGCATGCCGACGGCTTTCGCCAGCTCGAAAGCGCGAATTATGAATTCCGCCCGGCCTTCAGGTGGAACGCCGACAACCACGACACCATCCTCGCGTTCGACGTGCGCCGCATCGAGCGCACGCCGGACAGCTACGGCATCGTTTATTTCAATGGTCCGCCGATCGCGAGCGTGCCCAGCACCACCAGATACTCGACGCCGTTCTCGTTCGGCGATCAGGACGTCGAGCGCATCACCCTGACCGATGCCTGGTGGTGGTCCAATTATGTCACCGTCAATGACCGCTTCTCGTCCCTGCATCGCGACGTCACCATCCAGCGCAACTCCGGCGGCACCATAAGCGGCATCATGCTGACCGCCCGGCAGCTGCGCCAGCAGACCGACAACGACAACGACTTCACTTATCAGTTCGAGCCGGTGTCGAAATTCTATACCGGGCCCGTCGGCCACACGCTGCTGACCGGCACGCAGGTGGAATGGCAAAGCATCAATGATAACCGCGCCACCGCCGACCTGCCGAACATCGGCAACGTGTTCGCGCCGGTCATACCCGAGACCTCGACCAACGGGCTGACCTTCCTGCGCGATGCCAAGCACAGCGGCATGGTCGATGACCTGCGCGCCTGGTTTCTCAGCGCCTATGTCACCGATCAGATCGACGTCACCGAACAGTGGAAGGTCCGGTTGGGCGTCCGGCAGGATAATTGGCTGGAGACGCTGGCGCCGCAGGTCTTCGTTCCCGGCCGCGTCGACTTCAACAACAACCCGATCGAGCCGGCACGACGCAAAGGGAAATTGACACGCCGTTCAGCTGGAGCGCCGGCACGCTCTACAAGGTTTTCCCCTGGCTGGGGCCATTTGCCGGCGTGTCGAAAAGCTATCTGACCAACTTCAACTCGGAAGCGACGTCGCAGGGACTGGTCGCGCCGGAATCCGGGCTCGAATACGAAGCTGGCGTCAAGCTTTCCACGACCGACGGACGCGTTGTCCTTACCACCGCGGCGTTCAAGATTCAGCGCACCAATGTGTTCACCGAGAACACCGCCGTAGTCCCGCTGCAAATTGCATTCAACGCTCAGGAAAGCCGCGGCGTCGATGCCGACTTGCAGGTGCAGATCACGCCGCAATGGAAGCTGTTGGCGAACGGCATCGTGCAACAGGCGGTGCTCACCGCCGTGCCGCTGACGCCGTCACAGGTCGGCAATCAGCCGGTCGGCGTTCCGCCGAAAATCTTCAATCTGTGGACGACGTACGATTTCGCCATCGCCGGCATCAACGGCTTTCGGGTCGGCGGCGGCTTGTCCTACAACGACAAGTCCTTTGCCAACACCGCGAACAGCGGCTGGATTCCGCCCTCGACCGTCTTCGACGGCATGGTCGGCTATTATTCCCTGCACTGGGACGTGCAGTTCGGCGTCAAGAATATCGGCAACATCACCTAC
This sequence comes from uncultured Alphaproteobacteria bacterium, assembly GCA_963806465.1. Classification (GTDB taxonomy): domain Bacteria; phylum Pseudomonadota; class Alphaproteobacteria; order Rhizobiales; family Xanthobacteraceae; genus BOG-931. Next base: position 71,858 of record CAWDZD010000061.1, on the reverse strand, counting down.
TACACGTTCGCGGAAAGCGCCGGCGGCTATGTCGGCGATCCGCGCACCTATTATGTGAGGGCCAATTGGCGATATTGAACTGGCGGAACCGGCACCGTGCGCAGCTTTGGACCTACCCGCCGCCGCGCATGCGCGCGAGCAGTTCGGCGGTCGGATAGGAATCGGCGGGCAGGCCGTATTTAATCTGCATGGCTTTGACCGACTGCCGGGTCTTGAGCCCGGCAAAGCCGTCGATCTTGCCGACGTCGAAGCCGGCGCGCGCCAGCATGCCCTGCATGGCTTTCATGTCTTCGAAACCGAGCGCCGGCGGCGGCGAACCGTGGCGCATCGCCGGCGCGCCGGCGATGCGGGTCGCCAGAAACGCGGCCGTGGTCGAATAGACCAGTGAATTATTCCATTGCAGATAGACCTGGAAGTTCTGGTAGGCGAGAAACGCCGGACCGAGGCGTCCCATCGGCAGCAATAGCGACGCCGGGAGATCGTCGGCCGGCAGCGGCTTGCCGTCGGCGAGCGTCACGCCCCATCCGGCCCATTTGGAGCGCGGCAGCTGGATCGAAAGATCTGCCTGGTCCCACGGCATGTTGGCCGGCACGCGCACTTCGGTGAGCCAGGGTTCGCCCTTCTTCCAGCCTAGCCCATGCAGATAATTCGCCGTCGAGGCCAGCACGTCCGGCACGCTGTGAATAAGGTCGCGCTTGCCGTTGCCGTCGAAATCGACGGCGTAGTGATTGTATTCCGACGGCATCATCTGCGTCTGGCCAAGCTCGCCTGCCCATGAGCCGATCATGTCCGCAGAGGTGAGATCGCCACGCTGGATTAGCCGCAACGCGTCGAGGAGTTGCCCGCGAAATCGCTCGCTGCGCCGGCAGTCGTAGGCGAGCGTGGCGATGGCGCTGAGCGTCTGGTATTTGCCGAGATTGGCGCCGAAGTCGGTTTCGAGTTCCCAGAACGCGACGATCACCGGCGCCGGCACGGCGAATTGCTGGTCGATGCGCGAGAAGGTTGCGGCATTGGCTTGGATCAGCTGTTGGCCGCGCTGAATGCGATAACCGGCGGCCATGCGGCCGGAGAACTCCAGAAACGTCTGGGTGAAGACCCGCTGGCCGCGATCGATATAGACGATCTTCTGATCGTAGGTGAGGCTCGGCGCAACCGCAGCGATGGTAGCTTGCGAAATCCCCTGCGCCACAGCTTCGCGCTCGAAGGCGGCGAGCCAGGCGTCGTAGCTGCCGGTGGTGTGGCACGGCGCTGCCGAAGACGTGGAGGGTGTCGGTGTCGTCTTGGCGGCCGGCGCTGCCGCCGGCTTGGCGGCCGGCGTGGGTGTGGTTGGCGCTGCGTACACGATGCTAGCCAGAGGCAAGACGGCCGCCAACAGCATCCCACCGAGTGCGCGCATCAGTACCCTCCCGTCATTCCGGGGCGCGCGAAGCGCGAGCCCGGAATCCATAACACCGGTTCGTCGAGAACAGTACTCTTGTGCTCGTCCTGCAACAATTGTGGTTATGGATTCCGGCTCTCGCTCGCTAAGCTCGCTCGGCCGGAATGACGGGGACTATCACTTGATCGCAACCGCGCCGGATTTGAGATACCAGTCCAAAATCTCCTCGCCGGTCCAGTAGACGACACCGTCGAAACGCCGCGCGTGCTGATAGATCGCCTCAAGATATTTGATGCGGTGCGGCTGGCCGCTGATATAGGGATGAATCGCCAGCGCGAGGATTTTCGCCCGCTGCTCGCCCTCGGCGTAAAGCCGCTCGAACTGATCGATGGCCCGCCGCATCAGGTAGTCGCTTTCGTGATGCTGGACGATCATCATCGGGATGTCGTTGAGCTCGAGCGTATAGGGCAAGGTCAGCAACGGTCCGGCGGCGGTGCGGATCACCGTCGGCTCGTCGTCATAGACCCAGTCGCCGATATATTTGACGCCGGCGCCGGCGAGAATTTCCGGGGTTTCGAGGGTTTCCGTCAATCCTGGGCCGAGCCAGCCGAGCGGGCGTTTGCCGGTGAAGCGTTCGATGATGCCGAGCGAGCGCTCGACCATTGCCTTTTGATCCGGCTCGGCATGGATTGGGCCCTGTTCGTAGGAATGGCCCATGAATTCCCAGCCGTCGGCGCGCGCCTGTTCGGCGACGCGCGGATAGTCCTCGCAGACGCGGGCGTTGAGCGCGAGCGTCGGTCGGATCTTGAGCTGCTTGAACAGATCGAAGAAACGCCAGACGCCGACCCGCATGCCGTATTCGTGCCAGCTCCAGTTCGGCACGTCGGGAATTTGCGTCTGGCCGGTAGGCGGCGCCAGCACCTGGCGCGCCATCGGCTTGCGGATGTCCCAGACTTCGAGATTGACGATGGTCCAGAACACCAGCCGCGCGCCGCCCGGGAGCTTGAGCGGCGGCCGGTCGACGATAGCCGAATAGTCGCAACGTTCGCGCGGCAACATGGCGCCCGCCATTCCAACACCCCTTACTCTCGGGAAATGCATTCCGGTAAGTAGTTTTCCGGCAACGTCAATCCCCCGGCTGCGAAAAATTCTCTAGCGATCACATCCCCGTTAGCACGCGTTCGCTACTTGCAACAGAATCGATATGGAACCATCCTCTTGGGAGTCGATTACACCCCTAACCTTTGCCGCTCCGCTATTCGCAACCATTTGGTTTTCCGGGTCTGACTAATGTCCCGTCCCGCCGTTCGGATGCCTCACTCAGCCAATGAGGACGCTGCTGTCGTCGAACCGCTTGTCGACGCGCGCCGATTTTGGCGCCAGGCGTTTGCGACGGTGCGCGACGAAACCGAACGCCGCGCGGCGCTGCTGTCGCCCGAGGACCAGGTCGTGCAGTCGATGCCCGAGGCCAGTCCGGCGAAATGGCATCGGGCGCATGTCACATGGTTTTTCGAACAGTTTCTGTTACGTCCCTTCGCACCGTCCTATCGTCCGTTTGATGAGCGCTTCGGCTATTTATTCAATTCTTATTATGTCGCCGCCGGTCCGCGTTACGCGCGTCCGCAGCGTAGCCTGATCACGCGGCCCGGCGTCGCCGAGACCACGGCCTATCGCGCCCATGTCGACGCCGCGGTGGCCAAGTTGATCGACACGACGCAGGAGCCCGAGCGCGTCTTTCCGATCGTCGAGATCGGCTTGCATCACGAGCAGCAGCATCAGGAATTGATGCTGACCGATCTATTGCATGCGTTTGCGCAGAACCCGACCCATCCGTCCTACGACCCGCATTGGCAATGGCCGCGCGGCAAGCGCGCCAGCTCGCCCGAAAACGGACTCGTTGCCGGCATCCACAGCATCGGCCATGACGGATCGAGCTTTTCGTTCGACAACGAGCGGCCGGTGCATCAAGAGCTGCTGCAGCCAGTGCGCATCGCTCCGGCGCTCGTGACCAACGGCGAGTGGCTCGAATTCATGGCCGAAGGCGGCTATGCGACGCCGAGCCTGTGGCTGTCCGACGGCTGGGCGACCGTGGAAGCGCAAGGCTGGGACGCGCCGGGCTATTGGCAAAAAGTCGATGGCGCCTGGTTTTCGATGACGCTCGGCGGCTTGCGCGCCGTCGATCCTTCGCTGCCGGCCTGCCATATCAGCTACTACGAGGCCGACGCGTTCGCGCGCTTCGCCGGCAAACATTTGCCGAGCGAGGCCGAGTGGGAGGTTGCCGCCAAGGCCGAAGCGCTCGACGATGCGTTCGGCGCGGTGTGGCAATGGACGCGGAGCGCCTATTCGCCCTATCCGGGCTACGTGGCCGAGGCTGGTGCGCTCGGCGAATATAACGGCAAGTTCATGGTCAACCAGATGGTGCTGCGCGGCTCGTCGCTGGCGACGCCCGCGGGTCATTCACGCAAGACGTATCGCAATTTCTTTTATCCGTCGGCGCGCTGGCAATTCAGCGGTTTGCGTTTGGCCGAGTTCGAACGCTGAGTGTTCCCATGCCCACCCGATCCGCCCTTCGCGCCCCGCGACCGATCGAGCCGGCGAATGAATTCGCCGCCGACGTCATTGCCGGGTTGACCGCCAAGCCGAAATACCTGCCGCCGAAATACTTCTACGATCTGACCGGCTCGGGCCTGTTCGATCGCATCACGCAATTGCCGGAATATTACCCGACCCGCAGCGAGCTCGCGCTGTTGAACCAACATGCAGCGGAGATCGCCTCGCTGTTCCCGCCTGCTTCCGCGCTGATCGAGTTCGGCAGCGGTTCGAGCCGCAAGGCGCGCATCGTGCTGCGCGCCGCGGCGAGCGTCGAGGCCTATGTTCCGATCGATATCTCCGGCGATTTCCTGCGCGAAGATGCGGCGCGGCTACGCCGCGATTTCCCGCACCTGACCATCATTCCGATCGCGGCGGACTTCACCACACTCAGCGCACCGCCGCCCGAGATCGCGGCAAAGCCGCGCTCGGGCTTCTTTCCCGGCTCGACCATCGGCAATTTCGAGCCGCACGAGGCGTGCGCCTTCATGCGTCGCGCCGGACAGATACTTGGGGCTGGCGCGGTGCTGATCGTCGGCGTCGATCTCGAAAAGTCCCCGGACATTCTGTACCGCGCCTATAACGACGCCGAAGGCGTCACCGCGAAATTCAATCTCAATCTGCTGGCCCGCATCAATCGCGAACTCGGCGCTAATTTCGATCTTGCCGCTTTCGAGCATCACGCGTTCTACAACACCGAGCGGCATCGGATCGAAATGCACCTCGCCAGCACCAGGCGGCAGAAGGTGCGGATCGGCGATGCTACGATCGAATTTCGCGCCGGCGAGACCATCCACACCGAGAACAGCTACAAATATTCGATCGAGTCGTTCCAGGCGTTGGCCCGCGGCAGCGGCTGGTCGCCGCTTAAGGCCTGGACCGACGGCCTGTTCAGCGTCCATGCGCTGCGGATGACCGCGAACTAGAGATATTGGCCTCGGTCTGCACCTGAAATTCGCTTTCCATCCTTTCTGTGCCGCCCCCGACGATCGGGAAGGCCGCGCGATCGGAGCGCGGCAGCAGTAAAAAGAGACGGAACACCGACGACAGATGACGGACGGTCAATTTGGCGCTACTCCTTGCGACGTCCGTCCTTGGTCATCGGTCGTCTAATGCCGATCCACGAAGCCGATCCCTGGCGCCAGCAATATTTTTCGCACGTTCAAACCGCGGCCGATATCAGCACCGAGGATAGCGACGCGTGGCAATGGTACCCGGCGCATCGCTGGGTCTATGACAAGCTCGCGGTGGCACGGAGCCAAGGGCTTGACGCCGGACCGCACGGCACGCCGCCGCCGGGTTTTCCGGTTTTTTCCAAACCGATCGTCAATCTCAAGGGCATGGGCATCGGCAGCCGCGTGCTCACTTCTCAGGCCGACTATTCGAGGCACGTGGCGCCCGGCCACTTCTGGATGACAATGCTGCGCGGCCGTCATGTCTCGTCCGATCTCGCCGTGGTCGGCGGCGAGCCGTGCTGGTGGCGGCACGTCACCGGCAAGCCGGCTGGCGAGGGCACCTTCGACTATTGGACCATCCATGCCGAAGCCGATGCCGAGATTGAAGCGCGCTGCGGCGCCTGGGTGCGCAGGCACCTCGCCGGCTATGCCGGCATGCTCAATCTCGAGACCATCGGCGGCACGATCATCGAGGTGCATTTGCGCTTTGCCGATCAGTGGCCCGACCTGTACGGCCCCGGATGGGTCGAAGCGGTGGTGCGACTTTACGAGAAAGGGAGCTGGGATTTCGCCGATACCGGTCGCTGCGGGGGCTATAGCGTGGTGTTGTTCGGACCGAACGGCGTGCGCTTTCGCCATCCGCCGCCGGCATTGGTCGAAGATATCAAATGCAGTCCTGGCATCTCGAGCGTGCAGATCACGTTCCACGAGGATCTGGCGCCCGAGCGCCATTCGATGCCGCCGGGTGGCTTTCGTCTCGCGGTCGTCAATGGCTTCGACCTTGCCGCCGCGCTGGCGGCGCGGGAACGGCTGAAACGGCACTTCTTTGCAGCCATGGCCGTCAACGCGTGACGCGCGCGTACACCGACTGCATCTGCCCCGCGCAGCAGTAGATCGTGCCGAAGCCGGCCGTTATAGTCGCCGCGCGGCGGATGGCCGGGAACGATCGGGGAGGCGCGAAATCATGAAAATTGTTGCGTTCGAAGGGCAAAGCGGGCCGCGGCTTGGCGTTGTCGAGGGCGATCAGGTGGTCGACCTGCAGGCCGCCGATGGCAACGCGCCGACCGATCTCGGCGACTGGCTCGCCAAGCGCGACGGGGATGTGAAGCCGCTCGGCGAACTCGCCAAGCGCGCGCCATCGAGCGCCCGCAAGCCGCTCGCCGGTTTGACCTACGGGCTGCCCGTGGGCCGGCCCGGAAAAATCATCTGCCTCGGCTTGAATTATCTCGAACACGTCAAAGAGGGCGCCCAGCGCGACAATATTCCGCAATTCCCGACCATCTTCATGCGCGGCCGCACTTCGCTGGTGCCGCACGGGGCGCCGATCGTGCGCCCCCAAGTGACCGAGACGCTCGACTACGAAGCCGAAATGATCTTGGTCGTCGGCAAGCGCGCCAAGCATCTGACCGCGGCGACTGCGCTGTCCTGCGTCGCCGGCTATTCCTGCGGCAACGAGGGCTCGGTACGCGAATTCCAGCGCAAGACGACGCAGTGGGACATGGGCAAGAATTTCGACCGCACCGGCGGCTTCGGCCCGTTTTTCGTCTCCGCCGACGAAGTCCCGCCTGGCGGCAAAGGGCTCAAGATCGAAAGCCGGCTGAACGGCCAGGTGATGCAATCAGACAATACCGACAATATGATGTTCCCGGTCGTTGAGATGCTGGTTTATGTGACCCAAGGCATGACGCTCGAGCCAGGCGACGTCATTTTTACTGGCACGCCGTCGGGCGTCGGCTTTGCCCGCAAGCCTCCGGTCTGGATGAAGAACGGCGATGTTTGTGAAGTCGAAATCCAGGGACTGGGGACGTTGCGCAATCCGATCGCCGACGAAAAAGCGGCCTGATATCCCATGGCAAGCGTGCGCAGGGTGCTGCCTCGCTTCATCGCCCTCATTTTGCTGCTGATACCGGTCTCGGCCGCGCATGCGGAGGAGCCGGTACGGATCGGCCTGGGCTTCGGGCTCGCGTTCTTGCCGATTTACATCTGCGAGGATCTCAAGCTCGTCGAGAAATACGGCAAGGACGCGAAGCTTGAGCTGCGGCCAAGTTATCAGCGTTTCCTCAGCGCCGGCCCCTTGCAGGAGGCGCTCGCCAACGGCGCAGTGGACGTGGCGCCGTTCGGTGTGGCCCCGCTTCTTGCCGCCTGGGAGAAGTCGAAGGACACCCCGCAGCAGATCGTCGTCATTTCCGGCCTGACCACGCTGCCACCGGTGCTGTTGACCAACCGGGCCGAGGTGAAGTCGCTCGCCGACTTTCACCCGGCCGACCGCATCGCCGTTCCGTCGGCGTCGGCGCCGCAGGTCTATCTCTTGCAGATGCAGTCGGAAAAGGTCTTTGGCCAACACGACAAGCTGCGCAGCCAAATCGTCGTCCTCTCTCACCGTACGGCCGTCGCCGACCTCATTGCCGCCAAAGATTTGGTCGCCGGCTATTTTTCGTCGGCGCCGTTCGCCGAGATCGCGCTCGCCGACGGACGCATTCACAAGGTGCTCGGCGCCAACGATGTCGTCGACGGCAAGGTCTCGTTTCTGGTTCTCGGCGCGACCAAGGCTTACATCACGACGCATCCGCTGATGGCCGAAGTCGTCGCCAAGGCGATGGACGAAGCAGCGCGCATCATTCATGACGACCCGCGGCGCGCCGCCGAAATCTATCTGGCGCACGAGCCGTCGGCGACCTTCGACGCCGCCATGATCGCCTCGGACCTTGGCGACCTCAAGGATGACTTCGGCAGCGGGGTCAATGGCATCGCGGCCTTCGCCGATTTCATGGCGCGGCACGGCGAGCTCAAATCGCCGCCGCAGAGCTGGAAGGAGATCGTCGCCCCGGCGCTGTTGAATTCGCCGAACACCTGAGGCGACCCGTCGCGGCGTTTCTGAAAGTCAACGAGGAACTCATGGCCGATCAAATTCTTAACGTGGTTTGCATTTGCGGCAGCCTGCGCAAAGGCTCCTACAATCGCATGGTGATGAATGCGTTGCCGGCGCTGGCGCCGCCGAACCTGAAACTTGCCGAAGCGCCGCCGTTCGCTGAATTTCCGCTCTACAACGCCGACATGCAGGAAGCGAGCGGCGTGCCGGCGGCAGTGCAAAAGCTCGCCGACGCGATCCGCGCGGCCGACGGCGTCATTTTCAACTCGCCGGAATATAATTACTCGATGCCCGGCGGCCTGAAGAACGCGATCGATTGGGTGTCGCGGGTGCCGGACCAGCCGTTTGCCGGCAAGCCCGTGGCGTTGCAGTCGGCGGCGAACGGCGCGCTCGGCGGCGGGCGCATGCAATACGACCTGCGCCGCTCGATGATCTCCCTCGACGCCATGACGCTCAACAAGCCGGAAATCTTCATCGGCAATTGCTCGCAGAAGATCGACGCCAAGACCGGGCAGATCACCGACCAGCAGGCGGTCGGCTTCATCCAGCAGCAGCTGGCCGCGTTCGCCAAGTTCATCGCGCGGTTCGGTGCCAAAACCTAGCAACGCCGGACGGGGAGGGATCGTCATGGGAAGACTGGATGGACGCGTCGCCATTGTTACCGGCGGCGCCAAGGGCATCGGCCAGCACTACGCGCGGGCGCTTGCCGCCGAGGGCGCACGCCTCATGATCGCCGACATTGCCGATGGCAAGGACGTCGCCGCGTCGCTGGCGCGCGAGCACGGCGCCAATTCGGTCGCCAGCTCCGTCACCGACGTGAGCGAGGAGACCGCGGTGAAGGCGCTGATCGCCGAGACCATGGAGCGCTTCGGCAAGATCGACATTCTGGTCAACAATGCCGCGCTGTTTGCGCCGCTGCGCGAAACCAAATGCACCGAGATTGACACCGCGGTCTGGGACCAAGTCATGGCGATCAATCTGCGCGGGCCGTTCTTGATGGTCAAACACGTGGCGCCGCACATGCGCGCGCGCGGCTACGGCAAAATCATCAATATCGGTTCGGGCAGCATATTCCACGGCATCCCGTGGATGCTGCATTACGTCGCCTCGAAGGGCGGGATCATGGCGATGACGCGCGTGCTGGCGCTCGAGCTCGGCGAGCACGGCATCCGCGTCAACACGCTGTCGCCGGGCCTGACCATGAGCGAGACATTGATGGCCGAGAATCCCGGTCACATCGCCACGGCCCGCGACAAAGTCCTGGCCTCGCGCTCGCTCAAGCGCGACGCCCACCCGCAGGATCTGCTCGGCGCCTTGATCTTTCTTGCCGGTGCCGAGAGCGACTTCATGACCGGGCAGAACGTCTTGGTGGATGGCGGTAACGTCAATACTTGAAGCTCGGTTCGCTGCCCGCCGCATAGCGGCTCTGCCGGCCCGCTATTTCCGCTCCGGTGGGCTTTCTTTATAATGAGTTTTAGTAACGCCGATTTCGGCTTGATGGAGGACGCCATGGCGGTCGCGACCGCGAAAAAGCCGGATGGCGGAAAGCCCGGCCCCAAACACAACATCGAAGCGATGCGGCAGGACTATTACGCGCGCATCGCCAAGCACGGCATGACCCCGCTTTGGAAGGTGATGGGTACGATGTTTCGCGACGAGCCGTTGTCGCGTTGCGCGCCGGCCGTCTGGCGCTTCGATGACGTGAAATCGCTGGTGATGGAATCGGGCAGCCTGATCACGACCGAAGAGGCCAAGCGCCGGGTGCTGATCCTGGAGAATCCGGTGCTGGGCGGCGAGTTGCGCATCACCAATACGCTGTTCGCCGGCATCCAGATGATCATGCCGGGCGAGATCGCGCCGGCCCACCGCCATGTCTCCTCCGCAATCCGTTTCGTCCTTGACGGCGAGGGCGCCTATACCGCGGTGGAAGGCGAGAAGGCCTTCATGTCGCCCGGCGATTTCGTCATCACCGCCAATTGGGCGCCGCACGATCATGGCAACCCCTCCGACAAGCCGATGCTGTGGCTCGACGTGCTCGACGCACCGACAATCAATTTCTACGAGACCTCGTTCGGCGAGGACTTCGAAAGCCCGACGCAAGAGACTAAACGGCAGAATGGCGACTCGCTGAGCTTCTATGGCTCCGGCGTGCTGCCCGACGGCACGGCGGCGAACAAGCGCACGCCCGTCATTAATTACACCTACGCCCGTACCCGCCCGATCATCGAACGCATGATGGCGGCCGGCGACGTCGACAAGAGCCACGGCGCCCGCGTGCGCTACGCCAATCCGAGCACCGGCGGCTCGGTGCTGCCGACCATGGGCGCCAATCTGGCGATGCTGCCGAAGGGCTTCCGCGGCGAGCCGTACCGCGCGACCGACAGCACCGTGTTCGTCTGCGCCGAAGGGCGCGGTACCACGACAGTCGACGGCCAAGTGCTCGAATGGGGGTCGCGCGACGTGTTTGTGGTGCCGTCGTGGAAGCGCTACGCGCACACGGCCGCGGAGCAATCCGTGCTGTTCTCGATTTCCGACCGCCCGGCGCAGGAGGCGCTCGGCATCTGGCGGGAGGGGAAGTAGCGGCCTCACTCTACCGTCACCCCCGGGCTTGACCCGGGGGTCCATACCGCCTCTCCGCCGCATGGATTGCCGGATCAAGTCCGGCAATGACGATTGGGAGCGCTACTTCTCGATCGACAGCAGCACCAGCGCCTGCAGGTCGGCATCGCTCATGACGCCGTTGTCCCAGGTCGTGTCGAGCCGAACGATTTGCCCGGCGCCGTTGAGATCGATCGAAACGATGCCGCGCTTCACCGAGCTTGCGTCATTGGTCCACTCGTAGCCGCCGCCTTGATCGCTGCCGACCACGTGCATGAGTTTCGCGCCTTTGCCATAGGGCGCGCTGGCCAAGATGCGGCCGAGATATTTGCCGATCGCCTGTTTGCCGAGCACGCGCACCCGCAGCGCCCGGTCGAGGAGCACCGCGTCATTGCTGAACAAGGCGTCGGCGGCTGTGGCGTCGCCCGAGGCAAAGGCCGTGGCGAGCTTCTGCGAAACGTCCTTGATCTTGGCCGAGGCGCCGTCGCTGGCGACGTCGTAGTCGAAATTGGTCGGGAATTTCTCCGGCGGCGTGCGCATCTTCGCCGCCAATTCGGCGCCGAACGAGCGGCCGTCCCAATAGTCGATCCAGCGCACGATCTTGCCATCCTTGAAATCGATCGCGGCCAGGATGCGAATTTCCGCGCCAAACAATTCCGGCGTGTCGGTGAAGGCGACCAAGGCCGAATGGGTGTCGCCGCTGATGCGGGTCGGGTAGGACAGGCCGGCCGGCGGCCATTTCGGCATGTACGCTTCGAACAGGTCGGTCATGCCCTTCTTGCTGTAGAACGGCCAGCCCAAAGCCGCGTCGATATAGGTCAGGTGCGCGTCGGAGAAATGATCGGTGGTCGGCACCGGCTTGTGCGCGCTCTTGGCGCTAAAATAGGACTTGAAGAATGCGGCTACCTCCGGCGTCGCGTGCGAGGCGTCGACGACGTCCGGATAAGGCGGCGTCGTTTTCCACAGATCAACCGTCTCAGCGCGCAGGCTGGTTGCCGCGACCAGCGTCAATGCGGCAGCAAGGATCGACGCAGCATGCTTCATGGAATCCTCCCGGGACATCATTAAGTGTATGGCTAGAGACTAGTCCCGGCGCTCGGTCATTGTCTAAAGCGGAGAAGTTGCAGGGCATGTCTGGGCCGCGCCTGGCGCGGCTCTCCGCGCCGCCCACGCTCCGCGCTGGCACTTGCGGTGGGCCAGGTAAGCAAGTAACCGAAGCGCGTAAGCGAAGCGCGTAACCGAGGCCGCAGCGAGTACAGTTTGGCTCAAAAATGGACGCACCGGCGCAAAAGAAGTCAAAGCTGATCGAGGGCGCGACCGGCGACTGGGAAGTCGTCATCGGCATGGAGGTGCACGCCCAGGTCACCTCGCAGGCCAAATTATTCTCCGGCGCTTCGACCGCCTTTGGCGGCGAACCGAATTCGCACGTTTCGCTGGTCGATGCCGCCATGCCGGGCATGCTGCCGGTGATCAACCAGGAATGCGTGCGCCAGGCGGTGCGCACCGGGCTCGGGCTGAACGCCAAGATCAATCTGAAGTCTGTCTTCGACCGCAAGAACTATTTCTATCCGGACCTGCCGCAGGGCTACCAGATCAGCCAGTACAAATCGCCGATCGTCGGCGAGGGCGAAGTATTGGTCGACATGCCCGACGGCGAGACGGTGCGGGTCGGCATCGAGCGGCTGCATCTCGAGCAGGACGCCGGCAAGTCGCTGCACGACCAGCACGCCACGATGTCGCTCGTTGACCTCAATCGCTCCGGCGTCGCCTTGATGGAGATCGTGACCAAGCCCGATTTGCGTTCGGCCGACGACGCCAAGGCGTTTCTGACCAAGCTACGCACCATCCTGCGTTATCTCGGCACCTGCGATGGCGACATGGAGAAAGGCCATCTGCGCGCCGACGTGAACGTCTCGATCCGCAAGCCCGGCGCGCCGCTGGGCACGCGCTGCGAGATCAAGAACCTCAACTCGATCCGCTTCATCGGTCAGGCCATCGACTACGAGGTGTGGCGCCAGATCGGCGTGGTCGAGGACGGCGGCGCGATCGAGCAGGAGACGCGGCTGTTCGATCCGGACAAGGGCGAGACGCGATCGATGCGCTCCAAGGAGGAGGCGCACGATTACCGCTATTTCCCCGATCCGGATCTCCTGCCGCTTGAGCTCGCGCCGTCGTTGGTGGCGGAGTTGACGGCGCAGCTGCCGGAATTGCCGGACGACAAGAAGGCGCGGTTCACGCGCGACTATGGTCTTACACCCTATCAGGCGGACGTCCTGGTCACAGACCGGGACACAGCAGACTTTTTTGAGATGGGCGTGAGAAGCGCGATTCCATCGGCTGCTTCTAACCTTCCGATCTCCGCCGGGGCCGTAGGCTCCGCTGGGTCGATATATGATGCAGGCCTTTTTTCATCCGTGCCACCGGAGAAATTGCTTTCGATTTCTTCGAGCACGGCAAGTCTGACAATCAATGAGCTATTTGGCCGCCTGAATGCCACTGGAAAAGATATCAAGAGTTCGCCGATCAGCCCGGCGCAATTGGGTCAAATCGTAAGCCTCATGGCGGACGGCACCATCTCCGGAAAAATCGGCAAGGACGTGTTCGAAATCGTCTGGAGCGAGGGCGGCGACCCGCGCGCGATCGTCGAGACACGCGGATTGAAGCAAGTCACCGACCTTTCGGCACTGGAGAAGCTCGTCGACGACATTGTCGCCAAGAATCCGGACAAGGTCGGCGACGCCAAGACCAATCCGAAGGCGGTCGGCTGGTTCGTCGGCCAATTGATGAAGGCTTCCGGCGGCAAAGCCAACCCGCAAGCGGTCAACGATCTGCTCAAGAAGCGTCTCGGCGTCTGAGCGTCGCACGCTGCGCGGCGATGCGCGCGGAAAAAGTCGGCGTGAGGGGTCCGCGTCGGTCAAAACGGCGGCGAAAATCTCCGACGCGAGGTCGCTGCACGGCGGCAGAAGCGGTCGCCTGAGGCGGCGCCAAAGCGAATTGGTCGGCTCGATTTGCGCGTTTTGCGCCTCGAAACGCCGCCGACACGCCTTCCGGAAGGCTTTGCCGCAAAATTTTTTTGGCTTGGTGAATCCGCTGCTTTGGGCCCTCATCGCGCCCGCGAAAGCGCGCGCGAGCGGCGCGCAGCGTGTGCGCGCGCAGCAAAACTTCGCGCAGGAAGACGCAACACAAACCCGTATTTCATCGGCACTTCTGCGATGCGTGCAAATTTTCTTCGCGCGCGCGCGCAGCGGAAAAATTTCTCGACGCGTGATTTTGCGCAAAGCGCGCCGCGTTCGCGCCGCGGCGGCGGGTCGCGGGGCTTACACACAAAATTAAGCGAAGTCACTGTTATTTTTTTCCTGCTGTAGTAATCGGAAGGTAGTGCATGTCGATTTGCGACTGCACTGCACCGATGTCGCCATCCACTCAGGCTAGGAGGGCAGCAATGGCGAAGAAGAGAAAGACGAAGGCAGCGGCGAAGAAGACGGCGAAGAAAACCACTCGCCGGAAGAAGAAGAAGTAGTCGACGTCGCAATCGGTCTTCGACACCACTTGGGTCGAAGATCGCGTCACACGGGCCGGCCGACGTCGAGGGCGCTGCAATGATTGCCCGAGACGGGCCGGCTCAGGTGAACAACAGAGGGCGTCGGCGAGACGGAGGCTTAGGCTTCACAATCGTTCGCGTTGCGTGCGGTGGTGGAGTGGAGGGACGGATAATCCGAACCTCCCGGTGGCGATCAGCCCATAGTGGCGGTCTGCCAACGGATCTAAGTCTCACGATTCTCGCCGACGCCCTCGGTGCGTTTGTTACTATCCTCCCAAGGACGACTTTCGGCGCCGCAGCATCGTTCGCGGCGCCGGTTTTGTTTCGGCAGGAGCACCGTGGGTAAATCCTTGAAGGCCAAGCCCTCGAAAGCCAAGCCCTCGAAAGCCAAGCCCTCAAAAGCCGAGCGCTCAAAAGCCGAGCGCTCAAAAGCTAAGGCCGCAGTCGCCGCCAAGCGGAAACCGGCAAGACGATCGCCATCGCGTCGTCATCCACCGATCGAGCTTTACTATTGGCCGACGCCGAACGGGTGGAAGATCTCCATTATGCTGGAGGAGTGCGGCCTGCCGTATGTCGTGCGTCCGATCGACATCTCCAAGGGCGATCAGTTCGCGCCGCACTTCTTGGCGATCTCGCCGAACAACCGGATCCCGGCCATCGTTGATCCCGCCGGTCCCGGCGGACGGCCGATCTCGGTGTTCGAGTCCGGCGCCATCCTGCAATATCTCGGCCGCAAGACCGGCAAATTCTACCCGCGCGACGAACGCGCCCGCGTTGCCGTCGACGAGTGGCTGTTCTGGCAAATGGGCGGACTGGGGCCGATGGCGGGCCAAGCCAATCACTTCCGCCACTACGCGCCCGAGCCGATCGAATACGGCATCAGCCGCTATACCAACGAGGTCAACCGGCTGTTCGGCGTCATGAACACGCGGCTTGGCGGCCGCGAGTTCCTGGCGGGGCGTTATTCGATTGCCGACATGGCGTGCGTCGGTTGGGTGCGGCTCGCCGAGCGCATGGACCAGGACCTGGCGTCGTTCCCGCATCTCAAACGCTGGTTCGACACGATCCGAGCGCGGCCGGCGGTGAAGCGCGCGTTCGGCATCCGCGTCGAGGCGGCATCCTCAGTCGACATGAAAGACCCGAAAATCCGTGCGATCTTGTTCGCGCAGACGGCGCGCTGACCAAAGGTGCTCCTTCGCCCTGAGGTGCGAGCCATAAGCGCGTTTACGCGCGTCTGCGACGCGCTATGGCGAGCCTCGAAGGGCGACGGCCCGGGGGCGCTGCATCCTTCGAGGCCCGCGCTACGTGCGGGCGCCTCAGGATGACGGATTTGAGAGTCAATTCGACCGCGTCCAGGTCTGGCCCTTGCATAGCAATCCGCCCATGACGCAGCCTTTGAGGTCGGCGGTATTGGGGCCGGTCATCGTGAACGAGCCGGTGTAGATGCCGCCGTCTCCGGCGTTGTAGACTTGGCCTTGCCACTTGTCGCCGCCGACCGGCTTCATGCCGAGCACGATCGCCACGCCAAGCAGCGGCCGGCTCTGCTTGCTCAGGTCTTTATTATTCTTGTCGGTCTTCGGCTGCTGCGTGTCGGGATCGTTCGGCTCGGCGAGCCAGGTCAGGTTGCCGCAGATCGCGTCGCCGCAATTGACGATCTTCACCTTGCCCTTCTTGTCTCCCGTCAACCACGTGCCGAGCGGATCGGCGGCCCGCGCCGGCGCCGTGGCAGGGAGCGCCAGCGCCATCGCCGAAGCAGCGACGATAGCGGTGCGGACAATTTTCATGAAACGATCTCCCGATGCCCTGCTGTTCGCCCAGAGCGTGATCCGGAAAAGTGGAAGCCGGTTTTCCGAAAGGATCATGCACCACGAAGAAGTCAGAGCCTAATCGTTTCGATATGAAACGATTAGGCTCTAGGTAAAAGGATAACTTACAAGAGGCGCATTGCAAGCTCCCTCGCGGCCGCGCCGCCTGCTAGTAATGCCCGTAAAATGGGGACTTTCGCCATCGCGTGCTTAACGCGATGTTGCCTTGGGCGCCCCGGCGCTTCAGCTTTGATTCATCGCGTTACTTAAACCACCGTTCAAATGTTCTGACGATTATCCGAGATATCGCCCGGCCACATAAAGCCGGCGAGGGGACAGCGCGCAAACGACAAGCGCAAGGGACAGGGGACTGAACGATGGCTCGTTTTGAGATTCTCGACGGCAGTGCCGCGCCGCTCGGCGAGGGGGCAGCCGCCGGCGACATGCTGTACGAGCTCGGCATGATGTATTCGGTCGGCCGCGACGTGCCGATCGATCTCATCTCCGCGCACAAATGGTTCAATCTGGCGGCGGTCCGCGGCAACCGCGAAGCGATCCGGTTGCGGCGGGAAATCGCCGACCAGATGTCGGACGCCGAGATTGCGGCGGCGCAGCGCGCCGCGCGCGATTGGCTCAAGGGCGGTCCGACCGGAGCGCCGGCAGTGCCGGCGCCGGCGATCGCGGCCTAACGCCTGGCAGGCACTCGATCATCGGTAACAATTGAACGAACCGCCCGAGCGCGATCAGCGCTCGTGGCGGCTCTCGCGGTTTTCCGACTTAGTAGCCGACGGTGAAGCGCTGGCGCGAATGCGCTGGCTTTTCGATCTCGTCGACCATGGCGATGGCATAATCCGCAAACGAGATGCTGCTGCCCTTCTCGTTCGACAATAGCGCGTCCTTGCCGAGCCGGAATTTGCCGGTGCGTTCACCCGGCACAAACAGCGCCGAGGGCGACAGGAACGTCCAATCGAGCTGTGTCTCGCCTTTCAGCAGACCGAGAAATTCCGCGCCCTTGAGCGCCTCCGGCTTGTAGGCCGCGGGGAAGTCCGGTTGGTCGACCAGGCGCTTGCCCAGCGCAACTTCGAGGCTGCCGGCGCCGCCGACCACGAGGTAGCGCTTGGCGCCTGAGGCACGCACCGCCTCGCCAGCGCTTTCGCATCGCTGGCGCTGAAATGCACCGCGCTGATCACCGCATCTTGGCCTTTGAGAAGCGCGATGAGGCCGTTTTTGTCGAACAGGTCGCCCTGCTTCGCCGTGACGTTCGGCAGCGTCGCGATCTTTTCCGGATTGCGCGCAATCGCCGTCACCTTGTGTCCACGGTCGGAAAGTTCCTTGAGGATCGCCGAGCCGGCCCGGCCGGAAGCGCCGATGAGAGCGACGTGAGCCATGTGCATTGTTTCCTTTCGCGGCTGGTCGGTGATGAAAAGGTCTAGCTGGCCGCCTGCTCGTGTCTGCCGTTGAGCGTCTCCCAGATGCGCCGCGGCGTCGCCGGCATGTCGATGTGGCGAGCGCCGACGCGACGGTGCAGCGCGTCGACGATGGCATTGATCACCGCCGGCGGCGCGCCGACCGAGCCGGCTTCGCCGGCGCCTTTGACGCCGAACGGATTCGACGTCGAAGGCACGTTGTGGGTCGAGAACGCAAAAGCCGGTACATCGTCGGCGCGCGGCATGGCGTAGTCCATGAATGAACCGGCGAGCAATTGCCCGCTGTCGCTGTCATAGACCGCGTGCTCGAGCAGCGCCTGGCCGATGCCTTGCACGATGCCGCCGTGCACCTGGCCCTCGAGCAGCAGCGGATTGATGGTGCGGCCGAAATCGTCGACGATGGTATAGCGCTCGACGGCGACGCTCCCGGTCTCCGGATCGATCTCGACCTCGACGATGTGGCAGCCATTCGGAAAGGTCTGCGCCGGCGGCACGCGATGATGCGTGGCATCGAGGCCGGGCTCCAAACCTGAGGGAAGTTTGGCCGGATCGCGCGCTGCCTTGGCGACATCCAACAGATCGATGCGCAGATCGGTTCCCGGCACCGAAAAGACGCCGTCGGCAAAGGTAATGTCCTGCGCCGACACCTCCAACATGTGCGCGGCGATCTGGCTCGCCTTGCCGATGATCGTGCGCCCCGCCTCGTGAAGCGCCGCGCCGCCGACGGCGATGGCGCGCGAGCCGCCGGTCAGTCCGGCCGGCGTGCGGTCGGTATCGCCCATGACGACCTCAATGCGGTCGGCATCGATGCCCAGCTTGTCCGACACCAACTGCTTGTACGAGGTGACGAGGCCGGTGCCGTATTCCTGGTTGCCCATGACCAGTTCGACCCGTTCGTCCTTGAATTCGATCGAGGCGGTCTCGGGGAAGCCGCCGCCGCACCGCTCGGTATAGGTCGCCATGCCGATGCCGCGGAGCATGCCATCGCCCTCGCTGTGCGCGCGCCGCTGCGCGAAGGAGCCCCAATCGGCCGCCGCCATGCAGCAGTCCATCACCTTCTCGAACTCGCCGGAATCGAGCACGAGCTTGGTCACCGAGGTATAAGGCATCGCCGACGGCGGCACGAAATTGACCCGGCGGATCGCGTCCGGGCTCATCTTGAGCTGGCGCGCCGCCGCGTCGACGATTCGTTCCAGCAAATAGGCGGCCTCGGGCCGCCCGGCGCCGCGATAAGCGCAAACCGGGACGGTGTTGGTGCACACGCCTTTGACGTTCACGTGGATGGCGCTAATTGAATAAAGACCGGAGACGAGATCGGTCGAGCGCGTCGGCACAAACGCGCCGAACGGCGACAGATAGGCGCCAAGATTGGCGAGGATCGAAACCCGCAAACCCAGAAAGCGGCCGCTTTCATCGAGCGCCAGTTCGGCGTGGGTGGTGTGGTCGCGTCCCTGATTGTCGGAGATAAAGCCTTCCGAGCGGTCCTCTTGCCATTTGACGGGGCGGGAGAGCTTGCGGCTGGCCCAAACCGCCAGCGCCTGCTCCGGATAGACGAAAGCCTTCATGCCGAAGGCGCCGCCGACATTCGGCGTAATGACGCGGAGCTTGTCCTTTGGAATCTTCAGGAGCGCTTCGGCCAGCGGGTCGCGCACGAAATGCGGACCCTGGGTCGCCGTGTAGAGCGTCGAGCGGCCGGTCGCCGGATCGTAGTCGGCAACGGCGTTGCGCGGCTCCATCGAGTTCGCCACGACGCGGTTGTTGACAAGATCGAGGCTGACGACATGGGCGGCCTTGGCGAAAGCGTCCGCGGCCGCCTTGGCGTCACCCATGTCGTTGTCCCAATCGAACACCAGATTGCCGGTGATATGGTCAAACAGCTGCGGCGCGCCGGCGGCGATCGCATCCTGCGCGTCGGTGACGACCGGCAGCGGCTCATATTCCACCTCGATCGCTTCGGCGGCGTCGCGCGCGGCGCTCAGCGTCTCGGCGACGACGAACGCCACCGGTTGGCCGACATAGCGGACCTTGCCCAAAGCGAGCAGGGGACGCGGCGTGTCGTGGCGCGGCGAGCCATCGCGATTGGCGAGCGGCGTTTGACAGGCGATATCGCCGAGCCCATCGGCGGCCACGTCCTCGCCGGTCGCGACGAACAGCACGTCCGGCATGCGCCGTGCCGCCGTCGCGTCGATGCGCTTGATGCCCGCATGCGCCGCCGGCGAGCGCAGCACAAAGGCGGTGGACGCCCGCGGCAGCGTCACGTCGTCGGTGTAGCGCCCTTGCCCGGTGATCAGACGCAAGTCTTCATGGCGCCGCACCGGCTGCCCAATGGCGAATTTCATGCCGTTCCTCGCATTTTCCGTCCGCGTAGATATATGGTCGTGCGCGGCGCGGTGCGCCATCTTGCCGGTTCCGGCGGCGGCGGGAGCTTTGGTATGCGGCGCGGCGCGAGGGGCGCGACGAGGCTGGCACTAGAGCGTTTGGAAAGGCATCCCACAATGGCACTGACCGCCGCCAACATCTGCGACTTTGGGTGGAAGGCACAGGATTTCGCGCTCAAGGGCGTCGACGGAAAGATCTATTCGTTGGCCGACATACGCGGGCCAAAGGGCACACTCATCGTCTTCATCTGCAATCACTGCCCCTACGTGAAGGCCTCGATCGACCGCATCGTGGCGGAGGCCAACGCACTGCGGGAGGCCGGCATCGGCACGATCGCCGTCATGCCGAACGACACCGACGCCTATCGCGAGGACTCGTTCGATAACATGAAGGCGTTCGCGGCGAAGCATGGCTTCACCTTCCCCTACGTGATCGATGACACACAAGAGACGGCGCGCGTTTACGGCGCCCAATGCACGCCGGACTTCTTCGGGTTCAACGCCCACGACGAACTGCAATACCGCGGACGGCTGGACGCGTCCCGGATGACAAAAGTCGCGAACGCCCGCCGCGACTTGTTCGAGGCGATGACCCAAGTAGCCGAGACCGGGCAGGGTCCGCAGGAGCAGTTCGCGTCGATGGGCTGCTCGATCAAGTGGAAGGCCTGAGCCGCGAGCATTCGCCTAATTCACAGGCTCTGCTTCTCGTCGCGAGAATTCGCTCCGGCGCGAGAAACGAGCGCGGTAATCTAGATAAAGCCCTTTGCCAGGCTCAGGGCACATCAAGCGTGCGGGCGACGCGAACGCCCAAGTTGTCGAGCCGTCCGTCGGCGGTGTTCCCGTCGCGGTAAGCCGAGCGGAGGGGGGTCGGCGTGTTGCTCCAGGAACCGCCGCGCCCGATGCGGTTCCTGCATGCGCCACCGTTACCGGCCAGCCATGGCGAGCCGTCCGTTGGCGCGCCTTTATAATCGGCATGCTCGCAGTCCTCGGTCCATGCCCAGACATTGCCTACCATGTCGTAGAGACCGAATTTGTTGGGCGGAAATGAACCGACCGCAGCAGGTTGATTAGCGTCCCATTTGCTGCCACAGCCGTCGCAATTGGCCATCGGCTGGCCGCCGAGCTTGATGTCGTCGCCCCACGGATAGGCCGTTGTCGTTCCGGCGCGCGTGGCATATTCATATTCGGCCTCGCTGAGCAGCCGGTAGGTTCTACCGGTTACTGTGGCGAGCCACGCTACGTATTCGCTTGGCATCGTCCCAATTGACGTAAATGACCGGCTGACGACCGCGTCCCCACTCGTCGTTAGGCTTGTAGCCGTTGCAGCCGCCGCCCGTGACGCAGGCGTCCCACTCGGCGAACGTCAACTCGTATTTCGATACCGCAAAGACTTTGGCGATGGTCACGGTATGTTGCGGTATTTGAGCCGCGTACCCGCTGACTTGGCGCTCGTTTTCAGCCGCTCCCATAACGAACGACCCGGAAGGCAAAACAACCATGTCCGGGCAGTCCTGCGCGCACTCTTTGAAGACATCTCCCGGCTTAAGCGCCTGCTCGTGAGCCATGCTCAACACATAGGGCAGCACGTTCGCCCGCGCATACGGCAACGTAATCGTCACGTAACGCCATTTTTCCACGATGGTCGCCTGATTGATCCAACCAACGAGGCCGAGCACGATGCCGACGAGCAGCGCGAACATGGACGCTAGCACAGCGCGCCAAATTCGCTGCGATGCACGCGCTCGCTCGCGGCTTGCAAATACGTAAGACCGAATTTCTTGCGTAGGCTCAGGCGCGTTTCGTGGGCGCGAAGCAAGCCAGTATTCGGCATACTCCAACGTTGGCGATTGAAGCAACAGTCCGTTCGGCCGTCCTTCTGATGACCACCGGCGCTCAGCCTCGCCATATTCAGTGTGCTGCCTGATCCAGTTGATGTCGGTTTCGAGAGCATTCGCCAGCGCATCGGCACTGGCGTCGAAGTGCTCGGGATTGTCGAAAAAGACAAAATTCAAACGGCGTAAAGTGTCGGGTACGGCACTATCTTCCGCACGGCGACACACGATCGGAGCAAAACGCTTGTTCAGCGAAGCCGCGTAGGTAATTTCCTTGAGCGCAACATCGGATTTTACGGCGTCGGGCGAGAGCACAAAGACGACCGTGTCTGCCCGGCCGATCAGTGCTTCTATCCGCTTCCACCAATCCTCAAAGGCATAAATCTCCTGGCGATCTATCAGGACATCAAAGCCGCGCGCTTTCAGGGCCGCTTCGAGCCTGTCAGCGAACGCCATGTCCTTGCGCGAATAGGAGATAAAGACCCTTGCCTTCGTTCCGCAACCCCGTGCTTCCGTAGTGTCCGTCACGACCAGCAGAGTCCCGCCATCGGCAGCCAAGAGTTCGTTGTGGGTGGAGCCCGGCAACTGACAAATAACTCAATCATTTCAATATAGTATGGCGGAGAGGAAGTCCGCCGTACCTTCCTCCACTGTCCTCTGACACCATAAACGGCACTGCTGTTTTCGTCGGTTTTGCTGGCGCTTTTCCTCCGTGTTCATCCACACGCCTCTTGCCCAAGCGCCTGCCAAGGGTGACATTAAGGGTGACATTGGCGGGTTTGACGGAGCGCAAATATGGCGAGGTTCCTCCTTTCTGCCCGGCGAGTGACAGCATTACTGAGCGGCGGCAAGCCGCGCAGACATGGCGACGGCGGCTGCCTGTATCTGCAAGTCAATGGTCCCGACCGAGGCGCCTGGGTCTTCATGACCAAGCGCGGTGGGAGGCAGCGGCCCATAGGTCTTGGCTCGGCGCGCGATGTTCCGCTGAAGGATGCGCGGGAGCTTGCCGAGGCATGTCGGCGGGCCGTCAGCCTGGGCCGTGATCCGAAAACGGTGCTGGCCGAGGCCGCGGGTGAACTGACGTTTGACGCCGCGGCGCGAGAGTTGATCGACAGCATGGCAATTGGCTGGCGCAACGCCAAGCACTGCGCGCAATGGCGCATGACCCTGCTGGGCGAAATGTCGGCGAAAGATGGCAGAACCAAAAAGACCCGCTACGACTATTGTGCCGGCATGCGCAACAAGCCGGTATCCAGGCTAACCACCGAGGACGCGCTGCGAGTGCTCAAGCCACTGTGGCAGACGCGGCCGGAGACGGCAAACCGGCTGCGCGGCCGCTGCGAGCGGGTTTGGGATTTTGCCAAGGCGCGTGGTCATTGCTCCGGTGAAAACCCGTTCCACTGGCGCGGGCATCTGGACAAGCTGCTGCCGAAGCGGCCGCGATTAACTCGCGGCCATCATAAGGCGATGCCCTTTGCCGACGTTCCGGCGTTCATGGGTAGGCTTCGGGCGATGCAAGGTGTTGCGGCCCGAGCGTTAGAGTTCGTGATCCTGACGGCTGCGCGTTCCGGCGAGGTGCTTGGCGCGCGGTGGGAGGAGATCGGCTTTCAGACCAAGCTATGGACGGTGCCAGCAGGGCGCATGAAGGGCGGCCGTGAGCATCGGGTGCCGCTTTCGGAGCGCGCCATGGTGACACTCAACGAGCTACATCAGGCTCGCATATCGGATTTTGTATTTCCTGGCTTCAAGCGCGGTCAGCCACTCAGCAACATGGCCCTGGAAGCGGTTCTGCGCCGCGCCAAGGTGGATGTCACGACGCACGGCTTTCGCTCATCGTTCCGGGACTGGGCGGGCGACAGCACGCATTTCGCCCGTGATGTGGTAGAGGCAGCTCTCGCTCATGCGATTGAGAACAAGACGGAAGCCGCCTACCGTCGTAGCGACGCGCTGGAAAAACGCCGCCGACTGATGGCAGCGTGGGCGGCGTTCTGCAAGCCGACACAAAAAGACGCACAGGATAAGGTCACGCCGTTGCGACTGGCGCGCTAACGTTGCACGCGACGGCCAGACAAACGCGCAGTTCCATCCTGCGTTTGCCGCCGTTCCTTTGTGGATACTCCGCGTGGAGGTGCCCTTTCGATGGGTGTCAAAAAAAGGCAGACTGCTATTGCGGCCGCCGACGTGCCGCGCGTGTTGAATGATGCATGCATCGAGCAATTGGGGATTATTGGCCGGTTGCCCGATATTGCCGATCGACAGCGCCTTGGCGAAAGCATCCGAGAGGCGGCTCGTATCTACGCGGAGGATGCACGAAGCCCCAACGTCGGCACGGTGCGTGACGAAATTGCCTCGCTTTACAAGGCGGCCGAGTATAAGCGACATGATCGAGTTCCCGTGCTGGTGGCTAACTTGTCACCGGAGGCGCGCGTTTATCTGGAAGCCCAGCTGAAATTACCAGGGCCGCGCAAAGCCAAGTTGCGGTTCCCATCAGTGAGAGCCTTGCGCGACGCCAGTCGACGCGACAAAGCCTGCGAGATGATCGAGCGCCTCTGCCGGATCGGCGGCGGTTATGTCGAAGGTCGTAAGCGTTCGTCCGGCAAGCGGTCTAAGACTTGGCGGCCGCTGCTGTTCGCGCCGCTGCCGAACGAACATCCACCCAAGCGGGCAGCGGAACTGCGATTTGTGATGCACCTGCAATTGGCGTGGCTGGAAGCCGTAGGAAAGCCGCCGACAGCCACGGTCAATCCATCCCGGCCCGATCGGCCCTTCCCTAACCTTGTGCGAAAGTGCCTGAAACTCGTCGGAGCGCGTGCTGACGCCGTCGGCCTAATTAATGAATTGCAGCGGCGCCGAAAGGATGAGCGAAAACGTTTAGCGCACCTGCGCCGACGCCAACGGCGAGAAGCAATGGAAGCAAAGACGGCATCTGAGGAATAGTCGTTCGCCGGTAGCTGTGTCAAATCCCAACTCCTAACCATTACCGCGGAGAAGTGTGCTCCCCTCCGGAAGATCACGGAGGCTTTGATGTCACACTGCACCATTCCCGATATTGCGTTGGGTGAGCGCGCCTGTCTATCCGTCGGCGAAGCAGCAGCGCTCGCCGGGCTCAGCGTCTCCTTTTTGTACGTCCTGATGGAGCGCGGCACGCTGCGCTCGGTAAAGGTCGGCGGCCGTCGCTTGGTCCCTCGCGAGGCATTGGAGGAGCTGCTGAACTCCTGCCCCCCAAAAACGAGCGTCCAGTCGTGAGTGCCCGTCATCATCGCAAAGGTCACCATGTCGAACATGACCCCGTCGACCGGCATAAAGGCTATCTCCATGCCGAGCGATATCCGCTCGTGGCGCATGTGGGCGCGCGTACTCAATCGGGTGCAACGATAAGCAACCCAGCGCCGCATCTCGCCAAAAAAAAATCAGCGCGCTCCAAATCGCGGGCTCAATGCGGCGCCAGCGGCTCTGAAACGTTAATTGGCCTGAAGGTCGAGCTGCCTGAACCGTGCAAGTGCGGGAGCAGCGTGGCGGTGATCGGTGTCGGACTTCACGCATCGTTGCGCTGCGCGTCTTGCCAGGCAACACGCGGCTGGCTGTCGCCTGACACCTACAGCTTTATCACCAAAATTAGCACCAGATTTGGCCCTCTCACCGCGCCAATCACCATCCGGCGCGGTGAGAGGATCAGCGACAATTCGGGATCTGACCCCGAATGCTCGACCGGCAGCTAGCCGGCACTCGCTACGCAGAAGGAGTACAAAATGCGTAAGCAAGACATCTTTCCATCTACATATTACAACGCTAAGGACTTGTTGTCTAACGGTTCGATCATGCTCACAATCGACTACGTGGCGATGGAGTCGGTTGGCGAAGGCACTAACAAACAAGAAAAGCTAGTCGCACACTTCAAGGAGCCGAACGCCAAACTCCTTGTCATAAGTCCCACGAAATTCGACGCCATCAGTCTCATTGCACAGAGCGACGAGACCGACGATTGGCCGGGTGAGAAGATTGTTCTCGAGGCCGGTAAGGTTCCGTTTCAAGGCAAGCTCGTCGACAGCATCAACATCAGGGCCCCGCGAAAGTCGGTTCCCAAGCCGCCCGCACTCCCAGAAGCCGATTTTAACGACGAGCTCTGACGCTGAGTAGTGGCGGGGGTTTCCGCAGTTTCTGCAGTTTCTGCAGGCTGCCGAGTGACGCCCCGCCACTCTCCGTCTCGGTTTCTGCAGTTTCTTTCTGCAGGCCGTCGAGGCCTATCAAATGGACGCGATCTTATCCGACACAGGCTCGAAGCCACGGACATACTACGGCGACATCGCTGCGCCGCCGGCTGCACTCGCTCGGCTGTGCGCGATGCAAAATTGGTTGGTATTTCGCTGGACCCAAAACGGCAGTGACAAGTGGACCAAGCCTCCGTTCCAGTCGCTATACCCGTCTCGAATGGCCCGCAACAATGCCTGTCAAACATGGTCATCACATGCGGCGGCAGTGGAAGCTGTGAAGGCCGGCGTAGCTGACGGCATAGGCTTCGTACTTACAGGCACGGAATTTGCTGCCGTGGATCTCGATCATTGTCGCGATCCTGCAACCGGCAAAATTGACGACTGGGCGCGAGCCATAATTGACAAGGCGCCCGCCGCCTACTGCGAAATTACAGTGTCTGGGACGGGACTTCGCCTCATTGGCACGGGCATCGGCGAGAAAACACACACGAGCTATAGGGTTGAAGGTGCTTGGGACGGCGCCAAGCTCGAAATTTTCCGCCGTGCCGTGCGCTACATCACCGTCTCCGGCCTTCAAATTGGCGCCTGCTCTGAACTGACAAATATCGACAATCTTATCGATGACCTCACTACGCAATACGGCGATGCGAATCCTAAGTTGGTTCCCGGCCAAGGTAGCTTCGGGTTCGAAAAGCGCGGGATTAACGACCTAATTAGAAACGGCGTTCCCGAGCGCCAGCGCAGCGAGGCTTTTCAATCGGTCATTTTCCGCCTTGCCAACGCCGGTTTGTCGATCGACGAGATCGAAACGGCGCTGGCAAAACACCCAAACGGGATTGCGCGAAAGTATGCGGGCCGGCTACGGCCCGAAATTGAGCGCAGCTATGGCAAATGGAAGGCCTCGGCGCCGATCGATGATGCTGCCGACGTTGCCACTGACGCCGGCCGTGTATCGACACTTAAAAACCTGCATGATTGGGATGACCCAGATTTCTCACTGCTGGATGATCGGCGCGGGGAACTGCCGGAATTCCCGATCGATATTTTGAGCGCCAAATGGCAGGAGTGCATCCAATTGGCTGCCCACGGCGCCGGAGTGACGCCGGCGCACGTCGCCGTGCCGCTGGTCGCTATTGCTTCCAGCCTCATCGGGACCGCGCGCCGGGTCCAGGCTTCCCGATCGTGGTCGCAGCCGATGACCATCTGGGCAGCGGTCGTTGGTGCTTCTGGGACCGGTAAGACGCCGGGAATAGACGTCACAAAGCGTGCGCTTACGTTCATTGATCGCACACGCAAGGCGGAGATTGCCAAGCTTGCATTAGAACACCAGACATTAGCCGAAGCGGCCAGCGCTGAGCGCAAGCTATGGAAGAAACAGGTTGAGGAGGCGGCCGCAGATAATAAACCGGTTCCGCCGATGCCGGCATCCGCAACCGATCCCGGCGAGTTCGTTCCACCTAAACTGTATGTCTCCGATGCCACCATCGAGCGCATGGCGGTTTTGCTGCAGGCTAATCGGCGCGGCATCCTTAGGCTGTCCGATGAGCTATCGGCCTTGTTTTTGAATATGAGCCGATACTCCGGCGGCCAAGACAATGAATTTTGGCTGGAGGCGTGGAATGGCAATTCCTACCTGGTCGAGCGCATGGGCCGTCCGCCGATCACGGTCGAGCACCTCC
Organism: uncultured Alphaproteobacteria bacterium; assembly: GCA_963806465.1. GTDB lineage: Bacteria > Pseudomonadota > Alphaproteobacteria > Rhizobiales > Xanthobacteraceae > BOG-931. The sequence continues at coordinate 44,376 of CAWDZD010000061.1, read as the reverse complement.
TTGTCGGCGTTGTTGGTGGGCTGCAGCCCGACAAGTTGTCCCGGTCTTTCGTCGGTGACCAGGATGGCATGTATGCGCGCATTTGCTTTTCTTGGCCGTCCGAGCCGCCTTATCGGCCACTGACAGACGACGCGGCGGAGATTGAGCCGGAGCTGCTCAACGCATCGTTGCGTTTGATCAGGCTTCCCTGTGAAGCAGACGCGTTCGGCAAGCAGGTGCCGTTGTCAGCCGCGGCCCGGGAGAGGTTTGAGCAGTTACGGCAGTTTCTGCATGCCGCGCGGGATACGCTAGACGGCCGCGAACGTGAATGGTGGTCGAAGGTGCAGGCCAACGTGCTGCGTCTCGCCGGAACCCTGTGCTTTTTGGACTGGGCCATCAAGGACGACGGCTCGCCTGAACCGCAATGTGTTGACGAGGTTTTCATGTCGGCGGCGGCGCGCCTGGTGTGTGAGTATTTCTGGCCGCACAGCCGTGCTGCGCTGTGCCAGATCGGTTTAAGCGAAGGTCACACCAGCTTGCGGCGAGCCCTGCGCTGGATCAGGGCGACCGGGAGGACCGATGTTTCGATCAAAGACATTCGTCGTGATGCCATGGCCGGAAGCCTGGATGCTGATGCGACGCTAGACCTGATCGACAGGCTTGTAAAATCGGGCTGGCTTCGTGCCGTGCCGATAAGGCCATCTGGTCCAAAGGGCGGCAAGCCCGTCCGCCGCTGGCAGGTCAATCCCATTCTGTGGGCTGCAGAAACTGCAGAAACCGCAGAAACGCGGACAGACAAAATGACGATCGATGGAGCGCGGTAGACGCTGTAAACGTGGTGGAAAGGCCCTTTCGTCCGCGATCACAGGGGCATGCTTGGGCTGCTCAAGGGCGGCAGGATGACTATCGCCGATGTGCAGACATCGCCAGGAATTGGCCAAATCAGCGCCAGCACACTGTGACCAATGCCGACCTTAAGTCCGGCAAAAGCCGCAGTGCTGCTGAACTAGCGGTCGCCAGTGCCGCTCAACAAACGAAGGTCAAAAGGTTCGCGGATGATGCGCAAGCTACCGAGCTGAACCACGCGCTCCGGGACGGTGCCTGATCGTCGTGCTTCGTCGCTCCACGCGGCAGATGAATTTCCTTTAAGCCGAAGCGCGCTGGTGGATCAGACCGCTCGTGATTTAACTCATGTAGTCGCGCTTGCCCAGTTGGACACCGGTGTGACGCAGGATGTCGTAAGCGGTAACGACATGAAAATAGAAGTGCGGGATCGACCAGCGCCAGAGGAACTGCAAGCCATCAGCTTCAAGCACGCGCGATCCTTGTAGCTGCAGTTCAATCCTGCGATCCTCGGCACCATCAAACGCCTTGGCGCTCGTGGTACTCAGAGTCTTAACCGTCTGTTCGATGAGGGCTTTTAGCTCGGTCAACGGCAGCTCGCTAGTGTCGATCTTCGGGGGCTCTTGGCCGGTGGCACGCGCCGTGCCGTCTTTGGCATGATGGCAGGCAAGCTGGACCTGCAAGGCCAACGGAAACATGTCGGGAGCCAGCCTTTCCTTCAACAACGCTGCGGCATCAGTTCCCTTTGCCTTCGAGTGTTCGACGCCTTTGTCGAGCAGTTCCGACAAAGTGCGCAGCGCAGGCACATACGTTTCCATCGCGAGCGCGTGTACAGACATTTTCATCTTGGGTTTCCTTCCCTTAAAAGCGATCATCTCGCCGCCAACCGGGGTTTGGGATTTGCGGCGGGATGTGCTGGCTCTATTCACGAGCCGTTTGGGGGCTCAAAAGGCCCGCATTTCCGCTCCGGGTCAAACCGCGTCGGTTGAGCTGTCTTGGCATGTCGGCTTTTACCCCCGACTCCGGACGTTGACTGCGACGCAGCGAACCGACGCTTTGGTAAAGTCGAGGATGGCGCGGTAACTTGGCCATTCGGCAACGCCCCGTTTCCTGTCCCCGCTCATCGAACCGGACGCCTCCGGCATCCGGCTCTCCGACTGGTTTCACCGTAGGGCACACGGGGAGTAAACCAACCGCACGCGGATTCGACCCGGTAAGTCACTCTCCTTCGCCCCTCGATACAGCAGTCTCGGACGGCGCCTGTCTTTGATGGTGTTCTCAGGCTCATCGCCAATCACCACGACCTCTCCATCTTCGAAAGCGCACCAGAAGTCAGGGTCCTTTCCTCCGCCGACATTACTCGGCTTCAACGGTCGTACGACCCTGTCCGACTCCCGCCAGAGCCGTCGCCCTGTCGCGACGTTGAGGCCGCTACCCTCGCCCATGACGGGTCTCCCCCGATTACCCGAACCATCTTTCCAACGTGCGCCTGCTCAGGCTTCACTCACGTTACGGCCCATCGGGTCGCTCAGCCGCCCAAGGCGACCTTTGTCACGAGGCTCCAGCCCTGCCGGTTACCCAGCCGAGCCGCTCGTCAGCTACCGGATCAATCGACAATTCTCCGGGTGGAATCTTCCTCCACAGATGTTTCGCGCCTTCGGGGCGCACGGCCAGTTCCGGACATCGTGGGTATTAAACGTCCAGGTATTATTTTAGCTGGCTGGAAATGGGTAAGGACTTGCCATAGCTTCGTTAGCAACACGTGAGGAGACGGCCATGGCAACACATAATGGGGAGTGCTTTTGCAGTGCCGTTAAGATCGAAGTTTCCGGCGAGCCGGTAGATATGGGCTACTGTCATTGTCGATCATGCCGTTCTTGGTCGGGCGGACCGGTCAATGCTTTCACGCTTTGGAAACCTGATGCGGTGCGGATTACCGCCGGGGCAGAGCATGTTGGCATGTTTCAAAAGACACCGGTGAGTCAACGCCAATTCTGCAAAAAATGCGGAGGCCATCTGATGACCAATCACCCTCCACTCGGTTTGGTAGACGTGTTTGCGGCCACCCTTCCTACGCTCAAGTTCAGCCCAGGTGTTCACGTCAACTATGCTGAGACCGTCCTGCCGATGCGCGACGGCCTGCCGAAGTTTAAAGATTTTCCAGCGGACTTCGGAGGGTCGGGCGAGCAGATCGCTGAGTAGGCGAAAGGTATGCTTCGGGTAATTTTCGACCGAGGTAGCGCACTCTGCCGCGCGGCCCACTTCCACTTTATCCCGAAAGCTGACGTCAAGACCTAATGAGAAATTGGTCGCGATGTGGCCCATCGCGTCACTTCGTTGCGCCGAACAATGATGTCGCTATTGGAGTAACAACGGACATTGATCGGCACGGGTACTGGATGCATCGGTTGTGAATGACCCATTTGCGACATTGGCCGCGTCCCAACGGGCCTGTCTTCGAATCCTCTTCGAGCCCTTTTGCGATGCGCAAAAAGAGCACCGATCGTTATGAGTGAGGCGCGCTGAGGATGTGATCCCGGCCGCGCTCTCCCGCAGGCCCCGCACGGGAAGCTGTTTTGCTGCGGCGGTTGGCCGACGGCTAGACTTTACCCTTCACGGAAGCAACGTCGAGTTCATCCGGTCTTTCAACCGCGGCCCACGCAGTGCGCAGATCAAGCCCAAAATGGGCTCATAAGGGAGGATGCATCATGAATTTTTCAAAAAATCCGATTTCACGAAGGATCGTGTTGGCCGCAGCGGCAGCGGGAGGCATGCTTACGGCCTCGACGCTCGCTCAGGCGCAGACTGGCGAACAAGTGCTGGAGCCCCGGCGCCCTGGCCGCGGTGGAAGCAATCCGGGCCCAAAGAATCCAGGCCGGATACAGCAGAACCCTGACATCATCTCGCCGCCTGCCACCGATCGCGGCACCTTGCCAAACCTACGCTTTTCGTTCGACGACTCTCACATGCGGCTTGAACCGGGCGGCTGGACACGGCAGGTGACGGTGCGCGAACTCGGCATCTCGAAGAACATCGCAGGCGTCAATATGCGGCTGAACGCTGGTGGGGTCCGCGAGTTGCACTGGCACAAGGCCGCCGAATGGTCCTACATGCTCACCGGCTCTGCGCGCATCACCGCGATCGACGCCGACGGGCGGAATTTCGTTGACGACGTCGGCGTCGGCGACCTGTGGTACTTTCCGCCCGGCATTCCGCATTCAATTCAGGGCCTCAATCCAGATGGCTGCGAATTCCTACTGGTGTTCGACGATGGCGATTTCGACGAGGACAACACGTTTCTTCTTAGTGACTGGTTCAAGCACACCCCGCCCGATGTGCTGGCGAAAAACTTTGGCGTTCCTGCCTCGGTGTTTGCCAGCGTTCCCGATCCGAGCGAGCTTTACATTTTCCCCGCTCCCCTGCCGGGGCCACTTGCATCTGACAAGATAGCGGGCGCGACCGAGGTGCCGCACAGTTTCAGTCACCGCATGACGTCGCAGACTCCGATCCGGACGAAGAGTGGCACGGTGCGGATCACCGACACAAAGGTATTCCCGGTCTCTAAAACCATTGCCGCGGCACTGATCGAAGTCGAGCCGGGCGGACTACGCGAGATGCACTGGCATCCGAACACCGACGAGTGGCAGTACTATATCGAAGGTCAGGCCCGGATGGGCGTGTTTGCGGCCTCGGGCCAGGCCCGCACCTTCGATTTTCGCGCCAACGACGTGGGCTATGTGCCATTTGCGATGGGGCACTACATTGAGAACACCGGCAACGCGACACTGCGGTTTTTGGAGATCTTCAAGAGCGACCATTATGCTGACGTGTCGCTCGACCAATGGCTGGCGCTCACGCCGCCGGCGGTTGTGACCGCACATCTGAAGACCGATCTGCAGTTCATTCGCGCCCTGCGCAAAGATAAGTCGCCGATCGTGCCGACCTGAAACCACCGACCAACTGCCCCCAAAGGACCAATATTGGTTCCGCTCATCGCAGAAATGGCTCCAGAGCTTGTTAGCGATAAAGAGGATGGACAAGCAGCCAATCTTTGACCCAAAGGGTGGTTTCCGTCGTTAGCTCGCTCCCCAACAGATGTCTCTTCCTGGCCCATCGCGACGTTAGCGGCGTGCACGATTATGTCTGTAATTGGGGGATTAGCGGACTCATCCCGGACAATCCGGTAGGTCGCATTTTGACCGATGCCGTTGATAAAGTCGGCAACAGGTTGGGTATGACCGCCGTTTGATGATTTGCGGGTACTCAGATTAACGAAGAGGCTGACCGGTTCGGCAGTACGCAGCTAGACATGGTAGGCGAGAGTTCTTGAGGTTCTGAACGATGGCGGCGAGATGGAACTCGTCGCGTGCGCCGGAGAGTCCTCGTAGGCGCATGCGCTCGAAGCGGTGATGAGTTTTCCGATCTCTGCCGTGGTCGCTGCGTATTGGCGGGCAAGAACATCGAGGCTGAACTGCGCTGCGGCGGGAATGCAATCGTTAGTCTTATTAGCAATGATCTTGAGCAATTCGGCCGTGCCATTGCGTCCCTTCGCCGAGATAACGCCGAGTTCAGCCATATGACCGCGGATCGCATTCGACAGCATCGTCCGTTGGCGAACCAGAAGTTGACGGCTGCGATGCAACATCAAGCCAGATTGCTGCTGTTCAGATTTCATGGGTACAAAACGCATCGACGGCCGCGTTACCGCCTCGCAGATTGCGGCGCGTCATTGGCGTCGTTCTTGCTGCGCTTGAGGTAGGCCTTCACATAACTTGGAGGCATCAGCCTTACCGTGTGGCCGAGCGCGTGAAGCTGCCGGCTCCAATGATGAGCGGTCGGGCACGCCTCAATGCCAACCAGGCATGATGGCAGACTGGCGAAAAACTCCAATACCTTGGCCCGGCTGACACGCTTGCGGATCACCACCTCGCCATCGCTACTCACGCCATGAACCTGAAATACTGACTTCGCTATATCGAGACCAATTGTGCTAACTTCGCCCATGGACGGCTCCCCTCATAGTGGTTCGCTTTAACGCAACCACCCTTTGGCACATCGATGCCGTAGAGTGGGCGCCGTCCACAGCATCATTCACGACCGACGCACTCAGTACCCGTGCCGATCAATGTCCGTTGTTACTCGGATAGCGACATTACCGTTCGGCGCAGCGAATTGACGCTAAGGGCCAACAGGCGACATCGCAAAGCGGGCCTGTTGCCGCTATCAGTCTTTGGTGCTCTATTTGTCAGTGCAGCGCGGATAATCCCTGGTCACCCCGGAGTTGCTGCCTTCCGGAAATCCGCAAAGCAGGACGCGTTCTGAAGGCTCGTGAGTCGGGTTGTTGGAGGACGCATCGTGGGCCGCAGGCTCGCAGCAATTGTTGCCGCGGATGTGGCTGGCTACAGCCGTCTCATGGGTATGGATGAGGAAGGCACGCTCGCTCAATTGAAGGGACATCGGGAAGCGCTGATCGATCCGAAAATTGAAGAACATCGAGGCCGTATCGTCAAGACGACCGGGGACGGCGCGTTGGTCGAGTTCGCGTCCGTGGTTGACGCGGTACGATGTGCCGTTGAAGTGCAACGCGGCATGAACGAGCGTAACGTTGGGGTTAGTGTTGATAAACGGATCGAATTTAGGTTTGGCATACACCTCGGCGACATCATCATCGATGATGACGATATTTACGGCGATGGCGTGAATATTGCCGCTCGGCTTGAGGGTATAGCCGAACCGGGCGGAATTTGCATTTCGCGCCAAGCGCACGATCACTTGCTCGAAAAACTCTCATTTACCTGCGAGAAGCTGGGGCTTCGGAACCTCAAAAACATCGCGAAGCCCGTCGAAGTCTATTCGGTGAACTTCAGTTCGGTCAGCATGACGCAGGAAATCAAATATTGCCGAGCGTCCGATGGGGTGCGTCTTGCCTACGCAACCGTCGGGCAGGGTCCACCTCTAGTCAAGTCGGCGAACTGGTTGAACCACCTTGAATACGACTGGGAGAGCCCAATCTGGCATCATTTGCTGGAGGGTTTGGCGAGAAATCACACGCTGGTTCGATACGACGCACGAGGCAACGGTCTGTCGGATTGGGATGTCGATGAGCTTTCTCTCGACGCATGGGTCAGCGATTTGGAAACCGTGGTCGATGCAATTGGGATAAAGCGCTTTCCGCTTCTTGGCATCTCCCAAGGTTGCGCCATTTCCGTTGCTTATGCCGTGCGGCATCCCGAGCGCCTTTCTCACTTGCTCCTGTATGGTGGCTTTGCGCTGGGCGGCTTCAGGCGATCACCAGCGGAGCAAGAAAAGCGAAAGGCGATGGGAACTTTGATGCGCCTCGGTTGGGGCATGGATGATCCGACATTCAGGCAAATGTTCACCTCGCAGTTCATTCCGGAGGCTACTAAGGAACAGGCTGATTGGTTCAACGACCTTCAACGGAAGACTACATCACCTGAAATGGCGGCTCGCTACTTTGAAGTCGTGAATAATTTCGATGTGAGCGAGTTGCTGCCGCGAGTACAGGTGCCAACGCTCGTCATGCATATGCGTGACGACCTGTTGGTCCCTATCGATGCGGGCCGTCAAATTGCGGCCGGGATCCCCGGTGCTCGTTTCATAGCGCTTCCCGGGCGAAATCACCTCTTTCTGAAGCACGATCCCGCCGCTGCTCGGTTTTCCGAAGAGATCAATCTGTTTTTGACTAAGTGATCCGGGCTCGAGACCTTTGCCGATCCGGTTAAGAACAGGGTCACTCGCGTCGCGATTGGCTAAGGGCGACGATCGGTCCACGTCCGCTTCGCCCCGAAAGCGACCGAAATGCTGCATGGCCGCGAAATGACGCGACGGGCCACTTTCAGACATTGGCAGTAGATCAGGATTTGTCCCTGGGCTCGCGCGTAATTCGCCCTCCAAAATACTCACAAAATATTGTATTCTATTTATAGGTACGACCAACGCTAACTGAAATCACACGCTTTTTCCGAAGCATCTAAGCATGTCGCGGCCCAAAGGATCAAAGAATTGAGCCACGATCCTTCGTGAAGCCGAGGAAGCCATGTTTGCGCGTGGTCTGGAGGGTCGCGAGCAGGAATTTCTCGACAGTTTGCATGTGATGGAAGTTGGCATGCGGCATTTCTTTGCGAAGGCGATGCACGCAAAAACGAACGAAGTGAAGCCTGAGATTATCGACGAAAACATGCTGCGAGCGGTATCAATTGCCGAGAAGATTGCGCCGTATCGTCATGCGCGGTTGTCGGCGGTGAAGCTCGCCGGCGATCCGAACAATCCGGCCCGGTTCAAGGACGATGCCACCGCCGACGAACTGCGCGCGGAGCTTATGAAGCGGCTTAGGATTTTGGTTTCGGCGGGCCTGATCGACCTAAAAGCTTTGCCGGTGCCGGATGGTGGAATAGCGAATCAGTCGATACCTGGCGTCGATCAATCGGGGATCAACGGGGAGTGACTCGTACACGATCCTTATTGCGAACTGTGTCAATCAGTGACACGCGCGCACGTTTGTGCCAAACAGTGCCGGCGTCGATCAGTGCCAAAGCCGAAGTATGAAATGCTTGCGCCGTTTCCAGGAAAACTGAAGGGAATGCATCAGTTTAAAGCCAGCTAGGATCTTCGGCAGTTGTTTGAAAACTATTGCTACATCGGCGTATCGCGCACTACCTTTTCGACGCTTGCCTCATCCACCGTGAGCTTAGACAAATGCTCTTCGGCTGCTACATGGGCCGCAGTCATTTGCGTAAGCTGCTTCTGCATCCGCTCAAGGACAATGCGCGCCCCTGACAGCCGCGGTGCATCATTGTCTCGCTCGTACTTCGCTATGAGTTCACGTTGCCGGGCGATGCGGCTCTGCTGTTCCTCAATGTGCTTTCTGGCTAAATCGACAAGTTGCTTAGCAGTTACAGCGGGGTCGTCCATGAAACGTCAACACTTGTGATATGGAATTGTTCGTCGTTACTTATCCGAAACCAAACGGACCTTTCAGGCAAACCGAACAACCCACAGGATCTTCGATCGTTAATAAAATCAGGCGGGGCATAGTGTGCAATGCCGGCTGAAACCACCGTAAAAACTCATCTCGGCCAGCTTGTAGTCGCGGGCATGCCCAGGCTGTGGGTACGCCGCAGCATGTGGGCGTGCGCCTGCTCGGCCGGCTCAAAGCGGGCGGTGCATTCTACCTAACAGCCATCCGAGTGTGAGCGCGACTACAACAGCCGTATATGGCTGATTTTCAATCGTGTTGCGCAGTGCTTTCTCAAAAGAACCGGCAGTTTTCCGCGCTGCCCTTGTCGTGGCATCGGCGACCTGTGAGGCGCTATCGGCTGCTTGGCCATATAGATCTTGAGCCGCATCCGATACCTCCCCAGCGACGCCTGCTACCTGTTTCTTGGCGTCCCCAAAAGCACGGTTAAAATCGGAGTTTGGCGTGCGAGCCTCTGCCATGTGAAAGCTCCATTTGAATAGCGCGTGTCGATAGCCAACGCGCGAGCGTGTGCGAAAGTTCATCGCCTGGAACGTTTGATCGGTCGAGGGATTGCCATTCGTGAGCCAGTTAGAAAGCCTGCCATGGACAAAAAGCCGAAAAGACAAGAACCGGAAATTATGCCTCCCCGGCCCCAAGTGGAGCCTGGGCGGAGTGTGCCTGAGGTTCTGCCCGACAATGATGTGCCGGAGAAGACATCTCCCGTACAGGGACAGAGATGATGTTTCAGCATCGTTCGAGCGAGCTTGACCCACGTGTCTCCGCGATCGCGGGTCACTTACGCGCCATCGAAAAAGAACTCGGCGGAATTGGAAGAAGCGCCAGCCGAAACGCATCCGCGAGTGCGTCTACCGCGGGCAAGCAGATCGCCGAGGCTATCTGGCCGATCCTGAACGACATCGTAGATCGTTTCGGTCGTGGCCAGCGCGCAGCGGTCGACGAGGCCGCCAGCTTGGGGAATGAAACAGTCAAGATCAGCGCCAGGGCCGGCAATGATGCTTTGGCTCGGATTGCGAACTCAGGCCAAAACCCGCCCTCTTGCCGCATTCGCGGTCGCTATTGGCGTAGGAATTTTGATTGGTGTTGCTGTTCGCAGGGGTTAGCAGCACTCCTACCGAATGCCGCATCCGTATCTGATCATCCGCTAGACAACGCGGTTTCGCCGTCAACGTCTGACCGTTCGCACCGCCTAGGGCCTCTGGCTAGATCGAAACATCAAGCACGCTGAACTGATACGGTGCGGGTGCGAACGCATAACCGCCGCTACCGGCTGGCGTGGTGCGCCAGATGCCGGTGGTGATGGGCCGACAGAAACGGCACCTTGAACCTTCCCTTGGTCGTGTTTTCGACGCCAATGAAAAGCCCGAGGCAAAATGCGCTGATCGTGAGCGGCGCGACCCAGGCTGCAACGGTGTAGCCGCGCCAGCGGCACAGCAGCCAGACAGCAATCGTGGTCGCGAGCCACGAGCCTCCAATCAAAGCTACATTGTGCCCCATAGCGACTTGACCCCGTGCCCGGCGCACGACCGATCGGCTTTGAAAGCGACATTATGATGCTGCGGCCTTACCACTGGTAAACAATTCCCCGCGGCGGCCCAATCGCCGGGTAGTTGGGCTCCGCCGCCGTCTTGCCGGCGCGCTGTCAGGCGCCGTGCTCGTCGTCACCGTCCGGGCCCTCAATACTGACCGTCAGCCTTAAGGCCGGCGGACGTGATCAGCCGGCACAGACCCGAAGGAGAAAGATCAGTCACGCATCTTCATTTCAGGTTCGACCACCGGCCTCGGCCTGATGGCGGGCGAACTGCTTGCGAGCCAGGGACACCGGGTCGTCCTGCATGCCCGTAATTCCGACCGCGCGGAGGACGCCCGGCGCGCCCTGCCCAAGGCGGAGGCGGTCTTAGTCGGAAATGTCGAGACGATCGCCGGCGCAAAGGACCTCGCCTCCCAGGCCAACGCGCTCGGTCGCTTCGATGCCGTGATCCATAATGCTGCTGTCGGCTATCGGGAGGGGCATCGCGTCACATCTGATGGCCTGCCACACGTCTTCGCGATCAACACGTTGTCGGCCTACATCCTGACCGCGCTGGTCGAGCGGCCGAAACGGCTCGTCTATCTCAGTTCCGGCATGCATCACCATGCCAATGCCAACCTCGACGACATCCTCTGGAAGAAGCGCCGCTGGAACGGCTCGACCGTCTACGCCGAGAGCAAGCTCCATGATGCAATGCTCGCTTTCGCCATGGCCCGGCATTGGCGGGGCGTTTTCTCGAACGCGCTGGAGCCCGGCTGGGTGCCGACCAAGATGGGCGGCTCCGGCGCGCCCGATGACATGGTTCAGGCGCACCTGACCCAGGTCTGGCTCGCCTCCGGGAGCAACTCCAAGGCAGACGTCACGGGGCAGTATTTCTATCACCTGAGGCGCACCGAGCCGAACGCAAGCCCAAGATCTTGGACTGCAAGATCGCCTCATTGCGATCTGCGCCGAGATCTCGGGCGTGCCGCTGCCGGCTTGAGCCGGCCGTGATCGATCTTTCTGGGGCCGTGAGCGCGCTGGCTTTCGACTATCCGCTCGCGTAGCACCCGACGTCCACCAGCGTGCTAGTATGCAGTGCTGTAACTAAGTCAATTGGAGCAGATATGCCTAAAGGTACCGTGAAGTGGTTCAACTCTCAAAAGGGGTATGGGTTCATTCAGCCACAGGGCGGCAGCAAAGATGTGTTTGTCCACATCTCTGCGGTTGAACGAGCCGGCCTCAGCAGCCTCAACGAGGGACAGGTCGTCGAATATGAGGAAGTCTCGAACCGAGGCAAAACGTCAGCCGAAAACCTAAGAGTTCAGCGCTGAGTTTTGTTAAGAGCCCGCCAACCGACCACCGTCGCTTCGATGCGTCTGCTGGTTTTTGCGTTTTCCCATAAGCCATCGCGCCACCGGCACGGGAATGGAATCACATAGGTCCCGACGTGATCCTCGCAGAGGATTTGGAGCGGCTGGTCGTTAGGCGGGCTTCCCTCATGAATGAAATCGTCAATACGCTCCTGGCGTGTTACCAAATTCGTTCTCCCTAATAGGCGGATACTGTCGTCGGGCGAATGTCAATTTTTCCGAATGATGCTATCGCGCCCCCGCCACCGACCGCTTTGCGGTCCCCCCTCAAGCGGCCGCTGGTGTGGCGCTGAAAGCTTGTCATAGGCCATGCGGACGGCGTCTTTGCCGTAGCGCCGTTCCAGCCTGCGCACGGTGAAATGGGCTCGCGCAACCTCTTGAAAGTGGTCGATGAAGGCGTAGTTGACCGCCGCGCCGCCGAGCGCGCCGATAACTGGCACAGCTTGCGCCGCAAGCTTCTGGGTAACAACGACGCCGAAACGGGAAGCGATCTGTGCTATTAGCCGCACCAGCACCGGGCCACCTTCGGCCACCACGCCGCGATCAACGATGAAGCGCGCCGCTTCCGCAACGGATTTTGCCAGCAAGCCACGCACCGCGAAGTAGCCGCTGTTCGCGGCATCAAGCTCGCCTTTCGACCCGCCCAAGGCAAACACCTGCAAGCAACTGAGCGCTGTCTTTGGGTCATGCAAATCCTCGCCCTCAGCGCGCGCGATGTCTCCGATTGAGCGCAGCATGATGACTGTGGAGATCGGAAGTTCGAGCGGGAGGGCTGCCAGCCCGAAGCTGCCGCCGACCGCACCTGATGTTGCTGCCAGCACCTTGTGCAGGTAGCTTGAGGCAGTCTTGGGCTGGTTTTCCATCGTGCGAAGAGCGACCCTTAGCGCCGCGTTGAGCGCTTGCGTGGTAGCCAACGCAATCGCCTTGGAGGCTGTGTCAGGCAACGCGCGAGTGAACAGTTCGATCGGCTGACCGGCAATTTCGGCAAGGCGGGCGGCGAGCCGGGGATGCTCCAATGTCGCCACAGCCATATGCAATGCCTGAATATCTTCTGCTCGCATTACTTCGGTAATCTTCGCGATGGGTGGAGGTTCCAGTTAGGTCTGGCGCGGGCCTTAAGACAACCGCGCTCAGTCGCGCTAAGACATTCTCGGGTGTAAACCCACTTGGCCTTGGAAAGTATGAAGGCTGCGTTCCGCGAGAATGAGATTGACGAGACGGTCCTTCCGAATTTGACGGCGGACGACCTGATCCGAACAATCCGGCCCGGTTCAAGGACGATGCCACCGCGGACGAATTGCGTGCGGAGCTTATGAAGCGGATTGAGATATTGACGTCGGCCGGCCTTATCGACTTGCAGGCGCTGCCGGCGCCATCCGATGGGATAGTGAAGCGGCCGAAACGCAGCGTGGATCACGCGGGCATCAACGGAGAGTGACTTTAACACGATCCTTAGTGCGAACTGTGCCGATCGGTGCCACGCGCGCAAATGCGTTTGTGTCAAATAGTGCCAGCATCAATTCTTGGAAGGTGCGGTGACTAGGCTTGGCCGGCAGTTCGGTGTCCCGTTCCGCCCGGCGGGATGGTGACGGCAAACGGGATAAGATTCGGACAGCGCCGGTTTGCTTCGTCCACCGACCGCAAGCCACCGTGAAGTAGGACGTACGTTCCAGAAGCCAGTCGCGACCGTCATTCCGACGAAAGTCGTAGAACCTGAACTGGTGACCGCCACCATCGTTTCGCGTCCCATCCCGGCAGCTTGCCGCGACCCAGAGCGATCACATCGGGAGCCGTCCATGATCTGGAAACAATATACTTACGCCGCCCTGGTGGGCGCCTGCGTCGCGTTTGGTGTCATAGTTGCTAGCCGCATCAGCGACAGCGGCCTAGGCGGTGAAGCTGACTATTTCCACGGCGACCGCAATCGATCGAGTTTCCGCCGCCCGCGAAACCTACAGCACCTTATCTGATCGGGATTGCCGTCACGCCGCAATTCCGGTCGCTGCGATTTGGTTAGTTGCCTATCGAGATCGGCGAAGCTCCTTGAACTTCCTTAGGAACGCTTGCGTCTCACTTCCATTCGGTCTGTTGCTGTCGCCTTTCAGAGAGCGCGCCCCGGCCAGGATTCCAGCGGTTACGAAGCCGATCGATGCTGCGACCATCATTAGCATGACAATGATTGCACCGGACCATATGCTGATTTCAGCCATGATGGATGGTCCTTTCATCCTTTGTGGTTAGGCTAGCGGCGGTGCTCGCAACACTGTCACTAGCCGCAATTAAATGGTGAATCTGCAACCCACATACCAGGGCTAAAGGAAATTAAGTCAGATTGTCGCTGCAATTGCGAAAACACCTGTCGTATCAATGATTGTTTTGAGACGTTAAATGGAACCCACAAGCTAAATAGTACGGACGCCATCTGCTATCATCGTTCACGATGGCTGCGCCTTCCGCCGTCTCTGAAGTTCTTCGGATTCGGAGTTTTTAGTTCCGGGTTTGTCATGATGTGAGGTTTCATCCAGGCACGTCCGAAGTCATCAACAAACATCGGACCTTCAAAATATCTCGCGAATGTGGTGGTGCATTCAGCCAAGGCTTCAGCGCTGGATTTGATCGTTACCGTTGCCAACTTGTGATCCGCACCACCAAGGGCCGCTATCAAGATACCATTGCCCTGAAATCAGCGGGGCGCGGTGTCGATTTCAGCCGGGCCGATCGACTAAGGCGTAGGCTCTAAAGTCAGTCCCTTTTCGGCCTTCCGCTTCAGATATTGGCGAATGATCTGGCGGCACAATGTAGCGTTGCCAACATTGTATTCGGTCGCCAATCGCTCCAGCCGTTCAAAGTCAGGTATTTCTAGTGGGATTGTAACCGTGCGTGTCGCGCCAGCAAATGTTACCGCGCGCTGGCGGCGCGTGTACGCTCGTTGATAACGCATGTACGTGTATCCCCCATTTCCCATTTGGGAAACTCGGCTGATCCGTTCCAGTTCCGATTGGGGCAGCAGCCAAATGTGACGAGGACGGGGCTTTTTGGCGGAGGGCGGACTCTGCCGCCCTCTTCATTGTCTCCCCGCAGGACATTCCGCCTGACGGTTTTTGTGATGCCAGTCACAGCCAGGTCGAAGCGGCGCGCCGTAATTGCAAGACAACCGGGCGGAACTTGTGTGAGGGAGCGCGTGCTATGAACGAGACAATCTCGCCGCCGAGCGTGTTCTTCAAGAGGTTTCATGGAAAACGGCAGACTATCGTCGACCTGATCAGCGACAGCACAACTGGCCTAACCCGTAGCGAAGTCGCGGCTGCGATTGACAGTCCGACAAACTGCGTTTCGGTGATGATAAACCAGATCAACAAGGAACTGGCCAACCAGGGCTGGAAAATCAACTCCACTGACCTTGAGCGGCAACCGGGGCGTCGCGGCGCGCCGGGGCGGCGCTATCGGCTCGTGCGCCTACCGTTCGCTATATCGTAATACTGCGGCCGTTTCAGCAGCCCCGGTAGCTAGCTAAAAGATAGGAGTAGCGTCCGAACTTCCTGGGCGAAGCTCGCAGGCGACGACCCGAACAGCCCTGTGCGGTTCAAGGACGATGCCACCGCCGACGAGCTGCGCGCGGAGCTTACGAAGCGTCTTAGGCTTCTAGTTTCGGCGGGCCTGATCGACCTAAAAGCATTGCCGGTGCCGAATGGTGGAATAGCGCATCAGCCGGTTTCCGGCATCGATCAATCGAGGATCGCCTATCCATGACTTCAGGTGACGGCATACCCTCTGCTTCGAAGACGCCGACACTCCCCGGCCAGATCGTGCTCGTCATGGCACGGCTGTACGACTGTGATGCACTTGGTGGAAATCAATGCCGAACCGCTGGAAGGCGAAACCAATTCTCGAGAATACGACTTTACGAAAACCACGATCGGAGCGCGCTGGCATGCCGGCTACACTGATACACGCCGCATGATCGCGAAGCGGCCTTGGGAAAATAAGATCGATCCCGAGGTGGGCGTTGCCGTGTACGCATCGGATGCCCTTTAATTAGCCCCGCACGCGGAAGCCGGCTTTGTCTTCGACGAGGGCAAGGGCCTGTCGACGAAGGAGCAGCAATACGAGTAGCAGGCATAGCGTTCAAGATTTCTCGACAACAATCTAGAGATCACCACCGGCCACGTTTCGATCGGCACCGTGCACTTGGCAACCGCCCTGCGTGGCCCCGACGTGGTTCGAAATATTTCGACCGTGCATCGGCGATTGAGGCGGCTAAACCTCCCGTGACACCTTGCTCTCGGAATAACAGCAACGATCGCATGGACCGCCTTAATAGCGTTCGCGCTATCTCAGGCGATCGCGTGGTTGCTGAAAACTTGGTGGCAGGCGCAATTTCGCATAGAAGAAGCCCCAGCCAGACCGGGCTGGGGATTAAGTCAGCTATCGCAACGGCGTCTCTTTGGCACCAACGAAAAACAGGTTAAGCTGTCGCGGTCGAGGGGGGAATCAAAATGCCAACAAACCATTTGTTGACGCCGTCGGAGCATCGCGCCCAAGCGCGACGGCTGCGGCGTTGGTGGCGTCGAGACCGCTGTGCCGCTGAGCTGCATGAGCTGGCGGCTGCGATGCAGGAAAAGCTGGCGAGAGACGAAACTGCGGTTGTGCTGTCCGCAGCACCAAGCATCGAACCACGCGATGCCCTGCACTAAATCGTTTTCGATGCTGTGGGCTGGTGGGCCCGCAGGACGTTGCGGCTGCCGATCGGTTTGAGAACTTTGTCGCGATTTACTTCCGATCACCTCACCGGCATCCGCTGCTGGCACGCAACGGCCGTAGGCGGACGCGGCCTTGAGAAAAATTTCGCGGCGCCCGGAGTTGTTTGTTACGCAAGCGCCCAGGGCTTCGGGCTTCGCCTAATTTCTTTGTCCTGCAGGAACGCCAGATAGACTATTTGCCGGCACCAAAGACGTTTCGGGCAGCATCCAAAACCAGCGTGTCCATGTGGCTCTGGCAATACGTTACCAAGTCGGTGTGTCCTTCGGAAAGAGGGTTGATGAGCGTCTTTCCACGCTCGCCATTCACGTAGTCGTTCAGCCAGATGCCGAGGGTTCTTGAGTCGGTCAGTTTATCGGCGAGAAAATGATAACAGGTGAGTTTGTAACATCTATTGTTACTTGCGCCTGCACTGGTTGCAGCCCGACCAACGCAAACCCCGTACCGAAGATGATGAGCCATAGTCTCAGTGTAGGTGCCTTGTTCTGAAACGCAGCTTCCAATAAGCCTGCCAGCGCGGGCGGCTTTAGGCTGGTCTCGCCCTTCGCCCTTCGTGTTTTTTACCGCCTTCGCGCCGGGTCCGGGGCCGGCTCGAGATCGCGCCCGGCGGCCGGCGCGCTACGTTGTTCCAGGGCCCAAGTACCGCTGCGTCAGCGTCCGATGCCCGAGTTGATACTCACTGCGCCATCAGACTAGAGGTGCCTTCAGTTTTTGCTTCTTTGGTGCTAACCACCGCGCAGCTCGGAATCTCTTTCGGCTGCTTAATCAATCGGCCCAGCACGCGCGCTGTGTCTCCAACATTCTTAGTGATGCAGCCGAGATGTGTACCCGCAATATAGTGGCAACTGACGTTGCGAGCTAGTTTGGTCCAAGGCCTCCAAGAGAATTCCACCTTTAAGCGCAAATCCTCAGTAATCAAACAAACGACGCGAACTCATTATCTTTGGCGGGACGTAATTGACCACCGCGCGCGTATACGGACCATAGCGGGGGAAACCCATCTTCCGCCAGACCGCGCGCATGCCATCGAGCGCAAACTTCCGACTGAGTTGTCTCGGAGCGACGGCGCCGATAAATCCATTCAATTGAGCAATCGTACGTAACAATGGTCTTGCGTTGAGCGAGGGGGCCTCGATCAACGCGACGAGCTCAACCTCCCGACCCAATCTCTCAAGCTGGCGAGCAATCTCCCACGCGAGCAAAGCACCATTGCAAAAGCCTCCGAGGCTAAACGCGTCAGTCGAATTCGCTTCCAATATGTAGGGCAGGCAGGCCTGCGCCATTTCCTCGATCGACAGTTCGGGATCGGTATCAAGAAAAGGGTCAACCAGATAGACAGGCTGATCGCACGTCAGCATCTCAACAAGTCTAAGCGCATAAAGCCCGCGAGTGGCATAATCGCCGTGGCAGAACAAAAACGGCGCTCCGCGCCCCTGCCTGGCGCAGGTAACCCGCTCTCCCGTCGCCGGAATGCGGCGCATCACAGTCGTTGTGAGTTCGTGGATCGTGAACACAGTCCCGAGCGCCGATGGTGGAATTTTTTGACCGGTGACGGCCTCAACTTCGCAAATCATCTGCGTCGCTAACAGTGAGTCACCGCCGATTTCGAAGAAGTTGTCGTCAAACCCGATGTCTTCGCGGCCTACCAGACGCTGCCAAATCTCAGCGATTTGAAAATGAAGTGGTCCCACGAGCGGGGATAGCGCGATGGAATTCTCGTTCGGCAACATCCCGCGTATGGTCCCGGGATTTCGGCCGGACGCAGCGTTGCGTTGCTCTGAGCGGCGTGCCGCGTCCAGTTCTTTCAGCCGAACTCGATCGAGCTTGAGATTGGGAAGCCGAGGTAGTGCCTCGACGACTTGGAACGTCGCTGGAATCATGTAGTGCGGCAAGCGGTTTGCCAGCATCGACCGCAAATCAGACGAGTGCAGTCCTTCAATACTCGAACGCTGCTCTACGTACGCGGCGAGCGATTGCGGCAAGCCGGTTTCGTCCCTGCGAACTACTATTGCGGCCTCCCTAACATCGGCGTGTTCACGTAAAACGCTCTCGATCTCAGTAGGGTCGATGCGATGGCCGCGGAGCTTGATCTGGTCATCCTTCCGGCCGACGTGCTCGAACAGCCCGTCCGGCCGGCGGCGTCCAAGGTCGCCAGTCTTGAAGACCTTCACCTGCGGATCGACGGGGTCCGTCGAAAATGCCTGGGCGGTTAGGTGAGGATCACGCCAGTATCCGAGTGCGAGATGGCGGCTCGACACGACAAATTCACCGACTGCGCCGTCTGGTACAGAACGGCCGTCCTCATCAAGTAGCACGGTGCTGCGTTCGGGCACGCAGCGCCCGACCGGTAACAGACCGGTTCGTGGCATAAACTCATCGACGTACCATTCCAGATACAGCGTCGAGCATTCCGTTGCTCCAAGATGCACGCCGAAACGCGCCCGCGGCTGGCAGGCCCTCTTGAATAGCTCGAAATCGCGCCAGTCTACGCGATCTCCTCCAAGCAGAACGAGACGCAGGTTCTCGAGCACCTCACGTTCGTCGAGCGCCTCCACGACACGCCGAAAGAGCGTAGGAACCGACCGGAAGATCGTAGTGCCGCGGTCACGAATTTCCCGGGCCACCTCTGAGGGCTGTAAGTCGCGGGGGTCAATCACATCAAGCGTTGCGCCGTTGAGCAAGGCGGAAAGGCTGACGCGAAGTCCGCTAATATTGGTCGGAGAATTGAACAGAGCCAACCGATCTTCGCAGCAAATCTCCTGCGTTTTGGTACAGTGCATGATATCGCGTAGCAACCCGCGATGATTCTGATACACACCCTTCGGCGCGCCGGTCGATCCCGATGTGTAAATGATATAGGCAAGATCGTCTGCCGTGGATCGATTTGTTTTTTTGCGCGGTGCATCTGTCGTTTCAATATCCAAAACCGGGAGATCAGGAAACAAACGCTTTGCTTGTTGAGCTAACCCGCCCGCCGACACTACCGCAGATGCCGACGCATGCGCGGCGATTAGCTTGATGCGCTCTGTCGGATCGTTGGCATCCAAGGCAGCACATCCTCGCCCCGTCGTCAGCACCGCCAGGATAGCCGCCGGGAAACGTGCTTCGTGCGGAAGCAAAATTGCGACCGGACCAGGCCGCGTCGCGACCATCGCGGCCGTTGCCTCGGCCCAGAGTTGGACGAAACGATAAAGCTCCGCATAAGTCATAGAGCGAGTGCGGTCTTGGACAGCGAGTCGCTCAGGGAACAGCCGTGCGACGGTTTCGAAACGATCGGCAACGGTATGAGTTGGCGACGATGATGAAGTCCGATCGAAATCCGCGATCGAGGCGCCCTCGTCGGGCAATCTGGTGTGCAACCGGACCAAACTCTACTCTGCTTTGTCGATGCAATAGCTGTGCAAAGATACGCCGGACTGTCTACGATAGTCTAGTCTAAGTCACTGCCCAATCGACCTCAGAACTCTAGCAATGTGCTGGCCGTGTCTCACGGGTGCGCCTCACGCTGCGGGAGGCGGCTACGGAGTCGGCGCGACCGCGGCGCTTGCGGCGTTGCTCGTCGTCACGGTCCGGCTCTTCCTGATCGTCGACCATTGCGTCCTCCATCGATCGTGGCGAAGCTGTGCAGTCTCGAACGGCTCGCCGGATAGGTTGTCGGCTAGCGACTGAAAGGCGGTCTTGGCTGCAATTCGCGTTTGGGCCAATTCCAGAAATTAGATCATCAGAAGAGTTTGGAGCCGGATGGCAGCCCGGTTTTCGCGGGCTGCGACAACAAATGATCGAGCATACTAACCATGCCGCTAAGTTCAGTACTGACACAGGTCCTGGCTGCGGACGCCAAGCGCGCCTGTGCAGTGAGAGCTGAAATTTCTTCCAGTTGTTGGACCGCTCTAGGCCGTGAACCCCCGTGGGCCATCCAGGTTAGGAACGGCAGGAAGCCGACGCGCTCGCCGCCCCAGTATTCGATGCAGCAAGGGCGGCCACGCCGAACGGGCCGGATATAGACCGGATCGCGGATTGACTCAGCTCGGACGGCCTTTAAGCTCGCAACTCTGAGGGCGGTGGCGTAACGGAGGACGCCGTCACATGGACAGCGGGCCAATACAACGCGAGCGCGCCGAGCTCGACGCGGCATACCAACGACGCGCGGGACTAATCGCTAAAATGCAGGAACAGGCGATTGCATCCGCCAACGCCGGTAGGCCAGCCCCGCAAACTGTAGAGAAGTCAGGGCATCCTAGATGGCGCGAGGCCGATGGGATAATAGCCGTGGGTGTTCTCAAAATAATTGCGGCGACCGCACTTATCGCGCTGCTCGGCTGCATTTTGGTCCGCCTGCTGTGATAGTCGCCACAGTCCGCGGGGTGTCATGTGCGGCATCGTGGGCCCGCCGGCGCCGGCAAGTCCAGCCGCTAGGGCTCGTGGCCGCGGCCCGCAGGTAGCCGGACGGAACTCAACTCGCGACGTCTCTGACCTTATCTAAAGGCCGGTAAATCAGTGCTTTTGTGTAGGATCTGTGCCGTGTCCCGTCCCGACTGGTCGCGCCCGTTGCCACGACCTTTGACCATCCCCAGCGTCATGAAGCCATCGACCCTCGCCGACGTGCGGGATCTGGTCGACAAGCACCTGCCCGAGCAGTATCGCCGCAAAGCCACCTGGCGGCATGTCTCGACCGAGATTGCAAAAGCAGCCGAAGGACCGTCGCACGCTGCTTCGCGAAGCTGAGGCGAAGCAGGGAAATCTGCGCGATCCGAGCGAAATGTTTGACACGCTCTATATGATTGAAGCGGCGGCATCGTATTTCTTTCGGCGGGCGCTCGAACCGCGTAAGGGGCGAAAGTCCGAGCAGATCGACCAGGATTATCGAGATGCGGCGCAGCTTGCCGTGTTGGCGGCGCCGTTCCGGCATTCGAGACTATCGGCGACGAAGATACTTGGCGATCCGAACAATCCGGTGCATTTCAGGGATGACGCGACGGCGGATGAGTTGCGAGCCGAGATCATGAAGCGATTGGAGATATTGACCTCGGCCGGGTTGATTGACCTTGAGGCATTGCCGGCGCCATCCGATGGGATGGTGAAGCGGCCGAGACCCGGCGTCTCGACCGAGATTGCAAAAGCAGCCGAAGGACCGTCGCACGCTGCTTCGCGAAGCTGAGGCGAAGCAGGGAAATCTGCGCGATCCGAGCGAAATGTTTGACACGCTCTATATGATTGAAGCGGCGGCATCGTATTTCTTTCGGCGGGCGCTCGAACCGCGTAAGGGGCGAAAGTCCGAGCAGATCGACCAGGATTATCGAGATGCGGCGCAGCTTGCCGTGTTGGCGGCGCCGTTCCGGCATTCGAGACTATCGGCGACGAAGATACTTGGCGATCCGAACAATCCGGTGCATTTCAGGGATGACGCGACGGCGGATGAGTTGCGAGCCGAGATCATGAAGCGATTGGAGATATTGACCTCGGCCGGGTTGATTGACCTTGAGGCATTGCCGGCGCCATCCGATGGGATGGTGAAGCGGCCGAGACCCGGCGTCGATCAATCGGGGATCAATGGGAAGTGAGTTTCCCTACTGAAAATGTGCCAATCAGTGCCGACAGCGCGATCCGTGTGCCAAACAGTGCCGGGATGAGGTGCGCGCGACCGCAGACTTAATCGATGTCTGCTATCCGCGCGCATTGGTGAACACATGCCTGGCATCGCCCGAAGTCAGCGAGATGAAATTTAGGCGAGGTGCTCAGGTGGCGGCACATTCTTAACCCCGAGATCGCTCGGATTTGCAATCACCGCGCCGCCGATCTCGCGGGCATGGCCAAAAAACTCGCCGATGATTGCGCCCGTGCCGTCGCGGATGGTGACGTCGTAGACGCCGATACGATCGGTGCGCGATCGCTCTTTGGCCGTGGCGACGAGACGTTCGCCAAGATTTGCCGGACGTAGATAAATGATCGAACAGTGATGTGCGACCGAGCGTCGGTTGTGGCTGTTACAAGCGCAAGAGAGCGCCGTGTCAGCAAAAGTGAATAGAACTCCGCCATGACAGGAGCCGAAGCCGTTGAGCATGTTCTCCGCCACGTACATGGCCAAGCTCGCCTGACCAGGGCCCGCTCTGAGCAATTCGATGCGCAAGCTCTGGCTGACGCGATCGCCGCTTAACATCGCTCTGGCCGCAGCCATTGCAACAACCTCGGCCGCGTTGATCGCTGCAACCTCATCCGTCACGGCGGTCTCCTATGCCATTGAATATCGATCGCTTCGCTATGCTGAGCAAACGACATTCGTGTCCAGTTTGATCCGAGTGATGCGTCACATAGCCCGGCTTTCGGATGCCGGAGTTATTGACCTCCAAGCGCTGCCGGCGCCGAAGCGTGGCTTACGAGCGCCGGGGCGGCAAAGCCGTGGAGGACACGCGGCGCAAAGTCGAGACACATATTCTCCCGGAGCTTGGCTCGCTTCCCGTTGCCAAGCTGACGGCCCGCAAGATCGAGGATTGGCACCATCGTCTAGCTGAGGCACCGGCGCGGGTGCGAACCAAGGAAGGCGTGAAACAACGGTACCGACGCCTCGATCGGAGCACTGAAGGCATTCGGAAGCGCCGCGCGACCGCAAACCGGGTGCTGACGGTGCTTAAAGCCGCACTAAATCATGCTTGGAAGACCGGCCACGCAGCTGCGGACGACGCATGGCGCCGCGTCCATCCATTCAGGGCGGTTGAGACTGCTCGCATCCGATACCTTTTAGAAGCCGAATGCGGACGGCTGGCGAACGCTTGCGAGCAGGCATATCGCAATCTCGTAACCGGCGCGCTGCTCACCGGCTGCCGTTATTCGGAGCTGGCGCGAATGCAGGCTGCCGACTTCAACCCCGAGGCAGGCGTGGTGACAGTGCGAGCCTCCAAGGCGAACAAGCCGCGGCACGTAACACTCACTGAGGAAGGCCAAGCCCACTTTTCGGCTCTCACTGCCGGCAAGGCCCCGAACTATCCGATTTTTGTGCGGGCGGATGGCGACCTGTGGGGCGCCTCTCACCAACGGCGCCCGATGCTCGACGCTTGCAAGCGGGCCAAGATCATGCCGGCGATTTCTTTCCATATCCTGAGGCACACGTACGGCGCGACGCTCGCCATGCGCGGCGTGCCGATGGCTGTCATTGCCGAGCAGCTCGGGCACGCCGACACCCGCATGACGGAGAAGCACTACGCGCACCTTGCGCCGTCTTACGTTACCACTACGATCCGAACGCACTTCCCGGATCTCGGATTGGTGCAGCTTACACCCATCGTCCCAATGCGGCGGAAGCGGTAAGGCGCCGACTGTCTAGGACCGATCGGTACAACCACTCTGACGACCTCAGGCCCGCGGCCGGCCCTTTGAGCGGGGCTTCGGCAGGTGCGGCGCGATCACGCGCCACTCAGCGTCGGTCAGATCGATTCCGGGCGTCGCAGGCACCCCCTTTGCGGGGTGGAAACAAAAGGAAATCAAGGCAGGCATCACAAGGCATCCTCGGTGACGCAAGTACCAGCCCCAAGCGTCTCGGACGACGCCGGGGTGGAGTTGGATTGCTCTCGCAGGAGGTGCGCCAGCAGCGTCGCTCCCTCACGCTCGCATGCCTGCATATGATCCGCTCGTTATTGCGTGGCTAGGGATTGGCGTCCTGGCCGTCACGGCTTTAGCACTTATGCCTTAGCCCCGCATATTCTTCAGTCTCGACCCGCGACTCGCACAAGGAGTTGCCCATGCTTGTCGCACAGGACTTCCGGCGTCAGGCGCACGTTTGTGCGCGATTGGCGGATGATTGCGCGATCCGCGCCTGGCCGAGCGGCTGCAGGCTATGGCTTCCGATTTACTGGCTAAGGCCGAAGATTTGACGGGGGGCCAAGCGTGTTCGGCATCAAGTGGTTCGACAAAGCCGAATAACAAAGAAATCGCTAACTGAGCATCTGACGCGCGTCGTTTCAAAGAGCGCTGCAAGAAATCACCAACGCTGAATCAATATCGACCGCCGGGCGTCGGCTTACTCAGTTACGTTGGCGCGGGCGTAGAACGGCACGTTCGCCACAGACTGAGCCCGGGTGACGCTTCCCAGCCAAAAAGACGTCCGGATCGTGGAAGACGTTTATGCTAAATCCTGCCGGGAAATCTCGCCCTGAGAGCGGCTAGGAACTTTCCAGCAATTGCGCCGAACCCCTCAGGGTAAGGATGCAATTCGTTTGCCCAATCTTGAGTGTAGTCAGGATTATTTAGCGTGCCCTGAGTATCGACCAGAATGAAGTTGTTATTTGCAACAGCCTGAAATCCGGCCAGCTTTTTTTTGAAGTCTTGTAAAGCCTGATGAACAAGCGGGGTGCCTTGTGCAACCGTGTATCCGCAAAAATTAAGTGAAGGCCCAAGCCACGGCCCTGCACAGAAAGTGGCTCGGCCGTCAGGAACGGCAAAGTCGTAACAATGGCCAAAAATCGGTACGCCCGGTGCATATTTGTCGCGCAACGCAAACAAAACGGAGTATAACGCTTCAACCATCCCCAGCACATCTGAGAATCGAACGGCATCTAAACCGGCCGGCGCGTCGTCAAGAAAGATGCAGAACTGATCTCCAGCCACGTCGTTGCCGCCACCAGAAATTAAGATCGCATCTGGCTTTCCGCTGAACCAGTTCGACGCATTTCGTAGCTGTGTGACGACTTCCTGCTGCTTGGGCCACGACATCTCGGTCGTTGTGGCGTCTCCCCATTGCGACAGATTTAGAATAAACGGGTTTGGGCCTCCCATATTTTGCAGGTGTTCCACGATGTCTGTCGTTCCCAGAATGGGAGTGTTGCCGCTCAACGGATAATCGAACCAGGAATCGCCGTGCGCCAGCATCGCCAGCGGGGGCGGAACTGCCGGCTTCGCGGCTTTCATTCTCGCACTTGCTCTTGAAATTTTGCTCTGGTGAATTTCCACGCGCCTTGCGATCTCGTCCTGCTTCGACCTGCGCAATGCTTGATAGACCGCAATCTTTTCATCCATCCGGCTTTCTCCTTTAACCGAGGATATTGGTTGCCGTGCTGCACGCCATCCCCAAAGTGAGGGTGGTCTGCCGGTGGGCGCTGACGCCCGTAGCCCGGCCGACCATTGTTGCGCCTGGAATCCTCATCGCGAACTGTGCCAATCAGTGCCACGCGCAAATGCGCTTGTGTCGAACAGTGCCGGCATCGATCAGCCAAATCCGACGTATGAATGCTTGCGCCGTTTCCAGGAAAGCAGGATAGCTCCTCTTGGCACTATTTCTTCGCCGAGCCACTTCTGCATATGAACCACGGTGGGCAGGCCGTCATTGGCAACGTGAAAAAGCCAGAGCCCTGGACGAACGCCCGCGATCTGGCTTACGAATCGGCCACGCTCTGGTTGCCTCGTTAGCCAGCGGCGTCGCGAAGGACGAAGCCGCAGTCGACGCAGCAATTACTCGGCCTTGGTCGAAGGCCAGACCGAAGGTTGTAGCTGATCCCATATGCAAAAACCGTCGCACGATCCTCCCGATGCTTTGCAGTCCTGAAATCCCTTCGATCTGATCGAACCGGCGGCGGCTTGCGAAGCGGCCAATTCATGCAGGCAGCTCGGGCGAAGTTTCATCGCTACGCGCTGCGCCGCGTATACCGACGTACAGGTTCTCTCCGCCTTATGCATGATGGAGTGTGACGGATCACCTTCTCGCTGATCCAGTCCTGCTGCGTCAGCGTGTCTTATTCTCGTTTAGAAGCCAAAGAACTTTTCGCGCAGCGCGTCTTCGTATCGCCTCTTGGCGGCTTTTACCTTGCTGCGAATTTCGTCTTCCTTAAAGTGTGCTTGCTCCCATTTATCGACTTCAGCTATCGAATGATTGACTGACGCTAGCGCCTCTTCCTGCTTGATCGCAGCTATCCATTCCTCGACTGCTAGCTTATAAGCGTTCTGCATTTGATCGAGATCCAAAGCGTTATTTGGCATTCCAGGCCTCCACGGTTAGCTCTGTAGATCACATCATCTGTCGCTAGATTCACGTGGGCGGCGAGGACAAAGCGGGCCAGCTTTGGGAGGCTGGCTGCTTGTGAGCCCGATCTCGGGGGCTGCTGCTAGCACAATGCAGTCCGATCGCAGAAGGAAAATGACCCCTGCTTTATCCCCTGCACCCGGCCTATTGCGTCGATGGAATATCAGTCTTCGGAATTATTTTTTGCCGTGCTCTTCGAGATGGGCCTTCACCGCCTCTTCAGCATGTCCCCTGCCGTGAATTACGTGGCCCCTAGCCACGTGCGCATGGTGTGCAGCCTTCTCGTGACTTCCGGCTTCGTGATGCTTAGCCGCTTCCCCGTGGTGGCGAGCGGCATGCGTCAGATGTTCTGATGCTTTCTTGTGATGCTCTGAAGCTTTCTTTGACATCTAATGTTCTCCGTTTGAGGTTAGTCGGTTACATGACAAAAATACCGCGAGCGGGAAGTCAAATCTGAGCAAAATCGCTCAATCCCAAATACCACGGCCGCGATGCAGCTCATCGAGCAGGGCAAGCTTTCGATCGACGAACCGTGATGACGCGAAATGCGAGGCCGAAATTACCCACTTGAACGTGGTTCTGCGCCTGCTCTGCGTGCGTGAACAAGCGTGCGGTGAGCGAGCGCACCTGCGTCAAGGTTGCGATCTGATCGGGCAATTGATGCACCGGGATATAGTGGTCCTCGGCGCCCGCCATCAGGAGTACGTCCTGTGTCAGCCGGGGCGAGAGGCTAGCTGTTTAGTATTTCTGATAGTGCTTCATCATCTGATACGGCGTGTGAAGCCCGGTGTTGTGCATGCCCTCTTGCATTCCCCAGTCCAGGAGCAGGCTCTTGGCCATAGCGTTGGCGAAGAATGCGTCAACCGCGTCCTCGTTGCCGGCGTCGATCCAGTCAAGGAGTCCCCGGCGCGCTGGCGGCGGCACGGTGCGCAGGAAGCACTCGAACGCGTTGGTGCAATTGGCGTGCCAGTCGTTTGACGCCTCGTTTTTAAAGATGTACTCCCAAGTACCCTGCAACTATGATTACCACGACCACGACGCCGATGATGTAAAAAATGTTCATTGTACACTCCAACGAAGGCACGCGGCTTCAATTTGAAGACGCAATGCTCCAAGCCAAAGTGTAGGCACGTTTACTGAGCGGGTCTGAGCAGAATAGCTCACCCAATTGACCTTACTCCACACACGGCAAGTGCGGATTGCCCGGCACGCCCGGTAATGTGAGCGTCATGGTGGAGGTGCATCATCTACCCGGATTGAGGCGCCGTCGCAAAGCGCCCAAGACCCTCACCATCTAGGCTGGACCCCTTTGAGTATCCTCACTTCGCTGGGAGCGAAAAGGACTAGCCATGTCTTTGACCATTTTTATCGACGACACATGCCCGAGGTGCCGCAAACCAGTAAAGCTCTCCGTAATCGAGGCACATCCGACCAGCCGTCACCTCGCAATCCACAACTACCACTGCGCCGATTGCGGCCCGTATGAGCTAAAATCAAATCGTGGAAAGCAGGCTGAACGGACACGCGGCCTAAAAGCACCGAAGTCGGCACGTCAGTTAGTTCCACTGCCAGGGCCGCCCGCCAGCGGAGCCGTTACGCTTCTCTGTTTCGCGTTAGCTGGATGCGCCACCGCCACCCAACAACGCCATGAGCGGATGCACACTGCGCTAACCCCTTACATCGGCCGATGTGCTCGACCACGGACCGCCGGCCAACACCGTCGACCTCGGCCCTAGCAAAAAGGGCTTTCAATGGCTGACGACGCAGAGGTGCACCGTGTCAATAGTCGCTCATGCGACCAAGCCAGACCCATCCCTCGCTGACTGGGTGATCGAACACTGGCGCTGGCGGGGGGTGTGTTGACGCACATACAACACTTTTCTCACATGCGTCCTGTTGCCGCGACCGACCTGCGGTCTGGGAAAGGTTCCTTCACGCCGTCTGACGGAGCGGCTTGCTGCACGCTAGACCATCGTGTGAAGACCGGTTCTGCCATCGTCAATCGACTGATTTGAACTTGATCGACTTGGCCACGTTATCTAATCGGCGCCCACCCTTCCGCGTCATTCAGCTCAGACAGCTGCGCCGAATATGGAACGCGTGAAGTGCAAGAGTTGGTCCTCTCTCCCACTGCTGTTCAAACGGATATCCCGTTCCGGCTCGACCGGCTGCCCTTGAGCCGTTTTCACCTTCTCGTGGTGGTTGGGCTTGGGGTCACTTGGATCCTCGACGGACTGGAGGTTACGATTGTCGGTTCGCTCGGACCGGCGTTGCAAAGTGCGCAGACCCTCAATTTGTCGAGCGCTAATCTCGGCGCCGTGGCGTCATTCTATGTTGTTGGAGCGGTAATCGGCGCCCTAGGATTTGGTTGGATTACGGACAGGTTCGGGCGTCGCCTCGTCTTTTACGTGACGCTGATCGTTTATCTTACCGGCGTGTTGCTGAGCGCCCTGGCCTGGGACTTCTGGAGTTTCGCCTTCTTTCGGATGGTCACCGGTCTGGGCATCGGCGGCGAATATGCCGCGGTTAATTCCGCCATTGACGAACTTATCCCCGCTAAATATCGCGGACGGATTGACCTGGTCGTCAATGGCAGCTTTTGGCTCGGCGCCGCCGCTGGCGCGTTGGCATCCCCCGTTCTGCTCGACCAGAATCTGCTCCCGGTTAATGTCGGCTGGCGGCTGGGCTTCGGAATTGGAGGGGTGTTAGGATTTTCAATTCTGATGCTCAGGCGATTCGTGCCTGAAAGTCCGAGGTGGCTTGTTACTCATTGCCGCAGCCGAGAAGCGGAAGAGACGGTAAAACGGATCGAGGCCGATGTTGTAAAATCCACAGGCCGCAATCTTCCGCCGGCGCACGGCAGTCTCAAAGTTCATCCGCGCAAGGTTTTCGGCCTCGGCCTAATCCTGACCGCGATGTTGGGCCGGTACCGGCTGCGCAGCATTCTCGCACTGACGCTCATGGTAGCGCAGTCTTTTCTATACAATTCGGTCTTCTTTACGTTTGGCTTGATTATTGCCAATTTTTACCATGTCCCCAACGAGCAGGTCGGCCTCTACCTATTTCCGTTAGCCATCGGCAATTTTTGTGGCCCGCTTCTGTTGGGCCCTTTATTCGACACCGTCGGCCGCAGAGTGATGATTGCCGGCACCTTCGCAATGAGTGGCGTACTCTTGCTTGTCACCGCCTACATGTTCGGCGCTGGCTTGCTTTCTGCCACCACTCAGACGATCGCCTG
The DNA here is from genome assembly GCA_963806465.1 of uncultured Alphaproteobacteria bacterium. Taxonomy (GTDB): domain Bacteria; phylum Pseudomonadota; class Alphaproteobacteria; order Rhizobiales; family Xanthobacteraceae; genus BOG-931. The sequence continues at coordinate 14,673 of CAWDZD010000061.1, read as the reverse complement.
GTGCATCATATTCTTCTTTGCATCAGCTGCCGCCAGTTCCGCCTACCTCACAGCAAGCGAAATATTTCCCCTCGAAACGCGAGCGCTGGCCATTGCCTGCTTCTACGCGCTCGGCACTGCCATTGGCGGCAGCACTTCGCCCCTTCTATTCGGTTGGCTGATCGAATCTGGTTCGGCTTGGCGCGTAAGTTTTGGATATGCAATCGCAGCCCTCCTGCTGCTTCTCGCGGCAGCGACAGAACTTAAACTCGGCGTCGATGCCGAAGGAAAATCACTCGAGAGGATCGCTGATCCGCTGTCCAGTTAACGCATCGAGGGGGCCATGGCTGATGATCGTCGCTGCGTTAAGTGGATCGTCAGATGGAGGCCCGAACAGGATCGCGCCAATCGACTAGAATGGAGAACCGGAGGGAACGCCACTTTTTCGAGACCGCGCGCTGATTTGAGCTGAGCCCCGATAGCTCCTCCAAAAATGGGTAGAGTCCGTCATCGCTGAGGGGATGGACATGAAGCCGAGCCGATTCACAGAAGAGCAGATCATCGGGATGTTGCGAGAGCAGGAAGCCGGGGCGAAGACGGCCGATGTTTGCGCATCGTACCGCAGCCGAAAGGGTAGGTACGCCGGAAAAGGTTTGAGCCAAACGATCTAGGTGAGCAATTTTGACCAGACAGAAAAAACGGTAGAAGTGAAATCACAGTGTTCTATGAGCCGTATGAGGTCGCGCCATGGATTTGGATTACTTCGTCACCCAGCATTGCTAAGGGACGGCTCTAGGAACGAACGCCAGACTTTGATCCTCATCAGAGTACGCGACAGCGACCGTGATTAGATTTAAGCGAACTAGTGGGAAGCAGACATGACCGACACATCGCGAGTTCAATCGAGTCCACTGTCACGACGAACCGTTCTCCTGCGCGGTGTCGCTGGCGCGACCGGGGCCGCAGCGTTGCTCGCTCCGGCGAGATATGCCAATGGCGCCAAAATGCCTCTGACGTCGCCCGTGGTGGCTTATCAGGATTCACCCAAGGGCCCCCAACAGTGCGACAATTGCCTCCAATTCCAGGCGCCGAACTTGTGCAAAGTCGTCGACGGTGTCATTAGCCCTTCCGGCTGGTGTAAGCTTTGGGCCAAGAAGGCTAGTTGACAGCGAACACCAAAATTCAATGTCTGCATTTGGCAATTTTGATACTGGCCGATTGTGTGCACGACGCTCGTTTCAGGGCGCGTATCGGTTGCGGCTCGGCCGCGGCACTGGGGCTTCCGGTCTTAGATGTCTACAAGTACCGTGAAATGGTTCAATGCGGCCAAGGGTTACGGCTTCATCAAGCCTCAGGGCGGCGGCAAGGATGTGTTCGTCGACATCTTCGCGGTCGAACGAGCCGGCCTCAGCAGTCTCAATGAGGGACAGGTCGTCGAATACGAGGAAGTCTCAAACCGAGGCAAAACATCAGCCGAAAACCTGAGAGTTCAGCGCTGAGTTTTGTTAAGAGCCCGCCAACCGACCACCGTCGCTTCGATGCGTCTGCTGGTCTTTGCGTTTTCCCACGAGCCATCGCGCCACCGGCACGGGAATGGAATCACATAGGTCCCGACGTGATCCTCGCAGAGGATTTGGAGCGGCTGGTCGTTAGGCGGGCTTCCCTCGTGAATGAAATCGTCGATGCGCTCCTGGCGCGTCGTCAATTTCGTTCTCTCCCCAATAGGCGGTACTGTTTATAGACCCGGATATACGCCTCACTTCTTCCCGGAAGTTTGGATGCTGCCCGAAACGTCTTTGGTGCCGGCAAATAACTATCTTACGAGGTCAGGCCGCTTGCCGGCTAACGTGATCTAGCGTCCCGGATTTGAAGTCGCGTACCAGCCTGCTCAATGACAGTTCGTCGAGCTTATGCAGTGCGTCGCTTAGTTGCTCATTGGCAGCGCATCCACGGGCGAAGTCGTCCCCGTAATGATTCCGCAAGGTGCGAACTAAGGTATTGCCGTACTTGCGGGTCATCTCGCCATTCTTGTCGCGGTATTGTTCAAAGACCATTGGCAACGCTCCGATTGACTCGACTAACAACACGCGAGCTTCGGTGCTGGGTCCGCTCCGATTAAAAAGGAGGTCGGGGGATTTGGCGATCGTTCTGGCCCTTGCGGAGCGACGGGCGAACGAAGACGCCGGCGGACTGAGCGCCGATCTGGCCCAACGCCTTAGGGAGCGCACGCGAGCAGAAAAATAACAGCCACCCCCTACAGGCGAATAAGCAAACGGGCCGCTCCGATTGCGGAGCAGCCCCCTTCCTTTCTGGATTCCTGCGTCAGACTTTACCGGTGGTCACGGCGGTCGCCGTAATGTCCACGGCCGTAGTCATGGCGTGCCGGCGCGTAGTTATAGTACCCTCGATCATGGTGATAGCCGGGCCTGCCGGCATTTACGCCGACGCCGCCAGGACCAACATAGACATCGACAGCCAACGCCGGCAGCGCCGTCACGATGAGCGCCGCCGCAGCAGCAACACCTATTGCGATCTTTTTCATTACGATCCTCTCATTCACCCTAATGAGGAAACGTCGCAACGGACAATGCGTTCCTTCGCAAGGATCGCCCACAACACTCACCCAGTCAGTATTGCGGTCGCCTCATGAGCCGTTTTGCACAGTTCCAGATGGGAATAATGCGTATTGAGATATCCCGCTCGCCTGATCGCACACCGGTGAGCACTTTTGCTCAGACCTAAGTCGCTTTCTCTGCGATCGTTAAGTAGGAGCCTGGGACGTTGAACACCAGCGCTTTTTCACTCGGACTAAAGCAATGAATATCTTTTACATCATCGGCGTAGTGGTCGTGGTCATTGTGGTCGCGGGCTATCTTGGAGTGCATCTCTGATGAATTGGCCTTTGGAAAGTGCTCGACTGTTCACGTCTAAGCAATACCTTGCAAAAGCAGTCGAATATGGCGACTTGGCAAGGGCGCCGGTGAATTCAACCAAAAGACAAGAGTTCCAAGAACTCGAGGGAAGATTCTCGGTGCTCGCAGTCCTTGCCGATAATGATGAATTGCTCCTAGAAAAAAACGCCGTTTGGAACAATCAGCAAGACCAGACAAATCAAACGACCTTGGCAGCCGAGGATCAGATTCTACGATGTCTTGGCGCAGCGCTTATTATGCAATGGAATACACTGCCGGCTAAGCTCCAAAAAGAGCTGTTCGACAATGCCGGCGACATGGGCGAGTTGTTGGATACTTCTGCCCTAAGAGGACAAATCGCTCGGTTCCTACACACGCATAAGAATGATGAGAGCAACGGTGGTGACAAGGAATGATAAAATCAAACCAAGCGACGCGCGAAGAAGACAGGCAAACCGAGGACGAGATCGCCCGGAAAAAACTGGGCCCGCGCGGTGTACCGGGTGCTCCTGATACAGCGAAAATGACGCCGCAGGAGGAAAAAAATATCCCCAAATCCGGCGAGTTTGACGGTCACACTGCCTGGGCAATTTCTCCCGGGTCGCCGGATCAAAAAAAGCGGCTGGGCGCGCCGAAGAGGGGGCGTGTCTAGGTTCGCGTCCGGCGGCGCCGAGCTACTCTCGGCCTTTCGATTTTTGTGGGCAGCACTCGACCGTCGACAACTAAGCGATAACCGTTATTGTTTTCCTCATGACTAACTCTCCTAGACTGATTGGCTGAACACAGTCGGATGCATGTCCACATCCGGCGAACAAAATGGGTCGCTAGTGACGACGGATCTGTTGACCCGGTCGCGTCTGAGCAAAATTGCTCACCAGAGACGGATTTGATTCTTTTGATGCTGGAACAAACTGAACGTCACTAGGTTGCTATTGGTTCAACCAAACGTTAACGGGAGAAATTTAATGGCTCGAGACGAGCACAATAAAGCAGCGGAGCATCACGAGAACGCCGCCAAATCCCATCGCGCCGCAGCCGAACATCATGGCAAAGGCGACCACGCAAAGGGCAAAGAGCATTCAACAAACGCCCAGCAACATTCGCAGAATGCTCGCCAACACAGCGACCAAGCGCACGCCAAGAGTCAGCAGCAAAAGTGAGCATCGAGGCCCGATTGGCGTCGGGCCTCTACTTTCCTAGCCGCGAGCCGGCGCGGCTGCTCAAACGCTTCGCTCTGCTCGCGAACGCGCTGAGCAATATTGTGTGCTAGCGGGCTGCTACATGTGCAAGAAGCGTCGCCAGCACTCGGCCAATGTCTTCGCTCGACTGACCTAAGCGATTCGCTTAAAAAGGCGCGATCCGGCTCTGCGACTTCGCGTCGGGTGATTTTCATTGGCGGCACGCGGGAATATATAGCGCCGGATGAAGTCACCCTAGCATCGGTTTTCAACGACACGTATGCCCGTTTAGTTTCACATTGAGGAATAGATCAATGGCATTCACCCTGCCCGACCTTCCCTATCCATACGACGCGCTAGCCCCGTACATGTCGCGCGAGACGCTCGAGTTCCATCACGACAAGCACCACCAAGCCTATGTCACCGCGGCCAACAATCTGGCCAAAGGTACAGAGTGGGAAAACAAGCCGGTCGAGGAGGTTGTTAAGGGCACGTTCGGGAAGAACCAAACCCTCTTCAATAATGCCGCCCAGCATTACAACCACAGCCATTTCTGGAAGTGGATGAAGAAGGACGGTGGCGGCGACAAGCTGCCCGGTAGACTCGAGAAGCAGATCACCTCCGACATCGGTCCGCTCGCAAAGGTCAAAGAAGACTTGACCCAGGCTGGCGTCACTCAATTCGGCTCAGGCTGGTGCTGGCTCGCGGTCAAGGACGGCAAAATCGTTATCATGAAGACGCCGAACGGGGAGAACCCGCTGGTCCACGGCGCCAAGCCTATCCTCGGATGCGACGTATGGGAACATTCCTACTACATCGATTATCGCAACCGACGACCAGACTACCTGAAGGCGTTCCTGGATCACATGGTCAATTGGGCCTACGTCGCCGAAGGGTACGAAGCAGCGATGAAGTAGCCGCGGTCATCGCGGTGCGCGTAAGCAAGTAAGCAGACCTGCGTCTTCGCCATCGGCGACGTTCGCTCGGAGTTGGTCAAGCAGGTCCGCGTCGGTGGGCGAGGACGCAGGTCGTGGCGACGCAGCGTTTTTTTTGTTGCTCAGGCCGCGAGCTAGTCGCGAAAGGTGTGCGGCTGTTGCACATCCCCTTCCAGCGCCTGGCGCCCCGCCGAGCCATCACCGAAGCCGCATCACCGGCGAGCGTGAGTGAAGCGCTCGTTCGCGTGCACGATTTCGACCGAGCGCAAATAGCCGCAAGGTGTGATTTGATACGGTTCACAGGAAATTCAATGTGAGCAATGTTGCACAGTCCTCGGCCTAGGAAGCGGCTTTCATCACCAATGGATGTTGATTCTCTAGCTGCTATGGGATTGCAGCGTATCACTTTCATCCCTTCGCGGAGGCGGGGAGTGCGTGAGAATTTATGGCCGACCGCTCGTCGCGGGGAACGAGTTGGTTGCTTTTGATGAGGGTTAGATATGGAACCGTTGATCTATCGAGAGCGCCGGCCTCCCGCGGACCCCTTGGCCTCGGCCAATAGGCAACGGGTCATCGATGTCGATATCGATGATGTGCACACGCTCGCCCAGGGGATCGTGGATACGATCAGGAATCCCCTTCTGGTCCTGGATCAGGATTTGCGTGTCGTCAGCGCAAACCGCGCTTTTTGTCAGACGTTCAGAATGACTCGTCAAAACATTGAGGATCGTGCGGTTTACGCGTTGGGCGACGGGCAGTGGGATATTCCCGCGCTTCGGTTCCTGCTGGAAAATATCGCGCCTCACCACACCGTGATGGAGGGTTACGAGGTCGAGCGGGAATTTCCCGTAATCGGGCGACGCTCGATGCTCCTGAACGCGCGGGAGATGGTCAGTCAAAGAAACGCTCGCAAGCTCATTCTCCTGACGATCGAAGATGTAACCGAGCGGCGCGCCGCCGAACAGGAGGCGGCGGAGCTTCTACGACAGAAGGAAATGCTATTGCAGGAGATGGAGCATCGCATTGCAAACAGCCTGCAGATCATCGCGAGCATTCTTCTCCTCAAGGCTCGAACAGTGCAGTCGGAGGAGACGCGGATGCACCTTAGGGATGCGCATCAGCGAGTCATGTCAGTGGCGGCAGTCCAACAACAGCTGCTGGCCTCAAGCCATGGCGATCCGGTCTACATCGGTCCTTATCTCTCTCGATTGTCCCAGGCCCTGGCAGCCTCGATGACGGACGATAGTCGTTCGATCTCACTGGAGGTCCAGGCAGAAGGCGGCGGCACGGCCTCGTCCGCCGAGGCCGTCAGCATCGGTCTCATTGTCACGGAGCTCGTGATCAACGCATTCAAGCATGCGTTCGTCGGCGACGAGGCCGCTGGCTTGGTTGTCGTTGCCTATGAGGCGGCTGAAACGAGCTGGAGACTTGCGGTTTCCGACAACGGGATTGGAGCCCCGGAGGGCCAATTGGATTCGGACAAGCAACGTCCAGGACTAGGCACGATCATCGTCGAGGCACTCGCCAAGCAGCTTGACGCTCGTGTGGAAGTTGCGAGGAGCCGACGCGGCACGACGGTGTCGATCACCCATGGAACGTCAGATCGCGCGTGGCTTCCGCTGGCGGGCGCCGGGATAGGCTCGCCGTCAAAGTCAAATGGCATCCAACGACCAGAAGAAGGTTTGGGATCGCGCTGAGCCTACCCGCATGCTTGGCCACAGTTGATGAGCCAGCGGGGACTTTCGCAGGCGTCGGATCAATCATAATCGCAACTGCCGCGCCGCCCGATGCAAGGCAGCAGGACGTCGATGGAACATTCGCTCGACGCGAGATGACCGCACCCGCGCTCATAGCAGCTGGAAGGCGATCTTATGCTGCTAGTCAGATACCTATGGTGTACGGCCGCGATGTTGACGTTCATTTGCCTGCTCAGCGGTGACGCGGCTGTGCGGTGGAATTGCCGAAGGTCGTCCCCCGGCCCGAGGTAATCGCGAGAGAAAATACGCCATGCCGTTGTCGCCCCCCAAGCTCGACTCGAAGGAAGAGCATTTCCGCATCGCCAGCTATATTGACGGGCTTACCTTGTTTCTGCGCTACCTACCGCCAACTGCGCACCACACGGACACGCCGAAGATCGTGCTTTACGTCCACGGCGGCTCCTTCCCGTCGGCCCTGTCGATCGCCCATCGTTTCGACGGCCGCTCCTGGCGAGATGAGCTGGCCGACGCCGGTTTCCACGTTTGGGGTCTCGACTTCCACGGCTTTGGCGCCTCAGACCGCTATCCAGAGATGGCGGAGCCAGCTGAGCGCAATCCCGTACTCGGTCGCGCCGAAGGGGCGAGCGAAATGAATGGACCGTGTCCGTTCATCCCGCAGGCATCGAAAGCCCTAGAAGAGTCGTCACCGGCCACCGTGTGCGAGCGGAGCTGCTAGCTCGATCTATGATCGACATGTGGCATGAACGCACGGCGAAAAGCGCGGCGCGAAGTAATGAGCTTACATAGCGGGGAAGCCCAGCGCCTCTCGCGCGCCATGCGATGATTCCCGTGTAACGGCACCAGAATTAGAGCCGCGACGATAAAAACGTGTGGCCGTGATCGCTAGCAGCCATCGCAGCCGAGTATAAAGGTAATTGATGGCCGATCGCCGCTTCCAGTGCCGTCGCGCGAAAGCCAGAAGCCGCGCCTCGATCTGGGTCCTTCCCAGCGCCGCCATTTGCGGGGCGGCGTAGCTCACCTCTCGGTCCCTACCTCACCGCGACGCCCGCGCCAGCCTCGCCTCGCTGTCACAAAAAAGGACAACAGGGCGTCGGCGGCGCTATCACAGCAACAACACCCTACTGCAAGGGGATGACAAACGGACCGAGGCGAAAGACCGGGCGGGGCGGCGGCGGAGGTGGCGACAACGCAGCATGGCTCGGCGGCGAGATATCCAGCGGCGCTGCCGCTTGGGGCAGCTCCGGCTGTTGCCCCGGTCTCTCGACCTTGCATGACCTGACGCCGTCCTGCTCCGTGCAGATCGGACAAATGTGACCGCTCGGGCATGGCTTAGCTTCCTGCGCCTGCGCAGCCATGCAGAGAGCCGGAACGATGATCGCGACGATCGCCACGCGCATGACGCCCTCCCTCCCGCGCCTTTACGCCGTGATCGCGGCCGTCGTGCGACGCGCCTCGCTGCGGACGAAAAAAAAGCGCACGAGCTGATACCCTTGCCTTCGTCTGGCTCGACCCCGGAATTACCCCATGTTGCAAAAGCGGCCATTGAATTCCTTCGATGATTTGGCACGAGCAAACAAAATTGTCCGAAGAACAGGTCCTCTACGGACAGTCATCACACCTTGCGAATGGCGCCGGGCGCACAGGGCCACTCGGCGAAAATCGCCGGCCGGAACTCGGCGCAATTTAAATCGGCGATAACGAATGCCGCCCAGTCTCGCACGTCGGGGACGGTGCGGACATTTACCCTCTTTAAGCTCCTCACCGTAACTGGTCCCGGCGCGGTGTCGTGAGCGCCGCGTCGGGGTCCTAAACTCTCGCCATCAATTTGCATGCCGAGACTCGGCGCTTTTACCGATAACGTTGCTGTTGAATACCAACTAACACTAATCTCCGGCACGCGGTGACGCTTCGGCTGCAACCGACGCCGGGAGCTGTGGCACGGTCGGAACCGGGATGACCGTGGGCACGGGTCCAAGTGCTTTAGTTTGCAGGGTCACCGTCCGATAGGTAATCGTCTTCACCAGGAGCGGCTGGATCGGATCGTTGGAACCGACTGTCGCGTTGCCGTTCGCTTCCATATCTACGCCTGCCGCAGGAGTCGCGTCCGTATGCGGCGCGTTGGCAAGTGCGGCGGCCTTCGCGCCATGCTGTTTCTCGGCCCTCTCGACGATGACCGGCGCGCTGTGCCTCAGCGAGGCTTCCTTAATGTGCGCATTGATCAGTTCGCGCATCTGGGTATCGCGCTCGGAAGCCGAATGGCCGCCGAGGACGACGGCAACGATGTAACGCCCATCGCGGTGAACGGAGGTGACGAGATTGAAGCCGGAAGCACGCGTGTACCCGGTTTTGATGCCGTCGACCCCGCCGACAACGCCAAGCAAGTGGTTGTGGTTGCGCATCGCCATACCACGATAGACAAACTCCTTCGTCGAGAAATATTTGTAGTAGTGCGGAAACCGCTCCTGGATCGCGCGCCCAAGCAGCGCCTGGTCTCGCGCGGTGCTGTTTTGGTCGTCGTCCGGAAGGCCCGAGGCGTTCACATAGTTGGTGTGGCTCATGCCCAGAGCACGAGCCTTTTCGGTCATGAGCTTGGCGAACTTAATCTCATCGCCGCCTAGATTTTCCGCAATTGTTACAGCGACGTCGTTCGCCGACTTCGTGATCACAGCCTTGATCGCATCTTCGACCGCGATGGTCTGCCCGGGGCTTAGCCCAAGTTTCGATGGCGCCTGTTTGGCGGCGTGCTCGGAAACCCTGAGTAGCGTGTCGAGCTTGATTGTTCGCTCTTGTAGGCGTTCGAATAGCAAGTAGAGCGTCATGATTTTGGTCAGGGACGCTGGGTGGCGCGACGCGTCGGGGTTCGACGTGTGCAGCACCGCTCCGGTGTTGCCATCGACCACGATCCAGGAAGTCGGCGGCGAATGGGTGTCGACATGGGCGGAATGTGCGATGCCGCCCGAATGATGTCGTGCGTTGGCAGGATTGCTGCTGACGGTCATAGCCGCCATGGCGGCCAGCCCGAATAGGTCATATCGAAGGCTGTACAGGACCCCCGAATGCGCCCGCGCCATCTCGCTCACCCCCATCCCTCAATCCAGCGAGCTGTCTACGCAATTTCAGTCGCCTGAAATGGCTTTTTTCAAGGCAATGGCGGGGCCTCGCATCAGAAGGAGCCTTCTCGAACTTCGGACGGCCTTCCTGGCCCACACGGCTTTCAAGCTCGGCTAGCGCTTCGTCCACCGTCTTGCGCTTGGCCATGCTGTGCTTCATATCAGCCTCAAGGCGGATTGCCCGTGCCAGCATGACGTAATTATCGACGTACCGATCAGGAAACTTCTGGCACACCTCGTCAAGCGCCGACATCCCATGCTTTTCCCAATGCTCCTGCAAGTCGGCACTGAAACGGGTCGAGAGAGTGCGGATATTGCGAGCGCCGAGTAGCGGACGATCGGGAAGAGCGCGCAGAAGGGAAACGCGGTCTCATAAAAGGCCCGCGCGAATTTCGAGAGCTTCGCGGCAATCAGCCGACGAGCAAAAGATGAAACATCTGATCGTTTTGTGATCAGAGGGCGGACCGTGGCCTCGCGTAACTCACCGGGCGGTCGGCGTGCTTCGAGTCGTGATCGTCGACGCGGTATTTGCAGCCGCCTTATTGAGCGCAGTGATCTCCTGCAGGATTTCTGCCTGGACCCGTGCACTCTTGTCGATGCTGATGTGCGTGATGGTCTGATCGCCAGCCAAATCGAAATTTATGATCTTGCCGTGGAAGCCGCGGTCAGGAGCGATGGGCTGGCCCCACCCCGGAGCTTGGTAATAGTTAATCACGCCTAGCACGAATAGCAATCGATTTATGATCGTCGCAGAGCCGGTTGCCGTAGTATTGAAGTTTTCGAAAGCAGCACATCTTCCAATGCCACACCTTGTCTCGGGGACGCGCCCGGCCCATTTGTCCTGAAGGCCGCTTGGTCGCGCCACGAGTGATTTGCTGGATTTATGCGCTGGCCAACCGACGGCACGATACTCGCGCCTTGCAGGCCTGCCTCGGGCATCGCAATATCCAGCACACGGTGCGCCATACGGAGCTTTCGCCGACGCGGTTCAAGAATTTCTGGCGCTGACCATGAAAACCTTTGTATTGATGGTGGCCTTTGCCGCTGCCGGCGTAACAGACGGCGTTCGTACTGAGCGGATCGCCAGTTTCGACGCTTATCAGAGTTGTGTGTCCGCTGGACGAGCGATGTACCCGCATCAGCATTGGGAATGCGTGCCACAGGACCAGCTTCCGAAAGGAAGCACGGGCCGTTAGGTCAAGGCCCAGACCAAACCCACGGCCACAAAAGCGACAACGCCAACATCGAAGGCAAGAGCAACCATGACCCAAATATAGGAATGGAACAGCTCACTTGCCATCACCGCAACGATCGCAATCGGTGTGAATGTGTGCGCACCAGCTCACAAAAGAAAGAAGGATGACAACCTGATGACATTGCGCGCAAGCGAGAATTTCTAAGAGGCCGTTTCGAAATTAGTTTGTTAGGCATGCAGCTCGTCGAGCAACGCCTTCGCCTCCTTTAGATCGAGCGTGTCGAAGCCTTCGGTGAACCAGCCATAGACCGGAGCGAGCAGAGCGCGGGCCTCATCCCGTTTGCCCTGATCGCACCGAAGCCGCGCCATGCTCATCGCCGCGCGCACCTCCCAGAGCCGCACAAAAAAATCCGCGCGAGCAGACGGCCCCGCCCGCGCAGAAGGAGCGTTCAACCAGATTGATCAGATCGCCGGCACGCTGATGATGGTCAGGTCGCCGAGGGTGTGGAACTGCTCGCGATTGTCCTTGACATCCTCGACCCAGGCCTCGACGGCCTCGAGGCTGGGAAACTCGTGAACGACCAGGCGATTGGCGTTGGGAGGCTCGCCGAGGTGGACCCTGAGCTGATCGCCGTGGCCCAGGGCGATGCGCTTGCCGCCGTGGCGCTTCACCGCCCTCATGAGCTTGGGTACGATCTCGCGGTGGTGGGTCTCCGTGTCGTCGACGGTGGTGTGAATGATCACATAGACGGTCATGCTCGTTGCCTTCTACTTGGTGTCTGCGACGCCCTCGAACGTGGCGCGCCCACGGGCCTAATAATTCTTTGAGGGTGCACCGAAAGCGGGGTTCACCTCTAAGTGGCGCAAACGATGCTATACTTTGGTCCCTTAGTAGGGACGGGGCAACCGATGCCGTCATTGAGCGAGCAGCCAGAGCTAATCGGTTTCTTTAGCTACTCAAGAGACGATGACCGTGGCAGCGATGGCGGCCTATCCCGAATACGCTTACGTATTCAGGACGAGCTTCGTGCTCAGCTAGGCCGCTCAGAGGCAACACTTCGACTCTGGCAGGACGCCGAAGCCATACCGCCTGGCACTTTGTGGGAAAGCGAGATCAGCGGCGCAATTGATCAGTCCGTATTCTTTATCCCGATTATCACACCACGGGTCATTCAAAGCGAACACTGCTTAATTGAATTCCAGAAGTTTCTTACCCGCGAAAACGAACTTGGACGTTCCGATCTTGTGTTTCCCATCCTCTACATCGATGTGCCGGAGCTAAAGGACAATAAGCTTTGGCGGCAACATCCCACGCTGAGGGTCGTTGGCGCGCGGCAATACGTTGATTGGTGCGAATACCGCTTCGAGCCGGACGCTCCAACAGTGCGCCGCGCCATCGCACAGTTTGCAGCGAAGATCGCGTTGTCCCTCAAACGAAACATTCCTGAAACCCGTAAGATTGCAACAAACAAGACGCCACTAATTACCCAACCAGAAGCCTCGGGAGTCTATTCCTCCACCGACAGCTCCTGCTCTCGGAGCGGACATACGAGTAAAGTCGAGCGTCACTTCTCCCGTCTCCGTTATACAGGTTGGTCCGAAACCGCTGGTTTTTGCCAGAGCTGGGATGATCCTTCCCTGGCTTTTGATCATTCAAAGCCTGCTCACTATTGCCACCGTCATTTACATTTTTGCCGACATATCAACCAAGTGGAATGTATCTATGTTGGATACGTATGCCTCATCGTGGCGTGAAGCAGCTTCAACCCGATGGGGCGTCTATTTCCTTTTCCTTCACTTGCTAATCCTTGTCGAAGGTGTCGGAGCGTTGTTGGGAATCCTTATATTAAAACGAGGCCCCTCCCTGATGTCAGCTATCGGATTTAGTTGCGTAGGCCTTGCAAGCTTATTTCTTTCCGTCCTGCCCCTTCTAAATGAGCAGGTTTTCTTCCATCTTGCCTATCCATTTCATTTGTTCGGCTTCTCAGGCTTTTTAATTTCGCTCACTGCCGGCCTTTGGTCGTACAAAGCCTCGGGAGCGCGCTCTGCGATCCCATGAATCGCCCCTCGTTCGCCCAGGGGATTTTTTGTGCGGCTCGGCCGTCCTGCACCGACCCGATCGCCGGCTTCGGCAGGCAGATGCAGCGGAGAACCCGATGCTGGTCGAAGCCTTCTTTCTCGTAAACTGCTGAGCAAGGAGCCATCCGATGCCGCCTTCCCCACGCTCAGGCACTGCCAGGAGGTCAGCGTCAAATGGTAGCCACCCTGGAGCTCTCGTGTGCTACCGGGTTCCAGACCTTTCGCATTCTTAAATACATCGGCTTGCCACACAATCCAATCTTTGCGGGCTCCCGTTTCGCCATCCGGGATGCGTTTGATTAGGTTTCCCAGCTTGGTGTCGACGGCTTCGAAAACTGCGCGCGACGATCCGAGCGGAACGCTACCGACCAGCAACACCGGCCGTTCTTTGGCGTCTTGCATTAAGTCCTCCCTAATTTGCGTTGCGCCGCGCCCTTTAGGGCTTAGGCCCATAGCCTAACCGAGGGAGCGCCCCTCGAAAAGGCATTTGCCTTCCTAGCTAGGGCCCAGAGGACGCACGTTAAGAAGTTGCAGTGCACGAGTCCGCCTCTGGCCCATTTCGACGTTCGCGACGCTCAACACCATGTCTGAAATTGAGCGATGAACGGACGTAACGCGGACATCGCGTTTCGGTAGCGATCGACCTGCCACGTCCGTTTGCTGGCGGACTTCAGTGCCATGCAGACTAGTCCGCCACCGGGGCGGGGCGTTTTATACATCGGCTTTGGCACTGATCGACACTCGCACTGTTTGACACAAACAGATTGCGCGCGTGGCACTGATTGACACAGTTCGCACTAAGGATCGTGTAAGAGTCACTCCCCGTTGATCCCCGATTGATCGACGCCGGGTATCGACTGATTCGCTATTCCCCCGTCCGGCACCGGCAAGGCTTTTAGGTCGATCAGGCCCGCCGAAACCAAAATCCTAAGCCGCTTCATAAGCTCCGCGCGCAGCTCGTCAGCGGTCGCATCGTCCTTGAACCGGGCCGGTCTGTTCGGATCGCCGGCGAGCTTCACAGCCGATAGACGCGCATGCCGATACGGCGCAATTTTCTCCGCGATGGACACCGCTTGCAGCATGTTCGCGTCGATAGTCTCCGGTTTCCCTTTGTTGGCTTTGGCCTGCATCGCCTTCGCAAAGAAATGCCGCATGCCCACTTCCATCACATGCAAACTGTCGAGAAATTCCTGCTCGCGACCCTCCAGACCACGCGCAAACATGGCTTCCTCGGCTTCACGAAGGATCGTGGCTCGATTTTTGATCCTTTGGGCCGCGACATGCTTAGATGCTTCGGAAAAAGCGTGTGATTTCAGTTAGCGTTGGTCGTACCTATAAATAGAATACAATATTTTGTGAGTATTTTGGAGGGCGAATTACGCGCGAGCCCAGGGACAAATCCTGATCTACTGCCAATGTCTGAAAGTGGCCCGTCGCGTCATTTCGCGGCCATGCAGCATTTCGGTCGCTTTCGGGGCGAAGCGGACGTGGACCGATCGTCGCCCTTAACCAATCGCGACGCGAGTGACCCTGTTCTTAACCGGATCGGCAAAGGTCTCGAGCCCGG
>CAWDZD010000060.1:0-33804 GCA_963806465.1 uncultured Alphaproteobacteria bacterium | reverse complement strand
CCGTAAACCACCCGTAAACCGGAGCAAGCAGTTCGCACCGTTGCCACACCTTGCCCTGGGAGCGCCAGAGGCGCGCGAGGCTCATGGAGGCGCGGAGTTTCCCAGGATTTGGCTTGTTGTTCGCGGGCGACCGTGAGAGCGCGCTCGAAATAGGCTTCCGCTTTCGCTGGATCAGGCTCAGACGATTTCAGCGCGATTTTGTCGCCGGCGATGCGGTCTCGTTGCTCGGCCTCGAACCATCTTTCCTTGGTTGCTTCGATCGTGCTGATGGCTTCGCCAACGCGACGCCAAGCATCATCGAAGTTGCCAACGTCTGCATAGGTCTTTCCCAAACACGTCAGACAGTACGGAAACCACATTTTTGTCCCTGTTGAGCGCAACGTGTTGAGCGCGGAAGCGATCAATTTCGCCGCTTCATCAGGACGCCTTTCCCGCTACTGGAGGAACAACAACCTTGAGCGGCTTTTCCGAAGGCTACCCAGAATGCGCTGCCCTTTTCGCTCGCCGAGCGCGGCACGACCTTTGACGCCTTCCGCTGATGCCGTCCAGTAATCTCCACAGACGGTGTGGACCGTTGAAGCGTGCGTAAGGGCGTACATCAGGGTAGCCGCGTCGCGAGGTCTCTCGCGCTTCATTGATTGCTGAATACGCCGTCGCCTAGAGCGCGGCATCCGGGTAGCCAAGAAACCACGATGCCCACGCGTAGTAAGATAAGGCCGCCACAAGCACATCTTGACCGAATTTCATCGCCAACGCACGATGTTCAACTGGATCGTATAGCCGCATCGCCCACTCCGAGTGGGCGCGCGCCTCGGCAAGCTGGCCGAGATACGTGAACGAAACACCCACGAGGCGATGCCCCACCATGACTGGGACAGTCGCGCGTTGCTTCTCGGCGAGCGCCAAGAACTGCGTCGCAAGTTGCGCACGAGTGGACCATTGAATGCCGCGAGGTTCGCGACCCAGAAGCCGTAGAGCACAGAGAAAAGCAGCAGGGGGTCTTCGGGAGCCTCGCCCAGTTTTTCGGCCTTTTCGATTAGCAGACGTGCCTGCTCAGCGGCCTCCCGGGTCTTGGGCGCGGCGGCCCCTTTCACATGATAGGGGGCGCGATAAGTGCGACTTGCAGGCTGATCTGTTCGCGGCGCAACGGGGGCGTGGCCGGCAAACTTGTGATCTGCTTGAGCGCACGCGTAAGCTGATCTATGCCTTCAACGAGGGCCGATTGCGCCAGTGACCGCTGTCCCGCCTTACCCCACATAAAAGCGGCTTTCTCAGTCAGCCCGGCTTCGGTGAAATGACGCGCAAGCAATGCCGGCTGGTTCTCGGCAATCTCGGCGAATTTGCTTTCCAGCGTTTCAGCGATACGAGCGTGGAGCGCGCGTCGAGGTTCGCGGAGCAATGTGCCGTAAGCCGCATCCTGCACGAGAGCGTGCTTGAATAGGTAGTTCGCCTGAGGCGAAACGCCCTGCCGGAAGACCAGACCAGCAGCAACGAGACGATCAAGCGCCGATCCCAACTCCTGCTCCGGCTTTCCTGCCACCGCCCCCAGTAGTGCGTGCGAAAACTCCCGACCGATGGCCGCCCCGATCTGTGCCACTTCCTTCGCCGGCCCGAGCCGGTCAAGCCGCGCCATCAGTGAGGCGTGCAGGCTTGCGGAGACTGCCAGAGCGGCGGCCGGAACGGCAGCGGCAGTCTGACGCGCGGCACCTTCGCTCTCCGCCTCCAATACCGCCTTTGTCATTTCCTCGACGAACAGAGGAATGCCATCCGTGCGCTCGACAATGTCCTGCCTGACGCTTGGCGGCAGCAGCTTGTTCCCGGTGACGCTATCGATGATTGCAGCGGCTTCACGCTCGCCGAGCCGATTGAGGGTCATTGCGGTGACGTGAGGCCGTCCAATCCACGGCGCCTCGAACTCAGGTCGGTACGTGACGATCAGCAACACGCCCAGAGTTCTTATACGATCCACCACTCGGCCGAAGGCTTCCAGGCTAGTGGGGTCAGCCCAGTGGGTATCCTCAAAAATCATCAGAACAGGTTTTTGGCGGCTCAGCGCCTCCAGTTGCGCAGCAAGTGCTTCCAGCGTCTTCTGGCGGCGCTGCTCGGGAGTTAGTTCGGCGGCCGGATAGCGTCCGTCATTCGACAACGACAACATCTGGCCAAGAGTGTCGCGGCTTGAGGTGGTGTGAAACTCTGCGCCAGCAAAGCATCGAGTTTGTCGAGTTTAGCTTGTGCGCTGTCGTCGTGCGCAAATCCGGCTGCGCGCTCCATCTGACCGATGATGGGGTACAATGCGCTGTCGGTATGCTGCGGCGAGCAGAAGTAGCGCAGCCGAGTGTGCAGTTCAGACGTCAGACTTTCCAGAAGAGCTGCGGTAAGCCGCGATTTGCCAATCCCCGGCTCACCGGAGAGCAATACCACTTGGCCTTCGCCGGTCTTTGCCTTTGACCAACGGCGCTGGAGCAGTTCGAGTTCTTCTTCTCGCCCGACGAGTTCAGTGAGTGCGCCAGCGTGCAGAGCGTCGAAGCGGCTCTCTACTGAAGAGGGCCGCAGTGCTGCCCATGCTCTCACGGGACCTGCGATGCCTTTGAGGCTCTGCGCCCTCAGGTCCTGAAGCTCGAACAGATTGCCCACGAGCCTGCGTGTGCTCTCCGCAATCACGACGCTGTTCGGCTCTGCAATGCCCTGCAAGCGTGCGGCAGGTTCGGCGTCTCGCCTACGATGGCCTGCTCCTGAGAAGCGCCGGAGCCGATTAGGTCACCGACCACCACAAGACCAGTTGCGATGCCGACGCGCGTCTGTAGGAGCGCGTGAGTCTTTAGGGCACCTACGGCAGCAACCAACTCCAGCCCCGTCCGCACGGCTCGGTCTGCGTCGTCCTCGTGGGCTTGGGGATACCCGAAGTAGACCAAGACCCCGTCGCCCATGTACTTCGCGACGAAGCCGCCGAAACGCTGCACGGTGTCCGCAACGCACTTCTGATAGGCGGAAATGACCTCGCGGAGGTCTTCAGGGTCCATGCGCGCCGATAGCGCCGTCGAACCTACAAGGTCAGAGAACATCACCGTGACCTGGCGACGCTCGGCGCGGTCTTCAGGCGACGGGCTTGGGGCGCTCGGCACACTGGATGCTGGTACCTTATCGGCGGCAGAGGCCGTGGCGGCCTCATCGGTGCGCAAGGCAGCGATGGCGTCGAGGAGCTTAAGCCGGTGTCCGACTGCCGAGACGCCAAGCTCCTTCAACGTCTCGTGCGTCAGGCTCCGAAGAACCGTCTCGTCTATCTCATTCTCGCGGAATGCCGCCTCATACTTTCCGAGGCCAAGGGTCCGCAGCCAAACCACGACATCCATGATGACGACCCTATGCGCGGCAACGGGTACGTCTTGAGCCTCGCCTGTAGGGCTCACTGTGGAAAAATCATATACCACGGCGACGGCTATAGCGGGATTTGAATGTGCGGGCCGCCGAGAAACCGCTGAAACCTCCTCCGCAGGAGGCACCCATCCCCGCCGCATGAGATTGCCGATCAGGTGCGAAACGGCTCCTGGTGGGCACGACGAGAGCCGTTGCTAGACCTCCCGCGAGAGCTTGGCAGTTCCAAACGAACGCTTTCTGATGGCCCAGCTACTTCTTGTAGCCCACGTAGTAGATGCCAATTTCGGCGCCGGAACTATCCTTGATCGGTTCATAGCCGGTTATGTAGGGCGTGCCCAGAATTGGCACCTCGCCATAGTATGCTTTGCCCGCCTTGATCGCTTCGAGCGCCGACCCGGCCAGAACCGTACCAATAGCTCGTCCGCTTCCGTCGGCTTTTGGCACGCTCGTGGACACACGGATGTATTCGCTTCCATCCTTTACGAAGAGCGTGGCCGTCATCCCTTTGCCGTCTTCTTTTCCGACCGCGTCGACGATGTCGAAGTTGTTGTTGATTTTGGTCGTGCCGAAATACAGAGCGGGAGCGTCCTTACCACCAACGGCCTCCCTCCCTTCGAGCTTGGGCGCACCTAACTTCGCAGTCATGGTCTTTAAGGCTTCCATTGATTTTGCGACCCTCGGGTCCGGCTGGGCGTGCCCGATGCTCGGCATCAATAAGAACGTCGCTACCAGAATGCCGACGATACGTCCTTGAAGACGCGAACCCAATCGAGCAGGCATTGGACTTCCTCCCATTTGTCGACGCCAAGTTTTTATGCCAAACACATTTGCCCAAAAGCACATTGATATGGATCAAATCGAAGTCCGAGGTGGTTCTAAGGACCTCAGGATTTTTCGAGCTTTCACAAAGCCCGCTGAGGTCACACGCCAGAGCCGAGGGTTTATCTCTTGTTTGAAAGCCGGGTGCGGCCCCAAAAATCCCGAGTTTATACAACCGGTAGGGCCCATTTTTTTCCGGCGGCAGCGCGTGATCTACCCACTGTCCTCGCCGAGAACCTTGCCGGTGAACGGGTCCACAAGGTGGACCTGCTGACATATGGCACAGGTCACAGGTCACAGGCTCATACGCATTCTCGTCCTCCGCAATCTCTTCTGCGGTGGACAAAGCCTGAAATGCGGAGACCTGTGTTCGGGCAGCGGTAGATGAAAGCGGCCATTTCGCCAACCAACGCTGTCGCGCTGATTGCGCTTTGATCTGCGTCAATCAGTCCGCGAAAGCGATGATCTAGCCTTTATTATTCGTTATTAGTGTAGCGCGGCTGTTGTGCAAGTTCGGAAGCGAGCGATGCCGACAAAAACACTATGTCCCAAATGTCACGGCCAAAGGACCACATACTGCCCGGTCTGTCGAGGCGCTGGTAAGAAATCCGTTGCAGGTGTCAGCGTCGGAGACTGCAATACTTGCGGCGGAACTGGTCGCCGCCGCTGCGATGTTTGCGGTGGCACGGGCGAAGTTGAACCACCGAACGAAAAGAAGACAGCTTCCACGGATCACCGTGTTTCTTGAGGCGCCCGCGCGCCCCGCCTCTGTGACCCGCCGTACCGCGTCGGTCCCGCAATCAGCGTTTGACATTGTTCACAAAACGATGGGTTTGTATCAACGGGTGGACTGGGTATGGCTCGGGGAAAATTCGTCTCTTATTTGCGCGTGAGCACCGACAAGCAGGGCCGCAGTGGTCTTGGTTTGGAAGCTCAGCGCGAAGCCGTCGCGCGCTACCTAAACGGTGGCAGTTGGAAGCTGGTCGCCGAATACGTTGAGACCGAGAGCGGGAAGCGCAGTGACCGCCCAAAGCTCGCGGCGGCGCTGAAGGGTGCGATCGCATAGCCCCTTGGTTCTCACAAAAAACGGCCGCCCGTCTTAAACTCGAAGCCGCGGATGATGTCGACAGTGTTGGTCGTGGCCACGATCGCACCGTTTCACAGCCCGCAGGAGCTACGGACGTCTGCATAGAAGAAGTGGACCCGCTGGCAGAAAGGTTCGCGGAGGAACACAGGCGGTTCCTGGAAGAGAACAACCCAAGGGTCCTGTCCCAGCAAGACGACCCGAGCAGTTATCTCTCTTCGGTGGGGAGACAGGCGGCGGAGAGTTGGGAGCACCAAATGGTGAAATTCGCCAACAGCCCGGCGGTGCAGAAGCTCCCCCACCTGGAGAGGGTCCGAGCGTTACAAAACCACCAACAAGCGGTGGAAGAACAGATATTGCACGACCACATACTCCAGCCCGTGCCGGAATAAGAGAGGCTGAGCAGAAGATTACCGAGCGGCCGATCTGGACAACCCGAAATGCCAGCCCCGACGAAACCGAGAACTTTTTCCGCATCACCTTTCTCACCGAAGGGCTGAGGCGGGTCCTGTGGGTATTTCGCAGGCCACTTTCGTTCCGATTAGCGGCCGAAGTGTTTGCACTTACGGAGCAGAGCCAGCAGAAATCGGCCTGCCTGACTACCACCGGCCAGCGGTATGCGGTCATCCGAAATGGTATCGCGGCTTGGCCCAAGAACTGCCGCGAAATCAATAGGCCCCATAGTGCGAAAATGGTTCCGTGAAGGGGACTCCAAAAATGAAGCGCGCAGCCTTGTACGTCCGGGTCAGCACAGACCGGCAGACGGTGGAGAATCAAATTGCGCGGCTCACCGAGATTGCCAGGGGCCGGGGGTGGCAGATAGTCCAGACTTTCAGCGACGCGGGAATAAGCGGAGCCAAGGGCAGGAACGAGCGTCCGGGTTTTGATGAAATGCTGAAGCAAGCGCAGCGGCACCGCTTCGATGTGGTCATGGTCTGGGCTATCGATCGAATAGGGCGCTCGCTGATTGATCTACTTGGAACCATCCAGCATCTAGAAGCGTGCGGCGTCGATCTGTACCTCGATCAGCAAGCGATCGATACCACGACCCCTTCGGGGAAGCTGATGTTCCAGGTTACCGGCGCCTTTGCTGAATTCGAGCGAGCTATGATCCGCCAGCGCATACATGCCGGTCTGAGACGGGCAGTTGCCAATGGCAAGACGCTAGGCAGGCCCCTGAATGATCCTGAGGCTATTGAAAAGGCGCGACAAGCGCTCGGCAGCGGGATGGGCATCAACAAGGTCGCGAGGCGAGTTGGGTTGAGCAACTCAACGGTCGCTCGTGTCAAGTCCGAGATGCTCGCTCAAGCGTAAGATGACAGCCAATTCAGTACTGTAGATTTGTGGGAAGTTTGAGGCAGGCCTCGTCTCGCAGTGGTCCCACGCTTTCGCGGCAGTGGCGTCTTTCTTGGTTTGACCGCGCGGCTTCGCAAGACGCCTTCTTGTTTTGATGTCTGCTCTTACCCCGATTGTGTTGCAAAACTATTTTGAGCTCCCGAGCGAAGAAATTTTTTTCAAGATCGCGCACCGGTGCGGAATATTGATTTAAGAAACCGCTCGTTCGGATTTATTCTTGCCCGATTTCGTTTGATCCACTGCTCGCGGGCGAGTTTTGCAACACAATCACCCAGCAAGCCGACATTTTCAGGGGCTTGTTGTAGGTCCGCGATGGACGAGTCGCCCGGAGGAATTTCACCTCCAGGCGCTCCCAAAACCGTGCGTGAACCTCTCGATTTACACGGCTCCCGATGTTCGACCGTTGGCAAACGAGCCGCCGGCTTTACCTCATCCACGGGCTCCTCCTGTTGCCAGTTGGCTTCAGTTGGCCGGTGGTCTCGGCTGAACAATGCAGCCCCTTCGGTCCAGCTCCATTACAGAGCCTTCGTCCCTACTACGAGCCACTCCGCCCCTGCGCTCCGCATTGGTACTCTCGTCCTCGCGGTTGTAGCCGCTTGTGACTTCTCCCTTTACATCGGAGCACAGGTTCTCACGTTCCGTACAAAAGCCTGGTTGAGCTTCGCGCCGCCTCCATGCCGGATGCCGCTTGGGCCGTCTCAGGCATCTCCCAAGCTAATCCCGAAGGAATGGCCACCCCCCGGTTTTGGCATCGCCTAATCCGTTTTCGACACGTCATCAGCGGTTTGCTTGCGCTCGCCTCTCTCAACCTTGCCTGACGGGATTTTGTCCCGCCGTTTCCGCAACGCTCACCACCATCGCTTTTGACGACAGCAGCTTGCGGTAGCTTGAGATCAACACCTAATTGCCGACCTCGAAGGGCCCTCCTCCATCTCTCGTACAGTTACGCATCGCCGTGTGGACGGGCGATACTCGTGACACACGGCCATATTCGGACATTCGGAAGCAATTGTAGTCGACGATCTTGTCGGCGCGGGCCAGCAGCGTTGGGGATGATGTCTCCGAGCTTTAGGAGAGACGCTCCTTCAACAACTTGTATTGGAATGCGCACAACGGCGCTACAGGCACGGAAAACTTGCGAAGGTTATGCCCGGGCTTGGCGGTCGCGCGGATCGGCAATTTCGCCGCGATTTTCAGCGAAAGCGTCGATGCCTAGCGCTGCGCGCAGATCGGCGGTCGACTTGGCTTTGTTATCCTCGATCGGAATGCCGGTCGCATCGGCGACACGATCGATGGCGTTGAAAGTTGCCGCGATTGCGGCCGCGTCTACGAGCGCCGGATCGCCCATCTTGGCGCGAATCTCGGCGCGCACGGCCCCCAAAAGCGCGTCATCGCCGCCAAGGACGGCTTCGGCAAACTGAACGAGCAGCGCGCCGTGCGGAATATTCCCATCGCCGCCGCGCCCCGTCAGCAGGTTCAAATCGTAATTCTCGCCTTTTGCTTCGCTGCTCCCACGGAGCAAGACCGCATGGGAAGTTGTTCAATAAAAACATTGATTGAGAACTGAGACACGGCCGGCGATCAATTCGATCTGCGCGTGGGTGATGGCGCGGTATTCGTTGGCAAAGTCCCGCATCCACCTGCCGAGCAGGTATTGTGTCTCGACCAATTGGAACCAAGCGTAAGCCTCTTCGGGAACAAGCGATAGCGCCCGTCTGATATTGGCAAGGACGCCACCCCAGTACCTGGCCAGCGTTTTTTCTTCCTCGGTGTCGAGCTCGCCCTCCAAATCCTTGGGGTGGATCATCGGCACCCAGGCCTCGCCCCGTTGCTTTGCGGTTCGTGGACGCCGACGATGCGGCTGGCCGGGTTCGGGCTGCGGCAAGGCATGCGGCGGCACACCGACCGCTCGGCAAAACGTGTCGATCGAGACGACGGTGGCCACGACACCGACAATCTCGACATATTCCGCATCGGACGTGCCGGACGCAATGACGCCTTCGAACCATTGCCGCGTCAGCCGCCCGGGATCGCTGACGATACGATGGATTTGCTCGACGATACGTTCCGGCAAAGCGTTCAGGCTGTTGTGCTGCCCGGCGATGGAATAGGGCGACAAAGCCTCCTTGCGGCGCCTGCACAGCGAACATTGCGGCGTCTGACGGGTTTCCGCCGCGATCGCCACGCGCGTCGCCCCATCGAACCAGGTGCCGGCCCGCGCAATGCGTTCCCAGCCGATGTTGTGCGCCTCGACAATGTCGCCGCGAACGGCAAAGGGGAGCATGGAATAAGCGATCATGCGAGTAAGGCTTAGGTGCAGCATGCCGCTTCGTCAACCGCGACGATGGCTGAGCAGCATTCCACCTAGGGGTCAATCGCGTCATTTCGAGCGTGGTGTCGCGACTTCCGGTATTCACCCAGGTGCAGACATTTCGCTGCGTCGCACTAAGCGACGTGAAGGACCAAATGGCGACATCGTGCGCATTCATTCATTCGATCACCTCGTCGGCGGTCGAGAGTAGCTTCTCTGGAACCATCAGACCGAGCGCCTTCGCGGTCTTTAGCTTGAACCCGCCATCCGGCCTTACGTTGTGCCTTCTGTATTTTTTCTCAACTCCTCGGGAGGGCAGCCAACTGCTGCCACCTATAGCTTTGGGTCTTACTGAGTTGGATATTTCGGGGTAGCAGCCTGCTATTCCGTTCCGGGCCATCGCTATGGCCGACACATCTGGCGCCAACGCACGTCAGAAAACGGGGGAGCGCATAACCGATAGGTCCTCATCTGTCCTATGCGCCCGGCCGTTCCGCGAGGATGGCGAACGCATCCTTACGGAGATGGTTCCTGCGCATAGCCTTGCGGAGAAATTGGGTCGTGATGCTCCGCTGTTCCAGGCACTCTCCGAGCAACGTGAAGAAAAGCTGTTCTTGACGCGGATCCGGATGGGGTTGGTAGAGAACTGTCCGGTCCTGCGAGACCATCCGGCGAGCGACGCGTTTCAAGGCCTCCAGCCAGACGGCCCCGTGGGGCGCATATTGGTAGTAATCGGCGCGCAAGCCAGTCTTCCAGGGTTGCGTCGGGACCTCTGTATTGTGCAGGAGCTTTGTCTTCTCGGTCAGCATGTCCAGATGGTTCCACTCTTCTTCAATCAACCCGATTCGCTCAGGTGACTCATCCAACAGCCAGAGCCATGGGCCCAGCTGGAGCTGGCCCGTGAAAAGTTCATCAATCTCACGCTCCCACTGCCAGTGCGTCAGCTTGTTGCAATCGAGCAGCATGACGGAGGAATAGTACCAGCGCCGGCCCTCGTGCGGCTCCGGCCTCTCGCGGCATAGGATGGCCCTCCCGCCCATGTCCCGACTCAGCAGCTCATAGACGTCGCCGATCGCGAAGATATCGGGATCGATAACCAGCGCCCGACCTTGGAAGCCAAGGAGAGCCGGGACGAGGCGACGGAGCGGGGCAAACGACTGCGAATCGCGCCTACGCCAGACCGATGGCGCGTCGCCATCCCACACGACGAATGTCTGATTGTTTCGCTTGTATAGATGCGGGGTCTCCTCCAGCCGGAGCAGCCGGACATCAAACAGGTGAGGGCTTTTGGATCTAGATTTAAGGGAGTGGGCGCTGACCAGCGCGGCGACCATCTGTTGGTCGTTGGTGTGAATGACGACGGTGGGTTTAGTGCCCATCATCCGTCCTAAAAGGTTCATTTCAGACCTCTACCGGTGGGGGCAAACTTATGTTGCCGCCTGCCGTGTTTTGCTTGCGAACACAGAGAACTTTCGCAGCCAGGGAAGCGAAATCTTTCATCGTCTTGACCTGCGCCATTGCCAACTCCGCCGACGGCCCGAGGGCGCACGCGAAGCCGCCAGCGACATGGTTGCCCGGCCGAATGTTGTCCGGGCGGAGCGCCTCGATGCGGCCGAGGCGGGCCGACGTTACGGCGCTCGAACAAACATTGTCGCGAAAGTGCAGCAACAAGTGAGGCAAGCTCCTGGCGCGCGCTCCGGAGTGTTCGAATGCTGGACGGGTCACTACCGACACAACCGGGAGGCCGTCATCTACATCGACTAATTCGCGCGCTAATGCGGCGATCAGGTCAAGCCGCTGCGCGTAGCGCCTTGCATAGTCCTCACGGCGACGCCGGACGCGCAATGCGCCGGTATTCTCGCCGTGGGGTACGGCCCAGCAGCTCGGCGGCAGCGGCGCTCGTCTGCAAAGACGCCGGAGGAAACCCAAAGTTTTTTCGCTAGCACGCGCCCCAACGTAGGCATTAATCCGCTCCAAGATCCCTGGTAGCAGATGCAGAGCTGATCCGTTCGGAGCGAAGTTGGTGGTTGAGAAGACTACGATGTCAGCGCCCGGCCCAGCGGCGGCAACTAGGCCGCCGATGGCGGCATCCTGCGCCTTGAGAACGTCAAGCACGGGATTTCCCAGCCGCACTACTCGCTCGGCATTGTGTTTCGCGTGATTGGGATCGGCAAATTCCCAAAAAATGTGACAGCCGCAATGCGCTTCCTTGAAGCCGATAATGAACAAGTCCCAGTGCTCGGCCGAAAGAAAGTGTGAACCGGCGGCGCGCTTCTGCATGACCGAGCGCAGTAGGTTGTCGCGTACCGCTAGTACATCGTCGTCGCTTAGTGTCGGAAGCTCGTACGCGCACAGACTGGGTGGCGCCGGGCCGAAGCGCGCCAGAATGTCATCGGCGAGCGCTTCCGGATATGCCAGCGGGCGAGAATGAAAGTAGCGGCCATGTACAAGCCAATCGGCCAGGTGAATGCCATTGAGCGGGCGCGGCGGACGGCATTTTGGCACGTCTAGAACCGCAACGCGCAACCCTTGTTGGGAGAACTTGTCCCAGAACGTATCTCGGTCGAACTCCTCTGTAACCGCAAAACCAAGTTTTCCAGAACTCGTAGGGATCATATAGTGGTAGCGGCCATGCTCGCCGACATCTGCGCCGTATTGGAACGAGGCCCACAGCGAATCGTCGGTTGCATCTAGCGCCGATGACAAGTCCCACGCACGACCGCTGGCGCGCAAAGCAGCGAGGTTCGGCAGCGTTCCGTCGCGGCTCACGCGGTCGAGCGTGCGGCCGTCAGCGCCGTCGAGACCAATAATGAGCAGGCGCGCGGTCATCCAATAGCTGGCGAGGATATGTAGATAGAGAAAATAATACCAAATCCGCCGGCGGTGTACCAGTGCAGCTGGTTGCCGCGAGGACTGGCACGCTACGTTCAAAGGCGAGCAGTTTACGCATGCTGCCAACTAGCGAGGCCTTGCAGCGCCGCCGCTGGAACGAATAACTCTCGAAGCCAAGCTATCAATACGTGGAAATGTTGCTCTGTAGATTTTCGAGAGTCCTTGCACTTGCACCGCGGACGTTCGATTTCGAGACCGGCATGTCTGCGCATAGAACGCTAACTTACTGGGTATTGATTTAGGTCGTGAAGATTAAGTCACTCGGTTTGTTTGTGTTTATTTATGATCTGCTTTGCTCTTGTGGCGCGCGGACGAAGACTAGTGTGGCAGTTCAGGCTTCCCGGGCGCGGCGACGGTCGAGGGCCTTCTTCAATGCCCTGACGACGTGTAGCTCGACCAGCGACTTGCCACGCGTCATGTTGGCTTCATGCCGGCGCACAATCAGGCTGATCCGGTCGAGCCGCTTCAGCGCCCGGCCGCTCTCGTCCAGCCGCGTGAACCAGTCGATATCTTCACCGAAGCGCAGCATTTCGTCGAAAGGCCCGACCGCTAGGAAGGCGCGCCGGCGGTATAGGGCTGAGCCAATATAGTGTGGAAACAACTCCTCTGGATTGCCAACATATTCGAGGGTACCGGTGCCAAATTCGTCGATGCGCGCGACCTGCGCGCGTCCTATCAACACGTCGAGTTGCGGTTCGGCCTCGATCGTGTCGACCATCGAAATGAGATTGCCCTCAGGCCAGAGGTCGTCGACGTCGAGAAAAGCGATCAGTTCTGCCGAAGCCTCGCGGAGACCTCGATTACGCGCCGCGGCCGGCCCCCCATTCGGCTGTCGGATCAGGCGGACGTCGACCGGCAGCGCTGCCACCGCGCTCTCGATGTCGTCGGTTGAGCCGTCGTCGACCACGATGATCTCGAGCGCCGGATAGTCCTGCGCCAGGATGTTTGCGATAGCCTCGGGCAGGAAGCGACTGCCGTTGTAGACGGGGAGGATCACGCTGATGAGGGGCCGGATCACGTGTGGCGTGCGCTGCGTGCCAATACCTTGCTCCAGCAGCCGGGATATCGCCACCGGAATGGCTTGCAGGTCGCGGCCGAGCAATATGCGGCCGCCAGGCACCTCCTGGACCAATTTTCCGATGAAGTCATGCGTGCGCATTCCCGCGTGCGGCAGCTGAGACATGGTGGTGAAGGCCGCTGCCTGATGGAGTTGTACCGGCGAGATCGGCTCGAATTCAGTTGCGGCGGTGGTGCCGAAGCGTGGCGTCAGTACAAAACGCAGCGGCAGTGCGCGCGCAAAGCGCTCCCGAAGATCAGGATGCAGATAGATCACAGCCTTTTCATCTTGTGCCGCCGCTCCGCGTACGAGCGATGCGAGCTCGGGGAAGGCGCGGAGCTGGTTAGGACTGACCTTGGCGGTGCAGTAGAGGCTGTGCGCGGTGGGCTCCGGCTCGAGGGCGACGACGACGTAGTCGTCGCCGGCGAAGGACATGCCGGAGGCGAGGCCCGCAAGCGCAGTCGTTGACTTGCCGAGTCCGCCCTTGCCGGCAAGGAGCACACCGCCGCGCTCCGTGCCGATCGCCGCAGCGTGGATCAACTGCAGCCCCCGCTGCTCCATGAGCCAGTGGAACAGGCTACGTAGCGGCGAGGATTTAACCCAATACGGCAAATTCTCACTGGAATCGACCCAGTAGATACCAACGCCTGCCGCAGTATCGAGCAGGCTAACCGCGTACTCGCTCCAATTGAAGGCACTGCGAACCGTCCGGCTGGAAAAGCCCCGGATGTCGCCGCGATGCGTGAAGCAAGTGTGGTCACAGGGGGGAGAGATCATGGACGTCGCCGTGGAAATCGCTGTCCCAGACATACAGAGTAGCGTGAGGCGCCGGGACAGCGCCGCCGGCCAGATGCGCGAGCGCGGGCATGAATTTCTGTTCCATCCGCGGTCCTGCGAAGACTAGGCGCACGCTCGTTCCGGCCACATTGACGAAGTGTTCGATAGCAAGGGCAGAGTCGAGCGCCTGATGGGTTCGTTCCATGACGCCTTCAAAGAAAGCCCGCTGCTCGTCTTCGCTACACTGAATGTCCATCGACGCTCCCGCTGACCGGTCCCGGTTGAAGCCACTCAGGCGTTTCGGTTGCGAGTTGTTGAAAATCTGTTGGAACAAGAATTCCGCCTTCCAGGCGAAACACCAAATCCGAAAACGCGACGACCTCTTTATCGTGGCTGATGATCAGCACCGTGGCGTGGTCAGGTTCGGATGTGATTCGTCCATGATTCGCCCGACGGTCTTGGCGTCGAGGTGGTTAGTGGGTTCGTCCAGGATGAGAAGTTTCGGTTGTCCGATCAACGCGCGCGCGATCGCGAGCCGTTGCGCTTCTCCCCCTGAGATAAGGGCGCCTCCTTCGCCAATGATGGTGTCATAGCCCTCGGGTAAGGACGCAATAAAGACGTCGGCACAAGCTTGCCGGACCGCGCGTTTCAACTCGGCGCGCGAAACCTCCGGCCAGCCATAGCGAAGGTTCTCCGCAATCGTGCCGGTGAAAAAGGTCGGCTTCTGCATGACCACGCCGATCTGTTGGCGCAGCAGTCTCAGATCGACCGCGTCGTATGGCATTCCCTCGACGGTCAATTGCCCGCTGTCGGGCCGATAGAAGCCGAGGGCCAAACTGACGATGGTGCTTTTTCCCGCGCCGTTTGGCCCGACAATTGCGGTTGTGCGTCCGGGCGTCAAGACGAGCGACACGCCACGCAGCAGCGGCGTGTCGTACCCAAAATCGACCGCGCTCAGCGAGATGTTGCCGTTGAACTGAACGATCGCCTTGCCCTGGTAGCAGGGGACGGCAACTTCGCCGCGCAACTCCAGCAGTTTGTTGAGAGATTCATTGGCGGCGATGAGCTCGGGTGCAAATGCGGTCAGCGACGAGACAGAGGCATTGAGCATCCCTGCCGCGAGATAGAACGCCAGGAGGTCTCCTAAGCTCATCGCCCCGTACACAACCGCAATTCCGCCGCCTACCAAAACCACGAGGCCCCCGATTCCGATGAGATTGGCCTGGACGTGCCGTTGCAAGGCGTAGCTCATGGCCATGCGCACGCCCGAACTTTCCAAAAGGCGCAAGCCCTCGGTTTGGCGGGCGAGCTCGGAGTCCTCGTATCCCCGTAGCCGCGTCAAATCCATCTGCCGCACGACGAACTGGATGCCATGGCTGAAATTCTCGAATGCGTTCTGGAAAGAGCGTACCTCGCGCTTGATGTACTGGCCGCCCAGCACCATCAAAAACCACATCACTGGTGCAAAGCACGCCAGCGCCAGAACGAGCCATAGGTTGAGGTAAGTCAAAGCGGCGATCAGGCACAGGCTGCTCAGCGCGGAGGGCAGCATGGACGACAGCAGCAAGCTACAAAAATTGTCGATGCGTTCGGTCTCCATAATGATCCGGGTCTGCAACCGCGCGGCGTCGTTACGGCCGAAAAAGTCGCGCGGAAGGGCATAGAGCATGGCGATCAAGTCACGCCTCATCTCGCAGATCGCCGCCTTGGTAATTTTCAAGCTGATCGCGCGCACGCACAGCGCTACTCCGGTTTGGAAAATTCGGACCAGCACCAAGCCAAGACCGATCCAGATCAGCAGCCCCACTTTTCCGTTAGGCACGGCATTGTTGAACGCCAACCGAACCCCGTAGAGGGCGGGGAGAAACATCGTCGATTGCAAGATGCCGAGGAAGGCCAGCAGCGCGACCTCTCCACCCGCAGACTGGAAATAAGTACAGAGATAGGCCAAGGCCTTTGCATCGATGAGTGGCGTCTGCCGAAGCCGGCCGAGCCAAAGTCGGATCCGACTCGCCATTGTCAGCTTCGCATTTGCCGCCGCGCGATACGGCGGCCGAGGACCGTAAGCGCCTCGAGCGGGATTTTCGCCGGATGATCCAGCCGCCATCTCCGCTGCAGATAGGCGCCATATCCCTTGGTAAAAGCCCATACGTTCTGGTCGCGGAGATAGCGCCAATAGTCAATCAAGGGAAAGAGTTTTGGACGGTACATCGTCTCGGCCGCGCCGAGATAAACGATGTTCTCAATGCGCTCGATGAGGCTCAGGCCTGCGGCCGTCAGCTCGCGCGTGACCGGTTCCGGGACTTTGATGTCATAAGCGTCGACGAGGTAATTAAGGCCCAGGGCGAGGCGGTGACAAAGCTTTTGTGTCTTGGCGAAGTGGACCAGCTCGTCCCAGTCAAGGTCATGCTGGCTGCAGCGGATTACCGTGGCGGCATCGACGATCCAGCGCACCGGCGGCTCCACATTCGACCTTACGCCATGCACCACGATGTTAAGCAACATTGCTGTCGGGCTCGGCTGACGCGTTTCCACCCCGCACAAGTCGAACGGCCTTGCCGAGCTCCAGAACCACGCATTAGCGGCAGCCGAGGGAGCTTCGCGCAGGCAATGCCAATGGAGATCGATCTCGTGTCCGCCGGCGTCGCGGTGATCGAGCGCGTGCTGATCTACCAGCTCCTGCGGTTTGACGGCGGCGCCCCGCCGCCAGCCGGCGTCCTTCAGCACCTCCAGGGCCAGATCGCGCTGACTCGTTGGTACCACCACGTCGAGATCATGCATCGGACGGGCACCGTGGCTGCGGTAGTAGGTGATCGCCAGCGGC
Source organism: uncultured Alphaproteobacteria bacterium (assembly GCA_963806465.1). GTDB lineage: Bacteria > Pseudomonadota > Alphaproteobacteria > Rhizobiales > Xanthobacteraceae > BOG-931. The sequence continues at coordinate 17,309 of CAWDZD010000060.1, read as the reverse complement.
GCGCCCTTTAGCAGCAAAGTGTGGACCCCGGCTGATTCCAGCCGTGCCACTGCCGGTGCGGTAGCGTGGAGGAGAGTGTGCGTTTCCACCCAAGCCCGACGATAAACGCCCTTCAATCGGCCCAACAGTGGATCCGCGATGCTAAGACTGCGCATGCGCTCGTAGACAAGCGGCAAAAGCCGGTAAGTGCCGCCGTCGAGAGGCCCCTCGATATCGACAAGGGCGCGCCAGGCGCGGAATGCGGGCTCGACCTGCTCATCGCGGCCAATCGCAGCCGTCACCAAGAGTGACTGCGGTTGCCCGGGCCACGGAAGGCCACCTTCGGCGACTTCCGGACCGCCGCGCTTCATTGCCCCGCTTCTGCCAGCCGGGCGCCGGTTTTTCGCTTCAGCGACGCCTTCAGCACCCTGAGATAATCCCCATAAAGGGGCCGCCCACGCGTTGTGGTGTTGGCATCGTGGATACGGCGACGCATGACCACGGTATCGACGGCGCCGACCGCCGCGCCGCTGTCCTTCAGACGCGCCGCCCAGTCAACCATCTCGCCGACCTTTAATTCAGGGTCGAATACGCCGAGCCTTTCGAATGCCCGCCGGCGCACAAGCATCGCTCCCGCGAACCGGGCTGCCATCTGGCCCACTGGACAGTGGAGTGACGCGCGGGCCGCATCATCGAGTGTCGGGCTTATGAAGTGCTCGACGAGGCCATAGACCGCGTCGAGCGCCTCGTCCGCTTCGAGCCTCGTTAGCCGGGCCCGTAGGCTGTCGATCGGCCAAAGATCGTCAGCATCGAGGAACCCGATGACCTCGCCTGTCGCCGCCGCAAGGCCGGCGTTGCGCGCCGCCCCAATTCCTTTGTTGACTTGCGAGACCAGCGTGAGCGCAGGCATAAAGCTGCGGGCGACCACGGCACTCTCGTCGGTAGAGCCATCGTCGACAACGATTATTTGGTCCGGCGGTCGCGTCTGACCGAGAATGCTGCGCAGCGCCTCGCCAAGGAAGGCGGCGTTATTGAAAACCGGAACAATGATGGAGACAGTGGGTTTCGTGCCGGACGTCAAGCGATTTTGCCCTTCCGAGTAGGCCAACCCGCCGCGTCCACATCATGGATCGGGTCGAGCAGGATCATGTCATGCATGTCGTCGTGGACCGAAAGGGTAGGACGGCCGTAGGCGCCTTTCGGCGCTACGATCGCCGGCCTTGACTGCTTATCGGTAATACTGCGAATAAGGCCGTGGGTCAGGAGGTCTTGCAGAAAAGCGGCAGTGTCGCCGGCAACCGTGTCTTCGCCGGCAAATGTGGCGGCGGCCCAATCCAAAATTTGGCGATGGTCGGCGCCTTCCTCGATGGCTTTCCAAATAGCGGCGCCCACTCCATCGGAACTGTAGTAGAGACCCGACCGCAGGTCCATGATGATGGCCTCGCCGTCGATCACTTCTCCGACGACATACGGAGCACAAATTTGATAGGCTTCATCCTTCATTTGCAAACATCTCCTCGAACTCGTAGCAAAATAGGGACACCAGTCCGGGAGCGAGTGCGAATAGCGCATATGCTAATGTGGCATTATGGTACCTGACAAGGCGTGCCGCGCTCCGAAGCTCATTTGCGGATTGCGGGGCACCCGCACCGCCCCGTCAGGCTCCCAAAAAAAGTAACCGGGTGAAAACTCACGTAGATACGATGCTTCCGAAACCTGAATTGGCCTATTTCGCCATAGCCGACATCTCTGACTATACGAGCTTCCTGGCCGGGGTCGAACTCGACCACACACAGGACATCATTGCCGATTTCATGGACACGGCCGTCAACGGGCTCAGGCCGCCCTTGACTTGGCAAGTTTGAGGGCGATGCCGCTTTCGTCTACGCGATAGCCGAGAAGGTCGAGGGCTCGCTCCCTGCAGGATGCTATCAAGTCGGCCTATTTCAAGTTTCGTCGGCGGTCGACGTCGCCCGTACCTATGGCGTCGCTCCGACCACGATTGGGCGCCTCCCAAGCCCTTTCGCCGGAAACGTGGCCGCATAAAGCGAAAGAACTGAATTATCTATTCGTCCGCAACAGCGGCGATAGGCTTGGCTTGAGCGGCACGTAGCGCCTCTAAGGCATGGCGAAAGACCTCGCCAGGCGGACGATTGGCGGCGTCTGGTAGGGCCGTCTGAATAGCGCTCAGCAATTCGCGAAGATCAGCCCAGTCAGAGGAGCTCAGGTTTCCAGGAAGCGTCTGCTCAATCGTGAGCTTGACCTCAGGACCAATCAATCGAGCACAGGTGGCGAAGAAGATGGACGGCTGATCCGTCGCCGTCTTGATCATCGTTTCGCGACCGTGATTACGCCAAACCTCGGCAAGGTCCTTCAGAAAGCTGGCGGAGAAGGCTGTACGAGAGCCAACAGGCCGCCCGTTAGGGTTGCCTGATTGACCAGGTTGCCACATGCGACCATTCACGTGTTTGGTCGGCTCAAGAGCCATTTCTTCTGTTTCCTTCTGTTTCGACTGGTCGAGCGGCCGAGGCAACTGCCCCCAAAACGAGCGCTCGAAAAGGGCAAAATATTAAGCTGCTCTCTGATTGCTGGGGCTTAGAGCTGCATCGAGCATCTCGACCCTCATCGGCTGGACCGCATACTCCAGCCAAGCCTCAAGCGAGCAAGAACCAGTGGCAATACTAGATATGTGATCGACCGTGTCACACTTTGGGGGCTCGCTTATGTGACCGGCCGTGTCACGCTTTCCCCTCTTGGGAACTCTTTTTAGCCCCGGCCCTTATGTGACCGACCGTGTCACGGGGTGTGTCAGACCGTGTCACGGGGTTCTGTTTCTTAAGACCGTTCAACCGGGCCTTTTCAGCGGCGCTATAGACGCGCTTCCGAAGCCTGAATATTTCGCCCGACCACTTATCGAAGTCCCGTGTCGGGGCTTCGCCATGAAACCAGCGATCAGTGAGCCGATAGTGCGCAGATTGACCCTCGCCATCGACTCCCAAATGATGGTCACACAGCATGACCAGGAAGCCGTAGTGTACGAGTTCGTCGAACCACCGAAGAATATTGTGGGGCCGGGTGCGGAGGCACTCGCCGCCATCCCTAGCGGAGAGGAATACATAGCCCTCTCGATCTTGGTAATAGCGCGACTGCAATTCCATGAACAACGCCCGAGCGCCAACAGACAGCCTTTGCCAGGCCTCCGACTTCCTGGTGTGCGTGAGCAGCGGCGCAAATGAGCCGCCGAGCTTGTGACCGAATTTCTTCTTAGACATTGACGCGCGTCGTATCTTTCTCTAAGCAACAATTAGAACCTCTTTGGACGCCTCCGGTCTGCGGCGGTAGGTGTCGAGGTTAACTGAAAGTGGATTGATTTGGAGGCCGTCGCCTGATCAGCGGCGGCCTTCGTCCTTTCAGAAACGCTGCTGAGAGCCGCCCGTCTAATGAATGCCGGGGCGGCTTTCGTGTTTTGAGAAGCGTTCAGATTTAGCGATCTCTGTGCGCCTGGCCCACTAATTCGCGCAGTAGTATTTCTGCCAGCAGCTTTGGATATTTGGCGTGGCCGCCGAGCTGAGCTCCTGCTATATCCGCCGTGGCTGACGTGGACCATGCCCTTGTGGATGTGGAAATGGCCGATGTATTTCCGCCCCTCTATCTCAATCGAAACTTCTCTCTCCCATGCACTCATGACATCCCCCTTCGTTTTGCGGGACGAAGTGATGCGAGCAAATCGGCGCTGTAAATCTTAAGACACGCCCTAGTTAGATCGTTGTCGGCCTCGACTTCATAGGCAAAGGCTCTCGCGATCTCTTCATCGGTGGCTCCGGGGTTCTCGTCCATAACCCGCTGCACGCTATCTGACATCACGCGCCCCCTCGTTGGGCCGCCCAGCCGCCAGCCGCGCCTTGTCGCGCTCGTCGAGCTGCTCGCTCGACCAATAGCGCTGGCCTTGAATGTAAATGGGCTTCGGCAGGACGCCGGTCTGAAGCCAACGATCAACTGTTCTATCGCTAATATTGGAATAGCGGGCGCAGACAGCCCTGACGTTCAAGAACTTCTGCGACATGGCGGGACAACCTCCGTTGCTGCACCGCCTCGGATACACAAGTCCTCAAATCATTTCAGTAAAACTGTTGGCCTCTTTATTTTTACAGCTCGCCCTTCCGCTTGGCCTTGGCCTCGTCGGCCGCCACGTCCTCGGCGTACTGCTCGACCGCGCGGCGGGCCTCAGAAAGGCGCATTCGCAAATTCTCGGGGTCATAACCTTTGAAATCGCTGTTCGGGTCGCCACCCTTACCTAGGCGGTTGCAAATCTCTGTGTCCGAGAGGGCATCGTCCTTTGCCTTAAGCTCGCCGCAGGCTTCGGCAAGGTGCAGGTACTTCTGATATGTCCACGTCTTTGTGCCTTTTGCCCGCCCCCGCTCGCGCGGGCCGAAAAGGACTATTGCCATCGCTAACGCTGCGTAATGATCATCGTCAACGCCAAAGTACTGTTTGGCACGTCTTAAAGCGTTATAATGTTCGGAGCTCACTTCAATTGCCGTAATCTTATAAAACTCGTCCAGGCCACGCGTATCGAGGCCGTGCTCTTTGTACAGTTCTTCCTCTCTCCGCCGTTCAGACTTCAGGTGTACGAGAGGCTGATGTAGCGCGGCCCTTACGTGGGCCATGCGCTTTCGGATATCGCTCATGGCCGCACCAGCCGGTCAACGTGATCAGCCCATTGTTGGAGCGCCGCGCGCTTCTCTTCGGCGTACTCATGCCTCTGGTAAACGCCGACGATGCCGGCGAGCGAACCAGAAACGTGATTCAAAACCTTCTCGATAACAACGAGGCTCACGCCGAGCTTGGCCATCCCGCTGGCAGCGGTGCGGCGCAGATCGTGCACCGTCCAGGGTGTGAGGCCTACCGCTTCGTCGAAACGCTCCTTGGCCTTAAATCCGTTGTAGGGCGCAGTGCCGTTGAGTGTGAAAACGTACTTGTCGCCGATGCGCGGCACTTGTTTGAGGATTGCCGCGGCCTGGCGCGACAGTGGCACCTCATGCCGGCGATCGTTCTTCACCCGCTCACGCGGAAGTGACCAAGTCCCAGGCCCAAAATCGACCTCGGACCACGTCATGCCGGCGACTTCGCCGCGCCGCTGTCCGGTGAGGATCAGCAGCTTTAGGATGGCGCCGAAGGGGTGACCTTCCTTATCGGCCGCTCGCCAGACCGCCTTCAGTTCGTCGTCAGTCAAAACCCGGTCGCGCGAGGTTTCAGTGTTGGGCGCCCGAACTCCAGATACCGGAGAGTTGGCGATCAGGTCGTTCTCGACCGCCCAATTGAAAAACTTGCGCACGATGCTGTGCACGCGGTTGGCGGCGACAGGCGCCTCGACGCGGTCGAGCATGGCCCGGACGTCGGCTCGCATAATGCTATCGAGCTTTCGGTTTCCCCACTCATCGACGACATATAATTGTAGCCGCCGCGTAGCCTCATAGAGAGGCTTGGGCCGATAGCGCTTGCCGTGCCGCTCGAGAAACTGCTCAACGGCTTCGGCAACCGTGCCCGCTTGCCGTTGCTTCGGATTGCGACCTTCCGCTACCGCGCGCAACACTTCGGCGGCGGCATCGCGAGCTTGCTTCAGACCGAATGCAGGGTAGGGACCAATCGTGTGCTTTGCCGACTTCCCACCGTGGCGATACCGCACCGCCCAGGACTTCGTGCCGGTCGGCTGTACAATGAGATACAGCCCGCGCATATAGTCGTCGGGTATCTCGCGGCGTTCCGATCCCGCCCGTTTGTTCTCGACGTCCTTTATTGTCAGCCGCGCCATTGCCGCCGCCCGGGGTAACGTCCGGGTAGCAGCGATACCATGTCAGCGACTGTCTGGCAATGACGGGAATTGCCAGCCGTATTATCCAGAAATACCTGAGGATCAGGTGTTTCCTTCGGTTCTTATGCGTGCCTTTGTCCGGGGATGTCGGCACGTCGTTATTGCTTTACACGCAGAATGTCGGCGGTTCGAGTCCGTCACCGCCCACCAGCCTTCGCTGCTTCGCAGCTCCGGCTTGGCAAGCCAAGCCGACGACGAAGCGGCAAAGGCTGCCGCGCCGAAGCTATCTTTGGCGGAGGCGGGCTTAAGGCCGTCCGTAAGATTTAGTGAAGTTAAATCTTCGCGAGCGAAAAGCCGCAAAGGCTGGTGCTTGGAGGACGGAAGACAGACGACAGAGGACGGAAGGTCGAGCCTTCCGTCATCGGTCCCCCGTTCTCCGTCATCTGATCAGATGGCTTCTTTCAATTCCTTCGCGGCGCGGAACGCGACTTTCTTGCTCGCCTTGATTTGGATCGGTTGGCCGGTGGCCGGATTGCGGCCCATGCGCGCGGCGCGTTTGCGTACTTGCAAAATGCCGAGGCCGCCGATGCGGATGCGCTCGCCCTTTTTCAGATGTTTGACGATCTGGCCGACCAGACCGCCAAGGATGGCTTCTGCCTGCTTTTTCGAGAGTTCGTTGTCCTCCGCAAGGCTCGCCGCGAGATGCTTCAATGTAACGGTTGTGGCTGGTTTGGTTGCCATTGTGGCTGGTTTGGTTGCCATTTAGACCCTCCTCGATCAGGCTGTGACGGCTGATAAGTGCCCGTCACATCGATGCGTTAGACGATTCGGCTTCGACTGACCACGCTTGTTTTGCCGATTCCACCGATGTTTTCGCGCCTCCGACGTTATCTGGATGCGCCCAACGACGCCTAAAAACAAGCGGAAAAGGCCGAATTTGGGCCGGAATCCTTGACTTAAGAGAAGCCGGGCCTTAATTGCCGTCGGCGCCCGCGGGGGCGTAGCTCAGTTGGTTAGAGCGTCGGCCTGTCACGCCGAAGGTCGCGGGTTCGAGTCCCGTCGCTCCCGCCAGTCTTTTCAAGGGGTTAGCTCTTTTTCGAGCCGCGGTGTGACACTTTCCCGGCCGACGTTGTGACACTTTCAGGCGGGTTTTGTTCTTCGCGAAGCTGCTTGCGCCCGACCTTGCGCGCCTCATCGAAGCGCCGCACCGAGACGATATTCACAGGATTGTAGGTCTTGCGCAGCCGGTTCGATGCCGAAATCGTGTTCGCCATCTTACTCGACGCATCGGCTGGCGTGGCGCCGCCGGCGTCACCCTCGACGTGACCGGAGCGCCGCAGATCGGCAAGCTGACGGCGCTCGTCGGGTCCGAACGCCAAGGCGCAAATCTCGGCGAAGTGCTTTTCGAGCAGGTCCTTTGAGTAGGGTTGCGGTCGCCAGCGACGGCCGCCCTTCGGTCCCGGCTCCGAGCCCGCGGTGCGAAATAGCGGCGCCGAATCGAGCAGCTCACAGCCGAGCGTCGCGATGTAGGTTTCGAGGATCGCCGTGGCGTAGGGGGTGAGCGTGCCGGCGGCCGCGCGTCCGGTCTTGCTCCGGTTGACGAAGAACATCAGCCCCGGTCCTGTCGATGGCGCGTTGACCGGCGGTCAGCTTGCGCACGTCGATCGGCGACAACATCGTGTCCCACGCGGTGGCGATCACCGCAGCGAGCCCGCGCTTGTTCTCGCGCCAAGCGCGCTGCACAAGCTTCACGACTTCGCGGTGCTGCCAAACGTCCTGGCGGGGAGGGGGCGCGGTATTGGCGAACACGAGCGACGGGTCTGCGTCCTTATCGCATAGGCCCATAGCTGCCATTTTCTTCCACAGAGCGCGGTGCGTTTTGATGACCCGGTGCCGCTCGGTCGCCGACACTTTGGCTTCGACCTCCGGAACGAGCCCGGTCGCCATGCCGGTTTTAGGATCGATGGCGAGGAAGTGCTCTGGCTGAATGGTACGTGGGTCGCAATCTGCGAAGATCGAGAGCCAGCGCCACGCGCGCGGCCAGTCGTCGCGTTTTGTTTGCTCTTTGCTCTGCGCATCGCCTTTGGCGACGCGCTCGGCCTCGCGCAGCTTCACGGCGCGCTGGAAGCCGTCACCATAGGAGCCGATCGGATATACCGGCTCGACGCTGGCCTGTTCGCTCTGGCCACGGCGCACGCTATCCCATTGGTCATTGAGCGCGATGGCGCGCCCTTTGTCGGCAGCGGTCAGCTCGCGCCCGAACGTTGTCAGTTTGAATCCCTTGGCGCGCATTGTCGCTGTCGGCCGCCAGCGCCAGCGGTTATTCAAAAACAGCAAATGTCTGATCTTGTCGCCCATTACTTGAACCGTCCAGCTAGAACCTCGCGCGCATCTTTTGGCCGATCAGGTGAGGTCGACGGCTTGCCTCTTTGATCCATCCATGCGTCGATCGCCAGAAGGTCAAACATACCCGTTGTCTCATCGGCGCGCGGGAAGCCACGCCGGAATAGCTCATCCTTTTTTTGCTCGAATTCAAACAGCGTCAGATGCAGCCGGCGCGCCGCCTTTTCTGCGGGCACGTCGCGCGGCGATACTCGAAACCGGATTCGCGCGCTTGTCACCATCGCTACCGTCTTTTATTTGCTCCGTTTCCCCCCGTGCTTCGCCCTGAATTCCTTCAACGTCATTTCCCCGCGCGCTACTTTGCCGGCGTCGAGTATTTGCTTCGCCATCCCAGTCGGCGCCGGCGGTTGCGGCTTTGCCGCTTCGACGAGCGCCGCGTCGAGCGCGCGCAGTCTGGCGCTTAGATTGAACACACACGCGCGGGGGCTCGATCCGGTGACGCCGCCCGGTTTTGCGCTTCGCAGCCACTCATAAAAGTTACCCATGGCCTCGCGGCCCGGTATTTCGCCGATCTCGGGCAACTCGCGCTTGCCGCGCCAGTTCTCGGATAGAAAGGCGGGCTGTACGGTGAGCGCGAGGTCCTCGTCTTTCCCCTCAGCGCGCGCCGCCCTTTCGACCAGCTCGCGGAGCCGCTGCCGCTTCTTCTCGAAAAGATCGCCGATCACGGTCGGGACGATGCCAAATTCTTCAAGTTCGAGCGCGATCAACAACCAGACCATCGCCTCGCGGTCATAGACGACACGTTGCCCCTTGCCGGGATTCACCCCGAGCGCCTTGGCGCGTTTGAGGTGGTCAAGCCGGGCGCGAAGCACGCCGCGCTGCGCGGCGTCATCGGCGCCGTACATGAGCGCTAAGGCACGCTCGACCACCTGATAGGTCACGTATTCTGGCATGACGCCGCCTGGCGGTGTGTGACGCCTTATAGCCCTCTTTGTCGCCAAACGTCAATGTGGCCGTTGTGACGTCAAAAAAGACGTTGTAACGGCAGAAATGACGTTATAAGCTTGGGCGAAATGTAGCGGAGCAGACCAAATGGCGAAGCCAAAGCACCGCAATCGCATCTTGCATCGTGGGAAAAAGGCGCTGTCGACGAAGGTCTACGGCACCGACAAGCACTGGCGCTCGATCCCAGCTTTGCAGGGTGAGTTGCCCATCTTTCAGTTGAACGGCCAGTACGTCGGCTATGACGACGCAATCGACGACGCGTTGCGGGCCAAACAGCAAGGCGCAAAGCCACCGCCTCGCCGCCGCCAGCGCCAAGCCGAAGCTGCCGCCGCCTGATGATTGATGTCGCATCAAAGCCAAGGGCCCGGCGCTGGCGACGCCGAGCCCAAGACGAACGTTGTAAGCACCAAGCTTCGACGTTCTAACGAGGAAATCGCCACAGAGCAAGTAATCCGCGCCGGATTCTCTGGCGCAGCGTGCTGAATATTCATCCGGCAGCCGAACTGTTTCCGTTGGCGTCGGAGGCTGAGCTCAAAGAGCTTGCTGACGACATTGAGGCCCACGGCCTACAAACACCGGTCGTTCTTTTCGGTGCCTGCGATGACGCCCCCTGTCTAATAGATGGTCGTAATCGGCTCGACGCGTTACAGGCGCTTGGGCTCCTCGCCGTTGACGATCGAGGTGGTCTGGAATGGGCAGGGAGGCGAGATTTTGACGGCTGGCACCTGGTCCAATGGACCAGCCGCAGGGGTGATTCCTACGATCTCGTTCTCTCCTACAATGTTCACCGCCGCCATCTCAATGCCGAGCAGAAGCGCGAGCTAATCGCCAAGGTGTTGAAGGCGAAGCCGGGCGTCTCCAACGTCACGATCGCCAAGCAAGTAAAGGCCGACGACAAGACCGTCGCCAAGGTCAGGCGCGACCTCGAAGCAACCTCGGAAATTCCGAGGTTGGAAAAGACAGTCGGCGCCGACGGCAAAAGTCGCAAGCCGCCGAAGAAACCGCCCACCGACAAGCGGGCTAAGTCGAAGCCTGCACTGTCCCCGAAGGACCTGTCCAAGCCGTCGGCCTCGGAGAAGGCCTTGGCGGAAATTAAGTGGAGCCACCGGCATTACCTGCCAAAAATGACGCTCGGCCGACCGGCGAGCGGCGCTGGCCGATATGGTTGTCGTCGCCAACGCGTGTCCTGCCGAAGAAGTTGTCAAACCGGCGGGGTCGGCATGAACACTCAACAATTCGACTTGTTCGGCAACGCCGAGCCGGTGCCGGCCGATCCGCTGATCGGCTTGAACGTCACGCTGCCGGACCTGTGCAAGTGCGGCGCCGCCGAAGCTGTGATCGGCGCGGGCAGCGGGCCGCACTTAGCGTCGCTGCGTTGCTGCGCGTGTGAAGCGCACCGCGGGTGGGTTGGCGTCCAAACGTACGCATTCCTTACTGAGACCGTCAAACAATTCGGCCGACCTACTGCGCCTTTCGCGATCAGACGTTCGCGCGATCTTGGATTTGTTAGTTCGCCTGATTTGAGAATTTTACCGCCACGTGGTGGCGAGACGGCCGATCGTGTGCCGCTAGCGATCGACCCCGTGGACGTGGAAGCGGAGTCAAGCACAAACGGAGATGGAAAATGAGCTTAGGTTTACGCAGGTCCGTCGGCAATATTTTGCCGCGGTTAAAATACGACGCGCGGATCGGTCAGTTTCTGGTGGAAGATCGCGTGCGCGACACCGATGACAAATGGAGCACCGAGCAAGAGAATATCGCGCGGGAGGATTTTCGAGCCATCTTCGACATGAAAAATGTTGAAGTTGGTTGGATCGATTATCCTAAAGGTGCCCCGCCGGACGCGAAGCTTGTGTCAGTCGGCACCGAATGGGGGGAGGCGCCAAGCACAAAACACAAGCTTGGTTGCCGCTTAATCGTCAGGCTTGACGACAGCATTGACGGCAGCGTGCGCGAGTTAATGAGCACGGCCGTCGGTTTGTGGGCTGGCATCGACAACTTGCATGATGATTTCGTTGCCGACGCCAAGGATCACGCCGGCGAGGTGCCGGTTGTTGTGATGATCAATGCGATCAAAACGGAAACAAGCGCCGGCACGTCCTTCGAGCCTGTTTTCGCAATCGAAGAATGGGTAGCGCGTCCGTCCGAATTGCCGCTGAACGGCATACCGCTGTCAACGGCTGACAAAAAGAAGGCCAAACAAATGGCCAACATGGACGACGAGATTCCTTTTTGAGGGTGTGTCCCCGTGAGCATACTACTACAAACGGCGCTCACTCTTGCTTCCCGCGGCCTGCATGTTTTCCCGTGCAAGCCGCGGGACAAGCGTCCGGCACTTTTCAACGGACTGAAGGCGGCGACGACAGATCAGAACAAAATCAACGGCTGGTGGGGCGCCAATCCACAATTCAACATTGGGCTTGCCTGCGGTGCGCAGTCGCGCGTCTTTGTGATCGACATTGACGGCATTGACGCTGAAGGCGAACTAACGAAGCTCGAGCAACAGCACGACGCATTGCCGCGCAGCGTCGAAAGCCTAACAGCGCGCGGCAGGCATATTTATTTCCAGTGGCCTGATCGGCCGGTGCGCAATTCTGCCAGCAAGATCGCGCCCGGTATCGATGTGCGTGGTAACGGGGGGTATGTGCTTGCACCGCCAAGCATACATCCGAGTGGCAAGGCTTATTGCTGGTCCGTCGACAGTGCCGACGAATTCGCGCCCGCGCCACACTGGTTATTAGCCAAGCTCGCCGCACCAGCAAGCCGCGACGACACCAACAACGGCGCCGCCACGGCAGAGAGCTGGCGCGATCTAGTGCGCGGCGGTGTTGGTGAAGGCGCACGCAACGACACGATCACGCGCCTGGCCGGACATTTGCTGCGCCGCTTTATCGACCCACTTGTCGCGCTTGAATTTTTGTTCGCCTGGAACGAAGTACGTTGCCGGCCGCCACTCACTGAAGACGAAGTCACCATCATAGTCGACAGCATCTGCGGCCTCGAAGTGAAACGACGCGGGAGCCGTCGGACGTTCGGTAGATCAAAAGGCGCACCGAATGACGACTGACAACATTCTTAAGCTCGTCGAACTAAATCAAGCCGACGCGCAAAAAAGGCCGGGAGACCTTGAAGACCGCGTTGCTCTACATTTCGCCGATCAGTACGCCGAGCACTTCCGCTATATCGCCGTTTGGGGGCGCTGGATGTTGTTTGACGGCCTGCGCTGGCATCCCGAGGATACGTTAGAAGCCTTCGACAAAGCCCGTGTGCTATGCCGCGAAGCCAGCGACGCCAAGGCTAAGATTGTCAATGCCGTCGTGACGCTTGCCCGAGCCGATCGCGCCATCGCGGCCACCGAAAAGCAATGGGACATCGGTGGCATGATCTTCAACAGTCCTTCAGCAACCGTCGATCTCACCGGCGGTGTCGAGCGGCCGGCCGACGCGAAGGACTACATCACCAAACTTTCCGGAACGCCGATGGCTAAAGCCGGCACACCGCACCCGTTATGGGACGACTTTCTCAACCGCGTGACCGACAATAATTCCGAGCTGATCAATTTCCTGAAACGCTTTCTTGGCTACTGCATGACCGGAAAGACATCCGAGCACGTGTTGCTGTTCTTGTATGGCGGCGGCGCCAACGGGAAAGGCGTCTTTGTCAACACCGTCACCAACATCTTCGGCGATTACGCCGTCGCTGCGCCGATGGAACTGTTTATGGCGTCGAAGTATGAGCGTCATCCGACCGAGCTGGCCAAGCTGCGCGGCGCTCGCTTAGTGGTGGCGCAGGAGACCGAGAAAGGCCGCCGCTGGGACACAACCAAGATCAAAATGTTGACGAGCGAGGACACGCTAACGGGGCGCTTCATGCGCCAGGACTTTTTTGACTTCAAGCCAACGCACAAGCTGATCATTTCGGGCAACTATAAGCCGTCGTTGCGCAGTGTCGACGAAGCTATGCGGCGTCGTCTGCTACTGGTGCCGTTCACGGTGACCATCCCGGTCGGGGAACGTGACCCGCACTTCGCCGAGAAACTGAAGCCGGAATGGCCGGCGATCTTGCGCTGGATACTCGACGGCTGTCTCGAATGGCAGAGCGACGGCCTCGGCATACCGGAGATCGTGCGCATGGCCTCCAACGAATATTTCGAGGAGCAAGACATCATGGGGCTGTTCATCGAAACATGGATCGTCCGCGACGGCACGGCGTTCACGTCGACCGCGAACCTGTTCAAAACCTGGAAAGTCTGGTGCGAGCAGGGCAACCATTACGTCGGGCATGAGCGATCATTCTCGGACGAGCTTGCTGATCACGGCTTTGAACGCGGTAAGAGCCAAGGTGTGCGTGGTTTCAAGGGCTTAGCGTTGCGAGCCAATGATGGCCCGCGGGAGTGGGACGAATGACGCGGACGCACTGGCCGTACCGGCCGGTTATCACCCGTATAATAGTAACTCATTACGCGCGTACGCACATACGGGTGATAACCGGTGGCTACGTCCCCTGTGTCCACGCCGCTAGTGGCTTGATGCACGCAGCGCACACGATGGCCATCGCATGACCACGGGCACCCCCGACAAATACCTCGCCACCATCTGGAAGCCGTTCGAACACACCGGCTTGGAGCTGAACGCTAATGGTTTTCTATCAACTAACTACAACTCCAGATGGGTCCTTCTAAAGGGGAACTTTTGAGGGTGTGTCTCACGACCGATCCGCATCAGTCTCGGATAAAAATTTGAAATGACCCGTGAGAAGGACGACCAGAAGAATCTCGTTACCGCCCCGGTGCTGGCCCGGTGGCTCGGCGTTTCCGGCAAGACCGTCTACGAGCTGGCGAAGGTCGGGATCGTGGTGCGGGCTGCGCGCGGGCTTTATCTGCTTGAGGAAAATGTCACTCGCTACTGCGAGCACATACGCCAGACGGCCAGCCAAAGAGGCGGGGCTGAGAGCTTAGAGGCCATGCGCTCACAACGCATCCGTATTGCCACGGCACAAGCGGACGCATTGGAGGCCAAGAACCAGGAGCTGGCTGGCAACACCTATACGGCCGACGTCGTCCAGCAGGGATGGTCGGATATCATCCGCCGGTCGCGTGGTGCGCTATTGGCGGTGCCGTCGCGGTGTCAGCAACGATTGCCGCATCTTACTCCGTTCGACATCAGCGAGATCGACCTTGAGCTGCGCGCGGCACTAACCGAGCTTGGCGAGGACAAGCATGCCAATAGCGACGATACAGCACGCCGCACTTAGCCAGTGGGTGCCGCCGGCGCGGCTGCGGCTCTCTGAGTGGATTGAGCGTGAACTTGTCCTACCGGAAGGCGTGTCGGCGTTGCCCGGCCGGGTGCGGCTGCATCCTTACCAGCGTGAGATCGCTGATGCGATTTCTGACGTTGGTATTGAGCGCATCACGTTGGTTAAGGGCGTGAGGATAGGATTCACCACACTGTTGACCGGCGCGATTGGCAGTTACGTCGCCAACGAGCCGAGCCCGATTTTGGCCTTGTTGCCTACGGAGAGCGATTGTCGCGACTATTGCGTCTCCGACGTCGAGCCGATCTTCGCGGCAACGCCGGTGTTGCGGGGTGCTTTGGCTGATGACGTTGAGGAGGGTGGGCGAAATACGTTGCTGTCGCGACGCTTCCCCGGCGGCGGCAGCTTGAAGATCGTTGCCGCGAGGGCGCCGCGGAACCTCAGGCGTCATACCGCTAGGATCCTGATAGTGGACGAGGCCGACGCTTGCGAGAGCGGTCCTGAGGGTAATCCAATTCGCTTGGCTGAAAAGCGGACTTTCACGTTCGGCAACCGCAAGATCGTTATCGGCTCGACGCCGATCTTCACTGACACGTCACACGTGCTGCGCGCCTACGGCGAAAGCGATCAACGTGTGTACGAAGTCCCGTGTCCCTCCTGCGGCGCGTTCACTGAAATCCTGTGGGCGCATATTGTTTGGCCGGAGGACGATCCGAGCCGTGCCGCCTTTGCTTGTCCGCACTGCAAAGAGACGATTGACGAGCAACATAAGACGACAATGGTGACTGCGGGGCGCTGGCGCGCAATGCGGCCCGAGGTGAAAGGCCATGCCGGCTTCCGGTTGAATGCGTTGGTGTCGCTGTTGGCGAACGCGTCATGGGGCCGACTGGCGCGGGAATTTATCGCCTGCAAAGATGACGCGGCCGAGCTGCAAGTTTTTCACAACACGGTTCTGGCGTTAGGTTGGTCATCGCCGGCAATGGTCGACGAGTTGGCGCTCGCTGCCCGAGCCGAGGATTTCGACTTGGAGCGCATTCCTGCGGAAGTACTATTTCTCACTGCCGGCGTCGATGTTGGTGATGATCGTCTTGAATGTTCTGTTGTTGGCTGGACTCGAACCAATGTTTGTTTGGTCCTCGCGCACTATACGATCTGGGGCAGCTTTAACGATGCCGGGACTTGGGACGAGCTTGACGAGCTACTGCGTACGCGATGGCGACACCCGTACGGCGGCAAGCTAGGCGTTGACGCGGCGGTCGTCGACTGCGGTGATGGCGATCATTATGACACCGTGCTTAACTTTTGCGTTCCCAAAATGCGCCGGCGCGTGTTCGCCGGCAAAGGACTGTTCGGCGCCCGGCCCGGCTTCCAGATGGCGAAAGGCAAAACGATCGCCAACCGGCTGGCACTGATCGGTGTCGACACCATCAAGAACATTGTTTTTGATCGATTGCAGCGTGGTCAGGCCATTCGCTTCTCGAAATCGCTTGAGCCGATATATTATGAGCAGCTGTGCGCCGAGCGCCGGGTGATCAGATATTCGCACGGCCAACCGCTAAGGCGGTTTGAGCGCACTGGTCGAGTTCGCGCCGAGGCGCTGGATTGTTTGACCTACGCGCATGCGGTGCGCGCGGTGGTGCAAATTTCTCCAGATCGCCGTGAAGCTGAATTACATGGTACGGCGTTGCCGACGCCGTCGTTGGCGTCGAGGTTGGCAAGATGACAGGCGGTCTGCGTATTTTCGAGATCGAGCTGCCATTTGGCACCTTGTCGGTGTGGCGCGACTTCGCCGGCGAATACCGATTGGAATGCACTGCGCCGCTGGGCTGCGGGTCGCTGACGATCGGCGAAGGCATGCGGCTCGGACGTGCCGGGGAAATTATTGAGCGGCGTTTCTCTTTTGCCGGCCAGCGCGGCGATGACGTAAGGACCGGGCCGGTATTTGCACGCCGGGAAGGCACCCGTGATCTGATCATCGAGATCGACGCCGTCGACAACGATACGATCGCCCTGCGTTTATTCAATTCGTCAAAGCTAACGTTGCATGGTGAGGAGGCCGAGCAGCTGTTGGTGGCGTTGTGCCGTCTTGCTGACGATGCCCGCGCTCGTGGTGGTAGCGGCATCGCATTGAGGCTTGCACGATGAGCACCGCCATCCGCGCCGGCCAATCAAGCGTGGATATCGGTCGCGCTGGAGGCGCTGACGGCTGAAATGTCGCAAATGTGCCGGTTGATCGAGGAGAGGGTGCCAGCACGACCGCCGCCGCCCGCCTGGCTGACGGTCAAGGAAGCAGCGCGGCTCGTCGGGCGAGAGGAGCAAACCATCACGGGATGGTGTCGTGGGCGGCGAAAGATTGGCGCCTTGGTGCTTGGGCGTTGGCGGGTTGACCGAGGTCGCATTTGCGCCGGCTTCTTCTAGAGCATTTTGGCCCTGATCACCTGCCGCACGGCCTGCGACGAATTTTCGCAATTAGCGCGCCGATCGAAAATTCCGCTCGCTATCCTACGGCTATGTCAAAACGTGGCGACAAAGCGCGCGAGCGCAGATTAGAGGCCTTGGCGGCCGGCGAGACCAACGTGCACGAGCGCTTGTTGCAGATGCGCAATGAACGCTCGCCTGAAAAGCGGGTCAATCGGCGGCGTGCCCAAATCCAAGCCGCGAGGCAAAGCCCTGAGGAAGCTCGATGCAATCGTACACGCGATGGATCGCCTGACGTTGCCGCGCCGGCCACGAATGCACGCAGATCCTCTTGGCTTGCTGCCGGATCTCAATAATCTGCTGCCATTTCGCAAGGGAAGATTGCTATGAGTTTGACACCGCTGACCCGCGAAGGCTTTCGCACTGCCGACCGCCGTAGCTTCTACCGACGTTGCTTTTATCACTCGCTCGACCGCGGATTGAGAGCAGGTCGAGCGAG
>CAWDZD010000059.1:0-93941 GCA_963806465.1 uncultured Alphaproteobacteria bacterium | reverse complement strand
CGGATGTCGGCTTCCCAGGAATGACCATAAACTGCATAAGCCGTACGCCAATTGGGGTTCGGACTGCCACGCGCCTCTTGGACAAGCGCTCCGACGCGGCCCGCGTAAGTGCTCGCCTGGTTCACGTCTCCCATGGAAACCAGCGTCGCCGCGATGTTGTACAGCGCGTTGATCATAGTGCCCCGCACGCCGGGCTGGTTTCCGTCCCGCACGATCGAGTCGAACAGGGAGATCGCTTGTTTGGGATCGCCGATGGCCCGGTATTGCAGTGCGACGAATTGCCGGATGCGGCTGATCTGCTTGAACTCGATCGAACCCTTACCGGCCGCAAGCGCTTGCAAGCCGTCGGCGAGCGCATCTTTGTTGCGAGCAAGAAGCGCCCGCGCGGCACCGCGATCGTAATAGAACTGCGCAAGCTTGGCGGATGATGCAATGGCCGGCGGCGCCGCGTCGGCGTTGGTTTTACGCTCGGCGATCTTGGCCTCATTCGGTTTTTCGCTATCGAGTATCGCCGTGATGTCCGCGATGGTGCGCGGCGGAGCCACGAAGGCGGTCTGGACAGCGGCATCGTCTGCGGCCGGCGTGCTCTCGCCCTTGGGCGCCGGCGGCGCCGCTACCCCGCCCGCCTGTTTCTGTTCCTCGCGCAGCACGCACGCATAGACAATCGGCTTGCCGACCGACTGGCGGCACCCTTCGATAATGGCCTCGCTCCCGCCACCTTTGCTCCGCACGCAGGCCACGACCGCCGGACGCGCGGTTTCCCGGCATTTCGCAACGATCTGCTCGTGGGTGGCGGCAAAAACGGGAAGGACTGACGCAACCGCAGCGAACGCGTTTGCAGCCACGAACGCCGCAAACCAGAAGGCAGAGCGATCGACCATGCAAGCCCCAGGGTACCAGCAACCGGCCTGACGACGACTTTATAAGCGGCCGATGATGACCGCAAGAAGCCGTGTGTTTCCGGGGTTTGAAACAACCAGTCAGGGCAATCCACAAGGACTTCTGACCGTCGCGGAAGCATACGTATGAAGGAAAAAGCGAGCGCTGTTAATGCCCTTCTGCGGCCTTGCTCGACGTCCGCCGTTGGTGGTTATCGGGGTAAAGCGGACGACGGTCAGACGGGTTAAAATCGACGTTCATGATCCAAGGCGGACGCGGATAGCGAGTGTCATCTCGACCTTAGCGGACCTTGTTTCCTTTCGAAAACTCAGGCCGATCGGTTGCCGTCGAGAACATTTCGACAAACGCCTTGATCGTGCCGGCGACTTTTTCTTCGGAAACATGCCACGCGGCGCCGTCGTCCGCGGCAAAATAATTGCTGGCATTCGAGCCCGCCCAGCGAAAGATTTCAAATGAGGGCCAATATAAGATGTCGGCGATGTTTGAATTGTTGACCACCTCGTGCGCAACGAGCCGCATGGTGCTTTTTGACAGGCAGTCAGCCTGAACGGCGGATTCATATTCAAATGATGCCAACAGCGGCACCGGTGAAACGGTGACGATGATTTTTATCCGCGGGGCAGTATGTCTGATGAATTTTATGACGTGAAGGACGTTGTCGACGTTCTCTTTGACGCTAGTCGTCCGGTAAAGATATTTTTCCGCCAGCACCCTTGAATTCAAGGCGGTCGGCCGCGGCAGGACGAAGTCGCCGGTGGCTCTGTCAAAAAATGCGGGCGCCACGCCGAGGGTTAGAATAAAGACGCCGCTGTCTCTTATGACCGCTAGCGTGTGCTCTTTGCTCCAGTCCGGCGGCAGCAGCTCGGCGATCCGCTCGCTGATGGCGCCGTCGATCTCGGCGCTGCCGAGCCAATCGACGAATACTTTGTTGGCGAAGGTGGTGTTGATGTATTCGGAAATCTCCATGTGGTGGCTGACATAGCCGCTGTTGTTCAGGCTCCGCGACAGGTTTCTGGCAAAACAGGAGCCCATTGTGAAAAATCTGGTATCTTTGTTGAGGAACTTGTGCTCGGCGTTCAAATTAACGGCGATATGGTCGCGTATCAGCTTCTGAAAATCGCCCAAGAAATCCTCGGTCAACGGGTAGCGTCCGATCTTCTTCTTGTTGTTTGTCTTGTCGAGTTCTTGCCCGATGTTTGATCTGGCGATCCTTAAGGTCTCTCTGTTGGCGTCGGTGTCGTAGGTCTCCGCATCAAGTGCGACAGCTTTTTCAAGGTTTGAAATCGCTTCTTCCAGAAAGTTGCCCTTGGTCAGAACTTCGCTCAGCCGAAAATAATCGCCGGCTTTGTTCGAGGCTGGGGCCAAGCCGGCGATAAAGCTCAATGGCCTTGCTATCGGGCCCGACCAGGCTGCATCGCTCGGCCGCGCACCTTATCAGGTGCAGGTTGCCCTCAATCGGGGTGTCAAATATGTCAGGATGGCCGTCCAAAATCGACAGCAGCAAATCGCGAGATTCGGCAAATTTTTTATGGGTGCCGTCGTCGATGAGCTGCGCATAGATGAAACGCGCAATAATATCCTTCTTGTCCAATTCGATGAGTTTTTTGAAGACCAACCGGGCGTCGTCGTAGTTGGCCTCCTGAAACAGCCGAAAGCCGAGCTCTTTGAGCTGGGCAAGAAGGGATTCGCGGGTTTGCGGTGGGGCCGTTTCAGCGGTCATGCTTGGGGACGCGCCAGGGCCTGTTGCTGCGAAATGATCGAGCGGGCTCGCCGGCGAGTATCCCGCTGATTCGTCAAGTACCAATGTTAGTTTAGGGGCGGGTAGATCACCATAGCTCGCAATCCCAAAGACACTCCTAGATACCGCCGACGATGCCCGCCAGCGCCGATAAGGTGACCGAGTAATGTCGCCTCCTGGCCCCTGAGCGTCGAGTAAGCCGCCGGGCCGCGACTTCCGCAGTTGGGGTCCAAGCGGACGTAATGCTGACATCGGATTTCGGTAGGGATTCCACAACGGTCATCCGACCTATCGCCCACGCGTTGCGTTGAATATGATTTTGTGCCGCATTATACCCGCCTGCCGATCTTATTTTTGCAGATGGGCTAGAAACGTAGGCAACGTTCGGAACGCGAAATGGGTGTTGTCGTTTAAGGACGCCACCCTGTAGCCGTACCGATTCCAAGCTTTCGTCAATGCTTCCCTGGAGAACAACGAAACGTGGCCATTGCGTGGCCCGACATACCACCAATTGAGCCTTTGCTGGTCAATGTCCATTGGCTGCAGAAGCGTCGTGAAGAAGATCAATCCGGGCTCAGCTGCAAATTCAAGTATCGAAGCGATTCCAGCAGCGGGATCGGGCAGATGCTCAAATGTCTCGAAGCTTGTCACCAGATCAAATTTACCCTCGGGGCGCATTGCGTGCTCTGGCACCATCGGGTCGAAGGTTACCGCTATCGGAAAACCAGCGTCTCGAAGCGCGGTGCAAAATACGTCGTTGCCGCCCCCATAATCGAGGACACGCGTTTGCGCCTTAATCGCTCCCCAGAGCCGCGCCACGACGTCGGCATTCGCGCGAGGACGCAACGAACGGTAGTCAGGATCAACGAGCTGGTACTGGTCATTATATATGTGTGTCTTAAATTGCTCGATGCTCCAACCATCAAAGGCATCGGTGAAGAGAAATTTGCATTGCGCGCAACGGCGGTAATAGATCGGCGTCCCGGAAAGCGCGAGCTTCACGCCATTAGGTATTTCACAGTTTCTGTTGAAGTCCACGACGCCATAAAGCGGCGCCGCGCCACCACAAATCTTGCAAGGTACGGGTTCCGTCGAGACGAGCCTAAGATTGTCGATCATGATGGCCCGTCGGTGGCCGAATCATTCGTTCGTGCAGCCTAACGAAAGGCAGCGGTCCCGATCAATGCTGTCTGGTCACACCGCGACGTGCAAACGGACAAGGCTGGGGGAAATCTGGGTTGTCTGACATATCGAGAATGGCGTAGGCTGAGCCACCGTCCCGTTCGCCCCCAAATTATGCGAGTGATCTTGTCGCATTGAGTATAAAGCGTGAGCTGTTCGGTCGCTAACGGGGGAATAGCGGACACGGCAAATCTATGAGAACAGGAAGTATTCCTTCGCAATTCGGCAGTCCCTGGCTCCAGCAAGTCAGGTTCCACACGGCGGCTGTTTCCACTAAGGTTTAAGTCATCGGCCAACCGGCGTGCGGGCCAAGACGCCTGGCACCAGGACGCGTTGGCTCCGAACATGCTCAAAGGGACGCACGATGAGGCGGAAGGGCAAGCTCACACCGCCAGCCGGTGCCGGCCAAAGGCACTGATCGTGAGCGCCGATCTTATCCCAGCCGCTCCGCGCATCCGTTTGCGCATCGGCGTCAGCGGGCATCGCGTGCCGCCCAAATTGCCAAATAAATCGGTCCTACCGCTGCGCGCCGTCGTCGACAGCATCCTGGCAGCGATCGTCGAGACCACGCATGCTTGCGAGAACGACTTTGACGGCGTCCAATCAGAGAGCGCCAAGAATAACTTCAACAGCGAGTCGAACAGCCGGTTCAAGAGCGAATTCGCTATCGTATCGGCGCTGGCGGAAGGCTCCGATCGTATCGTCGCCGAAGCAGGACTGGCAGCGGGTTATACGCTCGAAGCGGTGCTGCCTTTTGCCCGCGCCGAATATGCCCGCGATTTTGCCGCGCCGGAATCGCTGGCGGCATTCCAACAATTGCTGGAGACCGCCGCCGCGGTGTTCGAGCTCGACGGCGCCGTCGACGAGCGCACGCGGGCCTATCAGGCGGCGGGCTTTGTCATGCTGGCGAATATCGATCTGCTCATCGCCATCTGGGACGGCGAAGATGCAGCGGGCGAAGGCGGCACGGCGCAGACCGTCAGCCGTGCGATCACCGACGGCATCCCCGTCATCCGGCTCGACCCGAAGGCTCCGCGAGCGATGGAGATTTCATGGTCGCAACCCGGGGATCTGCTGCCGGCTCATGCCTACATGCAGCAACCGCACACCTTCCGGCCCGCCGACGAGGCGACGGTTGGCCTGGTAATCCAGGACATTCTGTCCGTGCCGGACGAAACAAAATCGCTGCCGATTTACCTGGCGGAGAAGGAGCGGCACTGGAATTTTTGCCTGTGGTATCCGCTGCTGTTGTTCCTGTTCGGCGTCCGCTTGCCGCGCCTGACCGATCTTCGCTTGCCTCCGGCGCTCGCCGACACCCAACAGCAATGGCAAAGCTATTTCGATATTGTGCCCAAAGACCGGGCGCAGCGCCCGTCTATCGAAACCATATTGCTGCCGGCATACAGCGCCGCCGACCATCTCGGCGTTTTCTATTCTCTGGTCTATCGCGGCACCTACGTTTTCAGCTTCAGCTTTGCCGCGATCGCAGTGATGCTAGCGTTGTTCGGCGTACTGTTCCATGAGCCCGATGACAAAATCTACGTGGTGATCGTTGAGTTCGTGATCATCTGCAGCATCCTGATCACCTGGCGGGTGGGAATACAGCACCAGTGGCATCGGCGGTGGCTGGAATACCGGCGGCTGGCGGAATGCCTACGTCACATGCGCATCCTGGCGCCACTCGGCACCGAAGGACCGATCAACCGGCCGGGCGTCGACGTCGACGGGCAGGATTGGGTTAGCTGGTATGCCTGGTCGCTCCGCCGTCTTATTCCGCTGCCCAACTCCGTCGTCGATCACGGCTATATCGACAAAATACGCAAGGCCGTGTGCACGGTCGAAATCGCGGGCCAGACCGACTATCACATAACCAATGCGGGGCGGCTGGCGAGGCTCGAAACGCGCATGCACATTACCGGCCAGGTGTTGTTCGCACTGACCGGCTTGCTCTGCTTCATTTTCTTCGGCCTTTATTTGGCGAACTATTTTCATCTCGCGAACTTTTTTCCAAATTCCGGGATTTCCCATGACGACACAGCTGAGTGCATTCTTCGCCGTTGCCAGGACCCTGGCCGCTATTTTTTCCTCGACCTGTTTACGTTCCTGACCGCGCTGTTGCCGACATTGGGCGCGGCGCTGGGTGCCATCGGCGCGCAGGGCGATTTCAGGACACGCTCCGAGCAGTCCGAACGAACCGCCACCCGGCTCGAGGCGATCAATCAGGCTCTCACCGACGAGCCGTTGGACTTCGCCCGGCTGGCCGACCGGGTGCAGAAAACGTCGGACATCATGATGGCCGATCTTGAGGAATGGCAGACGGTGTTCCGTACCCGACCGCTGTCGCTGCCGGCCTAACCCAAGCAAGGCGCGACCGCGATGAGCGAAGCTTCAACACGCCGGAATAGATCATTGTGACGGGCTACTTGCCTCTCGCAATGACGGGCGGCTTTCGGCCACCCTTCTATTTATTTGATTCGCTCGATTTTCAGTCCTGAATTGAGAACCTATCAAGCAAACACATAGCTCTTATACAAGCTGCTGATTTTCGGTTGCTCTTCGTGGCATTTCTGGTCTATAAGGCGGCCCTTCCTCGAAATCGGGATTTATTAGATGGCTAAGAAAGCAACGAAACGGCGTCCGTGGACGCCGGAGCAGGTTAGAACTTTGAAGTCCCTTGCTCGGAAAAAGACACACGCGGCACGTATCGCCAAGACTTTGAAGCGGAGCGAAGGCGCTACCCGCGCAAAGGCGTTCATCATAGGTTTGTCGCTGGACTCGAGGGCCTAATTGTCGCAGCAGCTAGAAGTAAAAGGAAGGGGCGGCTTCGCAGGCTGCCCTTTTTTCGTCCTCGTGTTCCGCTATCGCGCTCGCGTCGGCTGGGGGAGTTACGGGGCTCCCCATGATGCGAACCGCTTTTGCTCATCAGTGGTCTGGCCCTGGCGGCGGCTTTGATTGTCGCTTGGGACAGCTTCATCGACTACGAGTTCTTCAGGTTCTTTGAGTTGGTGTTGTAAGCGAAAAGATCGAGAGGGGCGGCTTCGGCCGTCCGTGTTCGTTGGCGGGTCCGGTTATGCATTGCCGTGGAAGAGAAAGCCCACCATCACTCCCATCACACACCTAGACATGCAGCGACGATAAAAAGCGCCGATCCGGATCATTCGGCTGTATTCTTTCCTCCTCCGTCTTCCCGCCATTTTTCTTAGCCCTTCCCTCGCAATTGCCGGCTTCAGCCACCCTCCTCGATTAGAGGCAGACCGGGCCTACACACACCGGGGGGCGCTGAATTACCACCGGCACCGGTGCCGGTACGGGTACTGCGTCCGGTGGCGGCGCAGCATCGGCCGCGCTGGGATCGGCATATTCGACATCTGAAACGACATCCGGCGGCCCGTCCATCGGATGATCGTAGAAGTACCAGTATCCGTCGGCAAACCACCAATAACCGCACCGTCCAAAACGACATTCGTAGGGACGCCAATGTCCGCCTGCCCAGGACCGGCGTTCGCGATCGCCCCAGTGGCTTCGGTCATGGGCAAAGTGTGGTCCTGCCCCGGCAGCCTTTGCGCCTGGTCGGCCTGCAGCGTGTCCCGGCCCAGCTATGCCATGCTGCCCAGGTCCGCCCGTTGGACGGCCGGCGCCGACCGCAGGGTGCCCGGCTCCGGTCGGCCCCTTTGGCTGCACGGCCTGCGCCTTTGCAGCCGGTTTTTTGTTTGTTTGTTGTTCCGCCATCGCCGACAGCGACGCTAAAGCAAAAATCGACACCAAAGAAATGGAAATCATTAGGTTTCGGGATGTAGTCATGACTTTATCACTTCCCCCTTTGCGCCCCGCTCTCACAATATCGGAATAGATAATTGCCCGATTTCAACCGTTCCGCAAGCCGGGCGCGTCAGCGGGCTCCGTTTCGGACTGGAGAGGTTGTTGCGTGCGCCTGAGATCAGGTCGTCGAGTTACGCAAGCTCAGTCACAACGGGGCACTGAAGCGCGTTCATCGACGAAATGAACCCCAAGCGCGAGGAGCATTCGACGCGCTTGGGGCCAAGACAGCATCGGTGGTCGGGGGGACTACTAGCTGCCTCGGCGCCATCGCAGCACATGCCGACGGGCGACTCCATCGCGATGAGGTATTAACGTTACAGCGGGGCGGTTTTCGTCCGCCTAACAGCGCGCCGGCTAGAAAAATGCCGTTCCAACCAATTTGAAAAACCCATATCCGAGAAAGCCCATCCAGGCCACGTTTACAACAATTGCAGCCAATAAGCCGGCCACCGGCCAAATGCGACGAAAGAGCGAAATTGGCTCGGGAATGAAGGGCAGGTCTGACGCTAAGGGCGGGATGGGCGTTGCGACAACTACTGCTTTAGCAATCACGATTGGTGGTCCTTTTCGTAATTGTGTTCGACTCAACCCTACGCAATCGCCAATCTAGCCCGTGCTTAGCGGTCGGGGATGTGATGCCGGACACACACCAAGCGAGAAGCGCCAACACAATCTGAACACGCGCGGCGCAGCGTCTCCATCGGGATCTGGGATTAACGTTACGTCGCAGCCGGGAACGAACCCACCGCTGCGGGACTTTCAAATGGTGGCCAGAACATGTGTCGAAGCCCCGAGGTCCCCGCATCTTTGGCGCATGGCCTCGGCGGACTCATCCTCCGGGGGGCCGTCGGTTCGAGGCGCTAATGTTTTGGAACCGTGCTTCGCGCGTCCATTGATCGGAGTTCAGCAAACCATGATCACGCACAACGTACAGATGGAAGCGACCGAACAAGAACGGCAGATGCTGGAAGTTATTCGTGACCACGGAGTTGGTGCCGCTTCCGACTTTCGACTGCTCGTTCAACGGCAGGACGGTGCATGGGATGTGACATTATCAATTGCACCCCATGACGAGCTGGACACCTCGCGCGGTACTGGCGCCACGTTCAACGACGCTTGGGACAACTTGGCACCGCTATGGGCTTGAGCGTGCGTTTGGCCACCCTTTTTTGCGGCTCACTGAGCGACCTCGCATGGGCCTAGGATGACCTTTTACCAGGCAGCGACCCTGTGTCGGTGGCTGAGAGAGAGAGAAAGAAATACTTAAGGAGGATGTCCTATTTGGCAGCGGAGCAATCATCCCCCTGAATACACACAAAGCACCCGCACCGTGCCGACGATCAAAGAACAAGCCGCTACGGCTCGCGCTGCCGGCCTCAAACAATTCACTGCCGATCGCCCGTGCAAACGCGGCCACGTCGTGCGCCGCGCCGACGCCAAGGGCACGTGCATCACTTGCGACTATCTGCGAAATAGCGCCCAACATCCGGCACGGCAAACGCTATCATCCTCTCGGTAGAGTGCGTCGCAGTTCCGGCAACTTGGCGATATTTGCTGCAATGCGTCACGGGCCGATATTATTTTATCGCGTCCAAATAGAACACGGCAAAATCGGCCGGCATGTACGCCTTGCCGCCCTCGGCTAAGTCGACAATCACAACGCCCGCGTAGCCTTTTCCAAGCAGTTCTGTTGCGTAGCTCAGCGTTTCGAGTGGGGTATCGCGCCGCGTTGTCGTCGGACCCGTAGCACCAGCCCATTGGATGGCAAATGACATGCCAGAGGGTATCACGCCCGAACGGGGCTTCTCAGCCCTCCGGCCGAGCCAGCAGCCATTGGCCGCGTGAAAGCCCACACGGGTTGGCTTGGCGTGTGATCAAAAGCACTTCCCCTTCGGGCGCACAAAGGTGCCGGATTAGCACTTGCAGGCCGAGGGGGAGCCATGGAGAAAATTGAGCAATGCGTGCAGGACGTCATGGTGATCGCCACCGCTTTCGGAGGGCATGACCTGGCGGAAGCAAAGCGGCGGATCGAAATCCTCTTTGCCGACGCCGACGAACAAGCAGGCGGACATTTCGTCGTGGCGCAGCGCCTTCGCGATCGGCTCGGCTTAGTGCGGAACGATAGCCACCGTCCTGCTGCCAAACAGTTCCTGGATCACCTGATTGCTTGGCTCGATCGCGAGCATCTCGGGCGCGCCCGATGAAATCCGCCCACGTCTCTGCGTCAATCGAAGTGCGTAGGCACAAAAAACTGAACCCCGATTGCTGGCACGGTCCAACAATCGGGGCGTAGGTGTTGCGAGGGGATGCGGTGTCTCCCGCGTCGGACGCTAGCTGAAATCAGTTATTGACCACTTAAGCGGTTATTTGGCTTGAGCAAAAAAGAACCTCGGCTGGCAGTATCGATGCAGCCGAGGCTCTTCTGCCGTTTGCCTACTCAAGGAACTGCAAGACTTGTAAGTTTTGCAGCTTGTGACGTTAAGCGTTCAGCCACGTTTTTCCGCTAATGTCGTCCCCAGGGTGGCCAACAGCCCAGCCGATAAAGCCGCCCCCTATTCTTGACCCGGCGTCCTGGCCAGAAGGCTGGGTCCTTTTGGACGCGCCGCACTCGCAGTCGCACAAAAAATCTAAGCGCAGCGGGGACGTTGCGACCCACGTCTCGGGCTTCATCGCGGCATCATGTTGGGCCGATCGCTTCGCGCCAGAACGCGCGCCCGGTCGCACAGCATCACCAGCCGTCCTGGATGTTTCATGACCGTGCGCCAATAGAGCGCTCGAGCCGCCTCGAGACGATCGTCACTGTCAAGCACACACTCCAGCCCAGCGCCGGCGCCGCCTGGCTTGAAAAGCTCGATCGTGTAACGGCCTGACAAACCCATAGTATGGAATTTTGCGCTGAATTCGTTCGACAACGAAATGCGGGCAGCGGCGAGCCCCGCCGCTAATTATCCCAATCCACGTCGTTCTCTTTGAAATGCAAGATCGGCATAAGCTCTTTCCAGAGCGCCGCAATTTCCTCAAAGGTCTCTGCCTCTTTGTCTTTGTTCGCTGACTTGGTCATAAGCTCTTGCAGACGATTGTATTTGGCAAGGATTGCGGGGGGCAGGCCGCGTGCCAGCACGGCGGCGGCGTGCATGTCTTGGAGTGCCAAGAGCGTGTCCAAGGGTGGCGGGCCCTTGCCGTAATAGCCGAGCTGCGAACCCTTAAGGCGATTGCCGTCGCCTGCCATCGTTGCCCTCGCCTCGCCGCCTGGGGGCCTCGCCACGGCGTTTGCAGCACGCTTCCCCAGGCCGTTTCTCAGTCCCGCCAGAACCCCTTGAACCGATCCGGCGCCAGCTCCGTGTAGCGCACCGTATGCTGGATGTTGCCAATCGGTTCATTCCGACCACATCAACTGGGCAACAGCCTTTTCAAATTGGCTCGCTGAACACGCAATGCCTCGCCGTTCCATGAACGTTCTGTCGTCTTGACCCTCGGTCACGAGGCAATCATAAACGATTGAAAGCAGATAGGAGAATTGACCCAAGGCGGACGTGGCGCAATTTCGGAATAATCGCGTTAGCGCTGCCTTGCGGTCGCTTGTTTCGACAAAATCCCCCTCACTCCGATGCAATTAAAAATCCAGAAGCGACTTTAGTCCAAGAAAGGCGGCGGCCGGATGTACAATCACGTAGGTCGGAATGGCTTCGAGATAAGTTCGCAACCTGCCTTTGGCCTCAAAGCGATCACGGAATTCCGACTGACCTAAAAAACCTACTATTCGCGGTGAAATGCCCCCTGCAATATAAACTCCGCCGCGCGCACCGAACGACAGCGCCACGTTTCCGGCAAACGAGCCCAAAAACGCGCAGAATGTCGTGAGTGCGTCACGCGCTACTCGACAATCGCCATCTAGCGCGCGCTTCGTGATGTCGGCCGCGCTTCGGGGCTCAAGAGCAATCCCGTCGAGCTCAACGATCGCCTGATGGATGTTCTCCAAGCCATCACCGGAAAGCAGGCGTTCCGCTGATACGTGCCCAAAGCGATTGCGCAGCTGTTTGATGATTTCGTCCTCTCGATCGTTGGCGCCTGCAAGCGTTGCATGTCCGCCCTCGCTCGAAATGACGAGGCGTTTTCCGGTCCCGGGTACCAGACACGCCACCCCTAATCCGGTCCCCGGTCCGAGCACAGCCATCGGCGCTGCTAATTCGGCCCTCCCGCCTCCTATTCCCGCCAAATCCGCTGACGCAAGCCAAGGTAAAGAATAAGCCACGGCCTCGAAGTCGTTGATGATCCGTGCTTGCACGCTGAAGCTTTCACTAAATTCCCGAGTATCAACTACCCAGGAACAGTTCGTGAGCACGCAACGGTCGCCCTGGACCGGACCGGCAACCGCAAAGAGGGCTCTGTCTATTTCGCCATGCCGACAATGGTCTTTCAAAAAAGCAGCTACACCGTCGGCAAATCGCGCGAACCTAGCCACATCAAAGCTCTTGATTGAGCCGACTGCGCCGTTCGCCAACAGCGCGAACCTTGCATTTGTCGCCCCGATATCCCCGAGCAAGACTTGCTTGTCTGAAATCGATCCCTCCCTTTTTTGGCGGCGGGACTGAGCACTCGTTTTGCCCAAGTTCCAATTTATCGGAACTTTCTCGCGTCAGATTATCAGGGTGCGTGCTATTCTGCCAAAACGTCAATAGCTACAGCGCACGGTCGCAAAGACGCCCGACGCGCGCTACCGACGCCGGCCACTTTGGGCGCAGATGTCTATGAAAGTTTTGACAATCGGCGGCGCAATGATCGACACGATCGCTATCGTCGATAGCGGTCGCATCGAGCGTATGAGCATGTCAAATGCGCATTGGGGGTAAAGCTGCCGTGACGCAGATATCAAGCGATGTTGCAGTTTGACCTGGAGCGGCTATTTGCAATGCGCTAGACCCTCTGCCGAACGAGCCGTAGACTGATCTCCGGCCTTTTTTCCGATCATGCGCCTAGTAACCGGCGACCGCGAGCACCGCAACGGCGACGAGCAGCATCCATCCGAAATGCTTTCCCCGCGTGCCCCAAGCATTGCCGAGCGCGCAAAAGGCAAACAGGCAGGCGAACGTCACGATCATCCAGTGCCGGGCTGACTCCGACGCCATCGAAGGTGCCGCGATCAAGAGCACGCCGCAGGCGATCCAAGCGACCGTCGGGATCTGCCAGACCAGGCGAAATAGCGTCCGCAGCCGCTGAGGCTCGATCGTGACCTGCGGGAATACTTTGGTTTCCGTGAGCACGCCATGGGTTACCGCCGCTGCGATGGCAAGCAGCCCCGAACATTGTAGGAGGATGTCGCGCATGGAAGCCGCCATACAGTTGCGTATGGTGCTACGCCCGCCGCTAGCGCCTGTCAATACACAAGTGTATGGTCGCGACGATCATGTCCGATCAACTCTCAGCCCAAGACTGGCTCGACCAGGGCCTCAAGGCGCTAGCTGCGAACGGTGCCGGCGCGCTGAAGGCCGAGTCGCTAGCGAAAGCCATGGGCGTGTCGCGCGGCAGCTTTTACTGGCACTTCGCCGATATCGCCGCGTTCCGCATCGCGATCCTGGCCCATTGGCGAGAGGTTTCGGCCGAGCGGGTCATTGCCGATCTCGAGGTGGCCGCAGAGCACGAAAATCCGTTGCTGCTCCTGTTGCGACGCACATTCTCCAGTCGCTTGACGCTGGAGAAAGCGGTGCGAAGCTGGGCGACTTTCGATGCCGAGGCACGAACTGCCGTGCAGGCCATCGACCGGCGGCGCATGGATTATATTGAGGGTCGTCTCAAAGCGTCCGGCCTCGCCGAGGACGTCGCACAGGCTCGTGCCCAAATCCTCTATTGGGCGTTTGTCGGCTATGCACTGTCCGACAAGCCGCTGCCGAAGGCGAAACAGGAGGCCGTGTACCACGAGCTCGTGCGGATCGCGGTTGGAAACTGATACCGCGACGGCCGCCGAACATGCTACACGGACGCGTGTGAAGCCGCTCGCCTCTGGCGCGACCGAGGGCCGCAAACTGCTCGCTTCTGTGTATGGCTGGTTCACCGAAGGCTTCGACACGCTCGACTTAAAGGCTGCCGAGGCGCTGCTCGGTGAGCTGCACGCCTGACAACCAATTTCGAAACCACCCGACTTTGTTGCGGTGCATGAGTCCGGTGTTGGGCCGTTCTGCGACATTGCCACCTGCACCGCTGTGGCGTGCGGTACGGTGTGAGATCTGTTATATCGTGACCTACCCGGCCTAACCCTCGGTGCGGGAAGAAGCGCCATGAGGCGACGGGAAATCGAGGGACTACGCTTTCGCACAGGGAGGGCTCGATGAGACGCCGCGATGTCGTTAAATTGCTGGCCGGCGCTGCGATAGCTGCTCCGTACCGGGTCGCCGCCCAAACGTCCGCAAAGACGTATCGCCTCGCCACGCTTGCGGGGGGCGCCCCGATAACTGCAGACAGCCCCATGGGGAAGATCCTTACAGGGGCGCTGGCGGAGCACGGCTACACACTCGGTCAGAGCCTGGAAATTCAGGCGTATGGCGCCAACATGCAACCTGACCGGCTGCCGCAGCTGGCACGGGACATTGCCGCGAGCAAGGTCGATGCCGTCGTCGTCATCGGCTGGCCGCCGACCGCTGCGATGAAAGGTACCGACGTTCCCACCGTCGTCGTCATTGGCGCCGGTGATCCAGTCGCAACCCGCCTCGTTGCTAGTTTGGCGCGGCCAGGAGGCAATGTGACCGGCATATCGGACAACGCGACGACACTGAGCACCAAGCGTCTTGAGCTGCTTAAACAGGCCGTGCCGAGCATCCGCAAGGTGGCGATGCTGTGGAACAAGGATGATCTCGGCATGACACTGCGGTATCAAGCATCGGCGGACGCTGCCAAATCTCTAGGCACCACCGTTCAACCGCTCGGCGTCGCCGAGCCCGACGACTTCGCAGACGCATTCGGGGCTATGGATCGCGATCCACCGGACGCAATCCTCATGGTGGCCGACGCTCTCACCGTTCTCAATCGCAAGCGTGTGTTCGACTACGCCGTTGCACACCGTCTGCCGGCAATTTATGAGTTCGATTTCTTCGTTCGCGACGGTGGCTTAATGTCCTATGGAGCTGATTTCAAGGAATCCTTCGAACGTGCCGCCTCACTGGTCGATCGGATTTTCAAGGGAGCTAAGCCCGCCGATTTGCCGTTCGAGGAACCGACGCGCTATGTGTTTGTAGTCAACTTAAAGACTGCGAAATCAATTGGGCTTGAATTGCCGCCGAACTTGCTCGCGTTAGCCGACGAGGTGATCGAATGACGCGCCCGATGTCGCTTCTTGGCCCGAGGCCGACATACAAGAAAAGCGGCGCGCCATAACCAAGGCACGCTCGTTGTCGACGAATTCGCGTCTACTTGAACGACTTTACGAGGCAGTGAAGCTCCGCCGTTTTCGTCGCCAGCCCATCGCCGCTAGCGTGAGTGCGGAGCGTTTTCGCCACCCGCTCGCCCCGCACTCCGCCGTCCCCCGATCCCCATCGGATGCGCGACGATCACGACAGAAGGTGGCGAGGAAGAGGCAATTTCCCGTTGGTCCGCCCCCTCAATTAGGGGATGGCAATTTACATCTCCGATCGAGTACCCGAATCATGCCCGAGAGCCCCCTCTCGGACATCCCCCCGTCCGGGTCCCCATCAGGACGGCGCGAGGCCGCCTCAGTTGGCGGCTTCGTCGTTAACAACTCCACCGCAACCGCTTGAACTTTCCGTAGCGCGGACTTGTTCGTGTAGGCACATGCGTTAAGGCGGTACTCAACGTCTTTCCGGCGGCCGCCGGGTGATTAGAGCGTGCAAGGCTAGTCGCGGATGCTCTTCTAGAATTTCCCGCTTAATAAAATCAGCTTCGACTGCGCTCAGGAGATGCTTTGCCTCGCTGTCGTCCCCACCGTAGACGCAGAGGTTAATGACTAGGCGTAACGAGGAGTCTCGCAAAGTCTTATCCGTCAAACGACCCGCCGACAAAATCGCATCGTGTTTGTACATCTCATAGTTTCTCTGCTCGCTGGCTAAGAGATCCGGCTCCAAAGAACTATCTCGCATGGCTCTGGCATGCATTTTGCCGAGATCGCAGATTGCTTTGATCTTTTCTATCCTTCTTGCAGCGTCCCGAATTCCTTGAACATTCGTGGTTTTGGCAGCTTCTTGCCGCTTCTGTTGCCGCGGCGTGACCGCTTCCATAATTCTCCGGAATAATCCAAACATGCTAATCGCCTTTTAGCATAAATCCGAATGCGGCGCTGAGCTTGGCTACGTCATTAGCGATGATGTCCGATTCGCAGCGAGTTTACATCTGGTGCCGGAACCGTATTCTTGGTTTGCTCTAACCTTTTTTCTTCTTCACCGCGCGGTATAACTGCAGGCTCGTGAAGCCCAGCCGCGTATATTGGGTATGAGCTGCCAACCGCGGTAAGCATTGGTTCCAACTGCCAATTGCCAAGCATTGAAAAGATGTTCACATTGCGGTGGGCAGCCTTTCAAGAAGGAAGAGGACGTTCAGCGGATTGCCGAGGGTCTCGCGAAAGCCGGATTGTCGACGTAGCAAGCTGTTGCGCGGCCGCGCTACAATAATCCAACATCTGACCGTTTTCACCAGAACCGAAACTGCTCCCGCGTTACATTACCCCTTGTTGGCACCGGTCGGCAGCGCCCAAACTCGCGCATTGCCGGGATCGGGCGCCGTCCAGTAGGCGCCGGGGTAATTGGGACTCCAACGCAGTAGCTCTTGATGTAAACCTAAGGATAGAGACCAGAGCGTCATGAGGGGAAAGACTGTTGTTATCACAGGCGGCACGTCCGGGATTGGCGAGGTTGCCGCGGTAGCACTCGCAAGAATGGGTGCCCGGATCGTTTTGGTCGCCCGAGATAAGGCCCGCGGCGAGGCGACCCTCGCGCGGCTTCGCGACAGCGCGCCCGGCGTCGCCCACTCCGTATATTACGCCGAACTCTTACGGCTGGTCGAGATGAAACGCGTGGCAGCTCAAATCGCCGATCACGAGTCGCGCATCGACGTGCTGATTAACAATGCAGGTGCCTTATTCGCAACGCGGCGTACCACGGAAGACGGACTTGAATGTACCTTCGCACTCAACCACATGGCTTATTTCGTCGTGACGGATGGATTGCGCGAGCGGCTGTCGGTCTCGGCTTCCGCGCGTATCATCAACACGGCCTCCGCCGCACACCAAAGCGCCACGTTGGATTTCGACGATCTTCAGTCGGCTAAGGGCTTCGGAGCTATGAAAGCGTACAGTCGGTCGAAGCTATGCAACATCCTATTCACGCGTGAACTCGCTCGTCGTCTACGTGGCACCGGCGTCACTGCGAATTGCCTTCATCCCGGGTTCGTCGCCACCCGCTTCGGCGACGAAAGCGGTGCCTTGATGTCCTGGGTCGTTTGGATTGCTAAGTCTTTCGCAATACCTCCTGCTAAGGGCGCACAAACGATTATCTACCTCGCGTCCTCGCCAGACGTCGCCAAGACAACTGGAAGATACTTTTATGAGTCAGTGCCGGCCCTCCCGTCTCCGGCGGCTCAAGACGACCGATCTGCCTTAGTGCTCTGGCAGCGCAGCGCAGCATTGGCCGGCATAAAGGAATAACCGCCTTAGACATCGATGACACACGCAGCGACCCACGGCAGGTGGCTATTTGCATGTTCACGTCCGGCGGAAGTTACGACGTCTAATCGCACCGGTGAGCATTCAATCCAGCACCGAACGATGCGCGAGAAGCTGTGACCGCTTTATCGGTCGCGCCATTTCGAGAGCAGTAAACATCATCAAAGCCTAAGGTCACTCGTCTTAACAGGCCTAAGGTCGTCGGGATCCGCTATATTTATTTCCTGTCCGACAAAACGGAGGGAACGTCATGCCTGTGATGTCTGGCTTTGGTACACTTGCAGAACTGCCGTGGGAGCGCATCACCGATAAAATTGAGAGGCGTATGCTTGCTGGGAAACAAGGCATGATCGTGTGGTGGAAAATGAAGGCCGGCGCGCATGCCGCTGCGCATCAGCATCCGCACGAGCAGATTGTTTGGATGTTCAAGGGTAGGATGGATTTTCGGATTGGGAATGATCGGCGGTCGATGATCGCGGGTGATGTTGCAGTCATTCCTGGCGACGTCGAACACGAAGGTTTCTTCCCCGAGGACACGGAAGTCGTTGATATCTTCGCGCCACCGCGGGAAGATTTCCTCGCTGGGGGCTCGCCGGTATATATGGCAGCCCGTAATCCTGCGGCATAAGTGAGCTACGATGGGCGAGAGCGTGTAAGCGTTTTGCGTTCTACGCCCTAACAGAACGTCGCAAACTACTCCGAAGATGAGATAACTCTTTCGCCAATGCGTCCGGCCGCTATTGAGGGTTCAGGATGAGCCGGTCGACAAGCCGGTCTCGATCATGAGATCCATCAGTTTTATGTTTCGAGAAATCGCTATCATCCGCACCTATTCGTGCCCGTCCAGATATCGTGTTGAGCACATGCACCCTGCACTGAGCATCCTGACCCCACAATGCATCGCGACGGAAGCCTTCACCAACGCTACCGCGGCCGTTGCGCGGCTCGACGAGATCTATGAGCGCAATACTGGCTTCTTGCGCGAGCGCTTTGAGGCGTATGCCAATGGTGAGTCGATTAAGACGCGAGTACGCGCCGTCTATCCTTTTGTGCGCATCACGACCGCAACCCATGCGCGGCTCAACTCTCGGCTTTCTTACGGCTTCGTCGCAGGGCCGGGCGTGTACGAGACTACCGTAACGCGGCCTGACCTTTTCCGTGCCTATCTCACAGAGCAAATCAAGCTCTTGATCGAGAACCACGGCGTTCCGGTCGAAATCGGCGAGTCGAGCGAGCCGATCCCAGTCCATTTCGCCTATCGCCGCGACATTAACATCGAAGCGCTGCTCTCAGACGACGAAAAGTTACGCATCCAACGACCGGTGCGCGACGTGTTCGATACGCCTGATCTCGCCGCCATGGACGACGCGATCGCCAACGGCACGCTACAACGGCATCCCGGCACGCCCGAGCCGCTGGCATTGTTCCGTGCAGCGCGAGTTGATTATTCTTTGCACCGGCTTTTCCACTACACCGGCACCGATCCGGAGCACTTCCAAAACTTTGTGATCTTCACGAACTACCAATTCTATGTCGATGTCTTCGGGCGCTTGGGCCACGAGCACATGGCCTCGGGCCGCTCCGGCGCCAACGCCTTCGTCGAACCTGGCAATGTAATCACGCGCAATGCTCGGCTGGGAGGAACATCTGGCGTTGTCCCTGAGCGTATGCCGCAGATGCCGGCTTTTCATCTTGTCGAGCCCGGCTATCGAGGCATTACGATGATTAACATTGGCACTGGCCCGTCCAACGCCCGCACCATCACCGACCACGTTGCCGTGCTGCGGCCGCATGCCTGGCTGATGTTGGGACATTGTGCCGGCCTTAGTAACTCGCAGAACCTCGGCGACTACGTTCTCGCCCACGGCTATATGAGGGAGGATCACGTCCTCGACAATGAACTGCCGCTATGGGCACCGATCCCAGCATTGGCCGAGATGCAGGTCGCGCTTGAGTTAGCGGTCGGCG
Organism: uncultured Alphaproteobacteria bacterium; assembly: GCA_963806465.1. Lineage (GTDB taxonomy): Bacteria > Pseudomonadota > Alphaproteobacteria > Rhizobiales > Xanthobacteraceae > BOG-931. The sequence continues at coordinate 74,673 of CAWDZD010000059.1, read as the reverse complement.
AGGTCACAGGGCTGGCGGGCTTCGAGCTAAAGCGGGTTATGCGTACCGGAACGGTCGCGAGCGTCGACAACCGCAATTGGGAGATCGGAGACCCCGCGATCATCCGACGCCTCTCGCAGTCACGCGCTATCGCGCTCGATATGGAGTCGGCAGCCATCGCCGCCAACGGCTTTCGCTTCCGCGTGCCATACGGCACCCTGCTCTGCGTTTCGGATAAGCCCCTGCACGGTGAAATAAAGCTCGCCGGTATGGCCGGCGAATTCTACCGCCAGCGTGTCGGCCAGCATCTCGAGATCGGGTTAAGGGCACTGGAAAAACTCAAGGCCCAGGATTGGGAACGCTTGCACTCGCGCAAACTCCGAAGCTTCGCCGAGGTCGCGTTCCAATAGTCTCCGCGACGCCCTTGCCGCACGAGCGGAGTGGGATAACTGTCTCAGTCGTCATTGTATTCCACCATCCGCTCCGTACTAACCGCCGGCAACATACCAGAACGCATGCTCCCGCGCCCGCTCGCACGCGCCGGTGCTCACTTGCGGCCTCCAATCGGGTCGCTGCGGAATGCTCGCGCTGACCTAAGAGGTCATCGAGTAGACGAGGTTTCTTTGCTGCTGCGCATGAGTCCGGAACTGGCCTTAGCGTCGGTTTTTGAAGGTCCGCTGTTCGGCCGCTAACGGGAAATAGCGGACATCGCCGAGTTATGAGTGCACGGCCTAATAGAGTGCCCGGGTTTTGTTACGTCTTCAAAAATCCAAGCTTAATGGCTTTGCTGGCTGCTTGTGCCGACGTAACACAATCCAACTTAAACCGCACAGACTTCAAATAGTCACGTGCGGTGTGGGGAGAGATGCTTAAGATGGCGGCGATTTCGTTGGTCGATTTGCCAAGCGAGACCCAACGTAGGCACTCGACCTCCCTCATCGTCAAATATGGCCGATCCTCATCGAATACTTCGGCGACAACGCGACGGTGAAGACGATTAGCGATCTGTATCATCGTCGACTTATGAATCGACAAATAGCGTTGCCATTCTTGCTCGGATTGAGAAGAAGAAATCGAAAAAAGAGCGCGATGCCCGTACTTATTCACAACCGGAATTGAATAACCGTTGGGCCCTATGCCATGTGCGAGCGCATCCGCAAAAAATGATGCCACTGCCGCGCTTTCGAGCGTCAACTCACTCCAATTGAACGGCATCGTACGCAAGAATCCCTCTCGGACAACAGGGTCGATGTCTGCATAGCCCATTTGAAGATAGCGCTTGATCCAGGAAGCAGGATACGTAAGCCGGATGTATGGATCGGCCGAAGGACTGACGCCTAATTTAGACGAATGATAGACGGCATGATCGACCTTCAGAAGATCCCGCAATTCGCTAACAACTACTTCGATTTCTTGCTTTTTTTCAATAATCGAAAATGCCGCTAAGAGCATGCTTTCGTTTATTATACTTTTGGTCATCGGCCCCACGCCCAAGTTGCTTGCCGCCCATCGAGGGTGGTTTCAATGTGACAAAAAGGCTGTACATTAAACATAGACTTGCCTGGGAATCCTGGCAAAAGGATTTAACCAGCATTTATCGCCGCGGCCCAGATTTCGATGCAGCCGGCAAATCCGCCATCTGAGCGATTTAATTGATATACTTGCGGTTTCGCATGCCGGAGGAAGTCGTATTTGAGTAAGAAGCTTTCTGTGCTTTTGGCGTCCGCTTCCGCCAGCGGAACGATAGCTGCCGTACGCAATCTTGGCGCAAATGGAATTGACGTAGGCGTGGTCTCGAGCGGTTTGCTCTCTGCGGCAGCGTGGTCGCGTTGGGCATCCTCCCGCTATTGGGCTCCGCCAGAAACGGCCGGCGCTCAATTCATTGAACGACTAATCGCTATCGGAAAGGCGAACCCCGGGCGGATTCTTTTGCCCACTTCGGACGAAACAGCCTGGCTGTATGCGGCTAACGCAGATCGTCTCAAGCAACAATATTGTCTCTATCAACCGTCACTCACAACCATTCACACTATTCTCGATAAGACGCAATTCGAGATGGCCGCGTCCAGGGCCGGGTTTCCTATTTTGCAAAGCTGGCATCCGCGGAGCGTGGAAGAATTGCAAGCTATAGTGCCCAACTTGCCCTATCCGATCTTCATAAAGCCGCGAACCCAAGTTCACCGGCTATGGACCGATAAGGGCATGGTTGCTTATTCCGCAGAAGATCTACTCCATAAGTACCAGCAGTATGTTGATCGGGAGCGCGCTCGAGTAAGCGACGATAATCCGCTGCTGTCGGATGCCCACCTACCCATCCTACAGCAATTCTTGACGGTCGGCGACGAAGGGGTTCTTTCAGTCACCGGGTTTATCGATCAAAGCAGAAAGCATTTCCTGACGCGCTATTCTGCGAAGGTTTTGCAGCGATCTAAACCTGCCGGAGTTGGAGTTTGTTTCGAATCACCGTTGGGTGCAGGCGGGATGTCAGATGCCGTCCGCCGCCTGTGCGACGATCTTGGGTATTTTGGCGTCTTCGAGATCGAGTTTCTATGGTTTAATGACTCTTGGGTCGCGATCGATTTCAATCCGCGTTTCTTTCACCAACTCGCGATGGACATCCGCCGGGGCATGCCGCTTCCGCTTCTTGCCTGTCTTGACGCTGCGGGCGAGACAGAGGCATTAGGAGATGCAGTAGCTAAGGCCCAAAAAGCAGACCAGAACCATCGTATCGTTTTTTGCGATCGTTTCTTGTTGGAAGCCATACTCCTGACACGCACATTGACTGCACAGATTTCCCGCAAGGATCGCTTGTACTGGCGATCCTGGAAAAAGCAGAATGCGGCTAATCTTGTGGATCCCGCCGCCGACCCGAGCGACCCACTGCCGGGTGGCATTCATTGTCTTTCTGAGATTTCTTTGGGCTTGAAGACCTTACCGCGACTTATGATTGCAACGATGTCACAATTATTGACCCGCGAGCGTTCCCCCAGCAAACTGAATGATGAGAGATAGATCAATGGGCACTGGCATTATCGGGGACCGCGAGCGGACCAATAGCATTCTGCGGATCACCGGGCGCCAAAGTCCGGGTACAGTTTAAAACTTTTGGCATTCCGAATAAACGGGTGCCGTCAATGCATCGGTGCGCTCAAGGCAGTGAGCCCTGTCGGTATTCGTTCCGTCGAGACTAAAATCGTACGCGGTACCTTTGAGCACCAAAGCGTAGCGGCCGGAGGGCAGTACCAACTCGGGGGGATCCGGGCGGATGAGGATCATTTCGGGAGTGTCGGCGACGGGTGCAACGCGCATCTGATATGAGTTGTTGCGAACGACCCAAGCGTCCTCGATGTTGGTGGTTATCGGCTTCCCTCTCGAATCAAACGTCAAGGCACGCACCACACGAGCAATGACTCGGAGTGATATCCGGTCAGGTGCGCTATTCGCAAGATCACGGCGGAATATGACAAACTCAAGCTTGCCAGACGGAAGGTGGATTTGGCCGGGCGTCGAAATGACCGGCGAAATTGCCACTCGTGGATCAGGCACCCTCATGGCCAATTGAGGGAGTTCGGTCAGCCGTCCATCGCTGAGTGCGAACGCCCCATATTCAGTCGGCAGAGGTATGCTTGGTCGCGAAGCTTTCGCAACCCCGGACTTTTTATGGGAAGGGGTATTGACGGCCGCGTCTTCCGCTTTCCCCGGACTCCTGTTAGCGGCAACCTCGGGCCGATTTGGCCCAAACCAGGATCCGAGTGTGAATCTGCCGGCTATCGCCGCAAAGACGACCAAGCCTAGGAGCACCGCGAGGCACAATTGGACCTTCCACCAGATATTTGCGCGTGCTCGTTTGCCAAAGCGAGCGACCGCAAAAACAACATCATCGTCAGAGGCGATGTGCAGTGGCGAAATTGGCTCTTGACGATTAGGCAGCGCCACCGCTCTTTGTGGCTTCGACCATTCAACGGGTCGATCATCCATTAGCTCCTGATACGAAAGCGGCGGCTCAGGGGCAAACGTTAGAGATTTACGAGCGCAATCGGATTCGACCTTGTCTATAGCAAACTCAAGGGCGCTCAGCTGCTCTTGGATACCTACCCAGTCGCCGTCCTCAAATTGAAGGTAGAGATTCCTTCGTAATTTTCGGCGCGCAAACTCATAGACCAGCGCTCTCAATTGCGATTGGTCCCGGCTAACGGTCGCGATCATTTGGGAGAGGACCGAGTAAGGATCCTCCTCGGGGCTGCCGTCGGAAGAGCGCACAGCGACCTCGTCCATGGGGCGCTCAAGTTCTCCTGGGCACGGTCCCGGCGGCAGCCGTTTGCTACCGCATGTTAACAGGCCAACGCTGTTGTTCAGCCAATTTTTGTATGCGAAGAGCAAGTTCAACTGCACGGTTGCGCAGTACCATATTTTCCGCTTCGAGCCGCGCGAGAAGTGTGGCGGAGGGCAACTTCGGTCGATCCGATATGCTTCGTGGGTTGAGATCGGCAGCTGGCGGGAGCCCGGCTCGCCGAGAACGCGGCGCCAACCTCCCGCTGTAACGATACGGCTCCACATGCGGCTTGGCGCCTTCGGAAGTCCCAGTTTTTTCCTGCATTCGCCCACCTCCCGCAGATGCAACGTCCCACAACATCCCAGACCATATGCTCGCAACCTCGTGCCGTCGAAGCAATGCCAAATTAGCACAACTTTTTGGAAAATTAATTAATATTAAACAACTTTTGATTGAAGAGACGCGGCTCAAAGCGACCTATAAGCTAATTTATTCCATATCAAACGCCGGTTTTCAGCATCCATATACACGCGCCGTGTAGAACTCGATCCCGCGGCTCGCGGCGCCGAATTGTTTTTACCCTGCTGCCGGGACGTTATGTTATAAATCGACCAATTAACATTCCTGGGAGTGAACGGACAGATGGCAAAGAAGAAACGGCACAACGCCGCCGAGATCGCCACGAAAATGGGGAAAGCCGACGTCCTCATCAGGGAGGGCCAAACGCAGAGCGAGATCGCCAGTGCTTTAGGCATCAGCGTGATGACATTTCACCGGTGGCGCAAAGCGAGGCATCACCTCCTGAAACGCCGGCCGGCGCGCGTACGCTCGGTCAGCTTGTCTCCGATAAGCACTTGCCGGCATCAGATCGGGCGGCTCGAATTGCGGAACTCCAGCTTGAGAACTCTCGCCTGAGAAGGCTCGTGACTGATCTGCTGCTAGAGAAGTTGAGGCTCGATGATGAGCAGCAAATTCACTCTCACAACGAACAGACGGACCGCACACCGAAATCCCGTGCGTCGTAATTTCTGCTCGCGAATGAACTGACTGATCTTGGCCTACTCGCCTGCGCCGACTACAAACTTTGAGTTTGTACGCGGACTTTCGACAAAAGTTGGTCAAGCGTTGCCTCGGCGAAGGCCGGCACTGGCAATGCTCTCCCTACGCAGGCATAGGCAAACCCGTGCTTGTGCATGTCTTCGGGCCGGTAAATGTTTCGGAGATCGACGACGACCGGGCAAGCCATGAGGTCGCGAAGACGTTCAAGATCCAGCGCCCGGAATTGTTCCCATTCTGTGGCGATTACAAGCGCGTCAGCCGCGTCGGCGCATTCGTAAGCAGTCGTGCAATAGGTAACATTCTCCAATAACGGCCGAGCCTGCCCCATGCCAGCTGGATCGAACACCCGGACGCGTGCGCCCATGTCCTGGAGAGCCGTAATCAGCGCAAGCGAAGGAGCTTCGCGCATGTCGTCGGTGTTCGGCTTGAAAGTCAATCCAAGCACGGCAACAGTCTTGCCGCGGAGAATCCCGGAAAACATCGCCGAAACTTTACGGGCCATGGCCCGCTTCCTCGTGTCGTTGACCGCGGTTACGGCTTCAAGGATGCGCATCGGAACGTCGTAATCCTGCGCCGTTTTGATAAGGGCGCGTAAATCTTTGGGGAAGCAGGAGCCGCCGAATCCAGGTCCCGCGTGTAAAAATTTCGGCCCGATGCGTTTATCGAGGCCGATACCGTGTGCAACTTCCTGCACATTTGCCCCAACTTTTTCGCACAGGTCTGCAATTTCGTTGATGAAGGTAATTTTGGTCGCGAGAAACGCATTGGCCGCATATTTTATGAGTTCGGCGGTCCGCCGCTCGGTGTAAAGAATAGGCGCCTGATTGAGGTTTAGCGGGCGGTAAATTTCCGCTACAACTCGCCTAGCGCGTTCATCGGTCGTCCCAACGACAACGCGATCCGGATGCTTGAAATCATGAATAGCCGCTCCCTCTCGCAAAAACTCAGGATTAGAAACGACGGCGACCTCAGCGTCTGGCCGTTGACCATAAATGATGCGCTCGATTTCGTCGCAAGTGCCGACGGGCACAGTCGACTTTGTTATGACAACGGTGAACCCATCGAGCGCAGCAGCAATCTCCCGGGCGGCATCGTAAACGTAGGAGAGATCTGCGTGTCCGTCGCCGCGACGCGACGGTGTTCCAACCGCAATGAATATGGCGTCAGCCGAGCGGACAGCTTCAGGAAGCTCGGGAGTAAAAGAAAGGCGCTCAGCTTCGACGTTGCTGCGGACAAGTTCCGCCAAGCCTGGCTCATAAATCGGAATTTCTCCGCGTCGCAGAGCCGCAATTTTCGCCGCATCTTTATCGACACAAATTACGTCGTGTCCGAAATCGGCGATGCACGCGCCGGATACGAGACCCACGTAGCCAGAACCGATCATTGTGACGCGCATGACGAACCTGCGATGCTCGACCAAACTGCAACGTACCTTAACATTCGCATAACACACAAGCCTGCGCAAATGATAGGCATCGCTGGGCCCATTTTGTGATCGACGTGACGTCACGGTTTGCCCTTCGCTGCCTTCTGCCTTTAGCCGTCCTGGGGACCGTGGCGGGTGTGGTGGAGGTCGGATTTGCACTCGCCCAGCCGTCAGGATCCACGACAGACCGCGAACATTGCCGGGCGATTGCAGACGACGCGGCGCGCCTTCGCTGTTTCGAAAGTGCAATCGGAAAGCCGCGAACAAACTCAGGAACTCGCACGCTTGGCCCGGAGGCCGGTACATGGCGGTTGGTGCGGACGCCAAACCCGTCTGGGGGTCCGGACGCGGTTTCAATCATGCAAACCGCCGACACGACCCGATCCGATTTTGATCTCGCCGGGCTGTCCCTTCGCTGCCAAGACGGCGGCGTCGAGGTCCTGATTGTGCTGGTCGGTGCTCTGTCACTGCGGGCACACCCCAAGGTAGCGGTCACTGCGGGTGGAAAGAGCATGGACTTCACTGCGACCGTTGTGCCGCCGGGCGCGTCGTTGCTCTTGCCAAAAACGGCGACCGACCTCGCGTCGGGGCTCTGGATCGCGACCTCGGAAATGACCGTTCAAATCGAGACCGGGCAAAACGATAGTGCTCCAAGCCTCATCCGCGGTGTGGTTCCGCTCAAGGGCTTAAGCAGTGCGCTGCCGTCCTTGTTGGCCATCTGTTCCACACAATGAGGCCACCCGGACCCACTGTCCGGCCGCGTCCGAAGTTCACCTGAAATTAAGAAATGGAATGGAACCTGGACGCAAGGAGCCTGGCATGACGCTATTGGCGTTGTTCGGCGTCGGTATGCTTTTGGGGATGCGCTTTAGGGTACTGGTGCTGATACCCGCTATCGCCTTTGCGGTCATAATTGAAGTCGCGGTAGCGGTAGTCAGTGGTCAGCATTCTTTCGGATCAGTAGCCCCGCTCGCTGCCGCGACCGTAGCGATCCTGCAGATCGGCTACTGGGCTGGACTTGCTGCACGATACCTCTCGGCCTCTGTCCGGGCGAGCAGCGCCCGCGACGCGTCGCTCTCTGGTTCGCGGCCAGCTTCTCACCGGGCGAACTAAGTAACCGTCCAGATAGGTTCACAGCCCCGGCTGAGCGACCTGTCGTTTTGCAATCCGAAGGCGACGTGCCAGGCAACATTCGCATCGGATAATTTTCCCAGCCTTGGTGTCGGCCGCTTGTGTGAGCGGCTGGACCATGCGAGCTTGCCGACGACAATCCTCAAAATCTTCATCGACGTGTTAAACGCCCGCCTCATTCTTGTCGCCCTGATTTGTGCTTCGCCCGCCATCCTGCTCTTTGATGGACCGATAGTGCGCGGTCTTGTTGCCGCGGCAGCGGTGAGCGGAATGGCTATTCTGCTGCGTACCATGCGCCCAGGCGAAGCCGGCTTCTTCCTTTCCATCGCCCGCCCAGTGTCGTTTGTGATCGCCGTTCCGGCCGCATGGATGCTGATCCAAGTCCTGCCCTTAGGCGTGCTCGCTCATCCGATCTGGAACAGTGCCGGGGAAGCGGTCGGTCATCGGATTTTTGGCTCGATCAGCATCGACATCGGTGCAAGCGTCATGGCGCTGGGTCAATACCTGACGCTGGTGGCTATCGCTGTCTGCTCCGGCGCAGTTGCTGTCGATCGGCATCGCGCAGAATGGATCCTGTTTTCGCTGTTGGTTGCAACCGCGCTAATTGCATTAATGGCAGTGGTGATAGTGCTCGGGGATTCAACGACACCTGGGTTTGCGGCAGCGGCTGTGCGGATGCAGTCTGTCGATTGCGCGGCAATCGGCGTCGTCATTGCCGGCGCTGCCGCCGTCAGAACATTGGAGCGATACGAAACCCGACACGCTAGTCCAGGCCGTTCGGTACGCCTCTTAATGCTGACGTTCGTGGCTTGTGCGGCAGCAGTCGCAATCTGCATCCTTGCCCTGATACTAGATGGAACAACGAATGTCATAATAGCGGCCGGTTATGGTGCGGCCGGCGTCGCGGCGATGGTATTAATCCGCCGCCTAGGCTTTGGGCCTTGGGGCATCGTGGCGATTGTACTGCCGGCTATTGCGCTGGCAGCATTCCTCACCGCTATCAATCCGGCACTAGGTACAAAGAGTTTGTCGGTGATGTTCGCGGCGCATATGCCAGAGTCACTCTTGGGGACGACTCAACGCGTTCTCACCGATACGCCGTTATGGGGCAATGGCGCCGGCACCTTCTCGGCGATCGCGCCGATCTACAGCGATATCGACGAGACAATCCCGATTGTCGCACCACCGACCGTTGCAGCGGCGACCGCCATCGAGTTGGGTAGCCCAGCGCTCTGGTTCGTGATGGTGGCGACAATGGCCGCAATCGTTGTGCTTTTTCGCGCCGCGATACAAAGGGGCCGCGACTCCTTTTATCCTACCGCAGGCGCTAGCTGCCTGCTAACTCTCCTGCTGTTGGCCTTTGTGAATTCGGGATTGTTAGGGATGGCCGAAGGGATCATCGCAACCGCGACCGTGGGTCTTGCATTTGCCCAAAGCAAGAGCCGCTCTGTCCATCGATAGTCACGACCCGATATTCGGCGCCTTTGACGGCTGCCAGCACCACAGAGCGCAAACCCAAACCTGGCCGACACGGATCGATCAGGCGTGTTGATTTTATGCTGTTGGTTAATGCGCAGCGGTGGCACCAGCGGTCCTGGACCCACTTTTTTGGCGGGCGGACGCTTTCAAAGCGCCTCGATCGAGACACAACAGGCCAATTCATTCTGCCGCCCAAAAGCGGCCAAAAGCCAGCTTGAAAATCCGGAAATGATTATGATTTATCTGGTTGCCTGAACGCATTCGACACGGCCCCCGCTTGGCCGAAGGGGCTGGGGTTAGACCCATGCAACCGACTGCTGTAACCGTATTAGTGTCTACCAAAGGGAGAACGTTTCGGTGCCTTGGAATGTGTTGGCGTCGCGGGCGCTGAAGGCAAAGCCTCGCATTCCCGATGACACGCGCATCTATGCCATTGGCGACGTCCACGGCCGCGTCGACCTTCTGCGCGAGATGTTCTCGGCTATCGACGACAGCTTAGCTACACATCCTATCGACAACGTCGTCCATGTCCTTATCGGCGATTATATCGATCGCGGGCCGAATTCGCGACAAGTGATCGATGCGTTAATCGAGCGGGCGAGCCAGCACACCATGGTCTGTCTCAAAGGCAATCACGAGAATTACGCGGTTCAATTTCTCGCCGATCCGTCTATTCTCTCCGAGTGGAAACAAGTTGGCGGAATAAGTACCCTGCGCTCATACGGTTTGCGGCCCAGCATCCAGGACGACCCAGGCATGAGGCAGGACATAGCAGCGGCATTTCGGTCCGCTTTGCCTGATAGCCACCTCCGATTTCCTGCAAGATCTGCGGTTGACGTTTTCCTGCGGCGATTTCTTTTTTGCTCATGCCGGCGTGCGGCCCGGCATTCCTCTCGTTGAGCAACGCGAGCAGGATTTGCTCTGGATCCGCGACGACTTCTTGCTGCATGAGGAGGACTTCGGCAAAATCATCGTGCATGGCCATACTCCCGCCAAAACTCCCGATATTCGTTCTAACCGCATTAATATCGATACTGGCGCCTTCGCGACCGGCCGGCTGACGTGCTTGATTTTACAAGGCGATCAGATGGCCGTGATTTGATGGTGAAAAAAATTGGCCAGACGATTTTACCGGTAGTAGCTGATGTCCAGGGATGAAGCTTCACTAGCACGCGATTTGCCGACGGAGCCGCAGCAGAAGGCCCCTCGCGTAGCAATGTTGGTCTTAACGGCTGTTGTCGGGATCTATTGCATCTGGATGCTATCGTCCGAACTAATCCGACCGGGGGTAATCAGCTTACCAGTTGACCCTCAGAGCGCTGCAATAGCGGCCCAAAAGCGCGCGCGGGCCAGTTGGGCGGCGCACGTCGGCATCATCCGTGGCGACCTTTGGGCGGAATTGGGATACACGTTTGCCAATTTACTCTGGAAGAGTTCTAGCGGCGAAAAGGAGCCGGCCCAGTCGGTGGATCTGGCACGGGCGCGCCTAAATCGGGCGATTCGCTACGCACCTACCAAAGCTGGTGTGTGGCTTCTGCTCGCCGGTTTCGCGCCCGATTTTCGCGAGGCCACGGAAGCATTGCGGATGTCGTATTTCACCGGCCCAAGCGAATTGTCGTTGATGCCGATACGTACATTCGTTGCTGCCCAAATGCCGACGCTCGATGCCGACATGCAGCAGCTCGCTCGTCGCGACCTTCGTTATCTTTTGAAGAGTCAGCAAAAGTCGGCAATTATCCAAGCCTGGCATACAGCAACGCCGGCAGGCAAGCGCTTGATGGAACAAGAGCTTGGTGAGAAGGATCCGAGCTTTCTTCAAACGCTACGTCGTGGCCCCGAGTAAGCAATAATTTCCGATGAAATTTTTAGCGCCGGTATTCTCTCGTTTTGCTGGGTGGCTGCTGGTCATCATGATCACGGCTCTTTCGCTCGTGCCACCCGATTTCAGGCCGGAAACTGGAACACCGCATCACTTCGAACATTTTGCGGTTTTCTGCGCTACTGGCATTACCCTTGGTGTCGGTTACAACAACAACCGGGGCCTTCTTGCCGCTGGTCTTGTACTCTTTGCCGGGGCTATCGAGTTCGCCCAGATCTTCGCTCCGGGGCGTCATGCTCGCTTGAGCGACTTTATAGTCGACGCTCTGGCGGTATGCGTTGGCGTAGGATTGAGCACGCTTGCTACGAATTTCACCGTGTATCGAGCGCGATTATAGAGTTATGCTCCGCGCAGATTACAATCTCGCCACAAACATAACATAGTTTTGGTAAGGTTTTTGCCGTTAGAAATGCATTCGTCGCATCGAGCCAATCTCAGCTAACTCGCAAATTTGCAGCATGAAAAAGGTACGCAAAGCCATTTTTCCGGTCGCGGGTCTCGGCACCCGATTTCTCCCTGCCACGAAAGCCATGCCTAAGGAGATGTTGCCTGTCGTAGACCGGCCGCTCATTCAATACGTGGTTGACGAGGCTCGTGAAGCCGGCATCGAACATTTCATCTTTGTCACGGGCCGCAACAAACATATCATCGAGGATCATTTCGATCGCCAAATTGAACTGGAAAGCACGCTGCTCGATCGTCAAAAGCGAGAGGTTCTCGAATTTTTGTCGCGCGAATTGCCGCTGCCAGGTACGACAAGCTTTACCCGTCAGCAGCAGCCTCTGGGCCTAGGACACGCCGTATGGTGTGCGCGCGAATTGGTCGGATCGGAGCCATTTGCGCTGCTTTTGCCCGATGTATTGATACAGCACACTCCCGGCTGCTTGGCTCAAATGATCAAGTCGGTGGAGGCGCTCGATGAGGCGGTCAATGTCGTTGCGGTGGAGCCCGTGCCCGAAGATCGGATCCATTCGTATGGAGTTGTCGGAATTGGGCAGCGCCGGGGCAATCTGTTTCGCTTGACCGAGATGGTGGAAAAGCCAGAGCCCGAGAATGCGCCGTCGGATCTCATCATCACCGGGCGCTACATCTTGCAACCGCAGATATTTGAGTTGCTGGCGACGCAGGAAACGGGCTCAGGCGGTGAGATTCAACTGACCGATGCGATGATTACACTTTCGCAGACGCAGCCCTTTTACGGGCTGAAATTCGCCGGTCGAAGTTTTGACTGCGGTTCGAAGATCGGTTTTTTAGCGGCCAACGTCGCGTACGCTCTCGCACGCGACGACCTAGGTGCGGCCATGCGCGACACATTGCGTGAGTTCCTCGAGCTTACGCCACCGCAAACGGACAAAATCGGGGCCACATCACGCGCCAAAGCTGAGCACGCGGACAAAGCCGCGGATAGGCAGCAACTCGCAACCACGGACTAACTGCCACCAACCGCTTGTCGGCGCGGCAGGGTCTCAGAATCCATGCGAGCCGCAAATTATCACTGGACGAAACCTCGATCTTAAACTACGCCGATGCGTTGCAGCGATTTCCAGCTCAAAGCCTTTGTGACAAAGCCACTGTCTTTGATTGCGCTTAGCTTGCCATCGCGACCCCACGACAACGCACGACCGCGTTCCGGGAAGAATGGCAGCCTGCTAGGCTGTGTCATTTAGCAGCTGAGGGGGACCGCTATGACAGTGAAGGTCGATAGCGTTGAGCCAAACATTTTTCCCGCTGTAGAACATCTCGATGCACGGGATGCGGGACGTAATGTCGAGGTGATCTTTGAGGTTAGAATTGAGGGTAAATCAACACCCGTGACTGTTAAGCTCGGCTATGAACAAGCGGCTGCTTTGGCCGATCTTTTGGAGCCGTTCCGAAAGACGTAGGTGCTGGTCACGCAAACAGAGCGATGCGATGGTCATTGACTTACAAGCGGGCGGGCACCGGTTCGACTTCATCACTGGCCTTTGCATGCGATGCAAGATGTCGCGCAAGAAGTTCGAAGACAGTGGCCGGCCGCAATGCACAGGCCGACCGCCCGGAAGCGCGCGGTTAGCTGATCCTGAAGACAAGCCCCCGTCCGGCGCAGCCTGATTAGCACACAGCTGTCGCCGACGATTCTGTCACCATGGTCACGGCCGCATTCTGCGGCATGCCCTAATTTATTGATTTGTCGCCGAAGGAGCGGTACTGTGACAAGAAAATTGTCGCCATCGCAGTGCTGGCTTGCCATTGCGGTCAGCACAATTAAGCTCGCACGTTCGCGGAGTTTGCGGTCGCCGACATGGCGATCTTTCGATCAGCGCAGGATCATCAGCACCAACCCTTTGAACTGGTGATCCGCTCCAGTCGGTCGTTCGGCACGTCGAGACAGCAATTGCGCTGTGCTTTCTCGAAAACGATTAGTCAGGTGTGGCTAGCGCAAAGAACGCAGCGACAGATATTACGATGCTGACTGCGCTGAGAATTACAGCGGCGATGGCGACAATAAGGGTCCACGTCGTTCGCCGATAATTTCGCCTGAGCAATTCTACAAGCTCAGAGTTAGGATCGGCCTGTCGCGCAGCCTTGATCTTCAGTATCGACCACCATCGAGGTCAGCCCGCCGATCTAATCATTTCCTTCGACACGATCAGCCGCTTCTGATGGGCCTCGCAGATCTTGAACTGCGCAGTGGCCCACTTTAGAGCGCCGCCTCCTCGTCTGGTGGGGACACGTACCCGATAAAAGCCGCAGGAAACGCGCAGACTTCACCTGCCCTTCATATTCATATTCATACTCACGCCCTACGCCTAGCATGTTTGAAATGTGGGGACGAACCCCGAAAAAGCGACGAACCCCAAAAAGCTAAGGGCGCGGGTGCCTCAGTTTTTGAGCGCGAAGCTTGGGAGAGCGGGAAGCGCAACTAAGTCCCCTGAGCTTTGCGGCGAACCTAACGGCCTTCTCTCACACAGCCTCTGGTTCCATTTTCGCCCCAGGACGGAGGCGACTTATGCAACGCGTGGAATGGTGGCTCCCCACCTAGCACCGCCTGGGATGGTGGCATGAGGGGTGGCCACCCGCCTTTCTGGCCCTCGCCCGCACTATCAACCTAGCCCCAGCGCTGTGCGACAAGCTGCGCTTTGCAACCTACTGCGATGAAACTAGCTTTGTGAATTCTGGCGATAGTCTGCGCATTGGCGCGTCACAGCGCGAAGCTGTACTTTTGGTCGCCGCTTGCCATCGCATAGATTTCGTATCTCAAGGGCAAGTTCAACGGCCAAATTGCGAAGTGCAGCATTCTCGGCCTCGAGCTCGGCTAAACTTACGGCGCGAAGTTGCCTGGCTTGAGAATGCAAGCGACTTCGAAACGGTACAACATTGTCTGTCTCGGCCGGCCGCAATTCCCCGCTTAATGCTTCAAATCGCCATACAGACTTTCCATCCACGACGGATTGGTGGATTGTTTTTGTCTGTTTTAGCATCCAAGAGCTCCTCATTGATCGGTGCGGTGGCAAAAGCAAGCTTAGGTCCTTTCAAGAGCGCTTACGGAACACGACGTCGCCCGCCCACCCGCCCGCTTGAGGCGAAGAGTTTAAACTGTGATGTGTGGAACGCTCCGGAGCATCGTCCAGTCCAGCCGCGTTGGTATTACAGGGGGAACGGTCGGGGACCCGCCCGCAGATCGCCCTCAAACAATCTCGTAAAGAAGCCAAAACAAGCTTGCGGTCCACAGGAGAGACAGGCCAAGGCCCAGCGCGATGATTGACTGCGGCCACATCTCAACCAAGCGGGATTTAACGGTTGTCGAAGAGGCAGCGTGAGAACACTGGGGAGACGACTCAATCTGATGCACACTTCCGACTAGAGTGGCCATTATTCGGTCCTTATGAATTGCGCAACGCGGAGTTCTTTGTGCCCTCCACATGGAGGGGTAAGTTGAATTCGACGACAACCCTCACTCGAAACGCTAGCGACCCCGGAACCCTCCCCTACCCTGCTTTTGTCGTGCCCACAGAAAAACCTGCCATCCCGCGAAGTCGTCGGCGGGCGACCGGTCCTCCAGTGGCGATAACGGGGCGTGGAAATATGACCGCCCCCTTCCGCGAGAAATAACTACCGCGACGCAATAGTGTTCCTGCTGCATTGCGACATCTTTGTGGAAATTTGCGTTTTGCGCACCCCCCAAAATTGGGGGATCCCTAATCCTCCGCCAACATTTTCGCGGCCATTCGCGCGGTAAGTTGTTCAAATCGAACTCGAACTCTGCGCCGATTGCCGCCTCGGCTGCAGCTGAAGAACGCTGGTCAGCCGGCGTTGGGGTCAAGCGAGAGCCGATGGCTTATGGGCGACCGGAACCCAGCATTCGGTATTGATTCGCGTCGGCCAAAATTTAAGGACTAGACAGACCATTGACGCATGGTACATCGCCCACCGCTGTTGGGTTCATAGGCTCAGCACAGCACGTTACGTTAGCGATCCGTATGAGGCTGGAACCAAGTGGCGGTCGATTTAGACCTGTCCCTGAGCGACGATGACGATAAAGAGGTTTTGCCGATGACCTGCTAGCTCCCGGGAAGGTCGCTCAAATGTTAGATTACAGACAGTTTCATTTTCCGCGATAGCGGACAAAAAATTGGCCGGTCATCCGAAGAATTTGGCAAGTATCCTGCATATCGATCGTATTAGTGCCACAAGACTATGTTAGAGGATATGTTATAAGGCGTCGGGCGGGCCATTGGCGATTTTGCAAGCAATCAGCCGGGTCGGAGCAAAGGGTCTCATGTTGAACGAGCGACGCGTTTTAATCACTGGCGGGGCGGGCTTCATCGGCTCGCATCTTTGCGAGCGGCTTGTGGCGGAGGCACAGGAAGTCTTGTGCGTCGATAATTTCTACACCGGCACGCGGCGGAACATGCACAGTCTTCTCGACAATCCGCGCTTCGAGCTGATGCGACAGGACGTATGTTTCCCTCTCTACGTTGAAGTCGATCGGATATACAACTTAGCCTGCCCGGCCTCCCCAATTCACTACCAACATGACCCGGTTCAGACCACCAAGACGAGCGTGCATGGCGCCATCAACATGCTTGGATTGGCCAAACGGGTGAAGGCAACAATTTTGCAGGCGTCAACCTCGGAAGTGTATGGTGATCCGACGGTGCACCCACAGCCCGAGGAATATTGGGGAAATGTCAATCCGATCGGCCCGCGATCTTGTTATGATGAAGGCAAACGCTGCGCTGAGACCCTTTTCTTCGATTACTATCGGCAGCATCGCTTGCCCATCAAGGTGGCCAGAATTTTCAATACCTATGGACCGCGAATGCACCCGAACGACGGCCGGGTTGTCTCGAATTTCATTGTCCAAGCCCTGAGAGATAAGGACATTACCGTCTATGGCGATGGCAGCCAAACGCGCTCCTTTTGCTACGTAGACGACCTTGTAGACGGACTCATTCGACTGATGGAGAGCGATCGCGACATTGTCGGTCCGATCAATCTCGGGAACCCGAGCGAGTTTACGATCCGACAATTGGCAGAGACGGTTATCGATCTCACCGGGTCTGCGTTCGAAAATCATTCATCGACCACTGCCGCAGGATGATCCCAAGCAGCGCCAGCCCGATATCAGCAAGGCGCAAGAGCTTCTCGGTTGGCAGCCGGCAGTACCGTTGGCGGACGGCCTCACGAAGACGATTGCGTACTTCGAGGGCCTGCTCGCAACCCAAGCTGACGTGACGAAGGAATTCGCTCCGACTTTTGGGAAGTAAGTCACATGGTCGCCTGCGATGTCTCGCCGATATGTTAGCCGATAACATTGGTTCGCGTTGACGGAGAAAGCAAACGGCTTAAACTGCGTAAAATCTTAGACTATCGAGTATGTCGAAGCTCGCACGGATGGCGCAATTGTACCTGCCCGATGTCGACAAAAGCGTGGTCGCCAGTGACGTTAGGCCAAAGTTTGACTTCTCGTCAGCGGCCGGCGAGCGCATTGAGCGGTTGCTTGCGCGAATAGTCGTTATCGAGTTTTTGGCGATCGCGGCGACCTGCTTTATAACCAGCACCCTATACTTCTATGCCGTGCTGACGGTTGCCCCGTCCAACTTCGAGTACGTTTCGGCCGCTCTCTTCATCGCCCTGTTGATCGTTTTGCTATCGCTCGGCTTTAAACAGTATGTCGCGATCCAGGCGCAACCGCGTGATCGGTTCATGCTAGGCGGCTTGGGCGCGGTGGCGCTTGGGCTTTTCGTTGTTTCTGTCGTGCCTGTTTTTGTTTAAGATTGGCGATTGGTATTCGCGAGGCACTTTCTTTAGCCAGTTCTTTGGCGTTGCTGCCGCGATGCTTTTCGATGCGCGGGATGACACACAGCTATGTCAGACGTGCTATTCAGTCCGGCTCAATTGAAGCACGAAAGGCCATCCTTGTCGGCGACACCAAATCGAACGCCCACATTGTAAAACGACTGCAGCGGCAGGGAGTACACTGGGCTGGCTTTCTTTCGTTTCCTTATGTGCATGGCTATCCAGTTTCCGGTGGAGAGGTATTTTCACCCGGCGTTCGCAGCTTTGTAGAAAGGTGCCGTGGATTTAAACCGGATGACATTATATTTTTGGCCGAGACGGCGGACTTGCCGCGCATTGCGGCGCTGGTAGGCCCGTTGTCAGAGTTGCCGGCGAGCGTCCATGTCATTCCGACGGCATCGACGGAATTTTGGGCATCGGCAAAAGTTGCCAGTCTCGGCGAGACCGCAACAATTCAGGTGCTGCGGCCGCCACTGTCGGCGTTCGATCTATCGATCAAACGTGCATTTGACATTTGCGCTTCGGCAATTGGCCTTATCGTGCTGTCGCCGCTGCTGCTCACGGTTTCATTGGGGATCAAGCTTGAATCGCCTGGTCCGATACTATTTCGGCAAAATCGCCACGGCTACAACAACGAGATTATTCCTGTCGTTAAGTTTCGCACGATGAATGTTATGGAGGACGGCGAATCGCCCGCGACATTCACGCAAGCGCGATCCGATGATCGCTCGTTTAACCCGCCTGGGCCGTGTTCTACGTCGAACCAATATTGACGAGCTCCCGCAGCTGTTCAATGTCCTGCGCGGAGAGATGTCGCTAATCGGACCTCGGCCGCATCCGATCGCCCTCAATACGATGTTTCGTGAGCGGATCGTGCCTTACTCGCGCCGACACAACGTCAAGCCCGGGTTGACCGGATGGGCACAGGTAAATGGCTTTCGTGGTGAAACCGACACGTTTGAAAAAATGCAGCGTCGCGTCGAGTATGACATGTTCTACATCGACAATTGGTCGTTTCCTATTCGACCTAAAAATACTTCTTATGACGCTGTTTTCGAAGAACGCGTATCAGAATGCAGGCTAGTTCCGCACCGATCAAAATTGTTCGGTGTATTGATAGTGGAACCCCGATTCGGGAGATATCCCCAGACTGGCTTGTCCGTCATCGTGCCCGGGTACATCCAAAGGCACGCAATTTTGGGAACCGTAGTAGCAGACCCGCAGCCTTACGGTTAGAGCGCAGTGATTATGCGCTGAAATAATGTGTTCAAAGGTTTTCAGCTTAATGTCGGTACCATCGGACGTTTGTCCCCCGCCAAAGATCTTTCGAAAATCGGTTTTTGGAAGTGAATTTGCGGCAACTGTCACACACGGGTTCCCGGCAGCGTCCTGGTGGACCTTCACCCGAGGACGCAACTGCGACAGCGCAGGTGACTGCGGTTGGTTTCCACCAGTGCTCCCCTCGATCGGACGCCCCGGCGTGGTGTTAGGTGGCGCTGATAACTGCTGACCGTTCGACGCCTCGCACATCGCCAGAGAAAGCAGAAAAGCCACCAGTTTCGAAAGATATGAGCGACGCATATGACTACCTTGCACAACTCATCCCAACGCGACGTATCCGAGCTCCCCTGCGTTATATATACACCCGCTTCTCCGCTGCGACAGCCAGTCGAGCTAGCGCGAAACATGCTGCGCAATCTTGTCAATTCGCGCGAGCTTGCGTGGCGGCTTTTTGTCCGCGACACCAGTGCACAGTATCGGCAAAGTGTCCTCGGATATCTTTGGGTCTTCATTCCGCCGCTGGTAGCAGGTTTGCCGTTTGTATATTTGAATGCTCAAGGCGTTGTAAGCATCGGCGCGACGCCGATCCCCTACGCCGCTTATGCCATCATTGGAACAACTATCTGGCAGGTCTTCGTCGATGCAGTTAACGCGCCGCTTCGTACAATGATGGCCGCTCGTCCAATGCTGACGCGCATTAACTTGCCGCAGGAGGCTATCCTCCTTTCGGCACTCGCGCAGGTAGCGTTAGGCTTTCTCGTGCGGCTTGTCCTTCTTATCGGCGTTCTAGCGTACTTCCGTGTGGCGCCGCCCCTCACAGCCTTTCTGTTTCCCATCGGCATATTTTCGCTTGTTCTGGTAGGGTTCGTCATGGGCTTGCTGCTCACGCCGCTAGGTGTTTTGTACACCGATGTTCAACAGACGTTGCCGATCGCGACGACATTCTTGATGCTCTTTACGCCAGTCGTTTATCCGATCCCCAATTCTGGTTTGGCAAGGGTAGTCGCGGGATTTAATCCTCTAACACCACTTGTAACTGCCACGCGTGACTGGCTCACTGTTGGCGCAACAACACATGCCGCTGCTCTATCCCTCACCACATTGGTTGCGCTGGCCTGCCTACTGATTGGATGGATCGCCATGCGTGTGGCGATGCCCCATCTGGTAGCCCGCATCGGCTCCTGAGTGGCGCCATGACCGCCGACGTCCTGGTTCGGGCACATCATGTTGCCAAGAAGTTTTGTCGCGACCTAAAGCGCTCGCTTTGGTACGGCGTTCAGGATACCGTATGCGATCTACTGGGTTCCAACAACTCCGATCCACGACTTCGGCGCAGCGAATTTTGGGCAGTCAATGAGGTCTCGTTTGAGCTGCGCCGCGGCGAATGTCTAGGTTTGATTGGCCGCAACGGCTCGGGAAAATCTTCACTGCTTAAGATGTTAAATGGTCTAATCAAGCCAGATCGAGGGTTTATTGAAATTCGCGGTCGAGTCGGCGCGCTTATCGCGCTTGGCGCGGGCTTTAATCCGATTCTTACAGGGCGCGAAAATGTGTATGTAAACGGATCGATATTGGGTCTCACTAAAAGAGAAATCGATGACAGATATGACGACATTATCGAGTTCGCTGACATCGGCGAGTTCATCGATGCGCCGGTGCAGAGTTACAGTTCGGGAATGCAAGTTCGACTCGGATTCGCCATAGCGACAGCGCTCAAGCCGGATATCTTGTTACTTGACGAGGTTCTTGCCGTGGGCGATGTCGCCTTCCGAGCTAAATGTTATGAAAGGCTCGGAAAAATAATAAGCGACACGTCAGTAATCCTCGTTACTCATAATCTAGCGCAACTACCGCGACTTTGTGACCGGACCCTGTTCTTAAGCCCGGGATGCGCGGCACAAATCCTTTCAGTTGAAGATGGCATTAATGCCTACCTGCACGCCACAAATTTTAACGTGAGGGCCAACGCAGTCCCACTCGTACTTGCCCCACATTTAGCTTCTGCTTCCATCCATGCTGAGCCCCAAGAATTGGGCACTTTTGATAAACTGACAATTGTGATCGAACTTGAAGCGCTGGCGGCGTGTGAGATCGGGCTAATCGTAGGCAATTTCGAAACCGCCGACGGGCGAGAAGGCGCCGAGTTTCGACTGATGCCCCCTTCAAGGACTGGCAAGGTAACGCCGGGGCGAACCAGACTGGAAATCGACCTACGTGAACTACCGTTCGCTAGTGGCCAATATATTTTAAACTTGGCTCTGTTCGATGAAACGCGAAAGGTCCCATTGCTCCATTTCGTTCAAGCAGCAACCATAACGGTTCGCAGTTCGCAGATCACAAACTTTCCAAACATCCTGAGGGCTAGCGATGTTCGCGCGTCTAAGTAATAGAATCCATCGCCGAGTTACCCGCACTATTCAGCTCGCATCTGAGTTTCGACCTTTTGTCTTGTCTAACGTTTCGCTTTTCGGGTCCGACATTAAGCTTGTTACGCATGAAGACGATCAGGTAATTGGCCAATGGGTTCGCGGCACGCGGGAGTGGAGCTCTCAAGATCTGGCAGAATACGAGGTCTTGATATCATACGCCAGGTCATGCCGCACCATTGTTGATGTAGGATCGAACATCGGGCTGGTTGCTATCCTTATGTCGATGGCGGCGCCAAGCGCGCAAATTTATGCGTTTGAGCCCGATCACATGAATTTTGCGTTGTCGCAAATCAACTACGGGTTGAATAGATGCGAGAATATCGTTGGGATCAACGCTGCTATCGGCAGTAAGACCGGAATCATTGAACTGCGTCGCGCGAAGGCAAATTGGGGGGACCATCGCACGTATGTACCGACGGAAGCCGAACACTTCAAGTTTTCGCCTGGTAGGTATGATACGTTTGCGCTGGAGCCCCGTGATTTTTTTGGGGAAAGCCGAAATCGGCAACCGATTGATCTATTAAAAATTGACACGCAGGGCAGCGACGTAAATATTTTACTGGCCTTTCGACACTTTCTGTCACCAGGAGCCATGGTGTCGATTGAATTCTCGCCCCACCACCTTCTCGCTGCCGGCACGACAGAACAACAGGTTAAAGATGCCTTCGCCGCCGCTCGTAACATAGAAATCCTAAAGAAGGACACGAACCACAACTGGCAAAAACATCCCGTGACGGTGAGGGAACTGGTAGAATTCTTTCATACCGGAAAAGCAGGATATGAAGCCGTGGGCTACCGAGATCTTATTGTGCAATGGGCCTAGCGACCCAAAAAGCGTTCTCGACCTCTAACCAGGATGTGTTCGTGGTGTTTCGTCAAATGCTGCCGACTGTAGCTCGCAACTACATTATGACCGTTGAACGGACCTACGTCCGAACACTAATGAACTTAGCCTTCGGCAGGGCTGCAGCGACAATACAGCTGCGCATCATTGATCCCAAAAGGCCTCTCACGTGGGAATTTTCCGGCTTCAGTCAGCATGGTGAGGATGGAATAGTTGATTACCTGAGCACTCACGTCGTTTCACCGAATCGTTTCTTTGTAGAAATCGGCGCTGGGGACGGGCTTCAAAATTGCACCGCTTGGCTAGCTTTTGCAAAGTCGTACGGTGGCGTTTGGGTGGAAGGTAACCCTGAGCGATGCAAGCGGGCTCGTATGGCGATTGAAGGGCGCGCTGTGAACGTCCATGTCGTTGAGAAGCTTGTCAGCGTCGACAATATTGAAACCCTAATGAAGATGTGTCCTCACGAAAACCCCGACGTAGTCAGTTTGGACATCGACGGCATTGACTGGCATGTTGGTCGCAGACTTTTGGAATTGGGGTATCGTCCAAAGATCTGGATCGTAGAATACAATTCCGTTTATGGGCCAGAAAGGGCTGTTACCGTTCCATTGATATCGAACTTTGATCGCTGGTCCCAACATGAATCCGGTCTCTACTATGGCTGCTCGATTGCAGCATGGAAGAAGTTATTTTGCGACCATGATTACACTTTTGTCACAGTTGAACGCAGCGGCACGAACGCGTTCTTTATTGACCCCAGCGCATTTCCGCTGAAATTCGGGAGAGAGCTCTCTAGCGAGGGATTTCGCGACAACGAGACCGATCTCAACGGAGCCACCAGACCAATTTATCGAGATGGTGCGTGTTCACTTAAGTCGCGAGATTGGCGCCTGCAATTTCCACTTATTGCGAACTTACCGCTAGTAGAAGTATAGTGCCTGCCATCAAAGATTTGCACCATGCGACCCATCGACGGCTTATCAAAATACTCGGCCTCCGAAGGCAAACCGACACTGCTTGCGGACCGGTCGCCGACCCTGCGAGATTATGTTGCCGATCGATCGATAAGCAGAGTTAAACTTCATCTCGGTTGTGGGGGCGTGCGATGGCGTGACTTCATA
The DNA here is from genome assembly GCA_963806465.1 of uncultured Alphaproteobacteria bacterium. GTDB lineage: Bacteria > Pseudomonadota > Alphaproteobacteria > Rhizobiales > Xanthobacteraceae > BOG-931. The sequence goes on along the minus strand of CAWDZD010000059.1, from coordinate 51,490 downwards.
AACGTCGATTTGAATCCAGCTTTGATTGACGAACGGGATAATTCGCGCGACGGCTGCGTTGCGGACGTCTTCGCCGACATGAGGGACCTCGGGTTACCGGACGACTCGGTAGATGAGATATTCACCTCGCACACCATTGATCATTTCACTCGGTGGAATGCCGTTAAGATGTTCAGCGATTGGCATCGAATGCTAAAACCTGGCGGCCTTTTGACGATTGAAGTCGCTGATTTCGTTCGATGCGTCTTATGGCTGTTCCACCCGATCCGCGAAAAGCGGAGGCTTGCCAGAACTCAATTTTATGGCAACCAATGGGACGAGATTGAGTATGAAACTCATCGCTACGTCTGGAGTTCTAGAGAACTCAAGATAGCTTTGCTGGATATAGGGTTCACCTCTGTGGCCATCCATCACAGGACATTAACTCACTATCCTGGTCGCGACATGCATGTCGAGGCACGTAAATGAAACGGCGCTAGGATGTGTTGACGAAAAAATGAAATATGCAGGATCTTGACGATGGCGGCTTTTATTCGAGAACACTCGGAGACCCGCCGTTCAACGTCAATGCGTTTCTGTACCACACCTCTTACAAAGGAGCCAGTACGAATCGCTATCCACGTTAACGGCATTATCGCGTGTCAAAGACAGACCCTTATTGGTGCGTCATGACAATGTCGGCTGCCAAGAAAAGAGTTCTATTTGTTCCTGACTCCCTTTACTGGATCACGGCAACGATTGCGGGGCAAATATGTCGCCACAATAAATGGATAGAACCTACAATTCATTCGCCGCACGTACTTCAGATGATACTCGACTCCAACTCGGGAACGTATCCGGGGAATGTTGACCTTGTTCATTTTCTAACGCCATACGGAACAAGTGCTTTTAAGCCCGCATTCTACGGGACAACTCCATCGGTAGTGACGATTCATCACATAGATGATCGTACGGAGAACGAACTCATGGTTGCGCCTGCAGGCGACGCAGATGCGATCATGACCGTCTGCCATCAGTGGCACAATAGTCTGATCAGCAAGGGAGTGCCCTCCGACAGATGTGTAATGGTGCCCAATGGTATTGAAATTCAGTTTTTCCGTCCGGTTTCGCAAAGGCGCAAGATCACCCTACGGAAAAAACTCGGAATTCCAGAACAATCAACATGCGTGGGTTTTAGTGGAAAACGGTCAAGTGATTCGTCAGGTCGCAAGGGAATTTCGACCTTGACTCGTGCAATGCAATCACTCGCCGGGTCCCGAAACATCACTTTTGCGATAATGGGGCCAGGATGGGATGATCTCGTTCATGACTATCGGGCAAGAGGCGGCAAGTGTATCTATATGCCCTTTCTCCTCGATCGGAGCGAAGTCGCGGATTTCTACAACGCGATAGATTTATATTGGGTGACTTCGAGAATTGAGGGCGGACCGGTCCCTTTGCTTGAGGCGATGAGCTGCGGCGCAACTTGCATCTCGACTCCAGTCGGCGCCGCAATCGATGCGATTTCGGACAAGCAGAACGGTTTCATTGCCCCATTCGATGACCCCGACTTTTATGTTGCGTTAACAAGACAATTGACCGAAGTGCCAAATGCGCGAGCACAAATTGGCCGATCGGCCCGCGAAACGATCGTAGGTCGATTTAACGAGGCGCAAACCACCCAAAACGTATCTCGCCTATACGAAATCGCTGATGCAAATTTTGTCAGGCGCCGCTGCGCCAGCCGCGCGGCTCGGTCTAATAGTCTTCACAAGTCAAACCATAGGGGTCGTTCCTTGACTTATGCTCTGCGCCGACGAGCAATCGCGGAAGAGCACTTGCTCTTCTTTGATTATCTAATGCGTGAAGGTGCAAACGCTGCGGCGGCGCGGATAGCCCGCAGAGCCATCGCCTCAGATCCGCTTAGTGTCGATGTATGGAAAAGAGCCTCGCCGGCCTGGCCAAGAGCCCACCGTCTTTTGGTATTTGGCCACAAAATGCTTAAGGGACAGCTTAGCATTCGAGGGGGACCTGACGTTTTGTGAGCCCACACGCCGCCGAAATTAATTAGGCGATCGGGCGGCCACCTTCGAAAGATTTAAGCGCTCTTGCTCATCTCACCACGATGCGTCCTTTGGCCCGTTGAGTATTTTCGATCAGTGCGCTTCCGGCTGCCTCGTGCGTTATCGAAGCTCCGCCTTAGCCCGGTGGTTTCAACGACGATTCGGTACGCCGCGCTCTGCAACGAGTTGACGGCACGGTTAGGTTTCAACGACAGTAGGGCCAAGTCGTACCCGCCGAGACGACTAACGGCAACGCTGAAGGTGTGGTTCATTGATCTTTTGCGGGCCACAGGCATCGCAGAGCGTATAGTCAGATAAATGGAAGGCGCTCCCGTCATTTCCGTCGTGATGGCCGTGCATAACGGAGAGCGATTCCTCGCCGAAGCGGTGGAGAGCATTCTCAGCCAAAGCTTTCGAGATTTCGAATTTCTTATTGTTGATGATGGCTCTACAGACAATTCTAGAGCAATTTTGCAAACGTATGCCGAGCGAGATTCTCGGATACGATTGACGTCCCAGTCAAATCAAGGACTTACGAAGTCTTTAAATATCGCTCTTCAAGCGGCGCTCGGGGAGTTCATTGCTCGGTTTGACGCGGACGACGTCTCGCTCCCGCAACGCCTTGAGCAGCAGGTCATCGCGCTTCAATCGGATCCGACCTTGGTGCTGGTAGGGAGCGAAGTCGAGTTAATTTCCGACGACGGACACCATCTCGGTGTCCGTGGACATGCCACTGACCACCGCGAGATACGCAAGAGACTCCTTCTCGGGGATGGCGGCGCGCTAACCCATCCTGCCGTTATGATGCGACAATCGTCCGTTAAGGCCATTAATGGCTACGATGAAAGTTTTCCCGTGGGACAGGACCTCGATTTATTCTTGCGGCTTTCCGAAATCGGAAAGGTCCGTAACCTGCCTGACACGCTGTTATTGTGGAGGCAGCATAGTTCTAGCATCAACAATACCCGCTCAGGTCTATGGATGCAGATGAAGCGCCAGGCCATCGAGAAGACGATCAAACGCGTGGGCGCAGCTGAATACGCAAACGCCCTGTTTTATGAAATGGAAAGGTCGTGGGCTCCAAATGATTATTTGGCGTTGGGAGCTTTCGCCGAGCAAAAGGGCCGTTACCGTACTGCCGCAAAACTATATGGCCGCTCTATTCGTAACCCTATGACACGACGTCGAGCGGTTAGACAGCTGTTGGCAATATCAATCACCGTTCTAAAGAATTTCGTCAGAAACTTTTTTTGACTTTCGCAGTTCAATTTCCAGCCATCAAAGTTCCCCCGTCGTGTCGACCGTCTTGCTTTTACGCCGTGTAACCCACTGCGGGCGCTGGACGGGCACTTAGTGAAGGACCAGGTGCGAGATCGTATGCGTTTTGCAAGGATCGCCGTTGCGCACAGTCTGAATAGGACGACTTTAATGCCCAGCCAAACACAAAATCTTATATATGACGTCGGGCTTCACAAAGGAGAGGATACTGATTTCTACCTTAAAAAGGGATTTAATGTCGTTGCCATCGAAGCCAGCCCGGATCTTGTCGCACATGCCAAGGTTCGCTTTAAAGAAGCTATCATGAATGGCACACTACGGATCATAGAGGGTGCTATTGCACCACCGTCGGCGGGCGCCAAAATTATCTTCTATGCAAACTCGACTGAGACGGTTTGGGGCACAACTAAGGCCGAATGGGCACAGCGAAACGAAAAGCTCGGACATCCAAGCGAATGCATTGAAGTTAATCGCGTGGACATCGCTGAGATTTATCGAACGTACGGCGTTCCCTTCTATCTAAAAGTTGATGTTGAAGGTGCTGATCGTCTTGTGCTCGAAGAATTGAAGTTATTTTCCAACCGACCGCAATACGTGTCCCTGGAATCAGAGAAAGTTGATTTTAACGCGCTTAAATCCGAACTGGGGCTTCTCAAAAGCCTCGGATACACAAGATTTAAACTCGTGCAGCAGCAGAGTATTCCCGGAACCAAAATCACCACACCCGCGCTCGATGGACAGCTCTTTGACTACGTATTCGAGTCGCATGCTTCCGGTCCTTTCGGAGCAGACCTACCCTCGCCTTGGATCTCCTACGATGACGCTCTGGAACAATATAGAGCGGTATTTCGTCTCTATAGGCATTTTGGTGATAGTTCGTTACTTCGAAAAATGCCCGAAGGTATTCAAAATTTCTTTCACAAAGCATACCGAATAAGTACCGGTTATCAGGGCCCCCTGCCCGGTTGGTTCGATACTCACGCCGCTATTTGACGGGCGAAGTCACAGAATTTGCAGGAGACACATGACGCAGCCATCGGACTCCGATAGGGAGTGTCCAGAGTTTTTCGCACATATGCCCCCCGCAGCTGCACTCGGTTGAAGGTGATTGCCGGTCCAAATACGCCAGCCCTAATGGCTCAGAACGCTCCCGGGGCACGGTTGGAAGGCGAACGGTGTTGAGTCGCTGCCGAGAAATCTTAGTGAACTTGATGTTATCTCCTAGTTGATTAAGGGCTTACGAGCTTGGCCCAGAAACACCAGTTTTCTCGTTTTTCCTAACAACTCGAGCATGTGGCGAATTTGGTAAGTAACTCTAAGCATTGGGGACCTTGGATAAATAAGTTTGCCCAATCGGTATCGCTGGCTGATTTGGGAAATACCTCGGCCCAATCGCGACCGCTCGATCGACTTGATCGGTAGCGTGCAAATTCTTTCGCACATTTGATCAGGCGACGGCTTCGGTTTGCGGGACTTGTGGCTGATAGAGCGGCCGCATGTTCATGTAGCATTTGGCGGACCAGGCTGTGCCGGCGATGTAGCGCAGCCGTGCTGCAGCCAAGTTGAGACAGGACTGGCCGTCAGGGAATGCCCCGACAACGCGCGTCCGCCGACGGATTTCTTTCATGATCCGCTCTCGTGGGTTGTTGGTGCGGATCTTCTGCCAGTGGATGTCGGGGAAGGCGTAATAGGTCAACGTTTCGGACACGCCACGCTCGACCAGATCGGCGGCCGTGTGCATCTTGGCGGCGCGCAGATCTTCAACGATCGTTCGCGCTTTGCGGTCGGCCGCGTCACGGTTCTCCTGGGCATGAATGGCTTTGAGCATGTGGCTCACCTCGCGGACCCTGGTTGCCGGCACATGGCTGAAGACGTTCCGATAAAAATGAACCATGCAGCGCTGCCACTGAGCGTCGGGCAGATATTCCGCGGCACTCTCCATCAAGCCTCGGCAGGCGTCGGAGATGATGAGCTGCACGCCGTTGAGGCCGCGGTCGACTAGGTGGCGCAGGAACGCCGACCAGCCGGATTTGTCCTCCTTGGCGCCCTCGCAGATGCCCAAATCTCCCGAAAACCCTCCGAATTGACGGCGCTGGCCACCAGCAGAGAGACATTGCGGACTTCGCCAGCCCAGGTCCGCTTCATCACGATGCCATCGAGATAAAGGTACGGATGTTCGCCTTCGATGCGCCGGTTCCGCCACGCCTCGATCTTGGCGTAGATCTTCTTGTTGAGGTTCGACACCGTGCTCGGGCTCACCCGCGTGCCCCACAGGGCTTCAGTGATGTCCTCCACTCGGCGCACCGAAATCCCCGCCAGGTACATCTCGATCAGGGATTCCTCGACCGAGCTCTCGCGCCGGCGATAACGTTCGATGATTGCCGTCTCGAAGGTCTGGCGCCGTAGCTTCGGGATCTTGAGATTCACCTCGCCGGCGCTGGTCTGCAGCGTCCGATCGTAACTGCCAGCCCGGGTGTCCTGCCGAGCCTGGCTGCGCTCGTAACGGCCGGCACCGCAGAGCTGGTCTGCTTCGGCATCCAGCATCGCGTTCAGCGTCTCTTCCACCGTCCCACGCACCATCTCGCCAAGATGATCGCGGATCCGCGCTTCATCGATCTGGATCACCTGACCCATCACCTTCTCGTCACTCATCGGTTGCTCCTTCAGTGTATGAAGAAGCCGTCAATCCTGAAAGTGCGAAAAATTCCGGACGTTATCACTTGATCTTGTCCACTCGAGATTGCAACTCTTGGAGGATGGAGGGGACTTCTTTTATATTGAGCATGACCTGCCACTGAGTTTTTCCTCCACGCGGAGTTAGAGTCCGACCTCAAATAGGGGACGGACGATGAAGCGGAATCAGGTTCAGCGAAGAGCAGATCATCGCGGTCTTGCGCGAACACGAGGCCGGAGCGAAGACGGCCGATCTAGCACGCAAGCACGGCATCTCGGAAGCCACGTTGTACAACTGGAAGGCCAAATACGGCGGCATGGAGATGTCGGACGCCAAGCGTCTGCGGTCGCTGGAAGAGGAGAACCGCAAGCTGAAGAAGCTCTTGGCGGAGTCGATGCTGGACCAGGCGGCGCTGAAAGAGCTTCTGACAAAAAAATGGTAGGGCCCGCCGCCAAGCGCGAGGCTGTCGCTCATCTTCGTAATGTCCTGCAGATGAGCGAGCGTCGGGCCTGCATCCTCATTTCCGCGGATCGCAAGATGATCCGCTATCGATCGCGCCGGCCGCCCGATGTCGAGCTGCGCACCCGTTTGCGGGATCTCGCCAACCAGCGCCGCCGGTTCGGCTACCGTCGGCTGTTCATCCTACTACGGGAACGGGGCGAGCCATCAGGTGTCAATCGCATCTATCGGCTCTACCGCGAAGAAGGGCTGACGGTCCGCAAGCGTAAGGCTCGGCGGAAAGCGATCGGAACGCGCACGCCGATCCTGGTCGAGGCCAAGGTCAACGCGCGCTGGTCGCTCGACTTCGTCCATGATCAGTTCGCCGGGGGCCAGCGCTTCCGCATCCTCAACATTGTCGATGATGTGACGCGCGTATGTCTGGCGGCAATTCCCGACACCTCGATCTCGGGCAAACCAGTTGCACGCGAGTTGACGATGCTCATCGGCGCGCGCGGCAAGCCGCGGATGATCGTTTCCGACAATGGAACCGAGTTCACCTCGAACGCGATGCTAGGCTGGGCGAAGGATCATGGTGTGGATTGGCATTACATCGCACCGGGCAGACCGATGCAGAACGGCTACATCAAGTCCTTCAACGGCCGGATGCGCGACGAGCTTCTCAATGAGAGCCTGTTCATCGATCTCGATCAGGCCCGTCAGCTCATCGGCGCCTGGGTCACCGACTACAACACCGCGAGGCCGCACTCCTCGCTCGGCTACAAAACGCCGGCCGCTTATGCCGGTACACTCACCGCGCCGAAGGGCGTAACCTTGGTCGAGGCTCTAAACGCCGCTGGATGAAAGTTCAGTGGCAGGTCAAGCAGATGTGCATTCCCCTCATATCTTAGGCGCTCTAGACATTCGGCGATGAGCTTTTCTGAGGAATTGGACTCATTGCTTCGCTTAAATGGCGGGTAGGCGATAATTCGATCGAGGATGGTTTGCTGAAAAAACAGCCGTTCCTCTGGAGTGGCGGCAGACGTCGCATGGCGGCGTCAAGCAGTCCTGTGAACAGGGTCGTCCACGCGGCTTGGCCCGCCCCACCCCAATACTCTCTGGTATAACTACGGGCGTGATCAAGTCTGTAGTAGAGCGGTTCGGGAACTCGGCTGAAATTGCCCCATCGCAAGAGGTTAGCGAGCCAACCGAATATCTGCCAAGCTGCACGAAATTCGTCGGACCTCACGAGGCCAGCTTGTCGGATTGCGGCCCTCCGTATCAAACCTCTGGCCGGCACCGGCGCTCCTATATTCGGTAGGCGTCCGATATACTGAAATATTCGATCAAGAGGTTCACCCTTGATCGAAGGGACGATTTCAATGTCGTTGCGTTCGCCACTCATCTGGCAGTCGCAATAGACCGCGGCAGCATGCGGTTCCCTATCTGCGACTCGCAAGAGGACTTCGAAAAACTCTGGCGCTGTGGTGTCGTCGTGCTGCCTGTAACAGAAAAACTCCTTTAGATCCTGCTGTAAAAGCCAGTTGAAATTACCGACCCAGTCCAGTCGCTCAGGATGCACGACCATGCGGAATCGTGGATCGGCGAGAAAGGGGCGGCAAGCGGCGGCCGTTTCCGTATCGTTCCCGTCAACAGAGATGATGGCTTCGAAATTGCCGAAGGTCTGTCGTTGCAGGCAATCGAGAGCCTTGGCGATGAGATCGGCGCCTCTGTAGACTGGCAATGCCACAGTGATGCGCGGTGTCGACAAGTTGCATCTCCTTGAGTGCTATTCAGCCGGCCGGACTAATCCGCTTGGCGCAGATTTCCGCGAAGTACGGCGCCATGGTGAGTTTTCCGGGATCGACGGAATGGAATCGGCCTTCGGAGGTGATACCGATCTCGAATTGACGATGCAATTCGCTTGCGGGATCGTAAATATCCGTTTTGCCCCATGCGACGATCGCCGCCACCTTTGACGGTGGCCTCGGGAAGTCTTTCAGCATCTAATTCGGAAAGCGAAGGCACGATCGCGGAAAGCGCGCGCAATGTTCCCGTAATTATACGAGAGCGAAGCGGCTCCGGCGGATATGTGTCCCAGTCGGGAGGTGTCACATCTGTGGAGATCGCCTGCAAACATTCAGGGTACCACGTGAGGTAGATGATGCCATCTCCATAAGTAACCACCTCGCCGAAGGGACCGAGTACAAATGTCGCGCTCGGAGGCGGCCTTACATCCGGAGGCAGTCGGAAGCTGACCCCGTATTTCAGGCGATGCAACCAAGGACGATTGGCCCGAAAACCCAGCGCCTCATTTAGCCCGAGGCGGCCATCCCACAGTGCGTTTACAATATGATCAAAGCTGTCCCGCGAATACCCGTCCTGCCCATCGCTCAGTACGCAAATTCGGTCGCGCTCCATCTTCGCCCCTTGAACGGTGCGGCCACAGCGCACTTCGATAAGCGGATGAGCGGTAATGCATTCCCGTAAGATTTGAGCAAGTGCGACGGGATTAATCGCGATTTCAGGAGTGGAGACAGCAGCGAGTGTGCTTTCCGGGTCGAACTCTGTTGCCTTCTCCGCTGCGGACCATGGCCGCAGAGGGGCGTTTAAATTCTTTCCAAAATATGCTTGCTTTCTTCCGTCGGCTGCTTCGTTGATTAACCTATGAACATTTCTGAGGTAAGCACAAACATCTTCGGCAGTGTGCTGACTATCGCGGTGGACGACGTAGGTGGCAGGAACCGACACCGAAAATGAATGCGCCGGCCTGGCTAGGTAACGTTCGAGGAATGGTGCGAATGCGAGTGCGCCAGCCATCATGGTCTTCGCGGTCGAAAGCGTGGGGTCACCAGCATACATGTAACCGAGGTGGATTTTACCTTCGTTCGCGATAGCCGCCCTACTGAGCAGCGCGTCATTTTTGTCAAAAAGAGTGACCCTTACCCTCCGCGCGGCCAACGCGATGGCCGTACAGCAGCCCTGCAATCCGCCGCCCAAGACACCCACAAGCATGACTTTGCACTCCCTCCTCCCCAGGCGGCTGCGATAAGCAGACCCAACACGCCGACATGATTGCAGACCTCGACGGCACCTCCAGCATAAGGCGTATCATAATCATAACGCACGGCTGGCAGTCTGGCGACGCATGCCCACTAACAGAATAGTCCGGCCGGTCTGCCTTCCATCTCGCTCTCACGCCCGGTGAGGTGCACGATAATGGGCTATGTTCGGTTCTTCTGAGCGCGTTGCTTTCACAAACGATGTTACTCGCGGATCACGGATACGACGCGGACTGGATCAGGGAGCTCGCCCGGCAGCAAGGTGCGTGGGCGAACATTCCGCCGAAGCGAAATCGCAAAGACCCTATTTGCTTAGCCCGTATATGTATCGTGTGCGTAACGTAATCGAACGGTTCTTCAACAAGATCCTCGGCTGTCGCGACAAGATATGAACAAACTCGCGGCCAACTCCCTGGCCTTTGCTCGCATCCATCCGAATTTGGCTACGTGTTAAATCAGTTCCGCACCCCAGCTGCCTTCTATCCGTACGGATGGGGCCGAGGATTAGCGCTTATAACTGCTCCTTAGCCTGATATCGGAAATCCTACAGAGCCGGATAAATTCCGAGCACCGATTCCTGCTGTGCCCATAGCGGCACATCCATCACGATACAATCCTGAGTCCCATAATAGCAAACCTTGACCTTGATGTGATATCCGCGATAGCAAACCTTGACCTTGATGTGATATCCGCAACTGTTCGTTGCGCTAATTCGGTGAGTTACGCTCACGCTCAAACCATCAATAAGAACATCTACGAGCACGTGCCGCAAAGGCTCTGGGAACAGCAAGCGCTCTTTCGTTTCAATTGGCACGGCGCTTCAAGGACTTGCGTTCCGACGCTTAGCTACCCAACGGTGTTATTTCGTCGCGCTGGACAGGCCGGCCTCGGGCGAACCAAACGAACGCTAGACGATAAGCATCCTGCAAACATATCTCCAGCCAGCGCAATTTAAAGTGCTAGTTTCCCATCACGGAATGAGATCAAGTTTGCCGAGATGTTGTGGGTAGATCCCACGACCAAGTGCCTTCCAAACGCACCCCAGGAGATCTCTGGGCGATTGCCGCCGGCGTGTTTGGACCAGAAATTACTTCCAGTTGAGTACATCCACGGACAAAGTCCAGCGTGTGAAAGTCGCCGGATCGGCTGCCGATGTCCATTTCATAAACGTCGGGCCCCAAGATCAACGGGTCTATGAGGAGATCCACTGAATACCTGCCTGGGGAAGGGAGATCGCGGCGGGATGCTTCATGATTCATGTGGTAGCTCAGCAAGCGCGTTCCCCCCGGACTGTTGAACCCAACGGTAATGGAAACGTCCGATATAGGTGCGCTGGTTTCGAAACGCAGACGGACTTTTGCTGGCTCACCCTGCTGCAGCGGGAACGGTGAGAGCCATTCGAGACGCTCAAATCGAAAACGTTCGTCTGCGAGCCAGTGCTCCCGTTGAAGATGATCCAGCCGAATCGAGATATCCTGACTTGGTGCAAATTGGGCCAAATAGTGCCCAACCACCGCTTCGGCAGGCCCCTGGTCCTGGATTGAACCCTGGCCGAGCCATAGCGCTCTGGTACACAGGCTGGTCACAACGCCCATATTGTGGCTGACAACCAGCACGGTGCGCCCTTCGCGCCGGGAGACCTCCTCCATCTTGCCGAGGCATTTTCGCTGAAATTCAGCATCGCCGACTGCGAGTACTTCGTCTACGACGAGTATATCGGGCTCTAGATGGGCAGCGACGGCGAATGCAAGTCGCACGTACATGCCGGAAGAATAGCGCTTCACCGGCGTGTCGAGAAACTTCTCAACCTGGGCAAATGCGACAATCTCGTCGAACTTGCGCCGAATCTCCGCGCGACGCATTCCGAGGATAGCGCCGTTCAGATAGATATTCTCTCGCCCAGTAAGTTCGGGGTGAAAGCCGGTCCCGACCTCAAGAAGGCTCGCGACGCGTCCTCGCAGTAAGACTCGCCCCTCTGTGGGCTCCGTGATGCGGCTCAAGATCTTCAGCAGCGTGCTTTTTCCGGCGCCGTTACGACCGACGATGCCGAGGACCTCGCCGTGCTTGACCTCAAAACTGACATCCTTGAGCGCCCAAAACTCTTCGATTTCGTCGCCTTGCAGAAACTGACGACCCCGAGCGAGGTCGGCCGCCTTGCGCACGAAACTGCGAATCTCGCGTCCGATAACGTCGCGGAGCGCCGTATACTTGTACCTGCCCTCCGCACCGGATCTGTGGCCAAGCAGGTATCTCTTAGAGAGGCTTTCGACGACAATGGCGTTGTCCGACATCCCGGCGATCACCCGCTAAATACTGCGTCTGGACCGCCGCTGCCCGACCTGTGGATATGTTTCGCTGCGACGTAGCTGCGCGAATTCTCGGAAAAGAAAACCCATCTACTATCTCCTTCAACTTATAAGCATATAGGCTGAAGCTTACTCGATTCAACGCAGTCCAGGTGCGTCTGTGGAAGTAGCCGATCCTAATAGCTTATCAGATCGCGTACCTCCCGAGTTGTCGCTGTCTGTTCCTCCAATCAGGCGGACATTTGCCAACACGATTCAAGGCTGCTTGGAACCAATAACAAGGCACATGCACTACAAAGAGGCTCGGAGAACTTCATGTTTCACGTGAAGCGGACATTCTTTTGAGGGTGTGACTGACTGCGGCGCGCGCAAGAGACCTTGCCGTCCTCAGTCGCAATGCTGCCTTCAATCTGGAGGGCCACATAAATGTCGCCGACTGCTCACAGTTATAGGGCACTAAATGCACACCTATTTCAGTTGCGTATTTGTTGACCGAATCGCCCGCCCCTGCCTCCAGATCGTCCATCGCCCGCCAAAGCATATCTTCCGTAACTTCGCCTACGCAGCGAATAGCAGAGATTTGCGGCGTAGGCCTGATAGCGATAAGCTCGGCCGTAAAACTGCAACACCTTCTCATTACGTTCCGCCAAAGCGCTGAGCAATAAAGGCGAGAACATGCCCACGTGCGAGAACGTTGGAAACATTAGGGAATATTGTAGTGCGTTAAGCAGGCGCACACCGACCTGGAAGTTACTGACGATCTGCCTCGTAGCGTCGATGTGGCGGATCAGCGTTATCAGCATATCAAGGTCAACGGCGCCCTGGGTAAAGAATGTCGCGGCATTATGGGGACTTGGCGACGAGACTTCGAATCACGCCTGCCCAATCGCGAAATAACCATACCTCGCGGCCAAAAGCGCAGCCGGTGGTCAGGCTTTCGACCGGGAAATCGAAAACAAGTTTTGCGGGATCGAACACGAACATGTCTGCATCCATCCAGATCACTCGCTGGTAGCCCGCATCCAATCGCTGCCGCGTTGCTACTAGTCGCGCGAGGTTGGTGATGGCTTGCGGGTTTTTGCTCCCGCGCGCGAGGTATTCAGGACCGCACAAATCATAGAATTCATCGCCTATCAGCGAATAATCATGCTCGTGTAATGCCGCCCATTTCCGGACGCTCTCCAGACAACGCTGTATCCATGCGGGTATGGTGTGGTTACGGAATGTCTGTATAACAATGGTATTCGAACGCGCCGTCAGGATCATCTAACAGTCCCTTCGTCATGTAGCTTTGGCTAACTCTCAAGATATCATCCTTACCCTGGCTACGCCGAGGACGTCAGTCGTCTTGCAGCACACATCATTCTTGCAGCAAAGCAGAAAAAAGCCAATATTCACAATAGTTTATAGGCCATCTTTGGAATCCAGAACTACGAGCCCCGCTCGTTGCCTTCTGGGACTCTATTTCTGATGATTGCGACTTAACATGAAAATAAGCGTGTTCGGGTTGGGCCATGTTGGTACCGTTTGCTCCGCCTGTCTGGCCGATCGCGGTCATGAGGTTATTGGCGTAGAAAAATCCAAGATCAAGGTCAGCCTGATCCAGTCGGGCCGCCCGTCGATTGTCGAGCGGGGCATCGACGAGCTTGTCAGGCGGAATGCCGCGGTGGGCCGGTTGACAGCAACCGTGGATGCAAACGATGCGGTCAGAGACACCGAAATGTCCATTATTTGCGTTGGTACTCCAAGTCGGCCAGACGGTTCGCCCGAGCTCACCGCCATTGAAACCGTCTTGAAAGAAATCGGGTATGCCATCAGGGCAAAAACGACACGACACTATGTGGTGGTCCGCTCAATGGTATTGCCTGGCACGATGCGTAATCTGGTCACACCGCTGCTCACCGAAGGCGCCGGCAACGTTCCTTTCAGCGTAGCATTCAATCCGGAATTCTTGCGGGAAGGGTCAGCCGTTGCCGATTTCAACAGGCCTGCGAAAACTATCGTCGGGGCAGCCGACAAAGAGACTGCGGCGGCAGTCATGTCTCTTTACGATCACCTTCCTGGTCGGAAGATTGTCACCGAATTCGAAACCGCAGAACTGCTCAAATACGTGGACAATGCCTGGCATGCCTTGAAGGTGGCGTTCGGCAACGAAGTGGGAGTACTCGCGAAGACTCTTGCCATCAATAGCCAGGAGGTGATGGACATTTTCTTGGAGGACAAAAAGCTCAATATATCGGCGGCCTATCTGCGGCCCGGCTTTGCGTTCGGGGGTTCCTGCCTGCCGAAGGATGTGCGGGCCATCGACTACCTCTGTCGTAAGCTCGATCTCTCCCTGCCGGTACTCAACCATGTCCTTGACAGTAACCGGATGCTGATCGAGCGGGGTGTCGATTGGATTCTCGGGCAGTCGAAGAAGCGAATTGCGTTTCTCGGAATTAGTTTCAAGTCAGGCACAGACGATGTTAGGGAAAGTCCGTTCGTCGAAATGGTCGAACGCCTCGTTGGCAAAGGCCGCGCGATCCGCATATTCGACCCGAATGTGCAACTGGACCGCCTTCTCGGGACGAATAAAGAATACCTAGTGCGAGAGCTACCGCATATCGCGGAGTTGATGGTTGCGGACGTCATCGACGCGGTCGGTTGGGCTGAAACGATCGTGGTTACGACGACCGATCCGGCCTACGCAACGGCGATCGCTGCTGCTCGTTCTGACCAGATAGTGCTCGATTTTGCTCGTCTCGAAAGCACTTGTGGCGGGGATGGCAACGTGCTGGGATTCTTGTGGTGAGGAGCGATGCATCAGGCGGGATAATATTCAATCTTGTCAACTCTCCGTTGCCTAATCGAGCACACCGAGTAAGCGTGCCCAGGGAATGGCGTATTCCGAAATGATTTTGACGGACGCCTCCAGGCCGCCGGCGGTTGCGGACGCACCATCCGGTGAGAGGCGCCAGGCATTAGGCCGATTACGTCGAGCGGCTTGTAAGTGAGATGACAATCAAGATCATCGGGGAGCGGCGATGAAATGAAACCCCAATGTAGAAAAGGGCTCGGCCTTTTGAGATTACTGAGGAAGCCCCCCGCCTAGCCTTTCGACCCCATTGAGCAAATATGCTTCCAACGCAAGCAACCATCGTCGCAAGCTAAGCACACGTTTTTCGATCAGCCACCACGAACCTGTCGCGAAGGCAACTGTGAGAGGGAACGCGACAATAGTGTGGAGGGCCAAACTCAACGAGGGCGCTGCTGCCACGACGGCCTGCTGAATTGGAAATCGATACAGGTAAATTCCGTAGGAGTAGTCTCCGCTGAGCAGAAGCTTGTTCCGGCTCGGGTTCAACAGGCCAAGGTAGACGGTGACGTAGGCGGCAGGACACGCGACGAAATAGTCGCCATATGGTAGCGACAAAAGCGCGACGGTCGCTATCAAAGACAATGTGAAGAGTGCCGCGCTGAGACGGATTTTATTTTTGAGGCGGAAGAACGCTACCCCTACAATGAATGCCTCGACCAGTATGATCCCATGAACGGATACCCAGACATCGGGCGGATAGATAAGATCGTGGACCAACGCGACAACGCAAATAATGGCGATCGAACTAACTAACATGAACAAATTGCGGAAGACCCCAGAAAAGGCAATCGCGGCCAAAAGCATGTAGCAGCGCAATTCCCACGGCACAGTCCAGAGCTGCCCATTGACAATACTCGGGTGCGGATTGTCGGCGAATACCCCGGGCAAGTTGAAGTGTACATCTCCGGCGATGTTCAAGAAGTAGGTAAAGAAGCTCCGAGAGGAAAAGTATTCTGATAAGGGCTTCGTGGTAAAGATTGGCCCCAGTATTAAGGCGGATAGGAGGACTTCGACAGCAAGAGCAGGGACGATGCGAAAGACACGAAGTCCGAGAAAGCTGATCAAAGTCTTGCAGCGCACGAGGCTTCCCGCCACAAGAAACCCGCTGAGCGCAAAAAACATGGGCAGGACGATAGCGAAAACGGGACGGAGCCGGGAGAGCCAAAATTTGTGCCCTACCGCGTCCCCGAGGTTAATCACGGGAACATGAAACATGAAAACGGCGGTCGCGAGAATTAGGCGCAAGTAGTCAAACCCTGACGGCCGATCGTCTGCTTGCAGCAATCGTTCTCCAATCGACAATGTCATAGGCTTATCTGGCTGCCCCAAGGGCGTCAGGTTATCGCTTTGATGGAAAACTAGGCCAGCTATTCGGGAAGCGAGAGCCACTTGATCTCCGCAAGCTCAAGCCGGGGTATCAGGGTACCGCACTGATACTTATGGGCCATCGACGTCCGCCAAAACTAATTCAGAGCCACGGTTGCGTGATAGCGGGGGTGTGAATAATACAGTCCGACGAAATCGTCGCCAGCATTGGCTGGGACTGCCGTGAGGGGAGAATAGCGTGTCGGCTGGGTCTAATTTATGCAGAACATGCTTCGGCTACTGGTCCAGGCCGCCGGTGGACAGCGACCTCGTTCGCCTTCAGCGCACTCGAGGGCAAATTGCCGATTTCGGCTTTAAAGAGCGTTGCGTCGATGGCTTAGCGATACATTTTTCGGTATCTCACGAATGATACAGTCGCCGACTTTCCTTCGCTCGCCGGCCAAGGTTTGTTGCCGATGTGTTGGTCATCGCAATGCGCGACGGCACTTGAAACCCTACTGATCGCATAGGCCAATTTGAATGGCAGAAGAGACAATCATAATAGAAGCAGGTCGTGCCGAACGCCATTATTGGCTCGACCTATGGCGATACCGTGAGTTGTTCCGAGTACTTGCTTGGAGAGACCTCTCGGTTCGCTACAAACAGACCGTCATAGGCGTGCTGTGGGCGCTCATTCGACCCCTCCTCACCATGTTGGTGTTCACTATTGTTTTTAGCCGCATTGCCAAACTGCCGGCGGATGGAGATGCCCCCTATGCCCTCATGGTTTTCGCGGGCATTTTGCCGTGGGCACTTTTTGCTACAGGGCTCAACGAAGCGTCGAATAGTCTGATAAACAATGCGAATTTGATCAGTAAGGTCTATTTTCCCCGCCTCATCGTGCCGACGGCGACCCTCGTCGTCGCGTTCGTAGATTTTCTTATCAGCTTTTGCATCCTAGTCGCGCTGATGGGTTGGTATCGATTTTGGCCAGATTGGCGGATCCTTGTTTTGCCAGGCTTCTCAATTTTGGCATTTCTAGTGAGCGTCGGTCCTGCGTTATGGATCAGCTCGCTGAACGTTAAGTACCGCGACTTTCGGTACATCATTCCGTTTATCGTACAATTCGGCCTGTATGTGTCGCCTGTAGGATTCAGTTCAAGCGTCATCCCTGCGCAATGGCGTTTATTGTATTCCCTTAATCCGATGGTGGGCGTGATTGACGGGTTCCGGTGGTGCATCCTTGGGCGGCAGAGTGAACTGTTTCTCCCAGGCCTGGTGGCAAGTTTAGCTGTGACAGCCCTTTTTCTGTGGTTCGGTGTGCGCCAATTTCGAAAGATGGAAAGAAGCTTTGCCGACCTAATTTAGGTAGTTATTGAATGTTAGCTAATCGACAATCGCATCTTGCCCGCAATGATTACGCAAAAACAGTGGTGACTACGGTGCCTGTTCCGGTTTCGGTTGTGGTGTGCACTCGTAATAGGCTTGAAAGCTTGCAGAGGTGCGTGCGGACCCTATGTTCCATCAAAACTGATCAAGAATGGGAACTTGTGATCGTCGACAATGGGTCCGAGGACCGTACAAGTAGCTTTTTGGCGTCCTTACCGGAACGACTTGGAAATGTTTCCGTTGTTGCCACGTTCGAGACCAAACGCGGTCTCGCTTCCGCCAGAAACAAGGGGGTTAGTCGAGCGCACGGGAACATCGTTGCGTTTACAGACGACGATTGTTACGTGGCCGCCGATTATATTGACGCGATGATTTCAGCCTTCGCAACGAATAGTGAAATTGGCTTCATTGGCGGACGCGTCTTGCCTTACGATCACTCCGACCTGACATTCACAATTCAGGAGAGAGAAGACTATCTAGTGCTAAAGCCGCGCACGTTCATCGAAGCCGGCACGATCCATGGTGCGAACATGGCCTTTCGGAAGACAGTCCTCGATCGTATTGGGGGATTTGACGAGAGACTAGGCGCTGGGACCAGGTTCGGTTCTGGCGAAGATATAGATGCAGTCGCGTCGGCACTTTGGGCGGGTATTACCGGCGCGTATGATCCAGCACCGACCGTCTATCACCACGACAAGCGGAAAACAAGCCGCGAGGCGCGAGAGCTATGGAAGGTGTACGACAAAGGTCGGGGAGCCTACTACGCAAAATACGTTCTAAGAAGAAATTCGCGATCCGAATATCTAAGAAAGTGGATGGAAAGCATCAAACGTGCAGCTATTGCTGGTAGCATTACAGGACGCCTCTGGAATCTGAGGAAAGTGTTACGTGAACTTTCTGGCGCCTCGCACTACGTTGCCGCACGGATATGGACCCATTTGTTCTAGCGACCGCGGCGTCACATCCACATGCCAACTGTCCCTCCAATTCGGCGCATAAGGCGACCAGCCGGTGCTTTTCCGCAATTCGACAGAAGCAGAACGACTGCTGGCATTGAAGCCTCATTTTGCAGGTATTACATCACCAAAATCGATCATGCGCGGTGACCGCTGTGCAATCCGAGCTGCTAACAACATGTCCGACTAGGTGTGTTATTCTGCCGATATATCTGAATGATCTTGCGCACAACGTGAACGTCCTTTTTTACTCGGCGCATAAAGAGAATTCATTGTAATGCGCGTCACTTGTCTGGTTAAGCGGTGGGAGCATCATACCGATTCGGGGGGGTACGATCGCCTGGCGTCAGAAGTGGGGGCGAGAACCGTCTCACGCCGAAGGATAGACGGCATCATCAGCCAGGTTGGTCAGAAACTTTGGCGGGATCGAACAGAGACCGGCGCATACCTATTCCATTACCAATTCGGCGATTTGCTGGCCGAAGCTGGCGTGTTGTTTCATGGCGCGCTTTATCCTCCCGATCTCGTTCACGTGCTATACGGCGACGAGCAGCTAAACCAATTGCTACGCTGGCGCCGATTTCTACGCTGCCCGTTGGTTGTAACATTTCACCAGCCAAGCCATCGGATCACCCACCGTTTCGAGAATTTTCAGAAGGGGCTCGCCACAGGTATCGATGCAGCGATCGTAGTGTCGTCGGGCCAAATTGGTGGTTTCGAGAAATGGGTGGGATTGAACAAAGTCGTGTATATCCCACACGGCATCGACACCGCGCGATTTTGCCCCGGCGAGGCAATTGCGGATCGATCTCGGATCATGCTCTTGATCGTCGGAGAACATCTACGTGATTGGGAACTGATACATAAAGTAATTGATAATTCAAATTATCTAGGACTCCCAATTGATTTCCACGTGGTGACACGAAAGGATTTATATGCGCATTTCACCGGCTGTTCGAATACCTTTTTTCATTCGCAAATACCGGAGTCCCAGCTGATCGAGCTTTATCGCAATGCTGATGCTCTTTTCGTCCCCGTCGTCGAGGCTACGGCCAATAATGCGGTCCTTGAAATCATTGGCTTGCGGCACCCCGGTTATCACAACTAAGACGGGTGGCATGCTTGATTATGTCAACGCGAATTGTGGCTGGCTATTGCCAAAGGGTGACGTGACGGGTGCCATGGAGTTGCTGGCACAAATCAACTTAAACAGAGACCTGACTGTTTCTCGTAGGACCCCGGCCAGAAATCAGGCTCTGAGATTCGATTGGAAAACAGTTGCCGGCCAAGTGCGGAATCTTTATTGCGCTGTGATAAATAGTCGACAGCCTTAAGGAGCGCCAAAGACTTTTCGATCCTAACAGAGCGCCGCCTAAGCGTTTCAAAATTTCCAGCGGTAATGCCCGGTTATTATCCGGATACTGCATCAACACCGCGCCTAGCAGGAATGCATTGCGACACTGTCACTTCCAGGTTGGCATGTAAACGGAAGCAGTTCCAAGCCTGGCTCAATCCGAGACGAGTAACGTGGACGATACTCCGTTGGACTGGCAGTGGGGCTAATGATGCTATCACGCATAATCATGACCGCGACGCTCCTTTGAACTGGGCGCAGACGGGCGCAGGAGCCATCCGCAAGCCAGAGACGGCCACGCGTAGGTGGTGTGCACCCTGTTTGACCGGACCGCCTGCAGGCCGCCTTCAAACATTCGGCGGCGCCATTGAACAGTAAACCAAGGGCGACGCCGGCTCGCCAGGCCACGCAAGACACCGACATCCCCGGCTGCATCGTCTCCTCGATCAGCCGGATCTTCTCCGCCGTCGGCCAACGGCGCCGCCGCTGCACCGAGGCGATCACTTCAACGCGGGGGGAGGGCCATGCTGCTCGGAGGGCATGGTCGTAATCATAAACGTATGCCTATGCCTTATCGAGCTACGCTACCTGTCCGGTCAAAACGGGGTGCGGTCCAGTAAGCCGCTTCTGCGGAATTTACAGCCCGCGCTGCCAGATTCTGCTCGACCCGCCGCGTCGCTGACCGACGAACCTGACCAACATGGTGGCGACCCTGCGGTGGCCGTAGCCCTCCTGGAGGCCAGCTCAACTACATCGGCAGTCAGTTTCGGCGCTGAGCGGCGCTTAGAAGTTTCCCTTAGTAGCCTCCTGTTGGGGCCAGGTTGTCGAGCGTTAGATCGAACACGGCCTTGCGCAAACGGCTATTCTGTTAGAAATCCCATGGTCTACAAAGATTAGGAGGGAGATTGGTTTTGGCCGCTTTAAACTTCGGCGCAAACTCTGTGGCTCTACAGGGCCGATCGCGTTATCGCGCCGATATCGACGGTGTACGCGCAGTCGCGGTGACTAGCGTTGTGCTGTTCCACGCTGGATTGTTTCCGTTCCGTTCCGGTTTCGTCGGAGTGGATATATTTTTTGTTATTTCTGGATATCTTATCGGCAGCATAATCCTTCGTGAAACAAAGGACGGACACTTTGACTTCGCAAAGTTTTACGCGCGCCGCGCACGTCGAATTTTACCTGCTCTGTTTGTTGTAGTGCTTTCGACATGTCTAGCGGGCTGGTTTCTGCTCGATGGGTCGGAATTTCGCGAGGTTGGAGCGACGGCGACCTCGACCCTGCTAGCGGTGTCGAATATCAGCTTCTGGAGATTCCAGGAATATTTTGCGACCGATGCACAACTAAGACCGCTCCTGATGACTTGGTCATTGGGAGTTGAGGAACAGTTTTATCTATGTTTCCCCCTTTTTATCATCGCGATGATGCGGATTGCGCCCGGGAGGCTGCTCACTGTTTTTGGAGTAGTGACTTTCGGTTCGTTTATCCTAGGTGTCTGGTGGGCGACGAAGTATCCGGCGGCCGCGTTTTATCTACTCCCCCCGCGCCTGGGAGTTGGGTGCAGGCGCAATACTGGCGGCATGGGAGATCAAGCAGGGCGTGTGGCCGATTGCACCATCGGGATTCCGACAATCAAAGTGGGTTCAAGAGTTGCTGGCCTGGCTGAGTTTGTTACTGCTTGCGATCGCAGTGATCGGGTTCGATGAAAAGGACGTCATTTCCAAAATTCGCGGATTTATTAGCAGTTCTCGGGACAGTCGCCTTGATATGCACCGAGCGCAGCTGGGTCAATACACGTCTGTTGTCTAGCCGCCCGATCGTATTGGTCGGTTTGATCTCGTATTCCTGGTACCTATGGCATTGGCCATTGATGAGCTACCTGAGAATTATTGTCCCGACGACGCCGTCCGTCTTGACTTCTAGTTCTAGTAACAGTAATCAGTTTCGCAGTTGCTGGACTATCCTGGTGGTTTGTAGAAAGGCCTTTTCGCAGCGGAACGCTTCGTCCACACTTAGTATTACAACGGTATCTGCCGCGTTAGCTATTGCGCTCGTGGTTCCGATTACTATCAAGCTAGGAGGCGGGTTACCTCAAAGACTGTCCGAACAGACTAAACGAATTGAAGCGGTAGCTTCCGCTGGTCGCGGCAATGAATGTCTTGCATGGTTGGAAAGTAAACCAAACTTGTCCAGCGAATGCGTTTTCGTGATAAAGGATCGACCCGCTGTGGCGTTGATTGGCGACAGCCATGCAGCAGCGTTATCGTCAGGGTTGCGCGAGTTGACCTATCAACAAAATCTTGGCTTTAGGATTTTTACAAAATCTTCTTGCCCACCTCTCTTGGATGGAGTGTCAAGTCTAGGGAATATCCTGATCTCATGGACTCTTGCGCAGCTTTTATGTCAGAGTCATTGAGACTGCTAGTTTCAGATGCAAGTGTAAAAGTCGTTTTTCTTGCAAGCTCCTGGTCCAGACCACTTGGCAGCGATGGGAACTATCGCTATGTCGATTATCTTTCGCCAGAAGGTTCGACCAACGGAATTGATCTGCTGCAAACGGGCTTAACGCGCATGATTGCGGCGCTTACCAAGGCAAAGAAACAAGTCATATTGGTGGAAGATACGCCCTGGTGGCGTTTTGACCCTTTTCGCCTGGAATTAGCAAGAAGCATTCCGCTTCGTGATAAGTTGCTCAGGCGCCTTTGGAATGATTGCACAGAAATATATTGTAGCCCCCTTTGGAAAAAGCTACTTAAACATACACCAAGATCATATCCGAATTATAAAACATATGACTTCTGCACCGCGTGAAAACATACGATACTTGGATCTTTTTGGCAGATTTTGTGACGATAATATTTGTGTCTTCAAGATATCAAACACCCTTATGTTCGTTGATAGCAGTCACCTATCTGTGTACGGCTCCAAATATGCGCTAGAAGGAATTGAGTTTCATCTAGAATAAATGAGTCAAAGGACGCACTATGTAAATCGGTGTGAAATATGATCTCCGGCCCGCAGCGCCAATGCAATAATTGTCAGCGCAGTATTGACTGCTCCTGCGGACGGTAACACGGAGGCGTCCACGACGAACAACCCTTCGATACCGTGAACTTGACAGTTTACATCAACCACCGAAGTAGCCGGATCCTCACCAAATCTTGTGGTGCCTACCTCATGCCAAACCCGAGGCATTCGCCTTCTGGCGACGACGGGATATCCGGCCCGGCGGAATGCTTGCACTGCAAGGTCATGTAATTTGTTGAACGTTTTCAAGTTGTGTAGTGGAGGGGTACAGCCGGCGATCTCATCGCCTTCGAACACAAACCCCGTCTCCCGAGTGGGCAATGCTTCAGTCATGTAGAAACACATTAAAGCGTGCGTTCCGACCAAGTAAGCTAACGGCCGCATCAGCCTTGGCGCCTCTTCCCAGAAGGGCATTTGCCCGGAAATCTGAATTACCCCGCAGGGGTAGCTCCATCCTGGCGCTCCATGATAGTAGGCGTTTATCGCAAAGGTTTTGGTGTGGGCTTGCCGGCACCCGCTTCCACCCTGTAAGCGGAAAGATCATTCCTGCGGAGTGACCTCCCAAGTACCGACCCAGACATCCGGTAGTATTGCCAAGTCCTTCCGGATGCCGTTGAGTTCGTGATCGCCGAAGTAGCGACGCTGAGCCTCGAATCCCTGCACAGATCGCGACAGCGTCAGCGCGAATTTCTTGCTCACGTCCAAAGCGCTGCACCAAAACACCAGTGACTCTAGACCCGTCACTCGTTGTTAGTACCCGCACGCAATTCGTATTTGTCATTAGTTGAACGTTGCCGGTCGCAATCGCAGGGCGCAATGCGGCGATCTCCGCATCCATCTTCGCATCAATTTGACAATAATGGCCATCACACGTTGAACATAGGACGCATTTGCCCTTTGGCCCATAATCAAGCCCGCGGGGAATAGCAGAGACAGGTATACCAGCCTTCTCAATGCGCTTCACAAGCTCGGCCACGATTGGTGCATGCTCAATTGGGGGATGCGGAAAGGGTGCGGCGCGTCGCGGCTCGCTCGCGTCGCCACCGGGGGCGCCATGGACGTGATAAAGCTGCTCTGCTCGTTCATAGTAGGGCTCAAGTTCTGAATAATTAATCGGCCACGCGGGCGACACTCCATTCTCGTGCTCTACAGCGGTAAAATCACTTTCTCGCATCCGATACAGTGCCGCTCCATAGAACTTTGTTTCGCCTCCAACGAAACACGATGCATCGCTACCACTTTTGACGATGTGATACAGATACTTGCCGACGGCATCAGAGCTATAGCGCTCGTCCGGCGCCAGAAAGTCGCCACGCTCAATCACCAAAACTCGAAGACCGTGTTGCGAAAGTTGATAGGCGAGCGAGCTACCCCCTGCCCCGCTACCAATGACGATGACGTCCTGGCGGCTACGTTCCCCTAAGGTCATATCACTTTGTTCCATCAATAACCTTCAGGACAGCCGTTACTCACAACACACAACGCGAGGGACCAAGGCCATTATCGAATTAGCAAAAAAGCGCCGCCTTTGTGTAAGTACATCTCATGCGAGCCAGTATGGACTGGTGACGATACCGTCAAGATCATTCGGCGGGTCACAGAACTCGTAACAATTTCCGCTGGTCGTCTGTCGCTACTACGTCGACGCACCGTCTCAACCAGCATCGACCATCATAGGCCACCTTGTGCTTTCCCGCTGGCATTTGTGACCGGAATTTTACCCACTTGCCACCCACGCGACCTGCTTGTCGCAGTGCTATGCCCTGCTTGCCCCACAGAGTCGAAAAGCCCACTCTGTCGCGTCGTTTTTGACATCATCTTTTACCCAATAGTATTGCGGTCACGAAACGTGGTACCTCTAACAGCCTAATTTCCGCCATGACCGCCGTTAGAGTAACAACGAGGTCTGAAGAGCTTTTGTAATATAGGCGGGTGGGTACCGGACCTTCTGGAGCGGCGAAAGATAATTAACTCGAGGAACACGTCTCAAGTTACGTCATGTTCGTATTTTTGGGCACTCAGCGGATCACGGTGGGAGACTTTCTCCGCGTCGTTCGGTAGATTTGCTCTCTCCTCAGTGATCCTCGAGTAGCAGCCAAATTGTTCGTCAGGTCGACTCGCGGCTACTCGTTGGCTGCGAAGAAAAATCCGTAACTAAGAGAGGCCCACAACTACCTGATGCTAAATGACCTCGACGCCCGTATTGTCGACGTAATCATAGCCGCATGGAATCGCTCAGATACGATTGAACGAGCGGTTCAATCGGCGCTTGCTCAGGAAGCGGTTAATGTCGTTATTGTAATCGATGACGGCTCAACGGATGACACTGCCGCGAAGGCGAGTCGTTGCGACCCATCTGGTTGCCGCATACTTGTCCAGCGTTTGCCGTCCAACGTCGGACCGGCGGCCGCCCGCAATGTTGCCATTGAGCTTTCTCAAGCCCCTTGGTTGGCCATTCTCGATGGAGATGATTTTTTTCTTCCCGGAAGAATTCATACTCTTCTGTCGAATTCCGACGGATGGGATCTAATTGCCGATGGTCTGGTGCACGTACCAGAACATAGAGCTTTCAATTTACAAACGACTTCGACCTTAGCCGGCGCCGACGTCGCGAATTTAACTTTAACCTTCGAAAAGTTTGTGCTTGGAGATTTGAACCGGCGCGGCGCTTATAGACAGGAACTAGGCTTTCTCAAGCCACTCATTCGGCGTTCGTTCCTCGATCGACATGAATTGCGCTACAATGAGAGCTTACGTTTGGGTGAAGACTACGTTTTTTATGCTTGTGCACTTCTTGCCGGCGCTCGTTTTCTGCTACTTCCTACGGCGGGATACGTATCAGTCGAGCGCGCTGGCTCGATCAGCGTTCAACACACCAAGCGAGATCTTGAGCGGTTGCGAGACAATGATCGCAACTTGATGGAATTGACCACTCTTAGTCAAGAAGAGCGACGAGCACTCGCAAAGCATTATGCGAGCGTTGATTGCCGCGTCCAATGGATTGCAATCGTTGAAGCCATTAAAGCGCGAAGCATCCGTCAGTTCGTCACTCCATTTTTTCGATCTAAAACAGTGATGATTTATTTGCTTCGCAAGCTTATCGCTGTGGGCCGCCTGCAACTCAAGCGCAGGCTGCTTGTATTTAACTAGAGCTCACATTCGCCTTTGGGGCGCGCAAGGATTTTGCCACAATTTGTTCACACAGATGGCTAAATGCGCGTGAGTAAGCGCCTCGCAAATAGGTTCTCCCCATGTTGCGGCCGACTGCTCAAGGTCATTGTTGTAAAAGACTGCGTAGAAACGTATCGCAAAACGCGTTTAGTCCTTCAATTTGCTCAGACTTAATTACCGGTTCAACTGCAGCTTTTACGTTTGATCTTATATTCGCGAGCTTAGAGCTGGAGAAAAGCACGATACCTAAGGGATTTGCTTCCAGAGCATTGGCAAGAAGAAGTTGGGAAATCCCGGTCTCGTCCCGCGGATCGACTTAAGTCATAACGCGCCATTTCGTTGCGAGGTCATTATCCGCACCCAGCTGAGAAACCAACGACTGTACGTTTCCCGCAAGGCAAGAGTGAACGATCGTAAGCCCATTTCTTCTGAGTGGAAGACGTCGAATATTCATATCCAGGATGCTGCTTGGTATCTGTACGATCGATGTAAGATTTGCGTGAATGGGTATTATTCGCAGCGTTTGCTCTATCCCCGTAGCAATCCCGAATGCTCAAATCTTACCTTGCTGTTGTAGTCTTAAAAGGAATTCGAGCACTTGCGGATCGTCCACGTCCTCTGCTGAGCATTCATGAAGAAGCAAAACATCGATGTAATCCGTACGCAGCTCTTGAAGACTTTTGTCGAAGCTTCTGCAGAGCGCTGGTCGCGAAAACGCGTGAAATCGAAGTTGCGACACCACTGGCAAGGGCAAATATCGATTGGAACTGGGTATGGCCTTATGCAGCCGCCTAATTCCACGAGTTGCGAGTCGCAGTGGAACATTGTTACTTGCGGGTAGAATACCAACCTTGGTTGCGATGATCATTCGGTGCCGATAGTGAGACGCAATCTTCCCCAGGAGGCTTTCCGCGACACCCGAACCATACATCCGCGCCGTGTCGAAATAGGTGATGCCGCAATCGATCGCCGTTTCAAGCAGCCGCAATGATTGACGACGGTCCCTCCCCCCATACAATCCGCCGCAGCCGAAGCCTAGGCGAATTGCACCGCGAGGGATAACATCCTCAAATTGCGTCACCTCTGAGGTCGGCACGAAAGGATCTCTATCCGCATGTATGTGCGCTCGCGCTCAGGTCTAATGGCTTCTTGGAACGCGTTCAAGTTTTCGATCAAGCGAGCATGATGCCTGATGAGCACTGGTTCCACGCTGGCTGGAGTGTTGCGTTCAACGACTCTTGATGCCCTTCGCAGCATAAGAGTTCACGACGCCATAGTAATCGGGGCAGGTGCAGCGGGAGGGTTAGCAGCCCAATTGCTGTCCGAAGCCGGACTTAGGGTGTTGGTCCTCAATGCCGGAAATCGTCAATCACCTCTTCGTTCTCCAATACGGTGGATGACCGGGCACATCATGCGGCAACTTTCAGACCCCTCGATTCTCAAGTTCATACCACCACCGATCGCTTACAAAGCGCGAGGTCCGCTAAAAGTGCTTGCTCGGCGACGCCAGCCGATCCAATCACAGTGCTACGCATGGGAGCGCGCTCCCGAGGCGTTCGTGGACGACGTTGATTGCCCTTACACAACGCCGCCTGATCGACCGTTCATATGGTTTCGTTCGCGCCAGCTTGGCGGACGAATGACCATACCGGGACACGGTCGGCAATATTACAGGTTCAGCGTGGATGACTTTGCGCCGCGGGATGGTCTGAGCCCAGCCTGGCCGGTTCGCCCGGGCGAACTCGACCCCTGGTATGCGATGGTCGAACGTCGCCTTCGGCTTACCGGCGCGCGCGAAAACTCGCCTTGGGTACCGGATAGCGAACTTTCTTCAGTCGTTTCACCTACACCCGCAGAGGCGAGCCTATCGGCCGCGATCAATAGCCGTTGGCCGGGCGCCGCGGTGCTATTGGGGCGCCATGCTGCCCCACCGGACGCGCTGGAACAAGCGTCGCTCACTGGCCGTCTACTGGTCCGCCAAGGCGCGATTGCACGGGAAATAGAAGTGGACGATTCCGGCAAAGTTCAGGGAGTGTTGTGGATTGATCAGGAAAGCGGAACTGAAGTGAGAACGATGGCGCCGTTAGTTTTCGCTTGCGCATCGGCGTTGGAATCCACCCGGCTTCTAATGCTTTCACGCTCACCTCGTAACCCACAGGGGATCGGTGCAGGTTCCGGCACGCTAGGCCGATTCCTTATGGATCACGTTATGATCAAAGCGGAGGGAATTGGACCAGAGCTATTGCCTGGGGCTCAACCTGAGGACGGGCGATGCTTATATTTGCCGCGTTTCGATAGGCGCACACACACGTCGCCCGTAGGACAAAGAGGCTTTGGCGTGCAGATTTATCAATTCCCGGCCGTCGCCAGGAGTTCGTATTTCATCGCGGTGGCCTTTGCCGAGATGCTACCCAGAGCTACGAACTGTGTCGCGCTCAATCCTTCGCAGCGTGACGCCTGGGGCATACCAGCATTACATATTGATTGCGACTTCGGCGTCGAAGAACGTGCTCAGGCCGCCGAACAAGTTGCAGCGATGCGCGAGTTGGCAGAAGTCGCCAAAGTCGAGATCGTCAGGATTGATAAGATACCTCCACCTCCGGGAAGCGCAAATCACGAGTGTGGGACGGCCCGAATGGGAAACAACGCAGCTACCTCTGTGCTTGACCCTTATAATCAATGTTGGGATGCCCGCGGCCTCTACGTGACGGATTCTTCATGCTTTCCGTCCCAAAGCAGTCAAAATCCAACCTTGACAATTCTGGCGCTCACGGCCCGCGCTTGCCATCATGCTCTAAAACACTACAGTACGAATTTCAATTAGAGGCGGCGCTGTGATCTTCCCGACACTTCGATTGGAAATCGACGTACGAGCAGCTTTCCCTTCCCTCACCCTTTTCATTATCAACGCGAAAGCCTTAGCAAGCAAACCTTGATGCGTCCGTTCAAGGGCGCACCGAGTTCTTCTCTGGCGCGAAGTATGAAAAGAAACAACTTCCAGACTCGGTTTAGTCTTTCACGGGTATATCTAACTATCCACCGTTCAAGCGGCAGCGCGATTAATGCCGCCGTCACGCAGATCGTGGTCGCAATTACAATCTGACCAGGAATAGCAAGCCAGTGCTGGAGCTTAGCTAGCATCACGATTGGCGTATGAATAAGATATATAATATAGGATGCATCCCCCACCGAGGCCAGCGGCCCAATCTTTGGTAATTTGAATTGGTTTTCGCAAGTCAAAACCCCTGCAACAATCATCACGCTTGCCACTATCCAAATACCGGAATGCCAAATCGGCGTCATAGTGGCCAGCTGGGCCGCGAGAAAGCCCGATAATGTCGCCCCCACGCCGAATATTCTGCTTGAAAGTTTATTGCGCAGCCATAGTTCTCCAATCACCAGCCCCCCAACAAACTCAAGCAATCTCGGATTGAAGTAAACATAAATAGTTTCCGTCCCGCCGCTCATATTCATAATAAGGCCAAAAACCACAAACGAACTGAGAATTGCCGACAGAGCAAGGATCTGAAAAGCACGAGGAAGGAACAGCGTGGCTGCAAACAGCGCGTAAAAGAACATCTCGACGTTTAATGTCCAACCCTGCGGCACAACCGATTGAGTGGCCTGCGGAATAAACAGAAGAGAATAAACAAACATCTTAACATTCAAGGGATGATAAATACCGAAGATCCACGGTCTTGCGAGAACGAGAGCACCTACGGCGCTCAATATGGTCACACACCAATAAGTTGGAACGATTCGTGCGATTCTATCCACTACGAATTTGCTAACACCCCTACCCCTCGTTGCCGTCATCACCAACATTATAAAGCCGCTAATGACAAAAAATATGTCCACGCCAAAAGAGCCGACGGGAAACCAGTCCCCGTTGTCATAAGACAAGTGGTGCACCAATACCGCTAACGCTGCCAAGGCCCTCAAATACTGTATTGTCCAAATCTTTTGCATTTTGGCCAACTACGGTTCGGGAGAACGCCTTGATCGAGTTGTGAACTACCTTGATAAGCACTGTCACGGCGGGCTCGAGCGCACCACGCTAATAAACTCCACGCGGCAAAGGCCCAATAGCCGTCGAATATGAAATTGTTGGTGTTACGTGCTCAACAGCCAGTTGAACGCTTTTATCCATCATGTCGTCCAAGACTTTACTACACAAGGCGGAAAGCCGATGTTGTTAACGCAGCAAAGTTCCATCGCGGAGAAGTCTAGCAAATTGCGGCGGATGACGCCAAACCACGCGGCGTTGGTGAGCGAAAGTTGATTCCGTCAAGCCGCCAGTTGACGCCCTGGTCGCAGATTGCGCTGTGCTTGCCCGCGCGTCCGACTACCATGCGAGTCCAACATGAAACGTCGATATACTTGACAGAGAGAAGCTACGGGCATGGCTGGCGATGAACCTCCGACGGCCCCCTTGGATTGAGGAAGACCGGAATCCAAGTGTCGCTTAAAAAATGGGCATCAGCTTCAGGGTAGATGAAAGCTCGCAAAACGCCGGTCCAGGGGCGACAGCAACTCAAAAAGAAACGTCATGTCCTAATGTCACCGGCTAGAATTCAAAGCCGATCTCAACTTTCGATCGAGGGCTGAATCGTCTAATCAAAATCTGGCGACACTCGTTTCCAATCTTCAAGACTAGTGACCAGATCAAATTGGTATTCAAAGCCCATTTTTATCAGGCGCGTAGGTACCATATTGGTAAATTCATACAGCTTCTTTACACGAGCGCGATTGATGTCCGTTTTTATGCCAAGTGTTGAGAGACTCTCAAAGGCCAAGGCAATAAGCGTTAAGAGCCAAAATGGCAAAACAATTTTCGGCTCCGCATAGCCCGCCACCCGCGAGAAAGCCGAACAGATATCTTTGCTCGTATAGCGCTGCGGATGACAGAAGTTGTACAGGATAACAGCCTGATCGTGGTCTGCAACCTTGATCATAGCCGATACCAGGTCTTCGATATAACCGCATGCTTTAATGGTGTCTGTCCTACCAGGATACGCAAACCGACGCTGTCGCAACGCGCGTGAAAGCCTGGTAAAGTTTCCACGCTCGGCTAGCCCGTAGATAACGCCAGGTCGTACGATGGTGAGCCGCCGCAAATCAGGGCGCTCCGCCTGCCAAAGTCGATGGATACCCTCAGCTAAGATCTTTGATCGACCGTAGGCATTGACCGGCTCAAGTACTGCATCCTCGTCTTTCGGCGCCTCTGTCGGCCCATAAACCATCATGGTGCTAGTGAACAGCAAACGCTCAGCGCTCACCTCACTCGCAAACCTACAAACATTCGTAGCCCCAGCTACGTTGGTCCAATAGTATTCCCAATCTTCGTGACCCGGCGTCGTGTGAACTGCCGCAAGATTGAATATGTCAAATGGTCCTTCGCCACAGAGGTCAGTAGGAATTGCTTTTCGAATGTCAAAATTGACGTAGTTAACTCGCTCATTCGTAAAACGGGGGCGCGCAATATCGACACTATAAAGGCGATTGTAACAGCGACTATCAACTAAACGCTTCAAGAGATGACATCCGATAAATCCAGCTCCTCCGAAAACAATTGCGCATCGACCAGTCATGCTTCTTACGCTCCTGAAATCACAATGGCATTCTAGACCATGAAATCGATTTCATACAACGCTGCCAACCGACAGATAGTTGCTTACGAACACGATGAGGTACTTGCATTCACTAGATTGATTGATCGGTCGGCCACACGCGTTCTCAACTGGATACAACACGACCGGCTTAGTGCACTCTACGATGCCGTCGTGGTGCCCGGTTAAGAACTTGAGTATTCCGGCATGATCTGTAAAGCGACCTACCGTTGTTCGGTTCGAGAGACGACAACCTAGCTACCCCGTTGGAACAACGTAGCGTACGACTTGGAACATGTTCCGCAACGTCTGCGTCGAATTTGTGACACAAGCATTTGACAGAGCAGCCGTAAGGAACAGTAGCTCCGCTTGCCGCTCATTGTAACATTGGATAACATTAGTAGTGTTGCGCTAGATGTCGGGGCGACCCAGTTCCAAGGATGCGGTTAGTCAATGGCTCCGAAGATTGCTTACTTCGCGCATGATTTGACTGACCCAGCCGTTGAACGCCGTATTCGGATGCTTGAGTTGGGTGGCGCGCACCGTAAAGCTGCTTGGCTTTCGGCGAAGCCCTAACTCTGTTGCAACGGTGGGTAGGCTCCCCGTCATCGATCTCGGTCGCACTCAGGATGGCATGCTTGCGCGGCGGGCAATTTCAGTCGTTGCTGCCCTAGTTAGGCTCGATATCGTTGCTGAATATGTTCGTGGCTGCGACGTTATATTGGCGAGAAACCTCGAAATGCTCGTTTTGGCGGTGCGTGCCCGCAACCTTTATGCCCCACGGGCTCGACTCGTGTTCGAGTGTCTCGACGTGCACAGCATGCTTGTATCCGATCACAGCGCTGGCCGACTACTTCGCTTCCTCGAAACGAGGCTTTGGGACAATGTTGATATGCTGCTGACCAGCTCGCCAGCGTTTGTGCACAATTATTTTGCACCTCGAGGATGCCGACTGCCGGTCAAGATTGTTGAAAATAAGCTCCTTCCGCTAGACGATGGCAACTACAGCGCGCATAGAAGCCGCCCGGAAGGGCCGCCTTGGCGCATCGGATGGTTTGGGATAATCCGATGCCGGAAGAGCCTTGACATTTTGACTGCGTTGGCAAGGTCAATGCAAGGAGCTGTCGAAATCGTCATCCGAGGGCGTCCTTCCGCCGCTGTATTTGCCAACTTCGACAATTCAATTCGTGATCGACCACACATTGCGTACGCTGGTCCCTATCGCAATCCAGAGGATTTGCCCGACATTTATCAGGAGGTTCACTTTGCCTGGGCTATCGACTTTTTTGAGAAGGGCAAGAACTCTGCGTGGCTATTACCCAACCGGCTCTACGAAAGCTTATCATATGGCGCCGTGCCAATAGGCCTCTCGGGGGTGGAGACTGGCAGTTGGCTCAATCAACAACAAGCTGGCGTAGTAATATCTGAGCCGCTGGAAGAGCAACTAATCGCCTTTTTCCAAAACCTGAACCAAGGATCCTATGTCCGGCTTGTAGAGGCGGTGGACACAATACCGCGTGCCAAACTGATCACTGGTCTGGCCGAATGCACTGAGCTCGTAAATGCTCTATATAAAGGCATTATTTCCACGGAGACTCATCTGAGCGACCAGTCGCGCGGACTGCACAAGAGTCTTCGGGCGACGACCTGACCTGACTATGAAAGATCTCCTTCACGAAAAGCCTACCGATCAGGTGCTGGTCGTTATTCCATGTTTGAATGAAGAAAAATATATTGAGCAAATCGTCACATCCTTAGCCAGCGAATGCTCTCGGATCAATTTGAATATTGTCGTAGCCGATGGGGGTAGTACTGATCGAACTCGCGCTATCGTTCAGCGAATGGCGCAACTAAATCCATGTGTTCGTATGATGGATAACCCGAAGCAAATTCAAGCGGCCGCGATTAACGATGCTGTACGGCAATACGGCGCTAACGCTCGTTTTGTTGTTCGAGTCGATGCGCACGCAAGCTACCCACATCAGTATTGCGAAAAACTGTTGGCGGCGCAGGACCGCACGAAGGCAGATTCTGTGGTTGTCAGCATGAATGCTGAAGGCAGCGCTTGCTTGCAACGAGCTGCTGCTGCTGCACAAAATTCGCTGCTGGGTAACGGCGGCTCGTCTCACCGCATCCGCTCCGATGGCCGCTGGGTTGATCACGGTCACCATGCTCTGATGACGACAGCTGCTTTCAAAGCTGTTGGTGGTTACGACGAGGCATTCTCGCACAACGAAGACGCTGAACTGGATGTCCGGCTGACCAAAGGCGGATTCCGCATCTATCTCACAGGTGACCTGCAGGTAACATACTATCCTCGAGGTACTCTTACCGGCCTGTTTGGGCAGTACTTTAACATCGGGCGAGGCCGTGCGCGGAATTTCCTCAAGCACCGCAAGAATGCTAAACTTCGCCACCTGGTATTAACAGCCATAGCACCGCTCATATGTATTGCCGCTCTTTTTCCATTTACTCCGATCGTTGTATTACCAGTACTGATGTGGATTTTTATTTGTCTCACTTATGGTCTTGTCCTCGGCGCGCGTTTGCGTGATCGCTGCGCGTTAGCCTCGGGGTTGGCCGCAATGATCACGCAGGCCGGTTGGTCATTCGGCTTTTTTTTCGAGCTACTTTCGAAATTGCGGTTGCTCCGCGGCCAACCCCGGTCGCAAACCCAAAGAGCAGCGACAAGTCCCGCAATGACCACAGAGCCGCTTGTTGCAGGAAGTCGGCCGACCGTAAGCGTTGTCATGGCCAATTTTAATGGAGCGGCCCATGTCGAAGAAGCAATTAGGTCTGTGCAGGCTCAAACCATAAGCGACTTTGAAATAATAGTCTCAGACGATGCTTCTACCGACCGCAGCCTCGACATCATGGCGCGATTACAAGCGGCTGATAGACGGATCCGTCTCTTACGGAGTAATCGCAATAGCGGCCCCGCCGCTGCTCGGAATAGGGCTATCGAAATCTCGAAAGGGCAATGGATTGCGATCGTTGACAGCGACGATGTTATACATCCGGAGAGATTGGCAAAGCTCATTGAGTTAGCGGAGCGCGATAACGCCGATATCGTTGCAGACGATTTGGTTGAGTTTCACGAGGATATATCAAAACCAGTAGGTCGTTTGCTTGCAAATACCTCGTGGACCAGACCGGCCTGGGTGAATATCGTCGAGTACGTCCGGTTAAACCATTTTTACGGTAGAGGCCCTTCCTTGGGCTATCTAAAGCCCATATTTCGAGGTTCGCTGGTTGGCGAATTGGGCGAGCGCTACGATGAAACTCTGCGGATCACTGAGGATTTCGATTTAGTGCTGCGCCTCCTACGAGCTGGCAAGAGAATGAAAGTTTATCCGCTGCCCTACTATTTTTATCGCAAACATCCCAATTCGATATCGTTTCGATTGAACAAAGAAGTTCTCGAAGCGATCAGGAACGCCAACTTGCAAATTCTCAAGGGAATTGCAGATTGCAATTCTCCGCTCAAAGTGGTCCTTAAATCTCGGATACGGTCAATTGACACCGCAATCGAATACGAGAATTTGCTAAATGCTCTTAGGGCCAAGAAGTGGCTAAGGTCTGCCCAAATTGGCCTGATCAACCCAAAAGCAGCGGCGCTCCTGCGACTCCCATTTTTTCTAAGACTTCAGCGCCTGCAGAATCGCCTGATATTTGGGCGAATATCTTGAATTCATCATGACCTTCATCGCCATCTATTTTTCCTCTTGCTGCGTTCGGCAATCAACGGGCCCTCCTCCTCATTCGCCCCTCGTCGATTGTCCCAGCGGCTGGGTCAATGCTAGGTTAACCGAATCAAGCTTTCATTGGCGGCCGTCAACGGAAGCATTCTAGCCGTCACCGAAAACGCTGACCCCCGAGTCCATTATGAATGGAAATGAGCAGATCGATGTTACGGTCTGCATCTGCACGTTTCGCAGGCCATCCATCTTGGGCGCTGTTGAAAGTGTGACCACACAGGTTTTGCCCGATTGGATTTCCCTCCGAATTCTAGTGATTGACAACGACGACACACCTTCAGCTCAAAATGCTATGGCGTCCTTTTGTGCGAAATCGTCAGCCACAATCCACTACCACCACGCCCCAGGACGCAACATTTCCATCGCACGAAACGCAGCTCTGGATGTGGTAAGTACGCGTTGGCTTGCGTTCATCGACGATGACGAGAGCGCTTCACCAATGTGGTTAGCTAAGCTGCTCAGCGCCCGTGCTGGCGCACATGCCATCTTCGGACCCTCTGAAGCTCGTTATGACCACAACGTCCCTTTCTGGATCACTGCGGGAGACTATCATTCAAATCGAGTTATGGACAACGAGAACCCAATTAAGACGGGCTACACGTCCAATGCATTAATCGACATGAATTTCGTGCGCAAATTCGGGTTGCGATTCGATCTCGCGCTTGGACGTACGGGCGGAGAAGACACCGTATTTTTCTATGCCTTACATCGAAGCGGCGGTGTTCTAAGATATGTTAAAGATGCTATTGTGTTCGAACACGTAGCCCCATCACGCACCAACATTCGTTGGGTAACGGCGCGGCGATATCGTGCTGGACAGGCTTACGCCATGATGTTTCGCAATTATAACAAACCAGAGTACTGGCGGATCGTGCTGACCTCTCCGTTCAAGATAGCCGCATGCGCATGCGTTTCTGCTGCCATGGCGATTAGCCCGAAGCGGGCGATGTGGTGGTTAATGCGCGGAATATTTCATGTCGGCACCCTGAGCCTGGCCGTTGGCGCTCGCGTATACGAGGAATATTCGGTGCGGCCCGCCAGTTGAGGTTGTTTATCGACGCGATGTATCGTCACAGTCCGCGAGAGTTTACACATGGACGTTAGCGTTCAGCCAATATGCGAGGTACGAGTCCCCACTTTCCGGCGACCGATACTTTTGAAGCGAGCTTTATTGTCGCTCATCGAGCAAACTTACAGCCATTGGCGTTGTATTGTTTTTGACGATTGCCCAGAAAAATCAGCTCGATCCGTCGTTGAAGCCATTCAAGACGATAGAATATCCTATTCTTCGAACGTCAAACGGCTTGGTGCTTTAGGTAACATCGACCAGTCCTTTGCCAAACAACCACTTTTAGGCGGAAGGTATGCATTTGTCTTGGAGGACGACAATTATCTGCTGCCGGAGCATATCGAGAAAGCAATCCGTGCTCTCGAAGACCACGGAACGAAGGTCGCATTTTGTAACCAGCATTGTGAGGTCATCGTTCGTGCCGGCCAACCGGGACGTATAGGGCACTTTCAAACGCTTAATTGGATGTATCAATGTGGCGCGGCCGATCCCGGAGATTTGCTGCCAGCTTTGCTTTTCTCTCACGGATTTTCCAACGGAGCTGTATTTTGGCGCACGGATTGCCAGTCGGATTTTCGAATTGGCGACCTGACTTCATGCGCCGGCATTCAGGAGAGCCTTCGACTGTTGACATTGAAAGACGCTGCCTATGTTTCCCTTGAGCCGACATCTGTTTGGCGCCCCAAAGAACCCGAGAGTAAATTGTGGCGGGATCGGCTGAGTGTTCGAAAAATCTATCGCATTTTTGCCGATAAGTTCAGTAGGTGGCGTACCGCGAGAGAGAGAATTGACTGTCAAGCCGCGGCCCTACAGAGAATGGGATTACCTGGTGCACTGTCGTTTGTTTCAAACAATAAGATCCCGGATTTTGCTGAATTTAAGTCGACGCGTCTTTCAACAATCGAGCGATCGATCTTGTTGTCTGGGTACAATGTGAGATTGACCTCCCGCGGACGTAGTGATCGAGCGGTACTCCTCCTAATTGGATACATTGCGCGCAATGTGATAAGATCAAAACTGGGGCGCGCGATTTCGCGGCACTCCATATAAATCCACACCAATTGAATTTGGCTGACGAGTGTGCGTCCCTAGTTAGGCGCGGTTGTCGCGACTCGCGGTGAAGCCTTCGCAAGCGAAATAGCTGGTTCGCAACTGCAGATCTGACAGCAGGCGGTAGCGAGGGTTTGATTGTGAAACTAGATCAGCGCAAGAATGTGGGTATCCATTTCGGTATGCCGATTTGAACCACCCAGGCATGACGGGCCACGTCGGAATTATTGGCGCCTGTGCAGTGAAGAGTTTTTGGTAAGTGGATCGTCGCACCACCGACAGCGAGCGGGCAAGCGATTGGAATTGCATTTGTCGGCAACTCTGTCCTCAACGCGTGAGCGCCTGCCCGGCGGGGCGTGTGCGGCTGGACAGGGCCTAGGTGACTGCGCTCGACGAACTGCATACACCCATTATCTATGCTCACCTTCTGAAGCGGGAGCCACCAATGGAGACGGCGAGGCGAACGCGTAAGGCGTCGGTACGCGCTATCCTGGTGCCAATCAGTTGCAGTCGCATTGTGCGGAGGTTTGGATATAAAATGATCGAAACGCAGCCGTGCGGAAGCACCGATAACAGCGCGCGATACGTAAAGTGCCCGTTGAAAAAAAAGACTTTCGAGGAGACGTGGTCGGACTGTCGAAGGCGATACTATCTCAAGGATACTGCCGTCGCGAGAGTCGCTGACAGCATCGCCCAAGTTCCGAATCTCGTGTTTCTCCCCGCTGTGATCATCTAGGAGATCAAGAAGCTCAGCGCGAATCAGATTGATATCGTCAACGTTTGTAATGTTATTTAGGGTTACGAACCCATACCGGAAAAGCTGCCAAGATAGTTTCTGGCAATTCCCAATGTCGCTCCACTCGAGTGTACTTTTACAGACAGCCGGGGAGGTCATTCTTACCTTTATGCCGCTACAATTTAGAACCCATGAAAATTTCAAGCTAAGGAAGATGCATAATTAGTATCCTGCAACATCCGGTGGTCAAGTGGAAAGTTGCCGGTTACCCGCGGACCTACCCGAGATACTTTTGCGAAACATGAGAAATCGATCTGCCAGACCTTGGCACAGAAGACATCTCAACTAAGTTTTCCACCAGACAGTGTTGTGTCAATAAGAATAGTCCCATAACCCTTTAACTTCACTCGCTTTTTTACTCTTAAAACCTGTCCCGACTTGAAAGGTAATATATCTCAAGCTCGCATCGCTGATGCTTCGTCAGTTCAACATACGCCGCAGCCTGAACCTCAGGCAAGAGGCCGTTCATAAACAAGTACTGCAAACCTATTCCAGTGTTCGAAGATATGACGATCATTGAGCTGTTTCTCAGCCTCGGTCGCAATTTGGAGCAACCAATTAGATGGGTAGGGCCGCAGAAACATCGAAGTAACTAAAGATACCGGCAGCGTTAAGAGGCCAGAAAACCTCGCCCGGATGCTCCATTGCCCAGTCAGATACATGAGATCATCGCGCGTCAGTGGACGTTCGTCCGGCGTGTGGATCCTCGCTATTGAGCGGTATAGTTTGAGAAGTGGGTTGTCACCAAGCGGCTCTTGGAAAAGAGCCTTAGCGCCCGGCTTCAATATTCTATCTACCTCGCGCATTGCCGCCACGAGATCAAGATGGTGCAGAATACCGTTGCCAACGACTAGATCAAAAAAACCATCCGCAAACGTCGTTTCGTGCGCGTTCATTACTCCAAATTTGTACCGATCCGGATCAAGCCTCAGAGCCCTGGCCTTCTCCTCGCAACGCCGTACGTTGAACTCGGAAATGTCAATCCCAAAGACCGTAGCCCCCTGCTCCAACAACCAAAGAGCGAAATCGCCCTGCCCGCAA
This sequence comes from uncultured Alphaproteobacteria bacterium, assembly GCA_963806465.1. Lineage (GTDB taxonomy): Bacteria > Pseudomonadota > Alphaproteobacteria > Rhizobiales > Xanthobacteraceae > BOG-931. The sequence continues at coordinate 12,311 of CAWDZD010000059.1, read as the reverse complement.
CCGTATTCAAGGATCGTCTTATTTTGAACCGGCCCGAGCTCGCTGGTGTAAAAGGCACCTAGCCCTCGCATGGAAGGATTTGTGAACACGTGCGGGAAGGTGCCCCACCACCTCCGCAGAGCATGATCTATATGCGCGTCCTCGTGCGCAGCTGCCTCTCGAGCCACTCGAGCAGCCATGGCCTCTGCATTGTTCGCTTTGCTCATGCTGTGATCAATCTCCACGCGGGTTATCGAGGATTTGCATGTCGTACCCAACCTTGTTGAATTGCTAACCGATCTTCGCCTCCGATTTACTCAACGCTCGGTGAAGATCCGCTACAGGCTCCGAAGACCCAGTTATGGAACTATGCTGATGGCTCGATGCGACTCACCTTCCGTCGCCTATTTGTCTTTACATTTTGCAACACTGCTCTAGTAATTCGGCAGATTGGTTGCGCGAGGCATCCCCTAGCTGCCAATTTGTGTAAATCTTCGCTTTGCTCAGGTTGGAAAGGTGAAAGGTGATCATCTGTATCGCAGAGGATCGACCTAGTTTCGAGCCGAGCATCAGGCTCCTGCTGCTGAGCTTGGCTGAGCATAGCGGCGATTTGCCCATTTATCTTTTTCTTCCATCTGCGAACCAAGAATTTGTAGCCTGGCTTCGCCGCGATCCTAGAATTACCCTTTGCACTGATCGACTGGAGGGAGCGTCGAAGTATAATGTAAAGCCGCAAGCGATGCTGCAGCTAATGCAAAAGGGTTATGACGACATTTTATGGATCGACTCCGACATCATCGTTGCCAAAAGCATCACTGCTGCACTGGCCGGATGCTCACGCGATACCATCGTAGTGACTGAAGAGGCGCTATGGAGTCCTCACGATGATAATGACGCTTGGCGTGCGCGAAAATGGGGCTTCAACGTGGGTCGGGTGCTCCCTTTTGCGCTCAACACTGCCGTAGTCCGCGTTACGCGCTCACACCAGCAACTTTTACAGCGCTGGCAAGATCTTTTACAATCCGACGAATATTGCCGAGCACAAAGTTTAGATTGGCACGATCGACCGCTGCACTTATTAGGCGACCAGGACGTTCTGACGGCCCTGCTTTCATCGGAATTCGCGCACGTCCACCTTAAAACGCTTATACGAGGGCGCGATATTGTACAATACTTTGGGCCCCATGGATTTACCGTCCACGAACGAATTTCGATGCTGCTTGGCCGCATACCAATATTTATTCATTCCCAGGGGCCGCAGAAGCCCTGGAACAGAGCGTGGGAAAGCTCAGCAAAGCTAAGCCTAAAAGACTACCTTTACGATGTGTATCTGGATTTGTCGCCGTACACGCTCGTTGCCATCCAGTATCGATCTAATCTGCCCAATGATACATCTTGGATGGATGCGCATTTTATTTTGAGCAAAGTCCTGCGCGCGCTCGCACTGTGGCGCATAAGCTTAGTCGGCCTTCCGATCGCAATACTTGCGGATGCCTATCGCCTGGCGAAGCGGTTGGCTCCAACGCCCATCCGGTCGTCGCCAACCTAAGTTCGTTTTTCGACTATCATACCTAAATTATCGCTGAAGAGCCTTCCGCCAAGCAAATCAAAGGAAAATTGTTGCCAGCTCATGTTCGTAATCGGCATCCATCCATAGTCCGTGTAAAAATATACCGGGTCGCTAAATCCCGTTTCGCGACAGATTCGCGCCAGGTCCATTCGCAACAAAGCCGTGATGTGTGCCGGGTACTCGGAGCCCATAAACGATGCAAAGTGACCACGAAACATAAGAGTTAAAAACGACCTTATGTTTTTCTTGATTGGGCATCGTGAGGATTAGCTTGCCATTCCGCTTCAGGACCGCACCGATATTGCGAAAGATCGCTCGTGGGTTCTCCAAATGTTCAATAACCTCACTGCAAATGACTGCATCAAAATGGCCGTCAACAGAGAGCTGTTCGTTTAAATCCTGATGATACCAAGTGACGTGCTCTGGCAGATCGTGTGGGCGGTCCAAAATATCCGCCGCGCTTAGTTCTAATCCACCATTTTGCGCCAAGAGTTTGATCAATTCTCCAATTCCTGCGCCGAAGTCCAAGATTTTTCCGCTGACCCCGTGCAACTTCATGATTTCGAAGTACCAGTTGCTTGGTTTCATTTCGGCTTGTTCCGCCGGAACATTTCGCCGCTTGAACTCGGAAATTGTGTAGATCCTCGCTCATATCGATCCAATAGACTGGCCGTGGATCCTCATGACATCAAAGCAAAATATTCGCTCGTAAATATTTTCGCGGAGTCTTTCATAGAAAGATTCTCTGTCACGTACTTCCTCGGATTTAGATTTGCCAGTCGAGCCAAAAAGGTGGTTAGAGCTCTTTCAAAATCTGAAAAATCTCGAAACGTCTCACCGCATTCTGCTGAAAAAAAGGGTACCGACGATGCCGGTATCTTGCTTTCACTAAACCGTTTCCATAGCGGATCCAGCCAAAAGCCGTTGTCCCACGCCAAAATCGGAACATTTGATGCGAGAGCTTCCTGATATGCTATGCCCTGCGTCTCATGTTCGCAAAGAAAAATCATCGCACGCGATCGTTGTAACAAACGTCGATACGTGACGTGGTCGTGAAATTTGTATCGGATAGTGTGCGTCTGAAACCCGCTCCTTTGTAGATGTTTTCGAATTGGCTGCAAAAGTCCTCGACTTAGTTCATCGTGATTCCACCTGATTTTATCGTATATAAGGAAGTCGATGTCCTTCTTATAGGTGCTTGAATCCTGCCATTCTTCAGTATCAATTCCGGCGTACCATCGAACACACGCGTCTCCATACACTAATCGAAACATTTCGTAATGCCAGGGCGCCAAAACCAGGTGCTTACGAAAGCGGGCATCCTTCATCAGGCCCGGTGCTAACATGGGATGATCGTAAAGGGATGGCCCGAGTATTGCGGGATTGGGCAGCTCCCAACCATCAAGTATCGACGGGAATCCCACCAACCCAACAGGATAGTTTGGGTACTTCCGCGCGAGCGCACGATCGTTGACGCGAACGATCCAACCTGCCTTCAGCAATGCGCGTTTCAGCAGATTGAAACTTACGTCAAACCCGGTCTGCTTTTGCCGATGATGGGTCAGATTGTACAGCGGCCGCACCAGCCTTTGTAGATAACGATCATGTCTGACGTACTTGTCCCGTTCAAATGCGCGATAGAACAGCAAAATTACCTTATTACTGGCTATGAGCTGCGCCTGCGAAATCATAGACCTTACTTGCATTGCCTCGGGGATCTGGATCGGTGATCGACCCCTCGTTCATTCAACGTATCCGTATTGGGCGTAGTAGCGATTGTAGTAGTAGTTCCCTCGGTGGCTCTGATACCGACCGAAAACGCTCATATCCGCCTTGTTCAGTACCACTCCAAGCAGATTATCATAGACGCTTCGTGCGGTGGCCAGGGCGTGCTCGGCGACATCTATTTTTGTGCGACCCCATTCGGCGACGAACACAAACGAGTCAACTAGCGGAGTCACCACCCGAACATCGACGACCGGTGCAAGCGGCGATAAATCGACAATGACATAGTCATAGATCTCGCGCAGGCCCTCGAACAATGCCCTCGTTGCCTGGGAGGCAAGAATTTCGCTGGAATGGGGGAGACGCGAACGAAGCACTGTAGGTAGGAACTCAAATCCGGTCACTTGATCGAACCAAAGAACATCTTCAACCGCGGCGGTGTTATTGATCATCTCAAGCAGACCGACTTGAGCATTGGGCGCCAATTTGCGCGAAAGTGAAGGGTTCCGCAGATCGCAATCAACCAATAGCACGCGGCCCCCGCTGTGACCGATAAGCTCGGCGAGCGCGCCAGCAATGGTAGACTTGCCTTCGTTTGGCAGTGACGAGGTGATACCAATTACCTTATTCGTTTTGACGACCTTGTTCGAATCAATTGCGATCTTTATGGCGCGAATTGATTCGGCAAAACGCGACAGTGGCGAATGAGCCACAGTCCATAAAAGACTCTGGTCGGTAGAAATTTCACGCTCACCAACGAACTGGGTCGAGCTCGGTTCCGGAAGCGCGCGCTTCTCGGCCTTCGGTAGGCCTTTAACAAGCGGAATGACGCTGATGCAGTCAGCCTTCAGGCCTTCCTCGATTTGTCCGGTCGTGCGAAATACGCGGTCCGAAAGGTCGCGTAGGAAGCCAAGAGCAACGCCAAGCATTAGTCCGCCCACAGCAGCCAATCCCATAATAAGTATGGTTTTTGGCGAGCTCTTGTGGAGCGGGGGCGTTGCTTGTGTAATTAATCGTGCTTCAGATACAGGGAATGACTGTTGTTGCACCGATTCCATATAACGCTGGAGGAAGTTGTCGTAGAGAGCGCGGTATGTTTCAGCGCTCGCCTGTAGATTGTGCAAGGTGACCTGTGCTTCGTTTGTCGTCTGCGATTCTGTGACAGTCTGCTTAAGTGATTTCTCCACTGACTTCTTCTCTGGCCTTGGCAATTTCATAGTCGCTCTTGAACGTTTCCGCCGTCCTTTCGAGTTCCTCAAAAATTGTTCGACGAAGCTCCCGCATTTGGTTACGCAGATTGACTACTGCTAAGTGGTTCGGGCCTATTTTTGCAGCCAACAACGATGCTTTTGCGTCATGTTCAAGGTACTGAGTGCGAATCTTGTTTATGACCTCGCTTTTGAGCGTATCAGCGACAGTGGCCGTCGCTGAGGAGGCTGGATCGACGTCGCCTGCCGCTATGATCTGTTGAACGCGATCGAGACGAGCCTTACTTTCAGCAGTCATTGCTCGAGCCTGAACGAGCGCGCTGTTAAGCTCTGCAAGTTGCTGCTCGTTAATTAAGCGGCCACCGGTATCAACTATGTTATTTTTGGTTTTATAGTCGATAACAGCACGCTCGGCGCTAGCCAATTCTTGGCGCAGCTCCGTCAATCGCTCTTGCAACCAGCTCGCCGCCCGCCGCGTCGTTGCGTATTTAGCCTCAAGCGTATCAACGACGTACGCATCGGCAACCGCGTTAGCGACCTGCGCAGCACGATCCGGGCGCACTGATTTAAATTCGATATCGACCGCATAGGTGACGCCGGCGCGTTTGACGGTTAAATTCCCGTCCAAAGTCCCGATTGCTGAGCGCATTTGGCGGAATTCTGGAGTTGGCCCGCTGCCCGTACCGTGTTGAAACGTTGGGATGGTTGGAATGAAAGCAAATGTAAAAAAGCCGACAAGGGTGTCGATAAGACCGGGTTTTGGCGAAATGAATTCGGGGTCCTCATTAAGATGCAGATCTTTGACGACCGTTGTCGAAATGTTTTCCGATTTGAGAATTTCTATCTGAGTATCAACTGTAGCGGAATTCGATCGGCAGATCTCCAAGAGGAGCCTGCGCCTGAAAAACCTGCGTTTTGTGAGTGTCGATGACCAGCACCGCGTGTCCAGTAAAGCGCGGTGTCGCCGTGAGAAGATACAAGCCTCCAAGCGCGAACGAAACCAGCAAAACGATCAAAATCACCGGGAACTGCCGATGAAAGAAACCAACGATCGCGGCATAGATCTCGGCGGGTGACACAAACTCGGACGCAAGCCTCTGATCTGGAGCAACGGTGGTTTACTGATCTGCAGCATGCTCTTCCTTAGCGCCGATTAGCCGAACTTTGGGCACCCATGGCACGATGGACTGCATTCCTTCGTGAAGATACGATTTCCGGCTTCTTTTTTGTATTGGAGTCTGAGGCTATCCGCGGATCGCCTTTCCCCTCCTTCTAACGCAGTTAACGCGCAGCGGATCCAACACAATTCCGCCGTATTCTGTCTGGTGAGACTGCGAATGTTAAGTCATATCATAGGTTTGTTGCACCGCCAACACGCTGCTCGTCCATCTCTGATAACCTCATCCAATAATGCACTTAGACCACTCCCGCCCTCCCCAGGGAAATGGCACCTACCGGCTATGCAAGGATCTAGCCAGGTACCCAATTCTCCGTCGACCCCGACCCAATTGGATCGACACAGCTTATCGTCGGTCGACACGGTACTGCGCTGCCCGTCTGCAGCAGACAACTTTCTCAAGCGAAGTGGCCCGCAATTTGACACCTGCAGCACATAAACACTGGAGCGGCGATCTGCGTTTGATAGACCCGATCGGGTCGCTGATAAAGATAGCACTAGCTACCTCGCGGCCGAGTGTCGCATTGCCGCCGCAGAGACATAGGTTCCGATCATCCGAGGAGATTGCTACCGCTTCGACCGCTCCCGAAATCGATCACCCGCACTATTCTCTACCTGACCATTGGCGGAAAGAGTGACCACCGATCTCGATCTTTTGCGTCTACGTCCACTTCGAGCATCCGGAACTAGACTTCCGCTCTATTGTTTCCCGGGCGCAGGGGGTGAGGTCGGAGCGTTCGAGCAGATGGCTTCGATGCTTCCTGAGGATTGGCCTGTTTACGCGATTGACTGCGTCGCACTTTTCAATGCTAACGAGAGCGTAGTGATAGGGCAGCTTGCGGACTTTTGCGTAAAGATCATCCAAAGAAATCAAGCGCGCGGTCCCTATCACCTGTGTGGCTATTCCCTCGGCGGAGTCGTGGCATACGAGGCGGCAGCTCGACTGATTAATGCCCGAGAGGACGTTGGCCTCCTCGCACTAATTGACGCGCCCCACCCGAGCTTCAAGTCAAGTCTCTCGGGCGACGCAGCGAGACATTTTCGAAGGAGACACTTTATAGACCGGATTGCGAAATACGGACGTAATGCGCGTTCTGGCGATTTCGCGACTCTGTTGGAGGATGGGCTGGTTTTTCTCGACTCCAGACTGGGCGGGTATCCCTGGTTGCTTGCTCGAGCCGCATTTCGGATAGTTCAGAAGCCAATGCCGCCAATATTGGCAAATAAGACTCCCAAGTGGTCGGCTGCATTGACAGCTTATACACCGCAGACCTATCCAAAGCGGCTCTTACTCTTCTGTTCGCAAAGCCATAAGCCCGAATACAGCATCGATCCCACACTTGGATGGGGCAAATACGCAAGCGCTGGTGTTGATGTTTATTTTGTGCCCGAAGCACATATCAAAATCATGAGTAGGCCCCAATTTTTGGTAGAGAAACTGATCGCAAGTTTAGGCAATAGTGGAGGTTGATGGAGGGTGGTGCAGGCCGTTGTGTGGCGACCCGTTCTCATCTCGCGAGCGTGTTACCGCCCGACAGTACCGCGCCGCCACTATCGCAAAGGCGCCAATGAGGAGCTGGTCATGAACGCCCAACCAACGGCTATGGGCGCGATCACCGCCCTTGTGAACCGATTGCTGGCCGGGAAGCGCAAGCCAAACCACAAGCGCATCTTCCGGATCATGAAGCGCAGGAACTTCCCCTCCAGCGCTACACTCGTGGTCGCAAAGGGCCGCCTGCATGACGGCATAATTGGTGGTGATACGCTCGAACCTGCGCTGGTGCTCCGATGTCTTCGCGATCACTGCTGGAACGGCGACATCGTCCGCATCGTCTTCGTCGTTGATGCTCACGACCGCGAGGTGCTCACCGCCAGGCACCGGCTTCACCGGCGCTTCGTGGTACGCGATCTGACGCTGGAAACTCTCTCCGCGCCTCGCAGCGATAACGATATGGCCCAGTCACATAGCCGCAAATGAACAAGCGCCGCAGTCATTTATTGTCAAGGCGACTGGATGGTCTGCGCAAAGATGTCATCCACCAAAGCCTTATTTAGTACCCCACGAGGCGAATTGTAGAATCACGGTAGGCACGCGCTCGGCGCTTGTTGAGTTTAGGAAACCTTATAAACGGATTTTGGAAAATTAAACATCGACCTTCTGAGTGGCATGATACCTCGCCGGAACCGAAATTCAAGAAAACACCAAGCTCGCTTTTTTCTCGAAATCGCTATATCAACCGGCGCTGGACCTCCTCAATGGCACCAACGCCGGCTCTAATTTGCGCCAGATCGGGCGTCAGCGACGAATTTGATTGGGCATCAACCGGTGCATCGTGAATGGAGTGAAGTCAAGAGCCGAGCGCCCTTCCGCATTGAGCAAGTGCGGAAAAGACTTGATTTGTCACTATCCTCTGCCAACAATCGTGTTGGAAACGGTCTGTCATTTCCGGCGCTGCAATCACTCGAAGGGCAATTATCATGATATCGAAGGAAATGATCAAGAGTGTGCTATGGAAGATCTACCTAGCGCGCTGTTCTATTTGCGCGCCTGGCGTCAACGCGATAATTTTTACGGACCTTGTTTAGACGCCAGGAACACCACAAAACAATTCTCTTCAATGGTAGCGAGCCTCTCTCGGACCGTTCGCCGGTCTAAATATCTCGATGAAATAGTGTGGGGCCTGATAGAACCAGTTGGTCAAGACGTTTTGATTGCGAACTCACTCCGATCATAAATCAAATACTGCGAACCCCGTACTCTATAATTTCGATGTTGAAAGCGCCGAGGGCTACTATAGTATTGGTCTCGCGCAAGACAACTTCCGGATGCGACTGTGTATTCTTACGGCCTTGATCCAGTGGGCTCGGCAACAGCAAAAAAGACTAGCGCATCTGAACGATGTGACTAACGTACAAATGGCGGTTTGCGCAGCCAGCGAATTACTTCTCGGATTTACTGGGAGAAGTCTGTTAATCTGCGACATCTAAGGATTTGATATCGAGCTTCTTGCTCCTAACAAAACGAGCGCCTTGATAGAGATGCGTATTCTGGTATAGTCGCACGAGTTCGAGCAGGCGGGGCCGACAATGGAAGCATAGCTCACCGGGCGAGTTGATGCGCCGATTAATTGAGTTCGCACGAGATTAGTCCGTCTCGCGCAATCGGCGCGATGTTACAACATGATCGGCTACCATGAGAGGCTAGCCGGCCGGTGATATCGCGGATCATATGAGATGCTTTCCTTGATCAGCGTTGGATTTGGCTAGATGTACTGCAAAGAGTGGTCCATCACTCGCGACAATTTACGCAAAAGCAAAAGTGGGTGCCAATCGACGACGCGTTGAAACCGGTTCCGCAGGCCGTCGTGCTGCGGCTTGAGCGCCGAAGAAAGCAGTTTTTGTCGCACGCTGGGAGTGAAAGCCACTCGCCACTCGCGATCGAGAACGTCATCGTTTGGGCGTAAAATGCAATCAAACGCAAGACGAACAGCACGTCAGTTCACGCTATGCATTCCGATTTAGTGGGCGTTGGGTTCAAGGGCTTGATGACTAACTTGTCAACCTCTTGTTCACGCGAGCATAGTACGACGCCGCGACAAAGAGCATCCACGGAATTGAAAAGAGGGCAAAATTTTCCGTTTCTAGAAATGAGCGCATATTGAGTATCCATATGAAGCCGAAAAAGAAATAGCTCTCCGCACTCGGATTGCGGACGATCCACCAAACAGTCCTTATATTAACTATTAGTACTATGAACAACGCAACGGACAAGCCGACATAACCGACCGCTATTACCATATCATACCATTGATTGTGAAAGTTAAATCCGCTACGTCCAGTATTCTGGAAATGCGCCCATATCTCTTCCGCATATGGATTTCCCTGTACCCAAAACGCGCCATAACCTGTGCCTAATAAGGGGTTCTGATTAATTAGATCGCCTGCTCGTAACCACAGGTAATCTCGTCCTGATAGAGTTACGTTTTTACCGGTAATGATAAGCAGTTGCCCGAACAACGTATCCCGAAAAGCGAATGCAATTCCAAAAATAAGAATCACATAGGAAAATGCCGGTCAAGATGATTAATATGCGGGACAGTGGCGGCCACCGACTGGTGAGGAAAAGCAAAAACGTAATCGGCACCACTAACACTAGGGGCGCTACCGCATCTGCGGATCTTCCTGCCACCAGCAACAATGGGCAGACAAGCACGCTCATCAGAGCCAAAGACCGCATCCAAATGCTATGCTTCGCACTCAGCAGTACCCAGAAGCTGGCTAAAAAAAGGTATGCTTGTATAGCACTGAAGGCATTTTTCGACCCAAATATTCCGATCATAGCCATCGCGCCAGCATTCATTGCGAACCTGCCAACAAATAAGCCCGCAACGTCCGCAGCCAAAAACGCCACCATGATCGCTGACAGAAGTGAATGTGGTTCCACCACGCCAGCCAGGATCAAAGCTGCGGCTACAGTGAGCGCTAGTTCGATCGCATACTTGGTAGTTAAGACTGGCTCTTCGGACCACGAAATTGAAAGAAAAACTAATGCAACAAACAGCCACGGTAGCCAGTCCCCGAACAATGCCCTCAACGCTCTTGTTGGGAGGAATAGGAGTGGGAGCGCACTGGCAACCAAAAATACAAATACCGCCAACGTCTGAGATAAGCTTACGAATAAGAGCGAAGCAAAAGATATGAAGCATAGAATCCAAGTAAAGGAAGCCACCGAAATAAAGTTCGCTGCTGCCGCTCCATTGGTGTGCGACTCAGCGGTTGAATATTCGGTCGGTATGTGGGACAGGCTCACTCTCGGAAACCGGCCTCGATAAGAGGTGTCAAATGCAATCCATAAGTCATGGTCGTCCCAGCTTGGGCGGCTCCAACGAACGCTAAAACTTGCGCGTGAGGGTGAGACGGCGTCATGAGCGTATTCTTGCAGATCCTGAGAAAAGGGCGCAAGGAGCTTGTGCGCAGGTAGATTTTAAGTATGCTTGGGAGTGCTCAATAAGGTTTGGCCACTCTGCACAGGCTCAGCGATCTCCATCGCGCCACTATGGCTGGATGCAGCAAAAGTCGATGCGATATAGCTCGTGAACAACGCGATGTTGCCGCCAAAGGAACTTTCCGCCAAAGATGCCCTACTACCCGCTGTCTCACTAGAGCTCTGGCTGGGAGATGGTACCGGTGGATCATACACAATCGTTCCGCCGCTTCCATCGCTCGCGAACTTGAAGTTCGCCAAAGTATAGGAGCCGTTGAAAATTAGCTTGGCGGTATCGCCTACCATCCGTCACTGTCAGAACGCCATTGGCAAAGCTGTCCTGAACAGAGCTGTATTTGACATCCCTCAGATCAATTTGATCGGAACCTGACAGCGTGCCGTTTCCAGCGAATTTGGAAATCGAGCCGCCGAATGTCGAGGAGTGGTCGAGCCGCAACATTCCCGTAGAGTCCGGCAAAAGTCACCGAAGAGGAATCGGCGGCAGCAAGTTCAAGCGTTGCGCCGGCGCCAATTGTTGTGGCGCCAGAAATGCCGGCCAAGCCTGTGGAGATTTGCAACGTCGTGCCAGGCGAGGCGTAGAGACCGACCACGCCATCACCGTTCAGGTCTTGACCAAAAATGGCCTCGAGCGACTCCAATGCAGAGCTAGTTCCTGAAACCGCACCAATCGCATTTCCCGTGTAGTTGCCGTTGGTGTCAGTGGTCCACACCGTGTACTGTCCTGTACCGGTGTTCTTCCAGGCAACGTCATAGCCGCTTGCGGTCTGGGTCGCGCCGATCGGAGTCCAACCGCCAAATTCTCCTGCTGTGACGTTGGCCCCACTATATTTTAGTGCAGGCCCAGTCCCTCCGCTGCCCTCAAGATAGAAATAGAGGTTCGCAACCTCGCTCAAGCTAGTTGATCCATCGGTCTGGATCACCTTCTGGGTCGGGCCAATCACACCGTCATTGTTCAGATCTTGTTGGAACATGAGCTCCATGGATTCCAAAGCGGAGCTCGTTCCCGAAACGCTGCCGCCAGTCGCGTTTCCCGTGTAATTGCCATTACTGTCGGTGGTCCATACCGTGTATTGTCCGGTACTGGTGTTCTTCCAAGCAACGTCGTAGCCGCTCGCGGTCTGGATCGCGCCAATTGGGGTCCAACTACCAAACTCCCCCGCCGTGACGGTGGCCCCGTTGTATTTTAGCGCCGCGCCAGACCCGCTGCTCGTTTCAAGATAGAAATATTGGTTGGCGACCTCGGACAGGCTCGTGGACACGTCTTTTTGAACGAGCGAGACGCTGACGGTCAATGCCGACGAGCTCGGGCTGGTATTGTGAGCGGCGTTGGTATCCGTCGCTGTAAAGCTATGGGTTCCACTTGCCGGCACGCCGGCGCTAAAGCTCCAGGCGCCCACGCCATTGGCCGCGGCAGTGCCGATCAGAGCGTTATCCTCATAGATATTGACGGTGCTATCACCTTCGGCGGTCCCCGTGAGCACCAACTGATTGCCTGACGTGGCAGGTGAGATTTGGGATACAACCGGCGGAGCAGCCGTCGTCGCATAGGCCCGCACGTAATTGACTTGCAGATTTGCCGGGAATTGCGTGCTGCTATTGAGCAACACACGTAATCCGAACCAGTAAGATGATAACCATTTGGCTCGT
>CAWDZD010000058.1:0-147287 GCA_963806465.1 uncultured Alphaproteobacteria bacterium | reverse complement strand
TCAACGCCGCGAACTCGTCCTGCGATGGGCCGCTACCGTTGGTGCCCAACAATAGCTCGGGTTTCACACGCAGGAGCTCCGTCACCGCGACCAAGCGTGAGCCGGACAGTCGATTGACGCCTTTCTCGGTTTCTGAATCTGCTGGAACGTCACGCCTAAATGGTCGCCCACGTCGGTCTGGCTCATACCGACGGCGAGACGATAGGCGCGCAGCCGTTGGCCGATGGCGCGGTCAATTTGGGATTTTCCTTTAGGACGCATGGAACTTCTCTTTTCTTGTCTCGCCGGCACTCAAATCCTTCAAGTCGGCGGCTTGATCGGCGTGATAACGCCACGCGCTGCGTACCTCGGCGAATCGTTGAGCGTCGCCGCTGGTTTTGAAGCCTCCCTGCACGACCTTGCCATGCTGCGCTGTGTCAACGACCGCGAAAGTGTCGTCCTCGACGACGTAGCGGATCGTCAGAAACGGTCGGGTGAAGTCGTCGCCCATCGCTGCCAGCTCTTATCGGCAGACCGAGGGCACCACCGCACTTGCCGCCCGTCCACGAAATGTCCCTTTGTTCGCCTCAGTACCACCCAGCTTTGTTGAACTGCGCCCCGGTATAAATAAAAACAGATAAAACAACAAAAAAAAGAAGGACTCAAGCAATGGTATTTGATGAACTAAAATCAGCCAGGCTATCACTTGAATTTCTGCGAAAAACTGAAAAGACGAAGCCGCGCTCGCCCGACTTCAGCGCCACACGCTGGAGGTAATCGTCAAACAGTTCAAGGAAACTGATGCCGACGAAACGGAGTGTTGTCTAGCGGGCTGGCGCAACACCGACGCGAACGGACAGCGTTACCTGTCCGTCGAGCTTTCACCGAAATACGTGGCGCGGCGTCAGGAGCCGGCAGAAACGGACCTCGCGGATTTCATTTGAGACTGCTGCACGGAGACATGATTGAAATCATTTCAGAACATTTCACCAGACTGCACAACTGCGTTTCGATTACCGAGACAAATGCTGGACACCATAAACACGATCTGCGGTCAACTTGACTGTAATCGTTCCCAGCTCATTCGGCGCAGCCTCAAAGAGTTTATTGGGTTTCACCAACTTGAACAAAACCAAAGGAGAGAAAAGAATGCTACAAATATCGCCCCGTAGGAGATTACGACCGTTCAGGGAGGTCACAAAACACGTCGGACTCGAGCGACAAATAAGGTGCCTTGCCGAGGCATTGGATTTGACAGAGTCACGCCAGAAGAGCGCCGTCTCCGACGAAACTACCACGCTACGTTACTTCATCATGTCCATTCCCAAAGATTGCACCGCCAAAGAGAAAATCAACCGACTGTCGGAGGTCGCTGACATTGTCACGGCAGTCGAGGGATCGGATGTGATGATTTTTTCCATGTGGGTGCCCAGTGTTGAGTGAAGCGACTTCCAATTTCACCAAGGGCCGGAGCCTCGTGGCAGCTTTTTACTGCCGCCAGATTGGGGCGTAACCCATAAATTCAGAGGTGGGCGGCGGACGTCCGCTTTGATGCGCATTAGGACTCAGGTCGGACATCGCGTGAGGTCCGAGAAAGGGCCACTGGACGACGTATCGGGGGCGTTCGCGTTATCGATTTTCAACGCCCATCCGGCACCTTTCCCCGTTCTATCCTTGGACTCCTCCCTGGCTTGCCAAGCCACGCCCCAAACCCTGGATCAGCGTGTGGCGGAGCTCAATCACCAGGGACTTGGCGCGCTGCGCATACAAAGGCAGCTCGAAAACTGCTGCGCGTCCCCAAGAAGTAGGACTAAGATCACGCTATCTGGTGGGTGACCGCTATCTGGGAGGGTAACTCATGGCCTTTACCGCTACAAAGGACGTACCATTGGCCGCAACCACGACAGGTTCTTGGCCGCGACCTGCGTGGTATGACCAAAGCTTGTGGGGGCGCCCTCTTGATAGCGCCATGCTTGATCCGGTTTACCGAGAGCAATTCTCCGACGCCCTGGCCGTTGTGGTTTCTGATCAGGAGCGAGCCGGTCTCGACATCGTGACATGCGGCGATTACTTCCTCGATGCGGATTTGGCAGGAAGATCCTGGCATCACTACCCGCTGCAACGCTGGCGCGGTCTCGCTTACGACGAATTGCAGCCGCAGGGCACCCGTTCTGATCTTCTGAAGTATCCGCCCGGTACTTTGTTGAACGAAATCTACACATCGTGGCGCTGGCCGATTGTGACCGGCAAGATCGAACACAATCCACGCAATCCGCTCGAATACGCCAAACTTTATCGCATGACACAGGCGCGGACACGCAAGCCCGTTAAATTCGGAACAGTATCGGGCCAGGTCATGGCCTTATTCCTCGATTCGCATACGTCCCAGTAGTATCGGATTGGCGACGACAAGCGGCAAATGATCTGGGACATGGCGACGGCGATCAACAAAGAATTGAGAGAGTTGGTCGCCTCGGGTTGTAGCGTCATTCAAGTGGAAGAGCCTACAATCCATTTTATTGCTTGTTACCATCCGGAGGCCACTGAGACGCTCGACTTCTTGACAGAAGCGCTCAATCACGAGCTCGAGGGTCTCGAAAGCGCTGAGATTTGGATACACACCTGCTGGGGCAATCCGATGATGCAAAGGGTGTTTGACAAAACTTCTTATGCAAATGCGCTGGAGTTTTATCTTGATCGCGTGAACTGCGACGTGTTGACACTCGAGATGAAGGACCGCCGCTTTGCCGAAATCGAGCTTCTGGGCGCTTGGAAGGGCAAGACGCGCAAAAAATTTGCTGTGGGCGTCGTGTCACATCGGACACTCAATGCGGAAACCCCTGCCGAAGTGGCAGACGATATCCGAAACGCGTTAAAATACGTAGACCTGGAGAACCTTGTCGTTACATCTGACTGCGGATTTGGTCGTCAGGGCGCTAATCGCCTCGTGGCTTTCTATAAGAGCGCCGCTGCCGCACAGGGAGCCAATATTGTGCGTCGGGAGTATGGGCTGCCGGAAACTTATGTACCTTGCGCCGACCCGCAGCTCATTCAGGATGTCGTGCCCGCAACATTCGAGGACCTGGCCAAAAATGGCCCTTCAGAACGGTCGCCATCGGTACAATCGAACGCCAGAGAGGAGCCGGCGCACGGGCATCAACCACCCGCGTTCCGAGAAGCGGGAACGCATGCTGGGGAGGCACGCCGCTTTTCGGGAGCTTCTTCGCGAACGGCGCTGAATTGGTAGTCTTGCCCCGCTGCTGCTGTAGCCAAGCCTTCTCGGTTATTCAAGGCAGTGGTGGGCAAACTGCATCATCAAGCAGCAGACGCATCGGAACTAAATCCAGCACGGATCCGATCCGACGAGCGGTCAAGTTCCGTCAGGCGTCGTGCAAGTTCGCGATGTGTAAGTTTTCCATCTTGTTTGACGATGTTGCCGTTAATGATAACGGTGTCTACGTTGGCAACTCCGGCATGGAGCACGATCGCCGCTATCGGATCTGCGGCAGCCCTCATGTTGATGTCACTCTTTCGCAGAAGTACAACGTCGGCTTGCTTGCCGGGGGTGAGCGAGCCGATCCGTCGGTCAAGCCCTATACATTGAGCTGACTTGATCGTCGCAAGTTCAAGCGCCTGTTGAACGGTAATTGTCAGGCGGTCCGGCATCGTTTCCCGCTTGTGAAATGATTCGTTCACCAATGCTCGCTGCGTTTGGATGAGGAAGCGCATTTGCGTGAACATGTCCGTGCTAACACCGGCGACCACATCAGTTCCAATATTCAGGTTTGCGCGGGCGGCGAATGCGGCCCCTGTAGGCGGAAGCCCTAACCCCATTTGCATTTCAATTTCTGGGGTGATTGACACACTCGCTCCATTGTTAGCTACAACTCTGAACTCATCAGGTGTCAGAAAATTCGCGTGAACCAGGTTAATGTCGGGACCGAGCAAATGCTGTTCAGCGAGGCTCTGCATCGATTGCGGACGTGGTCCGTGCTTCGCACACGCCACGTGGAACGATGCCGATAAGTCAAGATCACGCGCGAACCTAATGCCCGCTTCGGCGGTTCCCGGCGCGAAGTCCGTACCACGTATGGCCAGTGCCATCGTTACCAATGCGTCACTAGAGGATAGTCGTTTCCTGCGCATCCTCCTGGCGTCGACCGGATGAGGCTCCTTGGTGCCAAACAAGGTCATCGGGGTACCGTACGCAAATATCGCCCGAATACCCGCGTCCCGAAGCGCATCCACTGCCGCATCCGCGTGGGCCGGCGTGTTGACGATATGGCACCAGTCGAAAAGGGTTGTTACGCCAGAATTAATCTGATCGAGCGCTCCGACGAGATTACCGATGTATGCATCTTGCGGCGTATACAGGTTGACAACTTTTCCGATCAGTACGCCGAAATAATGATCGAGTGTCCAATCCGCGGCAATTCCGCGCAGCGCCGTCTGCCTGTCCCTTGATGAAGCCTGGCATGGCAATCATGCCTCGGCCGTCGATTTCCTTAACAGCCCAACTTCCCACGTTGCGGCCTACCGCGACGATCTTGCCGTCGTCAATCAGTAAGTCGCCCGCCTCGATAATTCCGAGCGCAGGATCCATTGAGACGATCGTTGCGCTCTTGACTCGTATTCGAGACAACGATCCACCTCGTCATCCGTGTCATTCTGGACGCAGCAGTCCAGCCGCGTACCGGCTCGGCCCCGCGGCCGAGCCGTCGTCGTTCGGTTACGCGTTCGCCGTCCCTAGTCGTAATTCTTCTTGCAGACCGGCACTTCACGGCCGGGCAGCCCGATTCTGTCGAAAACGGCTTTCGAGAAACCAAGCCTCTGGTCTACGTTCGGCACGACCTGGACGACTTTACTGACCAAATCGCCGTTCTTGTCTTTGACGGCCTCAGTGACGAAGCTCGTTCCGATTGCTTGGCGGTTCTCGTCGAGCTTTATCTGTCCATTCGGAGCGTCGAGCACAAGCGATGCCAAGGCTGCCCGGTATTTCTTCTGGCCGTCGCTGAGGTCGCCGTTGACCTTGTCGAGCGCAAGGAGCCCGGCTTCCGTCTCGTCGTAATAATTGGTTGCACAAAGCGAAGGGCCGGTGAACCGATTTTTGAAATAACCTTCGTTCGGGGCCTGCTGGTAGGCTTTTACGAACGCTTGCCACCTCGGGTCGTCCCAGGTGTCGGCTTGGGGCCCTGCGGAGGCGGTACCCAGCAGTACCTCCTTCGCCTTGCCCTTCGACGACAGCACCGTCTGGTCGACCATGATCGAGCCGCCGATAAGCTTGGCGTTGCCGCCAGCCTGCTCGTATTGGTTGAGGAAGTTCAACGCGTCAGCACCGCCGAGGCCGAGATAGATGGCGTCAACGTCTAGCGACAGCAGCTGCGGAATGTAGGAGGCGAAGTCCTTGGTACCGAGAGGCACCCAGAGACGCTTAGTGATCTGACCGCCGGCCGGGCAATAATCCAGCGCAAGGCCGAACACCTGCGTGTAGATGAACGCATAGTCCTCGCCGATTGTCGCGATCTTCTTGTAGTGCTTGACATTGTAGATGTATTCGCCGAGCCCCTTCTGCATCTGGGCGCCGTCAATGTTGAAGCGGAAGAAGTTTGGCGCTGGGTTGACATAGGTCGTCTCCAACGCACCAGAGCAGCCGTTGATGAACGTAACTTGCGGCTGGGTCTTCGCATAATCGTGTAACGCAATGCCTTCCGCGCCTGAAAGCGGGGCGATCAGGATATCCACCTTGTCTTGTTCAACAAGTTTCTTTGCAGCCCGCAGCGCCGAATCGGACTCGCATCCGACGAGCCTCTGATGATTTCTAGTTCCTTGCCACCCGCTTTGTTGTGATGCTGCATCAACGCGAGATCGAAGCCCCGCATCCCGTCCTCGCCGAGTGCGGTGTATGTCCCCTCTAGTGTCGAAAAAACTTCGATTTTGATCTTATCGGCTGCATGGGCCGGACCGCCTAACGCGGCGACTGCCATAAGGCTGGCCGCGAGCGCAACTCCGCCTGACGTTCGCATTCTGTGTTCCTCCCGGGCATCTGTTTTTGGGTAACCGTTGCGAATGCCGTTTGGCGGGCGTTTCTTGACCGTGTTTTCCCGCTGGTACCGCCATCGCAATTCAATCGTAGCAGCGTCGGCGCTGATTTTAAAGCCATTGGCCTCAGCGAAGGCGTTCCTGCATCGCGCAACAAGCGATCGGCAGTCTCGCGCCAGACCAGCGGGTCGTGAACACGCGTGAACGTCTTGCCGTAGCGGACCGGTGGCGTCAGACCTCCCCGGTCGCTGAGGTGTTGGACGAACTCGTCAAGGAAGCCATGCACGATTTGATTCGGCCGCGCGTTCGGATCATCAGACGCTTCGTACATTCCGCATATAGTGCCAGACAGACCAGCTACTGCACCGCCGCCGCAGAAGCCATAACGCTCAAGCAGAACGACCCTGAGTCCCTGGCGCGCCGCCGTAACCGCCGCAGCAACGCCAGCGGCACCACCGCCCACGACGAGGATATCTGTCTCCAGAGCGATTGGCGCGCGTCGATCGGTGGGCGTTCGCAACACATTCATTCTCTTACCCCGGGGCTTAACCGATCAAATGCTTATCCACCGACCGCATAAATTTGCCGACCGATCGGATTCCCTTCAATACGAGCAGCCTGGGCACCGCCACTGACTTCTTACTCTGCGCAAACATATCAGCATCGCGAGTTTAGGGGACTCTCGCCCCGCAGTAATAGACAAACCAATCGATCACACGACGTGCGCGTAGCTTGGAAATATGTTTAGCGAATTGCGTTGCACAGAATTAGCCACAGCATCATCATGTTGAGGTGGGCTTGTTTATGACAGGATCTGTAGCCCGCAGTCCGTAGGGGAACACCAGCTTACGCCTATCGCGCTCCCAGAGAGCTTTGTCCGTCGCTTCGGGCAAGTCGGAGAAGTCCACTCTCCGCCAGGATTGCGCGCAAAGTACTCGCGCCCGCTCTGTCCCTCATGATGCCTCTCGTCAAGGATGTCATAGGGATCATTCATGTCCGCCCACCAAAACATCGTCTCAGCGATTGCAGGATCTATAGTCAGTCCGATCTGCCGGCGCCGCTCGATTTCGGCCTCGTATTCGTCAATGTCGATCATTTTGTGATTGTAAATGGCCAGGCTAGCTCGCACCGCTCCCGCTAAATTCCCCGCTGCTTGGTAGACGGCTACACCATAGGGCCCGTCAGGCACCTTCACGTCGGTGAGAGTGCCGAAATCCTTCATCAGAGCGACGGTAGGTTCAATGAAGCCGCGGATCCTGTCATCGAAGCCTTCTGCTAGCGAGAACGCGCCACAGACGCAGTCCTCGTCACACGGCCAACGAGACACCTTCTGACCGACGACAGACTCGACTAGGCTGCGACAGCTTCATCTAAGTTTCTCTTGACAAGGTCTTTTTCATTTTGAGTTGGCATCGCCATCTTAAATACTCCTTATTAAAGTTTTATTGCAGGCAAACCTGCAACGGCTACAATTGCCTACGCGCACAGTGCAACGTCGGATCCGGCGCTAGCCGAATGATCTCTGATCAGGCGCACAGCCTCCAGCTTGAACTCCCGCGTAAACTTCCGCCTCTCCATAATTCACCTCCAGCTCCATCAAAACACCTAACTCGGTGTCGGCGGAACCGGGTGCAGGCCACAGGTCATATCGCGAAAGCCACGTTTCTCCGTTTCCGGCCTTGGTATGATTGGCGTCAAAGCTACGAAACGAGCGATCCCTGTGGGACGAAGGTTTTTCGAAAATCCACATTCTTCGCTTCTGTTGCTATGCCAATAAATCTCTACAAACCCGTCGCTTCGAACGAGGAGGCGGGAAAAGCTCAACTCGCCAGGCTGCTCTACAAACGCTGCAAACTCGATAGCCCCTTCGATCAGCCAGCGTGAAATCATCCTGTTAAGCAGCTCTGGAGAGCAAGTGTCTTCCGTATCGTAAGCATCCCCTCCTTCCCCTTTCCATTCGTTCATGAGCTGATCAGAAGCTTCATCTAAGAAGACGGTGCGGCCGTCCTTGAATTCAAGGATGATCCTATCGGGGTACGCGTAAGGATAAGGAACGTCGTGCAATTCGTTAGCACACACTCTACCGGCAAGTTCTACGAACTGTCGTGAGCCAGGGTGGAAATCGCTGTGAAACTTAAATTTATTGAGACATTTGACCAACGAGCTGACATCTCCTTTGTAGTCGCCGCCGACTGTAATCGTTCCGTAAGCATCTAGCATTTTGCAATCTCCGTGATGTTTTCAATAATTGGGCTCTTTCAGTTCCCCTCTTCGCCAATATTCCAATTGCCTCAGCAATTTATCCGCTGAAAGCAGCACAGCGCGTCTGCTGCGCCGCTCGTCCCCCGCATTTTGGCTAACGGCTGCAATCGGATGAACTCATATTCCAAACTTGGTTGAAAGCGTCTCCCAAGAACTCGGCATAGATTTTTTTGTAAGTCTCGTCATCAACTCAGTTCCTGCCACTCCACAGGACTGAAATCAATGAACTCCCGCCCTTTCAACTGGCGTGTTTTTCAACGGAATCGGCCAATTCCGGACTCATGTGCCCCAGCAAACAATCTCTCTATTCGATCACCTGATCGGCTCGCGCGAGCAACGACGGCGGCACGGTGAGACCAAGCGCCTTCGCAGTCTTGAGATTGATCGCCAGTTCGTACTTGGTAGGTGCCTGCACCGGCAGGTTGGCCGCCTTCTCGCCTTTGAGGATGCGGTCGACATAGCCCGCCGCTCGCCGATATTGTTCGGTCGTGTCAGGCCCGTACGAAGCCAGTCCGCCGTTGGTGACGAAATAGCGGAAAGGGTAGACCGCAGGCAACCGGTGCCGAGCCGCAAGCATGATGATTAGTTCGCGATAGGTCACTGCCCCCGTACTGGCCGTCACGATCAGGCCGCCGTTCGGCGCGCGTGCGAACGCAGCGATGTCCCGCTCGATCTCGCCGCCGTCGCGCTCGTCAATCGGGCTTAACTCCACTCCGAAGGACGGCGGCGCCATGGCCTGGATCACGGCAAACTGGCCGATCCCGGCGGCTATGGCAGGATCGCGAAGGATGGCAATTCGCGTCAGGTTGGGCGCAATCTCTTTGAACAGTTCGAGCCATTTTCCGCTTAGGCTGTATTCGAACAGCGTAAACCCCGTGGAGTTGCCACCTGGGCGCGCTAGGCTAGCGACGAAGCCGGCCCCGACCGGATCGATGACATTCACGAACACGATCGGCACGGTACGAGTTGTTTGTTGCAACGCTGCGACGCTCGTACTGGCAGAGGCCAGAATGACGTCCGGTGCGAGCGCCACCAATTCGGCCGCGTATGTGCGATAGCGGCCGGCATCGCCCGCAGCCCAACGGTAGTCGATCCGCACGTTGCGGCCGTCGGTCCAGCCCAACTCTTGCAGCCCCTGCGCAAAGACCGCAAGGCGAGCCTGTCCTTCCCGGTCGTCGGCGGCCCGGCTCTCGAGCACGCCGACGCGACGCATCCGGTCGGCCTGCTGCGCGCGCACGGCGCGCGGCCACGCGACCGCTGCGCCGCCAAGAACGGTGATAAATTCGCGCCGCCGCATGGGCCCCTCAGAACACACGTCGTCCAAGGTCCTAAGCGTAGCACTTTGCGACCGCGCGGCGAGTTAGAAATGGCACCCCCACCTGCCTCAGACGTCGATCAGGCCGAATGTCGTCTTCGGGTCAAACGCGTCATTTGAGCGATGTCGGCATGTCTGCTTCACCCCCAACTACGGACCTGTCACAGCGATGCAGCGAACCGACGCTTTGGGCCAAAAGCAGAAGTCGTCAGCATTCTACACCTGCTCCCTCGCATGAGCGCACCCTTATGACGCCAGCTCGCCGAGCAGCGCCTTCGCCTCCTTCAGATCGAGCGTATTGAAGCCTTTCGTGAACCATCTGCAGACCGGCGTGATTCTGCATTCAGCCAGTCACGCCCTTGGCTGCTGATCGCGCTACGAGCCAAGAGAGCCAAGGAGCCGTTGCGCCTCTTCAATCTCCGGCATTTCTGGCGTCGGTGAAAAGCCTTCGAGTGCGGGGGCGAGGACGGCGTGAGCGTCTGTTGGGCGGCCGGTTGATTTGTAGAGTTTCGCGAGCGCGAGCGCCGCGCGCAGTTCAAAACTGCGGGTGCCTTGCCGCTTCGCGACTGCGATAGCCGTCTGGAAAGCTTTTTCGGCCGGCGCGGGGTTGGCGGGGTCGCACTCGAGCATGATTTCGCCGCGGGTCCGGTTGAGCTCCGCTTCGAACGCGCGGTAGCCGAGGCGATCGGCCGTCGCCAGCGCTTCATCGAGGATCGCAACGGCGCGAACGCGATCGCCCGCCCGCGTTTCGGCGTCGGCCAGCGCGATCTTGTAGAGCCCGTCGAAATTCAGGAGGTCCTGCTGGCGCAGGCTCTCGACGCCGCGGCGCATGTCGGCGAGCCCCTCGCCAAGCGCGCCAAGTTCAGCCGTCGCCAAGCCTTCGAAAAACGCCCCATACGCTCGCCACAACGGCAGATCATGCTCACGCGCGAGACGGGCGGTCTCAGAACCGTTCTGCGCGGCGCGCGCCCTGTCGCCTCGCATCAAATCGAACATCGCCGCGTGTAATTTCGCATACGGGTGCGTGCCGATATGGGCCACGCTCGCGAGCCGCTCGTGCGCGCCGTCAACGAGGGATACCGCGCGCCTGACGTGTCCGAGCGGCCATGACGCGATCGCCAGGTAGCACATTGCCGCGACGCCGGCGTCTTGCCCGAAGCGAAAGGCCAGATCATCGTCCTGGCCGGGTTGGAACAGAGTAAGCGCGCGCTCCAGATGATCGCGCGCTTCCGCGTATTCTCCGGCGAAACAGTGAGTGGTCCCGACGACCCGATGCGCGACGCCGGCCTCAGGCGAATCGGGTCGCGCCGCAACGCCAGCGAGGAAGGCCGCCGCGTGCGTTCGCATCGACGGAAGATCGCCCCGCACATAGCTGCCGACCCATAAGCCGTAATCTGCCGCCAACCGCCCCGGCGCATCCTCGTCCCCGGAAGCCGATTTCCGGGCTCTAGCGAAGGCCTGCATTGTTTCCGGCGCCCCATGGCCTCGCGCCGCTATGAGCGCGTTGCCATAGGCGGCGTGCAATTGCGGCAGCCACTGACTCACGGCGGCCATGCGGCCTGGCGCACGCCGCGACGTCTCGCCCGCCTTGTCCGCCATGGCGATCGCCTTCCCGAGATGGGCGATCGCTTCCAGGAAGGCCGAGCGGCGCAACGCCTGGTCCCCCGCCTTGCCCCACCATTCGATGGCAAGATCGTCGGTGCCGGCCTCGGTGAAATGATGGGCGATCGCTTCGGGCTCGGCGTTCGCATCGCGCAACGCCTCGGCCGCGCGGCGATGAAGCGTCTGGCGGCGGCTCTTGAGCAGGCTCTCGTAGGCTGCGTCCTGGATCAGCGCGTGCTTGAAACGATAGGCGGCGGTCGGAGGGGCGCCATCCGTCGAACAGGAGGTCGGCTTCCGTGAGCCGATCCAGCGCGGCATGCAGGCGCGGCTCGTCGAATCCGGCGGCGGACGATGACACGTCGGTGAGCAGCCGGTAAGAAAAATCACGCCCCAGCACCGCGCCGATCTGCGCGACTTCGCGAGCTTCACCGAGCCGGTCGAGCCGCGCGGCGAGCGATTGCTGCAGGGTCGGCGGGATCGCCTGTGCGCCTCCTTGCGCGTTGCGCTCGAGCAGGAGCCGCGTCACCTCCTCGACGAACAGCGGCACGCCGCCGGTTCGCTCGCCCACTCCATCGATCGTCTCGTCGGAGAGCGCATGCCGGTTTGCGATCTCGCCGACCATCCGGCGCACCTGGGCGCGGTCGAGCGGCGCGAGCGAAACGACGCTGTGGTGCGAGCGCATGGCCCAGGGCGCTCGGTATTCCGGCCGCGCGGTTGCGACGACCAACAAAGGGGACTGCGCGCCACGCTCGGCGAGCGCGCGCAGGAGGTCGAGCGAGGTCGGATCGGCCCAGTGCAGATCCTCGAAGGCGAGAACCACCGGCTGCGACCGCGCGCCCGCCAAAACCCAGGCCGTCATCGCCGCCAGCTGCCGGCGCCGCAATTCCTCGGGCGGGAATTTCGCCCGACGGTCCTCGGGCAGCGGGACATCGACCAGCGGCGCGAGCAGCGGCGCGTATTCCGCCGCGTCAAGGCCGATCAGTCTTAAAGTATTCTCGAGGTCGGCGAGACGTCCCTCGTCGGTCGCGTCGGCGCCGCCAAAGCGCAGTCTGCCCCATTCGGCGAGCGGGTGCAGGGGCGTGTTCTGCAGGAGCTGCGAGGCGGTCCATTCGACCCAGGTGTGCGGCGTCTCGGCGAGCTTTGCGCGGAATTCCTCGATCAGGCGCGACTTGCCGATGCCCGGCTCGCCGACGATCTGCACGAACTGGCCCTCGCCTTCGAGCGCACGCGACCAGCGGCGCATGAGAAGGGAAAGCTCGTCCTCCCGCCCGACGAGCGGCGTCAGGGCGCGCGCCCCGCCGCGCCGGCCGCCGCCGCTCGCGCGCACGATGCGATAAAGCGTAACAGGTTGAGCGATTCCTTTTAGCTCATGCGCGCCTTTGTCCTCGACGACGAATAGACCGGCGACCTGGCGCCGCACCCGCGCTGTCACAACGACCGCGCCTGGCTCTGCTAGCGCCTGTACCCGCGCCGCAATGTTAGGCGCATCGCCGTAAATCTCGCCCGCCGCATCCACCACTACCGGGCCGCTTTCAATGCCGATGCGCGCGTCGAGCGCCGGCTTGCCGGCATTCTTGCGGTTCACCTCCGCGAGCGCCCGTTGGATCGCGAGCGCCGCGCGTGCGGCGCGCTCGGCATCGTTCTCCTGCGCCACTGGATAGCCGAACAGCGCCATCAGCCCGTCGCCCAGCTTCTTGGCGACATGCCCGTCCATCTCGGTCACCGCCGCCGACGCGGCATCGAGATAGGCGCCGACAAGGTCGCGCCACTCCTCGGCGTCGAGCCGTGCGGAAATGCCGGTCGACCCCACCAGATCGCAGAACATCACCGTGAGATAGCGCCGCTCGGCGGCGGCCTCGACTGCGGCAACTGGCGCGGAGATCGGAGGCGGCGCCGCAGCGGCCGGAATCGTCTTTGGCGCGAGTGGCTGGACTGCGGGTATCGCCTCGGTTGCCGGCGTGATGGCCAGTGCAGCAATTGACCTTAGTAGTTTGCGGCGATGGCCGAGCGACGCCACACCAAGGTCTTTCAGGTCCTGATCGGTCAGGTCGGCGAGTATAGTGAAATCGATATCGTTCTCGGCGAAGCGCTGCGCGTACTCGGGCATGCCGAGCTTTTCGAGCCATTCCGCAATCTGGTGCATTGCGGCCCCCGTAGCGGATATATGGGCGCTTCACCCAGCGCTCTGGACCGGCAGGACAAAAGCATACCAGTGATCGCGACAACATTGTAGCCGCCGGCACAGAGAGCCCATGTCTCCTACGGGTCTTGGTTGTTTCAAAACATTTTGACGAATTGGGCAGGGAACTAGGCGAACCGGCGACGCCAGCTAATTTTCTGGCTTTTACTATGCCTGGATCGCAGCCATCAGCGGCTGAATGCCCATGATGTTCATCACCCGGGTGAGATTGTAAGCGAGAACATGGAGTGCCATCTCGGTGGCGACCTTGGGTAGACGCTTCATCAGGAAGTGCGTCGCCCCCATCCTCATCTTCAGCGTGCCAAAGGGATGCTCAGCCGTCTCGCGACGCTGGCGCATAGCGTGCGGGTTCTTATCGAGGCGTTTCTGTACGGCCTCCAGCACATGCTCATGCTCCCAGCGCGTGATCCGTCGCTCCTTGCCAGTGGTGCAGCGCTGTTTGATAGCGCAGCTCTGACAGGCGTTGGTCCAGTAGCGGTGCAGAACTAACCCTTCTCCTCATTTGTGAAGTGGTAAGCGAGCTTTTGTCCAGCCGGACAGCGATACACATCCTCGTCGCTAAGATAGACAAAGTCCTGCTTGCCGAAGCGACCCTTTGCCTCAACCCCAGAAGTCACCGGCTTTGGCAGCGTAACCGTGATGCCAGCTTCTTCGCACGCTAAAATCTCATCACTGCTGAAGTAGCCACGGTCGGCAACAGCTTCGAGTTTATCGACGCCAAGGGCTTCCTTGGCCTGGCAAGCGATGTTGGCGAGTTGCGCTCGATCTGAGCCATCGTTCGTAACCTCATGAGCGATGATCAGGTGATGTTTGGTATCGACTGCGACTTGTACATTGTAACCGACCACACCGGAGCCGCGGCCACTGGTCGCCATCGAACGGCTGTCGGGATCAGTCAGCGAGATCTGCTGATCAGGTGATGCCAACATCAGCTTCTCCATCGCCGCCAGGCGCTGCATCTCGCTTTCCAGCTTGACCAGCTTCTCCTTCAAATGGACTGTCTTCGCCGCTAGTTCCTCGGACGGCTCCTGCAGGTCGGCCGTGTCGAGCTGCGCTAGATAGCGCGCTACACTCTTCTCCAATTGTGCACGCCGTCGCTCCACTTTGCCGCGCGTGTAGTTCTTGTCGCGAGTATTGACGGCTTTGAACTTACTCCCATCGATCGCAACGCTCGCGGTCGTCAGCAGGCCCATCTGGCGGCACAGTTCGACGAATTGCACGCAAACCTGCTTGATCGCTAGCCCATTATCCTTGCGAAAGTCGGCAATCGTCTTGTGATCAGGAATAAGCCGACACGTCAGCCACATCACTTCAACGTTGCGTCCGGCCTCGCGCTCCAGCCGCCGGCTCGACTGAACACGATTGACATAGCCGTAAATGTAAAGCTTCAGCAGCACGGACGGATGATATGAAGGCCGGCCAGTAGCCTCGGGATCAACCCCATCGAACCCCACTCCAGGGAGATCAAGTTTGCCAACGAAGGCATCGATCGCCCGAACCGGAGTGTCCTGATCAATCCAGTCCTCCAGGCATTCCGGAAACAGCGTCGCTTGGCCCCGATCAATCCCCTCCACGAAACGCCTCATCCGATCCCTCCGCAATTCGCGTCGGAATCATACATCGCGAATCAAATAACCAAGTGCGTTTTCACACAGGCTAGGTCATTCACGGATGCATTCAGTACCCGTGCCGATCAATGTCCGTTGTTACTCCAATAGCGACATCATCGTTCAGCGCAGCGAAGTGACGTTATGGGCCAATAGCAGACATATGGCGGTTAGAGTGATCGTTGAACAGACTCAGTGCCGCGCCTCGAGAACCATGTTAAGCGGCGTTTCCGCGGCTCGACGGACCTGACCGAAGCCGCCCGCCTTGATTACCTCGGTCAGTTTCGCCTGTCCGGCCTGGGCGCCCAACGCCATACCCACCTCTTGCGATAGGGATACCGGTACGCAAGCCATGGTCGAAAACGCATAGGCGACGCGTCCGACCGGTCCGAGATTGTCTTCCGTCGCATCGCCCGCGAGCGGCTCCATCAGCATCCAGGTCCCGTCGGGCTTAAGCGAGCGGTGGATATGGGCCGCGGCCCCCACTGGATCGCCGAGATCATGCAGCACGTCGAAACATGTCACCAGGTCAAGATCCTTGCCAGGAAAATCCTTTGCCTTGGCCACCTCGAAATGGATGTTGCCGGCACCACCGCTCTGGCGTGCATGGGCCGTAGCTTGCTCAATCGATGGCTCGTGGAAGTCGTAGCCGACAAAGGTTGAGTTTGGGAATGCTCTGGCCATGATGAAGGTCGAATAACCGGTGCCGCAGCCGATATCAGCGACCTTCGCACCCCGTTCCAGCTTGGCTACCACGCCATCTAGAGCCGGCAGCCACTTTTGGACGATATTCGCGGAATAGCGCGGTCGCAGCATCGCACCGATTGCGCAGAACAGGCACCCGGCATGATCGCCCCAATCAACCCCGCCGCCGGACTTGAATACCTCTTCTATTAACGGTTGCGTCTGATACAGAGCCGCGACAGCGTCAAATCCACCGCCCATGAAGAATGGACTTTCTTCGTTCGCGAATACCATCGCTTGTTCAGGCGGCAACTCGAATCGTCGGCTGGCCGGATCGTAAGTCAGGTAGCCAGAGGCCGCGTTTTGCGCGAGCCATTCGCGGGCATAGCGTTCGGAGATATTTGCTTTCTTGGCGATCTCAGCGCTGGTCATCGGCCCGACCCCGTTCATTGCCTTGTAGAGACCAAGACGTAAACCGATCCGCACCAACGGCACGCTCATCGCAGCGCCGAGATCGCCTATCATCTTTCCCAGGAATTGCTGAAGTTTCTTTTCGTCAATCATGATGTCCCCATCAACGTCATCGCAAAAGCGTGATGAATTTGGGTCGCTCCATACGCCGTCGGTGTGGAGAATGCGCCTTGCAAACTGGAAAGCATAGCCGCGCAGCAAACGAAAAATGGGTTGCAAATTAGATCGGGACGATGACTGGGCTGATGTCCGTTCTGGGTCATTCACGACCGATGCATTCAGTACCCTTGCCGATCAATGTCCGTTGTTACTCCAATAGCGACATGATTGTTCGGCGCAGCGAAATCACGCTAAGGGCCACAAGGCGACATTCAGGAAATGGCGAATGCGCTGCGGCCGCCGCCACTGCCTTTTCCGCGACACGTCGATGAAATCGTTGATTTGTGCCGAAGACGGAGCACAAGTTCTCATTTGACTATGACCGGGCTGCTCGTGTTGGAACTTTCTCAGCGCTGCATGCGCAATCAATCGTTAAGCTTTTGTACCCAAAAGTACGTTGACCCGCTAACAGCCAAAGGGACTCTACGATGAACAGCCTCAATATTGGGGCGCTGTCAGCTATTAATATCGCCGTCATCAACGACAAGGGTGCACTAGAAACAACTATCACCTTGGAAGAGTTCTTCAGGGTTGCAAAGAGTCAGCACATTTACTTCCACAGCACTGCGCCATCCGGAGAATTGGACTTCGATCTCACTGTATCAAAAAGCGATGACCTCATTGCCAAAGTGAACGAATGGCGGAAGCGCCGGCAAAAGAAGGTTGAGGTGACCGGGATAGCAGTCCGGTAGCGGCATAATAACTCCGCCGTCGCTCTGCTCTGAGATGACCGTTCTGGGACAGTTTTCCACAGGGCCAGATACTTTTGACAAAATTCGGCGTTGCTATCCTCAGCGGCAAAGCCCCGGGGACAATTCTCAGAACGGAACTCGATGGCCAAACCTAAGCTCATAACCGACGTGAAGCCCTGGTCGACTATGGAACTTTTCGATTTGCGCCTCGCTATCGAACAGGGCCAGACCATTGAAATGACCGCTGCTCTTCTCGGAAGGGAGGTCAAGGACGCGGTGCGTAAGGCCGAAGAATTGAACCTTATTCAACCTAACGAGCAACAGCACAGTGCTGATTAGGCCGACCAACGTGATGCTTTCAAACCTAACAGAAATCTCAGCGCGTCTTGGCGGAACCTGCCAAAGCTGCTTGCACATCTGATCGAGAAACTCCGAATTGTTTGGCAATCCGTGACGGTGGCACCCCTGCTTTGAAGGCGGCGCGTATCGCATTCAATTTGCCCTGCGGCAAAGCAACCGTTGCCATTTCGGTTTGTGATTTCCGTTCACTCTTCTCAGGAACCGGAAGTTTTCGCCGATCCCGTTCCTGAAGAGCGGCCAAAATCAATCGCTCAAGTTCTCGGTCATCGAGATGTTTGATCGCTGCATCGAGATCTCTTGGCAAAACGTGCCTGGACGACAGCGCCTCTCCACTTTCATGACCGGTCACAGGAGAAGATGTTGGCGATGGACGCTCCTGTCCCGCGAACGACAATGGATCGGATTCCGATGAGCGCTTCAGTCTGGTAATCATACGGCTATGGTGTTGCCGTTTGCATTGATGGCATAATCACAAAGCGAATACGGCAACGATATCCACCGGTTTTTCCACGGCTCCGCAGACTGTCGCAAAAAGTGTTCCCTCCCAGAGGGTGGTCGGAAAAGCCGGTGATCTCGTAAGTCGTGCGGCGAGGCAATGTCTGCAAACACGAGAGTCTCGCCGTCCCAGACTTTCAGCGTTCCTTTCGGAGATAAATTCGGTTTGCCATCGGGTGTAACCGTGGCGACATCACAAAGCCGCAGATGCTCGACCATCTGCTTCATTTCATCAGTTAGACGCATCGCTCCTCCTGGCGACTGGACCAGCGCCGCGTGTCTATCCGCTTAAACAGGTTGAGGCTGGATCGCGGCACAATTCTGGCCGAAGACGCACGCCACATTGAATCGACGAGACGTGATAATCGATCTGCCCGCATTCTTGCCATTCCGAAAGTCGTTGCCATGCAGCGACTAAATCTCGATCTGGAAAAGAAAGCTTCGCTTGGGGGAACTCGCGAAACTTCATTCTGGCTTTGGTGCAGCGTCCTCAGCTGACCTCAAAGCATATAAAATACTGATTGATTTGCACCTTTTCTCTTTCTTAGAGTCGTTGAACATATTTGCTGACTTCATTGCGTGAATTAGATCGTGGACTTTTAGAAGGCTCGTCATGTTCCAGATGCGACAAACTTCTCGTGAAACGGCGAACTTACCAGCTTGGATTGAATCGCATAACAGGTCACTCCTAGAACGGTGCAAACTAGTCGATATCTCGGAAAAGGGCGCAAAACTCACCTTTGATGATATTGATAACCTCCCCGAACAGTTCAATTTACATCTGTCGAGAGTTGGCCAGTCTCCCAAGCAATGTAAAATCATCTGGCGGCGCGGTAATGAAATCGGCGTAGAGTTCACCGGCCTAGTACCCGTCGATGCCGTTTCTCCCGTATCCGGGACTTGAGCCGCTATCCGTTCGATTTATCCCTACGGCTTGCGGTTTGGAGCAACAAAAGGGTTAGTATCGCTGTTTTGACGACTGTTCTTTTCAAAGCATGCTTCTAAGCGGGTTAAAGCTGCCGTGCTTCCATCCAGCGGTACTCTCAACGTCGCACCCTCACCTACTACTTCTAAGATGTTCGCGGTTCGCATCCTCTCATTAAGAGCTCGGTCTGTTAGGGGTATGCGCACCCCCTTTGGTTCCGCCGCCGCTTTGACCTCAATCGAGCGGGAGCCTGAAATCAGCGTAACAGGGTATGCCTTACCTCGTTCCAGTCGCCATTTTGAGGATTCAAGAAGGAGGACCAAGCCGTCTGCATCCCGAATAAAGTTTACATCGAGATCGTTGGTTGACCTGCTCATAGTGCAACTGTCGAACTTGTCGCCTCTCGAAGCGATGGCAATAGTCCACGGCCCCACTGTGATGGCTTGATCCTCCGCCAAGGCAACTAAGGACGTACTCAAAAGTAGGCCCAAAGAAAGCGCGATCCTCGTTCGTCGCATAGCTTTCCCCATCGTTAGGAAACCGTTCGCCCGGCGTCTGACACGAACAAGACACGGCAATCGCCAAACGCCGATGGTGTGCGGTGCATCTGGAGATCAGACTTCCGGCCCGGCGATAAACCGGACCTAACAGCAAGCAAACATGTCGCCGCGTTTACACACAATTGCTGGATTTGTTGATTGTCTGCTCGCGTTAATGCGATAGCAAACAGTGAGAGGAAAACAGTTGAGCTGAGTTTCATGGACCATCCCCTGTCCAATAAAGTGCTCGTGACTAGAAAAACGAAAATGCTTTGGAAAGGTTCCTGATCGCCTTTTTCATAAAGGCAGTGCGGTAAGCTGGTGAGGTGCATTTCGTGGAAATGCCATGCCTCCGCATCGCGAACTCAGAGCTTCCCGCCACTGTGTAAGCATATCGGGAAGTCCAAGCGGACGAAGTGCGCCGATAGCCGTCGAAGACAAGGCCCCAACTTTGGAACGCTTAAAACGGGCAACGCACATTGGACGGAGTGCTCCCGTTTTCTTGTGGGCTTCGACGGAACCATAAGGGGGTGCGCGAGTTTTGAACGATGGGAGACGGCAGCTATGCAGATTTTATTGGGGATGATTTTAGGAGCCTTGATCACCGTTGGCGCTGCATTTGTGTATGACAGCAGCACGGGACGTGCAGCAAACGGTTTGACAGTAGCATCAGCTGAAGGACACGCGCCCATGGTCAACTGGGACGTGGTAAGCCACGACTGGGACGGCATGAAGCAACAATTGCGTGCCGCAGCAGTAGACATTGAAAAAGGCTGAAAGCGAATAGCGGGCTAAATTGTCTGAGTTGGGCGAAAAGCCTAGAGCGAAGTGGGACGGCCTCCGAAACTGTTCGAGCTAAGTCTTTTAAGGTACTCAAAGTCGAGGTGTCACTTCTTCTTCTCAAGCAGCAACGTTCCTTCCTTTCGTATCAGCGGTAGAATGCTCCCGACGATCCTTGCCAAAAGCCAAGGCAGAAACACCTCAAGCCGCACATAGTCCTCAGCTACATCGATTGAACCGCTTGCCGGCTGACCCAAGGCGCTGACCTGAAAGCGAAGGTGGTCACCTATCCAAATTTGCTCCCTAACGCTGAATAAGTGGCCAAAGCTTGTCCCAACCTGTGCAAGACCGGCCTTCAGGCGACGAAGCGCTTCATCCTTGCCAAGACGATGCGGAATAGACACAACCAGAGGCTCTGACATGTCGTACTCCGGATAGTATCAACTCCACACCAACGCTTGCGGAGTTATCTTGATCCTCTAACCGCCGTGAGGTGGTCCAGCCAAACCGTCACAGGGTAGCCAGGCGATCTGCCGGAATAAGCCCAGCCAATTGGCGGCGTCACAGCACGGCGCAGCACGTCGCTCGGATGCGAAGTGGTTGTTGAACTGATCACGGTCCCAGACAACTTCTTCACGCTTGTGGCTTATTGTCAGATATTGCCAATTCGACAGCCAGAAGCGTTTGAACGCCTTCGTCCTTCGCCATGCATAGTTGCACCGCCTGCAGCCACAAGGGCGCGACCATTCAGCATCCAGGATGCGCGGCGCGACGGCGCGGATCCTTCTAGAGTTCCCGTGTATCGGCGCCGAAGCCGACCGAACCGCAGTCCTCAGATGCTTGACTGCCATTTAGAAAACGCTCGGTTCCGGGCGCTTACACATCTATTGCTCATCGTGGAGCTATAGCCGGGCTAGTCATCCGATCCGCGGCGGAACGGGCAATTCGTGTGGATCGTTCGGATGTTCGTTGAGCACTATCAAGAAATGCCTGCAAATTATCGCGAACCATTTGGGTCTGGAGTGCCGCGCAATCATGGAAACTGCGGCAATTCCTCAACTTATCGAGGTGATTCAGGTTATGCTCCACACGTTCTTGGGCAAAACGCATCCAGTCCTCGGTAACTTCGTGAAGCCCGCTGGCAATAACCGTCGTGCTCTCCATCACCGCCTGCAAATTGCCGGAGCTTTGCTGAAAGGCTTCTCGCGTTGTCTCGCCACCGAGGCCGAACATCTTTGAGAACTGCTCCATCGAGCGTTGCGCAATACGGCTCACGGCCTCGTTCGCCTCCTGCCAAGTTTCTTTCGCCTGTTCGGTATTGCGTTGAAGTGTTTCAGCGCCGACGCGATTCGTTCGTTCGGCAGCATCACTTACAGTGCGCACCGTCTGCGCGACTTGTTCGCCCGCTTTTCTGGTTTCCTGATTGATATGATCCGATGGTCCTCGTTCGCTTTGGCGTGGATGTGTAGCCATGGATTCCTCTGATAGTCCTGTGTGAGGGGGATATTGGGCGAACGTATCAGGTCGAGGAGCGTTCCAACCCGACGAAATTAATTGCCCAGATGCGTGGGGTGCCCATTTGACGCGGCGGATTCAGGGAAGGTCACGTACGTAACGAAGCTGCTCAGTTCTGCCGTCCGTCACGGTTGGCTTCGCGCAAAATTGGATGGCGCAGCATACTATGTTCCCTTCGCCGCGTCGCTTTTTAAGTCGCGAACCGTCTTGTTACAAGCCGGCATCAAATCTGCTCCCTCACGGGTTCCCTTGAACTACCTCAAGCGACTAACCGCGATGGAAAAACGTCGTACCCTGGCGCACGTCGTCATCGGTCAATGGCTGACCTATGCTGTCATACTCATCCATATTGGAGCGACCGGTTGGCACGTGGCGGTACGCCGGGATGGGGTGCTATTCCGCATGCTGCCAGAGCAAAGGACTGCAACTGACATTGCCGCGCGAGTTCACAATGCGCGCTGGGCGGCGAACTGCTCCGCGAGGTCGCGGGCTGCGGAACCTCCCGCCGTAAAAATGATTGGTTATGTAGCGAAATTTTCAGCAGCGCCAACGCCATGATCCGCAAGCTCACGTCGGGCAAATATCGACTATATTCCCGCAAGAAGAGTCCGAAGACTGGCCGCCGCCGCAATCTAGGCACGTTTTCAACCCGGACAGCGGCAGAGAAGCACGAGCGAGCCGTCCAGTTCTACAAACGGCATTAACGCCCAGTCGAATCGGCGGACGATGCGGCGAACGCCCCGCACACGCCAAAATTATCACCGATATCAAGCCCAAACTGAGGACGACATTGTGCCTGGTTATGCCACAACGGATGCGTGTTGCCGAACGCGCGGAACTTTCTTTTTGAGGAGCGCCAGCAGAGCGATCGTCTGCGGGTGCCAAATGAGCCGAAACAGCCGATAACGCCATCCGAGAAGCGGAGCCACTGGGATAGCCATTCCCGCTTCGTCGAAGTAAATGAAGCGGATTCGCCCCAAATGGTCGGGCAATGACGCAGGCAGCATCGCGCCCAGCGTCGTCCTGAAAGTATGCCACTCTTGCTCCCGTTCCCTTGCTGTAAGTCCGCCGAGCAGGTGGGGGTGCGCAAATAGAATCAATCGCGCCGTCGGCACCCACTCAAGAAGATGGGATAATTCCCAACGAAGCCCCTCGCTCGTTCCCGTCGTCCAGACTACTAGCTCGGATACGTTCGCTACGTCTGCGACTTTTTGCTGCCACTGATCGTCGGTGATATAGAATCGTGCCGCGCCAAGACTTGGTAGCAATTCGCCCGGCCTTCCAATCGCGATGACGGGTCCGTATTTTTTCAAAGCATTGACCAACTTCTGCTCGGCGGTCGTATCATCTTGAAGCAGCATCCGCAGTGTGGGCTTATCCCACACTTCCAAGGAGAACGACCGGAGATAAAATATCGGCCGCCGCGCATCATTTCTCTTAAGTTCTTCCTCAGCCGTGTGGGCGTACACCCGTCGCAAATAACGGATGATGATTCTTATCAAGACGCCGAAGCCGAAGGTCGTAGCAAAAAGCCAGCCGACACGCGCGAACACTTTGAAATGCGTTGTCAGCGGTAAGACCGAGTGCTTGATCCAAACAGGCGCTAACATTAGCAGGGCTACGGCGACGAACGCGAGCAAACTACGAAACCCAATTTGTTGCGCCTGCAAGTCCCTAACACCAGCAGTCTGCAACGAAGTCACAAGCGACGATTGCCAATTGGCATCATTCGGAAAGCTCGGCCGTAATCTGACGGAGTTGACTGTACGTGACGCGTGCGGGGCTGCCTTCGGCCGAACCCACACGAGTTCGTCCTGGCGCGCAAGGAGCAAATACGGGATTACAGCAAGACTGATGACCGTGCATATCAGATAGTTCACCTCCCATTCGGCTATCAACTGGCATCCCCACCAGCCGGTGCACCATGCCCAAAAAATGTCCCAGGAGCCAAGCCCCGCCCAAGCGTCTCTAAGAGCGTGAACATGCTGCATGCCACTATGCGCCAAGAGAAAATCGTCCGCGATTAGAGACACGATCGCCAAACAAAGACCGACGATCCTGCCGGTAGGCCGTCGTAAAGCGATGAGATAACCGGCAATAATTGACCCAACAGCTAAAACGACGTGAGCCGCATCCCACAAGAATGTGTAACCAAATTGAGCCTGAACTTTCTGGGTGGTTGACCATCCCTACGCGACGGTTTGGGCGACAACTTCGACAAGATCGAGAGGAAACGCATAGTGAAACGCTAGCCTGGCCGTTCCGGCGACCATCAGTAATGCTCCAACCACACGCGGAAATGGCCCGAGCGCAGCCGTCGCACACGCGAAAATCGTTAAAACGACGATTGGATCCGTACGATGATTGGCGATGATTATCCAACTGGCAAGAATTCCGAGCGTAAAGCTTGTGACAGTGGCGGCTATTATTGTGTTATCTCGCGAGTCGAGGAATTGCGTCATCAGCCGTCGCAAAATGAAGCTGACAAGGTAATAAATCGGAACCAAAAACGTAAAGACTGCCGATTCCGCGACTTTATAGGTTGCCGAAAGGCTCAGGCCGAAACTGACCGCGCAGTACAGAATGACGAATAATAGGGGGCCAAAAACTAACGAGGCGGCGGTTCGTGCCCAACCCACAGCTGGCTCGCCGGACGGATAAGGCACGTCCATGCCAATTGGGGATGAATTGCGTACAGCCGGCGCCTGGCCAGTCATAGTCGAAGCTTTCTGGTATGGAGCGTGGCTTATCTGAGTCTCGTCCCTGAAACGCTAGACAACAAAAGGCGTTTCTTGCCTACAGGAATATTGGACTGGACCAGCGACGTGTGTCTATCGGGACGTGAAATCTACGCCGGCGGCGAGTTCCGACTAATGCCGTTCATCGTCGGTCAAGTTGACGAACGGGGTCTTCCTCGGGGCGAAAGAATTCCGGGCACCAATCCAAGCCGGAGCCGCGTTAACTGTTTGATGGTCGTTTCCTCGTGCGCGCGAGGGCGGCTGCGCGCCGGCGCGCAGCTATTGGGTCGGCCGCGGCACGACCCGATCGAATCCGCTGGCCGAGGGTATGGCCGCGTTACACCTTGGCTTCGCGTTTCCTCGTGCGCGCGAGGGCGGCGCCTCGGCCAGCGGTTTCGATCCGGCGGCGCCGGCCCGGAGCTATGGGGACTGTTCGGCGCGAGCCGATCGAAACCGCTGGCCGAGGGGTTGGTCTCTCGCGTTAACCTGCTTGATCTTGGTCTCGCGCGCGCGAGGCGCTGATGATGGCGGGCGCTGGCGGCGCGACGCGAGCTAGGGGGTGGCGCGCGACAGCCCTCCCATTTCAACAACTGCGGTGAGGGGGGCTCAATGTCGAGCTCTCTCTGCCGATTTTCCGGCTGGCGCTCGCGGTCTTTATCCCTTGGCGAGGGGCTGCCGGATTCGACCGGCGCGCGGGATGGCACCCGCGCTGATGGTGTGTCGGATCGAGGGGGGCGCCGGCTTTTTTCTTTTTAGCGTTTTGCCCGGCGCTGCCGTCGAGCTACCGGGTCGATCGCGGCCGGCACCTGGCGGCGTCGACCTTCGCTGGGGTTAGAGGCCGTTAACCATTCTCTTTGCGTTTCTCGCGCGCGCGAGGGCGGCGCCTCGGCCAGCGGTTTCGATCCGGCGGCGCCGGCGCGGAGCTATCGGGTAGGCATCGGTCACGACCCGATCGAAACCGCTGGCCGAGGGAAGAGGCCGTTAACCATTCTCTTTGCGTTTCTCGCGCGCGCGAGGGCGGCGCCTCGGCCAGCGGTTTCGATCCGGCGGCGCCGGCGCGGAGCTATCGGGTAGGCATCGGTCACGACCCGATCGAAACCGCTGGCCGAGGGGGCTATGGCGTGTGTGCGCTCTGGCATTCCAGGTTGGGCGATCGGGCTGTTGATCCGTCGGCGTGCGGGCGCCGAACGGCGCGCGGCCAATGCAGGGAAAAAAACAAGGCGACTGCTAATCAATCGCCCTGGCTCAAGCGTTGCTTTCCTAAGAGCCCGATTCCAACGAACGTCTACGCGTCAGCAATTGGATTGTGCAAAGACTCTTGTCTGATTGCGAAGGAAAGGTGCACGGTCTCCCGAGAGCTAGATGATAGCCCGCTAGGCTCTCTCTTGTCTACGAGTTCGACGCGGTGGTCGCCGCGCGCCGGTGACCGCGGCGGATCGGCCCGGATGTTCGGATGCAGATTATCGTAGCGCCGGATCACGTTTTGACGGCTGGCGGTCGCTATCGGAGGTGAAGCGGACATGTACGAGCCTCGGCCTTGACCATCTCAGTCGAGAATGACGCCGAAGCAGACATTCAAGTGCTCCGGACCAATCTAGGAGAGTGATAGGTGGGCACTCGATTGATCGAGCGGCATCTTTACCTGATTGCGCCCATTTTCTTTTGCGCGGTAGAGCGCCTTATCTGCTCGAATGAGACTCTGATCGATCTCAGAATCATGCGGATCAATGGTGGCAACGCCAATGCTTACCGTCATTGAGATGGTTCTTTCGTCGTGCACGAGGGGGGTGCTCTGCGACGAGCTCACGCAGCCGCTCCGCAACTATTCGGGCAGCAGCCAAGTCGGTACCCGGCAGGATGACGGCGAATTCTTCTCCGCCCATCCGAGCCGGCGTGTCAATTTTGCGGAACGTTTTGCGCATAAGTTGAGCGAAATGTTTCAGCAACGCGTCGCCGATGGCGTGGCCATACGTATCGTTGACGTGCTTGAAAAGGTCTAGATCAAGCATCAAGACCGAACTGCGCTGACTGCTAAATCGCTGCACTCGGGAAAGTTCTTCTTGGAGCGAAACAAGACAGTGACGACGGTTCGGTAGTTCTGTGAGGACATCCGTGGCGGCCAGAGCAAGCAATTTTTTTTCACTTACGAGCAAAGCGGCCTGAGCACGTTTGCGTTCCGTAATATCGAGGGTTACGCAAACGAGATATTGCGGATTGCCGTCCGCGTCATACATGGGCAGCTTGAACGTGTATCCGATCCGATCAGTTTTCTTAGCCGCGCTCCAGAATGTCTCCTCAAACTCTACCGGCTTCCGGCCTTCGAAGATGGCTCGGTCCTTGGCCAAGAACTGCTTCATCTGTTCAGGAGGGAAGAATTGGCTCCCGTCGGTATCGCGCAAGTCGGCGAAAGCCATTCCCCATTGATTTTCGCAGGCGCGATTCATGAGGAAAAAGCGGCTTTTGTGATCCTTCACAAAAAAAGCGACCGGTATCAGATTGATAATAGCCAGTAGAAGCTCACTGTTATCGCGCAGTGAGCGTACTTCTCGCTCTATCTTTTCGCTATAGACGCGCACCTCGTCAAGAAATACCGCAGATTTCAGTCAGATGCTGATTTATCAATAGGTAACGGCAATCCGTGCTGAGAAAGGCGAGACCGATCGGTGCGGTGTCATAGATTACGGAGCGTAAGCGGGCCGAAGCCGCGCTACAGGAACTCAACGAGACATTGGAACAGCGTATCAAGGAGGAGACGCAGGAGCGAATCCAAATCTGGAATGTCTGCCAAGACTTACTGGTGATCACCGATTTGGAAGGTAAGTTCCTCAAAGTCAATCCGGCGTGGACCGCGACACTCGGGTGGTATGAATCTGAACTGCTCGGCAACTCATCGCAATGGATGATCCACCCCGATGATCGAAAACAAGCACTCGCTGAGACCGAGCGCTTGGCTGCCGGTCGAATATTGCATCGTTTCGGGGTTCGTTTCCGTGACAAGAACGGCTCCTACCGTTGGCTGTCGTGGAGAGCAGTGCCGCATCAAGGTCGAATCTACGCCATGGCCCGGGACGAAACGGAACAAAAGCACGCCGAGGATGGCTTGCGGGAAGCTCAGCAAGAACTTGAACGGGTTTCGCGGCAGACGACCCTCGGGGCAATGACGGCTTCTATCGCTCATGAAATCAACCAGCCACTATCCGCGATCGTAGCGAATGGCAATGCTGGGTTACGATGGCTGGCACGCAAGGACTCTAATCTTGACGAAGTGCAAGAAGCTCTGCAGCGAATTGTCGATGATGGCCTGCGAGCCGCAGACATCATCACGAGCATTCGGGGGTTGTTTCGCAAGGACAGTCACGAAAAACTTCAGCTCAGCGTCAACGATCTTGTGCACGAAGTCCTGAGACTTATTCACGGCGATTTGGAAAGACGGCAAATCATCCTTAGAAGCGAATTGCACGATGCCCTTCCGAAAATCACAGGCGAACGCGTGTCGTTGCAGCAGGTGCTGCTCAACCTGATCATGAATGCAATT
Organism: uncultured Alphaproteobacteria bacterium; assembly: GCA_963806465.1. GTDB lineage: Bacteria > Pseudomonadota > Alphaproteobacteria > Rhizobiales > Xanthobacteraceae > BOG-931. The sequence goes on along the minus strand of CAWDZD010000058.1, from coordinate 119,390 downwards.
GAAGCGATGAGTACCGTAACCGGGCGCGAGCGACAGCTAACGATCCGGACAGTCCTCAACGAACGGACAAGCGTCAGGGTCACGGTCGAAGATACCGGAAGCGGAATCGGCCCAGCTCACATCGACCGGATATTCGTGCTTTCTTTACGACAAAATCCCACGGAATGGGCTTGGGCCTTTCCATCTGCCGGTCAATCATCGAAGCGCACGGCGGCAAACTTTGGGCGTTGCCAGGAAGTCCCTTTGGGACGACCTTCCATTTAACCCTGCCGAGCGCGCCGACAGCAGACCGGACTGATTTGGACAACGATGGCATTTATTAGCATCGAATATTGCTGCACCGCATGAGTCTGGTTTTGGCCCGTTGCGTCAATTCGCGGCGACGCAGCAATTCGGTCGCTTTCGGAGCGAAGCGGACATTCAGCGAGCTGCGCTTGCTGCACCGTCCCAGATATCTCAAGCTCGGCGAAAGTCACCGATTGTGACGGGATGAATAGCGAAAATTATTTATCTAAATCTGGTGCTGAGCTCAGTGGCGAGATCTTTTTTCCGCAGTCCATTCCTGAGCCTCATCGAGATCATAATAAATTCCAGCGAGCTTCACGTGTGGCGGCCCATTCCCATTCGCGCATCGACGCGAAAGAGTTCTTTCCGAAATACCCAACATGGAAGCGAGGCGCGCGGCGCTGACATATAAACGTCCCTCAATTGCGATCTCGTTTTTTGCAATTTGAGACGGCGAAAGGGCGCCAGCTACCGGTGCCGCGGTCGTTCGCCTATCGTCGGGCAAAGAAACACGAGCCGGCGTCTCGGAGGCGTCGGGAGCTTCGCTGCACGCAGGCGAGGTAGAAGCATCCGTTGCGACAGGTCTGACCTCGGCGTCGTGCTTCACGGGCGGAGCGGCGCTTTCTAGAACATCCTGAAGGCGCCACCACTTTCCTGCGTTTTTCTCCAACCACCGCGCTCGATTTTTTGTCCCTGTGCCGATGTAGCGACCTCGATCGAGGTAGGTGGCGAACAGTATGCCATCGAAGATCAGTCCAGCATTGATCGTACTTGAGTTGTCCTTCATTTGGTCCTCCCAGAGTGCAACGATTATTTCTGTACAGTTTGAACAGACGACCCTGCAGCTTTCGATCGCCCGACTGCGTCGAAGCGCTTCGCCCAGCGCGCCTGCGGGCGCGAGGTCGGGCGGACCGGTGACGCCCAGATTGCGGAGATGGTTTTCCCAGTCTCTAAGAAATGCTTTCTGGAGCAACCGCGCTGCATCGGCCGCGCGATGGCCTTGCTGCTGCGAGGGCGTCGTCGTGCTCATTTCTGAACTCCGCCACGCTCGCCCATAGAGGCATAGGCGCTCGGGCCGCCCGCCGCGCACCAAGCGTCAACGTCGCTACGCTTGAAGCGCCGCGCGTTTCGGCTGAATAGGACGCTCTTCGGTGCGATTCCGCGCCTTACGAAATCGGAAAATTGTTGCTCACTATACCCGCAGTAAATGGCGGCCTCTTGCAGCGATAGCCACTCGGGCTGCACGATCGGCCGGCGGCGAAGTTCTGCTAACAGTGCATCGACGGTCTTTGCTGCGCATTCGCGCAGCAAAGCTGCGGTCGGCGTATCCTCGCCGGCGGTGTGGTCGGTTCGCATAACGGCTCACCCTCGAAAGAGGCGCGCCGTCATCTTTTGTAATGCGCGGCGGCAGCCCTGAAACGGATCGTGAGACACGCACCATCGACCCCGCGCTATGCGAGATTTCGGGTTGTCGATGTCTCGGTTCAGGACTTGCCGGGCCCCCATGGGCCGGTTGCGGGCCATCCCGCTATTCGCTGAGCTGAAGGACTTGGACCTTCGACCAAACCCACCACACGGTGTGGCCATGCATCACGCGGCTCAGCGCGTTAAGCCTGCAACATATATAACGATTTGGCCGTTGCCCCGCAAGCCTGCTTCGGACTGGCAAATGGCAATCAACCTCGATCAGCTTTGGCCTGATTTTGTAGGCGCCTGGTCAGCTCGGCATCCGGATTGCCGCCGGCGTGCCGGACAATGAACGCCGCTACTGTCTCAGCTGCCTCGCGAAGCTGCTCCCGCAACGCCGATACATTTGTATAGGAATCGGTGATGTCCTGGTCGATCGCGTGGGCCATCAACAACTTGACCCGAAATCGCTCGATTCCGGCCGCACGCCCCAGTGTTTCGAACGAATTTCGAAGAGCGTGTCCAATCGGCGATAGCCGCGTCGTCTTGACGTACTTCCCGTTTTTGACATGCCACGATGTCTCTTTGGGCTCAGAAATTCGTCCAATCGCGGACGCGAAACACCATTCTACAGCGTGCGTAGGATAAAGCATGCGGCCGGCGATACGAGCGCGCAATAAGCACCGCAGGGCAGCTCGGCTGATCGGGAGTACGACCTTTCTTCCACCTTTCGCTCTTTGCAGCGTCACCTCACGTCTTCGCACGGAAACGTCGGACCAGCGCAAAGTGGTGACGCCACTCGATTCCCATTGATCTCGCTTGTCGCCTCTGCGAATGCCGGTCAGCAATGTGAAATAGTGCATCTCGCGGCGCACTGGGTCGTTGACGTTTGCCAGCAAGTCGCGGAACCATCTCCTCAGCTCTCTCTGCCCCATACCTTTCTCTTCGCCTTTACGATTGTGCCAGACGACCGCACTTGTCGGATACATTTCGGGGCGAAGTGCTGGATCCAGGCGGGACTTGGCGTAGGCGCGGTAGCACGCCCGCAGGAATCGCATAGTTGCATCTGCCGTAGTCGGATGTTTCTCGCTGATCCGTTCGTGTTCCTCCGCAACTCTCTGCGGATCATTGGCGAGCACCCGCAAAGGCACACCGTGAAGGGACTTCAGCATTCCGAAGGCACGCTCATACGCTTGGATCGTGCGCAGCGAGCGCGGACGTCGTCCACGTTCTAGGCTTTTGCGATAATGGTCCCACGCCTGGGCGAGCGTGGCGCCGCTCGCGGATTTGCGCGGGCGCCTGTGGTCCTCACCCTTATCGATCTTATCGAGCACCTCGGCGGTGCGAACGCGAGCCTGCGCGGCCGTCATCGCGGGAAAGCGGCCGATCCGAACATCCATCGACCTGCCGCCGACCTCCTTGCGCACCAGGAAAAGCTTGTTTCGTGCTGTGACCTCGAGCCACAACCGGGGCGCATCTTGATCGCGGACGCGGTACGCCCGATGTCCTTTCGCTACAAGCGGCCAGCGCGCAATTCTGTCGTCGGAGAACGACGCGATCGCGGGTATCTTGACGGGTCGCATGGAAGACCTGTTTTTCGGAACTCGCACGGAACTCACACGGCACATTCACTAGCACGAAGGCCATTAAATTAGCGGGTCCGAGTTCCGTATGGTTAAGAAAGGTAATAATCATCGGCACTTCTGCCACAATTTAAGGTGACGACCAGCACCGGTCCGCACGGGCCCAAACCACATGCAGCCAACTCTTAATCAGCGGGTCCAAGGTTCGAGTCCTTGTGCGCCCACCAAATACTTTCATGACTTAAGTAGCGCCGCGAATTTTCGTTCTGACATAGCAGTCAGCAGGCAGCACCTTGGTCCGTCGCAACTCCGCGCCATTCACAGAGGGGCAGCTGAAGTGCGTAAATGGATTTCGGTTTGACGCGGAGGATGCAAGGGATGGCGACCAACGCTCTGCTTACCGGCACCATGGCCGAAATGACCGCCACGGCTGTTCGCGCCGCCGCGCGACGCGGCGCAGTGGCACTTCTGCCCGTCGGTGTCATCGAATGTCATGGTCCTCATCTTCCGATCGGGACCGACGCGTTCATTGCGCTCGAACTCTGCCGGCTCACCAGCCGATACCTTGCAGGGCAAGGTCGGGAAGCCGTTATCGCACCACCTTATTACTGGGGGATCAACAGCATTCTTCAGGATTTTCCGGGCAGCTTTCGCGTTCGCGCCGAGACCGCGGCCGCGCTTCTGACTGACATCATTGAATCCTTGGCGGCCAACGAATTCCGCGAGGTGCTGATCGTCAGCCACCATGGGGATCGCGCACACAACGAAATGGTAAGGGACGTGCTCACCAGCCTTCACGCCCAAGGGCGTACCAACGCACGCTGGCTTTACACGCCGTTCCGCTGGCGGATGTTCGAGCGGATCGGACAGACGGGGCGGGAGCCGATTTGGGTACGGTGGGAGCATACGCCCGAGCTCGAGGCCTTCAAACTCACGGGTGTCCTCGGTATCCATGCCGACGAGTACGAGACTGCCGCGATGGTGCGGTATTTCCCCGACACGGTCGATTACGACGCCCTCGATGCGGCGCCGCCGACGCGGCTGACACCGAGCGATCTGCAGCGCTGGCGCGCAGGCGGCGAAGAAGCGCGCCGCCTTACACCAGATGGGTACTTCGGCGCGCCCCGCCCAATCGATCCCGATCTTTGGAAGCATTTCGACATCACCGCCAGAATTATGGCCAAGGCAATTGCAGACGGCGGGTGACGCGCGACGCTTCAAACTCTTAGCGAATAAGGCCCATCGAACTATCAGTTACGGTCACCTGGATTGTGTAGGAACACTGGGACACCGCACACGGGGTCGTCGTAGCTTACGGATGTTACCTAGGCGGCGCCGTCGCTGTCCGCAAACTTCTCGTTGACCAGATTGACCAATGCGCTCTTGATGACTTTGCGCGTCGGCGTCATCGGCATGGCCTCGACGGCGACCAACCGCTCAGGCCATCGGAGCTTCGCCACGCCCTGAGCTTCAAGCCAGGCGCACAGCGCCTCCAGGCTCAAATCCTTGTCCGGCTTGAGCACGACGCAGCAGCAGGCGCGCTCGCCCAGGATCGGATCCGGCATCGCCACGATCGCGGTTTGCACCACGCACTCGTGCCGGTCGATCATTGCCTCCAGATCGGATGGATTGAGCTTCACGCCGCCGCGGCTGATGATGTCTTTCAGTCGTCCGGTGATGCGAACGTGGCCACTGTCGCTCATGACGGCAAGGTCGCCGGTACGCAGCCAGCCGTCCGCCGTGAACAGATCGCTGTTGGCGGCATCGTTGTTGAAGTAGCCGGCAAACACCGAGCAGCCGCGTACCTGCAATTCGCCCTCGGTGTCCGGCGGGGTCGGGCGGCCGTCCGCATCGACCACGCGCGCTTCGCTGCCGTTTGTGGCGCGGCCGATCCAGTCCGCACGCAGCACGGCCGGCTCGTGCGGGTCGCCGAGCAGCACGGCAAACGTCTCGGTCATGCCCCAGAGTTCGAAAACACGGGCCCGCGGCAGCTTCGCCTCGAGCAAGCGTTTAAGCTCTGGTGCACAATATGATCCCGAGACAATGACCTGGCGGAGATGACCCAGCTTGCTGCCGTCGAGCCGACCGGCCTTGAGCAATGCGGCCAGATGCGCCGGCGCGAGGAACGCATGCGTAGGCTTTTCCTGCACCAGCGCGGACGCAAGAGCCGCGGGCGTAAATGCCGGCAGAGGGACAAATGTCGCGCCGGTGAGGAGCGCGACATTAACGACGAAAAGTCCGAACGCATGCGTCAGCGGTGCGGCACTCAATATCCGGTCGCCAAGTTTAGGATCAAACAACGGCAAACACTGGCGCGGATTGGCCAGCAGCGACTGGTAGGTGTGCGGAACGGCTTTCGGCGCCGCCGAGGTGCCGGAGGTGTAGCACATCATGGCGGCATCGGTTGCGACCGGAGGCGGCGGCAGCAGCGCGCGGTCAGCGCCGGCAATCAAGGCCGCAAAGGACAGCACGCCGGGCCGCGGCGGGCCGACGGAGATCACATGCCGCAAGCTTGGCAGCTGCTCGGTGAGGCCGACAAACACGCCCGGTGGATCCGACTTGTCACTGGCGGCCGTGCAAAAAACGGCGCTCGTGCGGGCGTGCCGCAGGATCGGCTCGACCTCGCCGCGTCCATACGGCATGTGCAGCGTGGAGAACACTGCGCCAAGCCGCGCCGCGGCATAGTAGATCATCACGAATTCCGGAATGCTCGGCAGCTGCACGGAGACGACGTCGCCGCGCCGCACGCCGAGCGCTGCCAAGGCTGCCGCAAGCAGTTCGGCCTGCGCCAGCGCCTGACGGTAACTGACCGGCGGATGACCCGGCGCCGCGATCGCAACGGCGTCGGGCGTATTACGGGCCTGTCGCTGCAGAATGTTTGCTACCGTCTCAGCAGTCCAATATCCGCGCTCGATCTGGCGCCGGACGTGCTCAACGCTGAACCGCAGCGCGTGACGCACCGCGAGCGCATGATCCGCGAACTGCGGCTCGTTAAAAGCATCGCTTTCCATTCCGCGCTCGGTGCGAAACCGCCGTCCGCCACCCAGCTGGAACAGCCGATAGTAGCGATCCGGCTTGAAGCGGCGCTGCTCAAGCAGCACGCGGATGAAGGTCACCTGATCGGCCGCAAGCCCGAGCCGGGCGGCGATTTCGCTATCGCTCAGGCCCGTCGCGGCGCGCTGACGCTCGATCTCGGCAAAATCCAACAGGCGCACCGCGTCGCCACGGCGATCCTGAACATTGAGGCTGAGGTCAAAGATGATCGGCCCGTAAGCCTCGACCATTGCCGGCGTGACGCCGAGGCGTTCACGTCGCGTCAGCTCGGCCATGTTGCGCTTTCGCAGACTGAGCGGCTCGTTGCGCGGCGCCACGTTTCAGCGGATCGGCCAACGGCGCATTGGTCGCAATCGGGCAAACACGCATGCATTCAAAGCATTGCGCAAACAGGCCGCCGTTGCCGACGGTCATTCGGTACCACAGCACTTTGTTGCGTTCGCCCAGCAGCAACGCCTCGCGCTGTTCCGGATCGTCGGTCGCGATGGCGTCGCGCAATAGCTGCGGAACGGTCTCGAATTGCTGGGTCAGCTCGGCGCAGGCGGCCATGTCGTAGTGCATCGACGCCTGTTTGCCCGCCGCATCGATCTCGCCGGACAGGCACTGGGCCGGGCAGAACTTCATGCATGGCGTGCGGCCTTCGCGCCGGAACATGTTGACGCAGCTCGGCGCCGGGCATGGATTCTCGGCCAGCGGCTTGTCCGGCGGCAGCGCCAGCTCGGTGAAGCACGACGCGTAATACATATAGCCGTAGTCGGGATGCAGCAGGATATCGCCGGCCAGGCTGCGGGCACCGAGGCCGGCCAGTTCGGCGTGCAATTTAAGGCTTTGGATCGGATAGCGCGCGCCTAGTTCCGGGTCCATGTCGGGAGGACAATAGATTGCCGGCACGCCAAACTTCTGCTCGATAAAGAAGGCGAGGCCGTAGACGATCTTGTAAGCACGGCTTTCGGTGCTGCCGAAATAGCTGAGCGCTTTGGCGGGCACGCGCCATGCGCCCTGGGTGGCGCCGCCGACGCCGACCGCGATCACCGACTTGACGCGGGGCATCAGGTCGCTCGGCCGGTGCCCCGCGGGCGCGATCCGTTCCACGGCGTCAAGGTCCGCAACACCGGCGACGAGCGCACCCTTGCGCAGACAATACTCGATGATGGCTTGCTTGGCAGCCACGGGATCGATGTCCGAAGGCTTTTTCATGGGCCTTACGCCGCGGAGAGGGAGCACGCCGAATTTGCAGCTCAGACGGCGTCACTATATCGCCGGCGCGAAGCGAAGGGTAGGCAGGACCTCGAGCTTCTCATTAGCCGGCGGTCGGCAGCCGCCCGCCCAAGTGCACGGACTCAGCTCGCCGCGCCTTTGAAACTGGCGATCAAAGCGTCGAACTCCCGCACGCTCATCGGCTTGCCGATCAGAAATCCCTGGGCGCAATCGCAATCAAGCTGCCGCAGGGTCTGAAAATCCGCCTCAGCCGAAATGCCGACGGCGACCGCCCGGCAGCCGAAATTGTGCGCCATCTGAATCAAGGTTTTGCATATTTTGGCATTGGCCGGATTGGTCGCGCAGCCGTCGATCAGCGAGCGGTCAATTTTGATTTCGCAAAACGGGATCTGGTTGAGGACAGTCAAGCTGGTGGAACCGCGGCCGAAATTATCGATCGCAATCGATACGCCGGATTCCTGCAGCTTCGGCGCCCGCGTCTTCAAGGCTTCTATTTTGTTGACGACTTGACGCTCCGGCACCTCGAGAATGATCCCGGCCCAATCGCCCCGTTCGGGACGATGCATCAGCGCCAGATCAGAAATCGGCAGCGCCAAGAGATTGTCGGCGCTGATGTTGATGGCAATCTGCAACGCGATACCGGTTTGATGGAAGTGGGCGCTGGCGCGAATTGCGTCGACCAACGCCGCGCGTGACAGATTAAGCAGCGCTTCCTGGTCGGCGCCCTTGAGGAACTGATCCGGCGACAGCAGGCCGAGCTGGGGATGCGCGATGCGCGCCACGGCTTCAGCGCCGACCACGAAGCCGGTCTTCAGGTCGAGCTTCGGCTGGTAAAGAAATTTTACGGTGTTCTTCGACAGTGCGTCTTTGAGCGAAACGCCGCCCACCGCCGCCGCCGGCGCGGTGCCGAGCTTTCGATCGCGGAGGATATTGTGAATCGTCGCGACTTTGATCGGCTTCTGCAGCGGTGGCAGCATCGCCAGCGCGCTGTCGAGGCCGATCGTCTTGAAGCTTTGGAGGATCTTTGGCTCGCAATGCCCGAACAGCTGGACGGCGCCGGCATAGCGGCATTCCTTGAGGGCCAACAGCCCCCGCACGCATTCATGCGGCGCCGCGTTGTTCAGGTTGACGAGCACGATGTCGGGGTTTTGCGCCTCGATCATATCGATCAATCGTGAGCTGTTGGAAAACTCGACAGTGTCGATATCGTCGCGCCGCAACTCCTTGGCCAGATCCTGGCGGAATACGAAATCCTCATCGACGATAAAGCACAGCGGATTGGCCGAGCTTTTCGGCATGTTATTGAGCGCAGAAAGGACCTGTGCGTCGGCCCATGGTCGGCTCAACTCGGAATCGTTAACAGAATGGAAAAATCCCCCGAACGACTTTAAGTGACGACAGGTTGAAATTTTATTGACGAACGATTTTTGGGCGAGCCGTTGGTCGATATCGGCAGGCCTTATCGGCTCAGCGGTTGTCGCCCAAGAAGGATTTGCTGATCGAATTGAGCCGGCGCACGGTGCCGACCGGCACCGGAATGCCATGCGCATCCCGCACGACATTGGTCTCGCAGCGCTTTGAAAGTTCGATGGTGCGGCCCGAATAGTTGTCGAACTTCACAAGCTCGCAGCGGCCTTTGTCGGTCTGCTGTGAAATACTGCCGACGCCCATATCGCTTGAATTGGCGGCTTGGACGTCCTCGTGCGGAGCCGGCTGCAGGATGCGTTCAGCGGCGAATTTCGCGATCACCCCCAGCAGCACCAGCATAATGACGACGTATGCGCTGTTGCGCAGAATGTGGATGCGTTTTCGGCGCATGCGGCGCTGAATATTTGTTGCTTTGGGGTCCGCTTGACTGGTTGACGTCTGATTATTGTCATCGTTAACCAATTTGGCCCGAGCTGCGCGCGCGATCCGCGCCCGCAGTCACATACTGCTATTGGAAGTTGAAAATTAGCTTAATTGTAAGACGAAGACCGTCCGCGCGTACGTAACTTTATTTCTTGCCGTTTGTTAATCACTCGCCGCCAGGATGGCGGCCATGCTTGTAGCCGGCAGCCAACGCCCGCTGAAGGCGGATAACCGTAGGAAAAGTCCACGATGGTGGATGTGCCGCACCGCGGAGGTGTTCTGCGGCGCCGGCAGGGTGCCGATCGCGTGTCGGATCGTTGACCTGTCAGACGGTGGGGCGCGGCTTGTCATTCCCGCGCGTTTGTTGGCCGCCTTGCCTCGCAGCTTCACTTTGGCCCTGTTCAGGGATGGCAGCGTCAACCGCGATTGCAAAGTGGTGTGGACCGATAAATGGAATTTTGGCGTCAAGTTTACGTCGGGCTGGTACTCGGCGTTCGATGTGAGCGCCGCCTCCCGGCACCAAGCCAAGAGGCGCCCCATCGCTCACGTTGCCGCCGCAGCCTTGCGCAGCGCCTCGCCCCTTGCCCGCCCGGCAACGTGATTGCTCAATAAGACTTCGGCAGGTCGAGCACCTTCTCGGCGACGAATGAGAGAATGAGCTGCTCGGTGATCGGGGCGATGCGGGTGAGGATGACTTCGCGCAACAGCCGCTCGACGTGATATTCCTTGGCATAGCCGAAACCGCCGTACGTCATCACCGCCTGCAGGCAGGCGTCATAGCCGGCGCGGGCGCCGAGGAATTTCGCCGCATTGGCCTCGGCGCCGCACGGCTCGCCGCGGTCATAGAGCTCGGCGGCGCGCAGCGCCATCAGATGCGCCGATTCCAGATACATCCAGCGTTCGGCGAGCGGATGCTGAATGCCCTGGTTCTGGCCGATCGGCCGGCCAAACACCACGCGCTCGCGGGCATATTTGGCGGCCCGGCGCAGCGCGTCCTGGCCAATGCCGATCGCCTCGATGCCGATCAGGACGCGCTCGGGATTGAGGCTGTCGAGAATGTAACCGAAGCCTCTGCCTTCCTCGCCGATGCGATGTGCTTCCGGGATGAATAATCCGTCGATGAAGATGGCGTTGGAATCGACCGCCTTGCGGCCCATCTTCGGGATCCGGCGCACCTCGATCTTGGCGCGATCGAGGTCGGTATAAAAGATTGTGATGCCGTCGGTCGGACGCCGCGCGTCTTCGTAACGCGTGGTGCGCGTCAGCAGCATGAGCTTGTTGGCGACCTGCGCCGTCGAGGTCCACACCTTTTGGCCGTGGACCAGATAGCCGCCCGGCACCTTCGCGGCGAACGTCTTGATGCGGGTGGTGTCAAGACCGGCGTCAGGCTCGGTAAAGCCGAAGCAGCACTGGTCGGCGCCGGCGACCAGGCCCGGTATCCATTCCGCCTTCTGCGCCGGTGTGCCATGGACGACGATCGGATGCGGCCCGAACAAATTGATGTGCACCGAAGAGGCCGCCGCCATGGCGCCGCCATGACTCGACACCTCGTGCATCATGATCGCCGCTTCGGCGACGCCGAGTCCGGCACCGCCATATTCCTCGGGCATGGTGATGCCAAGCCAGCCGCCGTCGGCCATGGCGCGGTGAAAGTCCTTTGGAAACTCGCCGTCTTCGTCGCGTTGCAGCCAATATTCATCGTCGAAGCGGCTCACCACGGCGCGGACGCCCTGGCGAATCGCGTCGAGATGCGCTTGGCGATTATGGTCGGCGGAGCTGCGTGGCGTCATGGTCGTTGACCCGCGTTCTAATCCAATTGTGGCCAGCCATTTGGCCACGGGACCCCACCAATCTTGTCCAGCATGATCACCGTCGAATCCGCGGACGAAACGCGCTGTAGCTGCTGCATTGGCTGGGGGCTATTTACGATTAGGACCCCGCACACGCGCGGCGTTTCGGGCAGTTTGAATCTTTCGACGAGCAGATGGGCGTTCGAACGTACAAATGCGACCCGGCGAAGGTGCTTCATCATGTCGTCGGCTTTGCCGTCTCTCGACTCTCCACGATAACTCATCAAACGACGCGCCGCTTCACCCACCGTTCGGCACATCTTTAGATCTTTCGCCTCAATAACCCACGCGCAACCACCGTCGGTGCTTATCGCAAAAACGTCGATGTCGCCTAATCTGTTCAGTTCTTCGCTTTCTTTAGACCGAGACACCACGCTGGCTTCGCCGACGGCCAGGCGCGAAGGCCAAGGTCCCCCAAGTCCGCCGCGACTGTTCGGTTAAACTCCTTGCCGAGACGGTCACCGCTGGCCCCGGCATAAGACCTCATTTCCTTGCTGCGCCAGAACTCGTTTTGAACTGTTCCTGTGGTCGCACCACCAATATTGTGCAGAAGAGCGCGTTCAACCACGCCAGGCGCAACGACCAATGGGGGATCAGCTTCTCGCGAAAGGGCAATCAGTGGGCGCCCGACCAACGAAAATCTGCGATCAAACCGGCTAAGGTCAAAGTCATTCCGGCAGCATCCTTCTGGCAAATCCAGCCACCCGTTCCTTGAAGGCAAAATAAGGCGGTCGACCAACGGCTCGGTATCATAGCCAGCTAGGTCCTCTAGCCCGTTGAGGTTCGCGATCAACTCCGAACGCGACAAAACAAAGACGCCCACGCCACGCTCTTCGGCCAGCGTCGCCAATAAGCCGGGCAGCGCACCGACGAGTTCGGATGGTACGCCGTATTCGGCGGAAAGCGCGCGCTTAAGCGCATCGTCAGCCTTCCTTTGCTGCGGTTCGTCAGTGAAGCGCGCGAGGTAATCAGCGCTTTCCTTGTCGCGTTCCCTTTCATGCCTAATTTCGGCGGCGGACCGGATTGCCTGTTCTTCAAAGTCGTGGCTGTAAAGTACATCTCCGGTTGGACTCAGGTTGATTTCAGCTGGAATACGGTCCGCATAAAAGGCCGGCAGCAAATCCGCGCTCAGAAAAAGCTGCAGTGCTTTGGCCTGCAATTCCTCAATATCCATCCGGCCAACAGTGCGACCGCTCCCAAGCAACGCTTCGGCAGCGGCCAATTCAGCGAGCATAGAGTTGGCCCGTATCACGCCATTCGACCTGACGACCGCGTCGAGGCTCATCCGAAAGTCCGCCTCCACCCCATGGATGGCGCGAAGCGCCCTGGCAGACCTTCCCCAATGATGCTCACTGGCCATCGCCGCTTGGAGACCATCCAGTGCACCGACAACAAGCGAGGCCCGATCGAACTGGCGGACCTCCGCCTGCAACAGACTTTGGCGCTCGGCAGCGAAACTCCGAAGGAAGAAAATGCAATCGTCTTTGCCTCTTATTCGGACGCCATCTTCCCGAGAACGCGTCGCCCAAGCCGACCCGCATTTGGCAAGCGCGGCTGCGGACGCCGGAATAGCCTCGAAACGAGGAATAAAACCGAGCGCTGCCAACCGATCGAGCGTACGTTCCGCCTGAAAGGCATGCCGATGTCGGAAATCTGATGAGCCGGCCGCATGCTGCACCGTTGCTCTGAAATCCGACCGAGGACGCTCAGAGCCAAATATCCGCGCCGCCGCCCAGGCTATGGCTGTCCCCAGGGAGACCTCGGCATAGTTGTCAGTTCTGTAAAAACCCTTGTACCAATCTCCTCCCAATTCAATGCGCGCGCTGTGGGCTGGCAAATCGACGGTCACATGGATAGCCGCGTCTATCGCCTCGTCACTTACGGCTGTCGAAATCTGATAACGATCCCCGGTCTGTGCGAACGCGCCCACGGACACTGTAAACTGAATATTTTCAATCACGCTGTCAGCGTCAAACTCGCGCAACACCGCCGGCATGACACATGCCGTCCACAACGACATGGCCCGCCAGGTCTCAAACACATCACGGTCCCGGTCAGCATTTTCGTCAACGAGTTCCACCCACCAATTTGAAGCTTCCCGCGGCACCACCGCCGTTAGCTTGCCCTTCAGGACGTCATCGAGCGACCCATAGATGGGGCCGAACACTTTCGCCAAGTCACCGCGCTCGAATTTCGCGACAAGGTGCCACGACCCGTCGGGGTGCTGGATTGCCCGCCGATCTGTGTTTTCCGAAGCTTCCCGTCGGGCTTCCAACAACAAGTTGGTGTCAAAGTTGACCAGCATTGGCGGTGTTACGTCAATTTCATGCGGCGGGACTAGCGCATGATCGGTCTTTCGCCACCACTGGAAAAAGTTCAAAGGCCCATTGGCGTAGACAAACTCGAATCCCTGGCTTTCCACCAAGCCGCGTTGCCTTTCTAATCGCCAAATGTCTGATGGCTTGCCGTCATCGCAGTTGGCCAAGGCCATTGCGTCGGCCGGTTCGAGGAGGACAAGTGGCCAGTCCTCCAACTCGGGGACGTGTTCGTACTCAAATGAACGCCCCACGCCCCAGCCGCCTGCCAACCAAACCGTCATCCCGCCTATGAAGCCTTGCTTGGCGCTGACCGCACGGCGAGCGTGGCGCATGCTACGTACTATTGCCTCAACCCACACCGGTGTGGCTGGGGTGATCCGACCGAAAGCTCGGTGTGGCCAACCTTCGAATCCTTCCGCCGAATGAATGACGTGAACATATCTGCCGGCCGATAGCTCGTGCATGCCCTCCTGAAGGAAATGCCCATCAATCTCGCCCACATTGCCGTTCGGCAGAAGCCGAAAACTGCTCTGCCTCAGCACAAGGTTTTCTGCGCGAAGCAAATTGAATTGCAGCCTCCTTTCAAATCCGTGCTGAACAGCCGCATCAATAAGAAGCGCCCGCGCCGCGGTAGACGCGTTTGCCGGTATCGCAAAAATCACGCCTTCCTCTGTCCGAAGCAGCGGTCTGAACTCGAGCGCGGAATTGCCCGGCATGGCATCTGCGATTGCCGCCCTTTCAGCCGCGAAGTGGATGAATGGTTCCAAGTCGCGAAGATCAATTCCAAGCTCGGCAAGGTCCCGCCGGCTGAATATCGTGCTGTGCCCCAAATTGGCCAATTCTGCCGGAGCCGGCAACTCGATAGCCCCTTGGGCGTCGCCTTCCCCAATTATGCGGCGACCGAGGCCCGCTCGACGGACCAACGCATCGTTCAGTTTCAGCAGCGCGTAGGTTTTCTGTAGGGCCTCGTCTTTCTCGGCACCCTCCGGCAGTTCTTCAAAAGCGCGAATAACTGTCTCTGTATAGATCGCCGCTTTCTCCCAACAACCCGCAAAGAACAAAAACTCGCCGCGACATGTTGGTAGGCAAGCGACGAAAAAATCCTCAATTGGGTCTTCAAGGCGGTTCACTCGCCCCTTAACAAGAGCCGTGTTCAACAATTCGCCTAAATGTTCACGGCCTGGCCTGTTATTCCCATGTGCAAAACTTATTGCCAGCCTGATAGCCCAATCAAAGCGAATGAAATTCGCCTGAAATTGCGGGGCGGTCATTAAGCCCCCAAGCAGCGTGACCACTTCAGTCACGTCAGTGGCTCAAGCAGCTCTTGAATTTCTGGGGCGAGGGCAAGCGCTTCTCGCGGCGTTTCCGGCGTCGCCATGCGAGCCAATAGCTCCGCGAGGTCAGGAATTTGGTCGTTCTGATCAATACTCCGGTCGGCGCTCATTACTCCGATAAATAGTACTGCCGCCTGATTCCGTCAGCAGCGATTTGTGGCCACACGTTCAATGGGCATTCAGTACGCTAATGGGTGGCAGCCAACACCGATGATAACGAGAGCAAGACGGCTTAGGGCACGATCTGGGAAAGTGGAAACCGGTTTTCCGAACAGGTCGTACGCCGTCTCAAATAGAGCCAATGGCTTCAATCCGAAGCGATTAGCACGCGGTCAACGCCCTCGGTATTGCAGGACGCATGGAGGCCTTGCACCCCGGCCCCTAGTCACACCTGATGGCGGGTGTTATCGCCTTTAGATGCAATCGCCCTCCGCGTCGCCAAATCCCGCATCGCCGAGTCCCGCGCCGCCCGCTCCCGGCGCCGAACCGCTCGACTTCGCTTTTCCCACGGCGCCAGAGCCCGGGCGCACCATCGAAGTCGCGCCGGGGATTTTGTGGGCGCGGCTGGCGCTGCCGTTTCTGCTCGACCACGTCAATATTTACTTTATCGATGACGGCAGAGGATGGACGCTGATCGATACCGGGCTCGGCAACAAGGCAACGCTCGCCGCCTGGGAGCCGCTGCTCGACACCGTGCTGGCCGATCGTCCGCTGACGCGCATCATCGCCACGCACTTTCATCCCGATCATGTGGGCGCCGCCGGTTTTCTGCTCAAGCGCTTCGATGTGCCGCTGTACATGTCGGCGGCCGAATATCTGCAATGCTTAAACCTGCATCTCGATCCCGGCGCGCTCGAAGCCGAGCACTATCGCCGCTTCTATCTCGACCACGGTCTCGACGCGGAGACGACGCAGCGCGTCGTCACGGGTGGCCACGCCTATCTGCGGCTGTTGTCGGGATTGCCGCCGACCTACCATCGCGTCGTCGCCGGCGACGTGCTGCGCATCGGCGGCCGCGACTTCGAAGTCCTCACGGGCGGCGGCCACTCGCCGGAAGAAATCATGCTGTTGTGCCGCGCCGACAAGCTGTTTCTTTCGGCCGACCAGGTGCTCGCGAAGATCTCGCCGAACGTCAGCGTCGCCGCCATCGATCCGGAAGGCGATCCGCTCGGCCAGTATCTGCGCTCGCTCAATGCCGTGAAGCGCGACATCGACGGCGACGTGCTCGTGCTGCCCGGACACAATCTGCCGTTCTACGGTCTGCACGCGCGCACCGAAGGACTGATCGCCCATCATCATGCGCGCTGCGACCGCATCCTGCGCGCCTGCCGGACCGAGCCGCGGTCGGCGGCCGAGCTCGTGCCCTTCGTCTATACGCGCAAGCTCGATCCGCACCAGATGGGTTTCGCCTTCGGCGAGGTGCTGGCGCACGTGAACTACTTGCTGCGGCGCGGCTCGCTTAAGCCGGTCGACACCGCCGACGGCATTCAACGCATGGTCGTCGCGTAAGGCGCGTGGTCTTGTTGCTGTCGGCCGGCTTGACGGAATTGAATGTATATGCATTTATTTGTGAACGGTATCGGATGGCGAGATAGCCGTGACCAAAGACTTTGATATCAAGGAGTTCCGCGATTGCTCGTGCCTGCGGCTGCGCCGGGTGGCGCGGGAGGCGACACGGGTTTATGACCGCCACCTCGAGCCGACCGGGCTCGGCTCCAACCAATTGATCCTGCTGACGATGCTCCACGGCGCCGGGGAGCACTACCGCGACAGCGTGACGGCGAAGGAACTCGCGGAACATTTCGGTGCCGATCCGACGACGCTGAGCCGTAATCTCAAGCCGCTCATTCGACGCGGATTGATCGCGGCGCGGGCCGATCCGACTGATGGCCGGAGCCGGCTTCTTCGCATCACCGCCAAAGGCGAGGCCAAGCTGCGCGAAGCCGGCCCGCATTGGCGCAAGGCGGAAGCGCGGATGCAAAGCGCACTCGGTGAGGCGCGGCTCAAGTCTTTGCACGATCTTCTCGACCGCGCCGCTGCCGGCTTGCAGCCCTGAACAACGGAGGATGCCGGTTATGCACTTACGTAAGCATCAGCGTCGCCAAGAAAAATGCATATGCATCGATATCGGAGGTAAATGATGTCGCTCGATCTTCTGGGCTTGGTTCTGCTCACCGCCATCTCGGCGCTGGCGATCGGCTTGCCGGCGCTCTGGTATGCCCGCGCGCCCGGCGGCATCGCGCTCCTTGCCGCGCATATTCTGTGGTTCTTTGTTGTCGTAGCGCTCGCCGTTAGCGGCGCCTTGGCCTGGGGGCCTAAGTTCGGCGCGCCGCTTTTGGGTTTGAGCATCGTCACGTCGATCGTCGTCGTGGCGGTTCTGGCAACGGTCGTGCCGGCAACCAGCCGGGCGCTCGCCGCCATCCCGCTGCCGGCGCTCATTGGCGTCCACGCCATCCGCATCGTCGGCTTCCTGTTCCTGTTGCTGCTCGCCACCGGTCGTCTGTCCGCGCCGTTCGCCACCAGCGCCGGCTGGGGCGACATCATCGCCGGCGCGACGGCGGTGCCGGTCGCCTGGGCGCTGTCGGCCCGCGGCGCCGGCGTGCGCTGGCTGGTCCTAGTCTGGAACAGCTTCGGCTTGCTCGACCTTTTGGCCGCCGTCACACTCGGCATGACGTCGGCTCCCGGCTCGCCGCTACAGCTGTTTTTCGATCCGCCGGGCTCCACGGCCATGGCGACGCTGCCCTGGGCGATCATTCCGGTCTTCCTGGTGCCACAGCTGATCGTCAGCCATCTGGCGATCTATCGACGGCTGGGCCGCTCAGCGGATAGTCTCTGGCACACCGGTTCGGTCGCAAAGGCGGCGGGAATGGCGTGAGGCGCGCTTCCAGCCGGACAAAAACGAAGGTCGCGGACGCCGCGCGGGTCGCGTGGCGTCACCGCGCGCCGGCTGAGGAAGCGCGTGCATGGGTTACGACGCCGACGCGATCATCGTTGGAGCCGGACTCGCCGGCCTGGTAGCCGCCGCCGAACTGATCGATGCCGGCAGGAAAATCATCATTGTCGATCAGGAGCCCGAGCAGTCGCTCGGCGGTCAGGCATTCTGGTCGCTCGGTGGCATTTTTCTGGTCGACTCGCCCGAGCAACGGCGCATGGGCATTCACGACTTGCACGCGCTGGCGCTCGAAGACTGGATGGGGACGGCCGCGTTCGACCGCGACGAGGATTTCTGGCCGCGTCGCTGGGCCGAAGCTTACGTCGCTTTTGCCGCCGGCGAGAAACGATCATGGCTGCGCGAGCGCGGCTTGCGCTTCTTTCCGGTGGTCGGCTGGGCCGAGCGCGGCGGCGGCAATGCCACCGGCCACGGCAATTCGGTGCCGCGCTTTCATCTGACCTGGGGAACCGGACCGGGCGTCATCGAGCCGTTCGTCAAGCGCGTGCGCCAAGGCACGGAGCAGGGACTTGTGACCTTCAAATTCCGCCACCGCGTCAATGCGCTCACCAAATCTGGCGCGGCAGTTGACGGCATAAGCGGTGATATTCTGGCGCCAAGCAATATCGAACGCGGGCGAAAGAGCTCGCGCGAGGTGGTCGGCGCATTCGAGCTAAAAGCCCAAGCGGTCATTGTCGCCTCCGGCGGCATCGGCGCCAATCATGACCTGGTGCGGGCGAACTGGCCGGCGCGCCTCGGTCGCTCGCCGCAGCGCATGATTGCCGGCGTGCCCGATCACGTCGACGGCCGCATGCTGGCGATCGCCGAGGCAGCCGGCGGCACTGTCATCAACCGCGATCGCATGTGGCATTACGTCGAGGGCATCAAGAACTGGAACCCGATCTGGACCGACCATGCCATCCGCATCCTGCCGGGACCGTCGTCGTTGTGGCTCGATGCGCGTGGCAAACGGCTGCCGGTGCCGCTTTATCCAGGCTTCGACACGCTCGCCACGCTCAAATACATCATGGCGACCGGCTACGATTATTCCTGGTTCATCCTGACGCGAAAGATCATCGAGAAGGAATTCGCGCTTTCCGGCTCCGAGCAAAATCCGGATTTCACCAGCAAAAGCTGGCGCAAGGTCATAGCGCGCGCCCGAGCGGGCATTCCAGGCCCGGTCAAGGCGTTCATGGACAAGGGCGAGGATTTCATTGTCGAGCGCGATCTGGCGACGTTGCTGAAGCGCATGAACGCGCTGGCCGGCGGCACGCCGCTGCTCGATCGCGCAAGTGTTGAGCGCGAGATCACCGCGCGTGATCGGCAGCTCGATAATGCCTATGGCAAGGACGCGCAGATCATGGCGATCCGCGCCGCGCGCGCGTATCTGGGTGACCGGCTCATTCGCACCGCCAAGCCGCATAAGCTCCTCGATCCCGACGCCGGCCCGTTGATCGCGGTGCGCCTGAATATTCTCACGCGCAAAACGCTCGGCGGGCTGCAGACCGATCTGGACAGCCGCGTCATCGGCGTCGACGGCCGGCCGGTACCGGGGCTTTATGCCGCCGGCGAGGTGGCCGGCTTCGGCGGCGGCGGCGTGCATGGCTACGCCGCGCTGGAAGGCACGTTCCTCGGCGGCTGCGTTTTCTCCGGCCGCGCCGCCGGGCGCGCCGTGGCGGCGGGCGTCGCGTAAGCGCGCGCTCCGCTTACGACCTCCGCGCTCTGCGGCGCTTAGGCCTGCCACCGTCGGCAACGTGGCGTTTGCACCAGTCCTTGAGCGGCATCATCAGGCCGCGCAGCTCGCGCCCGGACGGCGTCAGGACGTAGCCGTCATCGTTTAGCGCGATGAGGCTCCAGGCTTTGAGTTCGGCCAAGCGCTGATTGATGACGCTCGGGCTCGCGCCGCAGGCCGCCTGCAACGCGCGAAAATGCGCCGGACCGGTGTTGAGCTCCCACAGAATGCGCAGCGCCCAGCGCCGGCCGATCAGGTCGAGGAACGCCATGATCGACTTGCCGGTGCGCGAGCCGCGGGTGCGTCTGCCGGGGGAAGGGATCATGCGGCATCTCCTCGCTACGAATTTAGTAGCGCGAATTGTCGCGACGCGCTACTATAATCGTAGCAGAGGAGGACCGTGCAAATGCCGCGTATCGCCGCCCTCGGCGCGCCTTATCCGCCGGAGATTCAGGCGACGTTCGACAAGATCATGCCGGCGGGCGTCGACCCGCTGCTGCTGTTCCGTACCTTGGCGGTCAATGGCCGCGTCTATCAGCGGTTCACCGCCGGCGGCCTGTTGGATCGCGGGCTATTGACACTGCGGCAGCGCGAGATCGTGATCGACCGCACCTGCGCGCTCAATCGCTGCGAGTATGAATGGGGCGTGCATATCGCGTTCTTTGCCGCCAAGGTGAAGCTCACGCCGCGGCAGATCGAAGCCACCGTCGATGGCGGCGACGCCGACTGGAGCGCCGACGAGCGCTTGCTGCTCGACGTTTGTGATGAGCTCGACGTCACGCGGACGATCTCGGACGCGCTGTGGCAACGGCTCGGCGAGCACTTCACACCCGAACAGATTCTGGAAATCATCGCCCTAGTCGGCTTCTATCGGACGGTGTCGCTCCATGCCAATGCGCTGCGGCTGCCGCCCGAGCCCTTCGCCGCGCGGTTTCCGGCAGTGGCGGTCAGTCGATGATTTTCAGCGCCCGCTGCGCGGCCTCGGCAATGCCGATTTCGCCGGCTGCGGCGGCCTCAATCAGCTCTTTCATGTCGCCGCCAGCATGGCTGCCGATTTGATCGTGCACCAGGCGGCCGGCGGCCTGGGCGATCAGCCGGCGCATGCGCCGCTCGCGGGATTTCTGCCGGTCGCCGGAACGCGCGGCCAGCAGCGTATCGATCGCCGCGAGTAAGGTCTCGACGCCGGTATCCTTGATCGCCACGGTCTCGACGATCGGCACGTCGCGCCTTTGGTGGCGGAGCTTGAGCATGTTCGTGAGCAGATCGGTGGTGCGTTGCGCCAGCGGCAGATCGGCCTTGTTGACGACCAGAACATCGGCGATTTCGAGCACGCCGGCCTTCATCGCCTGGACGTCGTCGCCCATATTTGGCGCGTTCACGACAACGCAAAGATCGGCAATCTCGGCGACTTCGACTTCCGACTGACCGGTGCCGACCGTCTCGACAATCACGACGTCGCGGCCGGCAGCATCCATCACGTCGACGATGCGATGGATGCTTTCCGACAGGCCGCCGAGGTGACCGCGCGAGGCCACCGAGCGGATGAAGACGTCGGGATCTTCGGCGTGGCGGCGCATCCGCACGCGGTCGCCGAGAATGGCGCCGCCGAAAATCGGGCTCGACGGATCGACGGCCGCCACGGCGACGGTAGAGCCGCGCTGGCGGAGCGCGGCAATGTAGGCGTCGATCAAGGTCGATTTCCCCGCGCCCGGCGCGCCGGTGAAGCCGATCACTGCCGCGCGCCCGACCTTGGCGCAGATGCGCCGGTGGATGCGGTCGGCGGCGGCAGCGCCGCTTTCCATGATGCTGATGCAGCGCGCCAGCGCCGCCGCGTCACCGGCCACAAGCCTGTCGACGATGTCTTCGGCCGGCAAGAGTTTATTGGCGGCCGCCGTCGTGTCAGACAACGACAAGGGGATGGCCAAAGCCGAGCTCCGCCCGCAGCAGGCTGACAATCTCGCCGTGCGTCACGCCAACTTCGGCGGCCTCGACGATCCGCTCATAGACGTTCTCGCGCTCGCTGTTGGCGGCGCGCTTGAGCGCATCGAGCGCACGGCCCACGTCGGCCTGGCTGCGCTCCTCCTTGTAGGCCTTGAAGCGGGCGACGTGCTCGGTCATGCGGGCGATATCCGGCCGCTCCGTCGGCCGGCTCTGCAGCGCGGCGTTGTCGTCTTGGTAGCAATTGACGCCGATGATTTTTTCCTCGCCGCCTTCGACCTTTTCCTGGAAGCCGAGCGCCGATTCGCCGATCATCGATTGGATCAGACCCGCTTCGGCCGCCTTGTACATGCCCCCAGCGTCGTCGATCTTGCCGATCAGCGCGAGCATTTCCTGCTCCATCTGGTCGGTCAGCGTCTCGACATAATAGGAGCCGCCGAGCGGATCGATCACGTCGCAGAGATGGGCCTCCTCGCGCAAGATGTTCTGCGTCGCCACCGCAATCCGCGCCGTCTCCTCAGTCGGCGTGGTGATCGCCTCGTCATAGGCGTCGGTATGCAGCGACTGCAGCCCGCTCATGATGCCCGCCATCGCCTGCACGGCGACGCGGGCGATGTTGTTCAGCCGCTGCTGCTCGGTGAGATCGACGCCGGAGGTTTGGCCGTGGAATTTGAAGCGCCACGAGCCAGGATCTTTGGCGCCAAGGCGCTCGCGGGCAAGCCGCGCCCAGATACGTCGGCCGGCGCGGAATTTCGCGACCTCTTCGAAGAAGCTGATGGAGATGTCGAAGAAGAAAGTGAAACGGCGCAGCACGTGATCGATATCCATGCCGCGGTCGATGCAGTCCTGCGCGTATTGCAGCGCTGTGGAGATCGTAAACGCCATGGTCTCGACCGGCGTCGCGCCGGCTTGCTGCATGTGCTGGCCGACCACCGACACCGGATTCCAGCCCGGCACATGCTGGCGGCAAAACTCGATATGGTCGAGCAGCACGCGCCGCGAGCCCGGCAGCGACAGCCGGTAGAACATGTGATTGGCGATGAAGTGGGAAATGTAGTCGCTCTGGTTCGAGGTGCCGGTGATCGAGGTCCACGGAATGCCGCGCCGTTTAGCGACGGCGAGCGTGAAGGCAAGGAGCGTGAACGGCGAGGGGTCGTTCATCGCGGTGGAGATTTTGCCGAGCGGCACGCCGTCGAGCGCGCGGTCCATATGGTCGGTGGTGTTGATCACCGTGCCGCAGGTGCCGAGCAAGACCGGATCGACTTCGTCGCAATCGACGCCGCGGAAGCCGGAATTGCAGGGCAGCAGGCTGATCGCGGTGGCGCCGGCATCGAGGATGATGCGGACGCGCTTGTTGTAATCCTCAGGCGTGCCCAGCCCGATCAACTGGCGCTGCGTCCAGGTGCGGCCGCGATGCATGGTCGAATAAATGCCGCGGGTGTAGGGGTATTGGCCGGGGAAGCCCAGATTGCCGAGGAACGCGTCGCCATTCCAGTCGCGCGGCGTGTAGAGCGGCTTGATCTCGATGCGCGAGCGGTTCTTGATCACGCGATTGGTGCCGATCTGCCGGCCATAATCGGCGCGCCAGCCGCCGAATGCCTGCTCGAACCCGGGAAGCGAAAGCTGCACCGCTTCTTTGCTCATGAGGCGATCTCCCCTAGCTCGATGTCTTTCTTGTCCCGCACCGCGGCGGCGACGGCTGAAACATGGGCGATGATATCATCGCGCGAAGTGCCGGGCCCAAGAATGGCGGCGACGCCGGCCGCGAGCAGCGCTGGGCGCTCGTCCTCCGGCACGATGCCGCCGACGATCAGGCCAACATGGCCGAGGCCGGCGGCGCGCAACGCCTCCATCAGCTTCGGCACGATGAGATGGTCGGTGGCGAGCGAAGAAATGCCGATGACGTCAACGTCCTCTTCCAGCGCGAGCTTGACGACGGCCGCAATCGACTGCCACGGCGGCGTATAGATGACCTCCATGCCGGCGTCGCGCAGATAGGCCGCCACGATCCGGCTGCCGCGATCATGACCGTCCAGCCCGATCTTGGTAACCAGGACGCGCGGCGGCGGCGATAGTTTGCTCGCGGTCATTTGCGTCCTCGCGACGCTTTGACGCCGGCGAGCGCGCGCAGCGGCGCCAGCAATTCGCGGGCGATCGCCGGCACCGATTTGCTGCCGCCTTCCTGGTACCAGACCGGCGTCCAGTTCATGGCGCCGAGCAAGGCGAGGCGGGCGATGGTCGCATCGCGCTCGCGCGGCAGCGAGACCGCGGAAAAATAGCGGTTGAGGCGGGCCTCGTAGCGATCGCGCAGACCTTTGAGTTCCGCGGCAATCTCCGGCGCGTCGGATGGCAGGATGCGGATCAGCACGCGCGCATAGGCGCTGGCGTCGAGGATCGACTGCAAATGCGCAGCGACGGCTTTTTCCAGCCTCGCCCATGGCTCGCGGTCCTTGGCCACGGCGGCTTCGACCCGGTCGAGCAGGCGCTGCACGCCTTCCTCATAGACGGCGAGCAATAGCGCCTGCTTGCTCGGCACGTGAAAGTAGATCGCGCCGGGCGTCATGGCGGTCGCGGCGGCGAGGTCGCGCATCGAGGTGGCGTGATAGCCGCGCTCGGCGAATTGCGACGCGGCGGCATCGAGCAAAGCCGGCCACCGGTTCGGTTGACGCTTGGCGCTGGCGACTGGCAGGGCTTGCCTCCGGATGATCACCAAACGACCGTTTAGCACTTTCAGCAGCGCAGAGGAAGCCAAATGCTTGCTTTTATCGACAGTTACCGCGGCCAGGGAAATCGGTCGTTTTGTCATGAACTTCGGGACCGACGGCGCAGCGATGGCTGACCGCGAGCCAGATCAGCAGCAGGGCAAGTCCGGCGCTGATCGCGGCAAAGGCGAGCGGAGCGGTGCGACCATCGACGAAGCGGTCGGAAAAGCCGCGCAGCACCAAAGGCGCAAACAGCAACGCAAACCCGCCGCCGATAATCGCCGCATACCAGGGGACGAAATGAAGCGCTCCCATGATCCCGCCGGCCAGAGCGGCGATCGTGAGCGCGACCGAACCGAACAGGATGATGGCGCCGAAGGCGGAGGCGAACGCCGTCCCCTTTTGCCGGCGCGGGAAATGACCGCTGACCGCCAAGCCGTAAAGCGACGCGGCCAGCACGAGCGCCACGAGCAGCGCCAGGGGAACCAGGTAATTGATCAACGGCACAGATCGCCTCCCACGCCGTGCAGCAATGTTCTACCATCGGCTCATCACCGAGGTGCCAGTTCGAAGATGAAAACCTACCAGGGCAGGCGCACCATGGACGGACTTGTCGTCACCGTCGATGGCGCGCCCTTGTCGCCGCACTACGACGTCAAGCAATTCACCAAGCGCGGCTTCGAATGGACTTATGAGGGAACCAGCCCGCAGCAATTGGCGCTGGCGATCTTGTTCGATCATACCGGAGACAGGGAGCGCGCCGTCGCGCTGTCGGAGCCGTTCATGAAAGACGTGATCGCCAATCTCGACAACGATTGGCGACTCACCGGCGACGACGTCGAGGCCTATCTACGGCAGCGCGCCGCAAAGCCGCTTTGAAGCAATATGGCGCCGGGTGTAAGATGCGTGGCACGGCGGCGGAAAAAATCGGCAAAAAGCCGGCGGCAAAAAAAGCCGGCAACCGAGGGAGAACGACGTGATCAGCCAGCGCCAGATCGAGTTTCGCCAGGAATACCGTTCCCGTATCCTCGGCTGGTATGACGGCTATATCCACGTCGTCATCATCTATGCGATGGGCGCCGCGGCGTTCTACGTCTATGTCGCGCACCTGCACAACATCAGCCCGCTCGAATGGCTGACGGTGCCGCTGACCTTCCTGTTCACCAATGTGTTCGAATGGGCGGTGCACAGATACATCATGCACCGGCCGGTCGACATCAAAGGCCTGCGCGCGATCTATGAGCGGCACACGCTCAATCATCATCAGTTTTTCAGCGACGAGGAGATGCGCTTTCGCGACCACAAGGATTGGCGGGTGACGCTGTTCCCGCCTTACGCGTTGGTCGTCTTCATCCTGATGTCGATCCCCGCCGCCGTCATTCTCGGTCTCATCTTCACGCCGAATGTCGGCTGGCTGTTCATCTCGACGACGACGGCGATGTACCTGATCTACGAGTTCATGCATTTCTGCTGTCATGTCGACGAGGGTTGGTTCGTGCGCCGTTGCCCGTTCGTCAACACGCTGCGCCGCCATCACACCGCACATCACAACGCGCGGCTGATGATGGAGGTCAACATGAACCTGACGTTCCCGATCGCCGATTGGCTGTTCGGCACATCGGATCTCGACCGTGGCCTGTTCGGCACCTTGTTGAACGGCTACGACACTCGTTTCCTGAAAAAGACGTTGCGCGGCCGGCCGCGGCGGCCGGATGAAGCTGCGGCGGTTCCGGTCGGCGCCAACTGAGCCGCGCCGCGGTCGCCATGCCGTACGACGTCAAAGCGGTTCTCTCGGCGATCGTCCTGATCGTCGCGGCGGTTCTCGCCTATTGGAGCGGCTCGCCCATTCGTCACGACCTCTCGACGTTCGTGATGGTGGTCGCCGTCCTCATGGTCGCCGCCATGTGGGTGTTCCCCGAGGCCGGTGTCAAAAAGCGGGACGCCAAGCGGGCTAAATAGTCGAGGAGCTCAGGCGGCCTTCGCCTCATTGAATTCATGGGCGGTGCTAATGCGCCCCTCGTCATTGAAAATGAGCAGAGCCGATGCGGCCGCGATCGGCAAGCCGCCGTCGCGCGGCGCAACCTGCCAGCCGATATGCGCCACGTTGTGATGGTGCTGCGAGCGGTCCGCGGCCGAAACGGCGATGTTCTTGGCAAGCTGACTCTGCCGCATGGCCGCCAACGCGCTGGCAAGCTCATCGCGACCGCGGACCTCGCCGTCTTCGCCGATCAGCGCGCCATTCTCCGCCCAAAGCTCGCCGATCAAGCTTCGGCGGCACGCGCCATCCGTTTCATTGCGGCACGCCAGGTATCTGGCTGCGAGATCGGGCGCGTCATGAACTGACGGATTGAATTGATAGTCGCGCACGATGCGGTTGTCCTGGTCGATAAGCAAATAAGCCAAGCCGTTTGCTTCCACTTTGCCGCTATCGGCCGCGAGCATGGCGAAATTCAGTTTGACCGCCCGGTGATGGCAGACGGCGTTCACCGCGCGAAAGAAAAATTTGCCGTCACCCAGCCATCGATCCCAGGAGCCGGCGACGCGCGATTCGATTTCCCCATGGCCGTGGGCATCAAGGAGCCGATGGCAGGTCGTTCCGTCCGGCGCCCAGACAGCGGCGATGCGCCGCCGCCGGGTTTCCGCATCTGGCTCGTTCCAAACCGCCACGTAGGCGTCGATGAAGCTTGGCAGATTGCCCATTGGCTCGCTCGCGCGATCGCTGCCGAGCATCGGCATCCGATTGATGCGGACCCGGCGCGGAGCCGGGTCCGCATGCGCGTGATGCTGAAGCGGAACGCTGCTCACGCCGCGGCCTGTTGGCGCGCCAATTCGGCTCTGTACAGCGCCATTTCTTCCCCGAACGCCTTGGCGATGCTTGGCCGGCTCTGCAAGGAATCTCGGTAGCTCTTGATCGCCGGAAATGGCGTCAAATCGACGTTCGTCGGTACCGTCCAGTTCAGGACGGCATAAAGATAAGCGTCGGCGACGGTGAAGCGATCGAGCAGGTATTGGCGTCCGGTGAGGTGATCGTTGAGATATTTCAACCGCGACTCGTACCTCTTCAGCGTGTGTTCCCGCGTTCCTTCCGGCGCTTTTTGGTCGAATAGGGCAATAAACACGCCCTTGTGCAATTCGGTGCCGATGAAGCACAGCCATTGCTGCAGGTGCGCCCGCTCGATCTCGTTCTTCGGCTCCAGCGCAGCATCGGGATAGCGGTGGCCGATGTATTGCAGGATCGCGGCGTTCTCGCTCAGCAATGAGCCGTCGTCGAGGCGAAGGAGCGGCACCATCGCCAATGGATAGATGTCGCGATAGTTCGCTCCGTCGGAGGTGCGTTTGGTCTTGCCATCGACCTCGATAAATTGGACGTCCTCGGCGCCAGCCTCGTAAAGCGCAATCCGGCTCGCCAGCGAACAGGCCATTGGTGAAAAATAAAGTTTCATGTAGCTCTCCCTTTGCAAATCGGGCGTCCGCCCTTTTATTTTTGTACCGTCTCGCATAAATTAGAGGCGGTCAAGGATTTTTTGCGAAATGGTACAAAAAAGATCGAGGATGTTGGAAAAGCCGCAAAAATCGCCGCCCGAGGCCGAAAGCGCGCCGCGCGTCCGCGGCCGCCCGCGGCAATACGATCCCGAGCGGGCGCTGGCCAACGCCGCCCAGGTGTTCTGGAAACACGGCTACGCGGCCACGTCGCTCGACGATCTCGTGGCCGCGACCGGCATGAACCGGCCGAGCCTGTATGCGGCGTTCGGCGACAAGCGCGACCTGTATCTCAAGACGCTCGAGCGCTATCAGCGGCGCTCGCGCGCGATCGGCCAGGAGATCATCGCCGACGATCCGCCGCTGCGGGTTTTCCTCAGGCGATTCTACGATGCCGCGCTCGATATCTATCTGGCCACGGGAGACGAGGCGCGCGGCTGCTATTCGATCTCGACCGCGCCGGCGCAGGCGACCACCGATCCGGCGGTGCGCGACTTCCTCGCCGCCAGTATCGGCGGTACCGACGCCTTTATCAGCCGGCAGATCGTCAAGGCGATCGAGCGGGGCGAGGTCCCATCGAAAGCCAGTCCGGGGGCGCTGGCCCAGATCGCAACCGCCACCATGCACACGATCGCGGTACGCGCGCGTGTCGGCATAGCGCGCAAAGAACTCACGGCGATCGCCGCGGCCGCGATCGATTTGATTTGTGGGCAGAAAAAATCGTCGCGTTGATGGTTGGTCGGCTGGTGTCCCGATTCCGAAGTTCGCATGGGTATGCGGCCCACTCCTAATGCGAACTTCGGAATCAAAAGGGACACCAGCAATCATATAGTGCTAGTGCGGCTTTTGGATTTGAAGTTCCTACCTGAGTTGGCCGCTTGATCTTAGGAACTTCAAATCCGCCGCACTGGTCAATTGGCCTGGTTTCGACTAACAGGTCGCGAACCAGCGACCAACGCCGACGACGGTCACGCCGCCGACCGACAAAACAATGCCGATGACAAAACTGATCGACGGCAAAGCGCGCGCCGATCGCCTCGTTGCCGAGGTTGCTGCCGCGACCGCCAAGCTCAAAGCTGAAGCCGGCATCGTGCCGGGACTTTGCGCCGTGCTGGTCGGCGCGGATCCGGCGAGCCAGGTCTATGTGCGCAACAAGGGTAGGGCGGCGACCGCCGCCGGCATCGCCAGTTTCCAGGAGACCTTGCCGGCGACGATCGGCGAAGCCGAGCTGCTGACGCTGATCGCCAAGCTCAATGCCGATGACCAGGTCGACGGCATTCTGGTGCAGCTGCCGTTGCCGAAGCATATCGACCCGCAGCGGGTGATTGATGCCATCGATCCCGGCAAGGACGTCGACGGTTTCCACGCACAGAATGTCGGTCGTTTGTGGAGCGGCGGGCTCGACCGGGCATTGGTGCCATGCACGCCGTATGGCTGTCTGATGTTGCTGCGCGACACCCTGCCGCAGCTCAGTGGCGCCGAGGCCGTCGTGCTTGGCCGCTCCAATATCGTCGGCAAGCCGATGGCAGCCTTGCTGCTGGCCGAAAGCTGCACGGTCACGCTGGTGCATTCCAAAAGCCGGGACATCCCGGCGATCCTGCGGCGTGCCGATCTTCTGGTCGCGGCGGTGGGACGGCCCGAGTTTGTTCGCGGATCCTGGATCAAGGCAGGTGCCGTCGTCATCGACGTCGGCATCAACAGAATCGCCGGCGCAGGAGGCAAATCAAAGCTCGTCGGCGACGTCGCCTTTGCCGAGGCGCAAGGCATTGCCGGCGCGATTACGCCCGTTCCAGGTGGCGTCGGTCCAATGACCATCGCTTGTCTCCTTCGCAACACCTTGATTGCCGCTTGCCGGCGGCGCGGCCGGGCCGACCCGGAAACCTAAAAATCGTTAGCCGGAATTACCGCGGATTTGGCGTGAAATTCCAGCTGGATTGACAGCAATTATCGAGCTTTTTCAATATGATGCGCGCCCTGCCGGCACGCGATGGCGGCCGTTCGTCGCGTTGCATCGGCTAAGCCGGAAAAAATATCTCTTTTGCGGGCCGGGCCCAATGGAACCTTCCGAAGCCGGGCACGTTCGGCCTACGGCTTAGAAGGAGTTCCCTTGAGGGGGAGATACATGTCCGATCTGCGGAGGCGCGTAGGGTATGGCCGCGCCGCGCAGTTTCGGGACCTGATCCGACCGCCCGCCAATCCAACTCAACGCCTTGCACGTACCACCCTTGTCAGGTGGCGCCGCCCTATGAGTCTCGGAGACTTACATGCCACGCAACTCTGACGTCGCCGGCGCAAAGAACAAAAACGGAGCTGCCGCGACGGCTTCGCTTGCCAAAACGCCTGGGGTCAATGGTGGCGAGTCCGCCGAATTGCGCGAACTTCTGCACGCGTTGCAAGCCATGCGGGTCGGCGATTTCTCGGTGCGGATGCCCGGCCACCAGACCGGCCTCATGGGCAAGGTGGCCGACACATTCAACGAGATCGTCGCCGCCAACCAGCGCATGGCCAAGCAGCTCGAGCGCGTGGGCCAGGTCGTTGGCCGCGAAGGCAAGACCCGTCAACGCGTGCGCTTCGGTCTTTCCGAAGGCGCCTGGGGCGAGATGGAATCCTCCGTCAACTCGCTGATCGACGACCTGCTGTGGCCGACGACGGAGGTAACGCGCGCGATCGCCGCCGTGGCGCAGGGCGATCTGCTTCGCACTGTCAGTCTCGACGTCGACGGCCGGCCACTAAAAGGCGAATTCCTGCGGGCCGCCGAGATCGTCAACACGATGATCAAGCAGCTCAACGTCTTCACCTCCGAGGTGACGCGCGTCGCGCGCGAGGTCGGCACCGAAGGCAAGCTCGGCGGCCAAGCCCAGGTCGGCGGCGTCACCGGCGTGTGGAAGGACCTTACCGAGAGCGTCAACTCGATGGCGTCGAATCTCACCGCCCAAGTGCGCAACATCGCCGAGGTGACGATCGCGGTCGCCAACGGCGACTTGTCGAAGAAGATTACCGTCGACGTCCGCGGCGAGATTTTGCAGCTCAAGGAAGCCATCAACACGATGGTCGATCAGCTGCGCTCGTTCGCTTCCGAAGTGACCCGCGTCGCCCGTGAAGTCGGCACCGACGGCAAGCTCGGCGGTCAAGCGATCGTGCCCGGCGTCGCCGGCACCTGGAAGGATTTGACCGACTCGGTCAACGCCATGTGCGGCAACCTCACCGATCAGGTCCGCAACATCGCGCATGTGACCACGGCGGTGGCGCGCGGCGACCTGTCGCGCAAGATCACCGTCGACGTGCGCGGCGAAATCCTCGAGCTCAAGGACACCATCAACACCATGGTGGACCAGCTCAACGGCTTTGCCTCGGAAGTCACCCGCGTCGCCCGCGAGGTCGGCACCGAAGGCAAGCTCGGCGGCCAGGCGCAGGTGCCCGGCGTGGCCGGCACCTGGAAGGACCTGACCGACAGCGTCAACTTCATGGCCGGCAATCTCACCGCCCAAGTCCGCAACATCGCTGACGTCGCCACCGCCATCGCCGGCGGCGACCTGTCGAAGAAGATCACCGTCAATGTCTCCGGCGAAATTCTGCAGTTGAAGGAAACCATCAACACGATGGTTGATCAGCTCAACGCCTTTGCCGGCGAGGTGACGCGCGTCGCGCGCGAGGTCGGCACTGAAGGGCGGCTCGGCGGCCAGGCCAACGTGCTCGGCGTCGCCGGCACCTGGAAAGACCTGACCGATTCCGTCAACTCGATGGCTTCGAACCTCACGGCGCAGGTGCGCAACATCGCCGAGGTGTCGACCGCGATCGCCTCAGGCGACCTGTCGAAGAAAATCACGGTCGACGTCCGCGGCGAAATTCTCGAGCTCAAGGACACCATCAACACCATGGTGGACCAGCTCAACGCCTTTGCCGGCGAGGTGACGCGTGTCGCCCGCGAAGTCGGCACTGAAGGCAAGCTCGGCGGTCAGGCGATGGTGCGCGGCGTCGCCGGCACCTGGAAGGATTTGACCAACTCGGTCAACTCGATGGCGTCGAACCTGACCGGCCAGGTGCGCAACATCGCTGAGGTCGCGACCGCGGTGGCGCGCGGCGACCTGTCGCGCAAGATCACCGTCGACGTGCGCGGCGAAATTCTCGAGCTGAAAGACACGCTTAATACCATGGTCGATCAGCTCAACGCCTTCGCCGCCGAAGTGACGCGTGTGGCGCGCGAGGTCGGCACCGAAGGCAAGCTCGGCGGCCAGGCGCAGGTGCCGGGTGTCGCCGGCACCTGGAAGGATCTGACCGACTCGGTGAATTCCATGGCCGGCAATCTGACCGGCCAGGTCCGCAACATCGCCGAGGTGGCGACCGCCATCGCCGGCGGCGATCTCTCGCGCAAGATCACGGTCGACGTGCGCGGCGAAATCCTTCAGCTGAAGGAGACGCTCAATACCATGGTCGATCAGCTCAACCGCTTCGCCGGCGAGGTGACGCGCGTCGCCCGCGAAGTCGGTACCGAAGGCCGGCTCGGCGGCCAGGCCAACGTGCCGGGCGTCGCCGGCACCTGGAAGGACCTGACCGATTCGGTGAATTCCATGGCCGGCAATCTGACCGCCCAGGTGCGCAACATCGCCGAGGTGACGACCGCCGTGGCCCGCGGCGACCTGTCGCGCAAGATCACCGTCGACGTGAAAGGCGAAATCCTCGAGCTGAAAAACACCATCAACACCATGGCCGATCAGCTCAACGCCTTTGCGTCGGAAGTGACGCGCGTGGCGCGCGAAGTCGGCACCGAAGGCAAGCTCGGCGGCCAGGCGCAGGTTCCCGGCGTCGCCGGCACCTGGAAGGACCTCACCGACAACGTCAACTTCATGGCGTCGAACCTCACGGCGCAGGTCCGCAACATCGCCGAGGTGGCGACCGCCATCGCCGGTGGCGACCTGTCGAAAAAGATCACGGTCGACGTGCGCGGCGAGATGCTGTTGCTCAAGGACACGCTCAACACCATGGTCGAGCAGCTGCGCTCGTTCGCCGCCGAAGTGACGCGCGTAGCGCGCGAAGTCGGCGCCGACGGCCGGCTCGGCGGCCAGGCGGTGGTGCCCGGCGTCGCCGGCACCTGGAAGGACCTGACCGACAACGTCAACCTCTTGGCAGCCAACCTGACGACCCAGGTGCGCAACATCGCCGAGGTGACCACCGCCGTGGCGCGTGGCGACCTGTCGCGCAAGATCACCGTCGACGTAAAGGGCGAAATTCTTGAGCTCAAGAACACCATCAATACCATGGTGGACCAGCTCAACGGCTTCGCCTCGGAAGTCACCCGCGTCGCCCGCGAGGTCGGCACCGAAGGCCTGCTTGGCGGCCAGGCGCAAGTACCTGGCGTCGCCGGGACCTGGAAGGATTTGACCGACACGGTCAACGTCATGGCCGCCAACCTCACCGAGCAGGTGCGCGGCATCGTCAAGGTCGTGACCGCCGTGGCCAACGGCGACCTCAAGCAAAACCTCACGGTGAAGTCGAAAGGCGAGGTGGCGGCTCTGGCCGAGACCATCAACAACATGACCGACACGCTCGCGACCTTCGCCGATCAGGTGACGACGGTGGCGCGCGAGGTCGGCGTCGAAGGCCGGCTCGGCGGTCAGGCCAACGTGCCGGGCGCCGCCGGCACCTGGAAGGATTTGACCGGCAACGTGAACCTGCTCGCCGCCAACCTCACCACCCAGGTCCGCGCCATCGCCGAGGTGGCGACGGCGGTGACCAAGGGCGACCTCACGCGCTCGATTCAGGTGGAAGCGCGCGGCGAAGTGGCCGAGCTCAAAGACAACATCAACACCATGATCGACAACTTGCGGCTCACCACCGACCGCAATACCGAGCAGGACTGGCTGAAGACCAACCTGGCGAAATTCACCAACATGCTGCAGGGCCAGCGCGATCTGACCACCGTCGGCCGGCTGCTGCTGTCGGAACTGACGCCGCTGGTCAACGCCCATCAGGGCGTGATCTATCAGATGGACAACGAGGAGACGCCCAGCCTTCGCCTGCTGGGGACTTACGCCGACGACGGCGCCAACGGCCATGCGTCGGCGCTGCGCCTCGGAGAAGGGCTCATCGGCCAGTGCGCGGTCGACAAGCGCCGCCTTTTGATCACCGAAATGCCGGAAAACGCCATCGCCATCAGCTCGGCGCTGTTCAAGATGCCGCCGCGCAACAACATTGTGCTGCCGGTGCTGTTCGAGAGTCAGGTGAAGGCGGTGATCGAGCTGGCTTCGGTCAACGAATTCACCGCGTTGCAGACCATGTTCCTCGAGCAGCTGACCACGTCGATCGGCATCGTGCTCAATTCGATCGAAGCGACAATGCAGACCGAAGGCCTGCTCAAGCAGTCGCAGCAGCTCGCCGGGGAATTGCAGGCCCAGCAGAGAGAGCTGCAGCAGACCAACGAGCAGCTCGAGCAGAAGGCACAGCAGCTCGCCGAACGCAACGTCGAGGTCGAGCGCAAGAATCAGGAAATCGAGCAGGCGCGCCGCGCGCTGGAAGAAAAGGCGACCGAGCTGGCCTTGACCTCGAAGTACAAGTCGGAATTCCTCGCCAACATGTCGCACGAGCTGCGCACGCCGCTCAACTCGATCCTGATCCTCGGCCAGCAGCTGACCGACAATCCGGAAGGCAATCTTACCGGCAAGCAGGTCGAGTTCGCTCGCACAATCCATGGCGCCGGCACCGACCTCCTCAACCTCATCAGCGACATTTTGGACCTGTCGAAGATCGAGTCGGGTACGGTCACGGTCGACGCCGAAGAAATCTTCTTCTCCAATCTGCTCGACATGGTGGCGCGGCCGTTCCGCCACGAAGCCGAGACGCGGCAGCTGTCGTTCGACATGCACCTCGATCCTAATCTCGGGCGCACCGTCACCACCGATTCGAAACGGCTGCAGCAGGTACTCAAGAACCTGCTGTCCAACGCCTTTAAATTCACCGCCCAGGGCGGGGTCCGGCTCAATGTTTCGGCGGCGCTGGGTGGCTGGAGCGCCGCCCATCCGGTGCTGAGCCAGGCGCCGGCGATCGTGGCGTTTGAAGTTTCCGACACCGGCATTGGGATTCCGCTGGAGAAGCAGAAAATTATCTTCGAGGCGTTCCAGCAGGCCGACGCCTCGACCAGCCGCAAGTATGGCGGCACCGGTCTTGGCCTGGCGATCAGCCGCGAGCTGGCGAGCCTGCTCGGCGGCGAAATTCATCTGCGCAGCGCGCCCGATTCCGGTTCGAGCTTCACGCTCTATCTGCCGATCAAGTATGTGGGCTCGACCACGGCGCCGCGTCCGGCGGCAGCAAGCGTCATCACGGCGCCCGCAGTGACCACGGAACGGACTGTCGAGCAGATTCCCGATGATCGTCTGGAAATCGAGCCGGGCGACGCCATCCTGCTCATCGTCGAGGACGATCCGCACTATGCCCGGATCTTGCTCGACCTGGCGCGCGACAAGGGATTCAAGATCCTGCTCGCCATGCGGGGCGACGACGCGCTCAATCTCGCCAAACAATATCAGCCGACCGCCGTGTCGCTCGATGTTTTCCTGCCCGACATGCTAGGCTGGAACGTGCTGAGCCAGCTCAAGCAGAACCCGCTGACCCGGCACATCCCGGTGCAAATTGTCACTCTCGACGAGGATCGTCAGCATGGGCTGGCGCGCGGCGCATTCTCGTTTGTGACCAAACCGACGACCCGAGAGGGCATTTCCGACGCGCTGGCCAAGATCAAGGAGTTTTCGCAGCAGCGGCGCCGCCGGCTTCTTGTGGTCGAGGATAACAAGGCCGAACAACTGGGCATCCGCGAGCTCCTTGGCCACGACGACATCGAGATCGTCAATGCCGAGAGCGGCGAGGAGGCGCTGGACATTATGCGCCAAGGTGCGTGCGATTGTGTCGTGCTCGATCTACGGCTTCCGGACATGTCGGGCTTCGAGGTGCTCGAACGCATGCGCGCCGAGGAGGCCTTGGCGGACGTGCCGGTCGTGGTGTTCACCGGGCGCGAATTGTCGGCCAATGAAGACGCCCAGCTCCACACCATGGCGCGCAGTATCGTGGTCAAGGGCGTCGAGTCGCCGGAACGCCTGCTCGATGAGACGGCGTTGTTTCTGCATCGGGTGTTCAGCGACCTGCCGCCCGACAAGCAGCGCATGCTGGAACGACTCAACAGTTCGGACGAAGATTTGATCGGCCGTTCAGTCCTCCTGGTCGACGACGACGCGCGCAACATCTTCGCGCTGTCGAGCGCGCTGGAGCGCCGCGGCATGCAGGTCTTGACCGCAACCACCGGCAGCGAGGCGATCGAGCTGATCGAGCAGACGCCGGGATTGGCCATCGTGCTGATGGACATCATGATGCCGGAAATGGACGGCTATCAGACGATCGAAAACATCCGCGGCAATCCAGCCTATCAGCGATTGCCGATCATCGCCTTGACCGCCAAGGCGATGAAGGGCGACCGCGAGAAATGTCTGGAGGCCGGCGCCTCCGACTATCTGGCCAAGCCGGTCAATACCGAACAACTCCTCTCCGCATTGCGGATGTGGCTCCATCGCTAGGATTCCGCTATGCCGGAACTTCGGCCATGAACGACAAAGTCAATGTCCTGCTGGTGGACGATCAACCAGCGAAGCTCCTGGCCAACGAAGAAATCCTTCGTGACATCGGGGAGAATCTTATCAAGGCGGCGTCGGCGCGCGAGGCTTTGGAGTTCCTGCTCAAGAACGAGGCTGCCGTCGTTCTGATCGATGTCTGCATGCCGGAGCTCGACGGTTTTCAGCTGGCGGCGATGATCCGCGATCATCCGCGGTTTCAGAAGACGGCGATCATTTTCATCTCGGCCGTGCAGGTCGACGACGTCGATCGGGTGCGCGGTTACGAGATGGGCGCCGTCGATTATGTACCGGTGCCGGTCGTGCCCGCGGTGTTGCGCGCCAAGGTCAAGATATTCGCCGAGCTTTATCGCAAGACCCGCCAGCTGGAACGGCTCAATGCCGAGCTGGAGCAACGCGTCACCGAGCGCACGGCCGAGCTCCAAGCCTCGACCACGCGACTGGTGCAAAGCGAGCAGGGCCGCAGTCTGGCGCTGGCCGCCGGGCAGATGGGGTCGTGGGACTTCGATCCGGTGACGGGCGAATGCCAATGGGATGAAGGTCAGCACCATATTTTCGGCGTCGAGCGCGGACGCTTTCAGGTCACCGTCGACAACATCCGCGCCATGATCCATCCCGAAGACTGGGAACGGCTGGTGGCGAGCGGTCGCCGCATGGCGCAGGGTGAGCGCACAGTGCAGACGGATTTTCGCGTCGTGCAGTCCGGCGGCGGCGTGCGCTGGTGTACCGGCACGGCGGCGGCGAGTTTCGACGGCGCCAACCGGCTAGTGCGGGTGAGCGGCGTCACCATCGACATCACCGAGCGCACGGAAGCCGAGCAGCGGCAGGATTTGCTGGCGCGCGAGGTCGATCACCGCGCCCGCAATGCGCTTGCCGTCGTCCAATCGATCGTCCGCCTGACGCGCGCGCGCAATGTCGGTGACTACGTCGCCGCGGTCGAAGGGCGGATCAAGGCATTGGCGCGGGCGCATGCGCTATTGTCGGATTCGCGCTGGCACAGCGCCGACCTCGGCGCGTTGGTGGCGGAAGAACTCGCC
Organism: uncultured Alphaproteobacteria bacterium; assembly: GCA_963806465.1. Classification (GTDB taxonomy): domain Bacteria; phylum Pseudomonadota; class Alphaproteobacteria; order Rhizobiales; family Xanthobacteraceae; genus BOG-931. The sequence continues at coordinate 82,060 of CAWDZD010000058.1, read as the reverse complement.
CCCTACCGGACTAGCGAGGCCGACAAGGTCGAGATCATCGGTCCCGATGTGTCGCTGCCGCCGCACATGGCGCAGGGACTGGCGCTGGCGCTGCATGAACTTGCCACCAACGCGGCAAAACACGGCGCTCTGTCATCGATGCTGGGCAAGGTCAGCGCGAACTGGCAATTGCAGCCGGACTTCTTGGTCCTGAAATGGGTTGAAACCGGCGGGCCGCCGATTTCGCCGCCTTCGGCGCGCAGCTTCGGCCTCAAGGTGATCCGCGCCAGCATTGAAAACCAGCTCGGCGGCAAGACGACGTTCGAATGGGCGCCGCACGGCATGCAGTGCGTGCTGTCGATTCCACTGCGCGAAGCCGCAGGCGCGCGCGCGCGCAAGACCGCGGCCAATGGCGCCGGTGACGGCGCGAAGCAGGCCGCCGCGGCAGTCGGCCAACGCATCCTGCTGGTCGAGGACGAGGCCCTCGTCGCCATGATGATTGCGGAATGCCTGACGGAAAGCGGGCACACCGTCATCGGCCCGCTGTCGCGGGCGTCCGACGCGCTGCAGGCCGCCAAGGACGGTGACTATGACGCCGCCATCCTCGACATCAATCTCGGCGATGGCATGGCCTATCCGGTCGCCGACATCGTGTCGGCGCGCGGCATTCCGTTTGTCTTTGTCACCGGCTACGACGCCGACACCGTCGACGAACGCTTTTGCGCGGTGCCGATCCTGCAGAAGCCGATCGAGCGGCAAATGCTGGAGCGGCTGTTTCTGCCGAGCCCGAGCGCGTCCAAGGCCGCACGCGGCGGGCGCGCGCGCCCGGCCAAACCGCAACAGCCGCCGTTGGCCAGCGTTGGCCCGCGCGCCAAGCGCGCCTAACTCGCCACCAGAGTAAGTGCGCTTGCTCTGCCGCGCCGGGCCGAGGCAGTGGCCGCTTGCCCGTGGTCGATGCGGAAGAATGAGACCCGCTGCAGCGTTGTGGCGTGACGACGGGCGCTGGCCCGTCATCGGCGCCAGGGCGCGGTCGGGCCGGCGTCGCGATGGCGTCGACCAGAATTTGCAACACCATCCTGCGTTTGAACCCCGCATACAATCAACCGATGCCTATCGACGACGTGCCGGCGCGGCTGGCCTAGCGCTTCGCCGGGCCGTAGGATCGATTCGGCTTAGGGAGGGGGCTTTTGATGAGCGCAACGACCGCCGAAAAAATCGAGACGCTGAATGTCTGCTTCGGAACCTACCCGCACACTCGAGCGCTGAAGGACGGCGCCATCAAATCCGACCGGGTAGCGTTTGCATTCACCGAGATCAATCCGGTCAATCGCGCCTTCATGCCGATGGCGCGCGAGCAAAAGTTCGACCTGAGCGAGATGGCGATCGTTACCTATCTACAGGCTTTAGCTTACGGCAAGCCGCTCGTGCTGATGCCGGCGACGATGATGGGGCGCTTTCAGCATGGCACCATGCTGTACAATTCCGCGCATGGAACGCTGCGGCCGGAGGACCTCCCCGGCCGGCGGGTCGGCGTGCGCGCCTTCTCGCAGACCACCGGCGTATGGATACGCGGCATTCTCTGGAAGGATTACGGCCTCGATCTCGTCACGGTAAAATGGGTGACGTTCGAGGATGCGCACGTCGCCGAATACCGCGATCCGCCGGGCGTCGAGCGCGCCGCAGCCGGCAAGGACATCACCAAGATGCTGCTTGACGGCGAACTCGACGCCGCGATTTTCGGCGGCGCCATGCCGAGCGAGCCGCAGCTCAAAAGCGTCATTCCCGATCCCGAGGCGGCGGCGCTGGCGTGGTACAGAAAAAACGGCGCGGTGCCGATCAACCACATGGTCGTGCTGAGGGAGACGCTGGCGAAGTCTGACCCGGGCGCGGTGCGCGAGGTCTACCGCATGCTGCTCGAGAGCAAAAAGGCCGCCGGCTTGCCGAAGGCGGGCGCCATCGATTTCATTCCGTTCGGCTTCGATGCGGTCAAGCCGTCGCTCGCGCTCATGAGCGATTATGCCTTCGAAATGAAACTGACGCCGCGCCGCTACGCGGTCGAGGAATTGTTCGACGGCACCACGCGGGCGCTGCAGGGCTGATCGTCGCGGCGGTGTTTGGCCGGTTCAGCTCGAAGTGATAGAATCAAGCTATTAGGAGCAACGCAATGCAGCTTCAGTCGCTTGGCTATGTCGGCGTGCGCACCGCCGATATCGAGGAGTGGGAGACCTATGCCACGCGGTTTCTCGGCATGCAGCTCGTCGATACCAGCCGCGCCACGTTGGCGTTGCGCATGGATGACCGCAAGCAGCGCCTGATCGTCAATGCCGATGCCGGCGAGGGTGTTGGCTTTTACGGCTGGGAAGTCGCGGATGACGCGGCGCTCGAGGCGTTGGCTGCGCATCTGGAAAAGCATGGCGTGGCGGTGGCGCGCGGCTCGCGGGCGCTGGCCGATGAGCGCCGGGTCAAGGAGCTGATCGTGTTTCACGATCCGATCGGCAACCGGCTCGAAGCGTTCCACGGCGCCGAGGTCACGACCGAACCGTTCAAGCCGGGACGCTCCATATCAGGTTTTCGCACCGGCCCGCTCGGCATGGGACACGCGGTGCTGACGACAGCGCGGCTCGACGAGGTGATGCCGTTCTACACGGACATCCTCGACTTTCGACTCAGCGACTATATCCTGCGGCCGTTCAAGGCTTATTTCTTTCATCTCAATCCGCGCCATCACAGCCTCGCCTTCGTCGATACCGGCAGGAACGGCGTCCATCATCTGATGGTCGAACTGTGTTATCTCGACGATGTCGGGCAGGCCTACGACCTGGCGCTGCGCGAGCCGCAAAGTATCGGCGCCACGTTTGGCCGCCATACCAACGATGAGATGACGTCGTTCTATTCGATATCGCCGTCGAAATTCATGGTCGAATATGGCTGGGGCGGCCGCTCCATCGATCCAACGAGCTGGGTCCCGCAGGAGCGCGCCGACGGCCCGAGCCTGTGGGGCCACGACCGTATGTGGCTGTCACCGGAGAAGCGCGAGGAGGCGCGCGCCATGCGCATCGCGCTCGCCGAATCAGGCGGCCGCGTTCCACTCAACGTGATGGACGGCAATTATTTGCGGGCGCGCGACGTCTGCCCGTGGTGGAACGCAAGCAGCGCCCCGCGCAAAACCGGATCGTAGTTAGCGCAGGATCAGATCATGATCCGATCGATTTGATCCGATCATGATCCGGGTCACCAGCCGCCGCCCCGCGACGCGGCCCATTGACCGGAGCATTCACCGGCCGACGTGCGCCACACGCCGCTGCCACTGTTGCCGACCAGCCGTCCGTAGCCGCTGGCCGAGCGGCCGCCCTCGGCAACCGTTACGTGGATCGCCCCGCTTGGAGCGACCGCGCCGCCGACGGCGTAGTTTCCACCGCCGCTGACCACGCGGCCGCCGACAATGCGCACGCCGTAACGCAGCGAGCTGCCGCAGTCGCCGCGCAGCGTGTTGATCACAACGCTCCAGCTGCCGTCAAAATTTGCCGCAATCGCATCGGTCGGGACGCTGGCGCCGGCGATCAGCAAGGCACCAAAGGCGGCAGCAGAGATCGACCGCAAGAAACTCTTCATTGGTTCGCTCCGGTTTTTTGAATGTGACTGGGTTGAGGCGTGGGTCCACTCGGGGGAGGCGGCGGTGTCACGGCGAAGGCGGTTGCTCCTTTGCCTTGGACAGCGCCGACCTGGAATAGCGCTTTCATGTATTCAGGATCGAAAGGCCCTCTGCTTGGAGCATTGAAGCTCGCCGGGATGGTCGCGACGTTGAATTCCACACCGCTGCGTTTGGCGACGACAAACGCACGGTCGATCATCAGGCCGGTGTCGACCGGAACAGCCATGCCGATTGACTGAGTCAAGATCGTCGGCGCGAAGCGATCGACCACCTTGAAATCCCGCTGCAGGCCGGTATTCACCACGATGTAAAGTTGCGTGGCCGGCAGGCGGTAGTCACTGGTACTTGCCATCAATGACGGCGGCGCGACAAAGAATTGCCCGCCCAGGCCGCCGTCGACGTGCATCTCCTGGAAGCGTTTGCCGCCCGCCTCGACGTCGATCAGCACCGGCGGAAAGCCGCCGGGAATCGAGGCCGACGCCAGTAGCACGGCGCAGAACAGCTTGGTCGCGTTGTCGCCGCCATGAGCCGCTATGGCGCCCATGTTCCAAACTACCGAGCGCTGCGAATCGATGTCGGAGGTCACCACGAAGAGCCGACGTCCGGCGCGATGCGCGGCGGCGATATCGGCCAAGAGCTGCGGTGTGATTTGCTTGGCGATGAAGTCGCGCAGCGGCCACGAATTGACAAAGCTTTCACCGGTGCTGCTGCCGGCTTCGAAAATGTCGGCCGCACTCACCTCGGTGTATGCCTTGCGCAGCGCCTCGTCATAACGCGGCCCGGCAAAGGCGAAGGGCGCAATGAGCGCGCCGGTGCTGACACCGGTGACCACCACATAATCGGGCCGTTTGCCGGCCTCGGTAAGCCCGTGAAGCAACCCGGCGCCAAATGCGCCATCCGCGCCGCCGCTGGTAAGAATGAGCCAGGGGCCCGGCTCCGACGGCAACGCTGCTTTGTAGTCGGCTTCAGAATCGCCCCAGAAACGGACGTCCGGCATGCCGGGAATGGTCGCGACCACGGCTTCCGCCGCCGTGTATGGCACCCGCGGAGGCAATTCGGATGATTTGCTTTCAGGCGGAGGCGGAACTTGGTTATTCGCGGGACCACCTCTTTTCGACCGCGTCTGAGCCGCCAAATGCAAGTGCTGAGCGATTTGCGCCGACGCAGCCAAGCCCTTCACCTGGATTGGCGCCGCCGCCAGTCCACAGGGCGCCAAGACGGGTGCGGCGACAATAACGGCCATGGCTGCATGTATGGCCGCACGTGAAGTCCATCGCTTATGCAGGGTCATGGGCATGTTCGCTGGAGGATGAGGTCTGGTCTGTCAGGCGCGATTGCGCAATCCAGTCCAGATAAGGCCCGCCCGCTGGAAGTGCAATCGCGTCATTGCTGCCAAACCCCTTGAATTGGCCACAATGTTTAGGCGTCCGATCGGCCGACGCGCTGTGACACAGATCACGCGATGCGCCGCCTTTGACGACTGGCTTGGCTTTCTCTAAGGGGTCGAAGACGCCTTTCGAGACCTTTGCCGCGGTCAGGAGCCCAACAACTCCTTCAAGGTATTGTCGATAAACCTGACGTCGTCCGGATTGGTGCCAGGCCCACCGGCAAAATGGCCCCAGATCGACGGCACCGGCAAGAATTTTGCGTTTGGCATGTTGGCGACTTCGAACTGACTGTCTTCCGGCGGGAAATAGAGATCGGTTTGTCCGGGCATCACATAGGCCTTGGCCTTGATTGCGCCCAGCGCCTTCTTGAAGTCGCCGTTGTAGACCTCGTTGTCGCTGATATCGCCGTTCTGCCAAGTCCACAGCATGGCTAGAAGATTGTTGGCGTCCTTGGGCAGAAAGAGGCCTTCCCAAAACGCCACCAGAAAATCTTCCAGCGACGAGTAGCCCAGGCGCTCGATATCGAGCCGCTGACGGTAGAACGCTTGGGAAAAGCCCCATCCGGCATAGACCCGCGCCATCGCGCGCAGACCCTTGGCCGGTTGTTCCTTGTACCAGCCGCCCGCATAGGCGGCATCCGCCGTCAGCGCCGCCTTGACCCCTTCAAGGAACACGAAATTGTGGCGCGAGCACTTTGCGGAGCCGCAGAACGGCGCGATGCGCGCGACCATATCGGGGTAGAGCGCGCCCCAATGAAACGTCTGCAGCGCGCCCATCGACCAACCGGTGACCAGAGCCAATTTCCGGACGCCGAATTTCTCGGTCACCAGCCGATGCTGCAAACGGACATTGTCGCAAGCCGTCACGCGCGGAAAGCGCGAGCCGTTGTATGGCGCCGGCATGTTGCTCGGTGACGAGGACAAGCCGTTGCCCAGCATGTTCGGGATGATGATGAAATATTTTTCTGGATCAAGCGCCATGCCCGGTCCGATCAGCCACTCGTTGTCGTAGTGCTGGCCGGAATACCAGGTCGGATAGACGATGACATTGTCCTTGGCGGCGTTCAACTTGCCGAAGGTCTTGTAGGCAAGCTTGCAGTCGCGCAGCGTCGCGCCGCGCTGCAGCCGGACATTGCCAAGATCGAAGATTTGATAGTCCAGCGGCATGATTCTCCCCCACGTGCCACAACAACAATATTTCAGCAAAGTATGACGGCGATTGCCGCGAAGGCAACCGCCGCCGGCGTTTATTTGGGACGAACGACTATCGAGCGTATTGGGTGCGCGGCGCCGTGACGCCTTGCAACACGCCATAGACGACGCCGGCCACGAGGAACGCGGCAATCGCCGTCGAGTATTCCGGCGCGTATTCGCTGACGAAGAACGCAACCACCGAGCCTGCCGCCCAGGCGATGAACGGCATCACCCGCCATTCAGCGTTGGCCTCCGAATTCGCCCGCAACAGGTATTGATCGACCAGGATGATGGCGCCGATCGGCGGCACTAGGATGCCGAGCAGCGTGAGCCACTGAATAAAGAACGCCCACACGTTGCAGGCGGCGACGATGATGCCGACGACGCCTAGCGCTACGGCGAGGATGCGCATGTGGCTGCCGAGAATCCGCGACCATCCGGTTGCCGCGTTGTAGAGACAATGCGAGCAAACAGACCCGAGATTGCAATAGAGGAAGATGAAGGCAAGCACCGACAGCCAGGTGATTTGCTTTTCGTTCATGTAGCCGAACATATTGTCGGCGCCGAACGGATTGGCGTTGGGCGTCGCCAGCGCCGCCGTCATGATGCCGCCGACCAGCATCGCTACGAGATTGGCGAAGGGGAAAGCGCTGAAGGTGGAGATCAGCGAGCTTTTCAGGTCCTTTGCCCAGCGGTTGAAGTCGGCCGTGACCGTTCCCGCGTCGACGAACAGCGTCAGCACGATGGTGAGCCCAACGCCCATCGACATGGCGCCTTTGCCGTCGGCGCCGGCATAGGACATCACCGCCGCCCAGCCGTGGTTGGCGACGGAATCGCCCGCGACCCAGACGCCGAGCACGACAAAGAGCGGCACCGAGACGAGCCCGATATAGTGGAGTCCTTTGACGCCGACAAAAGTGATGGCGATGTAGAGTATGCCGGCGATGATCGTCATCAGCACGTAGTTCAGATGATAGGTTGAACTGATGAGATTGCCGGTGATGCCGGTCTGTACGGCATACCAGCCGAGCAGCAGCGTAGACAGCAGGCCGGAGGAGAATACGTAGCCCTTGCGGCCGAAGACGATGCTGGCGATCAGCGCGAAATTCATGCCCTTTTTGGTGCCCAACGCGCCAAGCGCACCGACATAGGCAAACATGATCAGGTTACCGACGATCATCGCCACCAGCGCCCGCTGAAAGCCCATGCCGAGCACCAGCACCGATCCGGTCATTGCTCCCGTGACGATCATCGGGAAGCCGATCCAGACCATGGTGACCGAGAACAGACTTCGCCGCGCTTGTGGCGGCACCGGCTTGTGCTCGTATTCTTCGCCGAGCACATGGTCGATTTGCTCGACTTCCGTTTCAACAGCAGTAGTAGTAGTCGACATCGCTAACTCCCCAATATCCCCGGCGGTTTGCGCGCGCCTCCGAACAGCAAAAAGCCCTTGGACGTCGAAAGACGCGCCAAGGGCTTCTTTGCCGGTATTCCGAGCTTCGTTGCTCGAAACTATAAAGAGCCGCATGCGGCTCATGAATTTCGATCTCAAAAAAGCTTATATGCTTTTGTTATCGAAGCAATGGTTGTTTGCTCAACAACAGGGTGAAATAAAAGACGAGTCGAGCAAAAAGGAAGCGCCAAGCTGCGAAAAAATGCGGCAGTCAGCGACGCGATTACGTATCAGCGGCGCGGCCACAGCTATGTTGCGATCCACTACGTCGCGGATCACACACCTCGTGAAAATACACGTCACGATCGCATGCGTCGGATCACACCCGTCGGGATCACGTGCGGCGATCGGCGACAAACCGCGCGCCCTCGATCAGAGTTGCGGCGCCGGGGCCGAACGACGCCAGCGCGTGCTCCGCCTCAGCGACCAGCTCTCGAAGCCGCGCTTTGGCGCCCGCGGCGCCGAGCACATCGACCATGGTGGCCTTTCCGGCCACTGCGTCCTTGCCGGTCTGTTTACCGACCAGCGTGGTATCGCCTTCGACGTCCAAAAGATCGTCGGCGATCTGGAAAGCCTGGCCGACGGCCGATCCGTAACGTTCGAGCGCCTTGCGCTGTTGTGGCGTCGCCGATCCGAGCATGCCGCCGGCTTCGCAGGCGAAGCGGAGCAGCGCCCCGGTCTTCATCGCCTGCAAGGTGCGCACATCGTTTTCGCCAAGGCGCTGAGCAACCCGCTCCGTGCCATTGCCGGCGAAGCGCCCTTCGGCGGCGAGATCGAGCATCTGTCCGCCAACCATGCCGCCGAGGCCGGATGCCCGCGCCAGCGCGCTGACGAGCTCGACGCGCACGCCCGGATCGGGATGCGTCTGCGTTCGCGACAGGATGTCGAAGGCGAAGGTCAATAGTCCGTCGCCGGCCAGGATCGCGGTCGCCTCGTCGTACGCTTTATGGGCGGTGGGCTGGCCGCGCCGCAGATCGTCGTTATCCATTGCCGGCAAGTCGTCGTGCACCAGCGAATAGCAATGCACGCATTCCAGCGCAGCGCCGGCCATCAGCGATTGCTGCCGTGGCACCTCGAATAAGGCGGCGCATTCCACTACCAAGAATGGCCGGAACCGCTTCCCGCCACCGAGGCTAGAATAGCGTATGGCTTCGATCAGGCGGGCGGGGCGGGTCAGTTCGCCGGCGGCCGGCTTGGCCGACAAGAGTTGGTCGAGCAGCTCGTCGGTGTCCTTGGCCGTCGCCTCAAGCCGGGCGAGAAAGGGGCTCGTTTTGCCGTTCATTATTTATTGCCAGCCTGCGTTGCCCAGACGGATCGGGGTTCCCCGCTATGTCCGATCTGGCTCTATAATCGAAAAAGCAGCCGCGCGGGACCGGGGCAAGTCCCCGTTTCGGCATCGGTAAATGGCATCCCCAATTGAAGGGCTATCTGTGACCACCGATCTCTTGGCGTCAATGGTGCTGGCGATCTGGCTCTATCTCCTCCTGGCCCGGGGGGCGTTCTGGCTTGGCCGGGAGCGTAATGACGCAATCGGAGGGCAGGGACCCTGGCCGGCAATCACAGCGGTGATTCCGGCGCGTGACGAGGCCGAATGTGTCGGCGAGACGGTCGTCTCGCTCCTGCGGCAGGACTATGCCGGCGAGTTCCATGTCGTTCTGGTCGACGATCAGAGCCGCGACGGCACCGCGGAGGTCGCGCGTGCTGCGGCGGCTGCTCTGGGCGCGATTGATCGCCTCACGGTTCTCTCGGGCCGGGCATTGCCGGCGGGATGGACCGGCAAGCTTTGGGCCCAGAGTCAAGGCGTTGAGGCGGCCGAAGCCGGACCACGTCCGCCGGAGCTCATTCTCTTGACCGACGCTGACATTGTGTACGCGCCGGGCGAGCTGGCACAACTGGCGGCCCGGGCGCAGGCGGGCGGCCACGTTCTCACTTCGCTGATGGCGAAGCTGCGCTGCGAAAGCTTCGCCGAGCGCATGTTCGTTCCGGCGTTCATTTTCTTTTTCCAGATGCTCTATCCGTTCGCCTGGGCGAACGATCCGCGCCGCTCCACCGCCGCGGCGGCCGGCGGTTGCATGCTGGTACGCCGCGAAAAGCTGCGCGCCGCCGGCGGCATGGCGTCGATCCGCAGCGCCTTGATCGACGATTGCGCGCTGGCGAAAGAGCTCAAGGCCCAAGGCCCGATCTGGATCGGGCTCACCGACGGCGTGCGCAGCGTTCGCGCCTATCCCGAGGTCGAAGATATCCGCCGCATGGTCTCGCGCACTGCCTATGCGCAACTGCGCTATTCGCCGCTCCTGCTCGCCGGAACCATCCTCGGCCTCGCCATAACCTATCTTGCGCCAGTACTGCTGACGGTCTTTGCGACAGGCTTGGCGAAAATCCTCGGCATCGCTGCGTGGCTGCTGATGGCCGTGGCGTTCCAGCCGATCCTGCGCTTCTATCGGGTGTCTCCGTTATGGGGGCTCGCCTTGCCGGCGATTGCCGCGACCTATATGGCGTTCACGCTGGATTCCGCCTATCAGCATGCGCGCGGCCGCGGCGGCATGTGGAAGGGGCGTGCGCAAGCCGACTTGAAAGACGCTGATGTGCACGACGGTAACGTTTCGGAATTGTCATGAGTGAGATGCGCGCGCGTGACGCCAAGGATTGGCGCTCGGGAAAGGGCCACCGGGATGAAAACTTCCCGGTAGCCTCGTTCCTGATCCATCCGCGCCATCGCGGCGTGATTCTGGCGTTCTACAATTTTGTCCGCACCGCCGACGATATCGCCGATCATGCGACGCTCGCGGCGCCGGAAAAACTCAAGCTGCTCGATCGGCTCGGCGCCGGTCTGATCGGCGAGAACAACGACGACACGGCCGCGGTGCGGCTGCGCGACGCGCTCGCCGAGCGGGCGCTGTCGCCGCGTCATGCCCAGGATCTGCTGGCGGCGTTCAAGCTCGACGTCACCAAGCTCCGCTATCGCGACTGGGACGATCTGATCGGTTATTGTTCGCTCTCGGCGATGCCGGTCGGCCGTTTCGTGCTCGACGTACACGGCGAGAGCCGCGGCACCTGGCCGGCCAACGACGCGCTGTGCGCGGCGCTGCAGATCATCAATCATTTGCAGGACTGCAAGGACGACTACCGCAATCTCGACCGGGTCTATGTTCCGCAGGAGCTTCTCGCCGCGCATGGCATTGACGTGGAGGCGCTCGGCGAGGCGCGCGCGTCGCCGGCGCTGCTCGCCGCTTTGCACAGTCTTGCCGAGCGTACCGAGCGGCTTCTGTCCGAAAGCGATATGTTTCCGCTCCTGATCAACGACCGGCGGCTTGCGCTGGAAGTTTCCGTGATCAACACGCTGGCGCACCGGCTTACGCGCCTGTTGATCGCGCGCGATCCCTTGAATGACCGTGTGCATCTTTCCAAGGCCACCATCGCCGGTCTGACATTGGCCGGCGTTGTCGGCGGCGCACTCCGCCGGCTGGGCGGGCGAGCCGCTGTTACGACCCAGAAGCCGCGGGGGGCATGAGTGGCCAAGCCCTCGCTCGCGGCCGAGCGCGCCTCCCGCAGCTCGTTCTATAAGGGCATGCGCATCCTGCCGCGTGCCCAGCGCGAGGCGATGTTCGAAATCTACTCGTTCTGCCGCGCCGTCGACGACATCGCCGACGATCTGGGGCCGCGCGAGCGACGCCGCGAGCAACTGGCGCAATGGCGCTGCGACATCGACGCGGTCTATCGCGGCACGCCGCCGCCGGAGCTGGCCGGGTTGGCGCAAGCGGTACGCACCTTCGGCCTGCAGCGCGAAGACTTCATCGCCATCATCGACGGCATGGAGATGGACGTCACCGCCGACATCCGTGCGCCCGACCGGCCGACGCTCGATCTCTATTGCGACCGCGTCGCCTGTGCGGTCGGACGGCTTTCGGTGCGGGTGTTCGGCATGGGGCACGACGCCGGGATTGCGCTCGCGCATCATCTCGGCCGCGCGCTGCAGCTGACAAACATTTTGCGCGACCTCGATGAAGACGCCTCGCTCGGCCGCTTGTATCTGCCGCGCGACCTGCTGCAAGCCGCCGGCATCGCCGCCACCGAGCCCCAAGAGGTGCTGGCGAACCCGGCGGTCGGCAAAGCCTGTGCTGCGATCGTCGATCTGGCCGAGGGCGAGTTTCGCGCCGCGCAGGGCATCATGGCGAAAAATCCGCGCCGCGTGGTGCGCGCGCCGCGGATCATGGGCGAGGCTTATCACATCATCCTGGAGAAGCTGATCGCGCGCGGCTTTATGGCGCCGCGCGAGGCGGTTCGCCTGCCCAAGGCAAGGCTTCTTCTCATTGTGGCGCGCAATTTCATCTGATGAGCGGAACGATCCACATCATCGGCGCCGGTCTCGCCGGCCTCTCCGCCGCCGTGCGGCTCATCGCGCTTGGCCGCAAGGTCGTGATGCACGAGGCGACCGCCTTCGCCGGCGGCCGTTGCCGCTCCTATCACGACGCGTCAGTCGGGATGACGATCGACAATGGCAATCATCTTCTTCTGTCCGGCAATCACGCCGCGCTCGATTATCTGCGCAGCATCGGCGCTGATCAGCGGCTGGTCGGTCCGCCGAGCGCCGAATTCAATTTTGCCGATCTCTTAAGCGGCGAGCGCTGGACGCTGCGGTTCAATGACGGCCCGATACCATTCTGGGTTTTCGATCCTGCGCGGCGTGTGCCGGGCACGCGGGTGCTCGATTATCTGCCGTTGGCGCGGCTCCTCTGGGCGCCGGCGGGGAAGGCGGTCGGCGAGGTCATCGCCTGCCAAGGCACGCTCTATCGGCGGCTGGTGGAGCCGCTGATCGTCGCAGCCCTCAACATCGATGCGCCGGACGGCTCGGCCCGGCTCGCCGGCGCGATCGTACGCGAAACGCTTGCGGTCGGTGGGCGCGCGTGCCGACCGCTGATCGCACGCGAGGGGCTCGGCACGACCTTGATCGAGCCGGCGCTTGCGCATCTGCAAGCGCGCAGCGCCGTGGTGCGCATGGAGCACCAATTACGCTCTCTGCGCTTTGCCGCCGAACGGATCGAGGCGCTCGATTTCGGCGCCGAGACGATCGTGCTTGGTGTGGATGATGCGGTTATCGTCGCGGTACCGCCTTATATCGCCGCGTCGCTGGTACCCGGTCTCGACGTGCCGACCGAGTTCCGCGCCATCGTCAACGCGCATTTCCGCATCGAGCCGCCGGCGGCACAGCCGCCGATCCTGGGCGTGCTCAACGGCACGGTGCAATGGCTGTTCGCCTTTCCGGGCCGCCTCTCCGTCACCATCAGCGCCGGCGACCGGCTGATTGACGCGCCACGCGAGGAACTCGCCAAGACGATCTGGGGCGAGGTCGCACGCTTGACCGGATTGCCGCCCGAGATGCCGCCGTGGCAGATCGTGCGGGAGCGTCGCGCCACCTTTGCCGCCACACCGGCGCAGGACGCCAGGCGTCCCGGTGCGTCAACAAAATGGCGCAATCTCGTCCTGGCCGGCGATTGGACAGAGACCGGCCTGCCCGCTACCATTGAAGGCGCGATCCGATCCGGCAACCGCGCCGCCGACACCATCGCGAAACAATCATGACAATCATGCTCAACGACACGCTCGAACAGCGCACGCAGGCAGTGAAGCAATCCGACGTCGACGACGCGCTCGAACAACGCATTCAAAAAGCCACACAGGCGCTGCTGGCACAGCAGCGACCGGACGGGCATTGGGTGTTCGAACTCGAAGCGGACGCCACCATTCCCGCCGAATATGTGCTGCTCCGACATTATCTCGGCGAGCCGGTCGATGCGGCGCTGGAAGCAAAGATCGCGGTCTATCTGCGGCGCATTCAGGGCGCGCACGGCGGCTGGCCGCTGTTCCGCGACGGCGATCTCGATATCAGCGCGACGGTGAAGGCTTATTTTGCGCTGAAGATGATCGGCGATCCGATCGACGCTGATCACATGCGCCGCGCGCGCGAAGCGGTTCTCGCCCGCGGCGGCGCCGAGCGCGCCAACGTATTTTCGCGCATCATGCTGGCTTTGTTCGACTTCATTCCGTGGCGCGCCGTGCCGGTGATCCCGGTCGAGGTGATGCTGCTGCCGAAATGGTTTCCGTTCCACATCGACAAGATCTCGTACTGGAGTCGCACTGTCATCGTGCCGCTCTTGGTGCTGATGGTAAAGAAGCCGCGGGCGCGCAATGCCAAGGGCGTTCGTATCGACGAACTGTTCCGCGAGCCGCCGCAGAGCATCGGGCCGACGCCAAAGGCGCCGCAGCAGAAAGCCTCCTGGTTCTGGTTCTTCCGCGGCGTCGACAATGTGCTGCGCGCCGCCGAGCCGTTCTTTCCGGAATCGACGCGGCAACGCGCTATCGACAGCGCCGTCGCCTGGACCACCGAGCATCTCAACGGCGAGGACGGGCTCGGTGCGATTTTCCCGGCGATGGCCAACAGCGTCATGATGTTCGCGGTGCTCGGTTACGCCGAAGACCATCCCTTGCGCGCCATCGCGCGCAAGTCGATCGAGAAGCTTTTGGTGGTGCACGAGCAGGAAGCCTATTGCCAGCCGTGCGTGTCGCCGATCTGGGATACCGGCCTGACCTGCCACGCCTTGCTGGAAGTCGGCGGCGAACGCGCCGTTGCCGAGGTCAAGCGCGGGCTCGATTGGCTGGTACCGAAGCAGATCCTCGACGTCCGCGGCGATTGGACCGCGCGGCGGCCCGACATCCGGCCCGGCGGCTGGGCGTTCCAATATGCCAACGCCCACTATCCCGACGTCGACGACACCGCCGTCGTCGCCATGGCGATGGATCGCGTGCAGAACCTGTCCGGCCGCAAAGACTACGACGCAAGCCTCGCCCGGGCCCGCGAATGGATCATCGGCATGCAGAGCGAGAACGGCGCCTGGGGCGCGTTCGATGCCGACAACGAATATTATTATCTCAACAACATCCCGTTCGCTGATCACGGAGCGCTGCTCGATCCGCCGACCGAGGACGTTACCGCGCGCTGCCTGTCGATGCTTGCCCAGTTCGGCGAGACGACCGCGAGCAGCACGGCGGTGGCGCGCGGCGTCGATTATCTGCGCCGCACCCAGCATGCGGAGGGCAGTTGGTACGGCCGCTGGGGCATGAACTATATCTACGGCACCTGGTCGGCGCTCTGTGCGCTCAACGCGGTTGGCGTCGATCAGGGCGCGCCGGAGATGCGCAAGTCGGTAGACTGGCTGGTCGCCATCCAGAACGAGGATGGCGGCTGGGGCGAGGACGGCGCGAGTTATAAGCTCGACTATCGCGGCTATGAGCGCGCGCCGTCGACGGCGTCACAGACGGCCTGGGCGCTGCTCGGCCTGATGGCCGCCGGCGAAATCGATCACCCGGCGGTCGCGCGCGGGATGAAATATCTCGGCGAAACCCAAGGCGCGGACGGCCTCTGGGACGAACCCCGCTACACCGCCGTTGGTTTCCCGCGCGTGTTCTATCTGCGCTACCACGGCTATTCGAAATTCTTCCCGGTCTGGGCGATGGCACGCTACCGCAATCTCAAGCGCGGCAATACGCGTGCGGTGGCGTGGGGGATGTAGCGTCATTCAGAGGCGCGGGCGCCGCTTCGCGGCGCTCCGCAATGACAGCTACGCGGCGCTTGCCGATGGCTTGGTTGCTTCCTGCTTGGCCGCTTCTTTCGCCGCCTTCTCGCGCGCCTCGTTGGCGCGGATTTCCGACAGCCGCAGCTGCACTTGGCTGTCGAAGACGTATTGCGCCGGCCGCTGGTTCTCGAGTGAAATCTCCGGCGCCATCGGCCCTGCGGTCTTGATGCCGCGCAGTGAGATCGCCAGCGCCTTGAGCGGATGCTGCAGGGTCGCTTCCGCCGCGGTCGCCTCGTAGCCGCAATGCGCCATGCAGTTCGCGCACTTTTCATAGCGGCCGGTGCCGTAGGCGTCCCAGTCGGTGGTTTCCATCAACTCGGTAAAGGTCTTGGTGTAGCCTTCGCCCAGCAAATAACAGGGCTTCTGCCAGCCGAAGACGTTGCGCGTCGGCATGCCCCACGGTGTGCAGTGGAATTCCTGATTGCCGGCGAGGAAGTCGAGGAACATGCTGGAATGGGTGAGATTCCACTTCTTGCCCTTGCCGAGCGCGAAGACCTTGCGGAACACATCCTTGGTTTTGCGGCGCGCTAAAAAATGCTGCTGATCGGGCGCGCGTTCATAGGCGTAGCCCGGCGAGATCGACACGCCGACGCCGAGTTCCTCGGTGAGGTCGAGAAACCTGGCGATGTCTTCGGCCGGATGGCCGTCAAAGATCGTGCAGTTGACGTTGACGGTGAAACCCTTGGCCTTGGCCGCTTTGATCGCCGATACCGCCTTCTCGAAGCCGCCCTCCATGCACACCGATTTGTCGTGATGCGCCTTGAGGCCGTCGAGATGCACCGAGAAGAACAGATAAGGCGAGGGCTCGAACAGATGCAGCTTCTTTTCCAAAAGCAGCGCGTTGGTGCACAGCGAGACGAACTTCTTGCGCGCAACGATGCCTTTGACGATCTCGCCGATTTCCTTGTGGATCAGCGGTTCGCCGCCCGGGATCGCCACCATCGGCGCGCCGCATTCGTCGACGGCATCGAGGCACTCTTGCACCGACAGGCGTTTGTTGAGAATGGCGTCGGGATAATCGATCTTGCCGCAGCCGAAGCAGGCGAGATTGCAACGAAACAGCGGCTCCAGCATGAGGACCAGCGGATAGCGCTTGCGCCCGGCGAGCCGTTGCTTGAGCACATAAGCGCCAACGGCCGCTGTCTGTCGTAGTGATACCGACACTCTCTTCGTCCTTCTTCTTCGTTTCTTCGTTTCTTGCCTCGCCGCACCAATCCCCGCGTGCGGCCAATGCACTCTAGACCTTCGCGGCCGCCCGCTCCGGTAGCCTGCCGTCGGTCAGTTCCGGCGGCAGCCGAAATTCGATCGTCTCCTGTCGGCCGGTCAGTTCGGACACCTCGACCGGACCAAGCCGGCGCAGCGCGTCGATGACATCCTCGACCAGCACTTCGGGAGCCGAAGCGCCGGCGGTGATGCCGACGGTGTGCGCGCCGTTGAACCATTCCGGCCGCACCTCGCTGCCGTCGGCGATCAGATAACAGGGAATGCCGGCCTCGTTGCCGATCTCGCGCAAGCGGTTGGAGTTGGAGCTGTTCTTGGCGCCGACCACCAGGATAACGTCGACCAGCGTCGACAGCTCGCGCACCGCAGTCTGGCGGTTTTGCGTAGCGTAACAGATGTCGCGCGTCTCCGGACCGACGATGTCGGTGAATTTCTTATGCAGCGCCGCGATGATGCCGCGGGTGTCGTCGACGCTCAGCGTAGTTTGCGTGACATAGGCGACCGGCGTGTCCCGAGGGATATCGAGGGTGTCGACATCCTGCTCGGTCTGCACCAGCGTCACCGGCTCGGAAATCTGGCCCATCGTGCCTTCGACCTCGGGATGCCCGGCATGGCCGATGAGGATGAGCCGGCGTCCTTGCGCGACGTAACGCTTGCCCTGATTGTGCACCTTGGTAACCAGCGGGCAGGTCGCGTTAAGCACCGGGAGCTCACGCTGCGCCGCCTCCTCCTCGACACTCTTGGCGACGCCGTGGGCGCTGAAGATGGTTACCGCGTGCGGCGGAACCTCGGAGAGATCCTCGACAAAATGCGCGCCCTTGGCTTTAAGGCTCTCGACCACGTGCTTGTTGTGCACGATCTCATGGCGGACATAGACCGGCGGGCCGTATTTCTGCAGGGCGCGCTCGACGATTTCGATGGCGCGGACGACGCCGGCGCAGAATCCACGAGGCTGAGCGAGTATGACCTTCATCAATGACCTCCCGGCCCGTGCCATCACTGCGGCGTTGCGCCGCAATAAAGCCCGTCCGCCATATTCCACGACCAATACTTTGGTCACAACGCCGTGGCAACCAACTTAGCCACGACACTGCGACAATCAAGGCTGTTCAGGCCCTCAACCCGGCGAGTTAATCATGCCAGCATCCCGCCCATGTAGCTTTGAGCACTATTGCGCCATTGTCCAGCGCGCCATATTGCGCCGCAGGGGCCGCAGCCGGCAGCGCACGGCGTCGTGGGCAAAACTAGGAAAATATCCCGATTTCACTTTTGCGGGATTTCAGGGCATCTAAGGCCGCTGCCGGGTTCCGCTTTAGAGACTTCACGGCTTCACCGAGAGACTCTATGTACGACCCGCACGCTAATGCGTCTGGTTCCGCCGCGCGACCGCGTTTGCGGCGCGTAGGTCATTGGACCCTGTGTGCCTCCATTTTGCCTTTGTCTTAACGCCAAACGCCGGTTTCCCCTATTTAGAGCCCATGAAAACGATCACCTCATTTGTCGTTCGCGCCATCAACCTGTGCATCCATTACGCATGGTGGGTCATCGCGGCAGCGATCCTGATCACGATCGGATCGAGCTGGTACGCGGCGACGCGTTTTTCCGTTAACACCGATATCAACCAGCTGCTTTCCGCCAACAGTCCGGGGCGGCAGCGCGAGATGGCTTTCGAAAAAGCCTTCCCGCAGTTCGACATCACGCTTGCCGTGGTCGAAGCGCCGACGCCCGAGTTGGCCCAGGGAGCGAGCGCCGCGCTGGTGGCGAAGCTCTCGACGCAGAAGAATTTCTTCGTTTCGGTCGAAGAGCAGCAGGGCAGTCCGTTCTTTACGCAGAACGGACTCTTGTTCGAGCCGGTGGAGCAGCTCGAGCCGCAGATGGCGCTGATGTCGCAAGCGCAGCGGTTGGTGCAGGTTCTGGCCGCCGATCCGAGCTTGCGCGGCGTGGTTCGCGCGCTGCAATTCGGACTGCTTGGCGTGCAGTCCGGCAAAGTCACGCTCGACAAGATGGTGTGGCCGCTGACGCTCGCGGCCAACACGCTTGATCAGGTCAATGCCAACAAGCCGGCGACCTTTTCCTGGCAGGGCCTGGTGCAGGGCCAGGAGCCAAAAACCTCCGATTTAACGCGGTTCCTGAAAATCCAACCGGTGCTCGACTATTCGGAGCTGCAGCCGGGCATGAAGGCGAGCAACGCCATTCGCCAAGCCGTCGCCGAGCTGGACCTTGCTTCCAAATATCGGGCGCGCGTGCGCCTCACCGGCCCGGTGCCGATGAACGACGACCAATTCGCCACGATCAAAGAGAACGCCGGGCTCAATGCCTTTCTGACCATCGCCGTGGTGCTGTTCATCCTTTGGATGGCGCTGCGCTACTGGCAAATCATCCTGGCCGTGTTCATCAGCCTTGCGGTCGGATTGTCGATCACCGCGGCGCTCGGCATCGTGATGGTCGGCGCCTTCAATTTGATATCAGTGTATTTCGCGGTGCTGTTCGTCGGGCTCGGCGTCGATTTCGGCATCCAGTACAGCGTCCGCTACCGTGCCGAGCGGCATGAGGTCGACGGTCTATATGAGGCGCTGATGCACGCCGGCCGGCGCGCCGGTGCGCCGCTGACGCTGGCGGCGCTGGCAACGGCGGCGGGCTTTCTTTCGTTTCTGCCGACCGCCTACCGGGGACTTTCCGAACTCGGCCTGATTGCCGGCGTCGGCATGCTGATCGCGTTCTTGACCAGCATCACCTTGCTGCCGGCGCTCATGCACAAGCTCAAGCCGGGCAGCGAGCCGCATCCGCTCGGCTACAAGTGGCTCGCTCCCGTCGATGAATTCCTCGAGCGCCATCGCGCGCCGATTCTCGTCATTACCGCGCTCTTGATCGTCGGCGCGTCGCCGCTGCTTTACTGGCTGAAGTTCGATTTCAATCCGATGAATTTGCGCAATCCCAATGTCGAATCGGTCGCGACCTATCTTGAGCTCCAGGGCCAGCCGGACAACGCCGCCAACGACATTGTCGCCTTGGAGCCGTCGCTCAAGGTAGCCGACGAAATCGGCGCCAAGCTCCAGGCGCTGCCGCAGGTGGCGCGGGTGACGACGCTTTCGACCTTCATCCCGACGGACCAGGACAAGAAGCTGCCGCTCATTCAAAATGCGGCAGAGACGCTTGATCCGGCATTGTCGCCGGACAAGGTCAGCCCGCCGCCGAACGACGCTGAAAATATCGCCATCATCAACAGCACGGTAGCCGCGCTCAACCGATTTGCCTCGCAGTCGCCGGGTCCCGGCGCCGACGCCGCCAAGCGCCTCGCTACGGCCTTGGACACGCTCGCCAAGCGCGATCAGGCCGCGCGCCAGCGCGCCGAGGTTGCGTTCGTCCAGCCGCTGCAAACCGAACTCGACAACCTGCGCCGCTTGCTCAAGGCGCAACAGGTGACGCGGGACAATCTTCCCCCGGAACTGGTGAATCAATGGATCACCAAGGACGGGCAGGCGCGCATCGAGGTCATGCCGAGCGGCAATGAGAACGACAACACGACGCTGCGGGAGTTCGCCCGCGACGTGCAAAACGTCGAGCCCAACGCCACCGAGGGCCCGGTTTCGATTCTCGAAGCGCGGCGCACGGTCATCACCGCGTTTCTCGAGGCCGGCGCCTGGGCGCTATTGTCGATCGCGGTGCTGTTGTGGATCACCTTGCGGCGCTTGGGCGACGTGCTGTTGACGTTGATCCCGCTCCTGGTGGCTGGTCTGGTCACGCTGGAAATCTGCGCCGCGATCGGCATGCCGCTGAACTTCGCCAACATCATCGCGCTGCCGCTGTTGCTTGGCGTCGGCGTGGCGTTCAAAATCTACTACATCATGGCGTGGCGCGAGGGGCAGACCCGGTTGCTGCAATCGGTGCTCACCCGCGCGGTCACGTTCAGCGCCTGCACCACAGCGACGGCGTTCGGCAGCCTCTACTTCTCCAGCGATCCGGGCACGTCGAGCATGGGCAAGCTGCTTGCCATCTCGCTGCTAACGACCATGACCGCGGCGGCCTTCTTTCAGCCGGTGCTGATGGGCAAGCCGCGCGAGAAGGACCTCGGGCATCACGAGCGGCTCAAGCGGATGGCGGCGGTCACCGACTGAACGGGCGCAGGACGGTTTTTGCAAAGCCCTGGCCAAGAGCTTTCGCGGGATGTTGCTCTAATGCTTCGCGGCGTCTTGCTTCGGCTTGCGTGCCGTCGCGGCTGCCGGCGGGTTCGGATTGAAGCGCGGGTCGATCTCGTTGAAAGCGGTGTCCGGCAGGCGCGTCCAGTATTGATTCTTTCCCAGGAGTGAAATTCCGAGATAGCCGCGCACCACCAGCGTCTGACCGTCGGGCGTCAGCGTCATCTGCGCACTGTAGATGTTGCCGTCACGGGGATCGAGAATGGTCCCATCGGTATATTTCATCCCGTCCCGCTTCATGCCGCGGATGATCTCGAGTCCCATCCAGGGCTTGTTGCGGCGGTCGTCGGCGCATCGGTCGCAAGCGACATTGGGATCTTCGCCCGGCTTGAGAAACATCTTGACGATCGCGCCGGCATAGACGCCGCCGCCGCTATCGCGGATCAGAAACCAGGCGTTCGGCTGATGGGTGTCGTCATCCAGCGATTGCCAAAGCCCGGTAGCGCTTGGCTCGGGGCTGACCGCGTAACTCGTACTGACCAGCGACAAAACCGCCGCCGCAACCATCAGGTATCTTGCTCGCATCTTGCGTTCTCCGAAGCTCAAATCGCCTTCGTGATTGATCCTGCCGTCAGCAACGGCCGCGAACTTAAGCAGCCGACGCCGATCCGGCAAGCGGGGTTTCCGTTTTAAACCGGCTCGCCGCCGTCCAAACCGGCGAGCGCGGGCCCAAGAAACGGCCGGCATGCAAGCCGATCGAAGCGGCAAAATTTTGATTTTTTATGTGCAATCCGGGGCAACGTCGCAGTGGAAACCGCTACGCCCTCGGTGCGTCGCGTGCAGCGAAGAACCTTGAGGCGGACGAATAGCTTAGCTGCGCAATCATGGGTGGCCGCCCGCTAAAAGGCGGGATATGACAACGCCTAAGGGGGCCCGCCGCGTAATCCTGCCGCACCGCACGCTGGCGCTCCCCGCTGGCGCCGCCGCGGCAGCGGCCTCGCATCAGCGACTACGCAACCAGGAGGCAACGCCCATGGCGAACAAGATCATCATCAGCTGCGCCATCACCGGCTCGATCCACACGCCGACGATGTCGGAGGCGCTGCCTTACACGCCCGATCAGATCGCCACCCAGGCGATCGATGCCGCCAAGGCCGGCGCTGCGATCCTGCATCTGCACGCGCGCGATCCGAAGGATGGACGGCCGTCGCCGGATCCGAACGTATTCATGCAGTTTCTGCCGCGCATCAAGCAGGCGACCGACGCGGTGGTCAACATCACCACCGGCGGCGCCGTCACCATGACGGTCGAGCAGCGCATCTCGGCGGCACAGCAGCTGTCGCCGGAAATGTGCTCGCTCAACATGGGGTCGATGAACTTCGCGCTCTATCCGATGGCGCGGCGCTACAAGAACTGGAAATTCGATTGGGAGGAGAGCTACCTTACCAATTCCGACGCCTATATCTTCCCCAATACGTTTCGCGACATCGAGAAGATTTCAAAAATTCTCGGCGAGGGCCACGGCGTCAAATTCGAGCATGAATGCTACGATACCGGCCATCTCTACAACCTCGCCCATTGCATCGACCGCGGCATGTTCAAGCCGCCGGTTTTCGTGCAGCTGATCTTCGGCATCCTTGGCGGCATCGGCGCCGACCTCGACAATCTGCTGTTCATGAAGCGCACCGCCGATCGGCTGTTCGGCAATCAATATTATTGGTCGGTGCTCGCCGGCGGCCGGCATCAGATGAATTTCGGCACCAACGCCGCGATGATGGGCGGCAACGTCCGCGTCGGGCTCGAGGATTCGCTCTATATCGGGCCGGGCAAGCTCGCCAAAAGCAATGCCGAGCAGGTGGCGAAAATCCGCCGCATCGTCGAGGAGCTTGGCTTTGAGGTCGCGACCCCGGCCGAAGCGCGCGCGACGCTCGGTCTCAAAGGCGCCGACCGGGTGAATTTTTGACGGTTTAAGACTGCCGGCCTTGACCCTGCGGGCGGCGCAACGCTACATCCACCTCTCCGGTAGGGCGGTTAGCTCAGCGGGAGAGCACTTCCTTGACATGGAAGGGGTCAGAGGTTCGATCCCTCTACCGCCCACCAGATTTATTAAATCATAACAATTGCTTACTCGCTCCAGCAGCTATTATGCCCTCCGCCTTATAATTCGGGGAAGCGCCGGGGAAGCAGATGATGAAAATTTAGATCCCGTAACCGGTCGAGCCCATTCCGATCGCGCGGTTGTTTCCGTAGGGCAATGCAGGACGGCTGCGACCCGGGGTATGTGCATCGTCTCCGCCCGTATGACGAAAGGATACCAACACGTCAGGCGAGCGAGACGACCAAGAACGACCCTGCCTTCATTGCATGATGGTAGAACTGATCGACGATTTCTTTGCCGAATATCCCTCGACGACCGGTGGGTCAGACAAAGTCGATACCGATGAAGCCGATGAAGTGATTGTCGCCATCGCAAAGACCGTCGCGGAACTAACTAGCGGTCAAGATGGTGCGATCCGCCAGCAACTGATCGAGCAGTTGATGCGTGAAATCATGACCTACGATGCCGAGTTCCGAAGCGAAGAAGCGATAGGGTCGAGCGGCTCTCTCGCTCGGCATTAGCAGTCCTGTCGAGACCTCTTAAAGCTGCCGCGTCGTCGAGCGCGTCGCGAAATTGCGGTAAGCGGCATAGCTGGTATCAAATGGCCCAATCGGCAGGCCCCCTGGCACAAGGCCAGGCTGGCACGCCCACCAGAACCACCCTGCATGCGTACCGAATGACGCAGCGAGTGCACGATCAGCGTAGAAAATTTCGACACTTGCGCCAGTCTGTGGGTCAATGTCGTACAGCGGTTCGCAGGCTGTGTGTCGTTTTGGGTCGGAAATCACTGCTCGTGCCATGGGGCATCCTTTGTCAGTAGGATGCTGCACAAAGCGCGCCGCTACGGTTGCCATCACGGGATTAAGCGCTTATCGACCACCCCGCGATGAAAGCGACCCCGCCCCCATGCCTGGACAGGCCGGGGGTGGTCTCGCGCGAAAAGCAGCCAGATAGACCCCGTGCCAAAACTAAAGTCTGTTCGCTAGTGAAGGGTGGTGCCCGCCCCATGGCCTACTATCCATAAAGTCTAGGGCCGCGCAGAGCAATCCGCGCTTCTTTGCTTTTATTGGAAAGGCTGTCCCATCAGCGTTTGACCCCGGTGGCGCGTCAAAATCTATGACGCCGATTTCCTAAATATCTGGCATCAGCATAAATGGACCCTCCCCCATGTCTGGACAGGCCGGGGGTGGTCTCGCGTAAAAAGCAGGACCCCCCCGGAAATATCTAGGACCCAAAAACCCCTTTTTTACTTCTGTTTAAGGGTTTGACGAAGAGCACGTGCCCATGGGGCCGCCACATCGGGAAAGGGCGCTTGGCTCACACCAGTCAAGCTCAGGATCTCACGAGTCCCTAAGGCTGCTTGATGGTTGGATCGACGAGATTGATTTTCTGGTCAGGCGAGAACCCGAATATGGCCTGAAACCTCTCCGGCCCAAGCAGCTTAGCGGCCTGATCAAGCAAGTGCTGATTGCGGGCGTTCAGCGTGTTGGCGTTCGGCGCCGTGAAACCGGGCCACCGCTGTGCATTGAAGCGAAGCACGTCGGTACGCAATGCGAGCAGATCCGCCAGCAGCTTTGGGTCCTCGCCCGCTAGTACTTTGCGGGCATGTGCCTCGAAATCGTCCGGTGGGCCGGCCACTGGAGCACCTCGCGCTGCTGTCACCACTGCACCTCCGGGTGGCACTTGTATCGGCTGTCCCCCGCAGCGACCGATCTGATTTGCCCACGCCGCGTGCTGCACGCCATATGTTCCGTAAAGGAAAGTGCTCGCTATATAGCCCCGGGCATTTCTGACCGTTAGCGGTGCCGCGGCTCCGATACCTGTCGCGTAGAGCACCTGATTGGCCAATTGATGGCATACGCCGTCAATACCATAGGTGAAAATCGTGCCGCGCGCCGCGGCCACGGTCTGAAATCGGCGTTCGGGGCCACGAGACATTTGGCGAGCACCAGATCTCCGTTCTGTTGACCTAGAAAGCCTGCGCTATTGTTCGGGGTCCCTCCCGTGGGGTGGAAGGAGCCCCAGCAGTACCAGTAACACTCCCCTGCCGCAGCCACTTGCTGGTCGGAGCTGTAAACTTTTACTCGATTGTCGTAGGTGGTGACCCATGTATGGTCGACCGGCGATCCCGTAGAGAAGGCAGGGACCGCCCATGCATAGAGGTCGCTTTTCGCCGCCGGCGTGCTCGCGGTGCCCCTAGGCGCCTTTGCCGCGTCCCGCTGTGCACCGGGTTGCTTAGATGCTCTCTTCGTTGGTGCCATGCACTGGACCTCCAGGTCGAAAATTGATTTCCGGGATACCCGAGGTCCCCCAAACTGGCGGGAATATTAGCATTCTGAGCCAGCGGCACTAACGAACTCTTTCCGATCACGTTGTCGTCTACTCGATGAGCCGTAGCGCATCGAATGCGGGCATGCGGCGACGGCGGCCAATGGACCGGCCTCCCGAATGTTCTGATACACGCCTGCTATTGCATCCGCGTATAAAAGGAAAGCATTCATGTCGGACAAACAAAATGATCAAGAACGCCCCTGCCTTCATTGTATGATCGTCGATCTGATCGAGGATTTTTTTGCCGAATATCCCGCGACGGCCGGTGGGTCTGATAAGGTCGATACTAGCGAAGCGGACGAAGTGATTGTTGCCATCGCAAAGACCCTCGCGGAACTAACTAGCGGTCAAGATGGTGCGATCCGCCAGCAACTGATCGAGCAGTTGATGCATGAAATCATGAACTATGATGCCGAGTTTCGTCTAGAAGACGCGGCAGGTTCAATCTGGTCTCATGCGCGGCACTAGCGGGCGAAAGGACTAAGCAGCTTGGCACATTCAAAAAGCGGCCTTGGTTCGCTAGCCTTGACCCCGGGGTAAGCTGGCCTGACGGGGGTGGCCTCGCGCATAAAAAGAGTTAGTGTCAGGGCCACGTCATCGGCAATCGTCATCCTGCGATTGCAGCGAAGGCGCCGCGACCGTATGGCAACGCCGTTGTTGGTGGCTAGGTGTCGGTGCAGTCGGGCGTGAAGGTACCTCCCATGAATAAAGACCGGTCCGAGCCGGCACCGATCCCGGCGACAGAGCAGAACCGGAGTCAACAACCAGCGACCTCACCGCGTGCCGACGTCGAGGCGTTTCTGGGCCAGGTCGCAGCGCTCGATCCGACAGTCAAGGCCGGTGAGCGAGGACGGCTCATCTTTGCACTCGACGCCACAATGAGCCGGCAACCGACCTGGGACCAAGCCTGTCGACTCCAGGCAGAAATGTTCCATGAAGCGGCCACGGTCGGCGGGGTCGATCTTCAGCTCGTTTATTATCGAGGGCTCGCCGAATGCCGCGCATCGGGATGGGTCGCCGAGCCAGAGCGGTTCGGCGAACTGATGTCGCGCATCGATTGCCGTGGTGGGCAGACGCAGATCGCCAAAGTTCTAGCGCATTCACGGCGCGAAAACGACCGTTGCAGGGTGGGTGCGCTCGTTTTCATCGGTGACGCCATGGAGGAAAGTCTCGACGAACTCTGTGCCGGCGCCGGAGAACTCGGCTTGCGCAGTATTCCCGCGTTCATGTTTCAGGAGGGTTACGATCCGGTGTGCGAACAGGCCTTTCGCGAGATTACGCGATTATCGCGCGGCGCCTATTGCCGGTTCGCGCCGGGCGCGGCGCACGAACTCGCCGAATTGTTGCGCGCGGCGGCAGCCTATGCGGCGGGCGGCATGAAGGCGCTCGCGGCCTTACGAGGGCGCTCGACTAGCGCGACTAGGCTGATCGAGCAGATGAGATGACATGCTCGCATTCGTCCTTGGTGTCATTGTCCTCATCCTGTTGCTATTCGCCGCCTACTCGTTTTCCAAAGCCGATGCCAAGCAAGCGGCGCGGGTGTTGCGATATATTGGTGGCGGCACGGCGTTGCTGTTCGCCGTGTTTCTACTCGTTCGCGGTCAAATCGGGCCGGCGGTTTCGATTGGGCTGATTGGGCTCGGGCTGCTCGGCTATGTTTCACTCTGGCGGGCAAGCTTCGGCGGGCGCACTCAGAAAAGCCCGGGTCAGGTCTCCCGTGTGCGTACAGCGTTTCTGGAAATGGAACTCGACCACGACAGCGGCACCCTGCGCGGTCGGGTTCTCGCCGGCCGGCATCAGGGCGCAGCGCTTGACGATCTCGATGTGCCGACGCTGATTACTCTCCTCCGCGAAATTGACGAGGATAGCCTCCCGTTACTCACCGCTTACCTTGACCGGAGGCATCCGCGCTGGCGCGAACACGCGCCGGATGATAGCGCCTCGGCAAACGACAGCCGCGCGTCGCGCGGGGGCAAAATGACAGAGGAGGAGGCTTATCAAATTCTCGGAATCCAACCCGGAGCGACCGGGCAGGAGATCGCTCGCGCTCACCGCTCACTAATAAAGAAGCTGCATCCCGACAAAGGGGGATCGACGTATCTCGCCGCACGCATCAACGAAGCTAAGGAAGTACTCATTCGCGGCCATCGCTGAGGCGGCCCATGTGTACGCACGTTGTCCCGATGGGCGGACGGCAGCACGGCAAAGTAAAATGGTCGCGCTTTAATGCGATCAGACCCCTGCTGGCTATCCAAGTGTGTCTCAAGTCCGACTTTGTCACCTTGGCACAGGACCCGGAATTTCCGCAGGGCATTTTAGCGCTTCTCTGAACACCCAGGACAGGCGCGGTTCGTCCGTGGGTTGGCCGGATAGGGCAGCGGTTTTGTAATTCGGTTGCGGCTGTTTCAGCCAGTGATGGCTTGTCCTGCACCCCCGGGTATGCTGGACAGGTCGGGGGTGGTCTAGCGCGCAAGAGAGGACCCGCTCGGAAATATCTAGGACCCCAAAATTGCGTCTTTACTTTCTCTTCACGGGTTTGACGGTGGCACGGTGCACATACCCTGTGCGCTCTACGGTGATTTCGACAAAGAGACCTGGACATTTTCGGCGAGCAGGTCGCGGCGTGCAAAGACATTAGCGGAGCGATCACAAGCTTGGACGACGCGGGCGCCCGCAAACGCGATGGGGCGTCGTCATGGAGAGGCAATCCATCACGACGCGGGTCGGTCCGAGCCGCACACCGCGAAATCTTCAAAGGAAGGTAGCAGATGGATGACGGCGAACGCTCCGTTAGCGCAGAGTTGGATTACCAATTAGCTGCTCGCTATTTTGCGTCTACGTTTGAACATTGCGAACGATTGCCCGTCCGAGATCAGCGATCGTTGCTGAGGGACATCTCTAAGCGACTATCTGAGCGTTTGTCGGTGGTCGATCCTGAAGCACCAAAATCGTAGAGGCGACCTAGCGGTAAATCGGCTCAACCCTCACCAAGCCGGGCGGTTCGCGGTCAACAAGCAGTCGCATCCGTTTCAACCAAGTCGGCAGCGCGCGCAAGTCAGCGACGGTACGAACGCCCGGGAGTTCCGCTCCTTTGCCAAATTCCACAACGACGTTGTCATCGATCCGATGAAGGTAAAGCTGCACGTCGCCCATATTCTTCGGGAGATAACGAATGAAAGGCATGTACCCGACCGTAGGTTTGCGGCTGACCGAAGATACCCTACGCAGCGGCTAATTCCACCTTATCGATCAGCGTCGGATCGTCCGCGTCGGCCTTTGAGCTGTTCACCCGCTTCGACACCGGCCAAATCCGCACACGCTAAACCGCCCGCCAGTGATCTGCTTTTTTCTTGTCGTTCAGGTGCCGGACGCGAGCCACATGCGGGAAGTGACCGTTCTTCTTCGCCCAATCGATCGCTTCATGTTGCGTCTTGAAAGTTTGGAGGGCGTGGTCCGCATGGTCCTCGACCACATATTCGTCGATCGGACTACCTTCCGGACGCCCTTTTGGGCGGGGCTCTATGTACACGTTCGCCATCTTGCTCTCTCCCTGTGCCGGTTTCGGCGTTGGGAGACTTCCACAAAGCCTAGGGCCCTGGCTAGGCGCCAGATGGTGGTATTCGGTATTCGGGCTTGGACTATCGCGCTCCCCTCGTCGCGAGGTGCGTCATTTGGCACACTCTGCCGTTCCTCCTAGTGCCGCCTGGGCGTACGAAGACAACGGCGCCTGCTTCATCAGCACGGCTAACCCAAGACAACCTTTGGATTTCGAGTGCCCGGCTTTTTTGAGACGACGGTTGGGGTGTTCTCTGCGCCGGCGTTGATTGCTCTCTGCATCGCAGCCCGAAATGCTTCGTCCATTTTTTCTTGGGTCGCGCGCACCGACAGTTCTTCGATAAGTAGCTCGTTCATCATTGATTGCGAGTCAGGCTGACGAAGCTAGATTGTTTGCAGGAAGTCGTTTTGAAAGGATTTGAGTGCGGATCGCCTCCTCAATGCGAAACAGAGCATTCGCTTTTTCTTTGGTTTGGGCCTCGGCTGTTTCTGCCCGCGTTTCAAGTTCACTCATCCTATTTTCGGCAGCTTCGAGACGCGCTTCACCGGCTCGCGCAACCTCCTCCAACTCCTTGAGTTTCGCACGGGTTTCGCTGATTTGGAGTTGAGCAGTTCGCAGCTCTGTTTCCAGCTCCTCAATACATTTTTGCTTGAACTGAAGCTGTTGATATGAGGTCTTTTCTATTTCAGCCGCCTGATTTTCCACACCCTCAATTATTTCGGCGACCTGATATACTAGCTCTAGCGCCGCGCTGTTGCCTCTTCTCACATCAGCAGTCCGGGTCGAGCTTAGGAGCCGCGCGCCCCGTTCTTTTGTTTGGATTGGAGCTGACTCAAAAGGGACGTGCTCGCTCCGCTGCTCGTAAATGCGGTCCAAGCTCCCCATTGGCGGCATCCCATGGTTAACAAAGTATTGCCCACGACAACGTTGCATTGAATGGTAAATAAAACTTTAAGCATCCGGGATAGGGACGAGCCGCGCGCCGGATCGCCGCCAATCATCGCGCGTCCCGAGGCGTCCCTCGCTGTCCCACCGAGGCCCGATCTATTTGGACTTCTTCGTCTGGCCGTCCCAGCCGATCCCTCGCTTAGCCACCGAGCACCGGATAATTGGGTGGCTAAGTCGGTGGCCACTTCGGCGAGGGAGTTGGTGACTATTGCGGTGACCATCACTGTGAGTTGGGCGCTTCGGGAAGCGCAATCCCAATGCGATAGCAGCAGAACTTCGCCTTGGTTCCGGCCAAACTTTCCAATTTAGAGGCTAATGCGCTGCAACAAATTCACAGGCTTGGCGATGCCGGATTTCACGAATGCACCGGTGCGGAAATCATGTTATTGTTTGTTGGGGGGCGTGCTCCCTAAAAACACAGCAATAAAACACTTCAGGGGAATGCGCGGTCCCGCAACATCAAATCTAATGGGGAACGCCATGACGGAATTACTCGCGTTATCAGTGAGTGTCGCCGTACTCGGTGGTATTTGGGCCTTCATCGCGCTGGGGCCTCTGGGCGGCTTCGCTCTCGTTTGGGTTGGGTTCATCGCGGCAGGCTGCTTCTTTGCCGCGGGCGGCGATATCAAAGCGCTTAGCAAGACGATCGTCGGCATGATCTATGGCGCTATCGTTGCCTGGATCGCGCTTCTAATCATCTCCAAGGTTCCGGTGCCTGCGTTGGGAACAGTTTGGCCGGCAATCGTCGTTGGAGTGACGGTCTTCTTTCTTGTTATCGTCGCCTCCGCCGATCTGCTCTCGTGTGTCCCAGCCAATGTCTATGGGTATGCCGCACTGGTGGGTTACACGTTGTCGACGGGCAAACTGGATGCGCTGACGGCCGTGGACAACTCAAATCCGCTGTTTCTCATCGTCCTCTCCTCCATCCTGGGCGCCGTGCTCGGGTACCTGATGGGGCAATTGGCTGGTGTGCTGAAACCTCGACCAACTTCGGCGCGAAGCACCCCTTGACGCAGTCTGGAGAGCTTATCGTCTTGTCCTTTAAGCCCCGGTCTGTTGCCGGGGCTTTTTCCTTTAGGGTCGTCGCGATCGCCTTACCGGTCTGGCCGTTCGGCTCAGTGGCTCAAGATCAAGAACCCGGCGGCGCCAGCGGTTAAGCGCGAGGCGGAAAAGGATTGGGGCGGGAAGCGCAAGGTGTCAGGGGTTCGGAGTTGGTAGCGATCGGCAGGCATTCGCCTGACCAAAGCTCATCACGGGTCTGGAAACTTACGACCGACAGCCTCTAGTGTGCTAGACTTACCTAACGCGCATGACGTGGACCCGGCTATACGCCCCCCGCTCTCGCAAGAAATGTCCAAGACCCCTTGAGCCTTCGACAATATCTAAAAGGATCAGGAAAATGAGGCTTCGATTGATTAGTACTGCATTCGCAATGTGCCTGCTTCCAGCGGCCGCAAATGCGCAGGTCATAATCGATATGAACGCGTTTACATGCGACCAATACCTAGCGATGTCGCCGGCAATGTCCCGCGACTTTTCTGCTTGGATGAGCGGCTGGTTCAGTAATCGGAACCGCAAGAGAGTTGTAGATATTCTTGTACACCAGAGAAACATCGAAAGCGTCAAATTGTGGTGCCAATCTCATCCACAAGTAAGCGTGATGAGCGCCTTGCAGAGCGCGATTGGCCCGCAGTGACATCCTGACCGCCCCCGGAGAGCAGCGATGAGATGGAATGTCTTTTTCGTAGCAGCAACTTTGCTGGTAGCAGCTTCGGCACCAAGTGTCGCTCAGATCAAGATCGACATGAATAAGATCACTTGCGGAGGTTGGCTCGGATACAGTCCGGAAGAGCGGGATTTCGTTCGATTTTGGATGAGCGGTTTTTATAATTCAGCTGCCAGTAGCACAATCTTGAATTACGACAGCTTTCAAAGGAATTCCGCAAAGGTTGCGGGCTACTGCAAGAGCCACAAGTCCCAAACCCTGCCGACTGCGATTAAGAACCTCGGCTTGTGGAAGTGAGCAGCGCGAGGCTTTGGAGATTGTTGAAGAAGGAAGCTGGCCAGCGAAAGCTTGGGTGAAGTGAATTGTCACACATGGAAGCAACGCATAAGGAGGGTCAGTATGAGATTTCTGATGAGGGTTTCTTGGGACGTTGAGGCCGGGAATGCAGTCGTTCGGGCCGGGAAGCTCGGCAAGTCATCCAATCTATTTTGGCTGAGCAAAAGCCGGAGGCTGTGTACTTCACCGCCGAAGGCGGCCAGCGCGGCGGGATCATAGTCGTGAATATATCCGACGTATCGCAGATACCCGCCCTCGCCGAGCCATGGTTCTTGACCGCCAACGCCAAAGTGGAATTTATCCCTGCGATGACCCCCGAGGATTTGGCGAAGGCGGCCCCGAACATCGAGGCAGCGGTAAAGAAATACGCCTGATCAGTAGCCAGTAACCGAAAGGTTGGCGGTCTAATTACTAGTTTGGGGAGCGGAAGGGCTTTCCCGCATCCCCAACACCCGCCTTCCGTCCTTAAGCCCTGGTCCCCCCAGGCCGGGGCTTTTCATTGTCTGCGGCGATCGCGAACTATCCGGAGCAGCGGTTCACGTTGCGGAATGGGATATTGGTGATACGGCAATATCCGCGCGAATAGATGTAATGGACCCCGGCGCAGCGTAAGGGGCACGCAACGCTCGCGCGCCGGGGCCGGTTCAGTGGCGGATACGTGCCCGATAGCGTGTCCCCACTGTCCCGAGCAACATCGTAGTTGGCGGGAGTTATCGGCCGCTTAAAGTGGCAGCGCGGCGGGCGCCGCGTGATAATCTCTCCGGCATGCCATTCGCCATTCAATGGACTGGCAAACCAAATGACCGTGCCACTCCCAGGGCGACCAATCCGAAGCAGCGCTCCTCACGGGCTTGAGAAATTCCATGTCTATCTTTTTCTAGTGCTCGGCATCGCCTTAGTCGGGGCGGGGCTTACCGCAATCGGTATTGCAACCATTTCGCCCGCCGTGGTTGGCATCGGGGCCGGGACCCTGGTGGCCGCAGGCCTAATTGCTTTCTATTTTGCTCTCACTGGGTCCCGTCTGACCGTTGGGGAAAAGAGCGTTCCCACCGACGACATTTCTATTGCGCCCCTAACCCCAGATCATCCTGATCCTGAGAGCCAACGCCCTATCTGGCCACTCCGAACGTCACGGAAAATTCCTGACTAAGATAGCGTTGCCGATCCGCGCTTTGCGGGTCTCAACTTCGCGAGGCTGCCAGAGTTGGTGCGCAGGGATTAAGTGCACAGGACAATTAAAGCGTGAACGCCATGAGCGACAACTATATCGACCTCTCAAAGCGGTTGCTCAAGGAGCGCGAGACCTACGTAAAGTACCGTGAGGAAGCTGTCCGCTTGTCGGCCGGTATGATCGATAGTGAGCTGAGAGCCGCCACGACGCAGCGTATCAAGGCACTAGACCAAGCGATTGCGAGTGTTGATCAGGCTCTGAAAATTACGCACCGCTGATCGACGTGGGACAGCCCGGCAGCGGGACTTGTTGCGGCCCGGCTGAGGAGTGCCCTTAAGGAACCTCAGGATAAAGAGAAGCAACAGAAGAGTAGCGCCCTGCCCCTTGCGCACTCTTTGGGCGGCGTCATCGTGCTTAGCAGTGAGCGAACATAGCGGCCCGAATAAAAAGCGAGCCCTCAGTTCCTGACAAAGGCAAATGAAGGGCTCGCTGAAGTGAGCTAAGTAACTAACAAATTTCGTTTCGAGATTTGGCCCCGACCCTCTTAGCACCCCGTTTCCCCGACAACGCATTTTGGCAACGAGATTGCGGCACCAGAGAGGCTCGCCTGCGGAAAGCCTGCGGCAAATGCAGAAAACCCCGAGCTTGGGGGCCCGGGGTTCCAGAGCTTTCGCTCTTATTAGGCATCAGGCCGTGGGGCGGGGTCATCTTTGGGGGATGGGGGACGCCACACAGCCTGCGAATTCGGACGGCAAGCAATCCTGTCGGGGATGGGGGTGCCGCCCCTCAGCCTAACGAGGGGAGGGTAGGATGGGCGCGTCGTCACGCTCTATTGTCCGTGAGAGTAGGAGAGCTGTACTTCGGTATATACGGGTGGGTATAGCGTGCTCACGCCTCTAAAGGCCACTTACCTCCGATCGTTGGTGGTACGTCAGGCCTGAGAACGAACTATCAACTCGTTCCGCCAGCTTGTCGTAGTCCTCGGCCAGCTTGAGCATCGTCGCCTTCGTCTCGGCGTCCTTCATCCAATCAGACATCGCCCGCATTTGCGCTGCGCGGTCTCGCCAGTGCCTTGGATCGTTAACCTGTTGAGCCGACATCACCACACTCTCTCGGCCCCGACAAACCTATGTTCGCGCACAACTGTGACGTTTGCACGACGATCGAATATCCATCCCTGCTCCACTTCTCGACCTTGTAGAAGTTGCGCCGGTCGGTCGTTCTATCGGTTTTGCTTGTGAGCTAGACGTTGCTTCGTTCGCACAGCTTTGTTGACGTGCGCTTGTCTACAACCGGTATTAAGAAACCAAACTTCAAATGCGGAGCAGGCCTGCTCCGTGACCGGCTGGGTCAATTTGGCGTCATCATTATTCATAGTCGCGCGAGCGGTTGCGAGGGCCGTCGGCACTGCGGGCGCTAAAGCAATAGCCAGCATGACGAGTGCCACTGCCGACATTGTTGCCGCAATCTTCTTGAACATGCATCCCCCACGATTAGCACAAACGATTTTACGGATACTCTTAACCGTAGATTGGACGTTCGGTACCGTCGATTGCGCAATGGAAGCTGAGGGCTATACGTTGGTATAGTCAGAACGCTCAACGGAGTTCCCCAGCTCCCGCACTTTCGTCGCGTTACCGAACTTTAAATCTCTCGCCACTTCTTCGAAAGATTAGATGCTGTACCGCAGCGCGCCCATCGCCGCATTGCTCGGCGAGGAGATTGCGGGCCGCGCCGCACACCTAACCAAGTTTGATCATGAATGCCGAACGCATTCCCGGCGCTGCGCCTAAGCGGCCACTGTGCCCCCTCTGCGCTCAGAGCATGAAGCTAATCCGAAGAACGCAGCGCTTTGGCGAATTGCCCAACGTTTGCACATTCAAATGTGCCGAATGCGAAATGCTTCACACCGAAGAATGCGGCGAACGATGAAGGTCCGTAACCAGTTTCTGATGGATTTGGAAATTCCACTTCGGGAGATGGCTGACTTGGCGATGGCGAAGTGGATGGCCGCGCGTCGGCCCGGCGCGGATAATCCGGAATTGGCAAATCTCACTGATCAATTTCTCGAACACGCGACAAGAACAGAAGTATGTTGGACCATCGCCAGCTTGTGCGCGCAGGGCACGCGCCAGCGATAGCCCCATCACCCAATCCAATGATCCGCTCTAGCTGAAGCATTCGCGTTGGGTCGTTGCTAGTAAGAACCCATACTCTTCAAAATTCGACACAACTTGCGCAGGACCTATATGCCGATCTGGCCGAAGCAATTTTGCCCCCGCCCCCACCCAAGCCGACCAACCCTGGCAATGACGCCCGAAGCAGATGCGAGCAAACAAACATCAAACAAACAAGCGTGGCCATGCGGTATTTGTTAGGTCGCGCTGAGGCGTTGTGATAAAATCAGCGAACCCGAGAGCAATGACGAGTTGCTGCTCGGGCTCTAACCCCAACCACGGAGCAACCAAATGGTGGAGGCTACTCCCAGCCTAACGCAAGCTCAGCGCCAAGCCCAGCGCCAAGCTCAGGCAGTGCGAGTGCTGGCGATGTACACAGCCAAACGCGAGGTGAAGGACCGACTGCGTCGCCAAGGCATCAAGCTATCGCGGGTGCCACACCACCACATCGAGAGGCTGGCTCGGGCCCGGCTATTCGAGGATGCAGAGTATCGGTCCCGGCTAATCGAAGAGGCAAAGCTGATCGTTGAAGAGTGGCGGGTGGAAGGGTTCTTTGGAAAGCGGGCTGCGCTGAGTGTTCGCAATGTTCCAGAATTACGAACACTCACAGTCGGCGAAGGCGACAAAGGAAGGGAAATTCAGCGATGACCGATGCAGCACCGACAATAGAGAACCGAACACTGCGCCGAGTGCCGAATGCAGTCTATCGCCAGCGGGAGTATCTGACCGAGGCAGAGGTCGAGAGGTTGATCGAGGCTGCACGCAGACGGGGTCGCAACGGCGCTCGCGACGGGGCTGCGATACTCCTTGCTTATCGGCATGGCCTACGCGCAGCAGAGCTTTGTCAGCTTCGGTGGGCGCAGATTGATCTTCGGCAAGGACGGCTTCACGTCAATCGAGCTAAGGGTGGCTGCGCCAGCGTCCATCCCTTGCACGGGCCAGAGCTTCGCGCGCTACGACCCCTGCAGGGATCGGGGCCTTATGTGTTCGTGACAGAGGCCGGTACGCCAGTGACCACGGCTTGGTTTCTGAGGATGGTACAGCGGACAGGCAGAGCGGCGGGGCTATCCTTCCCGGTGCATCCGCATATGCTGCGGCACTCGACAGGATACAAGCTGGCGAATGATGGCCACGATACGCGATCGCTGGCGCATTACCTCGGCCATCGCAATCTGCAATCGACTGCGCGCTACACGGCGTTGGCCGAAGGCAGGTTCGCGAAATTCTGGTGCGACTAGGCAGAATTTGCCGTCGTTTTTAAGTCGCCACTAACCGGCGCAATCCAACTTCGGTGGTCGGAAATGGTGGGGGACGGGGAGTTCTCCCACCGTGACCGGCCCCGGTGCGGCGTCGTGAGCGCCGTTGCCGGGGTTCGAGAACCCGACCATGCACGATATTCTTGCCAAGACCACCATTTCAGTTGGCTTAGTCGCTAGCGCGGCTTGGGCTGCGTTTCTGGCGTTTGAGATTTTCAGAGTGCTCGTCTCGTACTTCTGAAACTGACGTTCTGTGGCCACGTAGACGAATTCGGCGTGACTGCGTACTTATTCGACTTATCCACCATCGATCGAAGTGAGCTGTTTTATACAGATATGGAGAAGCACTCGGCTCAAGGTAATGAGCGCCGAGCGCTTTACCCCACTCCCCCAGCCCCCAAAGCGCTCGCGCCTGTTGTGTATGCGTTCGCGTTTAAGGAACCCCAGCCTGTGGCCACGGGTTGGGGTGTCCCTTTACGTAGCCAAAAAGTCGCTACAACAACAAGAGACCTAGATCATGAGTGTTAAAGCACAAGCCGCAGTGTCGCCCGCCCAAACCCATCCAAATTCGCTTTTTCATCGCATCTGGCTCTCGGCAGGCATGGCCATTGGGTTGATTGCGACCGTGGCCTGGTCAGGCTTTCTCGGATACGGGCTTTTCCGATTGGTGTTCTAGAAGGCAAGCCGAATGCTTAGTCCCGAGCACTGCCTTAGCCGCGCCGAAAGGCTGCGCATTTCGTTACTCACAACACGAGATCGAGCAGCCGCACGCCGCTTGAGGACTTTCGTAGAAAAATACAGGATCCTTGCAGACCGCGCGATCACGGCTAAGCGGGACCACTTGCTGGTCGCAACGGCCAAATAGAGTCGGGCGGTCGGAGACCAGTCGCAGCTTCGGTTCATCCGCCATCTCGCACCGAGGGGGCGTTGCGCCGACACAAGTGGAACCTAGGAAAGTCTTGCGAGTTGCCTGTGTGGATGGGCTTCTCCATGGCGAAACCCGTCCTTGGACATGACAGTCAGCCTTAGCCCCGGCACGCCCCTGTTCCGGGGCTTTCTTTTGGCCGCCTCAGCCTTCATCGTGCGCGAACCAGGAGTAAGGCGACAATGTCCACCGACAGCCCGCCACTCGTCCCCGATCCAGACTTGGAAGCAATGCGCAGACTTGAGGAGGTCCGCCTTCGGCTATCGTATGCGCGGGCGATCCACGATCCGGAGCTGGCCCGGATGTTTGAGATGGCCCGAGCTTGGCTAGCGCCCCAACGCGGACGACTTCAATGACCATCCTCGCCTGGTTCGTCGTCGCCCGTCGGCTTCTCCTCGATCAGCTTCGACCGCCAAGGCACTAACGGACCCTGGCGATACCTTGGCACGGTGGTGATCCTGCGCGCGAACGTCTCAAAGTCGCTGCCCTTCGGCCTGTCGCTGATCAGCCACGGGCCGAGTCCGCTACCAAGGACGGTTCGGTAGCCATCTTCATCTTTCATCGCTGCTCAACCTTCGCGTTGGCCGAGAGATAGGGCCCGCTCCATTGGACGCTCGGTGCGCTTTCGTTGGCGCGGTGCTCAATGAGCTTCGGTGGGGCTTTGCTACGTTCGATTGCTCGATCAAGCATTGCCGCGAAGCTAGCGCCATCCATGCTGTCGATCGCCATCGCAGTCAGCCTTGGATGCTCATGCTGTAGCGCAGCCATTGCGGCGCGCATTCGTCGGACGATCGGCTGTCGGGGGCTGCGATAAATCTTCTGGAGCAGACTGAGCGAAGTCTCGCCAGGGGCTAGCTCGAAAAGCTCCCCATCCCCGCTCGCGTATTCCATCTCAGGAAAGTCACTCATCTTTCAGTTCTACTCTATTCTTATTGTTTGATAGGTTTGATAGTTTGATACTACCAAGTCGCTGGTAATGACCGTCGCTGACACTGAAGGCCCGCGGCGCAAGGCTTTCCGTTGAACGAATGTCATGCACGGAATGGAGCGGCGAAATGATTGTTGGCTATTCCCCGTGAGCACAGATGGCCAGACGCTTTATGCTCAACAAGCGGCGCTAGGGGACACCGAGGTCGTTGATGTCTTTGCACCGGCGCGTGAGGACTTTCTCGCCGGGGGCACGCCTTCTTATATGCGTGCACCATAGTCCCTCGCCATGTTGAGCGAACGAAGCGCGAGAAATTGTAACCGTTTTACCGTTCCCCTCGCGCGTAAGTGCCGAGTGGCTCCAAGCCGGTAGCGAGTGATCCGCAGCGATTGAGCCAATCCGTACTTGCCGTTCCAAATTGAAAATCGACCTCCTAGCCGGTAACGTTTCGTCCGCGCTACCAAGGGAAGACGTGATTATGCTTGCAGGGAACTCGCGCTGACTGTCGCCGCATTGTTCGCCGGAGCGGCGCTGTACGTAAATGTCGCCGAGCAGCCCGCCCGTTTGGGCCTCGATGACCGCGCCCTCCTCACTCAGTGGAAGCCAGCCTACAAACACGGGTTCGCCATGCAGGCGCCGCTGGCTATCATCGGCTTCCTGCTGGGCCTGGTGGCATGGTGGCAGACCGGTCACTGGGCTTGGCTGTTGGGCGCCGTAGTCCTTGTTGCGAACTGGCCTTACACGCTCCTGGGCATCATGCCGACGAACCGAATACTCATGGCGACTGAACCGGCGAGCGCCGGGCCGGACAGCCGCGCCTTGATCGAGAAATGGGCTACGCTTCATGCTGGGCGCACCGCGCTCGGCTTCGCCGCAACGCTGATCTTTCTGTGGGCATCGATGAATTGAGCTGATCCGACTTTGCCAGTACGGACAAGCGTCTCAGGAGTTCAGCTTTTTTCCGCTCGTTAGATACTAGTCATAGCTGAACGGCTATCCGTCTTAGATTTATTTTTGGCCTCAGTTCTTAGGTCCAGCAGCGACCACGTTGTACGCCGCCAAAGGCCGCCTGATCCCCTTCAACTCGAACTCACCGACTGGCTCGACCTTCACAGCGTTCTCGACCTTCGTCAGCACTCGCGGGCTGATGAGGATTTGCCCTGGTTTGGCTTCATCGCATAGCCGAGAGGCAACATTGGACACCGTCCCAATGGCGGCATAGTCGAAGCGGCCCTCGAAGCCGATGGTCCCAAGCGTGGCGAAGCCGTGCGCTATGCCGATGCCGAAGCCAATGTCGTGTCCCCACCGATGCCACGTCTCGGTCAAGGCTCCGATAGCGTCACGCATTTCCAGAGCCATCAGCACAGCCTGGAGTGCCGGGTTGTCTACGGGAACGGGATCATTGAACACGACCATCACGCCGTCACCGGCATAGCGCTCGAGCGTGCCGCTGTACTTAATGATCTTCTCGCCAACCGCAGCGTGGTATTCGCGCAGCAGCGTTATTACGTCCTCCGCGTCGGCGCTTTCGGTGAACCCTGTGAAGCCGCGCAGGTCGCAGAAGAGCGCGGTTATCTCTCGGCGATGGCTTTCGAGTTGCTTCTCGCTCCCAGATGCGACGATCAGATCAGCCACCTGCGGAGGCAGGAAACGCCGCAGCCTGCCCATGCGCTCGATTTCGCCCACTTGGTCGGAGACGCGTTGTTCCAGGTGCCTGTTGAGCTTCTCAACATCTTCAGTTCTGTCTCGAAGTTCTTTCAACAGGCGCGCGTTCTCAATAGCGATAACAGCTTGGTTTGCGAAGTTCGTCACCAGTGCAATCTGCTTCTCAGTAAACGGGCGAACTTCTTGGCGATGGAGAGAAAACATCCCAATTGCTTCGTCGTTCATCAGCATGGGAACCAAAAGAATGGTGCGTACTCCTCCAAGTTCAACTGCTGCTACAAACAAAGGATTACGCTTCTCGATGTAGGCTTTCTCTGAGGCGGCGTCGGCGACCTGAACTACACTTTTTTTCCTCAGCATACGGCTGACAAAACCCTCTGGATCAGGCTGATAAGCCATGCGTTGCCGCGCCTCTGCAAAAGCGGGCGGTGTTTTGTGCGAAGCGACGTATTCCATTATCGTCGCGCCATCCCACCGCTGCACGTTACCGAACCCGGCGTCGCAAATCCGAACTGCCTTCTCCAGCATGGCCGCAAATACCGGCTCAAGGTTGCCGGGAGAGGTGCTGATGACTTGAAGCACCTCCGACGTTGCTGTCTGTTGTTCCAATGCTTCAGTTAGGTCGGCGGTACGTTCGGTGAGGTCGCTAGTGCGCTGACGCAGTTCATTAAGTAACCGCGCGTTCTCGATGGCGATAACCGCTTGGGCCGCGAAGTTCTTAACCAACTCGATCTGCTTGTCGGTAAAGGGACGCACTTCTTGGCGGGACAGGGTAAACCCACCGATCAGTTCATTTTCCTTCAACATGGGTACGGATAGAAGCGACCTTACACCCCCAACCTCAACGCTTGTAACGGTGTCCGGATCGCGTTCAATATAAGTCTGCTCTGCAGCCAAATTGGCCGTGTGAACTACCGTTTTGTTCGCGATCATACGACCAGTAGGAGCTTCGGGACGCGGACGGCGAGGTGAGCGCCTGCGTGCATCGGCGAAGGCTGGCGGTACATTATGCGAAGCAACGAGGTGCAAGGCGTCACTGTCCCAGCGATAGATAATGCCGAACTTGGCGTGGCAGATGCGGACGGCATTCTCCAGCATGGCCTGGAACACCGGCTCTAGATCGCCGGGGGAGCTACTGATGACCTGAAGAACCTCCGACGTGGCCGTCTGCTGCTCCAGCGATTGCCTCAACTCATTAAGTAGTCGCGCATTCTCGATGGCAATGACAGCTTGTGCAGCGAAGTTCTGGACCAAATCGATCTGCTTGTCGGTAAAGGGACGGACTTCCTGGCGGTATACGGTGAACGAACCGATCAACTCATTTTTGTTCAGCATCGGAACTGCAAGAATTGTCCGCACGCCACCAAGTTCGACGGCAGCAACAGCTGGTGCAATGCGGTCTTTAATGTAGGCCTGTTCTGCCGCAAGATCCGCGACGTGAATGACCGTTTTGGTCGCGACCATGCGACCGACAACTGTTTTCGGACCGGGACTAAAAAACGGCGTACTTCTGCGCGCCTCGGCGAAGGCGGGCGGCGTATTATGCGCAGCAACGAGGTGCAGGGCGTCGCGATCCCAGCGGTAGATATTTCCAAAAGTGGCATCGCAGATGCGAACGGCCTTCTCTAGCATGGTCGCAAAGACCGGCTGCAGATCGCCGGGGGAGCTTGAGATAACCTGCAGGAGGTCCGAGGTAGCAGTCTGCTGCTCTAGCGCTTCGGTGAGGTCGGCGGTGCGTTCGGTGAGGTCGTCGGTGCGCTGACGCAGTTCGTTGAGCAACCGCGCGTTCTCGATGGCGATGACAGCTTGCGCGGCGAAGTTCTGCACAAGTTCGATTTGCTTGTCGGTGAAGGGACGAACTTCCTGTCGGTATAAGATAAATGCTCCAATGAGGCTCTCTTCCTTGAGCATCGGCACGCCAATGACCGTTCGCACGCCAGTGAGCGTCGCGAAAGCAGCAGCATCATTGTCGCCTGGATGTGAAGCCGCATACTCCTGAGCGTCAATAACGTGGAGCAGTTGCTTAGTCTCAGCCATGCGCAGCATCGGACGTGCCCGGACC
Organism: uncultured Alphaproteobacteria bacterium; assembly: GCA_963806465.1. Classification (GTDB taxonomy): domain Bacteria; phylum Pseudomonadota; class Alphaproteobacteria; order Rhizobiales; family Xanthobacteraceae; genus BOG-931. The sequence goes on along the minus strand of CAWDZD010000058.1, from coordinate 40,228 downwards.
AACGGGTCGCGTCGGCGAAGCTCGGCGAAGGCAGCCGGAGCGTTGTGCATTGCGACAATGCGGAATGCGTCGCCCTCGTAGAGCGACAACGTTCCGAACTTAGCCTGACAGAGGTTCGTAGCGCTGTTCAAAATGGCATCGAATAGGCGGTTAAGGTCCGTGTGTGATCCGCTGAGCAGTCGTATGATTTCTGAAGTTGCTGTCCGCTGCCGTCGCTCTTCACTCAGTTCACGAGCAAGGCGAGCGACCTCTGTCTCCTTGGACGAATTGGAACGTGGTGCGGCTTTCAGCGCATGAGGACGCTTGCGCTCCGGTGTCTTTCGGCCCCGCGCTTTAATCCGTTCGCCGCTGACCTTGGAGCGCCGCTTCATTGGCTCCCCGTGGGGGCTCCGGTTTGCATCCTCAGACAAGTCTATCGGAAGTGGCGGTTTCCGCACCCAAGGACAGCGGCCAGCTTTCTGGCCATTCCGAGCGGTGGGGCAGACACGCTATCTGGTTGCCAAAACGTAAAGGAACCAAAGCAGGACGATACCCGCTACCAGGAGCATCCAAGCCTGGAAGTGAATATCTGAGACTGAAAGGTCGGCGATCAACCACTGCCCCATCGTGGCCTCCCAGATCAAACTGGACAATGCCAGTAGTGGCGTCGCCAGAAAAGTCCTGTTCGGACGTATTTGCCGCCTTTGCTGATTATGACGTTTTCGTTCTTGGCTGTGGTGTATTCAAGTTTTGAGACGGCTCGGCATCCCTCCCTGGGAGGTTGCTGGGCGTTCGCTGAGGAAGCGGCAAAACTGACTGCAAGCCCTGTGGTCGCCAGGGCCGCAGCTAGTGACCCACTGAGGCTGCGCATGGCGGTCATTGTTCGGGCTAAGTGTGTCGGGCAGGAAGTTTCTCACGCACAGGTTCAACCACCTGTTCCCTGTTGTCCTTAAAGATGAATTGACTACTGTCAGCGAAGGGCACGAACCGCGAATTGCTCTGCGCTGCGTTCTCTAGAGAGACCCGCGCCGCAGCTTCCAACCGGACCATAAAAATCTCTGCCAGCATTGTGATCCCCTGCACGTTGAGCCAGTCCAACACTCGACATTGGCACACTATGCTTTCTTTTCGATTTTTAGGTGTGATCTGCAGCACAAAATGCGCCGTGCGTGGCTAGCTAAGATTTGCTAACTATTAGATGCGTTCGCGATTTCTTTGCCTTGGTTCTTTCCGCCCGCTCAACGGTTGCGGTGCAAAAAACATCGCGGAGCCACATACAGGGACAAGCCAAAAATGGCACGGCGTCAAACAGAGACAACATATCTGAGAGAGGTCTTACTCTGGCTGCAGGAATACTGGACGCATTAAACCCGGCTGGACAAAGAACTACGCCGCCAACTCGTCTAGCAGCGCCTTCGCATCCTTCAAATCGCGCGTGTCGAAGCCTTCCGTGAACCAGCCGTATACCGGAGCGAGTAGTTCGCGAGCTTGCTGCGGCTTCCCCTGGTCGCGCCAGAGACGGGCCATGCTCATTGCGGCGCGGAGTTCCCAGGATTTGGCATGCTGTTGACGGGCCACCGCAAGTGCGCGCTCGAAATATGCTTCTCCCTTTGCTGCGTCACGCTGCGGTGCCATGAGCGATATTTCACCCGCAATGCGGCGGACTTCGGCTTCGAACAGCCTTTCCTTTGTTGTCTCCATCGCCGTCATTGCTTCGCCGATACAGCGCCAAGCGTCATCACATTTGCCGAGTTCTGCATAGGCGTGGCCCAAATACGAAAATGACAACGGCGTATGCAGTGTTGCGCCCGTCGATCGGTACGCGGCGTCGGCTGTGATAATCGCTTGAACGGCGTCTGATGCTTCGCCGGCCTGCGCAACAATCCAACCTTGCAAAAGCGATCCAGCGGTCTTCCAGAACACCACACCCCTCTCACCCGCCAGTGCGATGCCCTCGTTGATTTGCTTGTTTGCTACAGTATAGCTCCCGCAAAACATTGGCACATAACTTGCGAGCAACAGAGCGGCTATCAAAGTCGCGGCTTGGCCGATCTCCCGAGCGTCCTTAATACAGAACTCGGCATCTCCAAGGGCGGCGTCAGGGTAGCCAAGCATCCACAAGGCCCATGAGCGATGATACAACGCCGAGGCCCTGACATCCGCTCCGAAACGCATCGTTAGTTGGCGATGCTCAACGGGATTGTAAAATTCGATTGCGCGATCCAGATGCACCCGAGCGACTGAGATGTTCCCCGTAAACAACAAAGACTGGCCGGTGAGGCGATGCCCGATCATGAGCGGGATTGTCGTCCTTTGCTGCTCGGCGAGGGTGAGGAACTGGGCCGCAATCTCGCGCAATGCGTCTCCGTTGAAGGCTGCAAGGTTTGCAATCCAGAAGCCGAAGAGAACAGAAAACAGCAGAAGCGGATCTTCAGGAGGTTCGCCGAGCGCCTTAGCTTGTTCGATCAGGAGACGCGCCTGGTCGACAGCGGCTTTAGTTTCAGGTGCGGCAAATCCTTTGACATGGATAAGAGGCGCTATGATTGCGACCTGAAGCCTTATTTGCTCGCTTCGAAGCGCCGGGGTGGAGGGCAAGGATGAAAGCTGGTTAAGTGCGCGAGTGAACTGAGCTATCGCTTCAACCAACGCCGAGCGCGCCAGCGACCGCCGTCCCGCCTTACCCAAAAGGAGCGCGCCCTTTTCGATCAGTCCGGCTTCGGTACAGTGACGTGCGAGCAACTCGGGTTGGTTCTCGGCAATCTCGACGAATTGAGTTTCAAGGGTTTCGGCGATACGGGCGTGAAGCGCGCGTCGCGGCTCGCGTAGCAGTGTGCCGTAGGCCGCGTCCTGCACCAGCGCGTGTTTGAAAAGATAAGTCGCTTGCGGTGGCACGCCCTGGCCGAAAACCAAACCAGCCGCGATGAGGCGGTCTATTGCGGATTGGAGTGCTTCCGGCTTGCGCACGACCGCCGCCAACAGCGCATGGGAGAACTCCCGCCCAATCACCGCTCCGAGTTGCGCCACTTCCTTGGCCGAACCGAGCCGATCGAGCCTCGCCATCAGCGAAGCGTGCAAACTCGCGGGGACGGCAAGAGCAGAGGAAGGAATAACGGCGGCTGTTTGCTCGGCCTCGTCTTCGTTTTTTGCTTCCAGCACAGCTTTTGTCATTTCCTCGACAAATAGAGGAATGCCATCGGTACGCTCGACGATGTCCCTCCTGATGCTCTCGGGAAGGGGCTCGTTGCCGGACACACCATCAATTATGGCGGCGATTTCGCGTTCCCCGAGCCGATTGAGGTTGAGGGTGGTGACGTAAGGCCGCCCAATCCAGGGCGGCTCAAATTCAGGGCGGTGCGTGATGATCAGCAAAACGCCGTAGGATTTGATCCGGTCAATGCCGCGGCCCAGCGCCTCTAAGCTCGTGGGATCAATCCAATGAGCATCCTCAAAGATCATCAACACCGGACTTTGCTCGGACAACGACATGATCTGTGTCATAAGGACTTCAAGCGTTCGTTGGCGACGCTGCTGTGGAAGTAATTCAACGACTGGGTAGCGTCCGTCGTTGGGCAGCGACAGCAATTCGGCAATGAGGGCGGCGTCCTGTCGTGGCGTAAAGCTTCGCGCCAGCAACGCATCGAGCTTGTCGAGCTTTGCTTGGACACTATCTTCGTACGTAAATCCGGCCGCGCGCTCCAATTGACTGATGATGGGGTAGAGCGCGCTATCGGTGTGCTGCGGCGAGCAGAAATAACGCAGCCGCGTATGCGGTTCTGATGCAAGCCGCTCAGACAACGCCGCGATCAGTCGCGACTTGCCGATACCGGGCTCTCCGGAGAGCAAGACCACCTGACCTTCGCGATCCATGGCCTTTGACCACCGCCGAAGCAGCAGGTCGAGTTCTTCTTGTCGGCCAACGAGCTTTGTCAGGCCGCTGGTATGAAGGGCCTCAAAGCGGCTTTCCACCGAACTCGGACGCCGAACTGCCCAGGCTCGCTCGGCGCCGGAGATACCCTTCAAATCGTTCGCTCCGAGGTCCTCAACATCGAACAGATTGCCCAGCAGTTTGCGGGTGCTTTCAGCAATAACGACCGTGTTCGGGGCAGCAATGCCTTGCAGGCGTGCCGCTAGGTTCGGCGTCTTGCCAACGATGGCTTGCTCCTGGGAGGCACCCGAGCCAATCAGGTCGCCAACCACAACCAAGCCGGTCGCGATACCAACACGGGCCTCCAGTGGCGCGTGCGTCTTCAAGCCCCTGACCGTCGCTACCAGGTCGAGCCCTGCGCGCACCGCCCGCTCCGCATCGTCCTCGTGCGCTTCTGGATAGCCGAAGTACACCAAGACGCCGTCGCCCATGTACTTCGCAACGAACCCGTCGAAGCGGTGTACGGCCTCCCCAACGCATGTCTGGTAGGCCGAAATAACCTCGCGTAGGTCTTCAGGGTCCATACGCGCGGACAACGCCGTTGAGCCGACCAAGTCAGAGAACAGCACAGTGACGTGGCGGCGCTCGGGCGCGTCTTGGGTCTTCGGCTCGACGCTTGGGGTCGGCTCGACCGGCTAGCGGTATCGACGCGACACCCTGATTGATAGCTGCGAGTATCTTCCGACGGTGCCCGAGCGGAATGCCAATGTCTTTTAAATCTTGATCAGTGATATGGAGGAGTACAGAAATGTCGATCTTATTCTCGGCGAAACGCTCAGCATATTCACCGAGGTCCAGCTTCTGAAGCCAGTCTGCAATCTGCTGCATCGCGGCCCTCGCGTTATGCGATCATCTAGTTCCCAGACAATGCGCGCGAAGCCGTGTTGCTTCGTCTACTTAGACCTGGAACATTAGTGATAATTGCACAGCAGCGTCCCGCAGTGGAGTTTTTTCATGCCAAAAGCCTATGCCGTAGTCACCTATCGCTCAATATCCGACCCGGAAAAGCTCGCCGCCTATGCCAAGCTCGCGGGCCCGGCGATCACTCCTTTCGGGGCGCGTTTCCTGGCTCGCGGCGATGCGGCAGTAGCCCGTGAACAGGGGCTTAAAGAGCGCACTGTAGTTGTCGAATATCCGAACTTAGAGAAAGCGACCGCGGCATATGACAGTCCCGCATATGCGGAGGCCTTAAAAGGCACTCGGCGATGGTGCTGTGCGCGATTTTCGCATCGTCGAGGGATTAGAAAAGTTCAAATGACAAGTATTTTGATCCGTTGTCCTAAGACCCGCAAAGTTGTGCCGACGGGACTTGATGCAGAGAAGATCAAGTTCGACGCGCTCACGGGAATACAGTTTGCCCTGGTCTGTCCGGCCTGCGGCACAATTCATCGTTGGACTAAATCCAGGGCGTGGATTGAAACCGCCGAAAATCTAAACTGAGGCACGACTGGGCCCCAGTTTCGCGGCTAGCGATTTGGCTGTCGTCGGATGCCGCCATGAGGAGCCGCTCGGCTGTTCGCCGCCGGGAGGCTTTTTTGGTTCAGTTCGTCCGCGACCGGTCGCGAATGGAGCCTAGCACAAGGCGCAGGCGCCCCAGGACAAGCAACAGCCTCCGCCACCGCAGCCGCCGCAGCCGACGCAGCCTCTAAGGCAGCCGCAGCCTCTGCCTCCGCATCCCCCGCCGCCGCATCCCCTGCCGCCGCATCCTCTGCCTCCGCAGCCGCCTCTAACGAGCTGAAGGCCGGGGGAGACCGCGGTTTCCTTGTCGAACACATAGAACGTCGCCAGGCTGACGTCGGAGACTTCTTCCTCATTGAGCGTGAGTTCGTGGCTCGGCTCGATATGCCGCGCTGGGAAATCCGCGGCGGGGCCAGCCGCTTGCGTCGATACGTCGCCCACCAGCGAGAATAATCCAGCGGCCCCCAGCACGGGGACCGCTTTGCTCCGACGCTTTCGCTTCGAAGCCTGCTTCGCATGCAACATGGCAAGGGCCTCCTTCGGGCGATGATACGGATCAATAACGCCGTGCTAAGCTTTGGGTTTGCACGTAGCAAGTGTCAAAAAAGTCAGAAAATTAAGCCGATTTGGGGATGCGGCCCGATCAGCGGATCAAATATTGGGATGCCGTATCGAAGGGAAAACGCGACCATCTACTGTTGCTGCCGCTCTCATCAATGTTAGGATCGTCGGCACAGCGTCGACGAAGCTCTTTGCAGTTGCGCGATTTTCACGCCGGTGTCTGGAATAAAGCGACGGTCGTGATTAGGGCGTCACAATCACGCGACCTTGTGCAGACGATCTTCCGGGATGCGTCTCGTTGGCGGCAAAAGTTTCATTGACGCGGCGCCTTTGCGCGTACTCAATCGCGCCTTGGCAACCATCGGGCGCTTGCTTAATCCACCGGAGGACATGTGGCGGATTGTCAACGTTGCAATGCATGGCCAAGCCCATTGCCGAGGTATGGCTTGGCGAAATCCTGAGTATTTTAAGGAGGGCGGTAGATGCAAAACGCCAATATTGCAACAGTCAGCACATCCAGCGAAACACGTCCAGACATTGCTCCGCTCAATGATGAAGACCTGCCAGAGGCGGAGCGAATTTTTCGCGTCGCTTTTGGGACGTTCGTCGGTGCACCCAACCCCGATATGTTTTGGGCGGATCGAGACTATGTGTACGGCCGCCATCGTGCGCCGCACGTCGCCGCCTTTGGCGCGACGATAGATGGAAACCTAGTTGGCTCTAACTTCGCGACTAAGTGGGGCAGCGTTGGCTTCTTTGGTCCCATTACTGTGCGACCTGATTTGCAGGAGCGGGGCATCGCCCAGGCGTTGCTCGCCAGGACTATGGAGCAGTTTGACACTTGGGAAACGCGGCATGTCGGACTATTCACCTTCCCGCATAGCGCTAAGCACATCGGTCTCTATCAAAAGTATGGTTTTTACGCGCGCTTTCTTACCGCAATCATGTCAGCGCCCGTTGGCGGCCGACCAAGTGCTGCCGCCGGATGGTCGCGTTTCAGCAACTTAAACGTGGCGCAACAGAACGAGGCTCTCCTTGTGTGTCAGGATATATCAGACACGCTCTACCCTGGCCTTGATCTCACTGAGGAGATACGGGCCACGCATGCGCAGGATCTGGGCGATACGGTTTTAATCGACGGTCGGGGAGGCATCGGGGCTTTTGCGGTTTGTCATTACGGTCCACGCAGCGAAGCTGGTGCCGACGCTTGCTTTATTAAATTCGGTGCGGTCCGCGCCGGAGTGCCGGCAGAGCAGGATTATCTCCGCCTACTCGATGCGTGCGAGGTGCTGGCGGATGCGGTGGGTATGCCAAACCTTTTGGCCGGAGCGAACATGTCTCGCCATGAGGCTTATCGACACCTTGTCTCTCGCGGATTTCGCACAGAAATTCTGGGCGTAAGCATGCACAGACACAACGATCCCGGTTACTGCCGCCCCGGGGCCTATATCATCGACGACTGGCGCTAACATCGTTCGGGGGCAGGTGGCGGTCAAGAAAGGCTGCAAGATTATGGCCCCAACAAAGTTGCAAAATCGGCGCGGGTAAGTCGTCTTTGTTGCCTTTTCACCTTTTTCAGATTTCAGAGGAAAGCGGCAGAAACAAATCCACGCAGCTGTGGACGCGACTTGTTGATCAGGCGTGGTGGAGCGGCTGGCGGCAGTATCCGCGCACTTGCTCTAAATAGCCACCACGGGTGAGGCCGCAGACCCGAACAGCCGTCCACCCGAGCTCGGCCATTAGCTTCGCGAGACGGCGACACCCCCCGGCTCCTCGACTCGGTTGCGGCACTTCGAGGATATCGAACAACAGCTGTGTCGTAATGCGCTCGACGCCATCATCCCCGATTTTACCGTGCACCCGTTCCAAGCCAGATCGATCTACTGCGCACCTGAGCTACGACCCCGTTCACCTCCGGATATGCAATGAAAATGTAATCTTTTGCCACTGCAGTCGTATGGCACGCGTACCGGCATTCAGCGTCGCCCCCATTAGGCTGAAACGTGTCGGACGCAACATCATAAAGACACTGGGCGTATGCCCATTCGCTCGTCTCCGGGAATCTCTTGGTATCTTTTCGATGAACGAAACCGATTTCAGAGCGTCCTGCCATTGTTTCCACTGCTGCGATGCACACTCCACAAGCGGAAGTGACGGCTCCAATTTTCGATGTCTGCTTCACTCCCAACATCAGTCATTCGTTTGATAGGTCGGCACGTCAGCTTGGGGCCAAAAGCGGAAGATTTAGAAGATCAGATGGTAAATGTATGGATTTTGGAAGAGTCACGAAGCGCTGCCCGCTAACGCGCATCGGATCGATCTTACCGGCCATAGGTTGCAGCCCTCGCCTGCAAGCAAGACAGCCACGGATTGACCAATCCCATCACCTGATGCCAAAAATTATCCGCGAGCGAGGCACCACGCCCAAGGCGACATAAAAACGGAATCCCAGCAAAATATCGCGGAATGCCCGCGACTTCGTCGGAAGCAGCAGCTATGACCGCCATCGCCATCAAGCCGGCGCACTTTCCCTGGTTCGACTATTCGCGCTACTCTTTCTCGCTCGGCCTGAAGACCCCCGCAAGCGTCTATCTCTCGGGCCACACCGCCTCCGAATACGATCCCGTGGCGAAGCGCATTGTCATTCGCGGCGGTATGACCGCGCAGGTGCGCACCGCCTGGGACAAGATCGGCACGATCCTCGACGCCAGCGGACTCGGCTTTGAAAACGTGGTGCGCGTCGTCGAGTACCTGCGGCCGGAGGGCATCGAGCACTACATGGAAGCCGCCGCGGTGCGCGAAGAGGTCTTCGGCGCACACCAGCCGGTCGTCAACACAGTGCCGGTGAAGAGCCTGCTGCGGCCGGAAGCGTTTATCGAAATCGAAGTGACCGCGGAGCCGAGCATCGTGCAACCTGAATCTTCCGGCGTCGTTTTTCTTCCGACCGTTCAGCCGGTGGACGAACACGGTCGAATCGTCGGCACCAGCGATGTAGTGGCGCAAACGGAGGCGATTTTCGAGCGTGCCGGGCGAATGCTCGCCGCGCTCGGCCTCGGCTTTGATCGCGTGGTGAAAACGGTGGACTACATTACGCCTGCGGCCCTCGCCACCTACAAAGGCACAAGTCGCGTGCGCCGCGAACGGCTCGGTCCGGTCTATCCCGGCGCCGCGGGCATCATCATGCCGCGCCTGCTGCATCCCGAGGCGCTGATCCAGTACGACTTCATCGCCGCCCGCGACATTCCGATTGTGGTCAATGCGGGATGGACGCGCTACCAGAAGCTCACCTACAGCCCCGCGTTGCGGGCCGGGAAACTGCTGTTCATGTCCGGGCAGGGCGCGCTCGACCCGGCGACCGAGCGGGTGGTGTCTGAAAACGATGTCGTGGCACAGGCCGAGTACACCTACGAGAACGTGCTCAAGGTGGTGGCGGCGGCAGGAGGCGGGCCGCAGCACCTGGTGAAAACTATCGAGTACGTGACGCCGCCGGCGCTGGAACGCTATCGCGGCGTGGCCGGCGTGCGCTCGAAGCTACTGCGCGAGCCCTGGCCAGCCTCGACCGGTCTGGTCTGCGAAAGGCTGCTCCGGCGGGAGATGTTGATCGAAGTAGATCCCTTTGCGATTCTCGACTGAGGCGATGGCCCTGCTCACCGAAGAACTGAAGGCCTGGATCGGACGCGAAGCCCACTACCCTGCGCGCGAGGAACTGGGCCGCGCCTCGATCCGCTATTTCGCGCTCGCGCTCGACGATGACAACCCGCTTTACTTTGATGATGGATACGCACGCGAAGCGGGCTATCCGTCGGTGATTGCGCCGCCAACGCTAATCTGCGAAACCTGCCAGTACGCACACCGCCAGCCGGACGAAGACGGCTACATCGGCCACGAATGGAAGCTGCCGATCCGTGGCTGCCGCTTGATCCGCGCCGGCAACGAGTACGAGCTCATGCGGCCGATTCTGCCGACAGACCGCATCTCGGTGACCTGGACGCTGGAAGACATCGTCGAGCGCAGCCGCTCCGGCGGCGGCACGCAGCTCTTCGTCAGCTCGGTGGCGCGCTATCGCGACGCTGCCGATGAGCTGGTCGCGGTAAATCGCGAAATCATCGTGTATCAACCGCTCGCATGATTCGGCCGACGAAAACTCCGCAGGAAGTCTCTCCCGGGGAGAAGCTTCCCGCGCTCGAACGCACTTTCACGCTGGTTGACTTGGTTTTCTACGGCGCCGCCACCTGGGACTGGAACCGCATGCACTACGACGTCGAGCACGCACATCGCCTCAACCTGCCCGCACCTGTGATTGACGGCCAGGAATTTGGCGCCTTTCTCGCCCGTGCCGCGCTCGAATGGGCCGGCCCGCGGGCGTTCCTGACGCGTCTTGCCCTGCGCATGAAGGCGATGGCCTTCGCCGGCGACACCCTGCGCGCCCAGGGCGAGGTGAAGGAAATGCGCGACGGCACTGTCGTCCTAAACCAGCGTCTGACCTGCGGCGAGCGCCTCGTCGCCGAAGCAACCACCGAGCTGCGGCTTCCGTGAGTCGCGGCGGTCGTACCGTCTGTCCCCTCGCATGCCGCGCCGGGCCGAAGCCGATGCTAGCCGTCCAGTGGAACTCGCTCGCCTGCCCGCCGCACGAGACAACACCTTCAGCGCATTCGTGCGCTTCCCGGCTGATAGATGGCGCCGACGCGAAGTCCCCGGAGCGGCGTCCGAAGCTCACATGAACGTGGACTCTCCGACCTCCTTGACTTCGCCTGCCATTTTGCGCCTCCCTGACTTGGCCGGCAACGCATGCAATTGCACGGATAGTATCGCGCAATGAAAACCAGCCGCTCCATGCCGATCGCCCGCCGGGTGCGCGGCGATCATGCAGAGCCGCGCGGGCGCTATCGCATGACGTGGCACCCATCCTGCAGGACCCTTGCGCTATGATTCAAGGCACCCGAACGATGAACCTCGCGCATACCCTTACGCAAGCCGCGCTTAAGTGGCCGAACAAAACGGCCCTCGTTTTCGAGAGCCGACGCTGGACCTACGCGCAGTGGAATCGCCTAGTCAACAAATCGGCGCACGCCTTCCGCGCCTCCGGCATCGGCAAGGGCGACCGCGTGGCGATCCTCACCTACAACCTGCCCGAGCAGGTCACCGCCTTCTACGCTCTGATGAAGATCGGCGCGTGTCCGGTACCGATAAACTACCGCCTGGCCGCGAACGAGGTGAAGTACATCCTTGACGATTCGCGCGCCAAGATTCTCATGTTCGAAGAGGCGCTGCGCCAGCCAGTCGAGGCGATCAAGGACCGCATCGGCGTTGAGAAGTTTGTGTATGTGGGCGCAACCCCGGCGGGCCGCGAAATCCCTTTCGAGGACTTCATCGCGCCCGGGGCGGAAGGGGAGCCCCAGGCGGACGTCGGCTGGCACGACCCGGCCTTCATCATGTACACCTCCGGCACCACCGGCCGGCCGAAGGGCGTGGTGCGCTCGCACCTTGCCGATTTTATGGGCGGAATGTTCATATCCGTCGAGTGCGGCTTCCGCCACGACGACGTGATCCTCAATAACAAGCCGCTGTTCCACATCGCGCAATTGCAGCTTCAGTTCATCCCGTTCGTACAGAACGCCGCCACCAACGTCATGACGCGCGGCTTCGACGTGCACGAAACGCTCTCGCTTGTCGGCGCAGAGCGGGTCACAGTGCTGCACGGAGTGCCGACGCAAATTGTAATGATGGTGGCTGCGGATCTCTCGAAGTACGACCTTTCCTCGCTCCGCTGCGGTTTCTTCGGCGGCCAGACGCTCGCGAATGACGTCACCCGCAGATGCATGGCGCTTTTCCCGGGTTATTTCGCCAATGTTTATGGCTCCACCGAAGCACTGACGGTGGCCTGCTGCGACTACCGCCGGTACCCGGACAGGCTCGGCAGCGTCGGCAAGGCCTCGATCGGCATGGAAGCGCGTATCATACGCACCGACAGCCGGGATCCCGACGATCTGTGCAAGGCGGGAGAGATCGGTCAGCTCATCACGCGAGGCCCCAGCCTGATGACGGAATATTTCGGTCTGTCCGAGCGCACCGCCGCCGCCTTTTCGCGCGGCTGGTTCCTGTCGGGCGACGCCGCAGTGCTCGACGACGAGTGCTTCATCACCGTCATGGGACGCATGGACCACACAATCAAGAGCGGAGGCGAGAACGTCCATCCTTCCGAGGTCGAGGACGCACTGTTCAAGCACCCCGGCATCGCTAACGCGGCGGTGGTCGGGCTGCCGAGTCGCCTGTGGGGCCAGGTGGTGTGCGCGGCCGTCGTGCGGCGCGATCCGGTGCTTACCGCCGAAATACTTGACCGCTTCTGTCTGGACAGCCCCGATCTTGCCGACTTCAAGCGCCCCCGACACTATTTCTTCGTTGACGAAATTCCCGCCAACCCCACCGGCAAAGTCGAGCGCGGCAAGCTAAAGGAGCAGCTGACGCAGAAGATCGGCGGTCGCGAGCTGGACTGATGCCCGACCTGTTCACGCCGCTGGCAATCGGCGACCTCGCGCCGCCGAATCGCATCATCATGGCGCCGCTCACGCGCTCGCGCGCGACGTTCGAACGCATACCGACCGCAATGATGATCGAGCACTATGTCCAGCGTACCTCGGCCGGCCTGATCATCACCGAAGCGACCAACGTCGTGCCGCAATCGCGCGCCTGGGATTGCGCTCCTGGCATCTACACGCGCCAACAGATCGAAGCCTGGGCGACGCTGGTGCGCGCGGTGCACAATGCGGGTGGACGCATCGCGCTGCAGCTCTGGCATGGTGGCCGCGTCGCGTGCGATCGCTTGCCGGCACCGCAGCTCGCACTCTCGCCCTCCGGAGTGAACGACGATCTCGACGCGATCAACGCCTGGGGATTGGGTCCGGAGGGCAGATTCGTCAAGCTCAAGGCGACACCCTCGCGCGCGATGACGCTGGAGGAAATCCGGCGAACAATCGAGGCCTTTGGCGAAGCGGCGCGCGCCTGCCGCGAGATCGGCTTCGACGCGATCGAGCTGCACGGCGCGAACGGCTACCTGCCGCATCAGTTCCTCTCGCCGCATCTCAACCGGCGCGAAGACGAATACGGCGGCTCGCCGGAGAAACGCGCGCGCTTCGCGCTCGATGTCCTGCGGGCGATGATGCGCCACTATCCGCCGGTGCGCGTGGGGCTGCGCATCTCGCCCTTCACCGACTACAACGGCGCAATTGATCCGGATCCGGCTCCGGCCTATCGCCACCTCATTCGCGAGGCCAACCGCCTCGGAATGGGATGGATCGAGCTTGCCGATACCAGTTTCTGGTGGGGGAAGTTCGAACGCACGCGCATGCTGGAGTTGGTGCGCCCGGCATTCGATGGCCGAATCATCGCCAACGGCGGCATTGATCCTGAGACCGCCAATGCGCTGATCCGCTCGGACACGGTCGACGCCGTTTCCTTCGGGCGCCTTTGGATCGCCAACCCCGATCTTCCCGAACGCGTTAAGCGCGGCGGCCCCTACAACAAGGCGATCGCCCTGCGCTTTTACGGCGGCGGTCCCGACGGCTACAACGACTATCCCACGCTCGAACAGGAATTCGCGCGGCAAAACGGCGCTAAACCATGATGTACTTTTCGCGCACTTCCGGATGCGCCGTGAGATCAGCGGGACGACCCTCGTATCGAATTTCGCCGCGCTCGATGATGTAGACGCGATCGGCGAGTTCGTTGGCGAACCGCAGATTCTGCTCGGCCAGGAGCACGGTGGCCCCGGTTTCCTTCAGGCGCCTCAGCCGCTCGAGTAGCGCCTGCACGACGAGCGGCGCGAGACCTTCGGAAGGTTCGTCCAGCAGCAGCAGCGTCGGGTTGCCGACCAGCGTGCGCGCGATGGCAACCATGCGCTGTTCGCCGCCCGAAAGCGAAGAAGCCCGCCGGTGAAGAAGGCGTTTCACGTCGGGGAAAAGATCGAGCACTTCGGCGGTATCCCAGCGGCTTGGTCCCGAACGCGCCGGGCGGCGCGCCGTCTCGAAGTTTTCGGCGACGGTCAGGCCGCCGAAAAGGCGGCAGTTCTCGGCCACGAAGCCCAGGCCGGTGCGGCAGGCTTCGAAAGGCTCGCAGCCGCCAATCTCGGCGTCGTCGAAACGGATGCTGCCGGCGCGCCGCTTCACCAATCCCATGATGCTCGCGAGCGTGGTGGTCTTGCCGGCGCCGTTGCGTCCAAGCAGCGCTACCACTTCTCCGCGCGAAACATCGAGGGACAGACCGAAAAGGACCCGGCTATCGCCGTACGCGCTATCCAGTCCGCGGACTTCGAGCAGCGCCATGCCCGGTTAACCGCCCCCGCGCACCTTCGTGATGTCGTCGCAACTGCGCGCAATCGGTTCGGTGTTGTAGGTCTTGATGTCGGCAAGGCCGATGCCGTCGGGTAGGTCGGGCGCGCGCTTCACGACGCCGACGTAGAAGTCATAGAGCGCCATGTTGTCGCAACTGCGCACCTTGACCGGCCCGGTGGGACCTTCGAACCGCACCGTGCCGAGCGCGTTGAGAATCCGATCTACGTCGTCCGCGGTACCCGACTTACGGATCGCCTCGATGATCATGCGCCCGGCGATGTAGCCGACCGGCGCCGGACCGGTCGGGTAGGTCTTCATGCGTTTTTCCACTTCCTGGGCGAACGACTTCGACTTCGCCGTATTAATTGCATAGAACGGATACCACGCGGTAGCGATCGTGTCGGGCGGGACCAAGTCTTTGAGCGTCCCCATCTTGACGAGATCAATACCATGCACGAAGAGCTGCGTCTTGGATCCGAACAGATCGAAGTCGTGCGCCGATCGCAGGAAATTGACGAGGTCCCCGCCGAACACACCCGCCACCACCATATCAACAGGTTGCGCCTGTAGCGCGGTCACGTGCGCGGCGAAATCGGTGGCACCGAGCTTCGGCCATTCCTGCCGCACTACCACGATGTCGGGACGCACCACCTTGAGATGCGCCAGGAAATCCTGCACGAAGTGCTGGCCGAACTCATAATCGGGCGCTATGGTCGCGATGCGCTTCAAGTCGTCACGCCCCTTGAGGTACTCGGCCATTAGGCGGCCGATCTCGACCGTCGACAGGTTGGCGCGTCCGACGTAGCGGTGCCCGGCCTCGCCGGTAAGACGCCTGGTGGTGGCGAATCCGCCGATCACGAGAACCTTGTATTCCTGGCCCAGATTGCCGACTGCTACCGCCGCGCCGCTGTGGATGCCGACGGTGACGAACTTGATTTTCTCCTCGAGGATCATGCGGCGCGCCTCGGTGACCGCCTTTTCCACCGAACTGCCCATGTCGGCGGTCACCAGCTCGAACGGCCGTCCATTCAGTCCGCCCGCTTGGTTGGCTTCATCGACCGCGATCTGAAAGCCAGTGCGGATCGTGTCGGCGATGAAGGCGAAGCCGCCGCCGTAGATGTCAATCAGGCCGAGCTTCACCGGTTCGCCGCTTGCCGGCGCTTGCGCGTGTGCGATCCCGGCAAGCGCACCGAACGCGGCCAGAGCGAACGACATCAATGCGCTGCGAATGCCGCGTTGCATGGTGGCCCCTCCTCGATAAAACGTCCGGACAACTCTAGGGAGGGGGGTCTTTCGCCGTCAAGCGCATTTCTGGCATACTCGACCGCGTGCTTGAACTGATCGCCCAACATTTCGCCTGGGCGCAGAACCCGATTGTGCTCGCGCGGCAGACGCTCGCCGGGGTCTCGACCGGGATGCTGCTGTTCCTCATTTCCGCCGGACTCTCTCTTATCTTCGGCGTGCTGCGGATCCTGAACTTCGCCCACGGCGCACTGTTCATGCTGGGCGCCCTGATCGCCGTTAGCATCGCGGCGCTGCTGCCCAATCCGCTGGCGGGATTTGCCGCCGCGCTAGCCGGCGCCGCTGCGGGTCTCGCGCTGCTCGGCGCGGCGATCGAGACCAAATTACTGCGGCGGATCTACCGCGAACCGCACGAGATGCAACTGTTGCTCACCTTCGCGCTCGTCTTCATCCTCGGCGACGCAGCCAAGCTTATCTGGGGACGCGAGGAGCATTCCGTCAGCATGCCCGCGATGCTCACCGGCGGCGTCCACGCCTTCGGCCTCGTCTTTCCGCTGTACCGGCTGTTCCTCATCGCCGCCGGCGCGGCTGGTGGCGGCAGGCCTGTGGCTGACGTTGTATCGCACACGCTGGGGCCTTCTCATCCGCGCGGCAACCATGGACCGGGAGATGCTCGCTGCGCTCGGCGTCAATACGCGCACGCTCTTCACGGCGGTTTTCACGCTCGGCGCGGCGCTCGCCGGCCTGGGCGGCGCACTCGCCGCGCCGGTGATCGCGGTCGGGCCGGGGCTGCACGTGCAGGTGCTCATTGACGCTTTCACAGTGGTTGTAATCGGTGGCCTGGGCAGCGTGCTCGGCGCGTTCGTCGCGTCGCTGCTCGTCGGCCTGGTCAACGCCTTCGGCGTGCTCGCGTTTCCGGGTCTTGCGGTCGTGATCACTTTCGCCTGCATGGCGGTCGTGCTCATTGTTCGCCCACGGGGCTTGTTTGGAAGTGCCGAATGAAGGCGCGGCATACTGCACCGCTAGCCGCGGCGGCCGTACTGCTCGCGCTGCCTTCCGGCCTCACCGACTTCTGGATCTTCATCGCCATTGAGGTGCTCGCCTTCGCGCTCTACGCCGTCAGCTTCAACGTTCTGCTCGGCTACGGGGGAATGCTGTCCTTCGGCCACGCCGCCTTTTTAGGCGTCGGCGGCTACACGGCGGCGCTCCTCGTCAAACAGTCGGGATTGCCGCCCGCGCTTGCTTTTGCCTGCCTGCCGTTTGCCGCCATGTTCGTTTCCGCTGCGGCGGCGCTGGTCATTGGCTTCTTCTCCGTGCGGCGCACAGGCATCTACTTCGCGATGCTGACCTTTGCGTTCCAGATGCTGCTCTATACCATCGCGCTCAAGGCGACACCGCTGACCGGCGGAGACGACGGTCTCACCGGCCTCAAGCCGCCGGGGCTGCTCGCACGGCCGGTTGCTTACTACTACTTCGCTCTTGTGATCACGAGCGCCAGTCTGTATGTCCTGCACCGCGTCGTAAGCTCGCCGTTCGGCTACACGTTGCGCGCTCTGCGCGCGAACGCGCTGCGAGTGCAGTACCTAGGCATAGACGTGCGTGCGCACCGGCTCGCTGCCTTCGTGCTGAGTGGTGCCTTCGCCGGACTGGCGGGAGCGATTTTCGCGCTCTCGAACGGCAACGTATTTCCCGGATGGCTCAATTGGACGGCGAGCGCCACGCCGGTTGTGATGACGGTGCTCGGCGGCACCACCAACTTTCTCGGCCCGGCGCTCGGCGCCGCGGTCTACGTGGTGCTGGAAGTGCTGATCAGCGGGCGGACCGAATACTGGCCGCTCGTGATGGGGATCATTATCATGGTCCTCGTATTGCTCATGCCCGGGGGCCTAAGCGGCTTGTGGATAACGGCCGTTGCTCGACGCGCCGTCGTTGCACGCGCTGCGCCGTTGCCAACGCGGGAAGCGAGATGAGCAGTCCAATCCTACGCGTGGAGTCTCTCGTCAAGCGCTTCGGCGGGCTGCACGCGCTCGCTGGAGTGGATCTCGCGGTCAATGCGGGCGAATTCCGCGCCATCATCGGCCCGAACGGCGCCGGCAAGAGTACCTTGTTCAACACCTTAACGGGGTTGCTGCGTCCCGACTCCGGCCGCGTCGCCTTCGAGGGTCGGGATATCACGGGCGAGCCGCCGCATCGCTTGGCGCGCAAAGGCGTGGCGCGGACCTTCCAGATCACCAGCATCTTTCCCGATCTGAGTGCGCTCGAGAACGTGCAAGTCGCGCTCCTCGCGCGCGCGCGGCGCTCCTGGAGTCTTTGGCCGCGGGCGCGCGCACTCGGCGCCGAACGAGCGCAGGAGTTACTTGCACTGGTTGGCCTCGCCGCGAGCGCGGCCAAGCCGGCGGGCACGCTCGCCCACGGTGATCAGAAACGCCTTGAGCTCGCCATCGCGCTCGCCGGCGAGCCGCGGCTGCTGTTGCTCGACGAGCCCACCGCGGGCATGGCGGCGCAGGAGCGGCTCGAGGCAATCCGGCTAGTACATCGCGTCGCGCGCGAGCTCGGCGTTTCGTGCGTCTTTACGGAGCACGATATGGCGGTCGTGTTTGCGGTGGCGACGCGCATCACGGTGATGCACCAGGGCCGGGTGCTCGCCGAAGGTACTCCTACCGAAGTGCGCGCACGGCGCGAAGTGCAGCAGGTTTATCTCGGGGAAGAGGCATGAATTTCGAACCGATCCTTGAGCACGGTCTACTGCGCGAGAGCGTGCGACGCTTCTTCGAGCGCGAGCTGCCCGAAGCGCGCATCCGCGAAATGGACCGCACGCGGCGCATCCCGCGCTCCCTGTGGAAGCGCTTCGCCGAGATGAGCTGGATGGGCCTGTCGGTGCCGACCGAGTTTGGCGGCAGCGGTGCCGACGTTGCGACCGCGGCGGTGTTCTGCGAGGAGCTGGCGCGGCGCTTCCCGTCGCTCGCAACCGACTGGTTGCTCGTCTCGATGACCGCGCGCGTGCTGCGCGAGTTCGGAAGCCCCGCGCAGCAAGCCGAGCTTCTTCCAAGGCTCGCCGCCGGCGATTTTCTAATGGCGTTCGGTATGAGCGAACCCGACGGCGGCACCGACGTCCTGGCGCTCAAGACGCGCGCGTCGCTGGAAGGCGGCGAGTGGGTAGTGCGGGGGCAGAAACTCTACACGTCGCTCGCGGACGATGCCGACGCGATTTTAGTCCTTTGTCGCACCGAGCCGGTCGAAGGCAAGCGTTCGCGCGCCTTGTCGCTCATCCTCGCGCCGAGAGACCAGCCTGCGGTGCAGGTGCGCCGACTCGAACTGATGGGTATGCGTGCGGCCTGCACTTGCGAGGTGTTCCTGGACGGCGCGCGCGCGCCGGCCGACGCGCTGATCGGCGAGCGCGGCGGCGGCTGGCGCGCGCTGCTACGCACCCTGGACGAGGAGCGCATTCTGTGCGCGGCATTGTACGTCGGCATCACCGCGGCGGCGCTGGAACAGGCGCTGCAGTATGCGCGCGACCGGCATGCCTTCGGCCGCCCGATCGGTGCCTTCCAGGCGGTGCAACATCCGCTCGCCGACATCGCTATCGAGCTTGAGCAAATCCGCCTGATCACTGCCAAGGCCGCTTGGCTGCAATCGATCGGCCGTGATTGCGCGCTCGAAGCCGCGATGGCCAAACTCGCCGCAAGCGAGACCGCGGTGCGCGCTACCGATCGCTCGATGCGTGTGCTGGCTGGCTACGGCATGGTCGAGGAGTCTCCGCTTGAACGGCTGTTCCGCGACGCCCGGCTCGGTCCCTTCAGCCCGATCTCGAACGAAATGGTACGCAACTTCGTCGCCGAGCGCATTGCCCTGCCGCGCAGTTACTGATGAAGATCACCAAGCACTTCGTCACGGTGGGAAAGCGCCGCGTGCATTATCTGCGCGCGGGCAGCGGACCGGCACTCGCGATGCTGCATGCATCGCCCTGCTCGGCCAAAGTGATGCGACCCTTGCTGCCGGTTTTCGGCGAGCGCTTCACCTGCCTCGCCTTAGACACACCCGGGTTCGGTCTGTCGGACAAGCTGCCGATCCCGAAGCCGCGCATTGAGGAATTCGCCGACGCGCTGGCCGAAACGCTCGCCGCGCTCGGCGTCGAACACGTCGCCACCTACGGGCGCCACACCGGCGCTTCCATCGCGGTCGAGTTCGCGGCCCGCCACCGGCAGCGCTGCGCCATGGCGTTCGCCGACGGCTACGCAGTGTTCGCCAAGCCCTACACCGATGAGCAGCTCGAACATTATCTTGAGCCGATTGTGCCCGCCTGGGACGGCGCGCACCTGCTGCGGCTGTGGTTCCGTTACCGCGATCAGCACGTTTTCTGGCCTTGGAATATGCAGACCGCAGAAGCGCGCTCGGACGCCGACGTACCGGATGTCGATTTCCTGCACCGAGGCGTCGTGGAACTTCTCGAAGCCGGAGATGACTACCGCATCGGTTACGCCGCTCCGTTCCGCCACCGCGGGCTCGAAGTCTTGCCCGACCTAAGAGTGCCAGTGTGCTTCGGCCACCGCCCGGGTGACAGTCTCTACGCTAGCCACAAGCTCTATCCGAAATCGGCCTGGACCGAGATCATGCCGCGCGAACCGGAAGCGGCGGCGCTTGCCGAGCGCGCGATCCTCGAACGCCATCCGGCGCGCGGCACGCCACCGCCCGCGCCCGCCTGTGCTCCGCTTCCCGGTCGCACCACCACCGACTACCTGGACATTGATGGCGCGCAAGTGCTGGTGCGCTCCGCAGGCGAGTTCGCCGGTTCGGTGCCTTTGTTCGTCCTGCCCCACGCGCCGGGTTCTTCTTACTTCTACGACGCGCTGATTCTGGAGAGTGCGCCAGCGCTCGCGCTCGATTTTCCCGGCCACGGCGAGTCCGATCCGCTTCCCGGCAATCCACAGAATGTGGAGGTTTGGGCGGACACAGCAGCAAAGATTCTCGACAAGCTGAATGTCGAGAGCGTGCGCCTCTACGGCCACAACGGCGGCGCGGCGGTTGCGGTGGAACTGGCGCGCCGGCTGGGGCGCCGGGTGCTTGGAATGGTGCTCGATGCTCCCTGTTTTCTCGGCGATGAAGAAAGAAAAACCCTTCCCTTCCGTTATGCGCCAGAAGTGCTCCCGGTATGGGAAGGAAGCCACTTGCTGCGCGCCTGGCACCATCTGCGCGACTCACAGCTGTGGTGGCCTTGGTTCGAGCGCACCCATCGCGCCGCGCGCAGGAGCGCGCCGCGCGTCGCCCCGGACGACCTCACGCTGCGCGTGCGCGAGACGATGAAGCAGCCCGCGAGTTACGCGCCGGCGTGGCGCGCCACGCTCTCCTACGCAGGGCGGGAATTGCTCGCCGGAATAGAGGCGCCGGTGCTCGAAATCGCCGCCGAGCAGGAGGTTTTCTCGCATCTTTCTGCCGGTAGGATCATCGCGGACGATGCGCGCTCCCGCGTGAAGGCGATCCGACTGTGGATCGGCGAACAACGATGAGCATCAAATGAAAAGCCTGCATCACGGACATATCTATGGGTACCCGACGCGTCATGCGCCCTTTCAGCACCCACGAGCTAACGTCAGTCGTCTATCTCGGTACCTAGGTAGGCTTGGCGTACCCGCGCATTCTTGACAAGCGAAATAGGTAGCCCTTCCATAACGATCCGGCCATTTTCCAGCACATAGGCGCGGTCGGCCTGAGCAAGCGCGAGCCGCGCATTCTGCTCGACGAGCAAGACGCCGATGCGGCTCGTGCGTAACAGCTTAAGGTGCTCGAATATGGCCGCGACTGATTGGGGTGCCAGGCCCATCGAAGGTTCGTCGAGTATTAGTAGCCTCGGATCGGCCATCAGCGCGCGTCCTATCGCCAGCATTTGCTGTTCACCGCCTGATAACGTGCCTGCCATCTGGTTGCGCCGTTCGGCCAATCGAGGGAATTGCGCGTAGACCTTTTCGATGCCGGCACGTTCTTGCACCGCCGACAACGATCGCGAATAGGCACCGAGTCGCAAGTTGATTTGCACCGTCTGATTGGGAAATACCTGCCGTCCCTCTGGCACGTGAGCGATGCCGAGCTTGACGATGTGATGCGCCGGGGAGCCGCCGATCTCCTTGCCCTGCCATCGTACCGAGCCGCGGCGCGCTCGATGTATCCCGGTGAGAAGGCGCACGAGTGTTGATTTGCCGGCACCGTTCGCACCTATCAATGCAACGGTCTCGTCGCCAACCACCAACGAAACGTTGCTAAGGACATCGGCGGCCCCGTAGGCGAAACTGATTTCAGTCGCTTGGAGAATGGTGGTCTCCCTGGCCAAGGTATGCTTCAATGACGCGCGCGTCGCGCTGCACCACACTCGGTGCGCCGGTAGCTATGACCTCGCCAAAATTAAGCACTGTCACCTGATCCGAGATGGCCATGACTATGTCCATCTTGTGCTCAATCAGGAGCACAGTCATTGGCAGTGCCCGTATCGCTCGGATCAGGCCGGCGAGCGCATTCGTCTCTTGCGAGTTCAACCCAGCAGCGGGTTCGTCGAGGAGAAGACAGCGAGGCTCAGTCGCGAGCGCCCGCGCGATCTCGACAAGGCGCTGCTCCCCGTAGGACAGTGTGCCGGCAACTGCCCCCGCCCGGTGCGCCAGGCCGACAAAATCCAGCCATCGCATCGCTTGTGCCGTAATGTGCTTTTCTTCATGGCGCGCGCCTGGCAGCTTCAGTGTGGAACTGACGAATCCAGAACGGCTTCGTGCGTGTCGGCCCAATCGTACATTGTCGGCAACAGTTAGCTTTGAATAGAGACGTACGTTCTGGAATGTCCGTACCAGGCGAAGCGACTGAACGATGCTGTGAGCCGGCATTCGCTCGATCGAGCGGCTGTCGACTTCGATGCGTCCGCTGTCTGCCCGGTCGAGGCCACTGATTAGATTGAAAAGAGTGGTCTTGCCGGCGCCGTTAGGCCCGATCAAAGCAGTGATGGTGTCGCGAGCGACGTCGAAATTGACGTTTGCAAGGGCGCGCAATCCGCCGAATTGCCGTGACACGTCAACACAACGGATCACGGCCTGGTAGGCAGCCGTAGTCACGACACACGTAGCGAATCGGATCGGGTCCGGGACCTTAACAAAAGGCGGCGGCAGGCCGCCATAATACGCCGATCAGCCCACGCCAGAACTTGGCCCAGCCCGCCTGGAAAGAGAACAATTAAGAGGACGAGTGCCGCAGCATATGCAGTCGGGCGATAGATTTCGTATTGCCGCATGAACTCCGGGAGAGCTGTCAGCAAGACCGCAGCGACGACGGTGCCGGGAATGCTGCCAAGCCCACCTACCGTCACCACCACAAGAAGTGCGATCGATTCGCTGAGCCCGAATTGGCTGGGCGCAATGCCGCCAAGATAACTGGCGTACATCGCGCCGGAAACGCCGGAAAGTGCCGCAGCAATGACGAAGACAGAGATCTTATAATGCGCAACATTGATGCCTAATGCGGCGGCGGCGACTTCGTCGTCGCGTGTCGCCGCGAGGGCGCGTCCGATGCGCGACCAAAGAAGACTAAGGATTGCGGCGGTGACGACTGCGGCGGCTAGCCATATTGCCAAGAATTTGTCCTGCGGCGAAAGCAGCCGGTGACCGAAAATCGACATCGGTGGAATTCGCAACATACCCAGTGGGCCACCGGTTATTTCCAGTTCATAGGCAAGTCCGAATACGATTCCGCCAAAGGCCAGCGTTGCCATGGCCAGGTACTGGCCGCGCAATCGCAAGGCTGAAAAGCCAACGACGGCGCCAACCAACGCCGCGACCAGCGATCCGCACACGAACGCGAGCTCGAACGGCCAGTGCGCCTCCTTGAGCAATCCGCCTGAGAGATAGGCGCCGATTGCTGCGAAGCCGACTTGGCCGAGTGAGATCTGGCCAGTGCCGCCAATCAAAAGATTGAGGCCCACAGCTTGGATGGTGATAAGCCCCGCAAGAGAAAGTACTTGAATCGGGTAGATCATCTCGAAAGGCGCAATGGCGCCGAATATCAGAAGTGCTGCAAAGACAAAACCGACAGAAATGAAACCTTCCTGCGTCATGTTAGCCGACGCGCGCCCGGAAGCCGCCGAAAATACCTTGCGGTCTAATAAGCAAGACCAAAAGGAGAAGGCTGAAGGCGACCGGATCACGATAGCCGTAGGACAGATATCCGGCCGCAAGGCTTTCCGTTACACCAACGATCAGGGACCCAACGACTACCCCGTAAGGTGAAGCCATGCCGCCGATCATCGCGCCGGCAAAGGATTTGACGGCGATGGCAAGACCGATAGCGCCACCGGCGAGCGTGAACGGGGCGATCAATGCGCCACCTAGCAAGGCAAGCATTGTTGCGATGGACATCGCATGCGATCGCATTGCGACGATGTTGATACCGGAGAGCTGGGCACCGATCGGATTGTCGGCCGCGGCGATCATGGCTTGACCGCGGCGAGAGCGCTCGAAAAACAATGATGAGGCGATCAC
Organism: uncultured Alphaproteobacteria bacterium; assembly: GCA_963806465.1. GTDB lineage: Bacteria > Pseudomonadota > Alphaproteobacteria > Rhizobiales > Xanthobacteraceae > BOG-931. Next base: position 16,229 of record CAWDZD010000058.1, on the reverse strand, counting down.
GACCGCCAGCACCAACACCCACACCCAGATGCGTTCGACCGGGATACGGAGCGGCCCCAACGTCGCCGCAGCGGATCGGTCGCCGCTGAAGGAATATGGAAACGGCAGGGCGGAATTGCCCCAAATTAGGCCGTCACCGAAATAAACGAACTGGGCAACGCCCACGGTGGCGATAATCGGTACGATGGCAGGCCGGTTATAGATCGGGCGCAAAATGGCCCGCTCATATAACCAGCCAAGGATGTACCCGCCGACCGCGATGATTATGAGAGCGAGCCAAGGATGATCGCCGATTGCCGAAAGCAGCGCGAGCGCCGCTAGACCGCCAAAAGCTGCCTTTTCACCCTGGGCAAAGTCAATCAACTGCGTCGCGCGAAATACGATATGGTAGCCGAGCGCAACCAGTCCGTAGACCATGCCGCTGGTAAGCCCCGATATCAGTAGCTGACCAAAATCCACACGCGTCCGTTATTTTGTCTTCCGCGCTGCCACTGTGGCACACGAAGCCCGCACGCCCCTCATTCAGCCGCGACTAGATGTTGTCGCCCTTCGCCTTTGATTGCGGCAATAAATTCGTCCGACTTCATCACGTCGCCAAAACCATAGCGAAAGCTATGCAATGGGCCTTGCTGCATCATCTCGTCCACGGCACCAACGCAGTCCTCAAGCACGGTCACCTTGAAGTCGCGGAAGAACGCGTCCCTAACCGTCAATTCGACGCAAATATTTGTAGTAACGCCCGTGACCACCAGCAAGCTAACGCCAAGCCCACGGAGAATGACTTCGAGGTTGGTGTTGTAGAACGAGCTGTAGCGCTGCTTGTCGAGAATAATGTCCTCGTCGGTGGGCTTTAGCTCCTCCGCGATCTGCCAATCACGGGTGCCAACCACCATTGCACCACTCTCTTTCAGTGCTGGGTAGATTTTCCCAAGAAGGCCTGCATCCTTATAGTCGGGTCGCAGCGTGTACCGAGTGAAGATCACGGGTATCTTAGCTTCGCGGCAGGCCGCAATGACCTTTTGGTTCGGTCCAATGGCAGCCATGCACTGATCAATGTTAAGACCGGCCTTGGCCATAAAGCCGTCCGGTCGAAGAAAGCCGTTTTGCATATCGACGACAATCAATGCCTTCGTTTCCGCCGCCAAATCCCATCTAGTGTCGGTCATCTTGGTTCCCTCGCCAGCTCAGAATGTGGTCCAATTGCCGTTCTTGAGCACGATCACCTTATATGCGGATGTATCGAGGCCGGTGTGATTGTCCTTGGTCACTTTGAAGTGTCCAATGGTCCCATCATAGTCAAGCCCGATCATGGCGGCGGCGACTGAGGTCGAAGTCGTTCTTGCCGCCCGCCCGCGCAACCGCTCGCGACCACAGTTGGACCCCGTCGTAAGCTGCGGCCGCGAACGGGCTGGCACCGTGTTTGTATTTTGCGGAAAAGGCGCTGAGGAACGCGGCCGCGGGCGCGCTGGGATTCGAATAGTCGATCAGGCTGAACGAGATCGTCCCCTCAGCACCCTTGCCCGCAACCTGTGCGATGGTCGGCAACGCAAAGCAAATATTGCCGATGATCGGCGTCACGTCGCCCGTGTCGCGTAGAGCTTTTACGACCTGTGCATCTGCGACCGCGCACGAGCCCCATGCCAAAATAGCGTCGGCTTTGGCCGCATGGAGCTGATTGGCGGCGGGCGTGAAGTCGATATCGCCTTCACCCCATTTGGTGTCGCCAACAATCTCGACACCGGCATTCTTGGCCCCTTGGCGGATCAGCTTCGCACCGCTGACGCCGTAAGGCACGTCGGCATACGCGATGGCGATTTTTTTGGCGCCGGTCTTTTTGGTGTGGTTAAGCATCGCCTCGACCAGTACAGCGTCGGTCGGTATCGACATAAAGATGTACTGGGTATCCTTCCACAGATAGTCTTGGGCAATGACGCCGATCTCGACCACCTTATTTTGCTCGTATACAGGCGCAATCATTTCGCCCGTCGGTGTGACGGTCGGACCGAAGGCAGCGCTCACCTTGTCCTGGAAGATGAGACGATTAGCGAGTTGCACGGCTTTGGCCTGATCGCCGCCGTCGTCATATATCGTTAGATCGACATGCTTGCCGCCCACGCCGCCAGCTTGGTTGAGCTGGTCGACTGCCAGCAGAGCGCCGTCACGTTCGGGCCCACCAATGGCGCTGAAAATTCCTTCGATGGAATAAACGGCGCCCACCTTTACGTCCTCGGCCAGGGCCGGAATTGCCCACATGCTCACGGCCGCTGCTACCAGTGCGCCTTTTATAAGCTTCATGGTGCTCCCCCGTCGCTTTGAGCTTCACACTCGAAGATTTTGCTACAAAAAGCATGCCAGTTTTGGCGACGGCTGGCTATGAGTTTCTTGGGACTTAGTTGCACAAGGGCCGACTTTTCCGAGGCGGTCAACGGATCTCATACTATCGGTTGCACGGGTCAGGTCTGAAGATGCGACTGCTGCGCGATCGGCACTCCTGCCTAGTCCGTACTGCTCGTTTGCTACCGCTTATCAGCCATCGCGGTGGGCAGTTTACGAGTAATCTTCTTGCCGCATTGGGACCGTTCGTCAGATACGCCGGCGATGGCGACCTGACGACATGCTGTGGCCGACCGGTGAGTGTCGGAAAGTGAGCCGCTGGTGGCCGCAGATAAGTGCGTTTTTGCCAAGATCGCCGTAAGGCGCACGAGCGGATTCCGCTTGCCATTGTCACCGGCCGATATGTCGCCGGCAAGAGTGCTTGCCGTACTGACGTCATTGCGGCTTGCTCGGACTTTCAGGCAGACGGAAAACACGCAACGCGTTTTCACGCATCAGCATCTGGCGCGCGTCTGGCCGCAGCTTAAGTTCGGCAATTTCTGCGACCGCGCGTTCCGGATCAATCACCGGCCAATCGGTGCCGAACAAAACCTTTTGCTTGCCATAAGTATTGAGATAGTGAACGAGCTGCGGTGGCCAGTGCTTGGGTGCGTAGGCGTCGACTCCGATGAAGAGATTCTCGTGCTTCCAAGCCATTGCGATCATCTCGTCGACCCAGGGAACGCCGATGTGAATGCCAAGGAGCCTTAGGTCGGGGAAATCAATGGCGACGCGATCAAGCGTGATCGGCCGCGCAACGCTCGGCAAGCGGCGATCCCGCTGATAGATCAAGTTCTGGCCAACCTGCATCATGATTGGGATATCAAGCTCGCAACACTTGGCATAATACGGATAATACTTGGCGTGGTCCGGCGGCAGCTCGAACCAGTGCGGATAGAGATGGGCGCCGACAAAACCAAGATTGCGAACGGCATGCTCCAGGTCGCGCAGTCCCTGCATGCCGCGAAACGGATCGACTCCGGCAAGGCCAGAGAAGCGTTGCGGATGCTGTGAACAAATAGAATGGACGCGCTCGTAAGGGATTTCAAACGAACCTTTGACCTTGAGATCGCCGGCGCGGACCGCGATCAACAATGACCGGTCAATGCCGGCCCGATCCATCTTTTGCAGGTATTGCTCGATGGAGACGCCTTTGCGAATCGCCTCCGGCATTCGGACCTGCGTCATGAAACCCACATCAATGCCCGTTTGGCCAAGTGCGATCTCGTCTGCGGTGAACAAATTGACGACTATATCTATGATGCCCATTTCCCGTCCTGTTATCGCCGCAAAATCAGATACGGCCACATGGTGCCCAACGAGCGCAACTCAATTGTATACAAGTGCATGGTGTCAAGGCGCTCGAGCTGACGTTAAATTTCCAGTACGAGGTCGTTTGGCTTTCGAGCAGACGCACCGCTGCATGAATAACATTCGGCTCTAAGCATGGCCGTAAATACCAGGCCCATCCCAATCCGGCGGAGAGCACGCACGAGAAACTATCGTTCCCTGCTGACCAATGCTTGCAACGAAGCCTCTTAGGGGCAGAAAGCACGGCTGGGCATCGCAAACGTGCAACCGTTTTACCCTATCACCCAGCTGGTGCGCTAAAACCGGGTGGGTATCAACCAACGACACGCGAGAAGCTGTAACCGTTTTACCGTTCCAACTTTTTGGGCCGCACTTGCCGAGCGGAACAAGCATCTCAGGAGTTCACCGTTTTAGGTCACAAACACTCCTTCGGCACGTCCGCTCCTCCCCCCGAAGCAGACATTTGGCGACGCGGTTTGCATGGCCGCTTCGGGCCATCAGCCGACTTCGGTCACCTTATTCAATCACCTCGTCGGCAGGGGCAAGAAGCGTGGGCGGTACGGTGAGGCCGAGCGCCTTTGCGGTCCTTAGATTGATGACCATCAAATACTTTGTTGGCAGCTGAACGGGGAGTTCTGACGGCTTTGCGCCACGAAGAATCTGATCAACATAGCGTGCGGCTCGGTGAAATATATCCTGGAAGTCCGCCCCGTAAGAAAGCAGACCGCCGTCTCTGGCGATAACGGGTGTCTGGTAGACCGCAGGAATATTGTTCCGCGCTGCCAGCGATATGATTAGCGTGCGGTGGATCTCGATAAAATTGTCTGGCATCCCGAGGAGACCGCTTCCCGGCTCGCGGCCAAGGTCGGCTATAGCGGCCGCGATTTCAGTATCGTTATGAACCGGCGCAGCGATTAGCGCGACCTTTAGCAATCTAGCAGCGGCATCGAATGAAGGCAGAGCATACGATCTAATAAAGGGGGCCGTGTCCGGGTTGAATAGCATCATTGCCCGCTTAACGCCGGGCGCGATACCCGTGAGCAACTCTAGCCACTTACTAGCAATGGTTCCTTCCAGCGAACTGAACCCAGTGATGTTTCCGCCAGGGCGGGGGAGACTTGCAACGAATCCGGAGCCGACCGGGTCGGCGACTACCGCAAAAACAATGGGGATAGTGGTAGTCTCGCGTTTTACAGCAGCGGTTACCGGTGTCGAGTTGGTCAAAATCAGGTCGGGTTGCAGGCTCACTAGCTCTTTCGCATATGTGCGCATCAGATCGGTCTTTGCAGGTGCCCAACGAACGTCCATCCGGAGATTCTGGCGCTCGATCCAGCCGAACTCCGAAAGCGCGTGCGTGAATTCCCCTAGCAAGGCCTTGGCCTCAGTGTCCGTTTCCGCGTACCCCATGAGCACGCCTATCCGAGCTAGCCGGTCAGTTTTCTGCGCCTGCGCCGAAAGCGGCCAAGTTGCTACCGTGCCGCCGAGAAGAGTAATGAACTCGCGCCGCCTCATTGCCTCTCCCAAGGCTCAAGCTCTCCCAGGGCTCAAGACGAAAAATTTATACCACGCAGCAGTTATCGAGGCCCAGCCGGTTCGGTCTTGGTTGATGTCGCAGATGGGTCATTCGCGTCGTTTGAGGGATGTCGGCATGTCTGCTTCGCCCCCAACCACGGACGTATCACTGCGACGCGCGAACCGACGCTTTGGGCCAATAAGCGACATCAGCCTAATGATACGCGGTGAACGAGAATCGACTTCAACTCAATGGGAACACCCGACGCTACCTCGGTAGATCGTCTGCGAAGGCAATTCGCCGAAGCGCAGTTGGTAATCTCGGGCAAATCGCCCGAGGTGACCGAAGCCGTGCGCGCTTGCCACTCCTGCCACCGACAAACTTTGTCTCCGGGCGCTCATCAACTCAATCCGCGCTAGCTCCAGGCGAATGGCTCTCAAATGTGCCATGGGCGTCGTATTGCGGAAGCGACGAAAGCTCGTTTGTAATGCCCGCGTGCTGACGCCCGCTATACCGGTTAAATCGGCAAGCCTGATCGGGTCGCGCGCGTGTTCCTCGATGAACTCCTCTACACGCCGTACGAAGAAGGGCGCGGTAGGTTGGTTCACAGCCTCTATTGCTCGTTGTTTATTGTGAGGCATTGAAGTCAAGAGGAGTGCGACCAGTCCTGACCCAACCCGGTCTGCGACCAACGGATGCGACAAGTCTGACGCCTCATTCTTGAGGTCCTCGCAAATCATTCTCACGAAAAGTGCAAGAGTACCGACCGTAGCCGGGTCTTCAACCGGCGGGACGTCGAATTCGACACTGCCGCCTTCGTTACCGCCGGTCCAGGCGCGCAATTCGCGCTCGACCAGGCACCTATCGATACGGAGCAATAGTTGACGTGTACCCGGCATCCACGCCTTTCTGAAGGCTCGACCGGGATTAACGATCGTAACCGATCGGGCTGGGAGGACACTGTGGTGAGCTTGCTGCCATAGTTCGCATTCGCCGGTGAGCGTGAATTGCAGAAGATAGAAATCGGGGAGTAGAGGGGCTGAGACCATTACGCCGGCACCCCACTCCAACGAATTTAGTGCGATGGAACCTAACTTCGCTTGGCGGTGTCGAAATTCGAGGTGCCGCTCATGCGGCAGATAATTGACGCCGTGCTCGGCAAAAACGCCGCACAGGTGTCCCCGCGCCTCATCCAAATCGCGAGTGCGGAAGACGGCGTGGCGCGGCAGCAGATCGGAGTCCCCGATCACGACGCCACTGCCTGTCATTCGTTGGACTGCAGCGGGCGAGACGCTCATGGCAAGCCTCCACGCGCAATGGATCAGCGCGCCAGTATATATCCTGACTAGGCCTGGGGGATGACCTCACTTTGCAAATTTGTGCGTTTCGTGGCCAATGGCTGCGCAATGCGGCTCGACGCCCGTCCCTCAAGAACCCACAATTTTAAGTGTTCGCGGAAATACACGCAGCTTGGCTGCGCTTGCTATGCCGAGTTCCGCTCATGTCCCGGAGGATCGATACCGAGGTCTTGATCGTGGGCGGTGGGCCTGTTGGCCTCACTTTGGCGATGGATCTCGCCCAACGCGGCGTCGATGTGACGCTCGCTGAGATGCGCTCCGCGGGCGAGCATCCTAAGGTCAGCTGCAATCACGTCAGCGCGCGTACGATGGAGACCTTCCGCCGGCTAGGCATCGTGTTTGCTGTGCGCAACGCCGGTCTACCGGCGGATTATCCGAATGATGTCGCTTTTCGCACTACGGCCACCGGAATCGAGATGGCCCGCATTCCGATTCCGTGCCGTACCAATCGCTATACCGCCAAAGGTGGACCTGACACCTGGTGGCCGACGCCGGAGCCGCCCCACCGCATCAATCAGATTTATCTCGAGCCGGTGCTGTTCGCCGTCGCAGTATCAACGCCACGATTGCGCATTCTGAGTTCGAACGCGTGTGTCCGATTTCGAGCAGGATGACGACGGGGTCATGGCCATCGCCAAAGACCTCGACTTAAACAAAAACTTTCAGATCTTCGCGCGCTACCTTGTCGGCTGCGACGGCGCTCATTCCAACATACGGCACAGGATCGGGGTCAGGCTTAGCGGCGACGCAACAGTGATAGAGGTGCAATCGACCGATATTTTCGCGCCCGACCTGCTCGAGATGATGCCCAGCCGGGCATGGGCTATTGACTGTCTGAATCCGCGATCATGGGGTTTGATGTTCGCGATCGACGGCTGCGAGCGATGGTTGGTCCACAACTTCCTGCCAACTATCGACCGCGACCGCAGCATTCGCGAGATCTTGGGTGTGCAGCCTTCGTTCGAGTTCAAGATTCTTGGTCAGGAAGATTGGACGGGGCGACGCATGATCGCTGATCGCTTTCGCGATCGGCGGGTATTCCTATGCGGAGACGCCGCGCATATCTGGGTGCCGTTCGCCGGCTATGGAATGAATGCGGGGATCGCCGATGCCATGAACTTGTCGTGGATGCTGGCGGGCGTCATTAAAGGGTGGGGCGATCCGGCCTTGCTCGACGCCTACGAAATCGAGCGCCAACCAATTACAGAGCAAGTGTCACGCTGCGCGATGAATACCTCACTAGCGCGAGCTTCTCAGCGCGCCGCGATACCCGACACCATTGACCAACTAGGACCGGAAGGAGATGCGGTGCGCGCCAAAATCGGACGTGAAGCATACGACATCAACGTCGGTCAGTTCTGCTGCGGCGGACTCAACTTTGGATATTTCTACGAGGCTTCACCGATCATCGCTTACGACGGTGAGGCCGCGCCATCCTATACAATGTACGACTTCAGTCAATCCACAGTGCCGGGATGCCGCACGCCGCATCTGTGGCTGCGCGACGGTAGATCGCTGTACGACAGCTTGGGTTCTGACTTCACGCTGCTTCGGTTCGATCTCGAGGTCAACATCGATGGCATCATAGAAGCAGCTGCTCGTCGCGCTATCCCTTTAGTCGTCGTTGACGTGGATTTGAGCGAGGCCGACGACCTCTATCCCTGCAAATTGCTCCTCTCGCGTCCAGATCAGCACGTGGCCTGGCGCGGCAACAAGTCACCCGAGGATCCGATGACGCTGATAGATCGCATACGTGGTGCATCTGTCGGGACATGATAAAAATGGGATATCAAAGCACTGACGCGCGGGATTGAGCAGCTTGATTTTCTTGTGGGAGCGCTCTGCTGCGGAGTGGCGGTGCTACTTGAAGGGCTATGTCATCGGTTACGCGGTCCCTTCGATTGCAGATGCGTGGCGGCTAGGCCTGTCCGGGTTTACCCCAGCGCTAACCGCCGGCACTGTTGGGTTGCTGGTTGGATAGATCGGCGTCGGGTTGCTCGGTGATCGTTTGTAGCTCGGGCAAGGCGTCTCTGGAGGCCAGAATGGCGGCAGTGGCAGGCTCGACGACCGAAGCTGCGCTCGAGAATCAGCGGCTAGGCGGTTTGCAACTTCGCGTCGCTGCTATGTGTACGCTCGTGCAAATCTGCGACGGCTACGATCTTAATTCCGTTGCCTGGGCCGTGCCGTCGCTGATCCGCGAATGGCACCTGCCGCCATCGGCGTTCGCGACGGCGTTCCTGTGGTCGAGTATCGGCATCATGGTTGGAGCGCTGTCCGCGGGCCCGATTGGGGACCGGTTCGGTCGTCGGCCGCTATTGCTCGCCAGCCTGACGATCTTCGGGATCGCTTCACTGCTCAGCGCTGTGGTGGGGTCGCTCAGCATGCTGAGCCTATTGCGATTCTTCACTGGAATCGGCATTGGAGGTGGTTTTTCAGGTGCGGCCGCGTTGACCGGAGACTACACACCGCACCGCCTGCGCGCGACGATGATTATGGCTACGTTCACTGGCGCGCCCTTGGGCGGCTTCCTCGGTGGGCAGATTGTGGCATTGCTGCTCGCGGAATGGGGCTGGCGCATGATCTTCGTACTGGGCGGTATATTCCCGTTGGCACTGTTGCCCGTGCTGGTATTTTGGCTACCGGAATTGCCCCGGTTTCTGGCAGCCGGGCAGAATTTGTCACCGCGCAACGCCGCTCTGCTGCGGCACCTCGACATCACTTCGGCGAAGAGCGATGCCGTTGACGTCGCGCGGAGCAACCCGATTTGGATGCTGCTCGGCCGGGGGTATGCCTTGCAGACCGTGCTGCTGTGGGTCATTTTCTTTTGCAGCCTTTTAAACCTCTTCTTGTTCGCCTACTGGATGCCGACGGTACTGAATCTGATCGGCATTAGCCCCGCGGAAGCTGTGTTTGCGGCAAGCCTCCGGGACCTCGGTGCAATCTTTGCGGTTCTGTATCTCGGCCTGGCGATCGACCGCATTGGGCCCGAGCGCGCATTAGCCTTGCATTATGCCGCCGGCGCCGTGTTCATCGCCGTGATTGCGCTTTTCGCGCTGCCCTATTCCGTTCTCTGCATCATAATATTTCTGGCCGGGATGACGATCATTGGTAGCCAGACCGGCGTGAACGGGGCCTGCGGGAAGCTTTATCCGGCACGCATGCGCACCAGCGGCATCGGGTGGGCGCTCGGCATCGGGCGGCTCGGCGGAATTGTCGCACCAGTTTTGGGTGGTTATCTGTTGGCGGTCGGACTGCCACCGATGCACATCTTCTTAGTCGCCTGTTTGTTTGCGCTGATCGCGGCGGCTGCTACGGCGCTGCTGGCATTTCGCAACACTCACGTCGAGTCGGCATAGCGGACACTTTATCGTCTCAAGGAAGGTCAATGGTATCGACCCACTGCCACGTCATTGTCATCGGAGCCGGCATCGGCGGGTTGACTGCTGCCTTGTCATTGCAGCGCCATGGATTTAAAGTGTCAGTTTATGAGCAGGCATCTGAGCTCAGGGAATTTGGCGCGGGCCTCATGGTGACACCGAATGCAATGCATGCACTCAAATTTCTGGGAGCCGGCGAGGTAATCGCGGCGACCTCGAACGTCTCAAATGAGCAGCTGATGAGGCACTTCCAAAGCGGCAAGATCGTTCATCGTCGACCGGCTGGTGATTACTACAACTCAAAATACGGTGCCGGCCATTTCCAGGTTCACCGCGCAGATCTCCACAACGCTCTGAACGCGGCTGTGCTCGCCAACGATCCCGATTGTGTTCATCTCGCTCATGCCTTCAGCGGCCTTGTGCAAAGCGAAAGCGGCGTCACCGCGGACTTTGTAAACGGTACGGCCGTCGAAGGAGACGCCTTGATTGGATGCGACGGCTGCCGATCGGCGGTGCGCGACACGGTACACGGTTCGGCGCCGGCGTCCTATACCGGTCAGGTGGCCTTTCGCGCGCTTATTCCTTGCGAAAACGAGTTAGAACATCTCAGTGCGCAAGGTGCGTGCATGTATATCGGGCCGAATCGCATATTTCTTCATTATCCGCTTCGCAAGAATACGCTCATGAATGTTGTTGCAATCTCGCGGCAGCCTCGATGGGAACAGGAAGGATGGGCGATCACTGCAAAGGTTGGCGAATTGCTGGAATTGTACCAGGACTTTCATCCCTCGGTTTTGGAGATGATTGGAGCTATCCGGCCTGGGACGCTGTTCAAATGGGGATTGCGTGACCGGGATCCCTTGGAGTGGACGCTAGGACGCGTTTCCACGCTCGGTGATGCGGCCCATCCTACTTCCCCTTTTCTTGGCCAGGGCGCGGTCATGGCGATCGAAGATGGGATGGTGCTCGGACTTAGATGTGTCGGCCATAGCGATGGCCCGGAACGGAATAGCAGGCTGCTACCCCGAAATATCCGACTCAGTAAGACCCAAAGCTATAGGTGGCAGCAGTTGGCTGCCCTCCCGAGGAGTTGAGAAAAAATACAGAAGGCACAACCTAAGGCCGGATGGCGGGTTCAAGCTAAAGACCGCGAAGGCGCTCGGTCTGATGGTTCCAGAGAAGCTACTCTCGACCGCCGACGAGGTGATCGAATGAATGAATGCGCACGATGTCGCCATTTGGTCCTTCACGTCGCTTAGTGCGACGCAGCGAAATGTCTGCACCTGGGTGAATACCGGAAGTCGCGACACCACGCTCGAAATGACGCGATTGACCCCTAGGTGGAATGCTGCTCAGCCATCGTCGCGGTTGACGAAGCGGCATGCTGCACCTAAGCCTTACTCGCATGATCGCTTATTCCATGCTCCCCTTTGCCGTTCGCGGCGACATTGTCGAGGCGCACAACATCGGCTGGGAACGCATTGCGCGGGCCGGCACCTGGTTCGATGGGGCGACGCGCGTGGCGATCGCGGCGGAAACCCGTCAGACGCCGCAATGTTCGCTGTGCAGGCGCCGCAAGGAGGCTTTGTCGCCCTATTCCATCGCCGGGCAGCACAACAGCCTGAACGCTTTGCCGGAACGTATCGTCGAGCAAATCCATCGTATCGTCAGCGATCCCGGGCGGCTGACGCGGCAATGGTTCGAAGGCGTCATTGCGTCCGGCACGTCCGATGCGGAATATGTCGAGATTGTCGGTGTCGTGGCCACCGTCGTCTCGATCGACACGTTTTGCCGAGCGGTCGGTGTGCCGCCGCATGCCTTGCCGCAGCCCGAACCCGGCCAGCCGCATCGTCGGCGTCCACGAACCGCAAAGCAACGGGGCGAGGCCTGGGTGCCGATGATCCACCCCAAGGATTTGGAGGGCGAGCTCGACACCGAGGAAGAAAAAACGCTGGCCAGGTACTGGGGTGGCGTCCTTGCCAATATCAGACGGGCGCTATCGCTTGTTCCCGAAGAGGCTTACGCTTGGTTCCAATTGGTCGAGACACAATACCTGCTCGGCAGGTGGATGCGGGACTTTGCCAACGAATACCGCGCCATCACCCACGCGCAGATCGAATTGATCGCCGGCCGTGTCTCAGTTCTCAATCAATGTTTTTATTGAACAACTTCCCATGCGGTCTTGCTCCGTGGGAGCAGCGAAGCAAAAGGCGAGAATTACGATTTGAACCTGCTGACGGGGCGCGGCGGCGATGGGAATATTCCGCACGGCGCGCTGCTCGTTCAGTTTGCCGAAGCCGTCCTTGGCGGCGATGACGCGCTTTTGGGGGCCGTGCGCGCCGAGATTCGCGCCAAGATGGGCGATCCGGCGCTCGTAGACGCGGCCGCAATCGCGGCAACTTTCAACGCCATCGATCGTGTCGCCGATGCGACCGGCATTCCGATCGAGGATAACAAAGCCGAGTTGACCGCCGATCTGCGCGCAGCGCTAGGCATCGACGCTTTCGCTGAAAATCGCGGCGAAATTGCCGATCCGCGCGACCGCCAAGCCCGGGCATAACCTTCGCAAGTTTTCCGTGCCTGTAGCGCCGTTGTGCGCATTATACAAGTTGTTGAAGGAGCGTCTCTCCTAAAGCTCGGAGACATCATCCCCAACGCTGCTGGCCCGCGCCGACAAGATCGTCGACTACAATTGCTTCCGAATGTCCGAATATGGCCGTGTGTCACGAGTATCGCCCGTCCACACGGCGATGCGTAACTGTACGAGAGATGGAGGAGGGCCCTTCGAGGTCGGCAATTAGGTGTTGATCTCAAGCTACCGCAAGCTGCTGTCGTCAAAAGCGATGGTGGTGAGCGTTGCGGAAACGGCGGGACAAGATCCCGTCAGGCAAGGTTGAGAGAGGCGAGCGCAAGCAAACCGCTGATGACGTGTCGAAAACGGATTAGGCGATGCCAAAACCGGGGGGTGGCCATTCCTTCGGGATTAGCTTGGGAGATGCCTGAGACGGCCCAAGCGGCATCCGGCATGGAGGCGGCGCGAAGCTCAACCAGGCTTTTGTACGGAACGTGAGAACCTGTGCTCCGATGTAAAGGGAGAAGTCACAAGCGGCTACAACCGCGAGGACGAGAGTACCAATGCGGAGCGCAGGGGCGGAGTGGCTCGTAGTAGGGACGAAGGCTCTGTAATGGAGCTGGACCGAAGGGGCTGCATTGTTCAGCCGAGACCACCGGCCAACTGAAGCCAACTGGCAACAGGAGGAGCCCGTGGATGAGGTAAAGCCGGCGGCTCGTTTGCCAACGGTCGAACATCGGGAGCCGTGTGAATCGAGAGGTTCACGCACGGTTTTGGGAGCGCCTGGAGGTGAAATTCCTCCGGGCGACTCGTCCATCGCGGACCTACAACAAGCCCCTGAAAATGTCGGCTTGCTGGGTGATTGTGTTGCAAAACTCGCCCGCGAGCAGTGGATCAAACGAAATCGGGCAAGAATAGAATCCGAACGAGCGGTTTCTTGAATCAATATTCCGCACCGGTGCGCGATCTTGAAAAAAATTTCTTCGCTCGGGAGCTCAAAATAGTTTTGCAACACAATCGGGGTAAGAGCAGACATCAAAACAAGAAGGCGTCTTGCGAAGCCGCGCGGTCAAACCAAGAAAGACGCCACTGCCGCGAAAGCGTGGGACCACTGCGAGACGAGGCCTGCCTCAAACTTCCCACAGATCTACAGTACTGAATTGGCTGTCATCTTACGCTTGAGCGAGCATCTCGGACTTGACACGAGCGACCGTTGAGTTGCTCAACCCAACTCGCCTCGCGACCTTGTTGATGCCCATCCCGCTGCCGAGCGCTTGTCGCGCCTTTTCAATAGCCTCAGGATCATTCAGGGGCCTGCCTAGCGTCTTGCCATTGGCAACTGCCCGTCTCAGACCGGCATGTATGCGCTGGCGGATCATAGCTCGCTCGAATTCAGCAAAGGCGCCGGTAACCTGGAACATCAGCTTCCCCGAAGGGGTCGTGGTATCGATCGCTTGCTGATCGAGGTACAGATCGACGCCGCACGCTTCTAGATGCTGGATGGTTCCAAGTAGATCAATCAGCGAGCGCCCTATTCGATCGATAGCCCAGACCATGACCACATCGAAGCGGTGCCGCTGCGCTTGCTTCAGCATTTCATCAAAACCCGGACGCTCGTTCCTGCCCTTGGCTCCGCTTATTCCCGCGTCGCTGAAAGTCTGGACTATCTGCCACCCCCGGCCCCTGGCAATCTCGGTGAGCCGCGCAATTTGATTCTCCACCGTCTGCCGGTCTGTGCTGACCCGGACGTACAAGGCTGCGCGCTTCATTTTTGGAGTCCCCTTCACGGAACCATTTTCGCACTATGGGGCCTATTGATTTCGCGGCAGTTCTTGGGCCAAGCCGCGATACCATTTCGGATGACCGCATACCGCTGGCCGGTGGTAGTCAGGCAGGCCGATTTCTGCTGGCTCTGCTCCGTAAGTGCAAACACTTCGGCCGCTAATCGGAACGAAAGTGGCCTCCGAAATACCCACAGGACCCGCCTCAGCCCTTCGGTGAGAAAGGTGATGCGGAAAAAGTTCTCGGTTTCGTCGGGGCTGGCATTTCGGGTTGTCCAGATCGGCCGCTCGGTAATCTTCTGCTCAGCCTCTCTTATTCCGGCACGGGCTGGAGTATGTGGTCGTGCAATATCTGTTCTTCCACCGCTTGTTGGTGGTTTTGTAACGCTCGGACCCTCTCCAGGTGGGGGAGCTTCTGCACCGCCGGGCTGTTGGCGAATTTCGCCATTTGGTGCTCCCAACTCTCCGCCGCCTGTCTCCCCACCGAAGAGAGATAACTGCTCGGGTCGTCTTGCTGGGACAGGACCCTTGGGTTGTTCTCTTCCAGGAACCGCCTGTGTTCCTCCGCGAACCTTTCTGCCAGCGGGTCCACTTCTTCTATGCAGATAGCTCCTGCGGGCTGTGAAACGGTGCGATCGTGGCCACGACCAACACTGTCGACATCATCCGCGGCTTCGAGTTTAAGACGGGCGGCCGTTTTTTGTGAGAACCAAGGGGCTATGCGATCGCACCCTTCAGCGCCGCCGCGAGCTTTGGGCGGTCACTGCGCTTCCCGCTCTCGGTCTCAACGTATTCGGCGACCAGCTTCCAACTGCCACCGTTTAGGTAGCGCGCGACGGCTTCGCGCTGAGCTTCCAAACCAAGACCACTGCGGCCCTGCTTGTCGGTGCTCACGCGCAAATAAGAGACGAATTTTCCCCGAGCCATACCCAGTCCACCCGTTGATACAAACCCATCGTTTTGTGAACAATGTCAAACGCTGATTGCGGGACCGACGCGGTACGGCGGGTCACAGAGGCGGGGCGCGCGGGCGCCTCAAGAAACACGGTGATCCGTGGAAGCTGTCTTCTTTTCGTTCGGTGGTTCAACTTCGCCCGTGCCACCGCAAACATCGCAGCGGCGGCGACCAGTTCCGCCGCAAGTATTGCAGTCTCCGACGCTGACACCTGCGACGGATTTCTTACCAGCGCCTCGACAGACCGGGCAGTATGTGGTCCTTTGGCCGTGACATTTGGGACATAGTGTTTTTGTCGGCATCGCTCGCTTCCGAACTTGCACAACAGCCGCGCTACACTAATAACGAATAATAAAGGCTAGATCATCGCTTTCGCGGACTGATTGACGCAGATCAAAGCGCAATCAGCGCGACAGTGTTGGTTGGCGAAATGGCCGCTTTCATCTACCGCTGCCCGAACACAGGTCTCCGCATTTCAGGCTTTGTCCACCGCAGAAGAGATTGCGGAGGACGAGAATGCGTATGAGCCTGTGACCTGTGACCTGTGCCATATGTCAGCAGGTCCACCTTGTGAACCCGTTCACCGGCAAGGTTCTCGGCGAGGACAGTGAGTAGATCACGCGCTGCCGCCGGAAAAAAATGGGCCCTACCGGTTGTATAACTCGGAATTTTTGGGGCCGCACCCGGCTTTCAAACAAGAGATAAACCCTCGGCTCTGGCGTGTGACCTCAGCGGGCTTTGTGAAAGCTCGAAAAATCCTGAGGTCCTTAGAACCACCTCGGACTTCGATTTGATCCATATCAATGTGCTTTTGGGAATGTGTTTGGCATAAAAACTTGGCGTCGACAAATGGGAGGAAGTCCAATGCCTGCTCGATTGGGTTCGCGTCTTCAAGGACGTATCGTCGGCATTCTGGTAGCGACGTTCTTATCGATGCCGAGCATCGGGCACGCCCAGCCGGACCCGAGGGTCGCAAAATCAATGGAAGC
>CAWDZD010000057.1:0-20092 GCA_963806465.1 uncultured Alphaproteobacteria bacterium | reverse complement strand
CCTCTACACCTTTCTTGATGAACCCACGATTGCCTAGACCGCAGTGTTGCCGATCGGTGGAACGAAGAAGCCCCGATGAAAGGCGAAGTGAATAGCGAATAGTTTCAGATGGACGCCGATTATTCGCTATTCACCACGCGCTATTCGCTCACTTCCACCCGCGGCGGTGCGGAGCGCATCAGAAACCAGGCGACAGTACCGGCCGCAATTGCGCCGCCGATCGCCGCCAAGATCTGCAGGATCCACGAGGTGGTGCTGATCTCCGGCGTCTGTGCCTCGACCAACGCGGCGCTGGTGGGTTCGGATTTTGCCGCGGATTCGGTGACCGCGCTTGGCGGCGTGTTGCTCGCGAGCTTCGGGCCACGCGATGCGGCGTTGGCGACGCTCGCGTCGCTGGCGGCGAGATCGATTTCGTTGACCTCGTCGGCCGAAGCGACCTGGACGGTTTGACCGTCAATGACAAGTTGGCTCGGTGTTCCAGCCGTCGGCGCCACGATTTGCGGCGCCGCAGGCATCTGCTGCACCGGCGCCAGTGTCGCGGCATCGGCGGTCATCGCGGTCGGGGCCGCCGGCGACGCGTTGTCGGAAGCCGGCGGCGCTGCCGCTTGCAGGGCGGATTCGACCTGACGCCGCTTTCGTTCGGCCACCGCGAAGTACGATCGCAACTTCTTTCGCGATGCGACCCGGGTCTTGGTGGAAGACTTGATAGAGGACTTGGCGGAGCGCTCGGTAGCGGACTTTGCGGTCGCGGGTTTGGCGAGTTTGACGTGAGGTCTCGCTTCCGATTTGCCCGGATGCATGAGTTTCAGGAGCTGCAACGGCCCGCCGACAGGCTCGGCGCTCTGCGCCGCGGCGCCGCCGGTGAACAGACCAGAAGCAAACAAACAACCGCAGACGGCAGCGCTCCCTACAAACACGCGGAACCTGCGCATTGCGTCCCTCCGTCGCTCAAGCATGATCCCGGCTTTCGGAAAAGATCATGCTACGCCCAACATCATGATCGGATCGGCTTGGATCATGGTCCAGTTTTTGCGCTGGAGCATGGTCTTTTCCTAAAATCGGTTACTACCCTCGGATCAGGTTCCAGGGCAGGCTTTTCCCGATCGTCCTCCAAGCATCCCGAAGTCATCGGTACAGACCGGAATGACCTCAAGGTGACGCAATTGCGGATTTTTTGGCGCAAAGCGCCGACCAAAATCCGTCGCTCTTAACCATGCGGCGCCGTTGCGATATCGTCGGCTGTCACAGCCAGGCGTTTCCCGGACGCGATGCAGCGTGCAACGCTGCATTGCTGATCCGGGATCGTTCCACACTCAGTGCTCGTAACGATCCCGGTTCTGCAGCGCACCATTTCATGGCGCGCCGCGCCCGGGAAATGCGGCAAGAGGAATATCGCGTGAGCCAAATATGATCGACGTGAAAACCGAGGACGGAATCGCCATCGTCACCACCAGGCATGGCAAGGCCAATGCGCTCGACATCGCGCTGTGCGACGGCCTGGCGAAGTGTTTCGAGGAACTTCGCGCCGTGGACGCGCGCGCCGTGGTGCTCACAGGGCAAGGCCGCATCTTTTCCGCCGGCGTCGATTTGCTGCAGGTGACCGCGGGCGGTGCCGATTATCTGCGCAAGTTCCTGCCGACCCTGCACCGTCTCTATGACGCGGTGTTCTTCCACCCGCGGCCGGTGGTGGCGGCGATCAACGGACACGCCATCGCCGGTGGCTGCGTGCTCGCTTGCTGCGCCGACCGCCGGATCATGGCGCGGAGCGGCGGGCGGATCGGCGTGACCGAGCTGCTGGTCGGCGTGCCGTTTCCGGCGCTGGCCTTCGAGATCTTGCGCTTTGCGGTGCCGGCCCGCCATCTGCCTGAATTCACCTTCGGCGGCGCCACCTACGACGTCGATGCGGCGCTGGCGCACGGCTGGATCGACGAGGCGGTGGAAGCGGACGCGCTGCCGCGGCGCGCCATCGCCGCCGCGCAGAGCCTCGCCAACCTGTCGCCGGCGGCTTTCGCGCAGACCAAGAAACAGCTTCGCCAGGAGGCCGCCGATCGCGTCGAGCGAAGCGGCGCCATGACCGATCAGACCGTCGCCGATATCTGGATCGAGGCGCTGGGTTACGTGCGCGATTACGTCGCCCGCACGCTGAACAAATAGCGGCTCCCGCTCTTGCGGTTTGCGCCGGCTTTGGTCACACTTTGCGCAAAGCCGGTAGTGCCTGATTGTTGTACCGCGCCGCTTTCGCTGCGCGGTGAC
Organism: uncultured Alphaproteobacteria bacterium; assembly: GCA_963806465.1. Lineage (GTDB taxonomy): Bacteria > Pseudomonadota > Alphaproteobacteria > Rhizobiales > Xanthobacteraceae > BOG-931. Next base: position 17,839 of record CAWDZD010000057.1, on the reverse strand, counting down.
CGCTTGGAAACATGCCGATGGATGTCAGTCCTCCGCTATTGGCAGATGCGGCGTTTCCCGACGAGTCTTTGGTCTTCTCGTCGCGCGATTTCGACGCCGTGCGCGCGGGCGTGGCGCGCATTTTCAAGCCGCATCTGTTGCGCCTGCACGGCACCGGCGTCAACTTGCAGGCGCGCATGCATCACCTCCGCCAGGGCAATGCGTCGGTCAATCGGCTCGAATACGGCGCCGAGGTCGAAATCGATCCCAACCGCCTCGACGATTTTTTCCTGGTCCAGATTCCCGTTGCCGGTCACGCCTCGATCGCCTGCGGCAACCGGCGGTTCGAACTCGACGCCGCAGGCCGCATCGCTGGTGTCGCCGACCTTGCCGCTGCACATGCGCTGGCATGCCGGCAACGCCCAAGTCTGCGTGCGCTTCGAGCGCGCCATGGTCGAGCAGCATTGCGCCGCGCATCTCGGCCATGCACTCGACGAGCCGCTGGAATTCGAGCCGGAGCTCAAGCTCGACACTCCGGCCGGGCAGTATTTCCTGCGGCTGGTGAAGCTGTTTGCCGAGGAATTGACGTTGGCGCGGCTCGACGGCTGCGCGCATCCGTTGGCCAATGCGCACGTCGCCGAGCATTTTGCTTCGACGCTGCTCAACGCGCTGCTGTACGGGCAGAAGAACAATATCAGCGAAGCGCTGGCCCGGCCCGAGGCTGCCGCCGCGCCGCATTTCGTGCGGCGGGCGGAAGACTATATCCGGCGCCACTACGCGGAGCCGCTCACCATCGAAACGCTCGCTGCCGTTGCCGGCGTCAGTACGCGAACCTTGTTTGCCGGCTTTCGCGATTTTCGCCGCGTCTCGCCGATGACATACCTGAAATCGTTCCGGTTGGACAAAGCGCGCCAGGCTTTGCGGAGCGGCGAGGTCGGCGGCGCTGCCGGCGTCACCAAGGTCGCGCTTGACAACGGCTTCTCGCATCTCGGCCGGTTTGCCAGGAACTATCACGCGCGCTTTGGCGAATTGCCGTCGGCCACGGCGCGGATGAAGGCGGGGCCGAAGATTGCCGGCTAAGACTAGCGGTCCCGATGTCCGCTTCCTGAGCATGGTCAAGATCGTCAGCCGCCTGATCGTCGTCGTCGCCTTGGCATCGTCGTCCCACTCTTTTGCCATGGAGCAACCCTCGGACCTTCCGGCTTGGCTCAGCCCCAATGTCGGCGAGGGCGAAGGGCAAGTCGCGCCAGTGGTGTTGCAAAGGGCGCGCGCGCTTTATTTGCAAAAAGTGCACGCGGGCGTAGTCAAAAATCCCTGCTATTTTGCCATGGATGCCACGCGTCCCCATGATTTAGGCGATGGCAAAGTGGGGGCGCGGTTTTACGTTATCTGCGAATCCGGCCGGTCGTTTCGTGCGATTTCGGCGGGTCACGGCGGCGGCCGCGATTTGAAGGGTATCGCGGATTTCGCCAATGCCAAGCGGTGCGCGAAGAACTTCGGCAATGCGTTGGATTCGAGATTGACGGCCGGTGGCGCCTATGTGACCGCCGAGACGATAACGTCTTTCAAAGGCTATTATCGCGCCTCAGCGAAACAAGACGCGGTTTTAATACGCTCGTTCGTTCAGTTTGACGGCGAGGGCGAAGCCGCAAACGCCAGGCAACGCGAGATCGGCGGGCACCCGGCCGCATTGTTGCGGAACGTCTGTCTTCGAAAGGATCCGCACAGCTCCTACGCGGACCGGGACGGATACGTTCCGTTTGGGCAACTGGAGGAATACGCCAACGGCCGCAGCAACGGCTGCACCAGTTGGTCGCCATCGGACGCCGGGCAAATCATCGCCATGGTGAAGGACCATCCGACCACGCTGTACATCTACCCCGAAGCAGCCGACGTCGGCGCCGTCGCCCAAGCGGTGAAGGCCGGCCGGTCGTTGCCGAACGCCGGACCATATTGGAACGCGTCCTGTTTGAGGGAGATCGGCGCTCCGAAATTTTGGTCCAAGGAAACCCTTGGCGCGGTCCTCGCCCAATACAACAAGGATCATCCGGCTCCGCCGCAACGGCCACCGCCGGTTTGCCAGGGGCATTAAGCGCTACCGCGAAGCGCCTAAAAAAACACGGCTTCAAAGAATCAACCGAGGCGTCGGTCACTAATAAGCTGGCGCGAGGGACGTTCCCGGCGACGTGGTTTCTGGCCGTGCTTGCGGCGTTGGAATTGGATGGAGTAGCCTTGGAAGAGATTTAGCTTAAATACTAGATCGCATGGCTGGCACACCCGAAAGCGACAGCCAGGAATCCCAGGAACGGGAGAGGCCACCAAGGCCAGCGGTGATCGTCCGCGTACTCCGCGCTCTTAAACGCCGCTACCACGCTCGCAAGCGCAAGCGCAGCAAAAGCCACGAATCCAATGAGCGAATGATGGCTCGTTGGACTAGAAATGTAGGTCTCTTTACGCTCGCCTTGGTTTTTGTCGGTATTTTCACGGCCGCAATTTTCATGTGGCAACTCTTGGCAATGCAGGGCCAGTTGTCCGTCATGCAAAGCCAGTTTGACGAAATGAAAAAACAGTCGACTACTACAGATCGGCAATTGGAGGCCGCCGTGGCGACCGAGCGGCCCTACGTCTTTCTGAGCGAGCTGAAAGTCAAGGAAGAACGTAGCGAAGGACCGCCAACAATCAGTGCCGTTTGGAACAATATAGGCAAAACGCCAGCCGTTATCATTGAGGCGTTCTATCATGTTCGCGTAACCCGAATGGGCGCTATTCCAAACTACGAATTCGATATCAAAAAAGCGATGCAAATGCCGAGGCGTTACACAATTGCGGCAGAGGCCAGTTCCGAACAAATTGTTTTCCAAGACGCCTACCAATTCACGTACGATGCGGCGCTCCAGAAGGAGCGGTTGAAAGCAGGTCGTCTTTTCGGGGAGTACAGCTACGCCGATATGTTTGGGTATGTCTACACGCAATGCTTCCGTTATTACTTCTCGCCAGATTTGCCGCCGTCCACTGCTACCACCGCCAAGGACTTTTTTGATACTCACCCCAGGTTTGGTGACATCGGGGATGATTGTCGCGGCGGAGGCCGTCGCCAGACACAGCAGGATTTTAAGGCCCGCTTTCAGCCAATTCGCTGAGGATCGCCGCCGCACGGCGCGCTCCTACACGTCAGCCTCCCTTACCTTTTGATGTGAGCGCGCCACAGCCGTTGGGCTTGTGGCGTTTGCGCCATAATACCGCGTTATCGGTTCAAACGTCGCTCCATCCAGGAGGCCTTCGTGGCTAAGCCAGAGCGCTTCGTTACATCTCTGACATGTCCGGAATGCGCACTAAGCGGCTCGGCAACGTGGGAAGAGAATGAACGTGGAAATCTAGAAACTACAATCAAAAGCCTGTCGCATGGCTTCAGGATCGGTCCGGATAACGAGATAGTTTGCGCGGACTGCGGCGTTAAGGCGCGTATTATCGGCATCGCCTCCGGTACGAAGCCGGGCCATTCGTCGGCATCTGGATGACGCGTAGCGCCGGCCCGGTCAGTGCCGCCGAATCTCTGATGTGGAGGTAAGAGCGGACCTCGCACGAACGACCGGCTACGTCCGGCTTTGCCCCAACAGCGACATCGACCGATACGATCACCTTCCCGAGGCGGCGGCGAGCATGAAGCGGCAGGCGCTTCTTCGGATACTTACTTGGTTGGGTGGTGCCGCATACATGACAACGCCCACAACTATAATTGGACAGGCCAGGATCGCCGCTCTATCCATTCGGCGAGCCTATTGAGCGACAAACACGAGCCCAACATGACTGACACATCGACCTACACGCCGCCGGAAGTCTGGGTCTGGGAGAAGGATGACAGTCCCAAGTGGCGCTATGGCAATATCAATCGCCCTATCGCGGGCGCGACGCACGAGAAGGAATTGGCGCGTGGAAAGCATCCGCTTCAGCTCTATTCATTGGCGACGCCTAACGGCGTCAAGGTTACGATTATGCTGGAGGAATTGCTGACCGCCGGTCACAGCAGAGCGGAATATGACGCTTGGCTGATCCGGATCGGTGAGGGCGACCAGTTTGGTAGTGGATTTGTCGGGGTGAACCCGAATTCCAAAATCCCGGCGCTCATGGACTATAGCGAGCAGACGCCGCTACGCGTGTTCGAATCCGGCGCGATCCTGCTCTACCTGGCGGATAAATTTGGCGCCTTCCTGCCAAAGGATCGCGGCAAGCGCACTGAGGCGCTGAACTGGCTGTTTTGGCAGATGGGTTCAACGCCATATCTCGGCGGCGGCTTTGGGCATTTCTATGCCTATGCTCCGGTGAAGATCAAATACGCCATCGACCGTTATTCAATGGAGGTGAAACGTCAGCTCGACGTGCTCGACCGGCAGCTTGCGGGCAATCAATTCATCGCCGGCGACGAATATACCATCGCCGATATGGCGATCTGGCCGTGGTACGGCAACGGCATGTTGAATGGCGCCTCCTACAACGACGCGCGCACGTTCCTGCAGACGCACGAATATAAAAACCTGACACGCTGGACGAAAGAAATCGGCAGGCGCCCGGCCGTTAAGCGCGGACGAATGGTCAACCGCACCAGCGGGCCGCCTGAAGAACAATTGCACGAGCGCCATGACGCGAGCGATTTCGAGACCAAAACGCAGGACAAGATCGGCGCGCGCGGCTAACCCCATCGCAATCCCGGACAAATCAAACCGACGATGCCAACCTCGCTTCTGCTCGTGCTGACGAAGTAATCGAGTGAGAAAGCGAAACTCGGCTTAGGGACCCAACACGGACATAGCCCGACCAATTTTGCGCTGAGCCATCCGGTTCATTGTGGTTGTTGTGCTGGGCCGATTTGTGGAGCGCGCACAGGCTTTGCCATTCCGTAGAAGACCACGACGCCTTGGCCGCCACACCGGGTCGAGAACGCCTCGCTCGGCGTACCAATACAGCTGTCAATGTCCTGCCAGTTGTTCATCACCCAGACATTGCCAGCCGGGTCGATGGCAAGGTCCGTCTGCATCTGCAAGCCACCACCCACGTATCCGCCGGGTGGCGAAATCTGGTCGCCGGTTTTCTTGCCGGGCGGGCAGTTTTCTGTGCGTACGCCACACAACTGCACGATAGGACTGCTCGGCGTGTTGAAGTTGGAAATCCAAACGTTGTTGTTGCCATCGACGACCGCCGCCCAAGGGCCGGGGAGACCGTCGCCCTTGAACGGGGAGCCGGGAAATTGGCTGCCGTCTGGCCGCAACAGTGTGACGCTGCCACCGAAACGACCACCCTTTTGCTCAGACATCGTCTTGGTTAGGTAGTCCGAAGCTGAGGCTACGCCTTCAAGCTTCAGGTGTATGCCCATGTCTATCAAATGGGCCATGCCCAGAAGCCCAGTGCCAAAGCGGTTGGTGACCCAAACGTTGCCGCCGCTGTCAATGGCAAGGCCGCTATTGTTAATTCCGGTCTTGAAATTCTCGACTTTGCTCGGATCAGACGCGCGGAAGCGCGTAACATGGTCCACTCCGCTATTGGACACCCAGATCCTGTCCTGCTGGTCGATGCCGAGATGAAATGGCGCACGGAAAGACTTGCACGGCTCGGCGCTGTCGCCCTCACAAACGATCCGGCCTTTGGTCAGGTCGCCCTTTGGAAAATGGACAAGTTGGCTCTTCTCGATGCCAAGCACCCAAACATCGCCGCTGGGCGTGACGATAACCCCTTGCATTAGTCCGAGCCTGCCGTTGAATGTTATCCCTGCTGGCGGCGTCAACGGCTTGCCGTTCTTGTCGAATACCGAAATGGATTTACTGCCGTAGCTGGTCAGCCAAGCATTGTCGTTGGCGTCTACGGCCGCACCGAAGGTGCCTCCTTCCATCCCGCCGCCGGTAAAGCCCGTTGTGATCGGCGAAAGCGGGCGACCGTTCGGTGCGAACTTGGTCGCATGACCTTGCCATAGGCTGTCTTGCCCCTGCCAACCCACCGTGAAGTTATCGCCGACCCAGAGGTTACCCTCACTGTCGAACATGGCCTTGCCGCCCGCACGATACCCGCCACCGTCAAACTTGAGCGGAAGCACCCAGGCGCTTGGCGACCAATTCAGATACGGCATAAATGGAACCGGACGAAGGTTCTCGCCCTTCAGGATTGGATAGAATTGGTTCAGCAAGGCGTAGAGCCGTTGTGGCTGATACCAAGGATTGCGAGCGATGGCTTGGGCCGCCGTCAGAGTGTCGGTTGGGGCGGCGCCTTTCGGCGGTGTGGCCGCTATGAAAAGTTGGTCGCACGCATTGACAGTCACCAGCGTGGCACAGCCTGAAATCACGTCGGCCAGCGTGGCAAAATTGGCCATTGTCGGCGTCTGGCTGCCGTTGAGCGGGTCCTGAATAGTGGCCCCCCAGCCACCCGTTTGAAGGTCTACAAAATTGGGCACGTTGCCTGCGGCAATACCCAGGCTGAGCGCGGGACCCTTGATTGCCGCGCCATCAAGAAACTGCGCGTTGGTCCACACCGACGCCACGGTGGTCATCTCGTTGATGACAACCTTGGCCGGGGGCGTGTTACCGAGCACCGTCAACAGAGCGATGGCCGGATTGTTGTCGCTATTCTTGTTGACCGTGGCTTGGCCGCCTTTCGCGACCAGATAAAGGCTGACATCCGCGCCAGGGGTCTCTTGGCTGAGAAGTTCAAACTGTCCGTTGCTGCCGGTTGTTGTTTGAGCCAATTGCCTCGGTTCCCCTGAACTTGCGACCCACAGCGTGACGGTGGAGTTTGCGACTGCGCTACCACCCGCTTGGACTTGTCCCGCGATGCTAACGGCGGCCGATGCTGCGCCGCATACGCAACCGAGCCATCCCGCTGTCAAGAGCATCGCGGCTATGTGGGCTTTGGCAATCTTGATCATTGATGGTCTCCGTCTTCCGAAACCAAGGCAATTCACAGCACCGCTTGGCAGCGCACGCGCGTAGGCCGTTGACCTAAGTCAAGCGAGATTAGGCTGAGGATAATGTGTGCGCTATGCAAAATTCGGCAGGCTAATTCGATTTCTGCTTATGGCACCAAGCGGACATTCCAAGATTTCCGCTGCATGTTCGCTTTCGGTGGCAAAAGCGATTAGGCCGGGTTTGTGAGAACGCGGCCTAGCATATCTCGCGCGCGCTTTTGTGATGCGCTGCAGAACTGGGATCGTTTGAAACGCCGAGCACGCAACGATCCCGGATCAGCGGTACAAATGCCGTTGCGTTGCACCGCGTCCGGGAAACGTGCGCCTACGCGGCGGCGATGAACTTCTCGGCTTCGGCCGGGTCGGCGAGCCACGGGAAGAACGTGCGCGGATCGTCGAAGCCGTTGACGAAGGCCTTGCCGACCTTCGGCTTGCTTTGCGCCGCGCCCAAAAGGTTGATGACATGCGGCGGCGGCGGCTGCAGCATGGCGTTGGTCCAGCCGGTGACGAACTGCGCGTAGGCCCAGTATTCGTCGAAGGTCTGCTGCATCCAGGCGCCGTCGAACGGCTTTGCGCCGTTGTCGAGAATCCGCTTTAGATAAAGGCGCGCCGCCTTGGCGGCGTTGTTGGAGCCTTGCCCGGTGATCGGATCGTTGAGCACGACGGCGTCGGCGAGGCCGAGCACCAGCGCGCCCGACGGCAGCTTGGCGATCGGCTTGCGCACCGTCGGCGGGAAGCGGCCGGCGAGAACGCCGTTGGGGTCGGTCAATTTCGCGTTCTTCGAGCGCTCGGCTTCCCAGGGGAAGAATTTCTTCAAGACGTCGAGGCTGCGTTCAAGGTGCTGTTCGGGCGTCTTGGCGCCCTCAAAGCAATCGGCCGGCCCGCCCGGAATGCATTCAAACACCATGATCTCGCAGGGCCCGGTGGTGGTCAGCGCCGGGAAGACGAAATACTCGCCGGCCGGGGGCGCGATGTTGAAAGCAACGCGCGTTGGATTGTAGGGAGCGAGGCCGGTGACGTAGGTGAGAGCGAGCGCGCGCTGCGGCTTGTCGAACGGCGAGCGCTCGGCATCGCGCTCGAACAGCTTGACGATGTCGCCTTTGCCGCCGGCGACGAGCACAAGATCGCTGCTGCGCGCATAGTTTTCCAGATCTGCGATCCCGGCGTCGCGAATGACCAGTTCGCCGCCGCCGTCCGTAAACTTCTTCATCCAGCCCGGATATTTGACGCGCTGATCGACCGCCTGTCCGGGCTTGTCGAGCAGGTAAACCCAATCGAGCGCCTTTTTGCCGTCGGGCCCGGCAATGCTGACGCCGAGGCCGTCAGTGTACGGACATTGCTTCTCCCAGTCATTGAGGCCGAGGTCGCGTTCGGACTGCAGCGCGTCGTTGAACATGAACTGGCTCGACATCACCTTGCCGGTGGCGATGTCTTGCGCCGTGCGGTTGGAAATGAGCCGGACCCGATAACCGTTCTTGAGGAGGCCGAGGCCCAGTTGCAGGCCGGACTGGCCGGCGCCGACGATGGTGACGTTGCGCATGTTGGTTCCCCACGCGAAAGCGTTGTTTGGTCGCTATTCCATCAGCAGCGGAATCGCCGGATCGGCGCGTTCCGGACCCATGGCGGTGTAGCCGCCGTCGACGCGAATGTCGGTGCCGGTAATGAAGCTCGCATTGTCGGACAACAGAAACGCCACCGCTTCGGCGACTTCGGCCGGATTGCCGGTGCGGCCAAGGAGGTGGAAGGGCTTCGCTACATTATCGGTCTTGGCGCGGTTGTCCTTGGTCAACTCGACCATGATGTTGCTCCAGGTCCATCCCGGCGACACGGCGTTGACGCGGATGCCGTCGGGCGCGAGGTCCATGGCCTGGTTGCGCGTCAACTGCAGGATCGCGGCCTTGCAGACCGGATAGACCCAGCGGCCGGTCTGCGCCACCCGCGAGGAGATCGAGCCGAAATTGACGATCGCGCCCTTGTTGTTTTTTAGATGCGGCCGCGCCGCCTGCATCAGCATCACCGAGCCGACAACATTGACGTTGAAGGCCGTGAGCCAATCGGCGCGCGTCGTGTCGGCGCCATTGTCGAGATAGGTGCAGGCGACGTTGACCAGAAAGTCGAGCCGCCCGGTCGCCTCGACCGTCGCTTTGACTAGCGCCGCGACGTCGGTGTCGCTGGTGATGTCGCAACGGATGAAGCGCGCCTTGCCGCCGATCCGTTTCGCCGCCGCCTCGCCGTCGGGCACGTTGATGTCGGCGATGACGACGGCGCAACCATAGTGGGCGAGCGTTTGCGCGACGCCCTGTCCGATGAGAGTCGATCCGCCCGCGACGATTGCCGTCTTGCCGTCGAGCCCGCGCATGGCGCTGCCTCGCTTTGGTCCGCCACCCAACCTTCGCCGCCAGCGGGGAAGGGAAGGGCGGGGCATTGTCCAGAAGCGGCGCGGCGGAGCCTATCCGCTTTGTGCGCGGTTTATCCGCTTTGTGCGAAAAAACGGTCGTCGATTGCGGCCTGGGGGGCACTCTTTGGTACGCGATGTCCGCTTCCGCCGGGGCAATTGGACAGTCGGCGATGCGCGATTGCGGCTTTCAGAAAACGAGACCTATTCGCGGCGATCGTTATGGGGAGGTCTTTTGCAGGGGCCGAGCAGCTTCTGCGCCGCGCCCGAATTTCGCCACTTTGCCTTCCGATCAATAGTAGTCCCGCATAGCTGCAATTTTAGATTTATCCGTTGCTTTCGGGAGACGCTGATAGCGGGACTGGCGCCAGATTGGGGCTGACCAGATGGGCGCATCAGGCGTGGCACGACGACCGGCATCGGTACTTTGCGCGCTGGTCTTGTCGTTATTTTGGTTTGCGGGACTGGCGGCACTTGACCGTGCACGCGCGCAAAACGTGATCAATCCCGATTTTGCATTGCCATCGGCCGCGGGCGCTGCGAGCGGATATATCATTGATCCGCCCACGACGTCGCAGACTGGATGGAAATTCGAAAATTATGCCGGTGGAGCGAACAACATAAGTGGAGTGCAGCAAAATGGCAGCGGCTTAGGTGGGCCCAACGCGCCAAACGGGGAACAACAAACCGGCTTCATGTACAATCTCGGCACGATTTCGCAGAATATCGATTTCAAGCAAGCCGGTGACTACACGCTGTCTTTCTATATTGCCGCGCGAGCCGGCGGTCTCCCCAGCGGTTCCGCTCAATCGATCATGGTGACCATAGGGGGCGAACAATACGGGCCCTATAAGCCGCAAAGCAGTTCGAGCTTCAACAAGATCACGATACCGTTCACAATCAAGGAAGCGAATCCCTCGGTTGAACTGAAATTCGCCGGCTGCGGCCTGGGTAGCGGCTGTACGTTGCAGACGGGCGAATTGACCACGGACTTCGTTGCCGAAGTGAAAATCGTGCCGCTTGCGCCGCAGATCACCAAAGGGCCGACTGACATCGATCCGACCAGCAAGATCGAGCTGACCGGCGAGCATTTCGGCCCCGCCAAAGGCACGATTCGCATCCATTTCCCGTCGGAGTCGCAGGTCGCTTTCCAGAACAAGTCCCCACACGGCAAGTCGAAGTCGGATCTTTATTTGGACGTGCCGGGCAAATGGGGCGACACGATCACCTCCGAGGCGTTGGACAGCGCCAGCGCCGTCGGCGCCCCCGCCGAGCAGACCGTGGAAATCACGGTCATCGCCGCAAACGGGGCAAGCTCGGATGTCTGGAAAGCCAAATTCCACGACACGCCGGCGATCACCGGCGTGTCGCCGAACAGCATTACTCCCGGTCAGAGCTTCAACGTGAAGGGTTGGGACTTTGGCGCCGACACCGGCACGGTCACGATCCATTTCACCGACAACCTGTTCCATTCCTCGTCGTTGGACAGTAAGGACGATAAGGATGCCCAGATCGACAAAGGCAAATGGACGCCGTCGGTGGTCAACGCCACCGTGCCGAAGGGCGTCACTGCCGTGGTCGCACAGGATGTCGATATCAGCTTGACCCCGAAGGGCGGCAAAGCCTCGAACGCCTGGAAGGAAAAGTTCAACCCGACAATGGATATGGATCTAGCCCCTGTGGTGGTTGCGCAATGCGCCAGTAATACTAGTCTCGATCTTTGCAATCCCGCTCCCGGAAGCTACAGCGGCGGCGGAGTCTGCCTAGGCATAGACGCCGCGGGAATAGCGCCTTTCGGTTCTAATATTTGGGGGTACCACCAGTCCTGTGCCTGGTTCTCTACGGATACCGGCACATATTTTCTGCGATCGTGGCTCCCCCGTGGTGGACGATCACTAAGGTCGATCATAGCTGGGAGGGCGTTCCCCCGGGAGTCTGGGAAGACGACGGCAACGGTGCCACAATTGAATACGACGTCAATCCTCTTCCGCCGGCCCCCGTCGTAACTGTCACTGTCAACTGGAATATCACACCGGGCGGGCTCGCAGACTACGCATTCAATGTGTGGATGAAAGGTCCCGCCGGCGTTCCCCAGTAGTAGGGGGCGCGTGCGGAGGACGAATGGCATGCTGAAGGCCGCGATCATCGTCTGCGCAATCAGCTTGGCCGCGACCGGCTCGCTTCACGCGGGGGCGACCATCGAGGTCGAAAAGTTCAGCAAGGCGGACTTGCTCACGGCGCTGCAAACGGCGTCGGACGACACCGTCATCGAATTTCAGGGACAGAGCAAGACCAAGGCGCCATGGCGCAGCGAGTTCCAGGCGGCGCAAAAGCGCGCCCTCGAGAAACAAAAAGAAGCCGACGCGGCGGCCAAAGGCAGGTTCGACGCTGCCGTCAAGGCGCTGCAGGATCAGCAAGATGCAGCCATTGCCATGCAAAACGCGGAGACCGAGAAGGAATTCGAGGCACTCAGTTCGCAGTGAGCTCGCCCAAGGGTCGCCGGTGCCCCAGTAGACCAGATTGAACGTTGGTATTTGCTGCCCAGGCAACCGCGCCAGCGGCGTGTGACCCTGATTTGGTCACCCCAGCTCGGTGATGGCCTCCGGGAAGCGATGCAGCCGCTCGCCCGGTCCGTCCACCTCGATCAGATAATTGTCGCAGACCCAGGACAGCACATGGCCGCGGATATAGGTCGGGTGCACGACGATGTTCATGTCCTTGGCGATTGCCATCGGCTCGTCGCTCCGAATGAGCGGACGTTCCACCAGATCGTAGCCCTGGCCGTGGCAATGCAGGCGCTTTTCCTCGGGCCGGCCGTTCTTGCGCATGAAATCGTTATAGGCGGCGAAAATGTCGGCACTCGGTGTGCCGGGCTTGAGCAGCCCGAGATTGAACTTGCGCGCCTCGAGCGCAAAAGCGAACTCGTCCTTCAGTTCGGCTGACGCCTTGCCGACCACGCAGGTGCGGCCAAGCTCGGTATACATGCCGCCGGGACCGGAATCCTCGACCAGCAGCGCGACCACGTCGCCTTGTTCGATGACGCGGTTCTGGTAGTGGCGCTGGCTGAACGCCGACGGCTTATCGGCCGGCATCGACGCGCACAGATAGATGCCGTTGTCGCTGCCATGGCGCTGACTGTAGCACTGTGCGATGGCGGCGATGTCGCGGTCGCGCATGCCCGGCTCGATCGCGGCAAAAGCAGCCCGCATGGCGCTGTCCTGCATGGCGGCGGCGCGGCGGATCAGTTCGCGCTCCTCGGCGCTCTTGATGACCTTGATCCGATCGACCAGATCGGCGGCGTCGACGAACCGGGAGTTCGAGAACCGGCCCTTTTGCAGATAGTCGACCAGCGCGAACGACATCGAAGTGGTGCCGACCAGGCCGATCGTGCCGCCGGCATAAGGCGCCAAGGCCTTCGCTGCCAGCTCCGGGTCATAGCTCGCGGTGTAGTAGCACGAGGCGAAGCTTGGCGTGGTCAGCCATTGCTTGACGCCGCGGCTCAGCCCGTCGCCGTTCACCGCGGGTTGGGTCTCGCCGCCGAACGGGCCCATGCTGACCAGCGTCATCAGATCGTCACGGGGGAACACGACCGTCAGCGGATAGCCGTTGGTCGCCGGCAGATCGGTGAAATATTTGACGTAACCGCCCATGTGGTCGTTGTTGTTCTGCATCAACAGAACATCGATCTTGTCGCGTTCCATGGCGGCGCGCACCGCCGACCAGCGGCGTTCCAGCTCGGCGGTCGAAATTGGCGTCTGCAGGCGTTCCGAAAGCTTGGCCATGTGGTGTGCGCCGCTTCCCTTCGCGTCCCTTGGCTTCCCTTGGCCCGCTCCACGCCCGGTCGGGTCCGGCCGGGGCCGGTATAACGTCATGCGCCAAGCGACGCCAGCCGTCGCGCCGTGTTACAACCTCGGCTACACTATCGGCCGACGTCGTTTAAACATGCATTGCCGAACGCATAGAACCCGGAGCGAGAAAAATGCCGATCGACTTGTCGACTGTGAATTGGATGTTCGTGTTCCTGATGGGCGTGTTCGCGTTTGTTGCCGCCTTGCTGGGCAGCCTGATTGCGTTTCGCAACCGCTTCGCCGGCGCCGTCATTGCCGGCGTTCTCTTTGCCGTGATTTTCGTCCTGTGGAATCACTATCCCCATCCGACGCTGCCGCTGCCGATCATCTCCACCTATACGACGCCGACCGGTTGACCTTTGCGCCGGTCAAGTTATCCGTAAGCGGCCCTGCGTGATTTGAGATTTTCCCGGAAGGAATGGAGCGGTCATGAATAAGGTCTATGCCGACGCGCGCGTCGCGTTGGCCGGGCTCCTCAAGGACGGCATGATGGTCATGGCCGGCGGCTTCGGCTTGTGCGGCATCCCCGAGACATTGATCCTGGCGATCCGCGATTCCGGTGTCAAAAACCTCACCGTCGTCTCCAATAATTGCGGCATCGACGGCAAGGGGCTCGGTGTGCTGCTCGACACCCGGCAAATCAAGAAGATGATCGCCTCGTATGTCGGCGAAAACAAAACCTTCGCCCAGCAATATCTCGCCAACGAGCTCGAGATCGAATTCAACCCGCAGGGCACGCTCGCCGAGCGGATCCGCGCCGGCGGTGCCGGCGTGCCAGCGTTTTTCACCCGGACCGGTGTCGGGACCCTGATCGCCGACGGCAAGGATGTGCGCGAATTCGACGGCGCGCGTTACGTGATGGAGCGCGGCCTGGTTTCGGATCTGTCGATCGTCCACGCCTATCTCGGCGATACCGAAGGCAACCTCGTCTATCGCAAAACCGCGCGCAACTTCAATCCGGTGATGGCCACCGCGGGCAAGGTCACCGTCGCCGAGGTCGAACACCTGGTGAAGCCGGGCGAGATCGAGCCGGATCACATCATCACGCCCGGCATCTACGTGCAGCGCATCATCCACGTGCCCAACGCCACCAAATACATCGAGCAACGCACCGTCCGCAAACGCACCCCGGCCGACGCGCCGGCCGGAACAGGAGAGGAAGTCTGATGCCTTGGACCCGCGATCAAATGGCGGCGCGCGCCGCCAAAGAGCTTGAGGACGGCTTCTACGTCAATCTCGGCATCGGCATCCCGACGCTGGTGTCGAACTTCATTCCGGATGGGATGAGCGTGCAGCTGCAATCCGAGAACGGCATGCTCGGCACCGGGCCGTTCCCGTTCGAGGGCGAGGAGGACGCCGACCTGATCAATGCCGGCAAGCAGACCGTTACCGAGCTGCCGACGACGAGCTATTTCAGTTCCGCCGACTCATTCGCCATGATCCGCGGCGGCCACATCGACATTGCCATCCTCGGCGCCATGCAGGTTGCGGAGAACGGCGACCTCGCCAACTGGATGATCCCGGGCAAGATGGTCAAAGGCATGGGCGGCGCCATGGACCTGGTCGGCGGCGTCAAGAAGGTCGTCGTCGTCATGGAGCATTCCGCCAAGAACGAGGCCAAGCTCCTGCACAAATGCACGCTGCCGCTCACCGGCGCCGGCGTCGTCGACCTGGTGATCACCGATCTCGGCGTCTTCGCCATCGACCGCAAAGGCGGCGGCATGACCTTGATCGAGCTCGCGCCCGACGTGACGCTCGACGACATCAAGGCCAGGACCGAAGCGAGCTACAAGGTCGCCAACACGCTCCAGTAGGGTCGGCAAGGCGCGAAGCGCCGTGCCGACGTATATCCGGCGAGCTACGACGTCCGGTGGCTTCGCGGAGCTTGTCATCGGGCCGGCCACTTCGGGCCGGACCCGTTGGCTCAGCGCACCCTGCTTATGGCGGACGCTGAAATGCTCGAATATCCACGTTCCGCGACCATTCGAGGTTTCGCCATGGGCGCCAAATCAAGCGTATTCGTTGCGGCAATATTTCTTGTCATGCCGTCGATTGTTGACGCTGAGGACACCGGCATCCGCGTGAAATACTCCGCGGCTGAATATCTCAAGAACTTTGCTTTGAGCGTTTGCATATCCGACGGATATAAATCCGAGGAGGTGGTGAAGGACAGTTTGCATGCTGCGGGCGGCTACCTCGAACTCGGCGGTTTTCCGATCGAGGCTTATGACGAAGCAGCGGCGCTTGGCAAAACGTTTCTGGCGAAGAATTATGAAAGCATGCAAGGAGGACAAATTACTTTGATGAAATGCATAGACTTCTTTCACAGCAAAGAACTTGATCAGCTCATAAAAAAATACAGCAAAAAATAAGGCGAAAACAGCGGCAATAAATCTTTCCAAACATTTGCTGCCGACGACCGTCGTCGGCAGCTATCCGCAACCGGAGTGGCTGATCGATGGTGCGATGTTGTCCGGGCAAGTCCCCCGCATCCGGTTGCCGCAGCTATGGCGGATCGGCCAACCCTATCTGGCGCAGGCGCAAGACGATGCAACCATCCTCGCCATCCGCGAAATGGAGCGCGCCGGCATCGACATCATCACGGACGGTGAGATTAGGCGCGAGAGCTATTCGAGCTATTTCGCGACGGCGCTCGATGGCGTCGATAGCGCGTACCCCGCGACCATAACGAGATCGGGCAGGGCGACGGCCGTTCCGCGTGTGGTCGGAGCGATCCGACGACGACACCCCATACAGGTCCGCGACATGCAATTTCTGCGAAGCAACACCGATCGCCCGGCCAAAATGACTTTGCCGGGTCCATTCACGATGGCGCGGCAAGCTAAAGATGAATTCTACGGCGATGAAGAAGAACTGGCCATGGCCTTTGCCGGCGCCGTCAACGAAGAGCTGCTTGCGCTTGAAAAAGCAGGCGCCGACGTCTTGCAACTTGATGAGCCGTGGGTGCGAGACGATCCGCAGGCCGCCAGGCGGTTTGCGGTCAAGGCGATTAACCGCGCGCTCAGGGGTATCACGGTGCCAACGGTGTTGCATCTGTGTTTCGGGTATACGGCTGTCGTTCCTGGCTCGACAAAGCCGACTCAGTATTCCTTTCTCGTCGAGCTTGCCGATAGCGCTGCTGAGCAGATCTCCATCGAGGCCGCACAGCCGCGGCTTGATCTCGGGGTCTTGCGGGATTTGTCACCGAAGACCATCGTACTGGGCGTTCTCAACCTTGCGGACGCGGCAATCGAGTCGGTCGAATCGGTTGCGGACCGCATTCGACAGGCTCTGCGCTACGTCTCGCCCAATCGCTTGGTGCCAGCCCCGGATTGCGGAATGAAGTACCTGGCGCGCGATGTCGCCTTCGGTAAACTTAAGGCGCTTGCGCAAGCCGCCAAGACCGTGCGTGCGGAACTTGCATGACTCATAAATCGCGACTGCGGCTCGGCGATATGGCTGATGCCCACATCCGTGCGGGCTCAGCTCCGCTCCAGCGCACCCTGTTTAAACCAAGGGTGAGTACTCATGAATCGCCTGGGCCAACATCTGATTTCAGAAGTAAAGCGGACATCGGCCGGACAGGCTTTGACGTCCGCTGGCGACCCATCTCCGACATCGGCCCAAAAATTCGCTGTGATGCACAACAGGCATCGCCTCGAATGTGATAGTCTCGGCTTGCCTGGAGGAGGCGAAGGCCTATGAGGCGGCGGGAGTTCATCGCACTTCTTGGCGGCGGTGTAGCCGGATGGCCGCTTGCCGGACGCGCGCAGCAACAGGCGATGCCAGTGGTAGGGTTTCTCAGCACAGCATTGGCTGGTCCGTCCGCGCATCTTGTCGCCGGCTTCCGCCGAGGTTTGCAGGAAGCTGGCTACGTCGAAGGCCGCAACGCGGCGGTCGAGTATCGCTGGGCCGAGGGCCAGTACGAGCGGCTGCCGGCGCTGGCTGCCGATCTCGTTCGCAGCCAAGTTGCGGTTATCGTAACGGTCGGCGGCGAATTCCTCCGCCGCTGCCGCCAAGGCTGCGACGGCAACGATCCCCATCGTGTTCAACGCCGGCAGTGATCCAGTCAAGCTGGGGCTCGTCGCTAGTCTCGCCCGACCCGGCGGAAACGCGACCGGTGTCAACATCTTCACCACCGAGCTAGTCGAGAAGCGTTTGAGCCTGCTGCGCGATCTCGTCCCCGCGGTCACGAGCGTCGCAGTCCTGCTGAATCCGAATTTCGCATCGGCTGTGGTCAACGCCCGAGAATCCGAAGCTGCGGCCCGGACAATCGGTAGAACGTGGTTTTGAAAATCGAACCCCAGGGCCAGATTGACCTGCTGCGCATCGGATTGGAAGCGTGCAGCGCATTTTCCGGCCAGACGCCGCGCCGTTATCCGTTCTCGGCACACATGACTATTGCCGAGTTCATAACGATTGAGCGGACGAACGCGCTGATGATCGAATTGAACGGCGCGGTGGAGTCGAGTTTCGTTCCGGTGCGACGGCGTCTCGCACGCCGGTCCCCAGATTCGAGCTTTCACTTCTCGGAACGTCGGCATTTGTTGTTTCGCGGATGACGCCGACCGTTAGGACACGCCCGTTGCGTCACTTAATGCGGCGCAGTGATTTGTCCGGTGTTGGGGGACAAGCCGACGTTGTGCAGACATCGTAAATGTGTCGAGTTTG
>CAWDZD010000056.1:0-350536 GCA_963806465.1 uncultured Alphaproteobacteria bacterium | reverse complement strand
CTGGTGCGGTCGAGAGGACTCGAACCTCCACGGGTTGCCCCGCTAGCACCTCAAGCTAGTGCGTCTACCAATTCCGCCACGACCGCATGTGGGGTGGACGCGGACCGGAAGCGGCCCGCGACCGCGCGGATTTAACAGTTAGCCTCCCCCCGGACAAGCCCGGCACGCCCATATATCGGTTGACGGCAAGCATGACACGGTGATCGTCATTTCGGGCCGCCCTGATAAGGCGAAGCCAATGGTGGGCCGAAAAGTGGCGGAGACCCTCAGAGTGGCTCGGGCGAGCGCGGCAGCAATTCCTTGACTTCGACGACGATGCGGTTGCCGCTGACGATCACGGTGCCCTTCGCCACCGGCGTGTTATTGGCGAGAATGCGAACCTCGTCCTCCTCGGAAGAATCGAGTTCGATGATGGCGCCGCGGCCAAGCCGAAGAACCTGGTGGATCGGCATCGAGGTTCTGCCCAGCACCACGGCGATATCGATCGAGACATTATCAAGGGTCGCCAAGGGGCCTCACGCGGCTTTATTGATGTATACCGTATGTTTCACCACGCCATGGTTACGGGGTCGTTAACACGCGCAACGATCTGACAATTGGGCTGTTTCCCGCCACCGGTTCGCCTCCGGTCGAATGGCTCGTGAGCGACCGCCTGGTCGACTACGACGAGGCACTTGCCACCATGGCGGCGCGCGCCGCCGCGATTGCGCGCGGCGATGCGCGCGAGCTGGTGTGGCTGATTGAGCACCCTCCCCTCTACACGTCCGGCACGTCAGCCCGGCCGCAAGAGCTGATCGAGGCGCGCTTTCCGGTCTATACCGCCGGCCGCGGCGGCCAGTTCACCTATCACGGCCCCGGCCAGCGCGTCGGCTATGTCATGCTCGATCTCAAACGGCGCGCGCCGGATGTGCGCCGCTTCGTCGCCTCCATCGAGGAATGGATCATCCGCACGCTCGCCGCCTTCGACGTGTGCGGCGAACGCCGCGAAGACCGCATCGGCGTGTGGGTGCGGCGTCCCGATAAGGGCGACGGCGCCGAAGACAAGATCGCCGCCATCGGCATCCGCGTGCAGCATTGGGTGACGCTGCATGGCTTTTCGCTCAACGTTGCGCCTGAACTATCGCACTTTTCCGGCATCGTTTCGTGCGGCGTCTCGGATCGCAAATTCGGCGTCACGTCGCTCGCCGACCGCGGGCGGCCAGTGTCAATGACGGAACTCGATCAAAAGCTCCGCGCCGCGTTCGAACCGCTGTTCGGGCCGACGGCCGACGCTCAGGAGCCGGGCAGCACCGAGAACAGGTCTCCGGGATGGCGCAGCGCCAACTCCACGGCGCCAGCCTCGCGCTGATCGATTGCCGTGACATTCGCGCCGGGTGGGCCGTCGCGGCATAGCTCGATCATGGTCAGCACGACTTCCTCGGAGCCGGCCAGCACCGCCTCCACCGAGCCATCCCGGCGATTGCGCACCCAGCCCTCGACGCCAAGTTCGTGCGCGGTCACCTCGGCCCAGGCGCGATAGCCGACGCCTTGTACACGGCCGCGGATCGTGACCGCATAGATCACGTCCATCGAAATTCCCTGAGCTTGCGCGAACGACGCTGCAACCAGCCCCTCAATTCATCAATGTAGACGTCCGGCAAATGCCACTCTAGCGCCGCCGCGATCACAAGTTCCATGTAGCCGCCCCGTGGCGCCGCCTCTGCGCGCGAGCGCGCCAGATAGACCAAGGCCACGCGCCGTCGGCCCGCCTGGTGCACCGGCAGCATCGCCGCGCGATAAAGGCCGCCGGCGATGTTCTCCCAGGCAGCGAGCGTGAGGCAGTCGCGCGGCGTCAGCCGCCACAGCACGCCGTAGACTGTCCTGGCGCGAAGCGGCGCGACTGACGCATAACCCTGGGTCATGATCAGGAAGCGATAGTCCGGCAGCGTCGCGACACCGATCGGCTGCGCCAGCGGCGCATGCTTGCGCATGATCGTCGGGCTCATGTTCGAGCCGTAGGCGAAGTGCAACATTAGCGGGCCGGCCCTGCCATGCTCGGCCGCGTCGCCGCCCACACTGTGGTCGCGGCCGCGAGCGCGATCGGCACGAACGCGAGCAACACCAGGACCGCCACGATCAGCCACGACAGGTCGTAGTGTGGCGCGCCGGCCAACAGCGCGATGATCGACACAAACAGGATCAGACCGAGCGCGCTTGCGGTATTCGGGTCGGCACCGTTGCCTGCCAGCGGGGCATAAAAGGACGCCGCGACGATGACCAGGAGCGCGACCGAAAGCGCATACAGAAGACTGACACCCGCGGCGAGGCCGGTGTTTTGTCCGCCGTCGCGCAGCCGTTTGGCGTGCAACACGTACCAGATCCAGACGAGCACGATCTGGGCCGCGAGGAACGGCCATAGTCCCGCGCGCCGGATGACATCCGGCGCGGTCAGCCAATGCGACGCGATGCCGGCGAGGTAAACAAGGACGGCCGCAACAATGAAGGGCTGCGGCGACAGCCGTCCGGCCGGCGAGAAAACGAGGCGCAGCGCTTGCATGCGTTATCCGTCACCCTGAGGCGCTCGGCGCAAAGTGCCGAGCCTCGAAGGGCGACGGCCCGGGCCGTGCATCCTTCGAGGCTCGCTGCGCTCGCACCTCAGGATGACGGTAAAAATGTTCACGCAAATTCCATGATCACGGCGTCGACTGCAACGCTGTCGCCGGGCTTGACTTGAATTTTCTTGATAATGCCGTCGCGCTCGGCGCGCAGAATATTCTCCATCTTCATCGCCTCGACGACCGCCAAGGTCTCGCCGGTCTTGACCTCCTGGCCTTCGGCCACCGCCAGCGAGACCACCAGGCCCGGCATCGGACAGCGGACCGACTTTTCGCTCCCCGAGAGCTTCTTGGCCGGCATCAGCCGGGCATAGCGCGCCTCGCGTTCGGTGTAGACGAATGCCTTCACCTCGATGCCCCGATAGGCGAGTTCGAAGCCGTTCGGAATCATCCGCACGTGGACGGCGACCGGGGCGCCATCGACCGTGCCCGACCAGACCGGCACGCCGGGAATCCAGGACGAGGAGAGGACGTGGCTGTTGCCGTCCTCGAACGCGACGGTCACCGCGCTACCGTTATGGGCGACGTCGGCGAGCAGGTCCTCATCGCCGAGCCAGATCGCGCGGCGGCGCTCGCGCGTCACCGCGCTGTTGAGCTGCCCGGAAATGCGGCGCTTGCGCTCGCCCACGACGTGATCGATCGCCGCGGCGACGCTGGCGATGGTCCGCGCCACCACCCCGATCGGCCTGGCGCGCTCGAACCCTTTGGGAAATTCCTCGGCGATGAAGGCAGTGGAAAGTTTGCCGGAGCGCCAGCGCGGATGCTGCATAATCGCGGCGAGGAACGGAATGTTGTGGCGAATGCCCTCGATGGTGAAGGCGTCGAGCGCATCGGCCTGGGCGTCGATTGCCTCAAGGCGAGTCTTCGCGTGCGTGACGAGCTTGGCGATCATCGGATCGTAGTAGAGCGAAATCTCGCCGCCCTCGGCGACGCCGGTGTCGTTGCGCACGGTGACGCCGTCATGCTCGCCCTCGGCGGGCGGGCGATAGCGCACCAGCCGGCCGATCGACGGCGCGAAATTGCGATATGGATCCTCCGCGTAGATGCGGCTTTCCACCGCCCAGCCGTCAAGCTTGATGTCGCTTTGCTTGAGCTTGAGTTTCTCGCCGGCGGCGACGCGGATCATCTGCTCGACCAGATCGATGCCGGTGACGAGCTCGGTCACCGGATGCTCGACCTGCAGCCGCGTGTTCATTTCCAGAAAGTAGAAACTGCGATCCTGGCTGGCGACGAATTCGACCGTGCCGGCTGAGTCGTAACCGACCGCCTTGGCGAGTGCGACCGCCTGTTCGCCCATTTTCTTGCGCGTCGCCGCGTCCAAGAGCGGGCTCGGCGCCTCCTCGATGACTTTTTGATTGCGGCGCTGGATCGAGCACTCGCGCTCGCCGAGATAGATGATGTTGCCGTGCTTGTCGCCCAGCACCTGGATTTCGACATGGCGCGGATCGGTGATGAACTTCTCGAGAAACACGCGGTCGTCGCCAAAGCTGGATTTTGCTTCCGACCGGGCGCGGGCGAAATTCTCCGCCACCTCCGCCTTGGCAAAGGCAATGCGCATGCCTTTGCCGCCGCCGCCGGCGGAGGCCTTGATCATGACCGGGTAGCCGATCTTATCGGCAATGGCGATCGCCTCGTCGGCATCCTCGATCACGCCAAGATGGCCGGGAACCGTCGAGACGTTGGCGCGGGCGGCGGCCTTCTTCGAACTCGATCTTGTCGCCCATGGCGGCGATCGCCTTCGCGTTCGGCCCGATGAAGACGATCCCCGCCTTGGCCAGCGCCTGCGCAAAGGCGGCGCGTTCGGAGAGAAAGCCATAGCCTGGATGCACCGCCTCGGCGCTGCTTTGCTTGCAGGCGGCCACGATCTTGTCGATGACCAGGTAGCTTTGCGCGGCGGGCGGCGGGCCGATGGGGATGGCGGTGTCGGCCATTTCCACATGCAACGCATCGCGGTCGGCCTCGGAATAGACCGCGACAGTTTCTATCCCCATGCGGCGCGCGGATTTGATGATCCGGCAGGCGATCTCGCCGCGATTGGCAATCAGGATTCGCTTGAACATCGCCGCACTTTATCCTGCCCCGCGAAGCGGGGAAGGATAAAACAAAATCGTCCCCGCGGCGCCAGCGCTCTCCTTCTCCCCGCGTGCGGGGAGAAGGTCGGGATGAGGGGGCGTTTCCGCTGGGCTCAGGCAACCGGCCAAATCTTCGCCTCCCTGGCACCACCGCGCCGCTCAGAATCGCGGAGAGGCCCCCTCACCTCCGGTCGCTTCGCTCCCTCCACCTCTCCCCCCGCGAAGTTGGCATTCAAAACAGCCACAGGCCCTCCGAGCCTTTGAGCGAGCCGAGCGACAACAGCGCGCGCAGCGGCCGGCAGGCGGCTTCCGCCTTCGCCCATTCGGCCGGCGGCATCGCGCGTTTGCGGTCCCAATAACACGGTTGCGGAAACAGGCAGCGCCGCGCGCGCCGGCACTGCGCCTTTTTGCAATCGCGCCAATAGATGCCCGCGCGTTCGCCTTGCTCAGAGTCAAGTGGCGCACCGAGTTGGGTGAGGTAATTCCCAATTTGCCAATGCGCAACGACGAACGGCGCGGACATTAGCTCGAAGCCAAAGATCCGTTCGCGCGCAGCTTGCTTTATATCGTCGGCGAGGAAAGCGTCGGAACCCTGATTCCTCAATGTCTTTTCAATGCGTTTAAGCACAGCGACCAGATAGCATCCTTCTCGTTTATGGTCTTCAAGGCATCTTTGGCGTAGGAAGCCAAAAACCATGCTAAGTGTTCTGCTTTGACCAAGGGAGCCTTGGCCATCATCACACGGCGTAAGAACTCGTCAAAATGAACCGCATGCGCGTGAGCAATTGGTCCTGGGTTAACCGTCATCTTCCAGAAGGTCGCTTCGTCTTCCGCGATCGTGTAGCGGTCGATTTCGGTTGCCTTGCCGACGCCATCCTCTCCGATTAGGCGAAAATCGCGGTAGTTTGTAATTAGAACCAGACGATACAGATCAAAATATTTTGTCGCTTGAAAGCTCTTGGCAGTCTGCCACGTTTCGTCTGCCAGCCCTTTGACTTCGATGACGCCACGCTCCGGCATCTGCCC
Organism: uncultured Alphaproteobacteria bacterium; assembly: GCA_963806465.1. Lineage (GTDB taxonomy): Bacteria > Pseudomonadota > Alphaproteobacteria > Rhizobiales > Xanthobacteraceae > BOG-931. The sequence continues at coordinate 344,844 of CAWDZD010000056.1, read as the reverse complement.
CTTGCGCGGTTCCCCGCCCTGTATCTGCTCTTTTGTGTAAAGACCAAAATCAGGATTGCCCGCTCCCTCGTTGCGGAGCTGACCGTTGCAAATTACTGGAGGCCGAAGATCATGGCCAAACTGATTGAGAAGATTCTCAAGAGCAGAATAGAAGGAAGTTTCTTTTGTGGCACCTCCGGTGCCACGGATCTCACCCATCCGCACGAGATACTGTCGGATAATGTCCTGGCTTGTGGGCTCGCTCATCCCTTAGCCCTTCGTGGCACCCAAAGATTGGGTAGCAAAAGATTCGTGGAATTAGCATCTTGCGGAGCGGCAGACAAATTCAAGACCGGCCTAGCGCGACGAAACGAGGGTGTGGCGTCCACCATTTTGGACGATAACTTTCTCCCCTCCCGCGGTTGGCGCGTTGTGTGTTTTTGGAATAGTGATGTGAGGGAGAATCGCGAGGGCGTTTTCGCGAGCATTCAGCAAGCGATGGCCCCTCACGCCTGCCCTCTCCCGCAAGCGGGAGAGGGAGTAAGGCGACGCGGCGGACGAAGCCGCCGGCGGGCACCGGCGCGGTCGCCTCCGGCGCGAAAGTCTCGCCGGAATTCACGACCAGGCGCCGCGCTTGAAATCCGCCAATGGCGGCGTATTTTCGGCTCGGCCGGTGGCCCTCTCCCCACCCTCTCCCGCAAGCGGGAGAGGGAACAGCGCGATGGAGCGCCAGCATGTCGAAACCGGTGATCTTCACGATTTCCGCTGCATGGGATGATGAGGCGGCGGTCTGGACCGGGCATTGTGACGAATCTCCGGCCGCGGCCGACGCGCCGACGCTCGATGAGCTGTTGGCGAAGATTTCCGCAATGGCGCTCGATCTGTTGCCCGACAATCATCCCGAGATCGACCCCGGAAATTTGTTTCTGCAAATCACCGCGCTCCGCGAAGCCGAGCCGGCCGCTGCTTGAATGGCGCCGCAATTCGATCCCTCCCAAGTGGGCTGCCAATGTGATAAAGACGTGCCCGGCCCCCCGGGCGCGGAGACTTGTATGAGCATCGCCGAACTCGTCTATGAGCAGGTCAAAGCCTTGCCCGAACCGCTGGCGCGCGAAGTGCTGGACTTTGTTGCTTTTCTTCGCGAACGCGGAGAACGCGCCCAGTGGCGCGACCTGATGGCTGCGCAGGCGACCTCGCTTACGCCGCTCTGGGACTCTGCCGAGGACAAAGCCTGGGACGATGCCTGAGCGCGGCGACTTACTGCTGATTCCGTTCCCGTTCACCGACCTATCGACGACCAAGCGACGGCCGGTGCTGGCGCTGACAGCAGCCGATAGCTACGGCGATTTCATCGCTCTTCCGGTAACATCGCGACCGCAAATCGAGCACGGCCTTGCCATCAAACCGGCAGACCTCGTGAGCGGAACACTGCCGGCGGCCAGCTGGATTCGTACGAATCGCATTGTCACACTTAACGCCAGCCTGGTCATCAAGACCGTCGGGCGGGTTTCCGATCAAATCGTCGCCACCGCCATCGCGCGCTTCTGCACATACATCGGGTATCCCGAACGCAAGTAAATCACTCCCCTCACCCGGCCGCTGCGCGGCCGTCCTCTCCCGCACGCGGGAGAGGTGTAACGCTGCGATCGGCCGCAGCCTCCGCGTTTGCCGCGTATGCTAACGAGTGCGTCACATCCGGGTCATGCGGGCTGATTTTTGCGTTGGAGCATGATCTTTTCCGAAAACCGGTTGCCACTTTTCGGGATCATGCTCTAGGCAAAACTGCCGCCGCGCTGGCACATTAGGGCCACTCGCGGAAGTCATTGCATGCATCGGTTCCTTTGCCTCGTTGCTATTACGATCGTCGCCACGACCTCGGCCGCCTCGGCGCAGACCGAGGCCGGCCGGCCGCATAACGTCGTGCTGTTCGTGCCCGACGGTTTGCGTTTCCGCATGGTCGACGACACCACGGCCCCGACCATGGCGGCGCTGGCGCGCGACGGCGTCACGCTCCGCAACGGCCACTCGCTGTTTCCCACCTTCACGACGGCGAACGCGTCGGCGTTCGCCACCGGACATATGCTCGGCGACACCGGCGACTTCTCCAACACGATCTACACCGGCTTTGAAGTGCCGGCCGCCAACGCGAGCGTTACGCCGTTCCTCGAAAACGATGCGATTCTGGGCGACGTCGACGAGCATTTTTCCAGCAATTATCTCGATGAAGCGACCATCCTGAAGCTCGCCCGCGACAAGGGCTACAGCACGGCGGCGATCGGCAAGGTCGGGCCGGTCCTGATCTTCGATCACACCGCGCGAACCGGCGAAGCGACCATCATCGTCGATGACGCGACCGGCAGCGGCAAAGGCATCCCGCTGTCGGCGGAAATGACCGAGCGGCTCAACGCGGCGAACCTGCCGCTGATCTGCCCGCCGCGCGGCGCCAACCGAAATCCCGGCACGCTCACGCCCAACATCGTGCAGCAGGAATATTTTGCCGCGGTGGCTACCAAAGCGATCCTGCCGCTGTTCCGGGAACGCGACCGGCCGTTCATTCTGGTCTACTGGTCGCGCGATCCCGACGGCACGCAGCATGCTCAAGGCGACAGCCCCAATTCGCTGGTGCCCGGCATCAACGGCCCCACTTCGCTGGCGGCGATCCGTAACGCCGACGACAACTTGGCGCAAATCCGCGCGGCGTTGCGCGACCTCGGGCTCCTCGACACCACCGATATCATCGTGGCCGCCGACCATGGCTTCTCCACCATCTCGAAGGAGAGCCGCACCAGCTCGACCGTCAAGACCAAGTTCGCCGACACGCCCGAAGGCCAACTGCCGCTCGGCTTCGTCGCGCTCGATTTGGCCCAGGCGTTGGGCCTGCCGCTGATCGATCCGGACGACGGCTACAAAGCCGTGGCGCCCGGCGCGCACACCAAACATGGCAACGGGCTGATCGGCGGCGACAGAGCCAATCCGAAAATCGTCGTCGCCGCGAACGGCGGGTCGGATTTGATTTATCTGCCGGATGGCGACAAAGATTTGGCCAGGCGCGCGATCGATGCGCTGCTGACGCAGGATTATGTGAGCGGCATCTTTGTCGACGCGAGGCTCGGCAAATTTCCCGGCACGCTCGCGCTCGACGACATCGCGCTCGACGGCGGCGCGGTCACCCCGCATCCGGCGATCGTCATCAGCTTCCGGTCGTTCGACACGGTTTGCGGCGAGCCGGTGCGCTGCGCCGTCGAAGTCGCCGACACCATCCTGCAACAGGGGCAAGGCATGCATGGCTCGTTCAGCCGCGCCGACACCTGGAATTTCATGGCCATGCAGGGGCCGGACTTCAAATCGCACTTCGTCGATCCGGCGCCGGCCTCGAACGCCGACATTGGCCGGACTATCGCGCAACTGATGCAGCTCGATGTCAGCCGAAACGGCAAGCTGGTCGGCCGCGTGCTGACGGAAGCGTTGCCGAACGGTGCGGTGCCGGAGGTGGTGAGCCGCGTTGTGGTCTCCGAGCCGGCGTCCAATTGGCTCACGACCATTGTCAACATGCAGACGATCGGCGACACCCGCTATTTCGATGCGGGTGGTTTTCCGGGGAGAACGGTGGGGCTGTCGACGACGATCCTGCCGGGGCGGTGACAGCCCGACCGCGTCGAACAACGGCAAGGTCAAAACTCATAAAACCGATTTGCCGCGCGCAACCAAACGCGTGTTTCCCGGACGCGGTGCAGCACGAAGTGATGCACCGCTGATCCGGGACCTTCGCGCACTCAGCGTTTGTAACGATCCCGGGTCTGCGGCGCACCACTTCGCTACGCTCCGTGCTGCGCCGCGCCCGGGAAACCGGCTTTACGAGTCTGGACGCTACTCGCGCGCCAGCGCACAGGAATGATCCTGCAACTCCTCGCCTCTGATCGGCACGCCGGCGGAATCGGACGACGCGTTGAGGATCACAAAACCAGGCCCGGCGTCGCCGAAATCGGCGCCGACAACGACAAGTGTTTGCGCGCCCATCGCCGCGCTGGCGCCCGGCACGCCATCGGCCACCAGGACGAAGGGGTCGACGCCATCGAGTTCGGCGCCGAGGACGCGCACCGCGCGATAATCGTGTCCGGCGGGCGGCTCGGGAAACGACGCCCAAGAATTACTGTGAGCGTCGCCGACGCGAGGAAGCTGCGCCTGTAATGCCGACCGGACGTCGGCGCGCAGGCAATCAATATGGATGTGAAACTGGTCCTGGCCGCGCCGGTTGGCTGAATTGATGGCCAAACTGATCGCAGTGCGCGGCAAGGGGTGTCCCGCCGCGCGCTCGGTGAAGCCGCGCTCGCGCCAGGCCGCAGCAAAATAATTCGGGGCGCCCGGCTGGAGCAGTTCCGGGCTTTCAATGCCACTGATGTGGGCGGTCGCTATCAGCAGATACTGGGTGTGGCCGACGATATCCTTGAGAATGACGTAACCGCGCTCGACGCCGCCTTGCAGGTCGACGCGCGCGCACGGCGCCGGGTCGGCATGCTGTTGTTGGTTGGGCACGCATTGATCGTGGACGATCGTCCACAGCGCGTTACGGTCGAAGGCGCGCGTCAGCCCGAGCGCGCCGACAAGCACGATTGCGGCCGCTCCCGATGCCAGCAGCCCCAAATACAAGAATTTGCGGCGTGAAATCGACACGCAAGGCCCGTTCAAAAGCCGGTGGGTTGTGACAATGTTCTCCGTCACCCTGAGGCGCTCGGCGCAAAGCGCCGAGCCTCGAAGGGCGACGGCCCGAGCGCCTCGGCCGATTCATCCTTCGAGGCTCGCTTTCGCTCGCACCTCAGGATGACGGAGCAGTGACGCTCTAGTTGCGTTGTCTGGTTATATTCGGCACGCCAAGCCGGCGCCAGCTAAACCAGCCTAAAGCCGCGGAGCTGTCGCGCTTCGGCGGCGATCCAGTTGAGGATGGCGAGGTCGACCTCGTCGAAACCGGCGGGCAAGAGCGTCACCGGCCGCGGCACGACGATCGGCGAATGCGCAATCGCCGCGGCGATCGCTTCGATCCAGGCTCGATCGTGATCGGTCGAGGATTCCATTATCGCCTCCGGCCGCCTTGCCGAGTTCCTTGCCAGTACCGCCAAGTCTGAGAGTGAAGCCCACGAATCAGGCCGCGGCGGCAATGTGCAATGCGAGGCAGGCTGTCCAAGGGCGAGGATGGGGCAAAGTCGAGGCACGCTCTGTGACCGCGATCACGTCCCGCGCACTGGCGCAGCCCGCTGTGTTGGCGCAAAGCCGGGCAAAACCGCGCAAGAAGGTTATTCCAAGAGCCGTATCGCCTGCGGTTCAATTCTTCTTAGTTTTCAAGCCAATTCGATCGCACAATCCTTATGGCTAAGCCTAGTATTCGCGTCAGCCGGGCGTTATCTATTGGCCACACTATTTTCCGAACATTCCGGGATCTAGCCGCACAAGGGAGGTTTCCATGGCGCTGGCAATTGGCGACACCGCACCCGATTTCGAAGCCGAGACGACGGAAGGCAAAATCAAATTCCACGACTGGATCGGCAACAGCTGGGCGGTGCTGTTCTCGCATCCGAAGGATTTTACGCCGGTCTGCACGACCGAACTCGGCACCATGGCGCGGCTCAAGCCCGAGTTCGACAAGCGCAACGTCAAGATCATCGGGCTCTCGGTCGACCCGGTCGACAATCACAAGAAGTGGTCGCAGGACATCAAGGATGTATCCGGCTTTGCGCCGAACTATCCGATGATCGGCGATACCGAGCTCAAAGTGTCGAAGCTTTACGGCATGCTGCCGGCGGCGACGTCCGGCACCTCGGACGGCCGCACGCCGGCCGACAACCAGACGGTTCGCAACGTGTTCGTGATCGGCCCGGACAAGAAGATCAAGCTGGTGCTGGTCTATCCGATGACCACCGGCCGCAACTTCGACGAAGTGTTGCGGGTGATCGAACTCGCTGCAACTCACCGCCAAGCATCGCGTCGCGACGCCGGCGAACTGGAAGCAAGGCGAGGATGTCATCCTCGCCGGCAGCGTCACCGACGACGAAGCCAAGAAGCTCTACCCGCAAGGCTACAAGACGCCGAAGCCCTATATCCGCGTCGTGCCGCAGCCGCATTAAGCGAGCGGCCTATTAGCGGACGTTCAAATGAGGGCGCGGCTTCTTCGGCCGCGCTCTTTGTATTTGCGAGCCGAAGCAAAGTCGCTACGGCACCAGAAGCACTTTGCCGATATTCTTGCGATCCTGAATGAAGTGATGCGCCGCCGCCGCTTCGTCGAAGCGGAAGCTGTTGGCGATCTTCGGCTTGACCACCCCTTGCCGCCAGAGGTCGAGAAGCGCATCCGCCCATAGGCGAATGCGATCGACCTCGCCCCACATGTGTCCGAGATTGACGCCGAAGACGCCCTTGTTCGCATTCATCAGCGAAATCGGATTGAACTGGAACCACGGCGTGCCGGCGAGCACCGCCAACATGCCGAGCATGCTACGCTCCTTGCGCGTCGCCGCCGCTGAAATGCCGAACATGCCGAGCCGACCCGTCGGGGCGAGAATGCGATAGCCCTTCTTCCACGAGTTGCCGCCGACGGCATCGATAATGAGCTCGACGCCGCGCCCGCCGGTAATCTCGCGGGCGCGCGCTTCGAAATCCTCGGTCCGGTAATCGATGAGGTGATCGACGCCGAGCGCGCGCATCTCGGCGTGCTTGGCGGCCGATGCCGTGCCGATGACTTTGGCGCCGAGGTGCCGCGCGATCTGGGTCGCGGCAATGCCGACGCCGCCGCCGACCGAATGAATGAGAACGGTCTCATTCGGTTTCAATCCGCCCATGACGACGACAAGCTGCCAGGCCGTGAAATAGTTGACGGGAATCGCGGCTGCTTCCTGTGCCGACATCCCGGCCGGCCGCTCGAATACTTGAGCCAAGGGAGCACAGACTGTGTCGGCGTAGCCGCCGAATCGGGTCAGCGCGAACACGTCGCGTCCAACCCAGCTCGCATCGACGCCCGCGCCGACGGCGTCGACACGGCCGCTGACTTCGTAGCCCGGCACGCACGGGATTGGCGGCAAGTCCGGATAGAGCCCGAGGCGACCGAGTATGTCGGCGAAATTGACGCCGCTCGCTTCAACGCGAATCCGCACCTCGCCGGCTTTGGGTTCGGGATCGGGTGCGTTCTTGATTTGGAGAACTTCCGGTGGGCCGGCTTTGGTGATCCAAATCTGCCGCATGGCTTAGACCTCCGGTTCGCGCCGACGCGCACAGCATCGATAACGTCATCAAAATCATACAGCGGATCGGCCGCCCCCGCGCCCTTGCTTTTGACGTTCGCACATGCAGACCTTAGCGCCCCCTCCCTAGCCCTCCCCCGCTTGCGGGGGAGGGTTGGGTGGGGCCATTGCGACCAACGAGGAACCAATATGGATGTGCGCGCGGCCGTGGCGTTTGCCCCCGGCAAACCGCTCGAAGTGACAACCGTGAAGCTTGATGGGCCGCGCGCCGGCGAAGTTCTCCTCGAGATCAAAGCCACCGGCATCTGTCATACCGACGAGTTCACCTTGTCCGGCGCCGATCCGGAAGGCCTCTTCCCCGCAATCCTCGGCCACGAAGGCGCCGGCATCGTCGTCGACGTCGGCGCCGGCGTGACCTCGGTCAAAAAAGGCGATCACGTCATTCCGCTTTACACGCCCGAATGCCGGACCTGTCCGTCGTGCCTGTCGCGCAAGACCAATCTCTGCACCGCCATCCGCACCACCCAGGGCCAGGGCGTCATGCCCGACGGCACCTCGCGCTTCTCCATCGGCGGCGACAAGATCCACCACTACATGGGCTGCTCGACCTTCTCCAATTTCACCGTGCTGCCGGAAATCGCGGTGGCGAAAATTCGCGAAGACGCGCCGTTCGACAAGGTCTGCTACATCGGCTGCGGCGTAACCACCGGCGTTGGCGCGGTGATCAACACGGCGAAAGTTGAGCCCAGCGCAAAATGCGTCGTCTTCGGCCTCGGCGGCATCGGGCTCAACGTCATCCAGGGCCTGCGCCTGGTCGGGGCCGACATGATCATCGGCGTCGACCTCAATCCGGAGAAGAAGGCCTGGGGCGAACGCTTCGGCATGACGCACTTCGTCAATGCGAAAGAAGTCGGCGGCGATCTGGTCGCGCATCTGGTCAACATGACCAAGAGCGGCGCCGACCAGATCGGCGGCGCCGATTACACGTTCGAATGCGTGGGCAACGTCAATCTGATGCGTGCGGCTTTGGAAAGCTGCCATCGCGGCTGGGGTCAGAGCATCATCATCGGCGTTGCCGGGTCGGGGCAAGAGATCGCGACCCGTCCATTCCAGCTGGTGACGGGCCGGGTGTGGCGCGGCACCGCCTTCGGCGGCGCCCGTGGCCGCTCCGATGTGCCGAAGATCGTCGATTGGTACATGCAGGGAAAGATCGAAATCGACCCGATGATCACGCACACCATGCCGCTTGCCGAGATCAACAAAGCGTTCGATCTGATGCACGCCGGCAAGAGCATCCGCAGCGTCGTGATTTATTAGAGCATGATAGGTCACGTCACGCATCTCTATCGTCATTGCGAGCGAAGCGAAGCAATCCAGCCCTTTGCTGTGGACGCTGGATTGCTTCGCTTCGCTCGCAATGACGATGACGTGACCAACTCTGGATACATCACTGTTTAGCTGGGAAGAGCTGCCATGACCGATCCTTCAGGTTTTCAAGCACCCTTCGCCGAATTTCTCGGCATCAAGCTGACGCATGTCTCGCCGGAACGGGTGGAGGCTGAGCTGACGGTGCGCAAGGAGCTGGCGACCGTGCCGGACATTCTTCACGGCGGCGCCATCATGGCGCTCGCCGACAATCTCGGCGGCGTCGCCACCGTGGTCAATCTGCCGAAGGGCGCGCGTACGGCGACGATCGAGAGCAAGACCAATTTCTTCACCGCCATACCGGTCGGCGAAACCGCGCGCGCGGAATGCACGCCGCTGCATCGCGGCCGCACCACCATGGTCTGGCAGACGAAAATCACGCGCAACGACGGCAAGCTCTGCGCGCTGGTGACGCAAACCCAGATCGTCATTGCGGGCGAGAAAAGCTAGGACGTATACCGATAAGTCGCCCGACTGATTTCCGCTTTCGGAGGAAACCCGGACATAAAGCCGGCATCGTCGAATGACCGAGTCTGACCCTTCGCGTCATTTCGCGACCGTCAATTCATGCACTGCGAAAAGTTCATTCGATCACCTCGTCGGCAAGCGCGAGCAGCGTCGGCGGCACGTTGCAGCCAAGTATCTTGGCGGTCTTAAGTTTTGAGCTGTGAGGAAGAAAGTCGTCCGCATAAAGGTCATCCACTCGTCGCGTCCGAGTATCATCAACGGGTAGTCGCCATCGTTCCGTTCGTCGGCGATTTTCTCGTTGCATTGCTCGCGGCTGGAAAAAGGTCCGGAAGAGAGGGTGCCGTCATTCTCAATGCGTACCAACCAGACTTTGATGCCGCGCATGTCGGATTTGTTTTCATTGATGTAATGGGGAGCGGTCATTGTGGTGCTGCAATTTGCACAGCTTTCCCTCGTCACGGACTTGAACGGTTTGGTCGCCATCAAAGTTCTGGCCAATCAGGCAGTATGGCCGTCAAAGTCGCCCGTCTTTGAAGGAAGGGTTTTGAAAACGTCGGGGCTATTGATGGCCCTCAGGTCGAGTACAGCGTACGTCCCCGGAGCCTTATTCTGAGCATGCAATTGCTTGACGGCTGTCGTTCCTATGGCGACACCTGCGAGCATTGCCAGTCCCAGTGCGATAGGTCAACTCATGGCGTTTTCCTTTGAGCTGTTTGGGAAGCTTATTAGTCCACATGCACTAACGTCGCGCGCGCGAAGAGCTGGCGCCGATAGTCAGTACTGCTCGGGTTGCCCCAGCCATGATGGTTGTCGGGGGCAGGAGGGCTGGGGCTTCCATTTTCGGGACGGCTTACGCAACTCAACGCTTACGGTACCCACCATCCCGGCTACGGTATGTTCGAGCTACGAGTTACGCTGCGGCACGGATGCTGGGCAAGCCGAGTACGCCGCTCTTTTCCATGATCGACTTCATTTCACTTGAGCCGTACCAGGTGCGGGCCTTCGATACGTCGGCGACATCCTGGAGAAGCAGCACATCATTCGGATCGTCGGCGCTGCGAAACACTTTGCTTTTCGTGATGCCGGCAGACGTGCGATTCTTCTCGTTGCCATTATAGCTCGTCTGCCAGGCGTTGAAGTCCTTGACCTTGAAGTGGAGAGTCAGGTTTTCATTATTCATTGGTATTCTCCTTTGTGAAAATCGCTTTAGTACGCGCGCGACCAGGGGGCCGCACGTCCCCGCCGTGCGTATGCCATCGGCAGCCGCAATGCAGGCCATATCAACTTTTAGATTAGGATTGTGCCAGCCGATGGCACCAGCACTGCCAATTATGAGAGCGGAGACTTCGGTAGGTCGCCGTTTTTTGGGCAGCTCTCGGGCAAGCATCTGCCTGCCAGTGCCTTTATATCTGTGGTACCAAAATCAAAGCACAATGGGGGTCGAGAAATAGGGTCGTGCGCTCGCATGCGCCGTGCTCTAAATGCGTCAACAATGATGCAATACTAACTACTCTGCGCTTTGAAGAATTACAAAGTCGCTTCACCGGGAGACGAGGAAGGCATTGCTGCACATCGTCAGCAACAGACTGGAACGGCTTCGAGGTTCCAAACGATCAATTGGCCGAACCTATCACATAAAGCTTCTTTATATTCGGTCGGAGTGCTACAGGGAAAGAGGAACGATTTGCGCTTGATCAAGATCTGAGCGAAATCTTTGCCAAATCCAACCGCTATAAGCCCGTTACCACTTCGAACCACAGCGAAGGGGAATGAGGGAGATTTCCATGACGACGATGCTTTCCAATCGTCGTTCCAAATTTGGGATGACCTGCGTTCAATGCGATAATCAGCTGATCGCCCCTGAATGGTCTTATTACCATAATGAGCGGCAAATTCGTCACCTTTGGCATTGTTCGGAATGTGGCCTTTGCTTCGAGTTGCTCGTCTCTTTTCCTGCTGTCAACAACAAGCCTATGAGAGATATCAAGACGGGAAACGTTATTTTCCCGTCGCTGTTCCCGTCGTTGCTCGTCGCATAGTCCTCTCTCGATTTAAAACAAGTTAAGCGCTCTACTATTGAGGCGCTCCTACTAGGGCGCGTACCCATAAATCCGGTTGGGTAAGCTCGCCTCGCTGACTAAATTGTTGCGCCGCCGCGAAATGACGCGATGGGGCCAAAAGCAGCTATCGGCTTTCTAGCCGCTCCTGCGACGTGCCTCCTGGTGGGCCGTTCAATGATGTTTTTCCCGCGCCTTGGCCAAGAATTGTTCTTCGAGCCGCGTCAGGTATTGGTGGTAAAACTCCACGACGCCGTCCACTTTCCAGCTTCCGGCCCATTCTCCTTCAGGCTCATAGGTGACACGAGCTCCACGAACCGTCTGGTCCGGCAGATCTCCCGCCATTTCAAATTTCGGTACCGTCAGCGGCGGGGGCACGTCGCGCAAGTCAACCAAGTTCCAGCCCATGTGCCCCACAAGCGAACGATTCTTCTGAAAGGCGCGAGAGTTGCAGCGAGCGGAAGGGAACACGATCGCTGCCACCCCGTGGGTCTGACAATAGAGACCGATCCAGTCAGTGAGATCATGGCCGCCCCTGTCGGGCCATAGCAAGCCCGGAAGCATTCGTGCAAACGTCGCAGTTTTTTCGGGCGGCGATCCCATGCGGAAGGTGATATTGTTTGGCGCCCACTCTCGGATTAGCCACTCCTGAGCGCGCAATTGCCTGAGGTCTACGACATTTGGTATCTCGACCTGCTCCGATAAACGACATCGTCCACCCCAAACCTTGGTCAACCCGTGGAAGCGATTGGCGGGCGCTATTCGGCAACTTGGCTAAGAAGGGGCTTTCGACATCCGGCCAAAAGAAGAAACTCACGGCGACCGAGCGCTTGGCGTGTGCATCGGGGACAAACTCACGAAAATCCTGCAGGTGCAAGGGAAAGGCAAGGTCGCGCGCCATCACTACGCCGGCTCTGAATGGGTCTGCATATGCCGAAAGTTCCGCGACTAACGTACCCGCGTCGTTGCCGGACGGATCGTTCGCTACCGTGTGGTATCGCCCGCGCGGCAAATCAGCCAGAAGATCACCGCCCGAGTAGCGGCGGTTGGGCCTCGTGTTGAACCAAACATGGCCCCTGCCGGACTCCGCTCCGGGCAAACTCGCGAGGCGCTTGGCGATCACCCTTTGCGCTTCCTCCGAGTTCTTGTCACGCGCCCAAAATCCTGGATAGGCGTCGAGAATGACGCTCTTGACTCAACTGAGGCAGTCCAACTAGGGTCATCCGTTTCAAATAGCCGGTGAACCTTGAAACCGGGATATCCATCCTTGTGCGCTCCGATCCCCTCATAACAGCGAATGCTAGCGCGCACCTAGTCAGCTTGGTCAATAGCTTGTGACCCCAAATCTCCACTGCCTAGCAAAGAGGAATGAACTTAATGTGCCTTTCGTCAGGGCCTGATCTCCGCACGCTGCAGAACGGCAGGAGCGATGCTGCGACGTTCGAGAAGGGTCATTTTCGACCGAGACGAGGCCAGGAATAAGTCCCGCTATGTCGGCTGTGCTGCCGAAAGCGGAAGTGAAATCGTATTGGCGTCTGCCACGATGGGCCTTTGTAGGTTGATGGCCTCGCCTGGCGCGTGATTCAAGCTCTCAAACTGGAGCCTCAAATCATGCGCTACGAACTCACCGACCACGAGTGGGCGGCGATCAAGCCGATGCTACCGAACAAGCCGCGCGGCGTCGCGCGTGTGAATGACCGTCGTGTCCTTAACGGCATCTTTTGGGTCTTGCGATCCGGCGCACCGTGGCGCGATCTGCCGCAGGCGTTTGGCCCCTATACCACTTGCTATAATCGGTTCGTTCGCTGGCGTCGGGCTGGCGTGTGGAGCCGCATCATGAACGCACTGGCCGCTGCCCACGATGCGGCCGTCCAAATGATCGACACGTCTATTGTGCGCGTTCATCAGCACGCCGCTTGCATCGCTCGTAATAGGAGACAATCTATGGGCCGGTCGCGAGGGGGTCTCACCAGCAAGATACATGCGGTGGTGGATAGCAGCGGCCTGCCTGTCCGGCTCGCGCTCACGACGGGCGAAGTACACGACAATCGGCTCGCCGCGAAGCTCTTGTCCCGCCTGAAGTCGGGATCAATGCTGCTGGCTGATCGCGGTTATGATGCCGACTGGATCAGAACTCTTGTTCGCCAACACGGCGCCTGGGCGAATATCCCTCCAAAGAGCAATCGGAAAGACGCGCTCAGCTCTGGTCCGTACTTGTACCGCGCTCGAAATCTGGTCGAGCGGTTCTTCAACAAGATCAAACAGTGTCGGCGAGTAGCAATCAGCTACGACAAACTCGCGGCCAACTACCTCGCATTCATCCAACTTGCGTCGATCAGGCTGTGGCTGCTGCGCATTAATGAGTCCACGCCCTAGACCGCGCCTACTCCGCAGCGACGGTATCGGGCCCGACCGCTAATGGCCCGAACACCATAAGATTTCGAGCGGGACAGTGGCAACCACGCGCACTTATCCCCATCTTCAAAGAGCCTACCGAGAGCCGGCCATGGAGTTTGAAGACGCGGTAAAGCAGTATGATTCCTGCCAGCCCTACGCCACGGGCAAATGGCGTGCCGATCTAGTGCGCCATCGCAAGTGGGATTTGGAGATCCTTGCAGACCTGCAACGGCGCTTCGCCCCCTTAAGCGGTGACCAAACCGGCGTCACAGATCCAAGACGCGCGCGTAGCTTACGGAAGGAAAGACGATGGCGGACGACGATGGGAAAACTAAAAGTAGTGCGGCGCCCAAAAATGAAATCGCAGTGAAAAAAGAGGTCGCCGCGAAGAAAGACGAGAGCCAGCCGAAGGACAAGACCGCGTCAGACGTAGACCTTTCCAAGCCTGTGCGCGACGAGAAAGCTACCAGCTCAACTTCAAATTATAGTCGGGGCGAGGGCCAAAAACCGGTTTCAAAAGCTTATAAGGATAACTGGAACGCAATTTACGGGAAAAAGAAAAAGAAGAAGCAGAAGCAGTAATTGGAGTCAGTGGAGCAGTAATGGCGGAGCCGAACTCACCTAACGTAATAAGGCGGCGACTTAGAGGGCGGCTCTGGGGGACCAAATGGCAAATCCATTTCCGCGTACGGAGCCAGCGTGGGGTCTACGGGCTTATCTCGTCTTGATGGGATGCGCTGCTGATCGTCAAACAGTCACTTACGACGATCTTGCTCGCCGGATAGACCGCGGCGGTCCAAATCTATTGGCTAGGCCACTTGAGTTGGTCACACGCTGGTGCCAGCGGCACAGCGTGCCGGCGATTGCTTCCCTGGTGGTTGAGCAAGCGACAGGGTTGCCTGCTCCGGGCTTCGCTGTGGTTAGCAAAGACGAGATTCCTCGCGAGCAAGAACGCGTTTGGGACTTTGATTGGTACGGAATTGTGCCGCCGACAATTGAAGAATTGGCGGAAAAGTAAAAAGGAGCGCAATCCTCGTGGCCTCCGATTGCCGAGACACTGTTGCGTAACACGCGCAAGGACTGAGGGCGTCGACAAAGTGATCGAATAAATTGCTTGTTTGCTGCGGTGCGTTAGGCCGGTTTTGGCCGTTCCCGGACCTTGCGAAATGTTTGACCTGAGTCCGCACAGCGCACCAAAGCGGACGTTGATTTAGGTCGCTGTCATCACTCGCGATTTTATGAGTACGCACCCTAGCGGCCGAAGCGTTTGACTATTTCTGCTCGGCGCGGATCATCGGTACTTCGTGGCGGCGCCTGGCGTCATAGACGATTGCGGTTTCGATCCGCGTGACGCCGGCGCGGTTGGTGAACTTGTCGAGCGCCAGATCTTTCAGATGCGCGGTGTCACGCGCGACGACGTGCACGATCACGTCCCAGCGCCCGCTGAGCAGGAACGCAGAACGCACCTCGGCAATCCGGCCGACCTCCGCCGCTGCATCGCGGCCGCACCACGATGGTCTGGCAGACGAAAATCACGCGCAACGACGGCAAGCTCTGCGCGCTGGTGACGCAAACCCAGATCGTCATTGCGGGCGAGAAAAGCTAGGACGTGTACCGATAAGTCGCCCGTTCTCGCTTACAATCTCACCCGGGTGATGAACATCATGGGCATTCAGCCGCTGATGGCTGCGATCCAGGCATAGTAAAAGCCAGAAAATTAGCTGGCGTCGCCGGTTCGCCTAGTTCCCTGCCCAATTCGTCAAAATGTTTTGAAACAACCAAGACCCTTTTCGGACATCGTCGGTACTACCGAGTACAAGCATCATTGCCAGTGAACTCTCTATCAGCCGTGATGATGTCGGCAAGAGTAGGTAATCCCGCTTCGTTGCCGAGGTGTTGGATTTTGTACGCGGATGCGGCGCGCGCGAACTGAAAATGTTCCTCCCAGCTTTTCGCTGCATCGGCGAGGTAAGAATAGATGTAGGCGCCGTGGAAGACGTCACCGGCCCCACTCGTATCTAAAACCCGATTGGGCGGCACAGTTAGGGCAGGAAGCGATCGGACCGTGCCCGTCTCGTCGTACCAGATTAGTCCACGCTCTCCGAGCGTCACGCCGCCAATGCTGCAGCCTCGAGTCTTGAGATAGTCGAGCATTCCTGCCGGCTCAAAACCCATCTGCTCACAAAGGCGTTCGGACACGATCGCAATATCGATAAAGGCAAGGAGCTCATGTGTGTTTGACCGCAATCCGCCGCCGTCGAGTGAAGTAAGTATCCCGGCTTCACGGGCGAGCTTTGCATAATACTTTGCCGCATCGGGTTGGTGGCCATCCAGATGAAGTGCGCGGCAGCCGGACGGGTTTAGGCGGGGGAAAGGGTCAAGATAATCATCGTCGCGACAGCGGATGATGGCCCGTTTGCTATCGTTCGGCATGATAAACGACAGCGACGACGTTCTAACCTTCCGCGGATGAACCGAAATCCC
The DNA here is from genome assembly GCA_963806465.1 of uncultured Alphaproteobacteria bacterium. GTDB lineage: Bacteria > Pseudomonadota > Alphaproteobacteria > Rhizobiales > Xanthobacteraceae > BOG-931. The sequence continues at coordinate 328,811 of CAWDZD010000056.1, read as the reverse complement.
ATACTTCGTGGCCATATCCAGGAACATGCGACCGAGCCAGTCGTCGGCGACCGTCGCGAGCAGTTCGGGCACATATCCCAATTTTGCGCAACAGAATGCAGCCGTGACCGCGTTGCCACCAAACGAGATGGCGTAATCCGAGGCGACATGCTTCTCGTCTCCGGTCGGCATCCGATCGGTCAAGAAAGTCACGTCGATATACGTCTGCCCGATGAAGAGCGCTTGCATTTCAGTGGCTCGCCATCAGGCTGCAAGGGCCTGCATTAGTGTCGCAATCTTTATTGTCGAGATATTGGAGAAGGTATCAGATATCGCGTAAGGCAAGATGATCTGGTCGCCATGACGCATAGCGCCGCAGGTATAGACAACATTGGGCACGTAACCTGCGCGTTCGGTAGGCTCGGGACGGACAAGTGGCTCGTGCGAGCGTGCGAGAACCTTTGATGGATCCTTTTTATCCAGCAGAACCGCCCCGATTGAATATTTCCTGACCGGACCAACTCCGTGTGTCAGCAGAAGCCAGCAGTCGTCCAGCTCGACGGGTGAGCCACAATTGCCGATCTGAACAAATTCCCAAGGATACTCGGGCTGAAGAATGGAATGACCGCCGTCCCATGTGTGAAGGTCGTCGGAATAGATCAAATAGAGGTTCTCATTGTCCTGCCGACCGATCATCGCATAGCGACCATCGATTTTCCGAGGAAACAGAGCCATCCCCTTATTGCGTGCCGCCGCTCCGCGGAGTGGCGTCATCCGGAATGACCGAAAATCTGTCGTTTCGATCAGCTCAGAGCGAATCGCCCTCCCGCTATACGCGGTGTAGGTTGCGTAATAAGTTTTTCGTGCGCCGTCGTTGAACTCGACGAACCGGGCGTCCTCGATGCCGTTTGCCTGAGCGTCGGTGATTGGAAAGATGACGCGTTCGCTCAGCTCTTCGTCATCCCGGAATGTCACCTCGATGTCATCGCCATTTGGCGATGGCGTCCGCCTTCGGACCTTTGGGACCGCTGCGAGGCGCGCGGGCGGATCGACGGCGACGCTACCGTCGGCAGCTATGGTACCGGACCGGAACGTCAGCGACGAAATATGTCCCTCGCCAACGGCGCGCAAACTCAAGATGAACCGACAGCCGCCTTCTGGCGCGCCCGTCTGGTCCGGGTGTCGTACGATGCTCGGGTTGAATAGCGCCGACGCCTCAAATGAGTATTCGTTGAGGAAATACGCACCAATCAGACGGCGTTGCGTCTTGTTCAATTCGGCATGTGGTTCCAGCGCGTCTTCCATTTCTGCGGCGCGCGTCTCAAAAATATCGATCAGATTTCTATGACGGCCTTCAAAATTGTCGAGCACTTCGCTCAATTGTTGCGCGGCAGTCTCGGGATCGAGCCGAACCACCCTGCCAACGATATGATTGGCTCGAACCTTATCGGTGGGGTTGAGGTCTCGGGGTTCAGTTGCCGGTTTGAACGGTCTGACGACGACCCTTGCCGGATCCGGACGCAGATATAAGTTCTGGCGATTCGTGAATCGGAGTTGGGACAAAGAGGCTCCCTGGCGCGGTTCGAGGTGGGATCGTGCGACTAGCGCCGTTGCCTACGAACTTGGCTGCGGGTCGCGGTCGGTCCATCGCAGTCACACGCTTGAGCTGGCGAATCTCGACGAGACCGAGAAGATACGATAGCACTGATTCTGCCCCCTTGTTTTCATTGGATCGGTCCGGATGAAGCCCATCCGAACAGCTGCCAGTTTCTGGATCGATTAGTGCTGTCTGCAGGTCGTTTTCGCCCAAAAACCATTCGAACGCGCGTAGCGCCTCAATCGGCCATTCCGCATCGTCATCGGCCCGCCACGCGACGAGGCAAGCGGAAATTGTTGCGCATGTCTCGACTGGCTGCTGATCGAACGCTTCTGGCTTCTGGCGGTGTCTGCCGAAGCTCTTGGTCCCAACCGGTCTGAAGTATCCCGATGATGTGGTCTGAAGCGAGTTGAGCCAACGGAGCGATCTAAGGCCAGTCTCGACGTAAGGTGATGTGCGGGTCGCCAGTCCGGTTTGGATCAGCGCCTGAGGAAGCCGTGCGTTGTCGTATGCGAGCAGGTCTTCAAACCAGACCCAGTCTTTGGTTTCGGTCACAGAAATCAGCGACATCAACCGGTCGGCCAAGAGTATCCGGAGACGGTTGGCGAGCACGTCGCCACCGGCCATAGCGCAATACGCATCCAACCCAAGGAGCGAGAACGCCCAGGCCCGTGGCGACGAGAACTCCTCGATGACGGGAAGCGCGGTCTTGAACAGCGCTGCGGCCCATTTGCGGCGAGATGGATCAATGTCCTTCCTTGCGCATTCGGCCAACGCCCAAAGTGTCCGGCCATGGCTATCTTCCGAACCCTGTTCTTCCAGCCATCGGCGATCGTAGCTCATAAAGTTTCGAAACCGACGGGTGTCCGGGTTCCAAGCATGCTGGATGAATGCTGCGAAGCGTGCGGTGATCGATTTGGACAATTGCACTTCACCGAAGTTCGCAAGCAAGCTCGAGAACAACAAAGCGCGAGCGTTGTCGTCGACGCAGTAGCCATGGGAGCGATCTGGCACAGAATGGACGGCGTGTTGAAGCAAACCCGTACCGTCGCAAAGCGAAAGGAAATGCCCGGTCCGAATCTCCGGTATAACGTGCGCGTCTCTCCCAGCGACGATCGCATCGGTGGGAAGTAAAAATCGAGGCCGGGCATTCTCGCTCACGGTCTCGAACACGGTATGATAGCGTTTGGCGGTTTGCACCCATGTCATCGATCGGCTTGCCGCGTACGCGCACTTGCGCATGGAATAGCGACGGGCGTCGTTTGTTAGCAGACCAGTAATCTCGGCGCTCAAGGCTTTGGCATCGCCAAAAGGAACCAGAATACCGCACCCTTCGCTCAGCAGCTCCTTGGCGTGCCAGTAGGGCGTCGATACGACTGCCTTACCCAGTCCAAAGCTGTAAGCGAGCGTGCCCGACGTCATCTGGGCTTCATTGAGATAGGGAGTCACATAGACGTCGCACATCGAAATGAAGTCGAGCAATGTGGCTTGATCCACGAACTGGTTAAAAAAAACAACGTGGTTCTGGATGCCAAGGTTCCGCACGCGCGCCGTCAGGCTGTCGCGATAGGCCTCGCCCTGTTGCCGCACCAGCTTCGGATGAGTTCGCGCCAAGAATGACATAGACGGCGTTTGGGCAGGATTTGATGATTTCGGGCATCGCATCGAGCGCGGTCTCAATGCCTTTGTTTGGCGACAGGAGACCGAAGGTCAGAATGATCATCTTTCCGGCGAAGTCGAATTTGGCCTTGGCGTGATGTGGTTCGAGGAACGGAAAATCCGGTATTCCGTGCGGTATGACCTCGATCTTGCGAGCTGGCACGTCATGAACGGAACGGAGGAATTTGCAGCCTGTTTCCGACATGACGACGATTTTTGCCGAAATGTCTATGATCCGACTCATCACGTCGTGCTGGATGGCTGTCGGTTTGGCGAGCACGGTGTGCAGTGTTGTGACAACCGGCATTTCAAGGCGCGACAGGAGTTCGACGATGTTGCCGCCGGCCTCCCCGCCGAAAATCCCATATTCGTGTTGAAGGGAAACAACGTCGAAGCCTGCGCCGTTGAGGAACTCGGCCGCCTTCACATAATCGCCGATCGTTTCGTCGTGAATCTCGAGACGCACAGCTGGCGGATAGTCGTAAGTGCGGTCCGAATCCGTCATGGCGAGGATGCAGGTCTCAAGATCCGGCCGCGCAGCCGATACTGCCCGGTCAAGGTCTTGGGTAAATGTAGCTATTCCGCAAAGACGCGGAAGATAGTTTCCGATGAAGGCGACACGCTGAAGAAGTTTCATCTTATCGTTTCCACACGACCGGCCTTTGGGAGATTCTTTGCTTGAGGATGAGACGCGCGCACCTGCATCTCCAGCGACCGGCTGACGTTGATTGAGCCTGGCTGTGGGAGACGCTGCAGCAGGTTTGGAATCGGACGGCCGCCCATGTACGCCACGAGGCCTACTACGCCGATGGCGCCGGGGTGAATGTCGACGCGGTCCGCTTGCGCGAAAAGCGCATCGCCCGTGGCAACATCGAACGATCCGGCAATAGCACTGCCGCTGAGAACGAGAAGCCAAGTTTCTTGATCGGCATCCAAACACCAAGAGGAGTTCGGAGCCAGATCGATCCGTTCGAATACGAAGTGCGGGCTGGAAACGAGAAGCCTTCGTTCTGCGGTAAACTGGCTGGGTCGTACCTGAAAATCGGCCGGCCCGGCGTTCGCCACCACGATGGCGTTTTCGATTTGAAGTTCACGCTGCCGACCGAAATCGAACATACGGAATGTCGCGTCGCTCCGCTGTTGGAGTTCCGCTATCACGAAACCCGCGCCAATCGCGTGAATCGTTCCTGCAGGCACGAAAATGACGTCGTCTGCTGACACTGTTTGCCACACGACAAGATCCGAGATCGCGCCGTCGTCGATGGCCTTACGTAGTTGCTGCGGGGTCAGGCATCGACTGAGGCCGAGAGCAACCTTCGCTTCAGGAGCGGCACTCAGAATGTACCAGGCTTCAGTCTTGCCGCGTGGCAGACCCATCAAGTGCGCAACTGCATCGTCCGGATGGACCTGGATCGAAAGTGGCTGGCTCGTGAAAAGCAACTTGAGCAACAGCGAAGGATCTACCGCCGCGATATCGGATCGCTCGTACCAGATTTCCCCGATCGCACTACCTGCGTGGCTTGCGGTACTCCAAGGATGGAGGTCTTCGACGCCCCAGGGCTTTGGTAATGCACGTGCGCGCGCATGTTCAATCGCCATATTCCTATCCGATGTTCGACCGACACAACCTATCGCCGTTGCAGAAGTGCGTCGAAATCTTCCTCCAGCGCGTTGTTCGGGGATGCTGATACCACTGGCGCACCTCGCTTCGGGATCAACACGCTCGACAGCGACATGATCATGCAGTTGGCGGAAGTTATTTGACGGTCTCCTAGGCGAGCGTGCGCACTGCGCGGGCGATCATGACGCCGCTACGTACAGTAATTCTAGTTGGATGCTGTTGCGCTGACCGACGGCACCAGAGCTGCCAGTATGGGAATCGGAGACTTCGGTACGTCGCCGATTTTTGTGCGGCTCTCGGACAAGTCCCTGCTTGCCAGTGCGTTATTAATTGGGGTGCCCAAGGGTATACTACAATGGCGCATCGAGAGATTATGCGCTGATCCGATTCGGTGGGGCGATGCTGACCGATCTCGATTTATGGGGACGCGGCCTAATTTAGCGCGCGGAAAAATTCGGCAGGAACGCGTTTCGGTTGGCTGACGCGCCACGAGCGAAGCACAACCAAGGATTTGATCGGGCCGCACCGGTCGCACAGATATCCATGAATCTCGAAATTGACGTGCAGAGGGTGAGGCTCAATCTCTGCAAGAGCAGTTTCACCGCCGCATACGGGGCACGGGTTTAACGGCTTGAGTATGGAGCACTTTATCTTGACACGCATGGACTTTCACCGAGCTGATGATGGCGTTTGGGGACGCTCGATCAGCGGCTTCTCCCGATTCTGATCAAATACACAACGCCCTTACATATTGTCACCATTAGCTGCGCCGCGTGATAAAGGCGGAGCAATCTCTTGATTAAAGAAAAAAAACCTGACCACGGCCCACACGCGGCGTCGTACGCCCCCGCACATCACACACCGGGTGCCGCTTGGACTGCCAGGGATACGATCGACAATTGCGACCTTGAAGCGGGTCTTTTGTTGAATCTGTATAAAATAGCTCAGTATGAGAAGACGGTGGATAAGTGGGATAACCTCGTCGGAGCGGGTCACCGGCGTTTTCGCCGCTCGTGTGGCCGATTCACAACGCCGCGGTCAGCAAGCAGATCGCCAAGGCGTTGAGGCTTGCGGTCCAATCACGTTGCCGGGCCACGCCGGCGAGGTCACCAAATAGGGCGGCCGTTCGTTGCGGTGCACGAGTCCGGAAGTGATGCTGTGGACGGCTCCTCCACCGGCACGTGAGTGCCATGGATGTGGGTGCTGTTAAAGCCCCCACGATTCGGAGGAGCCAAGTCATGCAAACGATCACGACAATCGGTCTCGACATTGCCAAGTCGGTATTTCAGGTCCACGGCGTTGATAACGATGGCAAAGTGGTCATCCGCCGTCAGCTGAAGCGTCGCTACGTCCTGGCGTTCTTTGAGAAGCTGCAGCCCTGCCTGGTCGGCATCGAGGCCTGTGCCTCGTCACACCATTGGTCACGCGAGCTGCAGGCACTTGGCCATACCGTGCGGTTGATGCCACCGGCCTACGTCAAGCCTTACGTCAAACGGCAGAAGAACGATGCGGCCGACGCAGAGGCCATCTGTGAGGCGGTCACAAGAACCAATATGCGGTTTGTGCCAGTCAAGACGCCCGAGCAACAAAGCGGGCTGATGCTCCATCGCACGCGCCATCTGTTCATCCGGCAGCAGACCTCGGTGATCAATGCGATCCGGGCTCACCTTGCCGAGTTTGGCGTCACCGCAGCGGTCGGGCGCAAAGGCATCGAGGAACTACTGCGGGTCATCGCCGATCCGAGCGACAAACGGGTGCCCGATGTTGTCCGCGCATGTCTTGCCGCACTGGGCAGCCAATTGCTCAGTCTCAAAAAGCAGATCTTGGATTTTGATCGAATGATTATGGCATGGCACCGCTCCAATCAAACGAGCAAGCGCCTTATTTGCATCCCAGGCGTCGGTCCGCTGCTAGCCACTGCCCTTGTCGCGAGCGTCGCCGATCCTAAAACCTTCCGATCGGGTCGCAACTTCTCGGCCTGGATCGGGCTGGTTCCCAAACAGCACTCGAGCGGGGGTCGGGATAGGCTCGGCAGTATCAGCAAACAGGGGGATCGCTATCTGCGCAGCCTGTTCGTGGCCGGCGCACTCGCCGTCATTCGCTATGCCAAGATCCACGGCACCAAGTATCGGCCCTGGGTCGCAGCGTTGCTGGCACGACGGCCGACCAAAGTCGCCGCCATCGCGCTTGCCAACAAGCTCGCCCGAATGGCCTGGGCAATGATGGCTAGGGGCGAGCGATATAATTATCCAGCCTCGCTGAGGGTCTGACGAGATCGCGCCGAGCACCATGGCGTGATGTGAAGGTTGGGAGGGCGAACAGCACGTAATGCAGAGCCGGTCGATCCGGCGATCAGGACAACCCACTTGGGCCATTGCATTCTCGAATGCGGGTTAGTGACCGGGACCTGATCCGCGGAGAGCATTATGGCCAGCGGTCATGTGAACCGCACTCAAAGGCCGAACACATGGCTGCACCGACCAAGCCTGCGACGTGAAGATTCTCCTTGCCAACTTGGAGCCGTCCACACATGGCCCTTCTCGGACCTTGCGAAATGTTTGACCTGAGTCCGCAGAGCGCACCAAAGCGGACGTTGATTCAGGTCGCTGTCACCATTCGCGAGTTTATGAAGTACACCCTAGCGGCCGAAGCGTCTAACTACTTTTGCTCGGCGCGGATCATCGGCACCTCGTGCCGCCGCCTGGCGTCATAGACGATCGCGGTTTCGATCCGCGTGACACCGGTGCGGTTGGTGAACTTGTCGAGCGCCAAGTCCTTCAGATGCGCGGTGTCACGCGCAACGACGTGCACGATCACGTCCCATCGGCCGCTGAGCAGGAATGCGGAGCGCACCTCGGCAATCCTGCCGACCTCCTGCATGAAGCTGTCGACAACGGCGCGTTCGTGCTTGGACAGCTCGATCATCAGCAGCGCCTCGATGCCGACGCCGAGCGCGCGCTCGTCGATCTCGGCGTGAACGCCGCGGATTGCACCGATATCCCATAGCCTTTTGACGCGCTCGTGCGTTGAGGACGGCGCCAGGTCGATTGCGGCGGCGACCTCCTTGTTGGTCAGCCGAGCATCCTTCTGCAACAGGCTGAGAATGGCGAAGTCCGTTCGGTCGAGATCGGTGTATCGATCCATTTTCCGCCAATAATTCGATAGTCGAGCTTCCCAAGCGTATATTATTCTTCCACCAGCTTCAATCGTCAAACAAATGTCGCCATGCCGTATATCTTCGATCATCTTCCCGCGATCTCGGAGCAACAACGAGCGCAGTTTGACGCGCAGGGATTCCTCATCGTCGAGCGGCTATTGGACAGCGCCCAGATCGAGGCCTTGCGCCAAAGTTTTCCGCGCCTGTTCGCCGGCAAGTTCGATACCGGCATCTATCCGGACGAGTGGTACTGGCGCGAGGGCATGAGCTTGCCCGACGTGACGCGCCACATGGCCAACGCCTGGAAGTCGGACCTGACGGTCGCCAAGCTCGCTTTGTCCGAGAGTATCGGCCGGTTTGCCGCCGAACTGTCGGGCTGGGACAGCACCCGGCTCGGACAGGATACGATCTGGTGGAAGGCGCCGCTGACCAAGCCGATCGCGCTCCACCAGGACACGTCGTTCTTGGACTTCATCGATCCGCCGTCGAGCATCACCTGCTGGGTGACGCTGGATGATACGCACCGCGATGCCGGCACGCTTGAATATGCTCCTGGTTCGCACAAATGGCCGCTGACGCCGCTGCCCGACGAGTTTCACGGGACATCGGATTACCGGGCGCGGATGAGGGCGTCAGCGAAAGCCGCGGCGGTCGATCCGCCGGATCCGGTTTTCATCGAAGTTCCGGCCGGCTCTTGTGTCTTCCATTGCGGCGAAGTCTGGCACGGCTCGGCCGCCAACACGACCGGCGATCGCATGCGCCGCGCGATCGGCGTCCACATGCTGCCGGCCAACGCCCGCTTCAGCGACCGGCCGGGAGGCTACATTTACCGCCGCTATCAGCGCACCGGCGATCCGACGCTTGATGAGAGCTACTTCCCGATCCTGTGGTCGCGTTCCGGCTATCGTACGCACTGGATCGAGGATTATTGCAGCAGCGGGCTTCGCCGGGCCGCCTGAGCGCGGGCCTCACGTTCACCGGGCCGTTTGGCCGACCAGTTTTTCGGTGGCGGCGCGCAGCTCAAGCGCAAGGCCGGGATCGAAGCGCTTAGCCAAGGCGGCGTGCGCGTCGCGCCAGACTGGAATTGCAGCTTCGAGCCGCCGCGCGCCCTCTTCCGTGAGCCACACCGCCCGGCGCCGCTGATCATCCTCGGCGATGGCGATTTCCACATAACCCGCCGCTTCGAGGCCGCGCAGGTTTCGCGACAGCGTCGATTGATCGAGCCCGGTGCGCTCCGCCAGCGCACCGAGCGTGTCGTCGGGCGCGGCTGCGATTTGCGCCATCAAGAAGAATTGCGCCAAGCTCAAGCCGCTGCCCTGCATGGCTTCCGCGAGAAAATTGCTGATGCGGCGGGCCGCCAGCCGGGCGGCCCAGCCGGCACATCCCGACAGCGCCGCCTGTACGTCGCGGACCAAGGTCTTCGGTGGGGCTTGCGGTCGTTTGGCCATAGTTGTATGTATCTACATCATTTGTATCTACATGGAAAGCCCCAAGGAAATTGCCCATGGCCGCCTCACCCGCATTCACCTACGGCATTGCAAGACCCGCTGATGTTGCCGAAATGACCGGCCTGGAAATGCTGCAGGCCATGATCGCCGGCAGGCTTCCGGCGCCGCCGATCGCCCAGACGCTGAGTTTCTGGCTGGTCGAGGTCGGTGAGGGCAAATGCGTATTCGAAGGCGAGACCGGGCCGCATTTGCTCAATCCGCTCGGCGGCGTTCATGGCGGCTGGGCCCTGACGCTGATCGACAGCGCCACCGGCTGCGCGGCGCATACGCTGCTCCCGGCCGGCGTCGGCTATGCCACCGTCGAGACCAAGGCCAATTTCACGCGGCCGATCAAACACGACACCGGGCGTATCCGTGCCGAAGGGCGCGTGGTCGGCCGCGGCCGGCAGATCATGTCGGCGGAGGCGCGCATTCTCAATTCCTCCGGCCGCATTCTCTCGCACGGCACTTCGACGTTGATGGTATTCGGCGGCGGTAACGGTGAAGGGCGAACGACGGCGGGCCAATGACCGCGGCGAAACCCCCGGCAAAAGGCAAAGCCCACGGCTTTCGGGTCAAGCGCATCTACGAGCCCGCCGCCGCCGACGACGGCTTTCGCGTGCTGGTCGATCGGCTGTGGCCGCGGGGCGTCGCGAAGGCGAAAGCGCATATCGACGAGTGGCTCAAAGACGTCGCGCCAAGCGACACGCTACGCCACCGGTTTCACGATCACCCGGAAAAATGGAAGGAATTCGTCGCCGCTTACGGCCGCGAGCTCGAGCAAGAGCCGGCAAAGACCGCCGCCGCAAGCTTGCGCGAGAAGGCCCGACACGAGCCGGTCACGCTGCTCTACGCGGCGCGCGACGAGAGCCACAACAACGCGGTGGCGCTCAAGGAGTGGCTCGAGCGGTGAATAAAGCGTCGCGCGGCGGTCGCGACTACAAAACTGTGTAGAATTTCATTTTCACGCGGGCCGGCTCGCGTTCGCCGCTACAGATTACGATGTTCTTGGCGATCCAGGCATAGCGGGCGTCGCCGGTCTCGAAAAACGTCGCGCCGCGGAAATAATAGCTTGCCGGATCGACCGGCCGTCCGGCGGCAAGCGCGGCAATGACCTCCGGCGGGCCGTGGCGATACGCTAAATTGCGAACATAGATCAACGCGCCATCGTCGGTGCGCAGCGTGTAGCGTGCCTCGAGTTCGGCCAAGCCGTCGGTGCGGATGACCTGCCAATCGGCGCCGCCAGGCAGCACCTTGCCGCGGATGTTCGGCCCGGAAAATTCGCCGCCGGCAATGGGCACGATGCGCCGCCCGCCTTTGCCCACGTCGCCGAGGTCGAGCGGCTGATCGACCGCCACGTGCGCCGCGAAGATGAATTCGAGCTGCGGAACAGAGGCCGCGTCTGCCATGGTACCCTCGCGACGTGATTGCCTATTGCTGAAAGGATTTCCGATAATCGGCGGCGCTCGTCATCGTCAAGACGAATGCGCGCCGGGGTCGCCATGACAACAGACAGCACAACGCCGCTCTTTCCAACCACCATCGCCGGCAGTCTGCCAAAACCGGCATGGCTGGCGGCGCCGAACCAGCTCTGGGCGCCGTGGCGTCTCCAGGGCGATGAACTCGCCGACGCCAAAGACGATGCGACTCTGCTGGCCCTCAAACTCCAGGAAGACGCCGGCATCGACATCGTCGGCGATGGCGAACAGGCGCGCCAGCATTTCGTCCACGGCTTTCTCGAAGCGGTCGATGGCATCGACTTCGAACGGCGGGTCGAGATGGGCATTCGCAACAATCGCTACAAGGCGATGTGCCCGACCGTCGTCGGCGACTTGCGGCTGCGCGCGCGCGTGCACGCGCGCGAAGCGCGGCTGGCGCGCGCCCACACCAAGCGAAAGCTCAAATTCACCCTGCCCGGCCCGATGACCGTCGTCGATACCATCGCCGATGCTCACTATGGCGACCGCGTCAAGATGGCGATGGCGTTCGCGGCGCTGTTGAACGAGGAAGCGCGCGGGCTCGCGGCCGACGGCGTCGATGTCATCCAATTCGACGAGCCGGCGTTCAACGTCTACATGGACGAGGCCGCCGGCTGGGGCATCGAGGCGCTGCACCGCGCCATCGACGGCGTGCGCGCCACCAGCGCCGTACACATCTGCTATGGCTATGGCATTGCCGCCAACATCGCCTGGAAGGCGACGCTCGGCAGCGAATGGCGGCAATACGAAAAATTCTTCCCGGCTTTGGCCAAGAGCCGCATCGATCAGGTTTCGCTCGAATGCATCAATTCGCATGTGCCGATGAGCGTGCTCTCGCTGCTTGACGGCAAGGATGTGTTGATCGGCGTCGTCGACGTCGCCACTGACACGATCGAAACGCCGGAGCAAGTCGCCGCCGTCATCGCGCAGGCGAGCGACTGCGTGCCGAAGCACAAGATCATCCCCTGCACCAATTGCGGCATGGCGCCGATGCGCCGCGAGGTCGCGGCCAAAAAACTCGAAGCGCTGGCGCAAGGCGCCGCTTTGGCGCGCCGGCAGCTCGGCATGTAGCCCGTATTTCGCGCAAACGAAATGTGGGAGCGGCCGACAAGCTTCCGCGCCCTTCCCGGATTTCGCTCCGCTCAATCCGGGCTAAATTTCACCGATCGCTGCGCGACAGCACGTCGATCAATTCGCCGACCTTGCGCCGCTGTTCGCCCTTGTTGCCGGACGCGATCGCATGCTCGACGCAATGGGCGACGTGATCGGCCAGGATCTCCTCCTCGGCCCGCCGCAACGCCGCGCGCACTGCCGACAATTGAGTGACGATGTCGATGCAATAGCGGTCGTCCTCGACCATGCGCGCGAGCCCGCGCACCTGGCCCTCGATCCGCTTCAGCCGCTTGAGCACTGATGTCTTGGCATTTGCCTGCATGGCCGTTATATACCCCCACGGGGTATCCGTTTCAAGCGAGATGTGACGTGAAGCATTCGGCGCAGGCGCACGGCGGGCAAGTGGCGGCGGCCACCGATCCGGTGTGCGGGATGACGGTCGAGGCGGCCAACAGCCGGCATCGTCACCAGTACAAAGGCCACGATTATATGTTTTGCAGCGGCGGTTGCCGGAGCAAATTCGTGGCCAATCCGGAGCAATATTTAAACAAAGCAGCCGAAGCGGCCGCGGCGCAGCCGGCATCGGACGGCACGATCTATACCTGCCCGATGCACCAGCAGATCCGGCAGGTCGGACCCGGCGTATGCCCGATCTGCGGCATGGCGCTCGAGCCGTTGAGTGTTGGCGAAAAAACCGGACCGAGCGCCGAATTGATCGACATGACCCGCCGGTTCTGGATCGGCGTCGTGCTCGCCGCGCCAGTCGTTATTCTGGAGATGGGCGCCCACGTGCCGGGGCTCGAGCTTCATCGTTACATTTCGCCGCAACTATCGGCCTGGGCGCAATTTCTGCTGGCGACGCCGGTGGTGTTGTGGGCCGGTTGGCCGTTCTTTGTGCGCGGCTTCGCCTCGGTGCGAAATCGCTCGCTCAACATGTTCAGCCTGATCGCGCTCGGTGTCGGCGCCGCCTATGGCTACAGCCTGGTGGCTTTGTTCGCCCCGGGGCTGTTCCCGCAAACGTTGCGGCAGGACGGCGCGGTCGCGGTCTATTTCGAAGCCGCGGCCGTGATCACGGTACTTGTCCTCCTCGGCCAGGTCCTGGAATTGCGGGCCCGCGAGCAGACCGGCAGCGCCATCCGCGCGCTCTTGAACCTTGCGCCTAAAACGGCACGGCGTATCCGCGATGACGGCAACGACGACGAGATCCCGCTGGAGCAGGTCCGGATCGGCGACCGCCTGCGGGTCCGCCCGGGCGACAGCGTGCCGGTAGACGGCGCCGTCGAGGAAGGCCGCAGCGCCGTCGACGAGTCGATGGTGACCGGCGAATCCATGCCGCTCGACAAGGAGCCGGGCGCCAAAGTGATCGGCGGTACCATCAACGGCACCGGCAGCATCGTCATGCGCGCCGAGAAGGTCGGTGCTGACACCATGCTGGCGCGCATTGTCCAGATGGTGGCGCAAGCGCAGCGCAGCCGCGCGCCGATCCAGCGGCTAGCCGATATCGTTTCAGCCTGGTTCGTCCCCGCAGTCATCCTTGTTGCTGTCGTGGCATTCGTCGCCTGGATGATTTGGGGACCCCCGCCGGCTTTCGCTTACGCCCTGGTCGCCGCCGTCTCGGTCGTCATCATCGCCTGCCCTTGCGCACTGGGACTGGCGACGCCGATGTCGATCATGGTGGGCGTCGGCAGGGGCGCGACAAGCGGCGTTCTGATCAAAAATGCCGAAGCGTTGGAGCGTTTCGAGAAAGTCGACACGCTGGTCGTCGACAAGACCGGCACCCTGACGGAAGGCAAGCCGCGCGTCGTTGCGGTGGCGCCGAGCGAGGGCTTTGACGAAGCGACGGTGCTGGCGCTTGGCGCCAGTTTGGAGCGGTCGAGCGAACATCCGCTCGCAGCCGCCGTGGTCGCCTCCGCCAAGGAACGTGGCTTGGATCTCCGGCAAGTAACCGATTTCAGCTCAGTCACCGGCAAAGGTGTGATCGGCGCGATCGGCGGCCGCAAGGTGGCGGTCGGCAATGCCGCATTGCTCGGCGATCTTGGCATCGCCACCACCACCCTGGCGGCGCGCGCCGACGAATATCGCCGTGAAGGCGCCACGGCGATGTTCGTTGCCGTCGATGGTCGCCCTGCGGGCGTTATCGCCGTGGCCGACCCAATCAAAGCGACGACGCCCGCGGCGCTCGCTGGGCTACGCGCCGACGGAGTGCACATCGTCATGCTGACAGGTGACAACCGCACGACGGCGCAGGCAGTCGCGGCGAAGCTTGGCGTCGGCGAGATCGAGGCCGAGGTCCTGCCCGAGCAGAAAAATGCGGTGGTCCGGCGCCTGCGCAGCGAAGGTCATGTGGTCGCCATGGCCGGCGACGGCGTCAACGATGCGCCGGCCCTGGCCGAAGCCGACGTCGGCGTCGCCATGGGCAACGGCACCGATGTCGCCATGCAGAGCGCCGGCGTGACGCTGGTGAAAGGCGATCTGGCCGGCATCGCGCGCGCCCGCGCGCTCAGCCGCGCGACCATGCGCAACATCCGGCAAAATCTGATGCTGGCGTTCGTCTACAACGTGCTCGGGATTCCAATTGCGGCGGGCGTGCTTTATCCGGCGTTTGGTCTGCTCCTGAGTCCCGTCGTCGCCGCGGCGGCGATGAGCTTCAGCTCGGTATCGGTGATCGCCAATTCGCTGCGTTTGCGCTTTGCGCGGCTGTGACCGCCAGCGCTTCCGGCCGGCCTTAAGTTGTGATCAAGCACATCCGCTTAGCTTTCCGCCCCGTGCAGAGAGAGGAGATTCCCTTCGTTTGGGCGGGTTTGGTTTCGAGAAACCCGTTCGAATATCTCGCCGACCTTTTTTGGTCCGAAACCCTCAATTATGCGAAGCCAGCCGCGTGACTGACGGATGTATGCCTGCAACGCCTCATTGTAACGGCGATCAAATTCGCCAGCACCCCATTCGCGCACGCGTTTACGAATCTGGTCGGGCGCGAAGAAGCGCATCATTTTTGCGTCCTCGACAATCTCCAACGACCTACGATCCGAATGCGTATAGCCAACTAAACAAAAGAACACAGCCCGATTGCCGAGAGCATCCTGCAACTTCCGAATCAGTGCAGAATTGCCGGAGAAGTCGGCAACAGCGACCAAACCCGAGGCAAGGGTTTCCAGATCATCGTATGTGACGACGCGATCATACACGCCTGTACTGCGAACAAAATCGAGGTTTCGCTTCGATGTTAGTCCAACGATATGGCTGGCACGGACCTTAGGTGCTGACAGCAAATGGGCGAGACCAATGGCCGTTTTGCTCGAGGCGCTGGTGAGTGCGATCGTGTGCACATCGGCGCCTAAGCGTTCCATGAGTAGATCGTGCACGAGGAAGGAAGCAAAGAACAGAGGCCGCAGCAACATGATCTCGCGTTTGCTGTCGGCGTCGAATGCGGGGTTAGCTGAAGTGCGCACATAATAATTGTACGCTGGAGACAGGTGTGCGCGGTGTTCGCTGGCATCGTACAGGCCGTCACTTCTGACCTTCCCCGGTTTCAACACAGCGTGCGTCGACATCGGAAAATAGCCAAATAGATCTTCGCCAATTTCCACATCGCTGACTTCCGAGGCGACGACTTTGCCGAACCCCCAAACTGGAATTCGGCCCCATCCCCGCGCGGCCGGGAAAAAATCCCAATACCACCCAGTGGAAGCCCCTATCAGGGCATAGGTCATGTTGTTCGCTGTGAATGCAAACTGTTCGACGCTGAGCAGAACATCACCCTCGGTGGTCGAGCAGCGAGACCAACTTATCTTCGTGCGATTGACGTCAGCAAGATCGACCAGGAAATCCGTCGCTTCGACCTCCATGACCCGAGCCTTCCACAATTTTGCTATCAGAACTCTAATCCGAATTGATGGCAGGTTCGAGGTTGACCCGAAAGCAGCTTTCATAGCAGCGAGTACGCGCCCTACCCCCAACTGCGCCGCACGCGCGCGCCGATGTCGATCGTCGTTCGCGGCGCTTTGGTCGTGGCACCCGATGCGACGGCTTTCGGCCAGGCGGAGCGTTCGAATTTGTCGAGCATCGCGTCCGGAATGAACCGCGTGCGCGACGCGTACATGTGACGATCGCCGTTGCTTCTCTGCCCATGCACGAAGAAGCGCTGCGGCACGATGACGTGCAGGTGGTCCTTGGCGCGCGTCATGGCGACGTAAAGGAGCCGCCGTTCTTCCTCGATCTCGGCGCTGCTTCCAGCCGCCAAGTCCGATGGCAGGCAGCCATCGACGACGTTGAGAATATGAACCGACCTCCACTCCTGCCCCTTGGCCGAATGAATGGTCGACAGGATGAGGTAATCCTCGTCCAACAACGGGTCGCCGGCGCGATCACTGGTGGCGTCGGGTGGATCGAGCGTCAGTTCGGTCAAGAAGCGCTCGCGGCTCGGGTAGGTCGAGCCGATCTGCACCAGCTGCAAAAGGTCCTGCTGCCGCACCATCGCGTCGTCATGGATGCGGTCGAGATGCGGTTGATACCACTGGCGCACCAGATCGAGTTCGGCCGGCCAGCCCGCCGCCTTGCCGCGGACCAGGCCAAACGTTTCGACAAAGGCCGGCCAGTGGTCGGCCGCCGCGACCGGCGGCTTGATATCCGCCAATGCCTCGGCCGGATCAGTGCGCTCCCAAACACGCTCCAGGAACTCTCGCTGCCGTCGCCGGTCCGGCACCTGGGAGTAACTGCACGACGCGAAATCCGGCAACACGGTCGCGCGGATTTTCCGCCCAGCGCAGGAAGGACAGTACGTCCTTGACGTGCGCGGCTTCGAGGAATTTCAGACCGCCGAACTTCACGTACGGAATGTTGCGGCGGGTCAATTCCACCTCCAGCGGACCGGAATGGTGCGAGGCGCGGAACAGCACGGCTTGCGTCTTGAGTGCGAGCCCTTGCTCGCGGCTTTCGAGAACTTTCTCGACAACGTAGAGCGCCTGATCGGCCTCATCGCGCACGCTGACCAGAAGCGGACGCTCGGCGGATGTTCGCTCCGACCACAGGTTCTTGGTGAAGCGCTCCGGCGCCAGTCCGATCACCGCGTTGGCGGCCGCGAGGATCGGCTGCGTCGAGCGATAGTTCTGCTCAAGCGTCACGACCTCGGCGCGTGGGCGGAAATGGCCGGGAAAATCCAGGATGTTACGCACTGTCGCAGCGCGAAACGAATAGATCGATTGAGCGTCGTCGCCGACGACGGTGAGGCCTTTGCCGTTGGGCCGCAGCGCCAGCAGCACCGAAGCTTGCAGCTTGTTGGTGTCCTGATATTCGTCGACCAGCACGTGGTCGAAGCGCGCGGCGATGTCTTCGGCGATCGCGCTCTCGTGCATCATATGCGACCAGTAAAGCAGCAGATCGTCGTAATCGAGTACGTGTTGCTGCTGTTTGACATCGACATACTGCGCGAACAGCGCCCGCAGCTCGTCGTGCCACGTCTCGCACCACGGAAAGCACGCGTCGAGAACCTCGTCGAGCGGCAATTCGCCGTTCACCGCGCGCGAATAGATGGCGAGGCAGGTGCCTTTGGTCGGAAAGCGCTGGTCGGTTTTGGAGAAACCCAGATCATGGCGGACCAGGTTCATCAGATCCGCCGAGTCTTCGCGATCAAGAATCGTAAAGTCGGGCACGAGCCCGATCGTCTGCGCATACTCGCGCAACAGCCGCGCGCCAATGCCGTGGAAAGTACCGGCCCACGTCAAGGTGTCGATAGCGGCGCCGCCCCGCTCCCGCGCAACGCCGGTAAGAATGCGATCGAACTCGCTGCGCCATTTCGGCTGCGGCGCGTCGCGAGAAGGTTAGGAGCATGATGCGCCGCGGATCGGCTCCCTGGTCGAGGAGGAAGGCGACCCGGTGCGCCAACGTCGAGGTCTTGCCCGACCCGGCGCCGGCGATGATCAACAGCGGCAAAGCTTCCGCGAGCGCCGACCCACCGTACTCGACAGCGCGGCGCTGCTGCGGATTGAGCTTTTCCAGGCGCGCCGCCGGCATGGGACCAAATGGCTTTGCGATCGAGCGTTTCCGGCTCGAATCATTGACGGACCGAGCCTGAACTGAAATCATGATTCCCTTTTTGTTCGCAACTTACAGGCTATCCCCGTGATTTCGCAGGGCGATCTGGCCCGCTGTCATAAAACCTGAGAGAAAAGTATCTTAGTTTGCCGGGGTTTTTGGGAATGGGGCCCGCTTTAAGCGGTTCGTGAGATCGGAGGGGTGAATGAAAAAGATTATTTTGGCGTCGGCATTCATTGTTGCGGCGATCAGTGCGCAGCCGGCATTAGCCGCCGGCCCGGCGGGACTTTGCACCAACGGCATGAAGCTGTGCGCCTGCGGCAAGCTTCCGGGCGCCATGTGGAATTGCTGCGATCCGCGGGCGAAATGCGACTGTTCCGGCGGCATTCCGAACTGCAAGCACTGAAAGGACGACAGGCCTCGGTGCCGGCGAGAGTTACTTCTCCGGCAGCGGAATGAACTCCTTTTCGTCGCCGGGGATCAACGCGAACTTTCCGGTCTTCCATTCGTCCTTCGCCTGCTCGATGCGCTCCTTGCGCGACGAGACGAAATTCCACCACAGATAACGCGGTCCTTCGAGCGCCGCGCCGCCGAGGAACATCAGCCGTGACGGCTTTATCGCCGTCACGGTGATGCGGTCGCCGGGGCGGAAGATCAGGAGCTGCGGCGCGGCGAATTTATCGCCGGCAATATCGACCTCGCCTTCGGTGACGTAGATCGCCCGCTCTTCGTGATCGGAATCGAGCGGCGCGCTGGCGCCGGCCTCGAGCATCACTTCGGCGTAGAACCATTCCGAGACCATGCCGACCGGAGATTTTTGCCCGAAGGATGAACCAGCGATGACGCGGGCGTGCACACCGCCATCTTCGATCGCGGGCAGGCCCGCAGCGTCAAAATGCTCGAACAGCGGCGGCATCTCTTCGTGCTCTTGCGGCAGCGCGATCCAGCTTTGGATGCCGAACATGCCGCCGCCGGTGGTGCGCATGCCCGCGGGCGTCCGCTCCGAGTGCGCGATGCCGCGCCCGGCGGTCATCAGGTTCATGGCGCCGGGCGTGATGTCCATGTCGTTGCCTTCGCTATCCTTGTGCGTGACCCGGCCGTCGAACAGATAAGTGACGGTCGCCAGCCCGATGTGCGGATGCGGACGCACGTCCATGCCGCTCCCGGCGACGAGCTGCACCGGACCCATCTGATCGAAGAAGATGAACGGCCCGACCATCTGGCGCTTGCCATGGGGCAGCGCACGGCGCACCAAAAAGCCGTCGCCGAGATCGCGCACCCGCGGAATGACCACCAATTCGAGCGCGTCGCAGGAATACTTGTCGCCGAGCACCGGATCCTTGTCGGGTAACCAGCTCATCGCTCTTCTCCCAAGTGTGGCACCCCAACTGTGAGGCACCGCAACTGTGTGGCCCGCAACGCCCGCCGCCGCGCCCGCGGCACCACGCCCTCATTCGCCGTATGAAGCTATCTATGATAGTTCCAATCAGGCCGCCATAGCGCGTCGAAGACGCGCGTCAACGCGCTTATGGTACGAATGAACCGGGTCGCGATCCTTCAATGATTTCTGCGCCTTCATTGACCGGCGTCGGGCTTCTCCTCGGCTTAAGCCTGTTTCTCGGCTTTGCCTTCGAGGATTTCTTTGCCCACAGCAGCACCAAGCATCCGGGCGGCATTCGCACGTTTCCGATGCTCGCCTCCGCCGGCGGCGTGCTCTACGCGTTCGATCCCACGCATTTCATTCCCTTCACCGCCGGGCTTCTGGTGCTCGGCGTCTGGCTTGCAATCTTTTACCGGCGGCATCTGCGCGAACCGGAAGAGGAAGGCGAACCGAATGTCGGCCTGGTCGTGCCGGTGCTCAACGCCCATGCTTACATTCTCGGCGCGATCGCCCTGGCGCTGCCGCCTTGGGTGGCGGTGGCGTTCACCGTCACCGCCGTCCTCCTGCTGACCGCGCGCGAGAAGCTGCACGCGCTGGCGCGCCGCGTCGACGTGCAGGAGGTGATCACTGCCGGTGAATTTTTGATCCTGACCGGGATCATCCTGCCGCTGTTGCCAAACGAGCCGGTGACGACGCTGACGACGATCACGCCGCGTCAGGCGTGGCTGGCGCTCGTCGTGGTCTGCAGCCTGTCCTATGCGAGCTATCTGGCGCAACGCTACTGGGCGGCGGCAGCGCGCGGCCTTTGGATGCCGGCTTTAGGCGGCCTTTATTCGTCGACGGCGACGACGGTCGTGCTGGCACGGCAGGCCAAGGCCAATCCGGCCATGAGAACGCAGGCCCAGGCCGGCATCACGCTCGCCACCGCCATTATGTATTTGCGAATTCTGGCGATCGTTGCGTTCTTTAATCTGCCGCTAGCGCGCGAACTGGCGCCTTCGCTTGGCGGGCTGTCGTTGGCCGGCCTCATCGTCTGCGCGCTGCAATATTGGCTCGCCAAGCCGCAAGCCAGAGCGCCGGAAGCGGCGACGCTCCAGCGCACCGGCGTCAACCCGCTGGAGCTCGGGCCGGCCGCCGTGTTCGCGGCTCTTTTTGTCGCGGTGTCGTTCGTGTCGAACTGGGCCAAAGCAGAATTCGGCACGTCCGGCATCTATACCCTCGCCGCCATCGTCGGCGTCACCGACATTGATCCGTTCGTGCTCAATCTGGCGCAGGGCGGCACGGCGGGAATGTCGAACAGCGCGCTGGCGGCGGCAATCCTGATCGCCGCCTCGTCGAACAATATTCTCAAAGCGGTTTACGCCGCTTTTTTTGGCGGCGGCCGCGCGACCGCGGTAAGCGCGGCCGTGTTGGTGGTGCTTGCCATCGCCGGGATCATTATCGCTGCGGTGATCAGCGGTTGGTGACAATCGGACGACCGTATGCGCTAAAGCGGCGCATCAACGGATGGTCTGATCGCTTTGAAAGATCAGCGCGCCAGGGGGCGGAGGCGGCGCGCTATACGCTGCGGGCGGCGGCTGCGTGGTATAGGCCGTCGGCGTCGGCGATACCGGCACGGCGGGTGGCGGCAGTTCGCATTTCTTCTCCGCCGCGGTGCGCCGCAGGAGTTTCTCCTCGCCCAGGGTGTTCTCGTAATCGGCGCGATACGACATGTTCCCGATCAGGACGCCGCCGCCGCCGTCGCTGGCTCGCTCCATGAGATTGGACAGGTCCTGCTCGCGCGCCAGCAAAACCTTCAATCGCGCCTGGAGCCCATCGCAATGATAAACAGAATAGCGGCCGGGATCGACGATGAACGTGCCTACTCCGTCGGTCATCGAGCAGCCGGCGAGAAGGCTTGTGACAAGAAGACTAGTGAGCAGAGGATTGGCGACGGGGGCGCAGGCCGATGCACTTGCCGCCGCGCGATGGCGTCCGCAACGATCGATGAGCACTCCAACGCGATCACGCCAAGTCATCGAAAGCGCCCAACAAACCAAAATCTCCGGCGCCGTTTGGCAAGCGCCATCCCCATGCGTTCCGTACGCAGCTTCTTGCGCCGCAAATAAGGCAATGACGGTCGCACCCGATCGCCGGGACGTACAGGCTGATGAAAGGCTTATCACGATGCAACGCGACGGCGGACTGAACGTTCGCAACGGGCGCAAAATGCCTCTTTCGCCGGTCGTTTTAGCCTAGAAAATCCGCCTTAAAGCGCCGTTAAGCCGGCTTCGACCTCTCGCGCTATGGCTGACTGCGCGATGCCGTTTTCTTCAGCAGCGCGACCGGGTTGTCGCGGGCGACAAATGGCGGCCAGACCTGATTCCGGCCGCCGCGCTTGGCAGCATACAAGGCCGCGTCGGCGGCGGCGACCAACTCGACGAAGTCATGGGCGGCGGTCGGCCCGGCAATGACCCCGAGGCTTACCGTAACAACACCCGATTGCCCGATACCGTTGTGTGGAATTGCCAGGTCCTCGATCTGGCGGCGGATGCGTTCGGCGATGCGGATCGCGGTGCTCAATTCGGTGTCCGGCATGAGCACCAGGAATTCCTCGCCGCCATAACGGACCGCGAGATCGCTGTTACTGCGCAACTCGCTGGCGACGGCGGCGGCGACGCGTTTGAGGCAGGTGTCGCCGGCGATATGGCCGTAGCCGTCGTTGAAACGCTTGAAGTGGTCGATGTCGAGCATGATCACGCCGGCGGTGGCAACCGCCGCTTCACCGGCCCATAGATGCTTGACGGTCTCGTCGAGCTGGCGGCGGTTGGACAGGCCGGTCAGCGTGTCGCGCCTGGCAACTTCTTCGGCGCCTTCGCGCCGCAACTGATCGCGCAGCCGGCTCAAGAAAATCTGCCGGACGTCCTGCTCCATCCGCCGGTTGGCCATGAGACTGAGGTAGCCCGCGCACACAACCAGCGTGCAGCCAATGAACTTGGTCACGAACGGCGAATGACCGGGAAGGAGAAACGCCAGATAGGTCGCCGCCAGCACCAGCGTGGCGATCACCGCGACGCGGAAGCTCAGGCGCTGATTTACATTGGAATAGATTACGATCATGATCGCCAGATACTGATAGTGATCGGCGATCTCGCCGCGATTGAGCGAATAGATGAACATGATCTGCGTGACCATGAGCCAGGGAATGATCGCCGCGGCGGCCTCGCGCAGCGCTTGGCGGTGCAAGACGCGATACAGCCAGCCGACGGCGAAAATCGCCGGCGTGATCACCCCGAGATGGAGCAATAGCGCAATGATCGCGGTCCGCGGCAGCAGCAGAAAGTGCAAGGGCAAAAAGACGTTGTAGACAATGATGGCGCGCAGAATGCCGCTTTCCATCACCTCGAGCCGGTACGAGCTCATCTGCTCGTCGTAGACAGTCTCGATGGCCGGCGGAAAATTGGTGCGCTGGCGCCTTCGCGCCAGATAGGCCTCGAGCTTCGCCAATGTGAGTGGTTGATCGGGCATCGCCATACCGGGTTCGCGGCGCGACGCCGTCACGATGAGCACCAAACCCAAACACTTACCGGCCGCGATCCGGCAAAATTTCGTCAAACACATTTTTGTGTTCGACCGGCCGCGCGTACCCGGCAACCGGGGGTCGACCCGCAAGGAACCGTAAACGTTTCTTCACTATGTTTTACGAGCTTTGCAGGATGGTTCGCGTCGTTGCCCGGGGCGATCGCCAAGCCGGGCTATTGACTACATCCCCGGCAACAGAGACCGTTAGTGAGCGGACGACATGGCTGCCCCGTTCGAGGCGACCGCGACATCGCGATCATCGATTTGGCGGCGCGCGGCGTTCGGCGTTGGCGGCAAGCTGCAATGGGCGTTCAGCATCGCCGCTGGTTTGACCGCCCTCTCGACGGTGGTTTCGCTGCTGTGCTTTGCAGCCGTCGAGGCCGGCTTGCGCAATTTCGCCGATCGGCAGATGCCGATCGTGGCCAATGTGATGCAGCTCTCGGCCATCTCCGGGGAAATCTCGGCGGCCGCCGCCCGCCTGATCAACGCCGGGACCGCCGGCGATCAAAAGGCCATCGCCGCATTAATGGCCCGCAAGCGCGTCGATCTGGCCGACGCCTTGCACCAGCTGCAACAGCTCGACAGCGACAACCCGACGGTCGCCAAGCTGGACACGTTGTCGCAGCGGCTCAACGCTAATCTCTCGGCGCTCGAAGACATCATCGCCGAACGCAGCGATCTGCGCACGCAAATCGCCAAGCTCGACGACACTTTGCATCAGACGCACGCGCGGCTGGTCGAGCGGCTGGCGCAACTGCCGGATTCGCGGGCGGCACTCGAAGTTTCCGCCAAGGCGCATCTCTTCGTAAGCCTGATCAGTGAAGCTTCGATCGTGCGCGAACCGACCGAATTCAAGCACATCCAGGATCAGCTCAAGACCGCGTCGGACGGGTTGCGCGCTTCGGCGGCCGCGCTCGGCGACGAAGAGATCAACAAAATCGCCGCTCAATTGCTGCCGCTCGGCGTCGGCGCCAACAGCATTTTCGCCCGTCACGCCCGCGAGACCTTCGTCGCCACCCGCGCTGACGCCACGATCGACGAAAACGTCGCCATTCAACGCGGCATGGACCAGACCGTCGCCAACCTGGTGAGCGCCGCGCAACAGGGGGTCGAACGTGGTACCGCGGGCTTGATCGATACGCTCGGCCGCAGCCGCGTGCTGCTGTTGTTCGTCGCCTTTATCAGCATCATTGCCGCCGCGGTGGTCGGCGCCTTCTATGTGCAGCGGCGCCTGGTCCGGCGGCTGCTTTCGATCAGCGACTCGATGCGGCGGCTCGCTGCCGGTGACGTCGACAGCGCCCTGCCCGCGATCCAAACCAATGACGAAATGGGCGATATGGCGCGCTCGCTGCATGTGCTGCGCAGCGGCGAGCTGGAGCGGCGCAAGCTCCTCGACCGCGAGCGGGCCGAACAAGTAACCGAGCGCCAGCGCGTAACCTCGATCGACCGGATCATCGAGGACTTTCGCGGCACCGTGACGGCGGTCGTGACCACGCTCTCGCGTCACGCTTCGGCGATGCAGGCGACCGCCAGCGGCTTGTCGGCCATCGCCGGCGAGGCGGACGCCCAGGCGCGCGCCGTCGCGCAGTCGTCGGAGGCGACATCGAACAATGTGCGCACCGTCGCCGACGCGACCGAGGAGCTCGGCGTTTCGATCCACGAGATCAATGAGCAGGCGATCCAGACCCGCGGCGTAGTCAATCGCGCCGCCGAGATTGCGCACTCGGCGCACGAACTGGGCGATCATCTGTCGGCCGGCGCCAATCGTATCGGCGACGTCGTCAAGCTCATTCGCGACGTCGCCGAACAGACCAACCTGTTGGCGCTCAATGCCACGATCGAAGCCGCCCGCGCCGGCCAGGCCGGGCGCGGCTTCGCCGTGGTCGCCAATGAGATCAAGCAGCTCGCCAGCCAGACCGCCAAGGCCACCGAAGACATCACGGCACAGATCGCCGCGATCCAGGCCTCCACCATCAAGGCGGTCAACGTCATCCAATCGATCAACGCGGTCACCGACGATATCGCCCATTTCACGTCGGCGGTCGCCGCCTCGGTCGAGCAGCAGAACAACACCGCGCAGATGATTACCCGAAACGTTCAGGCGGCGGCGGTCGGAGTCAAAGAGCTCGCCGGCAGCATGACGCAGGTGACCAACGCGATCGGCGAAGCCAATCGCTTTGCCTCGGAGGTGTTGGACGTTGCACAAATGCTGTCGGCACAGACCGGCACGATCGACAAAGCAGTCGACGACTTTCTGCAAAGGGTCACGGCGGTCTGAGCGCGACCGCGAGGCGAATGGAGGCCAGTGTGACGTTCCATTTGGGTCTCTTGAGATGGCATCGACTTGGCGCCACGGCCGTCGGTGCTGCAAGCGCCGGCGTCTGCGCCGCGCTGGTGCTGGCCTTGGTCACCACCGCGCCCGCCGCCAACAACACCGCCGAAGACGACGCCCAGATCGGCAAGAGCCTGGCGACGATGTTGAGCGCGGTTCGTACCGTGATTTCAAAGAATCAGGATCGCATCAACAATCCGAACATCGGCAACAAGGGGCTCGACGGCAAGGTGGTGCTGGCCGAGGCCGGCGTGCTCTACCAACAAGCGACCGGGACCGCTCCGGCTTCGATCGATCCGAGTTCGCTGCATGGCCGGCTGATCCGCGTGCAGATGGATGCTATCGACGAAGTCATGGAGGTTCATCAGGAGACGATCAATCGCCAGGACGTCGGTTTCAAAGGCTTCATCCCCGCCGTGTTCGCGCGCCTGGTCAATGAAGCATTCGGCCGTCGCGCCGCCGGCATCGCCAAGATGAAAGTGACGGCGCCGCCGCAGCTGATCCGCAACCCGAAAGTGCAGCCGGACCAATGGGAGCTCGACGCCATTCGCACCAAGCTGATGTCGGCGTCGTGGCCAAAGAACCAGCCTTATACGGCAAGCGCCGAAAAGAACGGGATGCCGGTGCAACGCACTCTCATTCCGGAATATTATGGCGGCAGCTGCCTCTCCTGCCACGGCTCCCCGCAAGGCGAGATCGAAATCACCGGCTTCGCCAAGGAAGGCGCCAAGGAAGGCGATCTCGGCGGCGTCATTAGCATCACGCTCTACCGCTAGCCGCCCGGCGCACCCGCAAGCCGCTCGGCGCGGCGGCCCGGCAAACACACGGCCAAATTCATCGACGCGTAACCGCGACAACGCGGCACGGCGCGGAACCATCGCGCGCTATTGGCGTTGTGTGACGATATTGTTACAATTCCGTGTGTCTTTGATAACACGCGCAGGTAAGCGATGCGGCTCGACTGGCTGGCCTGGTCCAATCCGGTTGCGATCTGGTGGAGCTTTCTGATCCTGGTGAGCGTCGGCAACATTGTGTTGTTGCTCCGACTGCATTTCCGATTTCGCCGAACAAGCTTGAGGAAGTGCGCCAGCGCGCTCGCCACCGAACCGCTGTTGCTGCTCGGCGCCGCCTATGTGATCGGCTGCGCCTTCCGCTCCATCCTGCCCCGCGCCGACGTGCAGCGGATTTGTTTGTTCGACACCTGGCTCTCGAGCGTGTTCGTCGGCAGATCGGTCGCAACCGTCGCCGAGCTTTGCTTCATCATTCAGTGGGCCATCGTGTTGCGGGCGCTGGCGCAGGCGGCCAATGCGGACACCGCGCGCAACATCGCCAAGACGATCGTGGCGGTGGTGGCGCTGGCGGAAGCGTGCTCCTGGTACGCAGTGATCACGACGAACTATCTCGGCAACGTGCTGGAGAATTCGCTGTGGACCGTGGCGTTCGTGCTGATCGCCATCGCGGTTCTCGATTTGCTGAACCGGTATCGGGGCGCCGTGAAATTAGCGCTAGTCGGCGCGGCGGTCGGTATCGCCGGCTACGTCGCCTTCATGTGCACCGTCGACGTGCCGATGTATTTCGTCCGCTGGCAGGCGGACCTCGCCGCCGGCCGGCAATTCTTCGGCCTGTTTTCCGGCCTGCATGATGTCGCCACGCGCTGGGTGGTCACCCATGACGCCGCGCGCTGGGACGGCGAGATCATCTGGATGTCGCTTTATTTCAGCGTCGCGGTCTGGACCAGCCTGTTGCTGGCGAGTTTTGGTCTCGTGAGGCATCTTGTGCGACGGTACCGCCTCGGCAGGCGGCCGCTGAAGCCGATCGCGCGACCTGTCGCGGTGCCGGCGCGCTACCGGCCGCCAGCCTAGGACGCGTATTCATAAATAAAGTGAGAGCGTGTGCGCGGGTCTCGAACACGAGAAGCTCGTTACCATTGATTCCGCTATGAGCGTAATATGTCGATCCCCTGGTCCGGAGTGAAACATGACAAGGAGAGTCCGCACGAGCGTGTCGATGCTTTTTTGCATCATGGCTGTCGCAGTCACTTCATCGTCGGTACTTGCCGCCGGTCGGCCTCCGAACCTCAAAGGCAAATGGATAGGCAAGACCTATACGATCGTGGCGGGCATGGGCGGCCACTGGCCGACCAACAAAGGGACCTTTGAAAAGCCCGGCCTGGTAGAAAAGGACCTCGTTATCGAGGTTACGGGCCAAGAGGATCGTCGGTTCTGGGGCGTTCAAACTCTTTCGGGCAATGGCGAGGTCACCCAAGAGCCAATGATCGGCGAGCTTACCGGTGGGAATAATAGAACCGTCGTCATTGTCGATACAGACGGCTACCTCAATGGGCAGCTCGTCAACGACGACATATTGTCATTCTGCTACACCCAGGCTGGCGGCAAGAGCCAGACCAGCGTCATAAGTTGCACTGAGGTGAAGCGCGCGCGGTGAGCCTCTACGTCGGCTCCAACGCAATCCAGGCACTGACAAGGCGCTTGCGACAACGACCGCCGCGGATTTCGCCGCCGAGTTCAACAAGGACGCTGCCTTGTCGTGCGACCTTATTTCCTCTTCTGCAGCTCGTCTCGCTGCTTCATCAGCTTTTCCAGCTCTTCGCTTTGTTGCGCGATCCGGTCGGCGTTGCGGCTTTCATCCTCGGCGCCCGAGAGCGCGGCGGCCTGTTCAATCAGCTGCCGGATATTGTCACGCACAATGGCGATGCGTTGATCGAGTTCAGCGAGCGAAACCGGACTGCCGTTGCCCATCGTGTCTTCCCCTGATCATTGGTGCGGACGGAGGGACTCGAACCCTCACAGCCTTACGGCCAAGGGATTTTAAGTCCCATTTCCGCCATTTCGGACACATTCTGACACACACGGACAAACTACACAAACCCTTGCGGCAAGGGCATTTTCTGCCTATCTTCGTTTGTCACCGTTTGTGAGCATCCGGATCATTTTGTGCCCCCGGTGTGCCCCAGAAAAAGTCCCTTGGGCTAAAACAGGCCGATGAAAGCACTTACCGACGCCCATATCCGGAGCCTTAAGCCGCCGATTTCCGGTCGCATCGAGTTGCCCGATCCGTCCTGCCGCGGCCTCGAATTGCGGGTGACGATCGCCGGCACGAAGACCTTCAGCTTCCGTGCTCGTCCGCCAGGCGGTGGCCGTCCTGAGCGGGTGACGCTTGGCCTCTACCCTGACATCAGCCTGCGCGATGCCCGCACCAAGGCAGACAAGCTGCGGCAGCAAATTGCCGCCGGTAAAAATCCATTCACGCACAAGCGGGAGGCGCCGGCACGCAGCTTCGCCGCGTTGGCCGAGCGCTACCTGAATGAGCATGCCCGTCGGCATAAGCGCAGTGCCGCTAAGGACGAGCGAAATCTGCGGCTGCACATTTTGCCTCGTTGGACTAATCGCGACTTGACCAGCATCACCCGTGCCGATGTGATCGCGCTGATCGAGCGCCTGGTCGGCACCGGCAAGCCTACTCTGGCCAATCATGTGCACCGGCTGATCAGCGGCATTTTCAGCTTCGCCATGGATGTCGACCTGATCGGCACCAATCCCGCTGCCCGGTTACGCAAGCGGGGCGCCGAACGGGTCAAGACGCGGGTACTCTCCGACGATGAAATCCGGTTGTTCTGGCAGCGCATTATCGAAATCGCCTCCTCCCCCGTCGGTCTCGCTTTGCGGCTTGTGCTGGCCGTCGGCGTGCGTCCTGGCGAGGCCGCTGGCATGACGCGAGGTGAAATTGAATTCGACGCAGCCGGTGCGCCGGTCGGCTGGACGATCCCGGCAGCTCGGTCAAAAAATCGGCACGCACATTTTGTGCCGCTGTCTGCATCGGCAACGGCGATCGTTAGCGGGGCACTCAACCTTGCCGGCGCCAGCACGTCCTTTGTCTTTGCGTCGCGTGCCGTTCGCGGCCACGTGGATAACAGCGCGCTGGCAAACGCTATGACGCGGTTATCGGCAACCTTGCCGGACAATGAGCCTGGCGCCGAGAGCTGGAAAGCTGATCCGCCGACACCGCATGATCTGCGAAGAACAGTCGCGACGCGGTTGGCTGCGGCCGGCGTACCCGCTGAGGACGTTGCCGCCGTTATGAACCATGTGCGCACCGACGTGACCGGCCGGCACTACGATCAATATCGGCGGGCCGATGAAAAGCGCAGGGCGCTTGGGCGCTGGTCGCGGATCTTAACGGATATCATCGAGCCGCCAGCAGCCGCGAACGTGGTCGCTTTGCGGTAATATAGAAGCGGCCGGCCCGGCGTGACAGCGCCAAAGGCCGGCCTCACCCAAGCCAAAGACGGAGACCATGGCTGAGGCTGCCGCCTATATTGACACCAGTGAAGCCCTGGGGCGACTGAGCGGATTGATATCTGATCGGGAGCTTAGTGAGCGCAGCGGCGAGGACGAGTTTCCCACGAAGCGCCAGTTAGCCGTTTTGTTGCTTTATGCGGCTTTTTGCGACGGTAAACTCGCTACCTGGGTGCGTTCTACGAACTGCGGACTGATCCCGCTCGTTGGCCTGGATTGGAAAGACACCGTTTTGTGGCGGGATAGCATCATCGGCGGAATCCTGTGCACATCGGCCGGAAAACTCGGCGAACGGCTCGTGCCATATGCTGATTGCACGATAATACTCGAAATATCTGCGTTTGAGACGTGGCTAGATCAGCGCTCGCAGCCAAAACAGCTGGAGCTGCAGAACGATCAGCCCGCGCACCAGCAAGAGTTTAACTCTGTGCCGCAGACCGCGATCATTCGATCAAATAAAGATATGGTACAATTGGGCGGCAAAGGAGATTTCCGCCCGACGACGATTTGCGCAAGTACGGAGCGAAAAAAGCTTACGCGAAAAAACTCGCCGCCAGGATGAAGGCTGATGCCGGAGCCAACCCGAACATCGAGGCACGTTCGGCCGCAACCATTGGCAGCGCCTTCAACGCCAGTGATTTATGGCCAAAAAGAAACGATAAAAAGACGACAAAATAGTCTCTAGCGTCGTCTTTTTGGTCAGCGCATGTCGGTGTACATGCGCCACCGCAAACCTAACCCCCTGCCCTTCGATCAGCGCCTCGGCTTTACGCTACAACACAGCGCGCATGCACTCGATTGCAGTGTGTCCAAGGTCTGGGACTTAGCGAAAAAAGGGCTCGTCACCCTCGTCTACGTCGATGGCATGCCTCGGGTCACCGGCAACAGCCTGCGCGCGTTGATGTCCGGCGAGCGTACTAACGACGAGCGTGACCTGACTGCAACATGAGAAACCCCCGGCAGCCGCAAGGCGGTCGGGGCTTTTTCGTTTCCTGCTCACCCCACATGCGAGAGGGCAGAGAATTCGCGCACGAACAGCGCATCGTCGACATTCAGGAAGCACTTCGACGACGATTGAAAAGGAATTCCGCGTGAGCGGAACGGAACACCTGGGCATCACATAGAAATGGACTGATAACATGAGCGATAATGACAAACACCGTGATCTGAAAAAGACGGAAGCCCAGCAGCTCGACAATTTTGAGGGCTATGAAGAAGGCGTCGAAGGTGACGATCGCCCGCAAGGCGGTCGTGTGATCCAGGGCACGTGCTTGAAGTTCACCAACGACTATCGTTGGCTGGCCAACGACCAGGAGGTTTCCGATAAGCTTGAGCTTGTGGTCATTGATGTCGCCCGCATTGTTCAAAAATGGAAAGACCAGAAGCCAGTCGAGACGATCTTCCTCGACCCTGGTCAGAAATTTCCCGACGTAGAGGAAATGAACGAACGGGAGCCGCGCAGTGAGTGGCGCGAGGGTCCTGAGGGCAACATGATCGGGCCGTGGCAAGCCCAGCACGTGGCGTACATGCTCAATCTGGAGACCATGGAACGTTACACCTATCCGACCGGCACCATCGGCGGCCGCATCGCCGTCAGTGAGTTGGTTCGAAGCGTGAAGGATCGCCGTCGCTTCAAAGGTACGAACTGGTACGCCGTCGTCACTCTCGACGATACCTTCATGAAAACCAAGCGGGGTGGTCGGCAACGCCCTGATCTCGTGATCCAGCGGTTTATCCAGCTGGGAGCTGATCAGCACGCACTGTCGAACGACGATGAACCGCGTCGTCTCATCCACCGCGATGACCATAATGTGCAGCGTGATGGCGCTGCCCGGCCGATGACCAAGGGCGGCGTGCAAAAAGTGCAGCCGCGTTCTAGCAAGCCTGACCCGTGCGAAGACGCCGATCTCAACGACCCTATCGACGATCTTCTCAAATAGATCGAATTCACGAGCACCGCGGGCGGGAATATCTGGGCGCCCCGCCCGCCCACTTTCGTCCGAGCAGCGCTCATGTCCAAGTTTGCGTACATCGCGCGTCGCTACATCGTTCCTGCCGACAAGAAAATCGGCGGGCTGCGACTAGTGTTCGATATTGAGACCGACGGCCTTCTAGAAGCCGTGACCAAAATACATTGCATCGTGGTTGGCGACCTCGACAGTGATCAGGTTAATGAGTATGGGCCCGCGCAGATAACGGCAGGGCTCGCGCACCTGGCGCGCGCTGACGTTTTGGTTGGCCACAATGCCCAAAGCTACGACTTGCGGGTGCTACGCCAACTCCACGACTGGCAGCCGAAGGTCGGCTGCACAATTGTCGACACGCTGATCGCCGGTCGGTTGATCCTGCCCAACGTCGCCGATCTCGACGACATGACTGCCGCCATGGGCGCCCCGCCATTCGGCAAATTGCGCGGCCGCTTTTCTTTACAAAGTTGGGGCGCCAGGCTCGGCATCCCGAAAGTCGGAACCGACATCCAAGACTGGTCGCACTGGACGCCGGAGATGCAGCAGCGCTGCGTCGGTGATGTCAAAATTTGTCAGGCGCTGTGGCGTTTCCTGCAGCCTGACGGTTATTCGCAAGAAGCGCTCGCCCTTGAACATCAGGTCGCGCCGATCTGTGAGCAGATTACCGCAGCCGGTGTTCCGTTCGATGTTGCTGTAGCCGAGCAGGTGCGCCAGCAATGGACGGCACGGCGCACGGCGCTCGCGGCGCAGCTGCAGCAACAATTTCCCGGCGTCAAATTGAGCTCGCGCCAGCAGATCGGCGCCTTGCTGGAAGCCCGCGGCTGGGTGCCGGAACGACGCACCGAGAAGACCAAGCAACCAAAGATCGACGATGAACTGTTAGAGGCAATCCCCGCACTCTACCCGGAATTCGCCGGTCTGGCCGAGTACATGCTCCTCGGTCGTCGGCTCGCCCAGCTGTCCGACGGCGCGCAGGCCTGGTGCAAGCATGTCGGCGCCGACGGTCGGATCCACGGCAGCCTCGTGCCCATTGGCACGCCGCACAGCCGCGGCAAGCATCTGGCGCCAAATCTCGCCGCGGTCCCGAACCCAAAGAAGGGCAAGCCATTCGCAGCCGAATGCCGTGCGCTGTTTCGGGCGCCGGACGGTTGGGTATTTGTCTGCTGCGATCAGGCCGGGCTGCAAGATCGGGGCTATGCACACTATTTGGCCGACTTTGACGGCGGTGCCTATGGTCGCGCATTCCTTGCCGGCGCCGATACCCATTGGCAGAGCGCGATCGCTCTCGGCCTGGTGCCTGCGGGCGCGGCACGGGACAAAGAGAGCAAGTTGCACGCGGCACTGCGCGAAGGTGCCAAGACTTTCAGATACGCTTTCCTGTACGGCTGCGGTGCCCTCAGGGCAGGACAGATCATCGCCGACACCGTGCGCGCCGCGCTGCAGATCGACAGCACCAGCGACCTGGCGCAGCGCTTCTTCGGTGGCTCAACGCACCCGAATGAAGTCGCGCTCAAGCGCGTCGGTAAGCAAGCGCTCGCTAAGTTCGAAGCCGCGACGCCCGGCTTACGGCAACTGCGCGAGAGCCTTCAGGCGCACGCGCGCCGGTATGGCTGGCTACCCGGCCTTGATGGTCGCCGCGTGCCGGTGCGGGCGCTGCACAGCGCGCTGAACTTCATCGTCACCTGCAGTGAGGCGGTCATCTGCAAGCGATGGCTCGTCCGCGTCCACGACGAGCTGTGCGCAAAATTTCGCTACGGCTGGGATGGCGATTTTGTCATCAGTTTGTGGATCCACGATGAGATCGCCATCGTCTGTCGGCCGCAGATCGCCGAACAGGTCGGTGAGATCCTGGTACGACATGCGCGCGAGCCTGGCGAGTTTTATGGGTTCAAGGTGTCGCTCGACGCTGCCTTTACGATCGGCCACTCCTGGGCAGGCGAGCCGCCGGAAAACAACAAGAACAACGAGATGCCCATGTCTCGTAATCCTGCGTTCGACGTGTTCGTGCCCGATCCGCTTGATAATTATTTTGAGGCGCTCGGATCACCGGAGCCTGGCTCCTTCAGCGACTACAACTGCCAGCTCTCGCTTGCGGTCGACCTTGCGGCGAGCTCGCCAATTCTCGACGCGCCGACGTTGGTGCCCGGCCTGCCGTCCACCGAAACCATTGAAGACTTTCTCCCATTAGGAGGTGCGCGCGACCGCGAGCCGGCGACGCCAGAGGGCACCGCAAGGCGACCGGTCACAATGGCCGATCTCACCGCGATCAATGAAGGTTTGAAAGGGTGGCATATCCCGCCAATCGACATCGCGTCGATGTTGAAGCCTGCGCCGTCGCCATTCGCAGAACCTAAATCCGAAACAGAAGTGGAAGTGTCAACAGAAAGCAATGGCTACGATTACGGCAGCAACGGCTACAATGGTGACTACTCAAATAACGACAACGAACGGCAGCACATCGGGCGCATCGTCGCCACCTACATCTATCGCAACCATCTCGGCATCAACCACACCAAGATCGAAAAACGCGTCTCGCCCAAGGCGAAGCGCGCACAATATCCGCAAGCCTTTTGGGTTGGGCAGTGGGCAACGAAAAAACCGACAGGATGGCTGAAAATCCCTTACCGATTGCCGGAGTTGCTGGCGGCACTTGCGCAGCAGTCCGTCCCTGACGTGTTCTTACCGGAGGGAGAAAAGGACTGTGATTTCCTCGCCGCGCTCGGGCTTGTGGTAACGACTAACTCCGAAGGCGCTACACCGCTCAAGACGAAGACTGGAAAATGGACACCGGAGCTTAACAAATGGTTTCACGGTGCCCGGCGCCTCTTCATCCTCGCCGACAACGATGAAGTCGGCCGCGCCTTCGCCCGTGAAAAGGCGCAGGCGCTCGCAAGTATCGTACCGGATATCCGCATCATCTATTTTCCCGAGGTGCCCGAGAGCGAAGACGTTACCTGGTGGTTGCAACACGGGCACAGCAAGGAGGAGCTGCTCGCCCGTTGCGAAGCGGCGCCACGGTGGCAGATCGACGAATTGGAAAGCATTCGCGCCGATCAAGTGATCATGCGAGCTATTCGCTGGCTGTGGCCTAAGCGCTTTGCTGTCGGCAAGATTGGGATCGTCGCCGGTCTACCCGACGAAGGTAAAGGGCAAATCCTCTGCTATATCGCCGCGCGCGTTACGCAGGGGCTTGAGTGGCCGAATGGTGAAGGGCGTAGCCCGCAGGGTAACGTCATCATTCTCTCAGCAGAAGAAGATCCTGAAGACAGTTTAACTCCACGGCTCGTCGCAGCCGGCGCCGATCGCAGTCGCATTCACTTTCTCAAAATGGTGCGTGATCGTGACGAAAAAACCGGACAGCCAAGAAAGCGCATGTTCAGTCTGGTCAATGATCTGGAAAGGTTGCGCCACAAGATCATTGAAGTTGGCAACGTGCAGGTGGTGCAGATCGACCCAGTATCCGCTTATCTTGGCGTCGGCAAAGTTGACAGCTATCGCGACAGCGACGTCCGCGCAGTGCTTGGCCCGCTCAAAGAGCTAGCGGAGGAAATGCGGGTCGCAATCATCACCGTGATGCACTTCAACAAGAAGGTCGACATCACCAATGCGTTGCTGCGGATTTCCAACAGCGTGGCCTTTGTCGGTTTGCCTCGGCATGCCTACGGCGTAATTGCCGATAATGAAAACCAACGCCAACTGTTTGTCCGGGCAAAGAACAACGACGCGGCTAAGGCCGATAATCTGACGCTCGCCTTCCATTTCGACGTGCGCGAAGTCGGCGCCGATCCCGACACCGGCGAGATAATCCGTGCACCGTTCATTGTGTGGGAGCCGGGCTATGTCGACGTCACCGCGACCGAGGCGATGCAGGCGGCAAGTGAACAAAAGTCGCCGACGACTCGCGATAAAGCCAAACAATTTCTGCACGCGGTACTCGCCGCTGGACCGGTCTTGGTGGAGGAGATCACTGAAGCCGCAAACGCCGAGCTCATTTCTAAACGCACACTTGAACGTGCGAAAGAAGACTTGGGCGTCATCACCGAAAAAGATCGCACGGTGCCGCGCGGAAAATGGTTCTGGAAATTACCACAAGAGGATTGATGTATGTCAAAGCCCACATACGGTTTTCGACTAAATGTATAAAGCTAGCGAATTGCTCGACTGATGAAGACGCGCTCATCCATTATGCGGCCGCCCGAAATGCATCATCACTAGCGTCGATTGGAAGCCATTTTGCGGTACGCGCAAGTACGGAAAGGTGAGGAGTAGTGTCTTTGTTTGTTAAGACCGCTACACGATTGGGGGCATTCTTTCCAAGGTCTTTTACGTCTAAAAACTTTGTCACTGCACTGTTAACTGCATTTGCATTAGGAACGACAATCTCAAAAACAGAAATGCGTTTGTCTCGCTTTACAGCTGCATCAAATTCCCAGCTATCAGATGATCCCCGGATATGAATGCTTCGTTCTACTCTTGTCTTGCCGTGAATAACTTCAAGTCGGCTCCAAAGAGCAGCACGGTAATCGGCATGCTGTACGACCGCCAGATGCATCGCGGTTTCCTCCACCGCTGTTTTTGCGGCATTGGCGATTGCGGCTACTACGATAACTAGGTCGTCGCCGGAAACTTTCCACCAGCACGACACATCCTTTGACCGGGCGCGAGTTGCGCATGTTGCGCCGGCTGCAGCGCGAGCAGGATCCGAAGTACGTCCTTCGTGTTCACCTCGGAGCGCGGTACGCCGTTTGCCACCGGCGGTTATCGCAAAATGGTGGCGCGGCTTGGCGCCGCTGCCGGCTTCGACTTTCCGGTGCATCCGCACATGCTGCGCCATGCCTGCGGTTACGCGCTAGCGAACCGCGGCACTGAATACGCGCACCATTCAGTCCTATCTCGGCCATCGCAACATTCAGCACACAGTGCGCTATACCGAGCTGGCGCCGGCACGGTTCCGCAATCTTTGGCAGGACTAAGCTACTAGCGCGATTGATCGATCCGCGCTATAGCATCATTCAACACTTGGGCAATCTGATTAGCTGCGGCAACTGTGTGTTGCTGCGTGAGCAGTCATGGACGCCCAAGACAATCCGTCGACAGTTGTTCAACTGAAACGTCCGCGCGGTCGCCCTGGCGGTCGCCGCTATAAGAACCGCGTGCCTGGTGCGCCGCGGCCTGGTGCTCGCCATGATCTCGTGCCGCTCGGCGACAATTCCGGACCGGCGCGCTTCTTCCGCAAGATGGTGCACGACATCGAGGCTGATCTCGGCGCGCGTCGCAACTTGAGCCGTATTCAGGGCGAGCTGATCCGCGCATTCTGCGGGGCCGCAACGATGCTGCAATATCAGAACGTTCAAATCGCACTCGGTGAAGCAAGCGAAATCGATTTCACCGCTTATGCCACGTTAGCGAACACCATGCTTCGCGTCGGTGCTCGTTTAGGCTTGTCGCGACGTGCACGTGAAATCGAACCGACGCTCGATGCATATCTCAGTGCGCGCAAGGAGGAAGATGATGCCGCCGACATCGAAGCCTCAGCCAACGCAACAAACAACTTCGACCCAACGTGTAGCGCCGGTGACGCGACCGAGTACTGAGCATCAAGTCTCCATCGGTGTCGCCCAATGTGAATTTTTAGATGAAACAATGAGTGGATTTGAAATTTTGGAGACGCTTTCTTCGTTCACTTTTGCCCGCGAGCAACATAACGTGAAGTTGGATCGCGGCGTCCGAAAATACCTTTGCGACTGTCTGCGCGCTCGCATCCAACGTAGTTCTGCATCATGACCGACGCGACCAACAGCACGATGGTGCCAAACATCCTGTTGACGCGGGCAATGAACGATCCGGCTTTGTTTGGTCGCACGTTCAACTCATTATCTTTTTGGACTTGGCGTGCGGTTGCCAAAATCATCGACGGCCTGCCGCTGACGGAGCCGCGCGAGATCACGTTATTCCGCGAATGCACGGGTCGCTCGCGATTGCCCAATCGTGAGCAGCGTCGCCGGCTGCGCCGCTTGATTATTTTGGTGGGCAGGCGTGGAGGAAAGGATCGCTTCTTGAGCGCCGTTGCCGTCTGGCGTGCGGCATTGTGCACCAACTGGAGAAACTACATCAGCGAAGGCGAGCAGGCAGTGGTGCTTCTGCTCGGAGCAGATAAAAAGCAAGCCGCAATCTTGCGACGTTACTGTGAAGGCTTGTTGCAGGCGCCGTTGCTGAAGCGAGAGATCACTCGGCAAACGAACGAAGTTGTCGAATTTAGAAACGGCGCAACGTTGGAGATCGCCACCAATGATGCGCGGCTCGTTCGTGGCCGCTCGGCGATCGCCGTGCTCGGATCAGAATGTTGCTACTGGAAGACTGACGTAGCTGCGAGTTCGTCAGACGAAGAAGTCGTCAGCGCCGCCGAACCCAGTTTGTCGATGTGCCCGGACGGCGGCATCCTCTGCCTCGGCTCTAGCGTATACCGCAAGCGCGGTTTCATGTATCGCAAGTTCAAGCAGCTTCACGGCAACGACGATACCGACGACATCTGCTGGGCTGCGCCGTCGGCAACGATGAACCCGCGGCTGCCTGCGCAGGTAGTTGATGCCGCGCTCCCCGAGGATCCAGCGAAAGCCAGCGCCGAATTTCTGGGTCGTTGGCGCGAAGATCTGAGCGACTTCATCCCGCTCGATGTGATCGAAGCCTGTACTGACTTTGGCATCCGTGAGCGCCCGCCGCAGCGCGACTTCAGCTATGTTGCGCATGCCGACGCCGCTGGCGGCACCGGACAGGACTCCTTCGCGTTAGCCATTGCGCATCGCGAAGCGGACGGCGCTGCGCGCTTGGATCTCATTCGTGAGTATAAGCCGCGATTTGTTCCGGCGGCCGTGATTGCCGAGCTGGCGCCGTTGCTTAAGAGCTATCGGATCTATCAGGTGCAAGGTGACTCCTTTTCCGGCGGCTTCCACTCTAGCGAATGGCAGCGCCACAACATCCAGTTCGCACCTTGCGACAACACTACGTCTGAAAACTACTTGGCCGCACTGCCGATGTTGCTCGCCGGCCGCGCCCGGCTGCTCGACAATGCGACCTTACGCCAGCAGCTCGCTGGGCTCGAACGTCGCACCCAAGCCGGCACGCGCGAAATGGTGACGCATGCCGCGGTTGCCAGTGCCCATGATGACGTTGCGACAGCGGCAGCGGGGGCGCTGGTTTTTGCAAATAGCGCAGGTGCCTACAGTCTGGACGGTTTTCAAGATGACTTTGTTGATCTCGACGCCCCTGATCGCGACAAGCTGCTGAAGCATCGGCCTTACGGCACCACTGATGCACAGCGGGGATTACTTGCCGCCTATATGGCAACGGGCGGATGGTGGCGGCAATGACGCGCGACCGCTCGGAGTTGCGAAGCATTTCATATCACGAAGCAGGTCATGCCTGCGCGGCAAGACTTTTAGGTGTGGATTCCGGCTGCGCGACAATTGTCACGGAAGATCCGAGTTCGTGCCGGCTACGGGTTTGGTGATGGCGGTGCTGCTCGCCAGCACTGCGATCGTCATGATGTGGCTTTGAACGGGAGGTCTCAATGTTGAGTTTGACTGATTCGCAGATGAGTGCACTGCAAAATGCGGCTGAGCTCATCTCAAACGAAAAACAGCGTGGCGTCTTTATCAAAGCTGTCGCCGCCAAGCTCACCGAGCCGCCAAAGTTCTTCGCGCCGAGTGATCGTGCCGTGAACGAAGCAATTATGGCGACGCTCAGCTATCTTGGCATTGCCGCCGGGGCCGAAGCGCTCGGCCATCACCAACGCCCGAAAATCAGGAGTCATCGCCATGTCTAGCATGATCGACCAGAACGACACGCGCTATGAATTTATCGTCGACGCTGCCGGCCAGCGCAAACGCATTTTGCGCGACGGCGCGTCGGTAACGTACCCCGTTCGACTCATGGATTCTGTACAACGCGAGGTCGCCCAGCAAGGCTACCGTTTTGCCGACGCCCGTCCTGCCCACGTGACTGCCGCTGATGGCACCAGCGTCGGACTCCACAAACCGGGATTTCGGGTCGCGCGTGAGAAATCTCAACGGGGATTCTGCCGACGCCGCTCACATCATCAACAATGCTCGGCAGCGTACCGCCGAACAGTACCAGCTGTACGATGCTGAAAAATCTCGGGAGTACTTAACGCCGGCCGGCGCCGGCGCCCACAACATGCGGCCGGCCGCCGTTGGTAGCGTCTGCACCGTACAAGGGCCGGAGTTTCCTTTGGACTTCGGTTCGGACGGCACCAAGCAAATGTATCGCGGCAAGCTCACCTGCGTTCCGATCAATCCGCGCAGCGATGAAGACCGCGACACTGCTCGTGCGCAGGACGGCATCCGCCGCCGTCGCAAGCAACTCCGCGATCCGCAGGGTCGCGAAGCCGGCTCCGAGGAAGGTGAAGAAGAAGCGGAAGCCACCGCTACCCGCTACGAGCCGGACCGGCCGGTCAATACCGGCGACGCCCGCGTGCTACAGCAAAAGCATGCAGCCAGGATGGGCCAGCTCTACGGCGCTTTGGATGCCGAATTGACGAACCGCTGGCGGAATCCATAAACCTGGAGCCATGGAGAGTGAAATGGGTGAAGCAGAACAATCAGCAATGTTGCTCGAACAACAGATCGCCAGCAGCCTCGCTAAACCTCACATCGCCTCGGTGGAGCTGATGGATCTGATGCGTGAGACCAAGCGTGCCCTCGCCGCGGCTGAGGCGACAGCTACAGCCGAACGCGAGCGGGCGTTTGATCCTGTTGCGTCGCCTGACGCCGCCGAGGTGGAGCGGTCGGTCTGGGCCGCTGAGTTCCGTCGAGACCGACTCCGCTCGTTTTTTTCTCAGTTGCGGCAGCGACTCGCTGAGGTCAAAACGGCAGAACGCGCCGCGCGATGGCAAGCAGATTACGAAGCGGTAAAGGCAAGGCGCGACGCGTCAGCGGAGGAACTCGCAGAGCTGTATCCAAGCCTGGTGGCTCAGCTATGCGATCTCTTCCAACGTGCCGAGACTGTCGATCAGGAATGCTTGCGCATCAACAGCGCTGCGTCGACAGGTGAGCGGCGGCGTTTGCTTGGCGTCGAGCTTACGGCGCGCGGTCTGGAAAGCTTTAGCCTCTACAATCCGTCACTTACCGAGACCGTGAAGCTTCCAGAGTGGACACACAGCGATAGAATGGCTTGGCCGCCCGCTAAGATATCGTTGGGCGTGTTGATGGCAATGTCGATGGTGCCGCACCACGACCTCACGCCGTAGTGCCAACGCTCCACGGGAGAAGGACGCAGCGCGGCGAGCGGCGGTCGAAGCACGGCAGAGAGCAGGTGTGCCTACGAGGCGACTTTGCGAAGATGAATTTCTGCCCGCTGGCATGCGCATGTCAGCGGGCGCACTACTCCGTGCCGTCCACATCAACCGGCCCAAGGGAGTACGCTTTACCCCCAATAGCGACCACATAGCGGACAAAGCTTGACGTCTCAAAAGGGCCACAAACGGACTCCCGCATAGCAGCCTTCGATATCGATCACGTCGCTAGCGCGACTTGCCGAGAGGTAGCTACCGAGCGCCTTCAGTTTCCGTTGAAGCCGCGCGGAATGCTTTGAGCGCGCGGCTGGTAAAGCGTGTCTTTCCGATCGGTCCCGGCTTTTCATTAAGCTCGGGTTTCAAGTTTAACGGACGATCAATGGTGCGTGCTTTAATCTCAACATAGGATGGTGCGCTCCTAAACTCCTCACTCCATGCGCCGTCTCGCTTCGGGCCCCAAGCGACGCCAAACCCGCTTGGGGCTCCCCTTTCAGCATGAGCGAGACTGGCCGTAAGTGCTTTCAATTAAGGCGCCCAGCAACCGCACAATCCCAGACCGCGCTTTGGATTACGACAACAGCCCAGCATTGGGCTTGGTCGGAAGTTAATTACGTTAGCGTTGCTTCTAGTGAGTTAGTTTTTTGACCATCGGCTCGGCGCTCATCGTCGAAACCCCGAGCTTTGCCTAGACACGTATCTGTCGGAGATAGAATAAACGTGCTGACTATTGCATTACAAATGGGACGCTGAGAGTTGGGCGATTAACGGATAATTCGACTTTTTTCTTCTCACAAATAATGCCTGCGGCTACCGTGGTCTTTTACCAGTCGCCCTGTTTGTAGTTTTGTCACTTTCTTTGGTGGCTATACTCTGCGAGTTTTGGTCTCCAACGTCGAGGTAAGGCCATGAAGAGATTTCATCTTGCACTCGTCGCGCTGACGATCATCGGCTCAATCGTCACAGCGACGGGGATCCGTGCGGAGGCGCAGGAAACTCCGTATCAGGGGTATATGTCTGAGGGGTATCCGTATCAGGCGTATATGTCTGGCTATGACTACGGGATGGCACTCGGCTATAACTACGCTGGCGCGCCCAGCTATAACTACGCATACGCGCGACCATATAATCGATACGCTGGACTCTATAACTACCGCTACGCGCACCCGTACCGTTATCGGTACGCTGGACTCTATAACTACCGCTACGCGCACCCCTACCGCTATCAGTACGCGGCTTACCGGTACGCGCACCCGTACCGTTATCGGTACGCTGGACTCTATAACTACCGCTACGCGCACCCCTACCGCTATCAGTACGCGGCTTACCGGTACGCGCACCCGTACCGTTATCGGTACGCTGGACTCTATAACTACCGCTACGCGCACCCCTACCGCTATCAGTACGCGGCTTACCGGTACGCGCACCCGTACCGTTATCGGTACGCTGGACTCTATAACTACCGCTACGCGCACCCCTACCGCTATCGGTACGCTGGATTCTATAACTACCGTTACGCACGACCTTATGCTTACGGATACACGCCCGCCAATAACTACCGATATAGGCGTCCATATGGTTACGGACCCGCGCCCGTTTATTATAACTACGCCCCCAGTGGCTACTGATAACGACGCCCATTTTTATGTTCTGAACACTAAGCCCCGCTTTTAAGCGGGGCTTTATTTGCAAGAGGGAAGGTTTGAGCCGCCGACGCGGAATTGCGAGCGGTGTCCGTCACGGTGAATTTAAGTGCGTCGAGCTGCGCAGACAGCTGCTTTGAGGGGACAGCTTGATCGCGTTCTCTAACTCGTGAAGCGTGAATCCCTGCCCGCGCCACGCTCGCCAATATTGGCTCGGATCGGCATGATGCGATTGCGGCAAGGATTTGCGGCACGCGAAATGGGATTCGGGGTCAAGTTGCACGACAGCAATCCCGAGCCGCTCACGTCCGCTACGGGTCAATCGCGTCGTCTGAGCGACGTCGGCATGTCTGCTTCAACCCCAACTACGGACGTATCACTGCGACGCAGCGAACCGACGCTTTGGGCCAATCGGAGACATCGGGGATGCTGGCTCTAGCCACATCCGCGATCTTGGTTACGGGCTATTCGGCGCGTTCAACCCGCATATCGATCTCGTTACGGAGCGCTACAGGTAGGCGTCGGAGAATGGCGTCGATCGTGTCGATTGATGGGCCGCTATACCTCTGGATATCTCCTCGCGCTCCGAGAGCGTCAATGCCAACCTCGACCGCGGCCGTGGCAAAGGCCGAATCCCACCGTGCGGCGCCAGCAAAAAATAAATAGAAGATGATGGCTTACCAAACGCGCGTCCAATCGCTTTCAGCGACCCCCCGCTGCCAGCGATCCCACAACTCTGTCTTCTCTGCCGCGGTGAACCCTCGACGAAACCTTTTGCCTGATCACCAGACACTCCATCTCTTACCGTTTGAGATAAAGTGTTGCGTCGTTTCGTTGAGATCACCCATCATAACCGGACGCTATGCTCATTTGGCCAAGTCAGAGGTGTGATGCAGGGCATAGACTAGGCGCTCAAGCCTCTCACATTGGGCGCACGTAGTCGTATCCGAGGCAAACATGGCAGACCCCGCCGAAACGTCCAAAGGTCGATATGCTCAACAACATTGGTTCATTGGCGGCCTCGGCCTGGTCGGGGCCGCCATTGGCTATTTGCTCGCTCTTAGTGAGTCTCCCGTTGTCGGCATTGTCCTGCCGCTCATCTTTGGTTTAATAGGTGGTGCTGGCGGGATCTACGCAGCCAGGGAGGATTTGGGATCGGAGACCGGTCGTCAACGCCTCGGCCTTATCGGGAAATCGGTCGTAGCACTATGCTTGGCGATGATTATAGCATCAGCTGGCGTATTGAAATTCCATGAGAAAGTCGGCCCAAGCGGGTCTGCGATATTGACCAAGCTACCCGAGTCCTCGCATTTTACAGGGAACCAGCTCTCGTCCTTGCTGGACCTACGCGCCAAGTTGGAAGCGCGTGGGGCGTCGGTCGATGAACAGATCGAAGTGTTAAAGCTATTCACGACGCGCAAATCCTCCGCCGACACCAGCAAAAAGCTTCGCGCGATTTCAGATCAAATTACTGCGACGCTCAAATCACTCAACGACGCTCCGTCGAAGCCTGGCCAATCGGATTCAATTGTTGTAAGCAAGATCACACGCTTGAAAACCGTGTTGGCGGCCCGGCTACCCTT
Organism: uncultured Alphaproteobacteria bacterium; assembly: GCA_963806465.1. Lineage (GTDB taxonomy): Bacteria > Pseudomonadota > Alphaproteobacteria > Rhizobiales > Xanthobacteraceae > BOG-931. The sequence goes on along the minus strand of CAWDZD010000056.1, from coordinate 284,600 downwards.
GATCAAAAAGTGGGTGGACGATCTTGGCGCCAACAAGGATATCCCACTTGCGGCGGCTAGCAAACAACTGGAAAGCACCGGGACTGAGCTCATTGATCCAATAAGCGCTTTAAGCGGGGCTGACGGTTATTCGGGGGCACTAGAAAGTATTTTCGAGTTGCAAGTCACGATCTCAGAAAATCAGCTGAGAATCGTTCCCGAAAAGGTCACCGCATTGCAAGCGCCAGATCCAAACGACAAGTCAGCATCGACCGCGCCACTACCATACTATCTTGCCGACTTTAATTCCCGGTTTCCGCAAAGCGTGGTCTGCGATCATTAGATCGCTAACCAACCCGCCGCAGTTCATCGAACATCAAATTCCCGCCGCCTCATTGCCTTCCCCAGGGCTAAAGACCGGGCTCTTTTTGCAACTTAAGCCTAGCACAGGTATGTCGTTCAGGGCACTGCCGCTAAAACGGGGCCATGTCTGCTTGGGGTCATTTTCGACTGGGACGAGCCCAGCGGCAGGTCCCACCATGTCGGCTATGCCCCTGAAAGCGACTTAATTGCTGCGTCGCCGCGAAATGACGCGACGGGCCATGAACCGCCGTTCTTACGAGCGATCGCGAGCGGACATTATGGTGTCAGCATTTCGAGCAACGTCTTGGCCTCTTGCAGGACCGGCGTATCGAAGCCTTCGGTGAACCAGTTGTAGACAGGGGCGAGGAGATCACGGGCCTCGCGACATTTGCCCTGGTCGCGCCAGAGCTGCGCGAGGCTGGTTGCGGCGCGCAGCTCAAAGGTCCTTGCGCTCTGTCTTCGCGCGACGCCGAGCGCCCGCTGGTAGTTCTCCTCGGCCGCACCCCGGTCGCCGGTGGCGTTGAGCAGATCGCCGCGCAGGCGATGCAACTCCGCTTCTGCGCAGCGCTCGTCGGTCCGCTCGATGAGCTGCGCCGCCTCGGCGAGAGAATTTAGGGCTTCCGCTGATTGTCCAAGCTTGGCATGGGCTTCGGCTAGCAAGATGAGTAACCATGGCACGCTACTCAGTTCGCCCGTAGCGCGGATCACGGAGAGCCCCTGCATCAGCAGGCTGCGGCCCTCTTCTGCTTGGCCGCAAGCTGTCGACGACCAGCCGCGATGTACCATTCCCCATCCCGCCCACAAGGGGAAGCCCTGCGCGTTCGAGACAGCGAGCTGCTCCTCAGCATATTGTCTTGCCACAAGATAAGAACCGGAAAGCCATTGCATCCAACTCGCCAGCCCCAGCACGAACGCCAGAGTGTACGCGTGGTTCAGGCGGCGCACTTCAGATAGAGCCTCGGTCACGCAGCATTGCGCCTGATCGAGAGGCCCTAGATGCGCCAATGTGAGGGCCCGCAGCGCGAGCACGGCAGTGTAAGGGTCTTCGGCGGCGAACGTTGCGTAGTTGGCACGCCTTGCCTTTTCACCGAGGCCATCGCATTGCTCAAATAAATCGAGGCATGCAACGAATTCCCCGACCCAGAAGTAAAACACCGCACGTAGATAATGACCAAGCAACAAAGTTGCGCGATCGTTCCGCGTTTCGCCCATCTGCTCCATCTGCTGGGCAACCGAGTCTGCCAGATGATGTTCGGACCGCACGGCGTGGTACCAGAACTGGCCGTATAGCAGGCCGATGAGATAGTCGGGTCGGTCGAGCTGCTCGGCAACGGCTCGCGCGCGGGCAAGCGTCTCGCCTACTTCGGGTGCCGAATAACCTTTGGTGGCAGTTAGCGCCGGGCCGAGTACGACTTGCAGATCAAGCTCCTGCAGCTGGCGCGAGGGTGTGTCGGGCAGCTGCGGCAACAAGTCCAATCCCTTCTGCAACTGCGCGACTGCCTCAGTCATGGCTGAGCGCGCCACTGCCTGCTGGCCAGCCTTGAGCCAATGGCCGACCGCTTTCTCGGTCAAGCCCGCTTCCGCGCAGTGCTGGGCCATGAGCTGCGGTTGACCGGCCGCGATCTCCGCGAATTGCACCTCCAGGATGGTCGCAACGCGGGCATGCAGCTGCTGACGCCGACCGCGCAGCAGCGTGCTGTAGGCGGCGTCTTGCACCAGCGCGTGCTTGAAGGTGTACTCGGCGTCCGGTGGTGTGCCACGGCGGAAGACCAATTCGGCGCTCACCAATTGCTCCAGCGCGTCGTCCAGTTTCTGCTGCGGCATCTGCGCCACCGCGCTGATCAGCTCGTGCGAGAACGAGCGCCCGAGCGCCGCCCCAATCTGCGCCACCTCGCGCGTCGGCGCGAGCCGGTCGAGCCGCGCGAGGAGCGAGGCGTGCAGCGTCGTCGGAATAGCCAGCGGCCCAACTTGCCCGGCCACCACGTAGTGGTCGTCGGCTTCGGTGACGATGCCGCTTTCGATCACAGCCTTGGTCAACTCCTCGATGAACAGCGGCACGCCATCCGTCCGATCAATGATCTGCTCGGTGATCTCGCGCGGCAATACTTTGCCGCCGATCACCAGGTTGATCATCTCCGCACGCAGCCGCGGCGGCAGGCGGCTAAGAGTAACAAGGCTGACCTGCGGTCGGCCGACCCAGGACGGCGAAAACTCGGGCCGGAAGGTGATGATCACCAGCATCCGCAGGCTCGACACGCGCTCGATCAAAAGGTCGATCAACTCCCGCGTCGTCGGGTCGCTCCAATGCATGTCCTCAAACGTCATCAAGAGTGGCTGCCGCCTCGCCAAGCCCTCCGCCTGCGCGACGAACGCCGCCAGCGTCTTTTCCTTGCGCTTCCGCGGCGTGAGATTGAGCGCCGGGTAGCGCTCGCCGCTCGGGATCGACAGCAGGTCCGCAAACAGCGGCGCGACCTCGCTCACATCGTTGGTGGCCTGCGCCAGCAACGCCTCAAGCTTGTCGAGCCGCTCCCCGGCCGCGTCCTCGCGGCGAAATCCTGCTGCCCGCTCCAACTGGGCGATGACTGGATAAAGTGCGCTGTCCTGATGGTGCGGCGAGCAGAAATAGCGCAGCCTGGTGTGCGGCTCGGCGGCAAGCCGCTCCAGTACTGTCTGGGCGATGCGCGACTTGCCAATGCCCGCCTCCCCCGAAATCAGCACGACGCAGCCCTCGCCGGCCTTGGCCTGTGACCAGCGCCGCAGCAACAGCTCGATCTCCTCCTCGCGACCAACCAGCGGCGTCGTCACCGTGCGCAGCGCCTCGAAGCGGCTCTCAACCGCGCTCGGCTGCAAGACCTGATAGGCCTGCACCGGCACCGCAAATCCCTTCGCCTCGATGGCGCCGAGGTCGCGATACTCGAACAGTCCGGCCAGCAGCCGACGCGTCGTCGGGCCGATGACCAGGGTCCCGGCAGCAGCCGCAGCTTGCAGCCGCGCGGCGAGGTTCGGCGTCTCACCGCTAACTGCCTGCTCCTGCGCCGAACCAGAGCCGATCAGATCACCAACGACAACGAGCCCGGTGGCGACGCCGACGCGGGTCTGTAGCGGCGCCCGCGTCTTGAGCGTAGCAACCGCCGCGACCAGCTCCAACCCAGCCCGCACCGCTCGCTCGGCGTCGTCCTCATGCGCCTTCGGGTACCCGAAATAGACCAGCACCCCGTCGCCCATGTATTTCGCCACGAAACCGCCAAAGTGGGAAACGGTTGCGGCGACACATTGCTGATACGCCGATATGACCTCGCGAAAATCCTCCGGGTCCATGCCTACCGACAGCGCCGTCGAACCCACAAGATCCGAAAACATCACCGTCACCTGCCGCCGCTCGCCTGTGTCCTTGGGGGACCTGTCGATTGTCGGAAGAGCATCGAGCGCCGGGACTTTCGCGTCGGCCTCAGAGCGGAGCGTAGCGATAGCGTTGAGCAGCAGACGACGATGCCCGACGATGCCGACGCCCAAATCCTTCAAGTCTTCCGCCGTCAGGCTCGGCAGAACCTTCTCGCTTATCGCGTTGTCGCGGAATGCCGCCTCATATTGTTCGAGGCCAAGGCTCCGCAGCCAATCCCCAAGGTCCATGATGGCGTCCTAACCACGCCTTCGCCCTGCATCATCGTTCAGCCTAAACGACCTGTCGAGGACCGTTATGGGTCATTTTCGACCGAGGCAGCGAACCTGCCGCCCGGCCCACTTCCGCTTCGCCCCAAAAGCTGACGTCAGGTCCTAGGAAGAAATTGGTCGCGATGGGCCATGAACGGTCTCATGCGTTCATAAGAAAATTGCATACGGGACGCCTGGCTCGTAGTTACTGGCAGCAGGAGTCGTCTTCGCTCATGCCGACATGTCTGGCGCTTCATGCTGCCAGCGGCTGATCAGGCCGGCAATCGCCGCGCCGAGGATGGGCGCAAGCCAGAACAGCCAGAGCTGCGCGATGTAGGCTCCGCCAGCAAACAGCGCCGGACCGGTGCTTCGCGCCGGGTTGACCGAAGCGTTGGTGACCGGGATCAGGAAGAGGTGAATGAGCGTCAGGCAAAGCCCGATAGGTATCCCGGCAAATCCGACTGCCGCACCTTTCGAAGTGGTGCCAATGATGACGTATAAAAAAAAGAAGGTCGCGAGGACTTCGATCACGAAGCAGGATGTCAGACTGTACTTGCCGGGGCTGAGCTCGCCAAAGCCGTTGGACGCAAAACCGCCAGGGACCCAATCCGGTTTGCCCGAAGCGACCAGATAGAGAACCGCAGCCGCTGCAATGGCGCCTACCACCTGGGCGAGGATGTAAGGAATAACGTCAGCGCCCTTGAAGCGGCCGCCGGCCCAAAGCCCAACGGTGACGGCACAATTAAAATGCCCACCAGAAACGTGGCCTACCGCATATGCCATGGTCAGTACGGTCAATCCGAAGGCAAAGCTGACCCCCAAGAAACCGATGCCCAGCGACGGAAAGCCTGCGGCCAGCACCGCACTGCCGCAACCGGCGAATGTCAGCCAAAATGTGCCGAAGAACTCGGCGCCAAGACGACGCGGCATATCCATGTTTTCCTCCGGTTAAACTCGCAGTTTTACCAAAGGCGCGAACTTGCGAAGGAGCTCGGCGGATGATTTACCAGAGTCCGCGTTACCGCTAAAGCCGACAAGGCTGGCACCCGGCGAAATGACGCGATGGGTCATTCACGACCGATGCATTCAGTACCCGTGCCGATCAATGTCCGTTGTTACTCCAATAGCGACATGATTGTTCGGCGCAGCGAAGTGACGCTGAGGGCCAGAAAGAGACATAAGGCACCGAGCGGATAGCAAGAGCACCGCCATAATCACTCGGAATTCAGAATGGACTCGCGCCGGAATAGGCGCCTTTTCGATGCCCTCTAGGGCGTGCCGTACGCCTTGATCAAACGATCCAAGGCCTTGGCAATCGCATCACTATCGCTAGCCCCTTTTAGCGCAGCCTCGGATGGCCACTTTCGGAAACGGAAAATAGCTTTTAAATAGCTGGATGAGCGATGAAATTGGGCAATGGCTCACCGGGGAATTTTCAATCTGGGACGTCCATTTCCAAAATTGGATGCCGGTGGCGCTAGGAATAGCCTTGATAGGGGTTTTGTTGGCTCGGCGGAAGCAACGGTCCGAATAGGCCACCACAGTCCCCGATTTGCGCTGGCTATTTATTTTTTACTATCGCAACCTCTGAGCCTTCGCGTGGGACTGATCGGGGGGTCAGCATGCGGGCAATTTCGTGCGTCGCGGCTGCAACTGCGCTGTGCGTCGCCTGCAGTTCAGCGAGCCCCGCGCTATCGGAGGTTGCCGCCCCGCCATTGGTCAATAAGGCCGCGATGAAGGGTAAGAGCAAGGCGAAACCTGACAAGGACCAGTATTGGCTTCTGAACCCGGTACCGACTGACCAGATGCGCAGCTTCAGTACCGACCGACCGACCAAATCAAACGTGCCCTACACCGTCGATGCTGGGCACTTCCAATACGAAACCGATTTGGTGAACTTCACGCACCAAGTTACTGGGGCGGTGCACGCCGACACCATCCTAGTGCCGAACCCCACGTTCAAAGTGGGCGTGACCAATAACGCCGACTTGGAAGTCAATGTACCTATCGCGGGGCTTCACACCTTCAGTTCCTCGACAGGACCGTCGAGCGCCACAATATGGGGCATCGGCGACACTTTTCTGCATGCCAAGGTCAACCTCTGGGGAAACGATGGCGGTTCGAGCGCCGCAGCTCTGATCCCGTACGTCAAAGCCCCTTCAGCGCCGCTTGGCGTCGGGAACGGCGCTGTGGAAGAAGGCTTGATTGCCCCAGTGGCATTAAGTTTGCCCAACAACTTTACCCTCTTATTGGTCCCAGAGATCGACGCGCTCAAGGACAGTGCCGATGATGGCCGACATCCCAACCTCATCTTCGACATAAATCTCAGCCGAGAGGTCATCAAAAACGTCACGGCCTATGCCGAACTCTGGGCGGACTCCAACGATGATCCCGTCATCAAGACTACGCAGCTGAGCTTCGACGTGGCGCTGGCGTGGACGGTCTTTGCGAATGTGCAGCTCGACGTTGGAGCAAATTTTGGCCTCAACAGTGTAACACCTTCCATCCAAGTCTACGCCGGCCTATCCCAGCGATTCTGAGGCTTGTTATCGTGCCGGACTTATCTCCACTGGCCGGTCGCGACTTTCTCCTTCCTCTCCACCTGCGGCTGGCAAAGTGCACGCAGGGACAGTCTGTTTTAAGATAAACAAATCGGAGAATTCAACTCGGCAATGCGGCGTTCAGACATTTTGGAAGCAAAAGACGTCCGTCAACTGCTTCGGCAGGCAGTCGCCAACGCAGGAGGACAGAGCGCTTGGGCAAAAAAAGCTGGTGTCCACCGCACGATTATCAATAAGTTTTTGCGTGGGCGGAAACAGCCAACTAAATCGATCATACGTGCCCTCCAGCTGCGGGTCGTCTACTTGGCGAAAAAATCTACGCTGTCTTCAAGTTGAAGGCCGTTATCATGGTTTGATCAGGTCGCTAACGGCGTCTCAGGGGTCTGACTTCCGTTCTGGGTCATTTTCGACCGGGGCTTCCGGCTTTAGCGCCGGCTGACGTCCGCTATGCCTCCATTAGCGACCAAAGTTTTGCGGCGCCGCGATTGGTCGCGACGGGCCAAAAGGCGAAATCGACACCTGTGGACCATTCGATCCAGGTCTAAACGCCGCCGAGCAGGGCGAACTTACGTCCACGTCGGCGTGATACGGGGCAGACAAAGCCCTTCGTATCGCCAGCAACTAGGGCGTCAGCTCTTCGAGCCAGATGAATTCTTGTGGCGCTGTGGACATCGCGTTAACACGCTTAAATACTTCTTGCATGTGTGGCGACGTAATGAAGTCCTTTACGGCCTTAACTTCCGAGGCTGCCACCTGCCCGACAACGTGAACTCGGTTGCGATCGTTGGTTCCGCGCAAAAGCCGCCAACGGCCAACTTTTGGCGGAGGGTCTGCCTTGAATAACTTAAACCACTCGTCAAAGTTTTTTAGACGATGAACAATGAGGACTACCGGCATTTGGAACCTTCCCTTACAACAAATTGTTCGCTTCCTAGGTCAGACACGCGATCACTATGGGGGATATTGGCTCGTTACTCGACCACCCCGTCGTTCGCGCCGCTCCATCCAGCACACCGTCCGCTACACCGAGCTGGCGCCAACGCGGTTCAAGGATTTTTGGCGCGACTGACCCGTATCATTTTTGATGCAAAGCCGGGGGCGCGGGGCCGAATTGCCCGCGATTTTTTTTGGCGCTGACGTCAGTACGTGACCGTGCCGTCGATCGCGTCCTGGAGCATCTTGTACGCCTTGCAATCGGTGCCGCAGATCAGGCGGACCTTTTCCAGATCGTCCTTGGCCTTGAGCACGTTGCCTTGCTCGGCCTGCCACATGCCGTAATACGACCAGGTGACCGCGTGGTTCGGATCGGCGGCGAGCGCGCGCTCGTACCAGACCTTGGCGTCGTCATAGCGGCCAAGCTTCCGGCTGGCATAGCCAATCAGCGTCGCCACATCGGCATTGTCGTCATAGCCGAGGTCGCGGAGCGCGGCGATGCCCGCTTCATAGTCGCCCCTGTCATAGATCAGCGCGTAGGCGGCGTGATAACCGGTGAGGAAATCTTCCGCCGAACTGCTTTTGTTCTTCTTCTGCTTTGTGGAGGTGCCTTTGTTCGACTTCTGGCTCGCGGGCGGCGTGGGGTTCTCTTCGCCGGCGGCGGCGGCGATGTCGGGCGCGACGAGGACTGCGGACAGGAGCAAAGCGGCTGCAAGGGCAAGTTTCGACTTCATGACGCCTCCGGTGTTTGATGCGGTGGTGATCCTACAACGGCGGGCCTGGTTTCGGCGCGACGCATTGATGTTATCGAGCGAATGTGATCGCCGATAAATTGCGTGCGGAGTAACCCATAGGAGATCGGCGCGGAGGAAATGGAAACCCGGCGTAACGGACCGCAGCCGCGCGCCCACCCAGGTACTACAGGCCTACCTGGGGCATCGGAATATCCAGAACACCACGCGTTATACGGCGCTGGCGCCGGATCGGTTCAAGGGCTTCTGGCGGGACTGACGAGCCGTGAGGGCGTGACGCGCGTCTGCCCGACCGGTTGTAGACGATTCGGCAGTTTCATCCGGAGCGAACTCCAGTGTTTGCGGCTTTACCGCGAGCAGGAGTAGTGCTAGCTGCGGCGAACCGCAACACCAATCAAAATTCCTACGCCAATAGCAACCGCGAATGCGACAAGAGGGCGGTTTTTGGCCTGGGTTGCAATCTGATCCAAGGCATCATTGCCGACTCTCGCACCTACCTTGACTGCCTCATTCCCCAAACTGCCCGCCCCGTCGACCGCCGCGCGCTGGCCACGACCGAAACGATCTACAATGTCGTTCAGAATTGGCCAGATAGCGTCGGCGACTTGGTTCCCCGCCGCGGACGCGCTTGTGGATGCGCGTCGGCTGGCGCTTCTTCCAATTCCGCCAAGTTCCTTTTCAATTGCCCGTAAGTGACCCGCGATTGCGGAGACGCGAGGGTCATACTCCGTTGAACGATTAAACATCAACCCTCTGCCTGTATGGGAACGCTCTTTGCCGGCACATCTTTGTCGGGCGGAATCTCGGGCGTACTACGCCCAGGCTCCACCTGCGGTACTGGAGGCAAAATTTCCGGTTCTTGTCTTTTCGGCTCTTCGTCCATGATAGGTCCTTCTGACTGGCGCACGTAGTTCAACCCCTCGACGCATCAAACGTTCCGGGCGATGAACTTTCGCTCATGCTGGCGCGTTGACTACAAGCAAGCCCTCTTCAATCGGAGCTTACACATGCCAGAGACTCGTTCGCCAAAATCCGATTTCAATCGTGCTTTTGGCGACGCTAAGAAACAAGCTGCGGGCGTCGCCGGCGAGGTATCGGATGCCGCCGAAAATCTATATGACCAAGCAGCCGATAGCGCCTCCCAGATCGCTGATACCACCACAATAGCCGCGCGGAAAACTGCCAGTTCTTTTGAGAAAGCACTGCGCAACACGATTGAAAATCAGCCATACACGGCTGTAGTAGTTGCACTCGCGCTCGGATGGTTGTTCGGCAGGATGCACCGGCCGCTTTGATGCTCCAACGTTGAGGCTCCACGCCGGCGAGCTCGGCGTCAAGGCGCATGCACGTGCTGCGCCACGCCTCGGGGCTTTAAGCTTGCGAACGACGGGATCGATGCCCGGTCACTGCAGGACCTACCCGGGGCATCGGAATATCCAGAACACGACGCGGTATCCGATGCCCGCGGCCAAGAATCATCGCGACCTTTGGAAAAAGAGGCCCCGACCAGGCTTCCGAGCCCCCCGTTAATGCCGACCACCTGGCGCTGAACACGTAATCCTCCAGAGACATAAGGAAGTCTGAGGATTGGTCGGGTCAAGTAGCCAGCACTTGGGGCAAAATTACCGGATTCGTCAAACACGAGGATAGGTCGGGTGCCGGTAGTAGGAAGGGATTAGAGCTCGGCCGGCAGATAGCCGTTGATCTCGAGCCCGATGCAGATTTCAACTAGCACTGGCGTTGTCCAGGCCATCGGTTCGTCCTCCGTTTTGCGGCTGTCGTAGCAACTAAGGGCTACGCTACCCGCACATATACCGAAAGAAATGGGTTACAAGGGGCACCTTGCCGGCGCAACAGCTTCGGGGCACACGAACGCGCGTCAGCGAGTCTAATTTGCCGCACGACCTGCCCTCAACGAGCACTCGCTATCCGTTTCGGTTAGGCGCACGATATTTTCATCAAGAGCGCGCTCAAAGCCCCCGAGATTCCAACTCCCGCCCGAACATCGGCTGACCGTTGCAACCCCGTAGAGCTAGCTCGGGGAATTTGGCATGCCGATATCATATCGTATCTACACCATCGGACGCGGTGGTCACTTTTTGGGGGGACCTGAAGTTGTGGAGTGCGCCGACGATAAAGAGGCTGCCGAGAAGGCAATGCAATTGGCAGGTGGTCTCGACGTAGAGATTTGGGACGATAAGCGCCTTGTCACGCCGCTCCCTGTTCGCCGTTAGGAAGCCAACACGCGATAGACAGACGCGCGGTTGATCTTTAGCTGCTTTACGATCTCGGTGGTGCCGACCCATCGGCCTTGAGCTTCTCCACCTGGGCCTGATCGATCGAAGGCCGTCGCCCTGGCGGCTTTCGGGTTTTGACCGCTAGTCCCGCCAAAACCCCTTGAACCGATCAGGCGCGAGCGCCGTAAGAGTACGTCGTTGATTACGCGCGCCAGAGGCCTTTGAACCAGTCCGATTGAGGATGTAGAGGCGGATCCGTGGGATCATCTACCCAGCGGACACTCCCGCGCCAGAACGCTTTTTCCGCGTCTTGCCGGCACGTCCAAGCCTCAAGACTGATTTGTGTTACGCCGAAGTCGTCGTGCCGCCGCAGGTACCCGTCGCCTGGATAATAGTAGGTGGCGCGGCCGCCTTGCTTATTGATCGGGATTGCCATCTTGGGCGTCCTGATGTCTGGCGCCAACTGAGGCGCCCTTTTAAAACGAGGGCCCGGCAGCGGGCTCGGGGCCTCCCCGTTAGTGCCGGTCACTTGGCGCTGAACAGGCAATCCTACGCGTTTTTCAACTTCGACCGAGAATCTATTGACTTGATCACCTGTAACTTTTGATTTTCAGAAACGGACGACGTTGTGCATATTGGTGACTTCACTAGGGATGGATCGTCAACAACAACATGCCAACAAACACAACGATCGCGGCCGCCAGCGAGAGATATACCGCTCGCATCACATAATTAGGAAGATCATTGATAGTCACGGCATCTCCTAATAACGTTCCTCACTGCGCCTCTCACTGGAGCGCAGCGGATTTCGGCGCGAGCAACAGCGTGGAGCAGGCATACACAAGGGCGGAACTCGGATACGTTTCACCCGGGAGGGTCACGAAGTCCTTGGGGAACTCCTCTCCACGCTTCCACGCTTCGACTTTCGAAAGCGCGATGGTCTTTGCCTCGGCGTCAGGAAGGGCGCGGAATTTATCGGCGCACACGGGCGCCAGCGCTGCGACGACTGCCCGCTCAGACTGCTCTTTCGCCATCTTGTCGGCAGTGCTGCCGAGCGACCAGCCGCCCCAGCTAAAGCCAACAAAGATCGTTGCGACGGCACCGACGGTTGCGCCTTGCAGCAGACGCTTCAGCGATTCTCCTTGAAGGAGTGAAGGTACTTGCATGGCATATCCTTTCGCCCGACATGCTTCGGAGCGAGGCCGCGGACACCCGGATGGATTCCGGTTCAGCTTAAATCGAAGACCGAAAGCTGTGGCATGGCGTTTCGATTGTTAGTCACTTAGGCGTTTGTCGGTCCGAAATCTGAGCAAAATAGCTCACGCCGACGCATCTACATTGCTGGTTCGGATAGCGGCTTCACCAACTGAGACACCACCTGACAGCAATTGGGAGGAACCAGTGATCTTTGTCTTGATAAACGTGTTGATCATCGTCGTCGTCGGCGCACTGATATTCTATTTGATCGATAGGTTTGTGCGCGACGGACGACTGGCCAATCTGCTCAAAATTCTCGTGGTTCTGATATGCCTTGCAGCAATCCTGCAGCGGTTGTTGCCGGCGCTCGGTGTGTCATGGTTTTAGTCGAGCCCCGCGCACAAAAATAGCCCCGACAGGAGCCGGGGCTTTAGTTGCACTATGCCCGCCAGCGCAGGGAGGAAAAGTCTCGCGCTAGCCCAAACAGTATAACTGATTCGCTTGAATGCCCCGGAGCGGCGCGTCGCCAGTGCAGCGCATTGTGGATAACGGACGATGCCCGGCCCTACCGCGACCGCTCGTAAGGTCATGACACTCGCCAGGCTCGCCGACGTGCGCACGCTCATTGCGAAGCATCTGCCGGAGCACTTCCGCGACAAGCAGTCATGGCAGCACGTCGCGGCCGAACTCGACAAAGCGGCAGCCGGCGACGACACCGCCGAAGCTTCGCTCGCGCTGTGCATGGCGTTGTCGCTTGAGGGTGTCGAATGCCGGCCGAAGTGACGCCTATCTGGTGGGCTCGGGCGGCGACTCAGCTATAAGCTTGAGTTTGAGAGTGGTCCGTTTTGAACAGACTCACGTCGACAATGCGCGACAGATTTCCGGCTTAACAGAGTGGTCGGGCAGGCGATCATGACAGTGCCGAAGAATGACAAGTTCAGGGATTACGCGCGTTACGCCGAACATTGTTTGAACATGGTGGCCGCGACAAGAGATCAGGAGTTCTCGTTCCATCCAACGCGAGATGGCCGCCGAATGGCTAAGACTAGCGGATACAGTTCGGCGCCCTCGTAGGTCCAAGCAAATGCAAATGGGATGATATAGGCCGCGCGTCACTGGCGGCCTTTGGCCCAACCAGGGCGCGGACCGTCATCCCGACAGACAAAAATCAAAGACCTCAGCAAGGGCACAGGCGCTCGGGCCGGGCGGGGGCTTGGAAGCGCCCGGCCTCTGGACATGGAACTTTTTAGCGCGCATCATTGAAGTTGATTGAGGCGCCGCCGCAAAGCGCCCAAGACCCTCACAATCTAGGTTGGACCCCTTTGAGTGTCCTCAATTCGCCGGGGGGCGAAAGGAGCTGCGCAAATGTCTTTGACCATTTTTATAGACCACCTGCCCGAGGTACTGCGTCGATTGCGGCGGCCCCGTAAGAGCTAGAATCATACCGTTGAAAGCAGACTGAACGGACAGCAGCCTGTGAAGAAGAGTTTGAGGGTAGCATTTGATCCAAAAAAATTTCTCGCCAAAGTGGGCGATGGCAAAACAATATCGAAATATCAGAAGGATCAAATTGTTTTTTCCCAGGGTGACGTTGCGGACGCGGTTTTCTACATCCAGACGGGCAAGATCAAGCTCGCCGTCGTTTCGGAGCGGGGCAAAGGAAGCAGTTGTTGGAGTTCTGGGGCCTAATCACTTTTGCGGCGAAGGATGTCTCAATGGCCATCCGCTGCGGGTCACAACAGCTACGGCGATCGAGCAATCCCTGATTACGCGCATCCCCAAAGCAGAAATGATTGCTACTTTGCATGATCAGCCGAGATTTTCCGAATTGTTCATGGCGGATCTGTTGAATCGGAACAGTCGAATTGAAGAGGACCTGATCGATCAATTATTCAATTCCAGCGAGAAGCGGTTGGCGCGGATCCTTCTGCTTCTCGCGAATTTCGGCAAAGAAGCCACGGTTGAACCGATCGGCAAGTTTAGTCAGGAAACCCTCGCAGAGATGATTGGCACGACCCGATCGCGCGTAAGCTTCTTCATGAATAAGTTCCGCAAATTGGGCTATATCCAATACAACGGAAAACTGGAAATCCCTAACTCCCTGTTGAACGTGGTGTTGTACGACAAGCCTGAGATCAGGAAAAACGACCCGCGCAACGGGCAGAGATAGCTTCGATCGCCGCCAACATCGCCAAGCTGCCGGAGTTGGTGCGGAAAGATTGAATGACGCATGGGCGAGGCCCGCCGGCAAAGCGGGGGCAAGCGTAGACGATGACCGAACGCCGCTTCCCGCGGCCAATTAGCTTTTCGACGCTGTCCTCGCCCAACCGATGTTGGGGGCGCTTATCGCTACCACCTCGCCGACGTCGATCACCGGAACAACATTGATGTCGTTCCAGTGACCGAACTTCGTTACGAACGAGGTGATGATCTTGGGGTCGTTCGCTTCGACCAAGACGTAACCGCTATTGCCGGCCAGGTTTGATACGAACGCATGTACTGTTAAGCCCTCCTCCGGTTTCCACTTGCCGAAGGCGGTCTGGAGCGTTTGCAATTTTTCAAACATCTGGTCGTGGGTGTGGCCGGCCGTGCGGATCGTCCATTCAATCACGTACCTCATGACTTCCTCCCTTTATTCTGCCGGGACTGCTGCCGCGAGGCGTGGATGCCTAGCGGCGTTGCCCCACGATGGCTGGATTGTGCTCCATGCGCACGGCCGTCACCACGCCATAAGCCCGACCGATTGCGACAGGCTTCCCGGACATTTTTCGGAGCACCCGACCGGCGTCACCGACGGGCTAAAATGAAGCCCTCGCTCCAGGCTCGACGGGGATCGGGTTAGGATCGAGGGCCGAGACCCTATTTCTGTTCGACGCCCTCGACGCCGATGGCGTGGAAGTCGGCCATCTTACGGACGTCGGCACGCATCTCCCATGGCTCGATGTTAGCCTTCCAGTCTTTTTCCATCGCCTCCCTGCTGGGATACTGGAAGATCAGGACACGATCGGCCACGCTTTCCGCGTCCATAGCGATGGCCTTGTTGTAGCCGCCAGCTATCAGTTTAGCGGTACCGTTTGCTTTCATGCCGTCACGGACTTTATCAACGCCGCTGGCCTCATACGCGGTTTTGTCTTTGACGTTGATTTCGGCCACGAGGTAGTAGGGGGCGTTGCTTTGGGCGAGCACGGCGTTTGCGCCGAAGCCAATCGCGATACCCACCGTCACTAACAATGCACTTTTCAACATGGGGTGTTTCCTCCCTCAATGTGCGCGCGCGAAACGCCGGGGCGCGCGCTGCCCGGTACGAAATGTGAAGTGCAGCCAGCGATCGCGCATTGCAAAATGCCGGCGGCATTTCTGGTAAGTTTTGCCGTTATCAGTGCGAAGTCTGAGCAAAATAGCTCACGCTGATCCGTTCGTGCGGTGAGCCTCACGGTCGCCCGGCAGGGTGACCGCGAGCCGCGTACCACATGGCCATTAGTACGGCTGAAACAGGGGTGTAACCAAATGGCCGCTCAGTGTCTTAGTTCGGCCATCGCCGCCAACATCGCCAAGCTGCCGGAGCCGCGTCTAATCGGGTATTGTGCAGCGATGCAACGCGCACCCGACGACGTCCAGCCAATGACAGCCGAGCGGGCTGCGACGCTCAAGCGGTTGGCGACAGCCGCTTACGAGCTAGACGCATATAAGCCTAACCTCACGCGCGCCGAAGCGGATCTGCGTATCGCGGCATTGACCGCCAAGCTCAAATTGCTTGGCGGTCCGCCGCATGCACTTTGAGCTTTGCCTGCAGCCTGCTTCGAGGGCTAGCCCGACCGTCACACGGGCAAGCGCCTCACGCGACGAGGCCCGGCGCATCGCCGCCAACATCGCCAAGCTGCCGGAGCTGCTGCGGCAGGCGCCGCCTCTTTGAGCACTTCCGCTTCTCATCCAACTCCGGACATATCGCTGCACCGCACGAACCGAGGCAATGGGCCAGAAGGAGACATCGCGCCCCTGCCTCGCATACCGAAATCGAGTATAAAAGACGGGTGTTGCGGGCCTGTCTGGATGCGCGCTCAATCACCGACCACAACCTCCCTATCGGCGACCACCGATAAGCGGATCACTGAACTGAGCCTATGGGCAGTACGTGAGGGGCTGCGCAGAGCGCCGGCGGCAACGCTGTTCGAGGATTTCTGCCGACGGCTTGCTGCTGCCGGAGTGCCGCTTTTGCGGGCTTTCGTCGGGATGCGAACTTTGCATCCGCAATGGGGCGGCTACACCTACACCTGGCGGCGCGGTCGGGACTTGGTAGACCCGTTACGGCGCGAGCGTGGCGAAGAATATGATCAAGACCTGCGGGACAGCCCCTTTTTCTATCTGCTCAATGCCGCCCCTACGCGAGATCTGCCGCTGCGCTTGCGACGTCGACTGGCTGATCGCGGGGCGCAACGAGATTTTCCAATTCTCGAGAAGTTGGCGATTGCCGGGGCAACTGACTATTTCGCCGAACTGATTCCGGTTGGTATGGTGACGGAGGCATTCCCTGACAACGGTATTGGCTTCTCCTTTGCGACTGATCACCCCGAGGGCTTTGGCGACGACGATCTGCGGTTAATTGAGGCGGTATTGCCCGCGGTGTCGCTTGCGATCGTGTCGGATGCCGAGCACACGATTGCCGCTGGTTTGCTTGCCGCGTATCTCGGCGGCGACGTTGGCCGTCGTGTTCATGCTGGTGTGGTGAGCGCGGTTCTGTCGAGAGTATTCGAGCAGTCCTATGGTACGCGGATATCCGAGGCTTCACTCCAATAGCCGACGCGACGCCTGGACCGGTTCTCGTCGAAATGCTCGACGACATATTCGAGACGCTAACAGCCGCGCTGCGTCCACACGGCGGTGAGGTGCTGAAGTTCCTCGGCGATGGCATGCTCGCAAGCTTTGCTTTCGTTGCTGGGACGCGCGATGAAACCTGCGACCACGCGCTCGCCGCCGCTGTGGAAGCAATGCGCAGCCTCGACCGACTTAACGCGGATCGAGCGCGGATGGGAAAGCCAATTGCCTCGGTTGATCTCGCGCTCCATCTCGGCGAGGTTCTCTATGGCAATGTTGGCGCGGTGGATCGCCTCGACTTCACAGTTATAGGACCGGCAGTCAACGAGGTAGCGCGGATCGAGACCTTGTGTGAGCCGCTCAACCGCAGGGTTCTCGTCTCAGCCGAGCTCGCCTCCGTGGCCGGCAACAGAACCGACCTTGAGCCGCTTGGTGCATACCTCCTCCGCGGAGTGCGCGAGCCGAAAGAAATTTTCGCGTTGCGGCTCTAGAACAATGTCATTGCGGAAAGGCTAGTGGCGCGCCTTCGCCACGCGTTAACTAACGGTGCCCAAGTGACGCTTTGGGTCAAACGCTACCGAGCCAATCAAGTCCGACGGCACAGTGTGTCCGCTGTTGATCCGACAGCGACCACACTTTTGCAGCGCCGTGAATGACGTTAAGGGCCAGGACCGGACGTGAGCAGGTGCAGCAATGACTTGCGCAAATGCGCACCTACTCGATCACCTCGTCGGCGAGAGCAAGTAGCCTTTCTGGGATGTCCAACCCAAGGGCCTTGGCAGTTTTGAGATTTATCACAAGCTCGAATGTGGTCGGCTGCATGACCGGCAGGTCGGCGGTCTTGGTGCCTTTTAGAATCCGGCTCGCGTAGGCGCCGGCCTGACGGTAGGCTATGGCCCTATTGTTTCCGTAACTGATTAGTCCACCGGATAACGGGAACTCCCGGAACGGGTAAATCGCGGGAAGCCCAGTCGTGCGACCCTCGCGACCACTTCGTCAGGCCGGGACAGATAGAACGGGTCGCCTGCGACATAGAGGGCATGCGGGCGTTTTTCCAAAAGCGAGTTGATCGCGGCATCTATCTCAGTCAGCGTGGAGGCGTTGAGTATCTGGAGCTGCACTCCACGCCGTAGTGTCACGGCTTGCACCGCCTCGATTTCCTGAACCGTATCCGGACTGACCGGGTTGACCAGCATCGCGATCTCGGTCGCTGTTGGAACAAGGTCCAATAATACTTCCAATCGTTTTTGGCCCAGTTGGTTGTTCATGAGCGTCATGCCGGTAACGTTTCCGCCTGGTCGGCTCAAGCTCGCGACGAGACCGGCCATGACTGGATCGAAGCCAACGACGAAAACGACCGGTATTGTTGTGGTCACTGCTTTCGCAGCGAGCGCTGCGGGCGGCCCGGCCGCGAAGATCAGATCGACCGAACGATGGGTCAATTCCGCTGCCAGCGCCGGCAGGCGATCGTATCGACCGTCCGCGAACAAGGACTCGATAGCTACGTTTTGGCCCTCGGCGAACCCGTTGTCGAACAGGCCGCGGCGAAATTCGGCTATCTGAGGCCGGGACTGCGTATGGGTAAATGAACTAAGGACGCCGATCACCGCCATCCTCTGCTGTTGCGCCCCTGCCGCAAGCGACCATGCTGCCGCCGCGGCGCCAAGCAGCGTAATGAACTCGCGCCGTCTCATGTGCTC
The DNA here is from genome assembly GCA_963806465.1 of uncultured Alphaproteobacteria bacterium. Classification (GTDB taxonomy): domain Bacteria; phylum Pseudomonadota; class Alphaproteobacteria; order Rhizobiales; family Xanthobacteraceae; genus BOG-931. Next base: position 266,415 of record CAWDZD010000056.1, on the reverse strand, counting down.
TCCTCAAGCCGAGGATCACACCCTACCACATCCTCGAAAAAGCCGTGTTGTGCATCACAGCAAATTTTGGCCGCTGATGTCGGAGATGGGCCAAACTGCGACATCGGCCGTCGGTTATTCGATCACCTCGTCGGCGATCGAAAGCAGATTGTCCGAAAACTTAATGCCGATGGTTTTCGCGGTTTTCAGATTAATAACGAACTCGAATTTGACGGTCTCATAAACCGGCAATTCGGTGGGCTTGACGCCTTTAAGGACCTGACCGGCGTAAATGCCGACTTGACGGTAGGCGTCCGTGAGGCTGATTCCGTAGCTCGCGAGACCGCCGGCGACCGCGTAGTCGCGAAACTGGTAAATCGCCGGCAGCTTGAATTGCGCGGCCAGTGCCACGATCCGATCCCGCTGGGTATCGAAAAATGGATCGGCACAGACCACGAGCGCCTCGATATGCCGTTCGACGAGCACGGCAAAGGCCGGCTCCAACTCTTGTGCGGTGCTCGGCGTGGCGATTTCGACGCGGCGATCGAGGTCACGCACGGCTTCGCGCACCTCTTGTGACTGCTGTTCAGACGTCGGAGAATTTGGGTTGAGAAGTGCTCCGATCACGGCGGCACCGGGCACCATCTGGTGCAGCAATCCCACGCGTTTTGCTTCCGCCGCGGTGGTCAGTACCCGGACGCCCGTGGCGTTTCCGCCGGGACGGTTATAGCTCGCGACCAGGCCGGTTTTGACGGGATCGGCGGCGGCAGTAAAAATGATCGGAATTGTCGAGGTCGCCGCTTTCGCCGCCCGTGCCGAAGCATCGCCTCCGACCGCGACAAGCACCGTCACCTTTTTGTGTATCAGATCGGCGGCAAACGCCGGCAAGCGATCATAGTGACCCTCGGCCCAACGGTCCTCGATGGCGACGTTCTGTCCCTCGACATAGCCGCCGGATGTCTGGAGACCCTCTCGGAAAGCAGCGACCAAATGCTTGGACTTATCGGCCGATCTGCTGCTGAGAAAGCCGATCAGCGGTGTCGCCGGCTGCTGTCCTTCCGCGCCGAACGGCCACGCCGCGGCCGTGGTGCCGAGTAGCGTGATGAACTCGCGCCGTCTCATTGCCTCCCCTAAGGCTCAGGACAGGGCATTGCACAAACCTAGACCAAGACTAGCACGCGATAGCGGCTGAGGCACCGGCCGGTTGGGTGCCCCGGCGATGTCTCCGTTGGGTCAAAGAGCGACCTGACGGCTTCTTCGCTAGGAGTTCCGCTAATCCCTCAATTGCAGACATTATGTTGCAGCGTCGCGAGCGTCGAAATGGGCCAAGAAGCGACATGGCGCTGCGCCACGTTCCGGCCGTACACCATGAGGCACTCGATACGGTCTAGCGGCCGAGGGCCTGCCTCTTTCTGATCGCAATAAGCTTCTTCACGAGTGCCTTGGGTAACGGCCTATCGACAGGGAACTGGAGCGCTCCTGACGAAGTCTTGTAGTGCAAGATTGTGTCCCCAAGCTCAGGAAACACGGAACCACTATGGGGCAGGTAACTGAGGTGGTTCTTGAAGGCTGCGAACCCGGCGATGACCTTGCCTTGCAGCCTGAACGCCGGCACGCCGTAGGAGATGCACTGCTCTACCTCGGGAACGATATCGAGGATCGTTCGCCGGAGCGCGTCTAGAGTGCTGCGTTTTGGCTCCTCTAACGCCGCCAAGTACCTGTCAACTTCGTCTTTGGACATGGGGAAAGTCTAGCACAGACGGGCTGCGGTTCTGAGGTCTGCGTCGGGTCAAAAGGCGAAGTTGGCCGAAATCAGGGGTACGTCCGCTTTGACTTCAAGAGCGGACTAATAGCGGACATCGCGTGACGTCGGCATTGGGCCATTTTCGGACTTGGATTGAATTTCAATAAGGCACTATCGTCTATTGCCGATCAGCACGCGGCTTTCCATCGGCAACGTCAGCGCGTTGCTCGTTTCGTAATCGCGCAAACCCAAAGCAACTTCGTTGATAAAAGCTGCCTTTCGATCGGCCGGAATCTGCGCCAGCTCTTCGCGCGTTACTTTCGAACTGCCTTTGAGAAGAATCTCGACAAACGCCCGCGCCGAGGGGTATTTCGTTTGCAACGATATGATCGTAGTCGTTACTGAGACGAATCCCGCCTCCGAAACAAACTCCAGAAGTTGAGCTTCATCCGCAAGCGACCATGCCACCGGGCGCGCTCTATCGGGGCCTATGGTCGCTTCCAAAGCTTGAAATAGCAAAACGTGACCGGGCGATTTCGCTAGGTCCGACCAGGTGGCGAGCACCATGCGTCCGCCCGGGCGCAAGACCCGATGAATTTGCCGTAGACCAGCGCCACAGTCGGGCAGGTACTGTAGGCCCTGCTGACATATCACCAGGTCATAGAACGCATCTGGAAAGGGAAGGTTTTGCAGATCCCCCTGTCGCCACTCGATTTCAGGCGCGAGGCTCCTGGCCATTTCGATCATGATCGGATCGTAATCGAGCCCCACCGTCCTTCCGGATGAACCAACCATCGGCGCGACCAAGCGCGCAACAATGCCCGTGCCGCAGGCTGCATCGAGGACATGTTCGCCCGGCTCGGGCCGCGCGCGCTCGATTAGGATCCGCGCTAACGGCTCAAAAATCGCCGTAACGAGTTGCGTCTCATAGATTGAAGCCGGGCTATTATCGTCGGACATAATGTTTTGCCCTTCAAGATGGCCCAACGCGGGAGGCAGACCGAGAAAAACCCCACGACAAGACGCGATCCGCTTGCGCGATCGAGGAGACGCAGCAGAATCCATCGCGGTTCGAAAGCGGGGTCAAGTTGCGCCCGAATGTCCGCCGTGCGCCACAATGCGACATCGCACAATAGCAAATAGAAAGACCGCGGGTCTACGTAACCGCGGCTTATGCTATTCTGAAGACCCTTGGGTGGAGATTTTGCAGCATGGCGAAGCTCATCTTCGGATTGTCGCAGTCCCTGGACGGCTACGTCGACCACCTGGAAATGCGGCCAGGCCCCGCGCTCTTTCGTCACTTCGTAGAGCACGTGCGGGACCTAGCCGGCAGTGTGTATGGTCGCCGCACGTACGAGATCATGCGTTATTGGGACGAAGACCTGCCCGAGTGGGACGCGGAGGAACTCGACTTCGCGGCGGCGTGGCGAAGCCAACCGAAGTGGGTTGTGTCGCGCTCGTTGAAGTCAGTCGGCCCCAACGCCACGCTGGTCCAGAATGACGTCGAGACCGTGCTGCGCGAGCTTAAGGCTCGGCTCGTCGGGGAGATTGACGTCGCCGGACCAGACCTGGCGCGAAGCCTGACCGACCTTAGTCTTGTTGATGAGTATCGACTCTACTTCCGCCCTTTCGTGCTGGGTCACGGCACGCCATTCTTCGCCGGCTCCCGGCCGCCGCTCCGCCTTGTGGCCAGCGATCCAATTGGCGAGGACACGATCAGGTTGACGTACGTTCCAGCTTAATCACGCAACTCGGCCGACGGGCTGCGCCGACGCGCATCAGGTCCGCTAATGGAATGGTCCGGCCGTGCTCCTGCCCCGCCAGGGACGAATCTGGCAAGGGGTTTCAAAGACAAGGAGCACGCCATGTCCCAGAACATCAACAGCGCAGTTGCCGTGATCGGCATTGATATCGGTAAGAACTCATTCCACGTCGTAGGGCTGGATGACCGCGGTGCTATTGTGCTGCGTCAGAAATGGTCGCGTGGCCAGATCGAAGCACGGTTGGCCAATACGCCGCGGTGCCTGGTCGGCATGGAAGCTTGCGTCGGTGCGCATCACCTCAGTCGGAAGCTGCAGACTTTGGGCCACGACGCCCGATTGATGCCGGCGAAGTATGTGCGCCCATACTCGAAGGGACATTGGAACGACTTCCGCGAAGCGGAGGCGATCGCAGAAGCGGTGCAACGTCCGACGATGAAGTTTGTGGCAACGAAGACTGCCGAACAGCTCGACCTGCAGGCCCTGCATCGCGTTCGCGAGCGATTGGTCCGGCAGCGCACTGGCATCATCAATCAAATCCGCGCCTTCCTGTTAGAGCGTGGCGTGGCAGTTCGGCAGGGGTTACGGTTCTTGCGCACTGAGCTGCCACGCATTTTGGCCACTCCGCCCGATGTGCTGTCGCCCCGTATGGTGCGGGTGATCAGTGATTTGGCCCAAGACTGGCGCCGGCTCGATGAACGGATCGATGACTTATCCAATGAGATTGCCGTCTTGGCCCGGCAGGATGCTGGATGCGAGCGGCTGATGAGTGTGCCGGGCATTGGCCCGATCATCTCGAGTGCCATGGTGGCCGCCATTGGAACCGGTGATGCATTCGCCAAAGGCCGTGACTTCGCCGCGTGGTTGGGCCTGGTGCCTAAGCAGACCTCGACCGGCGACCGCACCATTCTTGGCAAAATATCGAAGCGCGGTAACCGCTACCTGCGCGTCCTGTTCGTGCAAGCCGCGTGTGTGGTACTTATCAAACCGACGAGTTGGGAACGCCATGGGCTCAAGCACTGGATCGAGGCCGCCAAAAAACGACTACACCGCAACGTCCTTGCAATCGCGCTCGCTAACAAGCTAGCGCGGATTGCATGGGGCGTTTTGGCCGGCAGCCGCACCTTTGAAGCAAGTAAGCTTCAGGTCGCGTGAGATCTGAAAGAAGTTTAGTTGCCCGCCGAGGTCTGCGAGAGGACGAAACGAGATGGAGGTTCGGTCTTCCCGGCGCATGCGAACACTGGTGACCCTAATGGCCCGTTTGAGGCCTGTCCGCTAACGAGGTCGCAGGCGCGCTGATATCCATGATGGCCCGGAGCTAAGCTCCAGTCAGAGGTCTGATACATTGATGCAAGACCGCTCACCACCAACTCGTCAAAATCTTCTTGCTACGCACGGCCGGACCATACATCTGGGTCACAAGCAGAAGTGACGGCTCTAATTTTCGACGTCTGCTTCACCCCCAACATCAGACATTCGTTTGACAGTTCGGCACGTCGGTTTCGGGCCATCAGCGGACTCTTGCACTGCAAAATGTCGAGAAAGAATCTTCCTTCGTGATATGGCTTGGCTGACGAAGTGACTCGGCCGCCGGAGTAATTTTCCGCCGGCCATTTGCGCGGGTAGCAGTCGATGACTGCTGGCCAAACTTCCCGTGATTGCCCGAACAGGCCGGCGCCGGCTGCCGCCCGTTATTTGAAATTGTTTTTCGTCTCAGGACACTCGTCAACCCATACCTTTCCTTCACTGTGAGACAAGTAAGGTTCAAGCATAGTAATCTTTATAGCGGGCGTACTTGTCTCACGCCTTCTGAACCACGTAGCTCGGGGTGAGCGCGCCCGCCAAGAAGAGCACCGAAATCCCAAATAAAAAGATCGCCAACATGTTTGGAAGATCGGCCGGCGCCGGTGAAAACAATGAAACGAAAGTTGGCATCATCCCGCCGATTGCGAATCCGATGTTCCACGACAGGCCGGTGCCGGTCGAGCGCAGCGCCGTCGGGAAGCGCTCGTTGAGGAAGACCACCAGCGGTGCATAACCCGCATTGCCGAAAAATGTTAGCAACAAAGCCCAGAACGTCAATACGCCGATGTCGTGTGTCCGTTGCATCTTGATATAGCAAAGCGGCAACAACACGATCCGGATGAGTGCCAGGACGAGAAACGTCCGCTTGCGCCCCCACAAAGTACTCAAATGACCGGCGATGATCGACGCGATGATGGCAATAAAGCCGCCTGCGATCAGGATTAACGATGCCGCGTCGCTCGGAATCTTGCTTACGACCTTGAGGAAGGTCGGTAGATAGCCGGAAGTCAGATAATAGCCGCCGCCGCCGCCGATGGTCATCATTAGATTGACCAACAACACAGGTAGATACTCGCGCGAAAGCAACTCGCGCACTGGCGCCTTTAGCACTCGGCCGCGCTTGGCCTGGAGTTCTGCCCAGACCGGCGACTCCTCGAGTTTGTTGAAGATGAAGAACCCGAGAATCGAGCTGATGATCCCCGAGAAAAACATGAATCGCCAGCCCCATACCGCGAAAAGATCGCCCGGGAAAGCTTCGGTGGTGATGAAATAGACTACCGAGGCCAAAAGGGCCCCGACGCCCGCGCCACCGCCACCGATCATTCCCGACATTGCTCCGCGCCAGTAGGGCGGCACGGATTCGGTGCCGATGGTGTGGGTCGAAGCGACGACGCCGCCGACGAACAGTCCCTGGATCAGCCGAAGGACTAGGAAAATCACCGGAGCCGCCACACCGATCTGGTTGATGGTCGGCAATGCACCGAACAGCGCCGTAACGATGCCGACGCCGATGACGGCGACAATCATCGTGCCGCGGCGGCCGTAACGATCTGCATAGGAACCAAACAATGCCGAGCCTAATGGCCGCATCAGTAGCGTAACGGCGAAGGACGCATAGACCGCCGCCAGCGACAATGTTGGAAGGGCAGATGGGAAGAATAGCTTGCCAACGGTCGGCGCGACATAAAGCAGAATGAAGAGGTCGAAAAGATCCAGTGCCCAGCCGAGCGAGGAGGCAGCGATGGCCGTTACCATCTGCTTCTTGCCGAGCGGCCAGGTTTCGTCCATGGCTTCCGCGGCGCTCATCATCTCGGTTTCCTCCAATTCGGGCTTATTGCTTAGCGTTCTTCGCTCCCAGCTTTTGCTAGGGCGCGAACTCATAAATTCAGACTGGTTGAACGTGCGCCCGTCGCTGTAAGCTCTGTCAATCGAGCTTAATGCCCATGATCCAATAATGAGAGACGAATACTTTACATTTCAAATTCACTTATTCCGTAAGACCGCTTCGGCGTCATAACCATAAAGCCGCTCCTGTTCCGGAGGAAAGGTTGCTGACTCCGGGATTCGGTTCACGCGCATACGCGCATTGCGCTCCGCGACCTCGACGGCATCGGCCATCTGGTAGAGTTCCTCTTCGCGGCGGGACAGCCCCTGCATCCAGGCGGTGCGCGGTTGGCGAAGTTTCACGTAACGTTCGAGCGCTGCGACCGGCGCGTCCGGTGTCGCTGCGAGACAGCCGGCCAAAACATACGCATCCTCGATGCTCTGTGCTGCGCCCTGCGCGTAGAACGGCATCATCGGATGGGCGGCATCGCCCAGCAGGACGACCCGCCCGATCCGCCAATCGGGCAGCGGCTCGCGGTCATACAGTGCCTGTCGGAGCACGCGCGGCGTCGCCGCAATGATGGTGCGGATGGTGCCGTGCCAACCGGAGTACTCGGCCAGCGCGTCCTCGATGCGCCCCTCAGCCAGCCAGGATTCCCGTGCCGGCTGTTCCGATCGGCTGATGCCGATCCAATTAAAGGTCTTTCCTGCCGCGATGTAGTACTGGACGATGCTCCGGTTCGGTCCCATCCACACGCCGGCGACCTCGGCAACATCGAGGTGTGCGACACGCTCGGCCGGGACCAGCCCGCGCCAGGCGACGTTGCCGGTGTAACGCGGCAGTTCCTTGCCGAACATTTGCCCACGCACCGTCGAGTGAATCCCGTCGGCGCCGATAAGGATATCTCCGGTTGCGGTGCTCCCATCCGCCAACGTGATGGTGACGCTGTCGTCATCCTGATCGAAGCGCTCGATACGCGAACCGAGATGGAAACTTTCTGTTCCAAGGCCGCCGAGCAGGACATCGAGCAAGTCCGCGCGGTGCGCGGTGTAATAGGGCGCACCGAAATGTGCTTCCGCCCGTTTGCCGAGCGGCGTGTAGTAGAGACGATCACCATTGTCCCAGGCGCGATAGTCTCGTCCCTCCGGATAATACGCGACGCGTGCCAGCGCATCGCCGAGGCCAAGCGTCCGCAGGACGCGCGTCGCATTGCCGCTGACCTGAAGGCCGGCGCCCACCTGACCGAAAGCCGCGGCCTGCTCGAATAGCTCGGCGGCGATGTCGCGCTGCCGCAACGCCAGCAAGGCGGTGATTCCGCCGATGCCGCCGCCCGCAATGAGAACCGCGTTTTTGCTGGCCACGATTCGACGACCTCAAACCGGGATTCCCCATCGTGAACATTCGCGGTTTTCCGGCTTTCCTGCAAGACAGACGCGCCCATCGCAGGTCCGTTAAGAGTCAATTTCTACCGAAATACGATATCCGCCATGGGTCCGTTCTTTCCCGATATCAGACATGATGTTGCAGGCCGCGCACGCCGAGAAGTGCCTCAGGGCAGGCTAATTCGATCATTTCGTCGGCGAGCGAGCCTGCCCGTGACCGTCAACTTGAGTTGGTCATATCGTAGGGTTATGGTTCTGACGAATTGCTTTGTCCCGTTTGTAGCTCTTCGTCAGCCTCGGACCAGTGGCAACAGCGACGATGGTCGGCGTCATCGTCGCTGCGAGAAGTGGTGTATCGCGCGCTTCAAAGTTAATGTTGTTGTTGCGCGCCGCGCCAATCGTCAAAGGGAGACGACGATAGAGATCCCTGAAACCGGGGAGAGAAGTGCGTGGGAGAGTCGACGCCGCCGGCACTAGAGAGCATCCATGACCACAACGGTTCAGTCCATTGTGACGGCGAAAGTCAACGCGGACGATAGGGTGTTCCACAAGGTCTTTCGCCGATTTATCTGGTTTGTATTCCTCCTGCTTGTCGTCTCTTACATGGATCGCGCCAATATTGCCTTTGCGGCGCTTACTATGAACAGGGATCTGGGCCTCAGCGCCGCAGCCTTCGGCCTATCGATAACTGTCTTCTATGCCGCGTATTCGCTGTTCGAAATTCCAAGCAATCTGATGCTGGCGAGGTTCGGCGCCCGACTTTGGATCGCGCGCATCATGATCACCTGGGGTTTTGCCTCAGCAGCTACAATGTTTGCCGTCGGCGTGTGGAGTCTCTACGGCATCCGGATTTTGGTTGGTGCAGCAGAGGCGGGCTTTTTGCCGGGCATCCTTCTCTATCTGACCTTTTGGTTTCCGCGGACGTGTCGGGCGCGGGCCAACGCGCTTTTCATCATGGGAATCCCTGTAGCTTCCGCGATCGCCTCGACCCTCTCAGGACTTATTCTGCAAATGGACGGGTTCCTTGGTCTAGCCGGCTGGCGTTGGCTCTTCCTACTGGAAGGCCTGCCAGCGGTCGCTTTCGGTATCGCTTGCCTTTTCTACTTGGATGATGGCCCTGCGCAGTCAAATTGGCTGAGCGAAGCTGAAAAGCAGGAAATCGCCTTACGGCTGCAGCGGGATCGAGAATTAGAGCAAACCGCCGCAACGCAACGCGGCATTCTAAGCCAGCTCGGGAGTCTCAATGTAATTCTGTTATCGGCAGCATACTTCGGGCTAGTCACCTCGCTAAACGCAAACTCAACGTGGGTGCCGCAGATCGTCCAGAACTTCGCTCACGGCACGAGCTATGCCGTCATCGGCCTGCTCACCGCCGTGCCCGCGATCCTGGCCGCCGCAGTGATGCCTTTATGGGGCGCAAGCTCGGACCGCCGTGACGAGCGTGTCTGGCACGTTTGCATCGCCATGTTCGTTGCCTCAATCGGTTGGCTTCTAATTATCTCGGTCAATATTGCGACGCTACGCTATCTGGGCTTGATCTTAGTCTCAGTCGGCTCGTACTGCAGTTTCCTCACATTCTGGACGTTTCCTGCATCCGGCGGAATTCTGTCGCCTAACGCACGGCCCGCTGGTATCGCCCTCATCAACTGCGTTGGGATCGGGGGTGGGTCAGCAATCGGTCCTGCGGTAGTGGGTTATCTCAAGGACCTAACGGGAAGCTTCACATCAGGGCTTCTTTATGTCGTGGCGATGCTGATTATGGCTATGATCTGTATCACCATTGTTTCAGCGCAAACTCGCACAGCGACGCCAATGCCGAGTCCAAGCACCGCTTGAGAGTTCAGGTCTCGCGGGGGTCAAAGGCATCGGAGATAATCAACGCGAGGCGGCATCGCATGTTAGGACTCCTGTTGTAAATTCGAGGCCCTGCTCGGTCGCTATGGGCTAAGAGTGCGACCTTCGACTGCACACTGTGCGACCATGGCCGGATCGAGGGCGCCGTCGTGCATCCAATCAATCTTGCTGCTGAAGCCGAAAAAGCGCATCGTGGCGCCGATAAATTTGATCGTCCGGGAAAAATCTGCTCGGGGCTGTTCATGACGGAGTATCGTGCCGGCAGACTTGATGACTTCAAGGACGGCGGTCGCCTTTTGCTAAAATGTGACTCCGCCGAAATTGGAATTTTCATGATCGAGGGCGAACTTTACGCTTGGTACAATGAGTGCGCCCATCGCGGGGGCCCAGTGTGTCAGGGTCGAATCATGAAGCGCGTTGTGGAACCAGTGGCGAACGACGGCACGGTGCGAACACTTGGATATCACGATAAGGACGTTCATATCGTTTGTCCCTGGCACGGCTATGAATTCAATATCAAAACCGGCGAGCACCCAGGTCGCGCAGCGCTGAAGCTACGTAAAGCCAAGGTCACCGTCCGCAACGGAGCGGTTTATGTCAATCTCGGATGACTCGCGGCGTAATGATGAGTACGCCTGGATAGATGCGGCCGCGCCACGATTGCTCGCTGCGACCCGTGACCTGATCCAGCGCGGCGAAGCATCTCGGGTATCTGACGAGGCGGTCGCCCAACTCATGACGACCGCCATTCGATTGTACGTCGCGAAATCCGATGGGGAGGAGCGCACTTTTCGCCCGATCGCAGGTCGTAAAGACGAGGAATTAACCGCAACCGAGCTCCTTTCCGCAGTCTCCGAACTACTGCGCGCATTGCGCCTAGGACCGATGGACCTCGCGCTGTGGTATCGGCGCAGACCGGATGAGGACGTTTACCGCGATGCGTGATAAAACCGAAAAACAGTCGAGGCCCTCATGAATATCTCCGTTCCGTCCGCCCGTTCCGGCGAGCCGTTGCCGGTACAGACCATCGACGTCCATACCGACACCCGTGATATCCTGGCGCATGCCAACAAGGACGCGCGAAAGCGCGGGCTCGCGGACTGGCTTATTTGCGACATCGACGCGCATCACGTCGAAACAGTGTCGTGGCACGAGATCGTCGAATACATCGAGGATCCCGTCATTCGCGACAACGCCATGCGCTTCCAGAACGAACGGATCGGCGCTCCGCCCTATGGGCTAAACGGTGACCTTGGCCTTCGCTACCAATCGGTGGGCGGTCGTATCCCGCATCAAGATGGGCTGCGCGAGAAAATCGGCGACGCTGACGTGCATCGCGACGTCGTGCTTACCCGACGTGCGATGGACTCGCTTGGAATTGACTACATGGTCGTGTTCCCTACGCCGATGTTGTTTCTCGGCATGCACCCGCAGCCCGAGATGGAGGTCTGGATTGGCCGCGCCTACAACCGATGGATGGTCGATCGAGTGCTGTCGGCCGATGACCGCATCAAGACGCTGGTCTATCTGCCATTCAACACTCCCGAGGAGGCAGTACGCACCGTCCAGGAGTTTGCCGACAAGAAAGGTGTAATCGGTTTTTGCGTGACCAGTACCCGGCATAAACCGGTGCACCATAACGACTATATGCGGCTCTATTCTGCGATCCAGGACGTCGACAAGCCACTGGCGTTCCATTCTGGCTATCACTGGCAGGACCAGTCGCTCGCAACCGTAAACCGTTTCCTTGGCATGCATGCACTTGGCTTCGTCTGGTGCAATCTCGTGCACATGACAAACTGGATTCTCAACGGGATACCCGAGCGTTTCCCGAAGCTCAAATCAATCTGGGTCGAAAGCGGGCTTGCCTGGGTACCGTTCCTGATGCAGCGACTAGACGATCAATTCCTGATGCGCCAATCCGAGGCGCCGCAACTTAGGCGGTTGCCCAGTGATTACATGCGGGAGAACTGCTGGTATACAACCCAGCCGATGGAGACCACGCACCCGCGCGCACTGCAGGTCACGCTCGAAATGATCAATGCCGAGACTCAGTTGCTGTTCTCGTCGGATTGGCCACATTTCGATTTCGATCTGCCGGCCGTGATCCACGACCTGCCGTTCCTATCCGAACAGGCCAAGCGCAACATTCTCGGGTTGAACGCGGCAAGGATCTTCAATTTAGATCCCAAGCCTCGCAAGAAGTTGTGAGACCAATCGACGCCCGCCGCCGCGCACTTCCCACCGGATTGTCGATGTCAACACGATAATTTGCCGGTGTGAGGGAATTGCATGCGTCGAACGTTCCAGCCACATCAATTAGACTACGACTGGCGTTTTGACGCCACGACGCAAGCCCGGAGGCAATTCAATACGACCCCCGATCTCTAGAGAAGGCCGCCAAGTATTTTGATCTTGACCACGCGTCTGCGCTCGAACGTTCGGTATTGGCGGCCATCCTAGCCGACATTGTTTTCGCCACGAGATTCGCCGGCAGAAGGAAGGGCGCGACGACCTGGGATGCCGATAGGCTGGTCTTGCTTGGGCAAAAGTATCGTGAGCTTGAAACAAAAAACCCGACCCTAAGCAAAGAAAAGATTGTCGAACTAATATGTAAGTGTGCGGAATTTAAAGAATACAAGGGCCACTCCCGGGCGCTCGTGGTGAAGGTGAAAGACGCCATTCGCGCTTTCGAACGAGAACAGTGGTTACGTACCAAGTACGATGAATGGGTTCTCAGAGAGTCCGAGATTGCTAAAAAACTGGAAGCCCATAAGAAGGCTGGGTATCCCAACGACCCAGCAAATTAATACCCCCTTTGCCGTGACGGTTTTCCAATTTCTCGTAGCGTATATCAGTGAGGGCGGCCTGGTCGCCGCGAACGCAGGAGAACACATTGATGCGAATGATCTCACCTGCGGAACTCGGGACGTTAAAGGGCGTCAGGTTCTGCAATGTCTATCGCTTGGAGCTCGAGGTGGCCGGAAAGTTTCCCAAGCGCGTCAAGCTGGGCGCCCGCCGCTATGGCTACGTCGAGAGCGAAATCGACCGCTGGCTCGAAGAACGGGCAGCAAGGCGAGACGCCGCATGAGGGATGTAAAGAAAGAGATAGACAAGTTGTTCGAGACGGCCGTTACGCCCGAGCAAAGAAAGGAATTCTTGGCCGCTTTTTTGGAGTTGATTTATGAGGTCTCCGACGATGAGGAATGGGCGATACTTAGAAAGCAATTTGATGAGGCGGTAGCGAAAAGAGGCGCCCACTAAAACGACGAAGCGCCGCTGATCAGGCGACGGCCTCAATCCACTTTCAGTTAACCTCGACACCTACCGCTGCAGACCAGAGGCGTCCAAGAGGTTCTGATTTTAGCGAAGGGTGTAGCGGGCGTCAGTGTCTAAGAAGAAATTCGGTCACAAGCTCGGCGGCCCATTTGCGCCGCTACTCGCGCACACCAGGAGGTCGGAGGCCTGGCAAAGGCTGTCTGTTGGCGCTCGGGCGTTGTTCATGGAATTGCAGTCGCTCTATTACCAAGATCGAGAGGGCTATGTATTCCTCTCCGCTAGGGATGGCGGCGAATGCCTCCGCACCCGGCCCCACAATATTCTTCGGTGGTTCGACGAACTCGTACAATACGGCTTCCTGGTCATGCTGTGTGATCATCATTTGGGAGTCGATGGCGAGGGTCACTCTGCGCACTATCGGCTGACTGATCGCTGGTTTCATGGGGAAGCCCCGACGCGGGACTTCGATAAGTGGTCAGGCGAAATATTCACGCCTCGGAAGCGCGTCTATAGCGCCGCTGAAAAGGCCCGGTTGAACAGTCTAAAGAAACAGAACCCCGTGACACGGTCTGACACACCCCGTGACACGGTCGGTCACATAAGGGCCGGGGCTAATAGAGCCCTCAAGGGGGGAAAGCGTGACACGGTCGGTCACATAAGCGAGCCCCCAAAGTGTGACACGGTCGATCACATATCTAGTATTGCCACTGGTTCTTGCTCGCTTGAGGCTTGGCTGGAGTATGCAGCCCAGCCGATGACGGTCGAGATGCTCGACGCAGTACTAAGCCCCGGCAACCAGAGAGCAGCTTAATATTTTGCCCTTTTTCGAGCGCTCGTTTTGATGCGCCACGAACCCGAATTACAGAAGGAACAGAAGAGAATGGTCGAGCCTGAAATCGACGTGCCTGCCAATCGTGTCAACGGCCGCATGTGGCAGCCGGGCGAGTTTGGCAATCCCAATGGCCGACCCATTGGCGCTCGCGGCCGCTTCAGTCAACGGTTCATTGCCGACCTAACTGACGCCTGGGAGAAACACGGGGCGACCGCACTTGAGCAGACGGCCAAGCTTTACCCCGATCGGTTTGTCGGCATCTGCTCCCACCTGATCCCCAAAGACGTATCGGTGAGTCTTACAGCGGCGTTGCCGGGCGATCTGGAGGCGAGCGACTGGACGCTGATCTTGGAGGTGCTGGGTGCCGTCAAGCGCGGCTTGCCGGATGCAGGTGTTCGGCCACCCGGCGAGGTTATGTCCTTTGTGCTCGCCGCGATCCGGGCGCACGACGCCAAAGTAATCGAGGGGGCGGATTAGAAATCTATTGCCGGCTGTTGTGGGCGACCAAAGACACCACACATTGGTCCGCGTGAAGCCATGGAGCACTTATGAAGCCAGAAAAGAGACTTTACGCGCTTGAGAAGTTTGGTCAGACAGTCCACGACCTAATCACACATCCCGATCGCGTGCAGGACCGATTGCGCGCGGCCTATAGGAGATTTCATCCGGTTCGCGCGACTGATTTGCCTGAAGGCGAGTTAAGACGGCTGTTCATTGGGATAAAGGATGATCTGACATTTGACAAGTCCTGTCCCGGACAGCGAGAAGGTCGCTTGGGGGCTACTTTGGAGCGTTTAAGCGACGAAGATGCTAGCGCAGTAGCAGGGCGAATATGGCGTCTGTATTACGGGCTGTTGGGGACGAATGGATGAATTCAATTCTTACGTTTTATGCGCCCACGTTTTCGGCGAAAGGGCCTGGGAGGCGTCCAATCGTGGTCGGAGCGACGCCGTAAGTACGGGCGACGTCGACCAGACTTTCGCCCTTGGCAAGTCTTTCTATGGCTTCCTGCCGTTGGTGCTGGTCGAGCTTCCGTGGGCGGCCAAACCTCACGCCGCGGGCTTTCGCGCGCTTCCTGCCGTCATCTGTGCGGGCTTTAATTAGGTGCCTCTCGAACGTGGCAAAGCCGGCCAGGATCGTGACCAAAAGCTCACCCTGCGGCGTGGAGGTATCGCACCACGGATCGTGCAGCGACTTGAACTTGGCGCCCTTCTCGGCGAGCTGGTGCAGGATGTTCAAGAGATCACGGGTCGACCGTGCCAGCCGATCAAGCCTTGTCACGATCAGCATGTCGCCAGCCTCGATCCGCCTCATGAGCTTGCCCAGCTCGACGCGGTCGGTACGGGCGCCGCTGACTTTCTCTTGGTAGACCTTGGCGCAGCCGGCAGCCATTAGCTCGGCATCCTGCGAAGCTAGGGTTTGGCCGTCCGTGCTGACCCGGGCATAACCGAAAACCGCCATGCGAGCCTCCATACTTTTGTAGCTAACATTTGCAGCTTTATTCTCGTTGTTTCTCAGTGTCAATCAAAAACTGCATAATTCATGATTTTTGCAGTTTTCTGAACCGGCAAGCGTAGCCGCGTGAAGCGGCGATAGCGCAGCTCAAACCCGACCTGAACTGCCGGTGCTGTGGCGGCGCCGGCGGCACGACCTTGCCGCTGAGGTCGCTGTCGACTCGGGTCGCTGCCGACGGGCGCTTTACTGATATGGTCAACCTGAGATTTGCCGTACACGGGTCCGTTTCGATTGGGCCATACTCATCCTCTTTGCATTCCTTTTCGGCTTTGCGTGTGGATATGCTGTTCGCGCAGCAGCTTTCAAACCAGCACGTATCGCCCCCCCGATGGCACCACGCATTAAGGCGTCAGCAACCGGCGCGACTTACGCTTCCATCGGGGACGGTGGGAGGTGTGCCCTCACTCACTTCTCACGGTAACCGGCCTCGGCGCGGGTCGTGAGCCCCCGCGTCGGGGCTTTTTGATTCTCGCCCACGCAATCAATTTTGATGCCAATTCGGCCGGCGGTCGATCGCTATTGAACTTGCGTGATCTGCGTATAAGCACGGAGTGCCATGTTCGGCATTAGGTCTACGAGGTGCCCGGTTCCTTAAACTTAAAGAGGACCCGGTTGACGCATCGTATGTCCGGGTCTCGCTCGGCGTGGCTTTTACGGCCGCCGCACGCGCGCGCTAGAAAAACCGGTCGTCCATTCGTCAAACCTTCTCAAACCTTCCCGGTATTACGGACGATAAGCCATGAAACCAGCGCGCCATTCACGCCATTGCGTGGTGCCGGGGTCGAACGGGCAAGCTTGAATGTGTTTGCCATGTCGGGCTGCATTCTGACCGTGTTCGTAGGCGGAGATCATGTCTGCACGTCCTATTTTGGGACGATCTCGCATTCAGGTTCGCCCCGACATGAGCGACTGATCCGCGGAGGTATCCACGATCTCACATCGTGAGCTGCTCGTATTGCTATCTTTGAATCTCAATTGAACGGAGCGATCAAAAGGAATGAACGGTGAATTGCTCACCGGTGTTGTTTCCTGTGATGCTCGAGCGACAGTTTCGGCACGCACCATGAAGATTTCCGCCAGCATCGTGACCACCTTTGGTTAGGGTCACTCCAACACTCGACCAACCAAACCTATTTTTACTCCACAGCGTTAGCTGTGATCGGAAGCACAATCTTTCGGTTTTTTTAGATCGGCCAACGCCTCAGAGGCGCTGGCTGCGGTTGTGATATCCCCAGAAGCGCTGGAGTCGGCGCGCCGTCGACCCGGTCACTGCCCGGCGTTCGCTTCACCGACATGGTCAATCCGAGATTTGCTATGCGCGGGCCCGTATTGATGGGCCAGCCGTCCCCCAGCCTCCGCGCCCCTTAAAGGAGTCCCTGACGCATCGTATGCCATTGCTCCGGTGACATCGAGGAGCATGCCCACCCAGCTAGCTGCCCCCTGTATCACAATTTCGCCCTGTTTCCTGGCCGAAAGTAGGTCCAATGCGAGCGAGGCCTTTGCGCTAGAGATTGTCGCACCTCAATCGTAGTAGTCGTGGGCGTGTTCGGATTGACCACGAAGGCGGTAGGCTGCCAGTACGCGCCGACGAGACTTTTGGCAGCGATTGTTGCCTTTCAATGTTTCCAGACAGTCTGGGCGACGGCGGAAACGAGCTCTAGTTTGTGCCACTGCTCCTCCTCGGTCAGCGGATTTCCGCGGCCGGATGACGCAAAACCGCATTGCGGGCTGAGCGCTAGTTGCTCGACCGGAAGGTAGCGCGTGGCCTCATCGACCCGCCGCACTATTTCGTCCGCTGTTTCTAGTTTGCCGTGCTTGGTGGTGATCAGGCCAAGCACGGCGATCTTATTCTTCGGAACAAAGCGTAACGGCGCGAAATCTCCTGCTCGCGGACTATCGTATTCGAGCAGGAGCCGATCACAGCGCAGCTCATTGAATAGCTTCTCCGCGATCTTTTCATAGCCGCCATCGGCGAGCCATCGTCCCATGGAGTTGCCGCGACACAGGTGCACGCCGGTGGTTGCGGGCGCGGCCGCGTCGAGAATGGCGTTCTCTGACGCGATCGCCTCCGAAAGGAAGCGATCCATGTCGAAACCAGCTTGCTGATACTTTGCCGTTAGGGAAGCATCTGTCCAATGCGTATACACTGGGGCGTCGAGCTGAATGTAAGGCGTGCCCTCATTTGCAAGGGCCTGCGCCTCGTGAGCTAGGATCGATGCCGCATCGGTTAGAAAGTCGCCTGGAGTGGGATACGCACCCTCGCTGACACCCCGCCGCCAAAAGATCACCGCAAAATTGACCGGACTCGGCAGAGTTATCTTAAAGGGCCCTGGCGCGTACTGTTTGAGAAAATCCGCCTCGTTTTTGGCAATTCGCTTTTTCGACTTCAAGCGGTGGCCGATAACCAGCTGTGTATTGGGAGAAGGTCCTTCGTTACCAGTTCCGCCCTTCCAGGCAATAGGCGTGTAGGAGTCCTGCACGAAGCCTTCCACGCTGTCAGGGAAGCCGGTCATAAACCCGGTCCGTCGAAATTCGCCGTCCACATATACCTGCTGATGGGTCGCTGATTGCCCTCGCAGCGCCGCGAGGATAGCTTCGTCTTCAAGCTTGGTAAGGGCTGCGTCGCTTAAACTGCCGGCCTGTCGCCGCGCTTCTAGGAGCGCTGGCGGTCGCAGCAGGCTTCCGATCTGATCCGCCCGCACGCAACTTATCAATTGCGTAGAAGTCGCCACGACCCCCCTCCCACTCATCGTCCTTGGCACCAACAAATGCGAGTAAATTCCGTAATAGGCTACGTTTACTCCAAGCCCTGTTTTATCACGATAAAGATCCCCGCCCATTTGACTAGGGACGATTACGAGAACGTCGGATTATTCTAGTTCCGGTGGCGTGCAGTCGCGCCGCTTTCGGAGCTGTTGAAGACCTCTCATCCTCAGCCACTGTTTAGGTTCGTTGTCCGCTTATTTCTTCCCCGGTCTCAAGCGCGGCCCGACCCGAGCCATTCAGCGTCACATGCTCCATTGGGCATTATGTGTGATTTGGTGATTGCTGTTTGGCCGCCATTGTTGAGGCTGGTCGTTAGTTCCACACCCATTTGATCAAAGACCGACGCTCATCACCGGATCCGCAGCTAAAGCTCGCACCTAAGCCCGCCAATTACGGGGCGGCGTGGTCACCACAGACGCTGGGAGGCCAGTTGCGCTCCTTCGACGAGCGCGCGCAACTTCAGCCACGCCGCTTCGGGATGACATGGGTGAAAGCCGACGAAGGTAGCGAAGCCGCAGTCGGTACCGGCGATGACGCGCTCCTTGCCGACGATATTGGCGAAGCGCTCGAGCCGTTCCGCAACCAGCTCTGGATGCTCGACATGGTTGGTCTTGGTGTCGATTACGCCGACAATGAGCGCCTTATCGTCCGGCAGCTTCACGTCCTTCCAAACGGCCCACTCGTGCTCGTGGCGCGGATTTGCCGCTTCGACGTAAATGAACTTCGCTCGCGACTTGAGGATCAAGTTGACGATGTCCCTAAGCGCGACGTCCTTGTGGTGCGGCCCCCGATAGTTTCCCCAGCAAACGTGGTAGCGAATCTTTTCCGCCGGCACGCCGGAGAGGACATCGTTGAGAACCTCGATCCCCGCCGCCAGGTGCGCTGCGGGGTCGGTGAGATCGCTTCCCTGTGTGCTGCAGTGAAAGGCCATTGCGGCGTCGGGCAAGTCGAGCTGCAGGTTGAACCCCGCCTTGACGATCGCATTGTATTCCGGGGCTAACGCGGCCGCGGCCGCTTCGATGTACTGCTGGTGCGACTTATAATGACGGTTGGGAAAATTGAAAGCGATCTGACCCGGCGTGACAGCCGGGATAAAAGCGTTGTCCGGCGATGTATCGCCGAGAGCAGATTTAAAATCGCCAATTTCTTTATCTACGGCCTTTGTGTCGCGCATCTCGATCGGTCCGTTCAGCACCGGCAAGCGCAAGTGCTGTGAGCCTTCGCTGCCGAATGCATCCTGGGCGACGCCGGGGGCGTCGGCAAAGTCGGCGGCCATGAAATCGGCTTTACCCTCGAACCCCGACATCCGTTGCAGCACGTAGTTCGAGAAGCCGACCTTGCCGAGTTCGCCATCGCTGATCACATCGATGCCGATCTTTTGCTGACGGGCAACCACTTCGGCAATTGCCGTGCGGACGCGCGCGTCGAGCGCTACCTGATCAACCGGCTTGTCGTCGAGCAGGTCGTAAAGCATTCGAGCAACATCGTCGGGCCGCGGCAGGCTGCCGGCATGCGTCGTCAGGATATGATCGGTGCTCAGCAGCATATTTACTCCCTAATTTTATGGCGTTTCTGGTTCGTTTTTGTAAGCGTTGTCCTGTTGGGCTCATCTCACACTAGCAGCAGCCCACGGATTGATTACGTTGGCGCTCGGCGAGGCGCCGGACTCGTGTGGTGGAAATGCCTGCATCATCGAGTCCGGGAATTTGTTCTGCCGGTAGAAATCGTTCGAGCCTTGCGCCGGCGTCCAACGTACCGGCTGCCAATCGGGCTGGTAGTTGCGCCAGCCTCCTGAGTTCAACTCGATGCGCATGCCACCGGGTTCACGGAAATAGAGGTAGGTCTGAAAGCCCATCCCGTGCCGTCCGGGTCCGTACTCAACCGGTACGCCTGCTTCCATCAGCATGTCTGCAGCGCGCTCAACATCAAGACGTTGGTCCAGCCAATATGCGAGGTGATGGATTCGGCCGAGAACTCCGGAATGATCACCAAGCAATCCCAAGTCATGAGATTGCTCATTGGTTGTCATCATAGCGAACACCGGCAGATCGGACTTGTCATCCAGCACCGTCCATTCTGTGAACCGGTAATCCAAGTTGTCACGAAAGAATGCTACGTCGCCCATGATATCCGCTGTTGAAATGGTGACGTGGTCGATGTGGTTCGCCGCAACGCCGCGGGGCTGATATCGTTGCGGCCGGTTCGGATAGGTGGGAGCGAGATCAGGCGGCGGCATCCATCGCTCGGCATCCCAAAAGATCTCATGCACATGGCCGCCTGGACTGCGATAGCGGTAACCGCGCGGACGGCCAGGCTCCCCGGCATGCCACCCAAGCCCAGCGCCGGCCCCTTCCAGCCGAGCAACCGCCGTTTCCAGAGCGCCCTCTCCTGCCGATCGCCAGCCGATATGGCCTAGCGCGGGCGTTTCCCCTTTTGTAAGAATGAGATCGTGGTGGAAAAAGTTTCGCCACGCGCGGAGGTAGATCGATGATTGTGTACGTGCAGTCTCCCGCAAGCCCATGACTTCGATAAAAAACTGACGCGATTGCTCAAGCCGCGGTGTAACGATTTCAACGTGGGATAGCTGTGAGATGAGGCTGAACATAGTGCGCTCGCTTTCGCAACAAGCACCATCATTCACCAAACTCGGTCGCGAAACAAATCGATTTTGTCGATCCCAGGTATTTGTAGCAACGATTTGCGCGTGCGGCTCGCTGATGGTTTAACATAAGCAGGCCGCCCGTTGAAACGGGTTTCAATAACGGGAAATCGACCCATGAGTGCGCTGCTCGCAGGTGGGACTGCTGACAAGGAGAGGACTGATCTTTATAGCGCAGCAAATCTGCTAGAACGAGCGCGGGCGCTGGCGCCGAAGCTGCGTGAGCGATCTTACGCGACTAACAAAGCGGGCCGGATTCCCGCTGAAACCATCCAAGACCTTTGGGATTTCAAGCTGAACTATCTGCTACGACCAAAAAAATTTGGTGGCCCAGCGATGCGCCCGGATGAAGCATTCGCCGCCGGTTTCGAGTTGGGACGCGGTGACGGCTCCGCGGCCTGGGTGTGGTCGGTGATGCTGATCCATGATCTGTTCGTTTCCCATTTTCCCGAAGAATTTCAGCACGAGTATTGGGGCAAGGATCGCACACTCAGTGCTTCAAGCTTTCTGCCGCACGGCAAGCCCACACCTGCCAGCGGCGGAGTGCGCGTTTCTGGCAAATGGTCATTTTGCAGCGGCGTCGACAATGCAGATTGGCTCTTCCTTGGCGTATTCTTCGGCCCACCAAGCGGCGACTCGCCGATGCCGGATATCCGCTACATCATGGTGCCCAAGGGTGACTATCAGATCCTCGATGATTGGGAGGTGATGGGGCTCTGTGGCACCGGGTCGAAGAGCGTCGTGATCGACGACAAGTTTGTCCCACACCACCGCATCGTGTCGCACAAGGAAATGTCCGACGCGACTTCCCCCGGTTCACGCCTGCACGCCGATCCAGTCTACCGTGCACCAATCTGGAGCTTTGTGCCCTTTACGATCTCGGCGCCCGCCTGCGGCATCGCGCAAGGCGCGCTTGAAAGCTTTATCGAAGAGATGAAGGTGCGGGACGACTCGTTCGCTCATTCCCCGTTGTCCAAGAAGCCTGGCATGCACGCGCGCGTCGCCGAGGCAAGTGCAATGATCGACAGTGGGGATCTGCTATACAAACGCTCATACCGAGAGACCATCGACAAAATCCTTGCCGGCGAGGTGCCGAGCCTTGAGTTTCGGGCCCGCAGCCGGCGCGACCAAGGCTACTGTGTGAAGGCGGCAAAGGCAGCCGTCGGTCTCATGATTGACGCAGTCGGTGGACGTGGTCTGTTCGAAAGTAATCACGTCCAGCGCAGCTTTCGCGACCTGCAAGCGGTATCTGGGCATATCGTGGCTAGCTGGGACATAGCGGCTTACAGCTATGGCCAAATGGCACTGGGTGGCCCGCCCACAGATCTGTTCGTATAAAGAGGACCGCGGTGACCCAGCGCGGATGTCAGCTCTCCGGCAAATCTCGGATTCATGACCAATCCCGCAGCTGTGCCAGAAGCCAGGGAGACTGAATTCGTGGTGTCGCGATCCAAGGCGCGCAGTGCCTTGCCGCACTAGACCCCACCGGTGCGCGCACAGGTATCGACAGCGCTTGCTCATCGCCGTCGAGTTCGGTTTCGTTCAAAACGATTAGGGGATTGTTCTGTGTATGAGCCGTTTCCGGGAAACTATGTTTGGAACCTTTCGGTCAATATCTGCATCGGCATGGGTGGCGCCATTGGGGAAATCGATAAAGCCAACGAACGCGTCCGGGAGATTGCCAAACAGGGTGACGATGCCGGCACCGAAGCTTTTTTCTCTTCGTGGATAAGCATGGCTGATCGAATAGCAGAGCTGGCCGACGAAGCCGAGGCAGCCGGCCATTATCTGAGCGCTACCGAAAAATATGCACGCGCGACCGCTTACTACGTGACAGCCGAGCGCATGCAGAGCCGCCATTACGAGCCGCGCAAGCAAGCCTACCGCACCATGCTGAACACCTTGCAGCGGATGATTGTGGCAGGTTCGCTTAACTGCGAGCGCGTTGAGATACCGTACGGCGAAAACCACTTTGCCGCTTTGTTTGTGAGGGGAAACGGACCCGGCCCGCGGCCTTGTGTCGTCTTTTGCAACGGCCTCGATAGCGTCAAGGAGATGATCTATCTCACCGCACGCGACGAGTTCGCAAAGCGCGGCTGCTCCTGTCTCATGATCGATCAGCCCGGTGTTGGCGAAGCATTGCGCCTCGGCGGCCTGCACGCAATAGCTGAGAGCGAGCACTGGGCCGCAGCAGCTTTGGATTATCTCGAAACGCGCAAGGACGTCGACCGTAAGCGCCTTGGGATCATGGGCTGGTCACTCGGCGGATATTACGCTCCGCGCGCTGCGGCATTTGAAAAACGCTTCCGGTTGTGCGTCGCGTGGGGCGCCAACCACAATTGGGGCGAACTGCAACGCCGCCGCCTTGCGAAAGAGGGCGATCGGCCGGTCCCTCACTATTGGGATCATGTCATGTGGGTCTTCGGCAAGGACAGCGTTGAGAGTTTTATGGCCTACGCGCCGAAGATGTCGTTGGTCGGCGTGGTCGACAAGATAGCCGTCCCTTTCCTGATCACGCATGGCGCCAATGACCGCCAAATACCTGTCGCCGATGCGCACCGGAGCTACAATGAAGCTGTCAATAGCCCGCTCCGCGAATTGAAGATCTTTAGCCAGCGCGAAGGCGGCATAGAGCATGTCAGCGCCGACAATATGGAGCCCGCGCGTAGCTATATAGCCGATTGGATCGCTCAGAGGTTTTCAGAAATGTGACGTTCGCTCAGCCGTGAATCGGCCGGACCATCCGGTGGCGCAAAGGCTGCGCCGAGGAACCAAAGGCCAAGGCCGCTCGGTTGACAATGAACTTCCTTATCCAATCCAGGCACGGATCGTCTTCCTCGTGATAGTGCCACTCCAGAACTTCGGTGAGCATTGCGAACGCTATTGGCGGCGCCAATATCCTGATCGGCAGGGTGCGCGCATAGAGCTCCGCGAGCCTCGCATGCACCGTTGCAATGCGTTGCGTGCCGACGACGAGCCGCGCCAACAGCGAGAAGGCAGGCACGCTGACGGACACGTTGCGGGAAAAGCCGGCCTGATCGAGAAACTGCTGATCAAAGGTCGTCTGCAGGGCGCCTTTTGAATACCTCACGATATGTTGCAAATTTTGATATTGTTCAAGGGTCAGCAGATCTCCAATCTGTTTGTTGCCCTTCCAAGCGACGCAGACGTATTTCTCATCAAATAGGCGTTCGTTCGGATGCCCATCGAACGCGAAGCATTTTGGAATGATCCGCAGATTAATTTCGCCGCGATTGAACTTTTCGAACGTTTCGGTGGTGTGCTCTTCCAGAGCGATCTTGATGCCTGGCGCCTCGCGGGCGAGATCGGTAACGATATCCAGCATGAAGATCTCGGTCGAATAATCCGAGGCGATGATGCTGATGCGCCGGTTCGACGTTTGCGGGTCGAAGGTTGGCATGGCGGTAACCAGCGACTTGGTCTTGAGCAGAATCTCGTGCAGCGGTTCGGCCAGCGTCCTCGCCAGCGGAGTGGGCTCCATACGTCGGCCCATCGGCACCACGAGCTCATCTTCGAAATGTTCGCGTAGACGCGCTAGCGCTCCGCTCAGCGCCGACTGACTGAGATTGAGCTGCTCGGCAGCCCGCGTGACATTCTGGTGCGTCAGGAGTGAATCCAGCGCGACCAATAGGTTCAAATCGAGACCGTGAAAACGCATTTGCCGATCCTTCGGCTGGGAACTGGCGTCAGATCTTTTACACCTTTGCCGGCTCATGGTCATTGGTGAGGGGCAAGACCGACCGAATATTCCGGCTTCGCTGCACCGCACATTTCTATGCGCGGCGCCGATGGTTGGTATCGATACATTCGATTTAGCAACTCGCCGCCGGCGTTTTATCATACTGGCGTTTAATGCGCGGTACGGACCACACATCCAAAAACAAACCGATCCGCACGATATACGGGGGAAACCATGGCGGCGGTGGAGCGCGTCTTAATAGTCGGCGCCGGTATCGGCGGGCTGGCTATGGCCATTGCTTTGCGAGAGCGTGGGATCGCCGTCGACGTTGTCGAACTTGAAGCGCGAGTGCTCGGCGTAGGCATCACCCTGACGGGGACTACGCTGCGTGTGTTGGATATGGTGGGACTTGCCACTGCGGCCGCCCAGCAAGGATTCGGCTTCGACTTCTTCCTGATTAGCGACGGGGCCGGCAAATTGCAGGCCAAGAACCCGCTGCCACCTGCCCGTGCGGGCTTGCCGGCCGCGGTCGGAATTAAGCGCCCTCTGTTTGCCAGCATCATGAGCGAGGCCGCCAAGGCCAAGGGAGCCTCGATCCGCTATGGCCTCACCGTCGAGGCGGTTGAGCAGAACGACACCGCAGTTTCCATACGTTTCACCGACAACACCAGCCAGCACTACGACCTCGTGGTCGGTGCCGACGGTGTCTTTTCCAGCGTCCGCAAGCGCGTCTTCGGTGATGCCTATGAGCCGATTTACGTAGGCCAGGGCGTCTACCGTTTCATGACCGAACGACACTCCTCGATCGACCAGCTTCACGTTTTCGTCGGACCAAAACTCAAAGCCGGATTTATTCCGCTGAGCGACGACTCCATGTATTTGTTCACAACCATGAGCTATCCGCCCAATACGCGGATCGACGAGAGCAAGACTCACATCATCCTCAAGGAAGCTCTGAAGGATTTCACGGCTCCAATCGTCGTCGAGGTGCGCGAGCGAATGAGCTCGCCGGAAAAGGTGGTCTGGCGACCGTTCGAGAACACGCTAGTGCCGCCGCCATGGTATCGAGGCCGCGTCATTCTCATCGGCGATGCTGCCCACACCATGACCCCGCATCTGACCGCAGGCGGCGGAATGGCGATCGAAGATGCCGTCATCCTGGCGGAAACACTGGCGCAAGCCGGATCAGTCCCAGATGCACTCCGGAGCTTCATGAACCGTCGTTTCGAGCGAGTGCGCGCAGCCTGCGACATCTCGCTAGAGATCTGCAAGCTTGAGCAGGCACCCCACCCAGACGTAGCCAAAATCTACAGTTTAACCGGGCAAGGATACGCGCTGCTCGGCAAGGACTTCTGAGGAATCGACGCCTAATTTTTGCCTGGTGTGGGTGCTGCATCAGGAACGACATTAGGGAGGACAACATGAGAAGGCGTGGGTTTCTGAAATACTCCGCCGCCACCGCAGCTGCTGCACCATCCGTGCGTGCGGCCCGAGCGCACTCAGGAGTTGTGAACGTTGGCATTGTAAGCCAAAAACTGGCCCCCTCGCACCCAGCCCGGCACTCACGCGTTTCGGCCCTTTAGACTGTGGCCAACGAGATCAACGCACGCGGTGGCCTCAAGCTCAAAACTGGACCGGCGAAGATGGAGTTGATTGAATACGATGATCGCACATTAAATTTGCCCGCTATGGCATAGCTAGTGTCAGTCAGTCTTCCAGTTTCCATGACCGGGCAATTGAACTAGCAAATTCCTCTAACAACAATATACTGGACTTAGCATAAACAAGCAGCCGCTTTACAATAAGAGCGTGCCTGCACGGGAGGGAAGCATGAAGAGCTTAATGATCGGCATGGTCGCAGCCTTTGCGATATCTCTGCTTGCCAGCGAGGCCGGGGCGGAAAACTCAAACAGCAAAACCATTAATGCAGACAAAACAGCCGCGAGCAGCTTCATTGCTCCGTATTTGGACAAACCGACGCCCTTCCCTGTCGTGACCCCGCTCGCTAAGTCCGCAAGAGGCAAGAAGATCGCCGTTATGGACTGCGGAACACCCATCTGCGCACTGTTGATTTAGCTGATGACGCCTGCGGCTGCGATAACAGGCATCGAGATCGTTCGCATCCAGACTGGCTTTGGCGCGGATAAAGTGGCGGAGGGCTTCGACACCGTGCTCGCGGGTAACTTTGACGGCGTTTTCGTTTTGGGCCTACCTGGACCATTGTGGGAGAGATCCTTGGCCAAGTTGAACGCCGCGAAAATTCCGGTGATCGCTTCGGGCGTGGCCGATGTCGATCCTTCCAAGGTAGGGATGGCGGAGGCTGGCGTTGTCTCGAGCAAGAAGAATGCGGAATTGCTCGCGGCCTACGTTGTCGCACGTGGTAATCCTTCCGACGTCGTTTTCTACGAGACTCCGGAGCTGGGTTTCACGACTGTCATGGCGAAGTCCTTCAAAGACAAGCTGACGCAGCTTTGCCCCCAGTGCTCTGTCCGAATAGCAACGATCCCGGCCGCCACCTTCGGCACAAGTAGTCCTAGCGTGATCGTCAACGACCTACAGTCTCATCCATCGACTAAAATGGCTGTCTTCCCAGTCGGTGAGCAAGCACTAGGCCTGCCGTCTGCGATGAAGACGGCAGGTATCGAAGTCGATTCGATCAGCAGCAGCCCGGACCCGCAGGCTCTAAAGCAGATTCAGGATGGAAAGATGACTGCAGGACTAGGAGTTGACCTTCCTATACTAGTCTGGACCGGTATTGACACTTTGGCGCGTCTCATGACGGGACAGCGGGCCGAACCGGCAGCTGTCAACGACGAGCTCGTCGTGCAGTTTCTGACCGCGAAAGACCTCAAGGGCGACGTGTCCCGCGGATGGAGCGGGTACCCTGACTTTGTTGACCGCTTCAAAGCTGTTTGGGCCAGCGCCAAATGAGCTTTGCGGAACGCGCGGACTCTCGATTGCTGACGATCAAGAGTTTATGCAAAACGTTTCCGGGAGTATTGGCACTAGACGACGTCAAACTGACGCTGGACGCCGGCGAAATCATGGGCTTGGTGGGCCACAACGGCAGTGGAAAGTCCACGTTGGTCAAAGTTCTCGCTGGGGTTCACCATCCGGACCCCGGCTCTCATATCGACTTGAACGGTAGTATTCATTTCATCCATCAGGACCTCGGACTGGTCCCGATGCTGAACACCATTGAGAACCTTACCCTCGGCAGACGAGAAGGTCTTCGAGCATTCGCGCCGACCCGGCGAGCTGAACGCGAGGAGGCCGCGCAGCTGATCGCGCGATTTGGTGGGTCATTCGACGTTACGGTTCCAATCTCGAACATCAGTCCGGCGGAATGCACCATCGTCGCGATAGCGCGTGCGACAGCATTGTGGACGGACGAACGGAATATCTTGGTCCTTGACGAGCCGACGGCAACACTGCACGGCGAGGAGGCGGAACGACTTCGTAAAGTAGTGAGGCAACTCGCAGCGAACGGGACCGGGATAATCTACATCTCGCACCACCTCGGCGAGATCGTCGAGTTGGCTGACCGTGCTGTTGTGCTGCGGGATGGGAAGGTCATCCTCGACGCACCGCGCGGTGAGTATGATCGCGAAAGCTTGGTCGCGGCAATTAGCGGACAAGCCTCTGCCGAGGCTTTGCGTGCACCCCCGATCCGAAAAGAAAGCATTGTTACGTTGCGGGTCCGCCAACTAGCTGCCGAAGGCATCGACAAACTCGATCTCGAGGTTCGAGCTGGCGAAATTGTTGGGCTAGCCGGATTGATCGGATCGGGAATGGAGCATGCTCTCGGCGCAATCTTTGGATCCAGGCCTTGCATCTATGGCTCCGTTGAAGTTGCTGGGCGGTTTGTGCCGCGAATGTCCCCACAACGGGCAATTGAAGCGGGGCTCGCATATCTCCCGGGTGACCGACGCAGACACGGAGCAGTACTCTCCATGAGCGCGGGTGAGAATTTGACGCTCGCTAGTCTTTCATCTATTTCCGGCAAAGCGGGCGCGATCAATGCTGCCCGAGAAGATGCGGTCGTCGAACGTGACATGCGTGCTGTTTCGGTGCGACCGCTCGATCCGAAACGCAACTTCGCATTCTTCAGCGGGGGCAACCAGCAGAAAATCTTAATCGCTAAATGGCTAAGAACGATTCCGTCCGTCCTGTTATTCGACGAACCCACCCAAGGCGTGGACGTCGGTGCGAAGATCGGCATTTACCAGTTAATTCGTCTCGCCGCAGCAAATGGGGCAGCAGTCCTTATTGCCTCGACCGACGAAGAAGAACTCGCAACGCTGTGCGATCGCGTTCTGGTCATGAGCGACGGTGCAATGGTGACCGAGCTCGTTGGGGCTGAGGTTAGCGAGGCGCGGATTATCCGCGCTAGTTTGGGTGCCACGGCAAATTGAACTCCAGCGTGTGAAATGGCTGGCAGACAGACAACACCGCTACTCGCTGAGGTTGATACCACGCCGGCAGCGGAGAATGTGGCCGACGCGAGCGACCAGACCCACATCGTACGGTGGCAGCGGTGGCTCGATCCCAAAAGTGTCAGCGCTATTTACGTCTTCATATTTCTTGTCGGGATTTTCTCGATGTGGATCCCGGACCTGTTCCTGACCAAGACCACGTTGCGCACGCTTCTCGACAACCAGGTTGTGACTGCGCTTTGCGCTATGGCTCTTGTCATTCCTCTCGCGGCCGGCGTTGTTAATCTCGCGGTCGGTGCCCAAGTCGGTGCAGTTTCCATTCTCGTCGGCTGGCTCCTCGTTAAGCAAGGCATAAATCCAGCTCTGGCTGTTGTGGTCTGCGCAGTCTTTGGGTGCGCGGTCGGCTTCGCGACGGGGCTACTTCTAGTCTATGCCCGGATTGATTTATTCATCGGCACTCTTGGTGTCAGCTCGCTCCTGGCCGCCTTTATCACGGCAATTTCTGGGGGGCGCCAAATCCTGGGCGTGCCGACGGGCTTCGCAGATCTTGGCACCGACCAGTTGTTCGGAATCACATACCCTGTGTATTTCGTCCTAATCGTTGCCGTGGCCTTGTGGTATTTGCTGGAGCGGACGACTGCGGGTCGCCGAATTTACGCCACCGGCGGCAACATCGAGGCTGCGAGGCTTTCGGGTGTCCGGACAGCTCGGGTCATTATCGGCTCACTGGTGCTGTGCGGCCTAATCACCGCATTTGCGGGAATGCTGGTCACCGCCAGGTTGGCCAACGCGGACCCGACTATCGGACCCGGGTATCTCCTGCCGGCGTTTACCGGCGCGTTCTTCGGATCCACCCAGTTCAGAGGTGGAAGATTTAACGTCTTTGGCACGCTGTTGGCGGTTTACGTGCTCGCGACAGGCGTAAAAGGCCTTCAGCTTGCCGGCGCGCCAGTTTGGTTTCCTGACGTGTTCAATGGCGCAGCGCTGCTCATTGCTGTCGCGCTCGCTAAATTTCAGAGCGGCGGCAGAACGAAAGCCATTGCGCGGCTCATCCCCGGCTTTGTTTCTCGATCCAAGGCTGATGTGCCCGTGACCACGCTTCCAAGCGGATCAGAGAAATGAGAGTCTTAGTCGAAAAGGATGTCGTTTTCGCACGGGTCGGTGAGGAATTGCTCGCTCTCGATATCTACCGTCCGGATAAAGAGGTGCAACCTCCTACCGTACTCTACTTGCACGGTGGCGGATGGGCAGTCGGCGATAAAGCAGACGGATCGTCGGAACGCCTGGAACAATTAGCGCGGAACGGAGTCGCCGTGGCGTCGGCCAATTATCGCCTGACCCCGATGGCCACTTATCCGGCTCAAATTCACGACGTGAAAGCTGCCGTTCGCTGGCTACGAGCAAAGGGTGCCCAAAAAGGGCTTGCAGTGGATCGACTGGCCGTTTGGGGCGCATCCGCAGGTGCGTACTTGGCATCGATGGCCGGCTTGACCGCCGGTGATTTAGATCTTGAAGGCGCGGTCGGCGATCACAGAGACAAATCTAGTGCTGTGCAGGCGGTCGTCAGCTGGTTTGGACCTAGCGATCTGGCGCAGACCAGCCGTCGCACGTGGCTCGAAAGACGCATTTTCGGTGTGCCGTTCGAAAACGCTCTATTCAAACTCGAGACCATCGCACTGGATAATTCAGAGGTAAGGGAGGGAAGCCCAATCAACCGAGTCGGTCCCGGCGCCCCGCCGTTTCTCATCGCACACGGAAGTCTTGACCGGATGGTCGCGGAATCAGAGGGGCGCGCGCTTCATGATGCACTGGTGCGATATGGGTGTGATGTAACGATGATGATCTTGGGAGGAGCTGGTCATGAGGATCCGAAGTTCGATTCCGAGGTTCATCTGGCCATGACTGCATTGTGGCTTAAGGCTCACCTGACGCGACCAAGCCAATGATCAATTCTGCTAACCGCCCCACCATGCCCTCTTCGAGACGAAAGGCCGACCTACGGGAGTGGTAAGGTCTCCATGATTGCATCGGAAAGCCGTTCGAAACGGGAATGCAAAAATGACAAACTTTGACGTGATAGTTGTTGGTGGAGGCCCGTCCGGACTTACCACCGCCGCGGAGATCGCCAGGACAGGTGCTAGCGTTGTGGTGCTTGAGAAGAGAGCTGTTGAACCGGTTCCTCGGGCCGGCACCTTGCTGCCGCGGCCCCTGGAACTGTTCGACGCAAGAGGCATCGCAGATCGATTTATCCGCCGGACACGCGAGCTCAATCCTCATCCATTTCAAACATGGCACATTTGGGGGGGCATGTACCCTGTTGACTGGACTGAACGCGACTCCCGTTTCGGCTTCACCCTTTTTCTGTCGCAGCACGAGACCGAAGTGATCCTCCGCGAGTGGGCCACCGAGTTCTGGCGTGGACCTGCGCTTCCAGTGGGAAGTCACCAGCTTGAAGCAGGATCAAAGCGAGATCCAGGTTTCGGTGCGTCCGTTCGAAGAAGCGATTCGAACTCTCACAGCCAAATATGTGATCGGCGCGGACGGTACTCGCAGTGTGACTTGGGAATCATGCGGGATTGACTTCGTCGGCGACCCCTCAACATTCACCGGCGTGGTCGCCACCGCTGAGATGGACTTTCCTTGGCCCGGTGCACTTAAGGTTGGCCACAATGAGAGGGGTTGGCTGACTTCCTTCCCCTTCGGACGCGGACTTACCCGTTTTACAATAGTCCACGCCGAAGGTAGGCGCTGCAAAATTGACGAACCGATCACAGTCGAGGAAGTCAGCAAACATGTAAGCGATATCCTTGGAGAGCATGTAAAAATACCAAGCTTGGTCGGGGCGACGCGTTACAACGACGCAATGCGCATGGCAACGCAATTTCGCAAAGATAGAATCTTCCTTGTCGGCGAGTCCGCCCGGGTTCATTACCCGGCCAGCGGCGTTGGGATGAATTTTTGTATTCAGGACGCCTTCAATATTGGCTGGAAGTTGGGAGCAGTGCTCGCAGGCCGCGCTGGGGTGGGCATTCTTGATACATATGAGACGGAACGCCGGCCAATTGCTCGGGATCTCTTCGAGAGCGTCAATGCCCAAGTAGCAATTCAGTTCAACTTCACGCCTCGGGGTCTCGCGCTCAGTGAGCATTTCAAAGAACACTTCATCAGGACGCCCGAAGTTACCGCCCAATTGTGGAATGAGCTAAACGGGCTCGAGACCGCTTACCCCGCTGCCCCTGACATGCATCCCGCAGTGGGTTATCCAGTACCAGATTTTGAACTCCTCTTGATGGATGGCTCGTCAGTTCGACTTTACGAGTTGCTTCGTGGCGGAGAAATCGTAGTGTTGGATGTGAGCGGCACCGGCGCCCTCACCAGACTTACGTCCTTAAAATCGTCCGTTCGTGTAGTCGAAGGCCACCCCACCCGAAGGCCGAGGATGTTGCGTGGGGTGACGGCAATCGTCGTGCGTCCAGATACTTACTTGACATGGGCGACCACGACTCGGCCTGAGCCGAAGGAAGTTCGCGCGGCGGTCACCCAATGGCTTTATTGGCAGTAACAGGAGGAAACCACGCATGGATACGAGTTTTAAGCAGGGTCGAGCCGAGGATCGAGCGATGATCCAGGCTGTCGTGAATCGATACGCTCACACGGCGCGCGACAAGATGGATTTTGCCGACATGATTCCTTTGTTCAGCGCAAATTCGACAATTGTCCTTCCGGGCGGCACAAAGATTCCGCCAAATCAGCTGCGCGAAGTCCTTCGCGGCGAAGAAGCGAAGTTCATCCGACACCATGTGACAACGATGGATATTCGTTTCGTTGGACCAAACGAGGCGGAAGTGGAAAGCTTCTTCTTCGCCGTTACAAACGAAGCGCCGTTGGACCACTGGGGCTCCTGGCGCGACACATTTGTTCGGCAAGCCGATGGCAGCTGGCTGATTTCAGTTCGGGAGATTAACCCGGAAGGCGGTGATCCTAAAGGTTGGTTTATGCGCATGTATGGGGCGCAAGCGGGTTGAGGCGCGGCGAACATGGCGGCGAAGCCGGGACGGTCTGTAATCGAATCTGCACCCCCGTACAGCCTTGTCGTAGTACCACGCATCGCCGGCAACGGCGCCCGTACGATCATTGTAGAGAGTCCTGACCGTTTCGCCCGCGATCGGGCGGTGCAACTGGCCGGACATGACCATCTGCGAAAGCTCGGGGTGACGCTGGTTCCTGCGACGGCACCGGACTTTTTCACCAAAGACACGCCCACGGCGGTCCTGGTTCGCCAAGTGCTTGGTGCTATTGCCCAATTCGACAAGGCCACCACAATCGCCAAGCTAAAGGCGGCTCGTGATCGCAAAAAAGCCGCCGGGGAGAAGTGCGGCGGCCGTAAAAGCTAAAGCTGCCGAAGCAATTCGATCCGCTTATCCCCGGCACCGCGTGGATGGGTAGATAATAGCTCCTGCGGTGCCTGTTGTGAGACACGGGCGCCAGACTTCAGCACCGCAGGCGAGCGAAGGGCCGACCGTTATTCAGTCACACGCCATAACGGTGCGTGTTTGGTTGCCGAACTCGTCGGCGTACCAACAACTGACAACCATTTCAATTTTCGGAGTTGTCGAGTTGTTGATAGTCCGCCGTGCTAAACGTTGTCTTCGTCGAAGGGTCGCTTCCTTCTTTAATTCGGATAGAAGTTCTCTATCGTGGTCCATGTTGTCCCATCCCCCAATCATTGACCGACTTTTTGATGGTCGGCCCAAATCTTGGCGCCGTGCCGGACGGATTTGGGTGTAAAGGGGGCAGCGGAACTCGGACTCAGTATTCGCGTGCAACCGTATGCTGCGCTGAAACAAATTCCGACCGGCGACTATCAGTGAGTCAATGCGTCGCAATCCGCGCCAACGTAGTGCTAGTGACGGGCTAGTTTGCCGTCGCTGTTCCGAGGAACAATGCAATATCCTATGACAGCCGCGACGGTCACCTGTCGGCGGCGCGGATTTGTTTTGTAATCTGAGTGGCCAAAATTGTGCGGGGCGAGCATCGCGGTCGGCCCGCGTTCGAGCGCAAACTAAAGAAAAGCCCCGGCACCGATGGCGCGCCCTCATGCGAAAATCCAACATTGGCCCGCCGCACGACTTACAAAGGACTAAAACCGCGCCCATAACTGCTGGTTAGTCGGGGACCTTCGTCAATGCCTAAGTTTGTGATCTGGGCGGTGCTTGCCGCCTTTGGCTTTGTCGCGGCCATAACAGCTCTGAATATCTACACACCAAAGACAATGGTGGTGTGCAACGCGACTAGTTTCTGTTGGCTTGGCAACGGCTAACAGAGAAAGGGCCGCCGGAGGTTGGATGTATGCCACGGCGGCCCCTCCTGTGTTTAGCGCGGTTGATGTAAAAAGCCCCGGCCAACTTGGGGGCCGGCCAGGGCCAACCCCAGCCGCTAGGAAGCCAAGCTGGCCGTCCTTGGTCCACTTCTCTACGTTGTAGAAATTGCGATCGTCCGCCAGGAGCGGGTTGTCGGTTTCTTCGTTGGACCGGTGGTTCACGCGGTGTGCCTAAACGGGCGCTGTGCGAAACTGCTGCAACAATGTCCGCACCTGCCGAGTAAGCAGCCTCAAGGCTTCAGCCGGCGGGGCATCCTCGACATCATCAACGTGCCAGTAGTTGGGAACGTGCTCCCATTCGGCAAACCGCTCTCGCATCAGTGGCCGATGTTCCGCTTCCTTGACCGCAACCACGAAGTCGGCGCTTGCCAAGTCGGCGGTCGTGCATTGCTGCGGGAAGCGATTAGCACCCCGAGCGGCGATTTCCAGCTCTTTGAGCGCGTGCAGCGCGAACCGTGAGACGGGGCCGACATTGTGCGCCCCACGTTCCAATGCGAGACCGCGCGAATGCGCTATCCAATTGAGACCCGCGCGATCGGCGTGATGATTGAACAACTCTTCGGCAAACCGGCTGCGGTAGTAGTTGCCGGTGCAGAGGAAAAGAACCGTGTTCAGCTTGTTCGCCCTCGGCGACCAATCAACCATTCCAATCCTCTTCTTCCAGCCGCCGCACCGCCGCTGCGGCCGGGTTCTTTATCTTGAGCCAGTGTGCTGACCGGCCAGCGCGGTACGGAGAGCCAAGCCGCTTCGAAACTATTCCCTCGCAGCCCAAGGCGCATGCATGCTTGTAAATGACCGCGCCGTCGCCGCCGAAATGCTCATTGAGCGCGATGCCATCGTGCAGAAGTCTGAGCAATCCGGCCAGCCTGCGCTTGCGGTCCTCGATCGGCTCCGGGCGGATGTCCTTGCCGTTGATCTCAAGAAGGTCGAACGCGCAAAGCACAGCGCCGGCGTTAGTGCCATGTCCGCGTATCAAATCGAAAACCGCCAAGCCATTGTCGTCGCAGACGATGGCTTCCCCGTCGATCACGCAAGATCGAACGGGCAAGGCCTCAATCGCCTCAGCGGCAACAGGAAACCGATCACCGAGGTCACGGCCATTGCGGGTGATCAAGCGGATGCTGCGACCTCGGCGATGCGCCAGGATCCGAAAGCCATCATGTTTAATCTCGTGAATCAACCGGGGCCCGCGGGCGGGCGCTCGGCCGATCGCGGCAGGCAGGGATCGAAACGGGGCTGGGATTGATTGGCGCGGACCCGGCGCCGGAGTTCGGGCGTTAC
The DNA here is from genome assembly GCA_963806465.1 of uncultured Alphaproteobacteria bacterium. Classification (GTDB taxonomy): domain Bacteria; phylum Pseudomonadota; class Alphaproteobacteria; order Rhizobiales; family Xanthobacteraceae; genus BOG-931. The sequence continues at coordinate 230,718 of CAWDZD010000056.1, read as the reverse complement.
TGACATTGAGGAAAAGATAGGGGCGATAACAAGAGAGTTGAGTCCGATGGTATTTGAAAGATACCGCGACAAAAACGGAGAGATGAGCCGCAAACACGGCAATACCTTAATCCGCACCCTGCGGAAGCATTACGGCGACGAGTTCGCCGCCGGATGCGGTGGCAATGAGAAGCTGAGCGACGTACTGCACAAGCTAGACGAACTGTCGCTGAGCAGGCTGGTACGCGATCTCGAATCCGGGACGCTTGAGCAAGTTTGCCGGCAGGCGGCTTAAGCCGGCCAAGGGCCTGGCGGCGTTGCAAATGCTAGACCGCGGATGATGCGTATCAAAAGCGTTCGCCGATTCCTGTAAGCACATAGCCTTGCCGAAAATAGCGGCGCGCCAATTCTTGAGCAGGGGAATGACCAGACTGTCCGTTGGCCGGCTGATTGAGTCCGAACCCTAGTCGATCCTTTATCTGCGCAACGTAAGGATGCCAAGCCGTTGGTGAAATTCATCGGCGATCCTGTCAGCGCCGTCATCGTCCAAGATCAACTTGGTGGGGAATTTAGGGAGCCTCCTTGAGGGAAACCAAAGGTCGCCTGGCAGCGGCCACAATCGTTGTAGTCGGCCGCCTCGCATAGAGCGGATCGTCGGTCTCTTCGTCTGACCAATTGTCATCGGGCATAACTTGCCCTTTTGCTTCAACGGCGCCGAGGCGGCGGCGACGACATTAAAGGCTGGCAACGGTGATCGATGATCTGGCAACGGCAACATGGGTGCTGATTTTGACCGGCATCACCGGCGTTGCCTTCGCCTTATCGGCCTTTGCGTGTGATCGGCTGGGGTCCAGGATTATAAGCGCATTTCTCGCCGCGGGCGCTTGGTTGTGTGCTGCATTTGGGGCTTTGGTTTGGTTCTGGCGGTAAGAGCGGCGCGTGGGCATCGTAAACCAACCTGGGCGGCGGGAAGCCGCGCTGCGACATTTAACGACACTTTTGTAACGTGACTCGATCGTCACGAGCCAATACTCGGTCTCCAGCCTTGCAAGGTTAGGGCGGCCGTTACGTTGCGTTCGGCGGCCGCCCGCCTTGCTCCTTCATAGCGCCGGATCGGTTCAGGGGATTTTGGAAGGACTAAGAAAAACGACGTAAGTTGCACTCGCGGAAATCGTGCCAGCCATGCCTCGCAAGCCAAAAAGATACTGGCGCGTTGAAGTCGAGAAGCGGCACGAGGTTGTCTTTCGCCGAAGGCTGCCGGGAAATCTTACTGCGAATGAAATTGGTCGTATCCTACAACGGCTTGCATGTCGCGAGTTAACGGCTGAGGAAATCGTCTCCAGCTCGCGACGCGGCGGCTGGGAGGCATCATTACTGCACCTTCGCTACGAGCGTCCTCCAAAGGCCGCCCACCCATCGTCTATGTCACCAATCTTCCAGGATATGTTGCATCGCTTTGGCCTAGCGAAGAAATTCCAGACGAGCCCGATATAGACCTGCTTGCTAAGTAGGCATGGCGGGCTTTGGCGGTGCATGCGGCCGAGCGAAGTGGGGAAATCAGTTTTGCAAAATCAGTCGCAGTCGTGGCATCGCGCGGGGAAAGGCATATTGGGGCGGAAGTAACGAATCATAGCCGATGCTACCGTGTTCTCTATTTGTCCTAAAATGGACACAGTTGGCGCGGATGTACCCATGACAGTAACGTTGGGGGGTCTGAGGAATATGCGTGAAGCCAGAAGAGGAGTTTGCTGCCCGCTCGCAATTGAAGTGGCAGCGAGACGGTGACGAGTGGGTCTTGCTCTATCGCCGCCGCCGAATGGGACGAGTAGTCCTAGATTCCGCCAACCCGGGTATGTACCGTTCCCTGAAATCTGGGGACTTTAGCGACATCTCGAATTTGAGCTGGGCCAAGGGCGCCGTGCTGGCTCAGGCCATAAGGGAGGTCGCCTACGAACTTGCAAACGACCCCTCAAAATGCCCAGTAAAACGGGGGTCTCAAAAAGCAATTTCGTCACCCGTGCGTTTTTCTGAGGCGGCTGAGTAACGCGGCCCTAATGAAACGCCCGGGCATCCCTATGGACCGAGACGAGATCGATCGATCATTGGCCACATGGCCAAGCCGTGGCCTGTTCGCCGCAGACGGCCTGAGCCTCTCGGAGGCGCTGGCAGATCAGACTTTAGGGCCGTTTCTCGACGGCCTGCCAGATCGGCTTTACTGGTCAAAGGGGACGCCAGACGAAAGCGGCGCCGAGGGTATTGAGACCTATTTGCTACGGCATGCGTTCGCCTACGCCGGGCATCCAATACGCTCGATGCCGCCCATTCGCGAACTGGCCGAGACTATCCGCACTCGCGCGATGGACAAGCGCAGCGACCGTATTACCGCCAGTTGGCGAAAATGTAAGGGCAAGCTCTCGTATCACCTTTCTCCGTTGATGGTCGGGGAAACTCTTCATGCCACCGACGTGCTGAACAACAATTTCGAGAGCATCCAGAAACTTTTGTTGGCGGCCTATAGAAAATACGTTCCCAAGGTTGACAGAGCGAGCGGGAAGACTTTTTCCGTCACGTCGTCGCTCGAGTAATAGACGCAGCCAAACGATTCGATACTTCGCGCGGGATTGAGTTCTCAACTTACGCATATAAGTTCATTGACGGCGCCGCCAGGGATTGGCGAGCGGACTATTTCGGTATCGACTTGAAGACCGGCGAGCGATATGCCAGCCGATCGAAGAACATCAGTATCGATGCCCCCATTGGTTCGGACGAAGAGGGCGAGCCGCTGACGATCGGCGACACCCTTGCTGATCCGGACTCGATACCCGAGCCCGAGATTCCGTCTTTCGCCGAGATCGCGAATTCGCCCTTCCTGACGACGAATCAACGCGATTTCCTTATTGGCTGGACTACCCATGGCGGGAAGTTGCGGGACTACGCCCGTAGCTGCGGCGTCGAGCCTAACGCAGCCCGGCAGATGCTCCACCGGATCAAAAATAAATTTTAGCGACCCGTAACGCTTCGGCGTTTTCGGCAGATAACTCTAATAAGGGCAGGCGCTGCCCACAGGATTTTTGGCATGTCTGACAAATTTGAGCACCGCGATCCCCTTGAGGTGATTTACGCACAGCCGGCGGTGTGTTTTTTGCCGTCTGTGACGCCGTGGACGCAGAGACGTCCGCGCGGGCCATTAAGGCCATGCGGGCGTACGCGGATAATAGCGATTGTCCAGACACCGGCGCCCTGTGCCGCGGCCTGGCCGACGCGCAAGAGTTTGATCGGGGCTAAATCCGGAATCTGCGGGCCGCTGCAGGCCGCCCAAGCCTTTCCACTGAATACAAGATCGCTTGCAAGAGCCACAAAATGTCTCTTCCTGGCCCAAAGCGTCGGTTATCGGAAACCCAAACGGGCGTGAGGCATTGACCCCCGTTCGCGGAACGGGAGTCAATGTGCGCAAGTGTGGATCCCCGTTAGCTCGAGTGATGTTTGCGCTTTGCGTCGTCTCGCTGTGGCGCGCAATACAGTCGGTTTTGGATTGAAGCGGACATCGGGCCGGGTTTTATGAGTACACGGCCTAATCAAAAAACAGCCCCGGCCGGACGGCCGAGGCTGTTAGCGTCTAGCAAGGATGCGATCCGGGTGACTGATCGCGCCGCGTCTTTAACATGATTTGCCTCAGGTCCGGGGTTTTTTGGTTAGCACGTAGACGGTTTCCAACTGGAGAGCTTTGAGCATCGTCTCTGTCGGTGGTTGTCGCCCCCGCGATACTCTATTGACGAGACTTCGATGAATTCCAGTCTTTCTCGACCAACTGCTTTGTCCGCCTGCTTTGGCAACCTCTCGCCGAAGCAATTGAACAACATCCTTTTCTCCCAAGATTTTTACCATTCGGGCCAGCTCGCGTGGGCTCACACAGTAGCAAATGCGCGCGGACTGGCGAGAAGGGCGAACGACCAACGCATGACCGGCACTACAGAACGGCTTACGGCCGCGATCCGGGCCGGGCTTTTCATTTTTTGAAGGATTTCAATGGTCGAATTCACCGAGACGGCACTGCGGAAAATGTGCCGCAATCCGAAGTGCCGTTCCAAGCTTCCCGCACCCGTTTCAAATGAGCGGGAGGCGTTCTGTTGCCGGAGCTGCTACCAGTCGTTCTATTTGCACCGTTGCCGTGTGTGCGAAGGGCCGATCGAACAGAAGCGGGATGGCCGCCGTGTGCTTTGCAAGAAAGCCGCGTGCCGCAACGCTTTTTCACGTACTTTTGCCTGTGGCCGCTACCTAACACCGTCCGCGCCATCGTATCCGTCGAAAACCCCTGATTTTATTGGGCCCAAAGAGGCCCTCAAACCCGACCGAGCATGGCGGATCATAGCCGGCCCGGCACTGACTGCCTCACAGCTTCATTGTGCCACGGCCCCGGACGGGGAAATTGTTGACGGTAAGCCGACATGGGACGGTGGCAGGTATGAGCGTATCGAGGCGCAAAACCGCAAGGCGCTAAAGGCGCAAGCGGCCGAGGAAGCGGAGATAGAAGCCAACGGCTGTTTCACCTGGCGTGAGGTTATAAGTCCCGATGGTGTTCTCTGCCACGTCACTCGTTTCCGGCCGGCAACGACGGTGAAGAATGTCTCGGGTAGCCAGAGACATATCCCGGACGATCTAAGTATCCCGCCATTCCTCGATCGGCAGACCGCGGCCAAAGCAGCTCCGGAAGGCCGCATGAGACCGCCGGCACGTAATGTCGATGGCTCGTGCGCGGCTCCGACTCGATGCCTTTTGTGGTCTAAATTGAGTTCCGACCGCTTGTTTATGCGTCCGAAGATCGTCGTTTCAGTTCAGAAGCAGTTTCGGTTCTCAATTTTGAAAAAGGCTCAATCTTGTTTCGCTTCCAGGCCTCCCCGTGATCCACAGCGGCGTTATATCGCGAGATTAGGTTCTCGAAGTGCTTAATCAAACGCCGGATCGCTTCCATAACAAGCTCCAGGACGTTCAAAGGCAAAGGGCCAGGGCCTTCACGTTATTGTCGCCCACACAGTTAGCCGCATCTCATGGCGACATGCGGGACATTGATAGACGCGAACGGCTGCGTCGCTTCCCTCCGGAAGCCACTCGATAGTTGCAATGTCCATCACTTCGCCGCAGCGGCACGTCGGTTTTTCAGTAGAGCCGGGCACTAGCAGACGCTCAAATATAGACATCGCCCAAATGCGAGATCGCCAGTCTCGCTCCCCGTCGGTTTAACTATAACGTAGGGAGAATTGTGTTTCAGGATGGCTCGCGTGTTAATTCCAAAGTTTTTTGTCATGCAGATGATTCTTGCCAACAAGTCGCAACCGCAGAGGGCTTTGGTTCTATGGGGTACGACGCTTTGTTGGAACCAGCGCCGCGAGAGACGCCTCGACTAAACCCGGGCACGCACAATTCATTACGATGAAGGAATTTCGATGGACTACTTTGGCAAATACCCCTGTTTACGTTGTCAGTGCGGCGACCGGGTGTCGCATCTTTCCTTGCGGCAATGAGCTGGCTCGATATGTTGCTGAACGAGGGCGAGCGTGCTGCGCGCCTTCGCTCGGATTTGCCGTACTTTGCCGAGCACTGTCTCAAGCTCCGGCCAAAAGCAGGCTCATTGGCCCCATTCGTCTTTAATCCTGCACAGCTTGAGATTTATCGTCGGATTGAAGAACAGAAGGCCAAGACCGGCCGCGTTCGGGTTATCATCCTGAAGGCTCGACAGCTCGGGATATCGACTTACGTGTCGGCGCGCTTCTTTCATCGCTGTCTGTTTGAACCGGGATTGAGAACTTTCATCCTCGGCCACGAAAGACGTGCAAGCACTAATTTATTTGAGATGGTGAAGAGGTTCTATGAGCACCTTCCCGAGGATGTGCGGCCGGCGACCGGCACATTCAACGCCGAGACACTCTTATTCAACAACGACTCCGGCTATGTCGTCAGTGTCGCCACACTAGACGGCGCCGGACGATCGGCTACGGCGCAGTTGCTGCACGCCTCCGAGGCAGCATTCTGGCCAGACCTGGAAACTCAGATCGCTTCATTGTTTCAAATCGTGCCTGACGTTGATGGATCGGAAGCCATTATCGAAAGCACAGCGAATGGCTACAACGACTTTCACAAACTCTGGCGCCTTGCCGAAGCCGGCGCATCGGAATGGCTGCCGATCTTTCTACCGTGGTCGCTAGACCCGGCCTATCGAAAGAAACCCGATGATGATTTTGCAATCTCCGCCGAGGAGACGGAGCTCAAAGAGCTATACGGCCTGGACGACGAACAGCTCGCTTGGCGGCGCGCGAAGCAGCAACAGCTCGGCGAGCGTCTGCCGCAAGAGTTTCCCCTCATTGCAAGCGAGGCTTTTATTTCCAGTACGTTCGACAGCTTCATTCCACCCGCACTCGTCCTTAAAGCGCGGAAAGAGCGGATTGAGGAAGATAATTTTGGCTGGGGCCTGATTGTCGGCGTTGCCCCCGCCGGCATGGGACCAGACAGAACAAGCGTCGCCTGGAGACGTGGGCGCCGCATCTTGAAGGTCGAGTCTCGCAGAAACATGGACACTATGGAGGTGGCCGGCTGGGTTCAAAAAATCATTCGAGAGGACAAGCCGGAACGGGTGCACATTGATGTCGGCGGCCTCGGTGTCGGTGTCTATGACCGACTGCGGGAGCAGGGCGTAAGCCGCAGCGTTGTCAACGCCGTCAGTTTTGGCGGAAAGCCGAACGAGCCACCGCCGCTTGACGAACTCGGAAACCCCGCGGGAGGTCCTGCTAACAGGCGCGCAGAGCTGTGGCAGAACATGAAAGGCGTTTTGGAGGAAGGCCGCTTCGAATTGCCAGACTCCGACAGCCTGCAAGCTGATTTAATCAGTCCCGGCTACAAATACGACAGCGCCGGCCGATTGCTGATAGAGAGCAAGCAAGACATGCGTAAGCGCGGCGTACCGTCACCAGATGAGGCCGACGCCGTCGCTCTTTGTTTTTCGGAGCCCGGCGGTGTTGGTTATGTGCGTACTGCAAACTTTTCCCGAGACCTGAGAGAGATTTACGGCAATTCCTACCAATGAACGACGAGATCAAAACTGTTCACGTCCATATAGAAAAACCATCGCGGAGCAAGCCGGGCGGTGTGAGTGTCACTGGCCACTACCGGGTGGATGAAAAATTCGTCGTCCTGTGCAGACCGGACGGCGTGCCTATTGAGTTCAAGGGCAAGAGGTTCCGAGGAGAATTCGGGACCAGATCAGGCGAGCTTAGCGAGCGCGAGGTGGCGGGGATACTAACGAAGGAATTCAGGCGCGAGCTAAAGCGCGAACTAAGGCGGAGCCCACACCCGCCTGCAACATTCTTTGGTGGACCAATATCCTACCCGCGGGGCTTCTAAAAGGTGCCGGCGTTACACCGCCGGATCGAAAGGCGGGCGGCGACTTTAGGGAGTCCGCTGGTGGGTTTTGCTACCCTTCAGCCACCACCCCAGCGGCTAGCATCGGATGCGAATCCACGGTCACGGCTGAGTCAGTGCGGGCGGTATTTTTTAAGGCGGTGTTCTGTGCGCTTGCGTTCGACCCTAGATGCGACTGCGAATCAGCTATACGTCGCTCGTCTCTCTGACGGCGCGCACAGAACGTGCCGGGCGTGACTTTCCCACGATTTGCCCTGACCGCAAATGGTCGGGGCTTTTTTCAGGGCGGCCCGAACTCAGGATGTTCTTCAAGGAATTTTTTGCGCGCGATAACATGCCGGCGCCGCGATATGTATGCGCGGACTCCGTAGCCGAAGCCTACAACGAACAAAATAAACGAGAGTGCAATCAATTCCACAGTGCGGCTCGCTACTGTGACGAGCCATATTATGTGGCAAGTAGCTTACAATCTGAAGTTAGACTTTAGGCGACTCTCAGTTGCAGTGCTGGTGTGGCGGTCAAAGGTGGGGCCTAATGCCATGGGACGGATGGTTGCATCCGGGCCACAGTGCGCCGCAAAAAGCGTCCTAACCTCAGTTTGTTCACAGTGCGAGACCCCTGGCGCGCTATCATTCCGGCGCGAACTCTGGGGAAGTCAGCAATGAACAACAACATCATAAATGGAGTCAGTGGAACGTTTCGCCGACTGCGTGATGCTTGGCCGTTGGTCGGAGTCGGCATTGCGGTTGCCACTAACGCGATCTGGATAGCGATGTTGGCATACGCTGTTTCGCTGATGTTTTAGGGACCTCGGCCCTCCTTGCCATCTTCTCTTGCGGACGATGATCGTCTACCGAGAGTGGTGGACGGCGGAGTACGCAGCGAGCGCCGAGTGATGGCGGGAACGCCCCGCGCTGTTTAGGCGTCTTGCCGACCGCAAATCATAGCGACGAGGCCGCTAAGTAGAGCGAGTGGCCCCGACGGAGATGGGTCCGCCGGGGCTCTCGTAGCCTCGGCGACCCGCGGGATTGCGGGTGGGGAGTGCCTTGGCCACAAGGTGCTGAGGACGGACACACGCACGCTGCGGGGCTCGCAGCGTGCACTCCCCCAATTCCCAGACAAGCTGAGCGTGCTCGACCAAGCTGGCAACGAGCGGGCGCTACGCGGTCGCAATCTGGGCAACGATTCGGCGTTTATCTACGCGCGAAACAACGAGCGGCCAGTAACTAGGTGTTTTCACCTAGGCCGGTGTTCTTTCGAAACGACACGACGCCGTTGTGAGATTGTTGCGCGGACGGCGTATCCACAAGCAAAACCGAAGAGGTACACAACAAGTAGCCAAATTAGATCCGACATCGGCCTCAAGCTTCAAAATACCGGCTGTTGGGAACCCCAAGCGCGATTGAAGCAAAGGGGCGCGCGCGCTTGGGGCCCTGAGGCAGCATCGGGGGTCGGGATGCTTCTTTTAGCTGCCTCGGCACAGACCCAGCATAGATGGGCAGCCGGCTCCATCGCGATCGAGGATTAACGTTAGGGGTGGCGCCTTAAGGTTTATTCCAGGTCGGACTCGCATCGCCGGCTGGCGTTGCTACAAAGTAATGCAGGGCTGAGCGTCAGTTTTTCTGACACGCGCGACTCAGCCCGCGGGCGGGGCCGCACTCCGTCGCTCAATGTCGTAGTGCGGTCCTTTTTTTAAAGGCGATCTCGGATGGTATTGCGAACGGTTATCGCTGGCACGCTCATCTCAGTTGCATGGTCCACAATTTTACTCACAGCTTGGGCTTTCACAAACGTCTTATACTGGTAGACAACTTATGTCGCGTGAATTGGACCTGAGAACATTGGAGCTTTGCCGAACGGATATTGAGCGAATTGGCCGCGAAGTATTAGAGAGAGAAAGACCGAAAGTAGCGCGAGAGCTGAGAGACCTTTGCAGCCTGTTGCGTTCACGGGTTATAACTTCGCACAAATTCGATGACGTTATTGAGCCGCTAGATCGAATCATTGAGACGGCGACACTCATCGAGCAACAACGCAAATCGGACGATGCGTGCCACGAATTGCGACTGGCGTTGCAAAGCTTGGCAATGACCTTAGTCGACTATCGCGCCGGCGTTCGGTAGCGCTAGAGGGGGATCCGTTCCAGTTCCGATTGGGCCAGCGGCCAAATTGACGAGGGCTAGGCTTTTTTGCGGAGGCGCTTCGGCCGCCCCTTTTGTGTATCATATCAACATGATTCTGTTTTCTTACCCAAGCTGAGGGGTAGAACCTCTGTATCCGGTGTTTTGTTGGTCTTGATTCATGAAACGCTGAGGGACTTACCGGTGGGAAACTTGGACCGCTTTTACGATCGACGGACCGAACAAACCTCTTTTAAGACGCACGCAATCGAACCCTTGGAAGCGGCTCCTTCCATGGCTACGGCAAGCTATGGTCCAGCGTTGGACTTGGTTTATCAAGTGGCGGAAGTGATTAAAGGTATTGAGCATCGAGCGAGCGAGGCTGAGAATGAACTCAGGTCAAAGCTGCAGCTTGCGCAAAGACGAATTGAGGAATTGGAAACAGAACTGCAATCTGAGAGATTGCGTCTCGAAGCCGCAGAAAGAGAGATGTGTGAACTTGAAATGCGGGTAAGAATAGCCGAGGCCGATGCTAAGGAACATTCGAACGCAGTGGCTCAGATTACGGAGGCGATCCGTACTCAAATCCTTGAAAACCGAGTCCCTTCAAACAAATTCAAACTACGTACGTGACGATCCTCACCTTGGCGATTGCTCCTAGTCCCGGTTTTGGCGAAGTCGGCCGCGGTGACTGCGCCTTGGCTTTTGAGAAAAAGGTTTACAGATAATCCGCCAACACCGGAGGGTGGCTGAGACGCCGCCCTATTTGTTGCAAGAGCCCCGGCACTCCTCAGCGCCGGGGCCCGGTCCAGTCGTACGGCAGGAGGTTGTGCAACTGTTCCGTCTGTCACTGTAATGCGCGGCCGTTAGCGGCGGCTTAAGGCGTCGGCTAGGGCAGGTCTAAAGTTATTTCCATGCCGCGGATGTAGAATACCACGGGCAGCTTCGCAATATTGGCCGCGATGCGCCTTGCCCCATCGCGCGCTAGTAGGTTGCCGCCGCGCCTTCCGGAGTCGGTCGGACAATGAAGCAACTGCGGTCGAACCTCTTCGATATCCCACGGCGGCGGAAAGCGTCTCACTTCATCAGGCACTCGACGCCTTCGAGCGCCAGCACCAAGCGAAGCGACACACAGATTTCGAGCAGATCCTTTTCGCCTTGTGCCGCTTCGGCCAGCTGACTTGAGACATGCCGCCAAGCGGCCTTGCGGCGGTACTGCTCGGGTATCGGGGTCGTATCACTTTGTGATTATCCCGTCGACGCAAACGGCAACACCATACCGGTGTGACAACGAGGCTGAATTGCTCGTCGGCATCCGATCCATGGTCGTTCGCCGGAAAAGAGCGTCCATCGCCAACGTCTTCTCCTGTGACCGGTCATGATAGTGTAGATGCGCTGTCCTCGGAAGTGGGCTCCCGTTTGAACGAAAAAGCTGAACGAGCTACAATTTCAGTTGAGACCGGTTGGGGTTACGAGTATGCGTCGTTGTTTGTACATCGCATCGATTTTATATTTCGGCTTACTCACCGCCGCGGTTGCGGGACGTTATGGCGATTGGGTCCTCGAACAACACAGCAACACCGTGCGGACGCTTTCATTTAAGCAAACAGCACAGGTTGGGAATCATCTCACGACGGCCGAATTAGCAATCGTGTGTGACAAACGAGACAGCTCAACTTCCTTGGGAGCAATGCTAATCCCCTTTAACTGGCTATTTGAAAACCAACATGAGACAGTCCCCGTGTTGATTGAAAAAAATGACGACGAGCTGGAGCAAACTGACCTTTTGCAACGATGGCACAATGTGGCTAACGACTATCTTTTCTCGGTCTTCAAGCCTGATGTGGAGGAATTGACGTCGTTCATCAAAGCGAAAGAGGCCGAAGGGGTAAAATCAATACACTTCTTTATTCCAAACGACTCGGAGGACGGGCCTCAGTCATCTTTGCACGTAGCTATCGGGATCGTAGGGTTTTCGGAAGGGTTTAAAGTGTTTCAGAAGTCCTGTGCTTCGGCACAGTAAATTTCCGATTTTTATCCGGGTACCTTTCTTCGAGTAGCCTATGGCAAAGAAGAAGACTGTAAAAGCAAAGGCATCCAAGGCAAAGGAACCATCGCGCAGTCATTGGGAATACGAAACTGCGTCCGTATCGCGCATCACCGAAGCGTCAGCGATTAACGGGATGCTCAATGCGCTTGGGGCACAGGGTTGGGAATTGGTTACGGCAATTCCGGAAGATGATGCGACATACCTAATACTCAAAAGGCTGAAGACTTGACTCTGGTTTGCCAGGGACGAGTGCAGTCGAAGAAGCATTGGAGCAGAGTGCGGGACTTGAGCGCCGCTGCCAACGGCAGCCGGACTGCCAATTGCAAGGATGGCAGGAAGGTGCTCGCGTATCGAGCGACTTGCGTGCTCTAAGGCTAAGCGGACAAGTGATCAGGTTTTCAGACGGCGGCGTGCCCAAATCCAAGCCGCGAGGCAAAGCGCGGAGGAGATGGAAAGCGCCAGAATGGCTTGTGCGTAGTGTTCCATGCCGACCTCCAATACACTCCCGACCTCAAGATCCTCAGTGCATTAGACGCTGCGCCTACATCACAGTGACGAGAATTCAAACGGCTGTTTAACTCGATCCTGCGCCAATATCAAGAAAGCTTCAGCGACTTTTGTCCCAATGTGCCACATTGGCCACACTGCGATGTGGACCAATTCGCAAAGAGCGGCATAAGGCGACAGCAACACTGTGTTTTCGATTTTCCCGGTCTAAATCCACTCATTTTCAAAGGCTAATCAGTGCGGATTGCCGCTAGCAAACGCGCAATATCGGGTGGAAAACTAACTGGTTAGGGGAGACGGTGACATGAAGGCACGTGCCCGCCTATTCCCTCGCTGTCTTTTTAAACAGGAATCGGTCTTTAGAGGCTATTTCAGGACTCGGGTATTAAACCGTTTCCGTCGCCTGGGATTTGCAATCGCCCGTGTAGTTCGCGACAAAAAAATGCACTGCTTCGTCGGCAAGCACTACCGGGTCATTCATGCCTTGTTTGCGCCGCTTCTGGTCAGCGAGAGAAGTATTAAGAGCAGTCGCATCTGGTCACTCCTCCACGTTTGCGCGCAGGACCGGGGATTGTCCCCCATACCTGATCCACGCGCATCTGCGGCCGCCATCATTGTTCGTGGCGAATCACGTTGACGCCGCGCCCCTCTAGAGCTGCGAGCAAATCAGCTCGTACAGGCGTGTCAACAACATTGATCTCCCTTAGATTGAAATTTGCCAAATGGATAATGGGGCCTATATCTTCTACCTGTGTATTCTTGATGGAAATTTTTTTCAGTGACGTAAGGTTTTCCAATGCCGCAACAGATTTTAGGCTTGGCATATCGAGAAGTTCGATTACTTCAAGGTTAGTAAGTGTCCGAACAAACGTTAAGTCACCTGGATCAAATCCTACTACCGAAAGCATCCGCAAACCTTTCAGACTACCAATGGGGTTGAAGTTTTGTGGAACATAAGCGTGCGGCAATCCATGGTTGGACACAAGCAACCGGCGCAAATTGGTCATATCTCTAAGCGGCTCAAAATCGAATTGCGGTGGCCCTACGAGAGCTAAAAACAGCAAGTTTGCGAAAGCGGCCACGTTCGTAACGTCTATGGGCACCTGTCGATCAACAATTATGAGGTTCGTCAATGATACGAGGCTGGAGAGCTTATTTAAACTTGAGGTCTGCTCTGCTGTGATCCTTAGCTGTTTTAGGTTCGCCGTACAACTCAATGGACTAAGGTCGGCAACATGGGTTTCGCCAACATCGAGTATTTCAAGAGCGCTTAATTCCCCGGCGGATGATATGTCAGTTACGAGCGTGCTTGCTAGATTTAGAGATTTAAGTCTCTTCATAGATTGCAGAAAATCTACCGAACGGATCTTTGTCGCTGCTAGATAGAGTTCTTGCAGACGTGTCAGGGAAGAAAGCGGTGAACCGTCGACTACTCCGATGCCATTCGAAGGCAGACCATAAATCATAAGATTGGATAGATGTTTAAATCCTTCAAGTTCGGAAAGGTCGGTAAATTGGCCTCCCATAATTTCGATTTTTTTGCAATCCTCTATGTTCCTTAAATAATGAAGCCCACCCAGGCCTTTCACATTTTGAAAACGTAACCGGAAAGGTTCGTGGATGTGCGTAAAGAAGGCGGCGGACGCCTCCATCGGCGGGAGCATGGGTGAAACAACTTCAAACTGATTCTCGCCACCAACTGACCCCATATTCCATCCTAATTGTCTCAGCCCTGCAATCGGTTCAGTACGACGATATGATTGAGATAGAAAAACGGCGGCAATCAGTAGAGCAGCGACGATCGCCGTTCCAGCAAATAGGAGACCTATGCGCCAACGCCTCAAAGGCTGACTTCTGAGGGTATTTTGCGCGTCAGACTGCGAACTCGCTTCCAGTATCGGAGTGGCTGGCCGTGTGGTGTGTTCTCGATTAAATTCCAAGTGATAAACGCGTACTGGCCGCGGAATATTCTTCAGGTGGTGCTCGCCTTGATCGACAAACGTACCCGACACCTTTCCCTGAACTTGCCGAAAAGCATCTTCTGAAATGGAAACGCTTCCGGGTTGTGCAATGCCTTCGAGCCTAGCAGCAATGTTGACACCGTCGCCGAATATATCTTCGTCCTCGACTATGACGTCGCCGACGTGGATTCCGATGCGAATTTCGATGCGTTGATCCGCAGACACTCCCTCATTGTGTTTTGCCATCTCTTCCTGCATTTTGATCGCGCAACGAACAGCGTCGACAGCGCTCCCGAACTCGAGCAGAATTCCGTCACCCATTCGCTTAACGACCCTGCCGCGGTGGTCCTGGATCCTGGGATCCCAGATTTCATGTTGCAGGACTTTGACCTTGGCGAGTGTGCCCTCTTCGTCGGCAGCCATCAGCCGGCTGTAGCCGACAACGTCCGCCGCAAGGATTGCTGCAAGGCGCCTTGGGACAGGTGGCTCGGCCATGATCTCGGCAATTCCTCGCGGCTTTGCGCCGCATCAATACACTAATGGTCTGCCATAATATGAGATTCGCTGCGCGCCCGGCCTTTTCTCACTTTGTTTTGGTGGTGCGCCAAGTACCGGTTGTAGGGTATGAACGATCCCCTGCGGTCTGTTGGCGGGATTTGGAATTGAAGCCATACCGCACAGGATAGCGCGAAAGGTGGTGGCCTGGTCGCCATCGAATTCGAGGGGCCGGCGTGCCGAAGATACCGCCGCAAGTCCTAAACGCGGTCTTCTACCTGTATCGTACGGCAGACGACGCTAAAGCCGGTCGCGATCCCGGCGGCACCGGATTCATTTATTGGATAGTCACATGATATAGTTGGGCGGGCCCTTCTATTCTACGCGGTGACGAATTGGCATGTTGCAGTTGATGATTCCGATTCAGACGATCCGCCATCTCCGGTAATTCGTCTTAATACGAAGTTCGGAACGACTGTAACCATCGATCTCAAGCCAGAACAGTGGACCTACATGGTAGGCGGCCCAGATATAGCGGTCTATCCTCTTGAGATTGATCAAAAAGACCTGGAATTTAGCTATGCCCCAACTGACATGTTCGCGCAGGAGCGCGACATCGAAGCTGGTGACGTCGCAGTTGGCGACGATGTGTTTGTAGCTGGCCTTTTCTTCGATCACAGCGGCGAAGAGGCAAATGTACCAAGTTCTAGCTCGGCAATATTAGCGTATTGCCGACACCGCTTGCTCCAATTCCGCAATATACGGGTTCGGACTTAGAGCTGCCGGTTTATGTAATAGATATGCACTCCCGATCTGGATTTTCCGGATCTTCTGTTTTTTTAAGCCTGGGACTATGACGCACGATAGTTGAAAATCGCGAATTTCCGGCGGTGCGCCGTTACGATGATGCATCTCCGCGTCGGTACTGCGGTGTCTTCGCAATATTGGCGGCGATCCGCCGTGCTTCGTCGAATGAGCTCATTCCGGCGCCCTCCGTCGACGCTGGTTTGGGAAGTCACGGCTGGGTGGTGAGACACTGGTTGGGACGTTTCACTAAAACTCCCGTTCGGGTAAAAAATCAAATCAGCCCCGCGAAATTTTCGGATCGTTGCCATGGGCGTTGCCATAGCACTACCCGCAGTCCTGATGTTGCTTAGAGTAAGTTAGCATAACGCATTGATTTAATTGGTGCGGACGGCCGGACTCGAACCGGCATGGGAGAAGCCTCCCGAGGGATTTTAAGTCCCTTGCGTCTACCATTTCGCCACGTCCGCGGAGCGGAGCCTTTTATATCATGCCCGCCCGGCCGACATTTAGCACGCGTCCCCCGAACAGACATTATAACGGGCCGGTATCAACAGGTCCGCACGGCCAGCTATAAGCCGGCTTCGTTGATCGGCGGCTGGAAGGCGAGCCCGGTGTCCCAGGGAAAGTAGATCCAGGTGTCCTGGGACACTTCGGTGATGAAGGTGTCGACCAGCGGCCGGCCCATCGGCTTGGCGTAGACGGTCGCCAGATGCGCCCGCGGCACGATCTCGCGCACCACCTTCGCGGTCTTGCCGGTATCGACCAGGTCGTCGACCAGGAGCACGCGCGCGCCCTGCCCGCCCCCCAGTCCGACGACATTGGCAGCGACGTTTTTGAGTATCTTCAGATCGCCCTGGCTGGTGCCGGTATAGCTCGTCACGCAGACCGTCTCGATCAGCTTGATGCCGAGCTCGCGCGCCACGATCGCCGCCGGCACAAGCCCGCCGCGGGTGATGCAGACGATCGCCTCGAACGGGCCGGCGCCGCTCAGCCGCCAGGCCAGCGCCCGGGAATCGCGGTGAAACTGGTCCCACGACACCGGAAAAATCTTGGCGGGATCGCGCGGCGGCGCTTGGTCGACTTTCTCGGCCACCACCGGATTTATTGCAGTTTGGCTCATCGAAGGTCCCCGTAGCGGGTAGTTGGACCCAGAGCATGCCGCTCCCGCGGATCACGCCCGACTCGACAAGCCCGATATCAGACCGAAAGCGGGTGTGGCAATCAGCCCCTGTGGGCAATCAGGGAATCTCGTACACCGTGGTTTTGTCGGCGATGCCGCGGAGCGCCGCCTGCTGCATCATCGGCTGCAGGCCGGAGGTTTCGAGGATTTTCGCCGCGTTCTTGTCTTCCACCACCGATTGGGTGACGAAGATGGCGCGCGAGGACGCCAGCCCCTGGACGCGTGCCGCCAGATTGACGGTCTGGCCGAAATAGTCCTGGCTGTCGTTGAGAATGACGGCCAGGCACGGCCCTTCGTGAATGCCGATCTTGAGCAACAAATCCTCGTTGCCGCGCTCGGCATTGATCCGCGACATCGCTTCGCGCATGTGCAGCGCCGCCGACAGCGCCCGGTCGGGCGTCGGGAACGTGGCCATGACCGCGTCACCGATGGTCTTGACGACGGCGCCAGCCTCCGCCGCCACGATCTCGTGGAGCACATGGAAATGCTGGCGAACCAGATCATAGGCAACCAGGTCGCCGACCCGCTCGTAGAGCGCGGTCGAGCCTTTGAGATCGGTGAACAGGAAGGTCAGGCTCGTGATCTTGAGGCGCTGATCGACGTCGAGCGTATCAGTCCGATAGATGTCGCGGAACGTCTGGTTGGTCAGAAGCCGCTTGGCGGTGAGGAACGGCCGGCGCTGGCCGAGCAAATGATGCAACGGCTCGGCGGCGACCCACAGCGCCGGCAGCACCCGGCGGTCGGTGCGGTTGTCCAGCGTGACCCGCAACGGTCCCGGCCGCATCTCGATGGTGCCGACCGGCTGCTTGACCTTGTTGAACACCATCGACAGCGTCTGCCGCTCGTGGGTCGGCTCGCCCTTGACGTCGATGAACTGGGTGCCGTGTGTCACCGGATCGAAAGCGATGACAAAGTCCTTGGGCAGTTGCACCGACAGCACCGCCTTTTCGCCCGGCGCCAGCTCGATCGAATCGACGGTGAATTCGGCAAGACTTTCGCCCAGCGTCTCCGGCAGATCGACGCCCGAGCTCCAGAAAATCTGGCGGTAATATTCGACTTCCGGGAGCGTATCGGGGCTGTGCGCGGCGATGCGGCGAACCCGGGGACTGACCGTAAAGGTGACCTCGACCATCTCGTCGAGCGTCGGCTTATAGCCCGCGGCGCACAGCCCGCAATCGTATTCGTCGCGATTGATATTCTTGAGTGTCGCGCCGGCATCGAGCACGCCGCCGCAGCCGGGGCAGAGCACGTTCCACGACAATTCGAAAATTCCGAGCCGCGAGGCATGCAAGAACGCGGCGATGGTGGGCTCTTCGTCGAGCTTGTGCGTGGCCGCAAAAGCCAGCGGATTGATCCGGCACAGTTCGCGATCAGACGCTTGGCTTACGGCTTGTTCGATCGCCGAGGCGCAGGCGGGATCAGACGATTTTCGCAATACACTAAAAAGGGCTTCGGTCTCGCTCATCAGAGCTTCCCTTCCGTCAAAGGGCGCCGGCAACACGTAATTATGGTACTGGGCCGCTGCAAGGTTCGTCGCCGCGCCACGATCAGCGTTCGCGATCACTTCGACTTGAGCGTTTTGCGGCGGCCTCAGCCACCCGAAAGCTGAGCATGGACGCGCGCCAGCATCACCTCGACCTCGGCTTTTACGAGCGCGAGTTTTTGCGGATCGCGCGCGCGCATGACCACGTGGGCGTTGGGGCCCTTGTTCTCGTCCATGAACGGATAGGACCCGATGATGACGTCGGGATGCGCTTTGGCGATGGCGCCGAGCTCGGTGCCGATATCGCCTTCGCGGCAATCGGCGCGCACCGTCTCCGACAGCATTTTCGCTCCGGTCCGCAACTGCGGCGCGATGTACTCAAGCATGGCCTGCATGACCGCGGGGATGCCGGCCATGACGATGACATTGCCGATGCGGAAACCGGGAGCGGCCGAGATTTTGTTGAGCACGAGTTCGCCGCCCTTGGGCACGCGCGTCATGCGCATGCGCGCCTCGTTCATCACCCCGCCGGTCTGCGCCAGCCGCGCGGTGAGGATTTCGACCGCCTGCGGATGATAGTCGATCGGAACGCCGAACGCCTTGGCGACAGCGTCGGCGGTGATGTCGTCGTGCGTCGGCCCAATGCCGCCGGTGGTGAAAACGTAAGTGTAGCGCGCGCGCAGCGCATTGAGCGCGGCGACGATTTCCGGCTCTTCGTCCGGCACGACGCGGACTTCCTTAAGGTCGATGCCGATCACCGTCAGATACTCGGCGACAAAGCCGATATTCCTGTCCTTGGTGCGGCCGGAGAGAATCTCATCGCCGATGACCAGAAGTCCGGCCGTGACGATCTCGTTCTGGCCCTGACCTGCCCCCTCGCCTGCGCCGCTCATCAGCAAACCCTCTCCGCGCCTTTCGACCTCCTCTAGCGCGCCGTCCAAAACCGCTCAAGCTTGCCAAGCTCACAAGTTGGTCGGGCCGAATTTGCACGGCGCCTTTTCGAATTGCGATTTCCCGCTGTATATGTCACGCCCAGTGCAGGGAGAGAAACGTCATGAACTTTTCCATGTCCGAGCGGCAAAAGCATTGGCGGGACCGGGTGATCGCTTTCATGGACGCGCATGTCTATCCGGCGGTCGAGACTTACGACCGGCAGGATGCCGCCGGCGAGCGCTGGAAAGTCATTCCGATCCTCGAAGAGCTCAAAGCCAAGGCCAAAGCCGAAGGCCTGTGGAATCTGTTCCTGCCGCCGTCGGCCGATCACGACGAAGGCGAATATCACGGCGCCGGCTTGAGCAATCTCGACTACGCGCTTTGCTCCGAACAGATGGGGCGCGTGTCCTGGGGCTCGGAGGTGTTCAACTGCTCGGCGCCGGACACCGGCAACATGGAAGTGCTGCACCGTTACGGCTCGCCGGAGCAAAAGGCCAAGTGGCTCAAGCCGCTCCTGGCCGGCGAAATCCGCTCGGCGTTCCTGATGACCGAGCCGGCGGTGGCGTCGTCCGACGCCACCAATATCGAAACCTCCATCGTCCGCGACGGCAATGACTATGTCATCAAAGGCCGCAAGTGGTGGTCGTCGGGCGTCGGCGATCCGCGCTGCAAGATCGCCATCGTCATGGGCAAGACCGACCCGAACCGCGCCCGCCATCAGCAGCAATCGCAAATTCTGGTGCCGCTGGATACGCCCGGCATGAAAGTCATTCGCATGCTGCCGGTGTTCGGCTACGACGACGCGCCGCACGGACATGCCGAGGTGCTGCTCGACAATGTGCGCGTGCCGGCGGCCAACCTTCTGCTCGGCGAAGGCCGCGGCTTCGAGATCGCGCAGGGCCGGCTCGGCCCCGGCCGCATTCACCATTGCATGCGCACCGTCGGCGCCGCCGAAGTGGCGCTGGAAAAAATGACCAAGCGGCTGTTGTCGCGCGTCGCCTTCGGCAAGAAGATCGCCGAGCATTCGATCTGGGAGCAGCGCATCGCCGAAGCGCGCATCGACATCGAGATGACGCGGCTCCTCTGTCTGAAAGCCGCCGACATGATGGACAAGGCCGGCAACAAGGCGGCGCAGCTCGAAATCGCCATGATCAAAGTCGCGGCGCCACGCGTCGCACTGCGCGTCATCGACGACGCCATCCAGGCGCATGGCGGCATGGGCGTGACAACCGACGCCGGCCTCGCCAAAGCTTACGCGCATATCCGCACGCTTAGGCTGGCCGATGGTCCTGACGAGGTCCACTGCCGCTCCATCGCGCGGCTGGAAATGCGGAAATATACGAACGCGCCGGTGTAGCCTGCGGCTTGCGCACTGCCGAAGCGAGCTGCCCTGAGATCGCAAGCGCCTTATGGAAATGTCGGTTCTTTGGGCAAAAGCGGAAGTGAACCAGCCAGGGAAGCCAGCCAACTTGGTCGGCAACGACCCTTCACTGACATGGGGCTCTCCAAGGCTTTTGCATCACACCGATCAGCCAAATGCGTTAAACGCTTGCCGAGTGACGGCGATTTTGTGTTAATGGGATTGGAGACGTGTGAGCCAAAGGGACCGCCGTGGCAGCGGATGCCGTACGCGCCGGACCATCAACCCGAGCTAAAATCTTCATCTCCTATTCGCGCAAGGACATGGCCTTCGCGGATCGGCTTGACGCCGCGCTCACACGATGCGAACTCCGAATGAGGCGCCATCAAAAGGAAGGTTTGCGATGCCCTACCGCATAGACAACATCGACCCAAGGACGACAGTCATGATCGTCGTCGACATGCAGAACGACTTTGTCGCCGAAGGCGCGAAGCTGCAGTCGGCGCAAGCGCACGCCATGGTGCCAAAACTCGCCGCGACACTCAGATTTTGTCGGGAGAAGGGCATCCGCGTTGTCTACACGGCACATGTCCATCGCCGCGACGGCTCCGATATGGGACTATACGACGATCTTTATTCGGTGGTCGCGGATCGCTCGGTGTTGGTCGATGGATCGCCGGGGGCCGAAATCTACAAAGACCTGGCGCCGGCGCCGGGCGAGCACGTCATCAAAAAACACCGCTATAGCGCGTTCTTCGCGACCGACCTTGATTTGATATTGCGGGAATGGGGCGTCAAAACCGTAATCATATCCGGCACGACGACGGAAAACTGCTGTCACGCAACGGCACGCGACGCCATGTTCCGCAATTATCAAGTCGCGTTCCTTTCGGATGCGACGGGAACATTCGATTATCCGGACGTCGGTCAGGGCGCACTGTCGGCGGCCGATGTCCATCGGGCCACATTGACTATACTCGCGTTCTCGACAGCCGACGTTATGACCGTTGACGAATTCAAAGCGCGCGTGGTCGGCGCCAATGTCGCCGCGGCGAACAAGGCGGCGTAACCGGCAGAGCAAGCGGCAAGCAACCCGGATTTCGTAGAGCGAAATCCGGGGAGGAAGCCGACTATCAACGTCTTGCTGCATCTGCTCAGGTCGCTTTCTGGCCCATCGCGTCATTTCGCGGCGACGCAGCACGTCGGTCGCTTTCGGCGCAAACCGGACATAAAGTCATGCTCGAGGCGTTGGATTTATAAGCAGGCGTCCTAGTTGGCGCTCAACGCTACTGTTCGACGAACAATTGTTTCAGTTCGCCTTTCATCAGCTTGCCGGTCGGGTTGCGCGGCAGCATGTCCGGCGAGAATACGATTTTCACCGGTACCTTGAAGGCGGCGAGCCGCTCGGCGACGAAGGCGCGGAGCTCCGCTTCGCTGGCGCTGGCGCCCGGTTTGAGCGTGACGACCGCGCCCGGCTCTTCGCCGAGCGAACGATGCGGGATGCCGACGATGGCGGCGTCGATCACGGCCGGATGCTCGTAGAGCGCATTCTCTACTTCGACGCAGTAGATGTTTTCACCGCCGCGGATCAGCATGTCCTTGGCGCGATCGAGGATAAAGCAAAAGCCTTCCTCGTCGAGGCGGGCGATGTCGCCGGTGCGGAGCCAGCCGTCGACGAATGTCGCAGCGGTGGCGTCGGGATTTTGCCAATAGCCCTTGACGATGCTCGGCCCTTTGACCCACAGCTCGCCAACGCCGCCCGGCGGCAGTTCCTTGCCTGTGGCATCGACGATCTTGATGTCGCCGATCGGAAAGGCCGGGCCGCAGCTCGCCGGACGCGCTTCATAGTCTTCCGCCTGGTGCCCGGTGAAGCCGCCGGACACTTCGGTCATGCCCCAGCCGGTGCCGGCCACGGATTTGGGGAATTTCTCCTTCAGCCTTGCCACCAGCTCGGCCGCCGCCGGTGCGCCGCCGTACGAAATGCTTTCGAGCGACGAGAGATCGTACTTGCCGAGCGCCGGATGTTCGAGCAGTTGCCAGGCGATGGTCGGCACGCCACCGGCATTGTTGACGCGCTCGCGCTCGATGAGCTGCATCGCCAATTCCGGGTCCCACTTGTGCATCAGCACGATTTTGGCGCCAGCCACCACCGACGGGATCATGGCCGCGTGGCAGCCGGTGGTGTGGAACAGCGGCACCACCAACAGCGAGCACTTCTGCGGCGCATTCGGATCGGGCGCCGGCACTGGCTCGCCGCGCCGCAGGAAGGTACGCGCCTGACCGAACGGCCGCAGCAGCACCGAGACCGTCGAATTGCGATGCGTGCCCAGTGCGCCTTTCGGCTTTCCGGTCGTGCCCGAGGTATAGAGAATCGTCGCGTCATCCTCCGGATCGAGCGGCACGTTCGGCAGCGGCCGATCCGGCAACTGAGCCCAGGAACTCACGTCGCCGGTGACGCTTTCGAGCTTGGTGATTTGCGGATGCGCGATGGCCTCACTGTGCCGGCTGACAAAGACGCGCTCCAGCGCCGGGCAATTGGGCAGATGCTCGAACAGCCGCTCGAGCCGCTCGCGATCGACGATGGCAACCTTGGCACCGGAATCGTTGAGCCCAAATTGCAGCTCCGGCCCGGTCCACCAGGCATTGAGCAACGTCGCGATGCCGCCGACGACGAGACAGCCAAAGAACGCCGCCGGCCATTCCGGGAGGTTGCGCATGGCGATGGCGATGCGGTCGCCTTTCTTGACGCCGGCTTGCTGCAAGGCCTCGGCGATCGCGAGTGCGGCCCGAGCAAACTCTTCGTAGCTCACCCATTCATCGCGATAGACGATAAACGTCTTGCTGCCGTGCGCCCGCGCCAATAGAAACACTTCGCGCATAGTCGGCGGCGCATTCTTCCATACCCGCGTGCGCACGCCGCGGATGTCGCGCTCTTCCATCTCGAACGGCGAGCCGGGACGGGTCAACAGCGCATGCGCCTGTGCGAGCGAAATTGCCGGGAATGTTTTTGTTACCGCCACGTTCACCCGTCTTGTCCTTTTGTCCGGCCGCGCTTGTGCGGCCGCCCAAACGCATCTCGATCAGGCGACCGTGATGCCACCATCGACCACGATGGTTTGCCCGGTGATGTAGCTTCCGGCCGGCGACGCCAACAGAACGGCCGCGCCGGCGATTTCATCCGGCTCACCGATGCGGCCGAGCGGCGTCTGTTCGTTCCGGCGCTTGAGATTGTCCGGATCTTCCCAAAGCGCGCGCGCAAAGTAGGTGCGAATGAGGCCAGGCGCGATGCAATTGATCCGCACATTGTGCGGCCCAAGCTCGATGGCGAGGTTGCGGGCGAGCTGCAGATCGGCAGCCTTCGAGATGCAGTAGGAGCCGATCACCGGGCTGCCGCGCAGGCCGCCGATCGAGGATACGATGATGATCGAGCCGTCCTTGCGGGCGATCATTTGCGGCGCCACCATCGCAATCAGCCAATGATTGGAGACGATGTTATTGTCGAGAATCTTGCGCAGCTGCTCGTCGCTGATGGTGTGCATCGGGCCGTAATGCGGGTTCGAGGCCGCGTTGCACACCAGCACATGGATTTGGCCGAATGCGCGGGTCGTCTCTTCGACCAGCCGCGCAAGGTGCTCCTTGGACGAAATATTCGCGGCCACGGCGATGGCGCTGCCGTCGCCATATTTGGCGTTGATAGCGTCGGCTACATCGCGGCAAGGCTCGATATTGCGCGCGGAGACGACGACCTTGGCCCCCTGCTCGGCCATCCGTTCGACGATGGAGCGGCCAATGCCGCGCGACGAGCCGGTCACTACCGCAACTTTTCCGCTAAGGTCGAACAGCGACACGGTCGTTCCTTCCCCTTCTGTGCGGGCGGTCGTTCCGCCCTTGTTGCATATGACGGGCGTTCCGCCCTTGTTGCATATGACGGGCGTTCCGCCCTCTTGCATATGACGGGCGTTCCGCCCTCTTGCATATGACGGGCGTTCCGCCCTCTTGCATATGACGGGCGTTCCGCCCTCTTGCATATGACGGGCGTTCCGCCCTCTTGCATATATTTTGCGCGCCAGCTTATTGGGCGGAGCACAACCCGGCAAGTTGAAGAGGAAACGCGCGATGGCAGCGATCAATGCTGTAACCGACCTGACCCGCGAAGGCGATATCGCCGTGCTGACGATCAATTCGCCGCCGGTGAACGCACTGTCGGCAGATGTGCGCAGCGGCCTTCGTGACGGCGCGCAGCAGGCGGCGGCGGACCCGGCCGTCAAAGCCATCGTTCTGATCTGTGCCGGCCGCACCTTTATCGCCGGTGCCGACATTGCCGAGTTCGGCAAGCCGTCGAAGGGCGCGTCGGTTCCCGAAATCCAGAATGCGCTCGAAAACAACCCCAAGCCGATTATCGCCGCCATTCACGGCACTGCGCTCGGCGGCGGTTTCGAAGTGGCGCTGACGTGCCATTATCGCATTGCGGTGCCGTCGGCAAAGTTCGGCCTGCCGGAAATCAAGCTCGGGCTCATTCCCGGCGCCGGTGGCACGCAGCGTCTGCCGCGACTGAGCGGCGTCGAGAATACGCTCAACATTATTCTTTCGGGCACGCCGTTCGACGCCAAGCAGGCGCTCGAATGGGGCGTTATCGACACCGTCGTCGAGGAGGGAAAGCTGCGCGACGGAGCCATGGCGTTCGCCCGCAAGGTGACCGACACGCAGATGCCGCTCTCCAAGATCCGCAACCGCAACGACAAGATCGAGGCGGCGCGCGGCAAGCCGGAAATCTTCGAGAAAATCCGCAAGGACAATGCCCGCAAGTTCCGCGGCTTCGAAGCCTGGAAATCGGCGATGCGGGCGGTGCAGGCCGCGGTCGATCTGCCGTTCGACGACGGCATGAAGCTCGAGCGCCAGCTGTTTCTCGACCTCGTTCCGTCGGAGCAATCGCGCGCCCAGCGCTATGTGTTTTTTGCCGAGCGCAAGGTGTGGAAGGTTGCCGACGTGCCCGACGACACGCCGGTTCTGCCGATCAAGAAAGTCGGCATCATTGGCGCCGGCACCATGGGCGGCGGCATCGCGATGAATTTCCTCAATGTCGGCATTGCGGTGACGATCGTCGAGACGGCGCAGGCCGCGCTCGACCGCGGCCTGACGACGATCCGCCGCAATTACGAGAACACCGCCAAGAAAGGCCGGCTGACGCAAGCCGACGTCGAAACCCGGATGGGCCTTCTCAGCCCGGACCTGAACCTCGATGCCTTGTCCGACTGCGATCTCATCATCGAGGCGGTGTTCGAGAACATGGACATCAAGAAAGACGTGTTCCGCAAGCTCGACAAGATCGCCAAACAGGGCGCGATACTCGCGTCCAACACCTCCTACCTCAACATCGACGAGATCGCTTCGGTGACCAGCCGGCCGGATCATGTGCTCGGCATGCATTTCTTCTCGCCGGCAAACGTGATGCGGCTTCTCGAAGTGGTGCGCGGCGCCAAAACGGCGAAGCCGGTGATCGCGACCGTCATGCAGCTCGCCCGCAAGATCGGCAAGATCGCGGCTTTGGTCGGGGCGTGTCACGGTTTTGTCGGCAATCGCATGCTGGCGCAACGCCAGCGCGAAGCGCAGAAACTCATTCTCGAAGGCGCCATGCCCTGGGACGTCGACCGCGTCATCTACGATTTCGGCCTGCCGATGGGTCCGTTCGCCATGAGCGACCTCGCCGGGCTCGACATCGGCTGGTCAAAGGAGACCAGCAAATCCTCTACCATCCGCGAAATCCTGTGCGAGATGGACCGGCGCGGCCAGAAAACCGGCGCCGGCTTCTACGACTATGACGAGGCGCGCAACGCCAGGCCCTCGCCGGTGGTGGAAAAGATCATTCTCGATTTCGCCGCCAAGAAGGGCATCAACCGGCGCAGCATTTCCGACGAGGAGATTCTCGAACGCTGCATCTATCCGATGATCAATGAAGGCGCCAAAATCCTCGACGAAGGCATGGCGCAACGCGCCTCCGACATCGATATCGTCTGGATCAATGGCTACGGCTGGCCGGTCTATCGCGGCGGGCCAATGTTCTATGCCGACCTGATCGGCCCCGACAAAGTCCTCGGCAAGCTGAAGGAATTCGAAGCCACCACCATGGGCGACGATTTCAAGCCGGCCGCGTTGCTGGAGAAGGTCGTCGCCGAAAAGAAGCGCTTTCAGGACCTGTAGCCGCGTCCAAGCGGAGCGTTTCCAGCCGCCAAGCCGGTGGTCAGACCGCCTAAAACATGGGCAAAACCGGTGGATGACTGGGTCTGACGCCCTCGCCTCGCCGGTCCGAATTGGCGCAAAGATTGCTACACTCATGCTACCGCCATTGATATGGCGGGCATTTCGCGTTCGCGCTCGGGTGGGCCGGGGATCGCTATGTTCGACGAGATGAGCGGCAGCGAAGGCGCGGTGCGGCCGGCCTACGCCGAGCTGTCGCATTGGCTGGGCCAGGTGCCGCCGGACGTGCTCGATTTCCGCCGGCGCGAGGCCGAACACTTCTTCCGTCGCATCGGCATCACCTTCGCGGTCTATGGCGACGCCGAAGCGCAGGAGCGTCTGATCCCGTTCGACGTTATTCCGCGCATCCTGTCCGCCGCCGAATGGCAAATTCTGCAACGCGGCCTGGAGCAGCGGGTCAAGGCGATCAACGCCTACATCAAGGACGTTTATAGCCGCCGCGAAATTCTCAAAGCCGGAATCGTGCCTGAGGATCTGGTGTTTCAGAACCCAGTCTTCCGTCCGGAAATGAACGGTCAAAAAGTGCCGCACGACATTTATGTCCATGTCGCCGGCATCGATATCGTGCGCGTCGATGCCGAGAACTTCTACGTGCTGGAGGATAATGCGCGCACGCCCTCCGGCGTGTCCTACATGCTGGAAAATCGCGAGATCATGCTGCGGCTGTTTCCCGAACTGTTCTCGCGTTACCGCGTGGCGCCGGTCGAGAATTATCCGGACGAATTGTTGGCGACATTAAAGTCAATCGCGCCGCCGACCGCCTCGTCCGAGCCCACCGTCGTGCTGCTAACGCCGGGCGTCTACAATTCCGCCTATTACGAACATTCCTTCCTGGCCGACAAGCTCGGCGTCGAACTGGTCGAAGGCCGCGACCTCGTGGTCAAAAGCGACATCGTCTATATGCGCACCACCGAAGGCCTCAAGCGGGTCGACGTCGTTTACCGCCGCATCGACGACGATTTCCTCGACCCGCTGGTTTTCCGCCCTGACAGCGCACTCGGCGTGCCCGGCCTGATGTCGGCTTATCAAGCTGGCAGTGTGACACTGGCCAACGCGGTCGGCACCGGCATTGCCGACGATAAGGCCGTCTACAGTTACATGCCGGATATCGTAAAATTCTATCTCGGCGAAGAGCCGCTCTTGAAAAACGTCCCGACCTGGCGCTGCCGCGAGACCGAGCATTTAAGCTACGTGCTCGACAATATCGAGGACTTGGTTGTCAAGGAGGTGCACGGCTCCGGCGGCTACGGCATGCTGATCGGTCCGAAGGCCGACAAAGCCGCGATCTCAGCCTTCCGCACCAAGCTCAAAGCCGATCCGAAGAACTTCATCGCCCAGCCGACGCTGGCGCTGTCGACCTGCCCGACCTGCGTCGAGGAAGGCATCGCGCCGCGCCATGTCGATTTGCGCCCATTCGTGCTGTCCGGCCGCGATCGCATCCGCATCGTGCCCGGGGGCCTGACGCGCGTCGCCCTGAAGAAAGGCTCGCTGGTCGTCAATTCAAGCCAGGGCGGCGGCACCAAGGACACCTGGGTGCTGGCCGGATGAAAGCGAGCTAGCGATGCTGTCGCGCACCGCCGATAATCTCTTCTGGCTCGCCCGCTACGTCGAGCGCGCCGAATATCTGGCCCGCATCCTGGAAACCACCTACCGGCTCACGGCGCTGCCGATCAATTATGTCGGCAGCTCGAACGAATGGGAATCCGCGGTCGCCACGGCCGGCTGCGCCAGCGCCTTCTTCGCCGCCTATTCCGAAGCCAACGAAGAGACCGTCACCGAATTCCTCGCCTTCTCGCCGAACAATCCGTCCTCGATCCGCAACTGCATCGAGACGGCGCGGCTCAACGCCCGCGCGGTGCGCACCGCGCTCACCATCGAGATGTGGGACACCATCAACAGCGCCTGGCTCGAGCTCAAGAAGTGGGGCAACGGCCCGCGCTCGCGCGAAGAATTCGCGCGCTTTCTGCGCTGGGTGCAGGAAGCCTCGCTGCGCTTCGACGGCTCCGCCTACCGCACCATGCTGCGCAACGACGCCTACTGGTTCTCCCGGCTTGGTCTCTTCATCGAGCGCGCCGACAACACCGCGCGCATCCTCGACGTCAAGTATCACCTGTTGCTGCCGGCGCTCGAACAAGTCGGTGGGCCGCTCGACTATTTCCAATGGGCCGCGATCCTGCGCTCGGTATCCGCGCTGACCGCGTATCACTGGGTCTATCGCGAGAACGTCAAGCCGTGGCTGGTTGCCGACCTCTTGATGCTCAAGGACGAGATGCCGCGGTCGCTGGCGAGCTGCTACGAAAACCTGGTGCAAAATCTCGACCGCATCGCCCACGCCTATGGCCGCCAAGGCAACGCGCAGCGCCAAGCCCGCGCGGTCCGCGCCCGGCTGCAGAACAGCCGCATCGAGCAGATATTCCAGAACGGACTGCACGAATTCATCGACGAATTCGTCGAAGACAATAACCAGCTCGGAACCGCGATCGCGCAGCAATATCTGATGTGAGTGGGACAAGAATCAGGAAACAGGAATCGGTAATCAGAAGCCAGAAGTCGCCGGACAGCCGGGGACCGATCGTTTATCCTCCTCGTAGTTGGCCATTTCCGAGGCTTCTGACCACCGACTACTGATGACCAACTCCTGACCATGCGCCTTCGTATCGCCCACAGTATCGTCCACCGCTACGATCCGCCCGCCGCCGGCGTCATCCAGGTGCTGCGGCTGACGCCGGGCAACCACGACGGTCAATATGTGATCGGCTGGCGCATCGACGTCTCCGGCGATGCCCGCCTCAATGCCCACGAGGACGCCTTCGGCAACCTGACCCACGTGTTCGCCGCCGACGGTCCATTTGCCGAATTGACCATCAGGGTCGACGGCGAGGTCGAAACGCAGAATACCGACGGAGTGGTGCGCGGCACGCTCGAGCGATTTCCGCCAAGCCTATTCCTGCGCGACACGCCGCTGACGGAAGCCGACGTGGCGATGCGGGATTTTGCGCTCGACCTGCGCGCCGCCAATGCGGGCGACACGCTTGCCGAGTTGCACGCGTTGCTCGATCGCTTGCACGACGAAATGATCTGCGAACACGACCCGACGCGGCCGCCGACGGCGACAGCAACGGAAACCTTCGCGCACAAGCGCGGCGTGAGCCGCGACCTGACCCACATTTTCCTCGGCGCCGCGCGCAGCCTGCAAATCCCGGCGCGTTATGTCGCCGGCTATTTGTGCAGCGACGGCGCCGACCAGGAAAGCGGCGGTCACGCCTGGGCCGAAGCCCATGTACCCGGGCTCGGCTGGGTCGGGTTCGACGTGGCAAACTGCGTCTGCCCGACCGACGCCTATGTGCGCATCGCCATCGGCCTCGACGCGCTCGGTGCCGCACCGATCCGCGGCACCCGCTACGGCACGGGCGAAGAGACCTTGGCGGTCGCCATCAAGATCGACCAGTAGCTGGCACTCAAGCGAGCGCACCATTGCCGCAAACGGACCGCTGCCGCTATATAGTCGTCGCGGGGAGCTGGCAAAACGATGACCTATTGCTGCGGAATTCTCGTACGCGAAGGGCTCGTGATGTTCGCCGACACGCGCACCAATGCCGGCGTCGACAACATCGCCACGTTCCGCAAGCTTCATATCTTCAAAGACCCCGGCAAGCGCATCATGGCGATTGCGTCGGCCGGAAATCTGTCGATCAGCCAATCGGTCGTCAGCATCCTGACCGAAGGCTACGACAATCCGGAAACCGGCGAACGCGACACACTGATGAGCGCGCCGACCATGTTTCAGGCAGCGCAACGCGTCGGCCACGTGATCCGCACCATTCACGCCGCCGAGGGCAGAGCGCTCGAAGCGTCGGATGTGTCATTCGACGTGTCGTTTCTGTTCGGCGGCCAGATTGCCGGCGAACGCATGCGCCTGTTCATGATCTACTCCGCCGGCAATTTCATCGAATGTACCACCGACACGCCCTATCTGCAGATCGGCGAGCACAAATACGGCAAGCCGGTGCTCGACCGCGCGGTCGGATACGGCATGGACCTTTATGACGCGCTCAAGGTCGGGCTCGTCTCCATCGACTCGACCATGCGCTCGAACCTCAGCGTCGGCATGCCGATCGATCTTCTGGTGGTGCGGCGCGACGTATGCGACGCCGAATTGATTTACCGTATCGAACCCGGCGAGCCCTATTTCACCGACCTGCGTGAGCGCTGGTCGGCGGCATTGCGCGCCGCCCACATCGCCATTCCGCGCCCGCCCTACAGCAATAAGCGCTGACGGCCCGGCCAAAGGCGGCAACAAGCCCGAAAGCGTACCGCAACCGGCCCAAAACCTGCGGGTTTACGGGCCGTTAACTTCCGCGACGAAATCAAGCTCACCGGTCGCGGTAACCATCTGTCAGCACAAAGCGCAAGCGAATCGCAATCTTTTTGCCGGTATGGTCGAGGCGAAAAACACCGCCAAAGGGTGGGAGTGTGAACCTTTCGGCGCAATCGGACGTCGCCGGGGCTAGCCACTGGTCGCGCTGGGATCAGGTGCGGCTGCGGCTGATCGTGCCCATTGGCATGATCGTCGGCATCGCCATTATCTGCCTAGTCGTCGTCATCCTCGTTTCGGCGCGGCGCGCCGACGAGGCGTCGCTCAAGCGTGACCAGCAGCTGATCCAACACGCGCTCGAGGGCCGCGGCGCCCGCGTGCTGCGGGAGCTCGAGAGCGTCGCCGCGACCGCCGGCGCCACGCAGGCGATCCGCGACAGCTACGATGCGCCATGGGTCGAGCGGCGCCTCGGCAACTGGCTCGAAGCGTTCTTCGATCATGATCTGATCCTGGTCGTCGACGGTTCCGACCGGGTCGAATTCGCACGCTCGCGCGCCTCCGGCGATCTCGGAACGATCGAGCTGCCGGCGCCGCTGACGGCCGTCGTCAATCTCATGCGTGGCCGGCTCGACGCCATGCCGGCGACCGCACTGTCGGTGATGGGCTCGCACAATCCGCATAAGCCCGGCCGCGCGACCGGCTGGATCGAGCAGGTGCTGGACAAACCGGCGATCGTCGCCGCAGTCGCCGTCGGCTCCGACAGCGATCTTGCTTCCGGCAATGCCGGCGCGCCGATCGCCGTTTCGGTCAAATACATCGACACGGATTTGTTGCGCGAGATCGGCGATCGGCTGCAATTGTCCGGCCTGCATGTCATTACCGGCGCCAACGAAGCCCGCGACCAGCGCGTCACCGTCATCGCCGACCCGCACGGCAACGCCATTGCCCGCCTGGCATGGGAATCGACCAAACCCAGCGGCCAAGTCGCGGGCGGCGTGCTGCCGTTCATCGCCGTTGCGATTGCCGGTTTCGCGGTGCTCGCCGGCTTGGTGATACGCCACACCCGGCGGACGACCCAGGCGATCGCCGCGGGCGAGACACAGCTGCGCCATCTCGCCTTGCACGATCCGGTCTGCGGACTGCCCAACCGCATCTATTTCGGCGAACGGCTCGAGACCGTGATCGCCAAGGTGCGCCACGGCGGTCCATCGGCGGCGGTGTTCTACATCGATCTCGATCACTTCAAGGACGTCAACGACACGCTCGGCCACCATATCGGCGACGAGCTCATCCTTGCCGTCACCCAGCGGCTCAGCCGCACCATGCGCGGCGACGATCTGGTCGCCCGGCTCGGCGGCGACGAATTCGCCATCATCACCACCTGCTCGTCGGACTCCTATTCGCTGCAGGCGATCGCCGGCCGCATCATTGCCGCGGTCTGCGCGCCCTATCAGATCAGCGGCCACAACATCAATATCGGCGCCTCGATCGGCATCGCCGTGATCGACCGCCGCGCCCGCGATGCCGGCGACATTTTGCGCTACGCCGATATGGCGCTCTATCGCGCCAAGAACGAAGGCCGCAACCGCGCCTGCATCTACGACGCGGCGATGGACGCCGATCTGTCGCAGCGCAAGCTCCTGGAAGGCGATCTCCTCCACGCCATCAGGAACGACGGGCTCGCCGCCGCCTATCAGCCGATCGTCAACGCCGCCGGCGACAAGATGGTCGGCGTCGAAGCCCTGGCACGCTGGACCCATCCGACCGCCGGCGTGATCCCGCCGTCGGTATTTATTCCGATCGCCGAGAATTCCGGCCTCATTGTCGAGCTCGGCGAATGGATGCTGCGCCGCGCCTGTCTTGAGGGCGGGAACTGGCCGGGCCTGACGGTCGCGGTCAACGTCTCGCCGCTGCAATTCCGCCGCTCGGACTTTGTCGACGTCGTCGAGCGCATCCTCAAGGAGACCGACTTCGACGCCAACCGGCTCGAGCTCGAACTCACCGAGAGCACACTGCTCGGCAATCTGGAGACCGCCGAACTGTCGATGCTGCGGCTCAAGGCCATCGGCGTGCGTTTCGCGCTCGATGATTTCGGCACCGGCTATTCGAGCCTGCTCTATCTCCGCCGCTTCCCGTTCGACAAGCTCAAGATCGACTCTAGCTTCGTGCGCAGCATCGAGATCGCGCCCGACGCCGCCGCCATCGTTCACGCCGTCGTCAGCCTCGGCCGCGGGCTGGGCATGCGGGTGACCGCCGAAGGCGTCGAGACCGCCGAGCAGCATCTGTTCCTGCGCGCCGCCGGCGTCCATTCGATGCAGGGCTACCGGTTCGGCCGGCCCGGCCCGCCCGCCGACATCGCCGCACGGATCGAGTCGCCGGACGACTATGCCGCCGGCAATCCCGACCAGGAAATCGCGCTGGCGAGCTGAGGCCGTCATTCCGGGGCGCGACGAAGTCGCGAGCCCGGAATCCATAATCACCGTCCCCCAAATCATCGTCGCCGCCCTTCCGCAGCCCCACGATCCGTGGTTATGGATTCCGGATAGCCGCCAAAGCGGCTTGCGGAATGACGGGTCAGGAGGAGATGCCGATGGCAGCGCAGAAGGTCGCACTGGTAACGGGCGCCGGCAGCGGCGTCGGCAAGGCCGCGGCGTTGGCGCTCGCCAAAGACGGCTTTGCGGTGGTGCTCGCCGGCCGGCGAGCCGACAAGCTGCACGAGGTGGCGAAGGAGCTTGACGGCGCCAATCTGATCGTGCCGACGGACGTGCGCGAGCCGGCATCGATCGCGGCGTTGTTCGCGAAGACCAAAGAAACCTTCGGCCGCCTCGATCTTCTGTTCAACAATGCCGGCGTCAGCGTACGCGGCATGCCGCTCGAAGACATTCCGTTGGAGCGCTGGCAGGCGGTCGTCGCCACCAATCTCACCGGCCTGTTCCTGTGCACCCAGGAAGCCATCAAGATCATGAAAGCGCAGGACCCGCGCGGCGGCCGCATCATCAATAACGGCTCGATCTCGGCGCACACGCCGCGGCCGGGCACCGCGCCCTATACCGCGACCAAACACGCGGTCACCGGCCTGACCAAGCAGACCGCGCTCGACTGCCGCGACTATGACATCTGTTGCGGGCAGATCGACATCGGCAATGCCGCCACCCCGCTCACCGAGAAGATGGCGATCGGCATGCCGCAGGCGGACGGCCGCGTCCTGCCGGAAGCGCGCATGAATGTCGACGATGTCGGCCGCGCCGTCGCCTACATGGCAAGCCTGCCGCTCGACGCCAACGTGCTGTTCATGACGGTGATGGCCAACAAGATGCCGTTCGTCGGGCGAGGGTAATTCATGCTCGACGGCTGGCGTGAGTTTTACGGGCTGCTCGGCACCGCGGCGGCGGCGTTGGTGGCGCTGCTATTCGTCGCCGCTTCGATCGGCGCCGGCTATCTCAGCGCCGAACGCGCAGGCCCGACGCGCACGTTCACGAGCCCGATCATCTTCCATTACACCTACGTCCTGTTCTTGAGCCTGGTGGCGCTCATTCCGGCGAACTCCGATACGGCGCTCGCCATCATTGTCGGCGTCAGCGCCGCGCTGGCGCTGGTCTATTCGAGCTTCATCCTCCGCCGCGTCATGCGCAGCCGCACCATCGACATGGATGATCGGCTTGGCTATGGCGCGAGCCCGCTTGCGGCCTACGCCGCGGCGCTCGCGGCCGCTGTTTTCATCTTCGCGCGTTCCAAGATTGGCCCGCCGCTTCTGGCCGGCGCGTTGATCCTGTTGTTGCTGGTCAATATCCGCAACGCCTGGGATCTGACGGTATTTTTCGCGCAGCGGCGAACGAACGAAAATCCTTCTGATTCCAATCAGAGCTGACGCCACATTCGGCTCCGCTCGTCCCCGCGACCCGCCTACGCCCGTTTCGCGAGCTGCGGCCCGGCTTGGTCACGCCGAAACGCATGGCGCGAAGGCGCGGACCCAGACTGGATTCCCGCTTTCGCGGGAATGAGCGGAGGTTTCGTCCGGACGACACTCTAATCCAGTGCGGTCAGCTCGACCTTGCTGCGGGCGCGCACGTCGTGCGGCCCGATCGAGCCCCGCGAAAATCCGGGGATCAGATCGACGCTGTGCCCGGCTTTCGCTTTGCTCAAGCCCGGCTACTCGCGGCCGGAAAAAATTGAGCCCCAAGCGCGATGGGAGGGGGTCGTATCGCTTGGGGCTCTAATCCGCGGTGTGTCGGCACCGCGGAATCTTATTTGCGGAATTAGTCGGCGCTGTCGTCCGTGTCTTCGGCGGCCTCTTGGGCGGCTTCTGTCAGCCACACGCCGCAGCCGGTGCAGCCATAAGTGCGAATCTCGGCATGGTCGCCGGCCCGCGCCTTGGTCCGGGCCAGACGGAGCGCCCGCGAGCAGATCGGGCAAACCGGCTGAAGCACATTGTGCTCGCCGACCGGCCGCATCAGGTCTCGTAATGCCAACATGCTCCACCTCGAACGCTTTGCGTGGCTTGTTAAGTCACGCACGGTTTTTTTTACGTTTACGCCCAGCTTTCGCGCAGTGGCGAACGGGCCAAAGCGTTTTCAAACGTCTGAGCGAAATTCAAACGTACGTTTGAGGCGGAAGCAAGGAATTTCGGGCGGGTTTCCACTATCATTACGGAGATTTAATTCGGGGAACTCACGTGGAATCTGCGCGGTTTTGTCGCGCGCGACGGCTACAATGCGCTCGCGCTCGTCACCACCAGGCTTGACCTATAGGTGCTCAGACGCGCCGCTTCTCCCGGACGCGGTGCACCGCTGATCCGGGACCGTCTCAATCGCTGTGTTTGCAACGATCCCGGGTCTGCAACGCAGCACTACTCTTCGCTCCGCGCTGCGTTGCGCCCGGGAAACGCTGGGTCGTCTAGCCTCACTCCAGATGCGCCACCACGGCGAGCCGCTTGATCTTCTGGCCCAGATAGGCGCGCAGGAAGGCCTCGTAGTTCTTGAACGACACGCAGCCATTTGACTGACCGTTCGAGCCGAGCATGTAGGTGTGGGCGAGAAGGCCACTGCGGCCATAGACCCTGTCCTCGTCGACCGGAATGAGCCGGATCGCATGCACGCCATGGAACGACGCTTCCCGCAGCCGCAGATCGTAGACCGTCGGCGGCGTGGCGCCGCGCATGCGCAGGTCGACGTGATGGGGATCGTCCATCATCGCGCCGAGGCCCGAATGCGCCTCGAGCTGGGTGCCGTCCGGCAGGTACACGGTATGGGCGGAGATATCGTAGACCGCGGTGAACTGATCGTAGCGGGCGCCGGTGACGCCCTGCCCCGAGCCGAGGCCGGCGTCATCGGACGCCGCATAGGCCAGCGTCAGGGGCGACGGTTTGCCAAAAAGCCTTTCGAAGATGGTCGGTTCGTGCGTCGCCGTGTCGGCACCGGCGGCATGCGCGTCATCGCGCAGCGCGGCGACACGGCTTGGCGCCGATCGAATGAGCCGCGCCGCGGAAGCCGCCTTGGCCATGACGCGCTCGCGCAACGACGGCGCGGGCGGAGCTGCTTGTGTGGAAGCGGTGGGCTCACCCAATGCCGCGGTGGTCTGC
This sequence comes from uncultured Alphaproteobacteria bacterium, assembly GCA_963806465.1. Lineage (GTDB taxonomy): Bacteria > Pseudomonadota > Alphaproteobacteria > Rhizobiales > Xanthobacteraceae > BOG-931. The sequence goes on along the minus strand of CAWDZD010000056.1, from coordinate 194,285 downwards.
GGCTCGCGGTCACCCTTAACGGCAACGGCAAGCGCAAACGTTCCAGGCGGGAAGCCGAGCGAGAAGCGCGAATCAAACAGCGCCGCTTCGCTGGTCAAAGCGGTCGAGCGGCGCATGTGGTTTTTCAAAGCCGCCGACAGCCGCGCATAAGCACTGGCGACGGTCGACGCATGCCCTTCGCGCGGCCAGGCCGACGCCGTGGCCTGCGTCTTTCGATCCGAGACTTGATCGGTACCGCTGCCGGACAGATGGGTCCACGCGATGCAGGCGCACGCCAACGCGATGCACGCCAGCAACCCCCGCCCTAAGACTTTTTGACGCTCACTCCCCGGTACCTGTCCATATCCGTATGTCTCGTACTCGTACTCATCACCCAACGCGGTACTGACTGTCATTCCCCCGATCCAAGCTGTCATTCCCCCAATCCAGACTGACGCTGTCCGCTCAAGCAGACTGCAACGGCCGCGAAGCGGCGCGTCGAAAACGGACCAGCGTTGTTAGGCGCTCCCCCGACAAGAGTTGCGCAACGCCCCAACACCTGCGCGATGATTAAGGCGACTTTTCGTTAAACGCCGCTTAGTGCGCCGTGGCGGAAATGCGGCGTTATTGTGAGGTGGGAAAGTTGCGCCGAAATGGCACAACAAAAAATGAGTTTTGTTGTTTGTTTGGATTGTAGGATGGGTTGAGCGAAGCGAAACCCATCATCGGGTGTGATGAGTTTTGGCGATTGATTTCGCACGAAACGCCGTAGCCCGGATTGAGCGCAGCGAAATCCGGGAAATCTGGAAATCCGGGAATCTGATCCTGGGTTTCGCTTCGCTCAACCCAGGCTACGATTGTCAATGCAAGCGAAACTCGCCGCTGATGGCGCGGATCTCGGCGGGCTTGATCAGGCGCGCGTGCGCGACCGTCACCGAGTGCAGCGGGCCTTCCAACTTTTCGAGCCAGAAATTGAGGAATTTGTTCAGTTCGGGAAAGTTCGGACAAAGGTCGTAGTCCTGCCAGACATAGGTCTGCAGCAACCACTGGTGATCCGGCCGGCGATAGAGAATATTGGCCGTCGTCAGTCCGTAGCCGTCGAGCTGGCGGCGAAAATCGTCTGAAACCCGACCATCCTTCGCATTCATCCTGTCCTCCGTCCCCATCTCGGGGATTGTTCCGAGACTCGATCCTCCATTTCAAGCCTCAAATTTAAATAACTCGTGTACTTTCAAGGCACTAGCAGCATACCGCAAACCCTGCTAGCAACGTCGACAGGCCCGGTTCGGCGCCTGCTTCAACGACGCCTCGCGGGAATGTTTCCCTGTTGGCACCCATGACATTTGGTCGAGCCGGTTGCCGGGCGGTTCATTAACCATGCCGGATAAGAATGCTGTTGGCAGTCCGTTTTACTGAGTGCTAATAAATCTGCGGGCGCCTCTTGCGGGCAAAAAATCACGCCCCAAATCGCAGCTATGCGGTTAGCCGAAGAATGCTGAAGGGGACCGCCAACCCAAAACTCGTATTCTCGCCAATACCTTAGGAGGACACCATGAAGTTTCGTCCGCTTCACGACCGCGTCGTCGTCAAGCGCATCGATGCCGAGGAAAAGACAACCGGCGGCATCATCATCCCTGACACCGCCAAGGAAAAGCCCTCGCAGGGCGAGGTCACCGCCGTTGGCCCCGGCGGCCGCGACGAGGCCGGCAAGCTGATCCCCATCGACATCAAGGTCGGCGACCGCGTGCTGTTCGGCAAGTGGTCGGGCACCGAGGTCAAGATCGACGGCCAAGAACTCCTGATCATGAAGGAGTCCGACGTTATGGGAATCATCGACGAGCCGGCGGCCAAAAGGAAGGCCGCGTAATCCCACTCCGTTTGTCATGGCCGGACTTGGTCCGGCCATCCCGATCGTTCCTGCAGAGCAGTGCCGACTGAATCGGGATCGCCGGGACAAGCCCGGCGATGACGAGTGCAAAACAAAAGCTACGATTTTCAGGAGAAACTCAAAATGGCTGCCAAGGAAGTCAAATTCGGGGTCGACGCGCGCGACAAGATGCTGCGCGGTGTCGACATTCTCGCCAATGCGGTGCGCGTGACATTGGGCCCCAAGGGCCGCAATGTCGTGCTCGACAAGTCGTTCGGCGCTCCCCGCATCACCAAGGACGGCGTCACCGTCGCCAAGGAGATCGAGCTCGACGACAAGTTCGAGAACATGGGCGCGCAGATGGTGCGCGAGGTCGCGTCCAAGACCTCTGACATCGCCGGTGACGGCACCACTACCGCGACGGTGCTCGCCGCCGCGATCGTCAAGGAAGGCGCCAAGGCGGTTGCCGCCGGCATGAACCCGATGGATCTCAAGCGCGGCATCGATCTCGCGGTCGAGACCGTGGTCGAGGAGCTCAAGAAGAACTCGAAGAAGGTCACCTCCAACGACGAGATCGCCCAGGTCGGCACCATCTCGGCCAACGGCGACCAGGAGATCGGCCGCTTCCTCGCCGAGGCGATGAAGAAGGTCGGCAACGAGGGCGTGATCACGGTCGAAGAAGCCAAGAGCCTCGAGACCGAGCTCGACGTGGTCGAGGGCATGCAGTTCGACCGCGGCTACATTTCGCCGTACTTCATCACCAACGCCGACAAGATGCGCGTCGAAATGGAGGATCCCTACATCCTCATCAACGAGAAGAAGCTGTCGGCGCTCAATGAGCTCCTGCCGCTTCTGGAAGCCGTGGTGCAGACCGGCAAGCCGCTCTTGATCGTCGCCGAAGACGTCGAGGGTGAGGCGCTGGCGACGCTGGTGGTCAACAAGCTGCGCGGCGGCTTGAAGGTCGCAGCCGTCAAGGCGCCGGGCTTCGGCGATCGCCGCAAGGCCATGCTGCAGGACATCGCCGTCCTGACCGGCGGCCAGGCGATCAGCGAAGATCTCGGCATCAAGCTCGAGAACGTCACCATCGCCATGCTCGGCAAGGCCAAGAAGGTGATGATCGACAAGGAGAACACCACGATCGTCAACGGTGCCGGCAAGAAGAAGGACATCGAGGACCGCATCACGCAGATCAAGGCGCAGATCGAGGAGACCACCTCGGACTACGACCGCGAGAAGCTGCAGGAGCGCCTCGCCAAGCTCGCCGGCGGCGTCGCAGTGATCCGCGTCGGCGGCGCCACCGAGGTCGAGGTCAAGGAGCGCAAGGATCGCGTCGATGACGCGATGCACGCGACCCGCGCCGCGGTCGAGGAAGGCATCCTGCCGGGCGGCGGCGTCGCGCTGTTGCGCGCCACCGAGTCGCTCAAGAAGGTGCGCACCCACAACGAGGACCAGAAGCACGGCGTCGATATCGTGCGCAAAGCATTGTCGTCGCCGGCGCGGCAGATCGCCATCAATGCCGGTGAGGACGGCTCGGTCATTGTCGGCAAGATCCTCGAGCACGGCACCTATGGCTACGGCTTCGACGCGCAAAACGCCGAATACGTCGACATGGTGAAGAAGGGCATCATCGACCCGACCAAGGTGGTGCGCCAGGCACTGCAAGGCGCATCCTCGGTCGCCGGCCTCCTGATCACCACCGAGGCTATGGTCGCCGAGTTGCCGAAGAAGAAGGAAATGCAGGCGATGCCGCCGGGCGGCGGCGGCATGGATTTCTGATCCATCGGCACGTCGAAATGCGAAGGCCCGGGAGCGATCTCGGGCCTTTTGCTTTGCGTCATTGCCCGAAGCTTCTCGTCATTGCGAGCGGAGCGAAGCAATCCACTTTTCCCTCGCGCACAACTTGCCGGCAACCGCTCGTTCACGAGCGTCACCGCTCGCCTGCAACCCAAGTTGCGCGCGAGCGGGTTGGAGGGCGGCGCGAGCGCGCGACTGAAAAATGGATTGCTTCGTCGCTTTCGCTCCTCGCAATGACGTGCGTTACATTTCCCCCGGAAGGGCCGCGTGCTCGCGCGGCGTGCGGTATTTCTCGCCGGCCGGTGCGGTTTGCGTCAGCACCTGGTCGATGACGAACAACGGCCGCCGTTTGGTCTCCAGATAAAGCCGGCCGACATATTCGCCGAGCAGGCCGAACAGGATGAGCTGGGTCGAGCCCAGGATCAGCACCACGGTCAACAAGCTGGTCCAACCTTCGACCACACGGCCGAGCGCCCAGCTGCCAAGCGTATAGCCGACCATCAACAGGCTCAAGCAGCCGAGCGCGAGGCCGAGATAAGAAGCGAGCCGAAGCGGCATGATCGAGAACGAGGTCAGCGCGTCGAACGCAAGCCCGATCATCCGGGCCAGCGGATAATTGCTTTCGCCCGATTGCCGCGGCGCGCGGTCATAGGCGAGCGGCACCTGGCGAAGCCCGATCCAGCTCACCATGCCGCGAATGAAACGATGCTGCTCCGGCATGCTGTTGAGGATGTCGAGCACGCGCCGCGTCATCAGCCGGAAATCGCCGGCATCGACCGGCAGGTCGGCATAGCCGACGCGCTTCATCATCCGGTAAAACAACGCGGCGGTGCCGCGCTTGAGCATGGTCTCGCCCTGGCGCGCCCGGCGAAGTCCGTAGACGACGTCGGCGTCCGCGCTGTCCATCAGCCGCCACATCTCGGCAAGCACCTCCGGCGGATCCTGCAAGTCGGCGTCGATGGTCAGGATGCGGTCGCCGCGGCAGGTGTAGAGGCCGGCGGTGATCGCCAGCTGATGACCATAGCGGCGGGACAGATTGACCGCCACCACGCGCGGATCGCGGCGCACCAGCTCGGCCATGATCGCCCAGGTGCGGTCGCCCGAGCCGTCATTCAACAACACGAATTCGTAGTCGGAGCCGGCGATCTGTTGCGCCGCGGCGGTCATGCGCCGGTAGAATTCTTCGAGGCCGGCCTCTTCGTTGTAGCAAGGCGCAACGATGGAAAGCCGCGGATTGACGCGCGCATCTAAAAACGCCGGCATCGACCTCCTCCAGGCGGCAACTGCCCTGCCGTTGCATTCCATTCAGTCAGTGTCAATGGACCGGCGTTCGCGCCCACGCCGGCGCCCATTCGTTAAAAGCGACCTTGTTACGGCGGGTCAAGCGGCGGGCCGATGGGGCCGGACAAACTGTAGACCCGATAATCCTGGAGCGGGACGCCGTGGCGCGTCCGCGTCAGGCTCGCTGCCAATTCCACGGCCTTGAAGCGCTGGTGCAAAGCGTCAATATCGCCGCACTCGACCATGCACACGTACATGATGGTGCCGCGAAACAGCGCCGGGTCGGGCTCCGGCGCATTGACGTAACGCATGCGGCCGTTGATCTGCTCGACCGGCGGATGCGAAGGCAGATAGAAGGCAAGCCAGCTGGCAAGCCCATAGTCGAAGGTGAGAACGACCGGCGCGCCGAGGCGGGCGCGCACCCGGTCCATTTGAACGCCGAGTTGCCGCCACCCGGCCCCTAATTTGGATGCGGTCGGATCAGCCAGACCGAGCGGAATGATCCCGAACACGCCCTGCAGATAGATGAATGCGGCGATGCCCAGCCCGACGGCCGCGGCGAGCCGCTGCGAGACATGTTCGATCGCCGCCCAGACGCCGTCCCATTTGATGCGCTCGACCGCGACCGCGGCGGCGATGACGAACGGCACCAGGATCGGCTCGGGCCAGTTGCCTTCGACGCGGCCATGGAAAGTGTGCCAAACGAAGTAGATCAGGATCGGCCACACCATCGCGTTGATCAGGACGCGCGCGCTAAAGGAACCGCCCTGCCCGCGCAGCAATCCGACCAAACCCATGGCGCCGAGCACAAAGACAAATGGCGTCGCTATCCCGATCTGCGCGGCAAAAAATTCGCCGAGATAGCGGAGCGACCATTCGTGCACCACCAGCCGATTGTATTGGTAGAGCACCGAAGTCCAGTGATGTTGCGCGTTCCAGATCAGCGTCGGCGAAAACACGACGAGCGCGATCACGCCGGAGAGCCACGGCCAAGGCGTCACCAGCCATCGGCGTTGCTCCCGCACCAGCAGAAGCCAGAGCAGGATGCTCGGGGCAAAAAAGATCGTGGTGTATTTGGACAGCATGCCGACGCCGAACGCCACGCCGATAGCGAGCCACCACTCGCCGCGTCCGGTTTCGTCGAGTTTGACCAGCGTCAGCAGCAGGAACGCCGTCGCGACCACCACGGCATTGTCGGGCGTCGCCAACAGCGAGCCGACCGCCATCGCCAGCGTCAGATTGAAATAAAGCGCCGCGGTCGCGCCGACCCTCTCGTCGCCGAACAGGATCGCGCCGGCGCGCCATACCGCAAAGCTCGCCGGCAACGCCAGCAAGACGCCGAACACACGCACGCCAAACTCGGTATTGCCGAACAGCGTGGTGCCGAGCCGGATCAGGATCGGATTGACCGGCGGATGATCGTAATAGCCGCCGGCGATATGCTTCGACCAGACCCAGTAGAGCGCCTCGTCGAAGCTCAGCGGCGTGAACGCGGCGACGGCGAGCCGCACGCCGACCAGCAAGACAATAATGACCGCGACAGTCGTCTCGTACCGCCGCTCCGGCAAGGCGGCACCGCCGAATGCAACCAAATCCGAATCCTTCGCTGGTTAAGATCGCCTTCGCTGGTTGAGACCGCGCGCTGTTTGCCGCGCACCCCACCGATGGCGGGTTCATAGCAGGCCCCTTGCGCGCGTGCCAACCGGCCAGCGAGGCTTTCCATCGCTCGCTCGTTACGTCCACTAGGCCAAACCCGCCAGTTCTGTGCAACAGCGGCTATCGGTTAGTCTCCACGGCTCAATTCGGAAATAACGTTCCGGCATTTGCGGGACGCGGAAAAATGACGACGTCCTGCTCCAACATCCGGCAAGGTCACGTTAACCGGCCATCGCCTAAGTTCTTAGCCCAAGCTCTTAGCCAAGGCTCATAGCTTTAGCTCGTCAGAACCCACGAGCGGAAATTTCCATGGCGGACAATCTTTCGGAAATTCGCGCGTTATTTGACAAATGCGACAAGAGCTTTGGCGCGATTGTCGCCGGTCGGACGCGTGCGCTGATGGCGGACGCTGAACTCGATGACGCTCGATCGTATTCTTTCCTAAAGACGATCAGTTCTAATTTTCAGAGATCGGGAATTTATGTCTTCCTGATTTCATTCGCATGTCTGTTTTACCTGATGAACGCGCCGCTGTTGCTTGCCCACTACGATCTGGGATGGCACCTGGCCGCCGGCGACCTGATCAGAGAGCAAGGCAATATTCCTTTCCATGATCCGTGGTCATTTACGTCCGCAGGCCGGCAGTGGTTCAATCTGTCGTGGCTCTGGGACGTGTTGGCCAGTGTAATATTTCAACATACGAATTTTGGTGGCCTGACATTATTTGCAGTCGCGTGTGGCGCGGTTATCGCCGGGCATCTTACGTCCGTCTGCCTGCGCAGCGGCGCCTCACCGATTGCAGTTTGCATCTCCGTTTTTGCGGCGTGTTTGCTCTACCCGACTTTTGCGGCGGCGTACCCGAATATTTATCTCGCCGTTTCGCCAAACATTTCCACCATGTTGTTTTCCGTCATCTTCTACGGCGAATGCCTGAAAAGAACGCGGCGTGTTTTTTGGCTGCCTGCGGTCATGGTGCTGTGGGCTAATCTGCACGGCGGCTTCTTGCTTGGTCTTATTATTGTCGGCGTTTTTTGCGGCGTGGCATTGCTTCGATGGGACCGGGCAAATTTTAGAATCTACAGTTTCGTGTTAGCCGGCTGCTTCATTGCAACATTCATCAACCCTCTCGGCTGGCATATCTACCAAGGCTTGGCGACTGTCTTAGGTCACTTTTCGCAAGCGTACATCACTGAGTGGTGGCCGTATTATCGCAACGTGGCCATACCCGGGAGCATCCCCGGCATCGTCTATATCTTAATGTTTGTTGCGTTTGAGCGGCGCTACAGAGGATTACGTCCGTTAGAGCCGCGGCTGCTTTCCTGGCTGTTTTTGTTCTTGGGCCTGTATCAATTCAGATACATGTCTTTCTTTTTTATGTTCTCGACGGTCCCATTGGCTCTTCACCTTGATCGGTTGCTGCCCAAGCAGCCGAATAATACCCGAGTGCAAAGATCGCTGTTGGCAGCCGGCATCGCTGCGGCGTGCGCCCTGCCACTGATCTATATGCACATCGAGCCGACCCTTGCGCTTCCGCAATTGCTGTCGGAGCAAGACGTTCTTTATCTGCAAACGCATTTTCCGCATGCACGACTGCTGAACCACTGGAACTACGGTGGAATTCTGATCTTTCGCACGCGAGATGCCATACCCGTGTTCGTCGATGGTCGCGCGTCGACCGCATATCCGGATGCCTTGCTGCGTGACTATTTCAAGCTGGTCCAATCGGAGTTCGATGAGACTGCCTGGGACGCGGTGCTTGAGAAATACCAGATCGACACCGTGCTTTGGGTGAAGGCCCACGAAGAGCTAAGGCGGTTTCTCGTTGGCAAGAAAGGTTGGAAGGAGGCGTACGCAGGATCGTATGCCAGCATTTACGTCAAGCCGTAACGCAGTATTGTGGCTTGCTATTCGCCCGATCGCAGGCTCGTAGCAGGCTCGTTCGGTGCCCGCCAACCAGCTCTAGTTCGCGCTTCGCTGCAGGGACCGCCGTCAGATCATATCAAAAGTCCGCCACCGCAGACCACGACTTGACCGCTGATGTAATTCGATTCCGGCGTGCAAAACAGATAAACGGCGTCGGCTGCTTCCTCCGGGGTGCCGCCGCGCCCGAGGGGGATCATCTTTTCGAAGGTCGATAACAGCTGCGGCTGCACGCCGACTTTGATAGCGCGACCGGCGACGTCGATGGTCGCCTGGTTGGCTTCGATCGGCTGCGTCAGGCGGGTCTTGATCAAACCGAAAGCAACGCAATTCACGTTGACGCGGTAACGTCCCCATTCCTTGCACAAGGTGCGCGTGAGCCCAATAAGCGAGGCTTTGGCGGCGGAATAGCTGACCTGGCCGGCATTGCCGTACAGGCCGGCAATGGAAGAAATGTTGACGACTTTACGGAACACCTCCCTGCCCGCCTCGGCATCCTGCTTGGCCAGAACGCGGATCGGCTCGGCGACGGCGCGAAGAATGCGAAATGGCGCGACCAGGTGCACGTCGAGCATGGCCTGGAACTGCTCGTCAGTCATTTTCTGGATGGTCGAGTCCCACGTATAGCCGGCGTTGTTGACGATGATGTCCAGCCCGCCGAAGGTCTGCATGGCGGCGCCGACAAATCGGTCGGGGAAGCCTTGGTCAGTGACGCTGCCGTTTACCGCAATCGCTTCGCCGCCGGCCGCTTTGATTTCTTCTGCGACCGCGCGGCCGGGTTCGTCGTCAAGATCATTGACCACGACTTTGGCGCCGTGCCGCGCCAGCTTGAGCGCGATGGCGCGGCCGATGCCTCGGCCGGAGCCGGAAACGAGCGCGACCTTGTCTTTCAGATTGCTCAAAATGTTACCTCCATCAGAGCGCGATGACGGCTTCGCCGGCGAGCTTGACTTCGCCTTTCTCGTCTTTTGCGGTCAACGACAGCCTTGCTCGTTTTTCGCCTTCAGCCTCGAACAACTCGACCACGCTGCCCTCGCAGCTGAGCCGGGCGCCGAGCTGCGTGATCGCGACGAAGCGGGTCGAAAACGAACGGATCGCATTCGGCGTCACCGCTTCCGTGAGCGCCTGGCCGAGATACGCCATCGCCAGCATACCGTGGGCGAAAACGTCGTCGAAACCGGCCTTTCTGGCGAAATCCAGATCGACGTGTATCGGATTGTGGTCGCCGGACGCGCCGCAATAGAGCGCAAGCGTGTGCCGGCTGATCGGCGGGAAACTCTTGTTGACCAGGCGCTCGCCGACGGCCACGTCCGTTGTCGCGTTCATCAAGCGCCTCTAGTTGCGGATGACGATGGTGCGGACCGCTTCGGCGACCCGCTCGCCACGCTGGTTGGAGACGGTGGTGGTGACGTCGACGATGGTCAGCGCGCCGCCCTTCTTGTCGACCACGTCACTCACGCGCGAACGAAAAATCAGCGTGTCGCCGACGACCGCGGGTGCGTGATAGGTGAAACATTGCTCGCCGTGAAGAACCCGGGCGATATCGACGTGCAGCAAGTCGAAGAACTCGAACGGCTTTTCCGCGTCCATCATTTCAAGGCAGAACAGATAGGTAGGCGGGATCGGAATAGCGCCGTAGCCGGCCGCCCTGGCAACTGCGGCGTCGCGATAGACCCGATTGCGTTCGCCGACGGCGTCGAAAAAGTACCGCAAGCGGCCCGGTTCGACATTGGCGCGGACGGTGGTCAAATCGCGCCCGATAGCGGATCGATCGACCATGTCACGCCCGCTCGTAGAGCGTGACGACGCACGCGCCGCCGAGACCGAGATTGTGCTGCAGTCCGCGCTTGGCGCCCTCGACCTGAGTCGCTTCGGCACAGCCGCGCAATTGCCGCGTCAACTCGTAACACTGCGCCAGGCCGGTGGCTCCGAGCGGATGCCCCTTCGACAACAGGCCGCCGGACGGATTGGCGACCACCTTGCCCCCATAGGTGTTGTCGCCGTTTTCGATGAACGCCTCCGCACCGCCGTCCGCGCACAGACCAAGCGCTTCGTAGGTGATCAATTCGTTCTGCGCGAAGCAGTCGTGCAGCTCGATGACGTCCACCTCGTCCGGGCCGACGCCGGCTTGGTCGTAGACCCGCGCCGCCGCCGCGCGCGCCATGTCGAAGCCGACCACCCGCATCATGTCGTCCGACTCGAAAGTCGAAGGGAAGTCGGTCACCATGGCCTGGGCGGTGATGCGGACGTCGGTCCGCAGGCCGTGTTTCTTGGCGAAAGTTTCCGACGTCAGGACCGCCGCGGCGGCGCCACACGTTGGCGGGCAGGCCATGAGACGGGTCATGACTCCCGGCCAGACCACTTGATCGTTCATCACGTCGTCGGCCGTCACCTCTTTGCGGAAGATGGCGAGCGGGTTGTTCTTGGCATGCCGGCTGGCTTTGGCGCGTACTTTGGCGAAGGTCTCAAGCTTGGTGCCGTATTTTTTCATGTGGCTTAAGCCCGCGCCGCCGAAATAGCGAAGCGCCAGCGGAATCTCTTTGCTGGCAACGAGCTTGTCGGTGACCGCGTCGAAATCGACAAATGGGCTCGGCCGATCCTGAAATATCGTGCCGAGCGCGCCCGGCCGCATCTGTTCGAAGCCGAGCACCAGGGCACAATCTACAGCCCCGGACTCCACCGCTTGGCGCGCCAAAAACAGCGCGGTCGAACCGGTTGAGCAATTGTTGTTGACGTTGACGATGGGAATGCCGGTCAAACCGAGCGGGTAGATCGCCTTCTGGCCCGCCGTCGAGTCCGCGTAGACGTACCCGGCATAGGCTTGCTGCACGAGTTCGTAGCCGATTCCGGCGTCTCGCAGGGCCAGACGTCCGGCCGCAGTCCCCATCTGATCGTAGGTCGAGCTGCCACCCGGCTTTGCGAACGGGACCATGCCAACGCCCGTAACGACGACCGCGGCAGCCATGCTTTCCTCCTTAAGTTACTCGCTGGACAATAAGTTACCGATGGGTCATAGAATTGCGTCGTTGTCAAGGAGCGGAGCGCGCAGCGTTGAACGCCCAATCAAAGGCCGTCGAGCCGCCGTGGATCCCGTTCGAGGATCGCCGCCGCGCCCGCGATCAAAAGCACGACGCCGTGCTGCGCATGGCGCTGAAGCTGTTTCTCGAGCAAGGCTATCATCGCACCACGCTCAGCGAGATTGCGGCGCGTTTGAATATCACCAAGCCGGCGCTCTACAATTATTTCCGCAGCAAAGAGGAAATTCTGGTCGAGTGCTTCCGCCAAGGCCAGGATTTGTATGAAGCGAGCTTTGCCGCCGTGGAGAACGGCGCAGGCGATGGCCTGCAGAAACTGCGCCGGCTGATCCGCGCTTATGTCAGCGTCATTGCCTCGGATTTCGGTGTCTGCGTGACAAGACTTGACGACCGCGAATTGTCGAGGGAGGCGCGTGCCGTGGTTCGCGGCGCCAAGCGCCGCATCGACACCGCTTTCCGGCAACAGATCGCGGCTGGCATTGCCGACGGCTCGATCAAGTCCCGCGATCCGAAGCTGACGACGTTTTTGATCGCCGGCGCACTCAATGGAATCGGGGCGTGGTACCGTGCCGATGGTGCCTTGTCGGCCGACGCGATCGCGCAAGAATTCGCGGCGCGTCTCACCGAAGGTCTGGCCGCGGAGCAACCGGACGGCGGTGATCGGCGCAAACGCCGCAGCGTCGCGGCGCGAACGACGTAAAAACAACAAGCGACGCTGTCTTGAGACATGTTCAAGACTTGTTCCAGACTTGTTCAAGACTGTTTCAAGACTTTGGGGAGGGTAAGATGAGCACAACATACGGGTTGCATCGCGCGCTCTTGCTCAGCCGCAACAAAACCGCGTTCATGTTTGGCGATCGCAGCAGAACCTGGGCGGAGGTCGCCGACCGGGTCGCGCGACTTGCCGGCGCGCTGAAAACGCTCGGCATCGGCAGAGGCGACCGCGTGGCGGTCCTGATGCTGAACCAGGACCGCTACCTCGAGCTCTATCTCGCGACGGCCTGGGCCGGGGCGGTGATCGTACCGCTCAACATCCGCTGGAACGCGCTCGAGAACGCAGACGCCCTGCGCGACTGCCGCCCGGGAATCCTCGTCACCGATTCGGCCTTTGCGGCGATGAGCGGCGAACTCGCGCGCCAGCTTGGCAGCATCAAGCTCGTCTACGCCGACGATATTGCGGCCGATTTGCCCGCGTCGACCCTAAACTACGAGGAGATCGTCGGCGCCGCCTCACCGGCTGGTGATGCGGAGGCCGGCGATGGCGACCTTGCCGGCATCTTCTACACCGGCGGCACGACCGGCCGCTCCAAAGGCGTGATGCTCAGCCATCGCAACTTGATGAGCAACTCCCGCAACATGCTGGCGGACGGCCTGAGCAACGAACAAGCAACCTATCTGCACGCCGCGCCGATGTTCCACCTGGCAAACACCGCCGAGATGTATCTCAATTTCCTCGTTGGCAGCACGAACGCGATCGTTCGCGGCTTCACGCCGGAAGGCGTCGCCCAGGCGATCGAGAAATTCAACGTGACCCACTCGCTGTTGGTCCCGACGATGATTCAGATGCTGGTCGATCACCCTTGCGTCGATCAATACGACCTCTCGTCGCTGCGCAGCATTCTTTACGGCGCCTCGCCGATGAACGAAGCGGTGATGGAACGCGCGATGAAAAAGCTGCCCGGTGTCGAGTTCACGCAGGCCTATGGCATGACCGAATTGTCGCCCTGCGCAACGATACTGCCTTGGCAAGATCATCTGGAACAGGGGCGCAAGAAAGGCCGTCACCGTTCGGGCGGGCGACCGACCTTCATGGTCGACGTGCGCGTCGTTGATCCGACCGGCCAGCCGCTGCCGCCCGGCACTGTTGGCGAGATCGTGGCGCGCGGCGAAACCGTCATGATGGGATATTGGGAGCGGCCCGAAGATACGGCAAAGGCGATCATCGACGGTTGGATGCACACCGGCGACAGCGGTTACATGGACGAGGACGGCTACATCTATATCGTCGACCGCATCAAGGACATGATCATATCCGGCGGCGAAAACGTCTATTCGGCGGAGGTGGAGAATTGTGTCGCGCAGCATCCCGCGGTCGCCCAATGCGCGGTGATCGGTATTCCGAGCGACCAGTGGGGCGAGGCCGTCCACGCCATTGTGACGCGCAAGAACGGGGGGTCGGTGACGGCCGAAGATCTCATCGCGTTCTGCCGCGAGCGGATTGCAGCCTACAAATGCCCGCGTAGCGTCGACATCCGCGATGGGATGTTGCCGCTTTCCGGCGCCGGAAAAATCCTCAAGCGCGAGCTGCGTGCGCCGTTTTGGGAAGGCAAGGCGCGCCGGGTCAATTGAGCACGCACGTCCGCGGGTGCCGCCCGGCGCACCTGAGACTGTAGACGGCATCGGGGAGCACAAACATGTCGATGGTTTTATCCGAGCGGCACGGATCGGTTGCGACACTGACACTCAATAATCCCGCGCAATATAATGCGATCACCGAGGAACTGCTGGCCGATCTGCGCGGGGCACTCGACGCCGCGCTGGCGGCCGACGGGGTACGCGCCATCCTGCTCACCGGCGCCGGCAAGGGCTTTTGTTCCGGTGCTCAGCTTGGCGGCGCTATGTTCGGCAGGATGATGGGCGACGGCGACGGCGTCGCGTCGCTACTGACGCGGAGCTTCAATCCGATCCTCGAACTGATGCGCGCCGCGCCGATTCCGATCGTCGTCGGCGTCAACGGCCCGGCCGCCGGAGCAGGCGTCGGCCTGGCGCTCGCCGGCGACGTTGTCATCGCCGCACGGGCGGCGCACTTCACTCTTAGTTTTGCGCGGCTCGGTGCGGCGCTTGATGGCGGCACCTCGGCCTTGTTGCAAAGGGCGATCGGCGCGCCGCGCACCCGTGCGCTTGCGCTCCTGGGCGAACCACTCAGCGCCGAGATGGCGGCGCAATGGGGGCTCGTTTGGCGATGTGTCGAAAGCCACGAACTGCTCGAACAGGCTCTCGCAACGGCAGAAAAGCTGGCCAAGGGTCCAACCGTCGGATTGGGCCTGATCAAATCGCAGCTGGAGCTCGGTTGGAGCGCGCCATTTTCAGCCGTGCTGGCTGACGAAGCGGGCAAACAAGCGCGCGCGTTCGTTACCGCGGACTTGCGCGAAGGCGCCACCGCGTTCTCGCAAAAGCGACCGCCGGTTTTTGTCGGACATTGAGAAGAGCCTCGGGCTGAAAATATGAAGGCCCGGGCAACCCGAGCCTTCATCGTTCGGGACAACAGCCTGAGACAAGATTGGAGATAATGACTGGTCGAAAAAGGCGATCGGTATCGTCAGCCGGCCAGGACTCATGTGGATCGCTATGGACGCCGCCCATGAATCTTTCCCTTGGCTATCGTTTGAAGGCCGCGCGCGCACAATATCAGGCTGCCGCGGCCGCGGTTCGGCCGACGAAGTCGCGAATGGCGGTGGCGATTTCCGCGCAGTGCGTTGCCAACGCAAAATGGCCGGTATCGAAGAAGCGCACGTCCGCGCCGGGAATGTCGCGCTTATAGGCTTCGGCTCCGGCAGGCAGGAAGAACGGATCGTTGCGTCCCCAGAGCGCTAACAGCGGCGGCCGGTGATTGCGGAAGTAAGCCTGAAATTGCGGATAGAGCGCGACGTTGCTCGCATAGTCGAGGAACAGATCGAGCTGCGCCTCATGCGCTCCCGCGCGCGCCAGGTAGAAATCGTCGAGTGAGTATCCGTCCGGCGAAACCACCGACGGGTCGCTGACGCCGTGGGTATATTGCCAGTAGGTCGTCTCGGGCGCGAGGAAGCTCCGCAGCGCGTCGCGGTTCGCCTGGGTCGGTTCACGCCAATACGCCTGGATGGGATTCCAGCCCTCACTCAGGCCTTCCTCGTAGGCGTTGCCGTTCTGCGAGATGATCGCGCTAATCCGCTCCGGATGCTTGATCGCGATCCGCAGACCGACCGGCGCGCCATAGTCGAAAATATAGATCGCGAACCGCTTGAGGTTCACCAGCTCGGTAAAGCGCCCGATCACGTCGGCCAACCTGGCGAACGTGTAACTAAAGGCGTCGCGCGGCGGCAGGTCGGATCGTCCGAACCCGGGCAAGTCGGGCGCAACGATATGGAACCGATCGGCCAGCAGCGGGATGAGTTCGCGAAACATGTGACTACTGGTCGGGAAACCGTGGAGCAGCAGCAGCGTCGGCGCATTGGCCGGTCCGGCCTCGCGGTAGAAGACCTTTAATCCGTCGACGTTGGCCGTGCGATAGGTGATTCCTGTCATTGCGAGTTTCCTTCCAAGTTAGATTTTTCAGAAACGTCATGCGTGTCGTGAGCGTCATCGAGCAGTTACGCCGGCGCGTGTGGCGCTTGGGCCGCAGCGCTTGCGATCAGCCGGTCGCGGCGGCGGCCGCCTCCACGATGACATCGACGACTTGATCCGGTGCAGTGACGAGCGGCGCGTGATCGACCGAGCAGGACCGCGTCTTCGCGCCCATGCGTCCGGCCATGAAATGCTGGGTCTGCGGATTGATCATGCGATCTTCTTCCGCCACCAGGAACCAGGACGGCTTCGTTCGCCACGCCGGTTCGGGCGAGGCTTCCTGAATGCACCGCACGGCAATCGGCCGCTGCGTGGCGGCCAAGACGGCTATGGTGTCCGGGGAAGCATTTTGTGCGAATGCATCTTTGAAGCCGTCTTCCGGCATCCAGATCAGGCCATCGGCGTCGGGCTTAAGCTGCGGTGCTTTCGGATGCTGCTTGCCCCGATAAAACACGTCACCGACGGTCTCGCCCTTATCAGGTGCCAACGCGGCGACGTAGACCAGCGACTTGATCCGCTCATTGTTTACCGCCGCGATCACGCCGCCCGCATAAGCGTGCGCCACGAGGATCACCGGCCCACTCGTTCGCTCGATCGCGCGCCGCAGCGCCGCGGCATCGTCGGTGAGCGACGTCAACGGTATCGGAGCGGCGATCACGCGGAGGCCCTGTCGCTCGAGCGGCAGAATGACTTGGCGCCAACTGGAACCGTCCGCCCAGGCGCCATGGGTCAGAATCACGGTGGTGGAATTTGCGGGCATGGCGTGACCTCTCTTTACGTCGCCATCGCGTGGTTCGCGCGATCATCATGTGCGCTTCGGGATCGAGCGCCGATCGCATCAGGTTAGAGCCGCGTATCCGTTTCGATCTGCTCCGACCGCGATCCGCCATTCTAAATGGTCGTAACTGGTAAAATCGCGTCTCGAAGGTTACGAGGAACGCATAACTTGTCAAGAGCCGCTATACTGGTTACACGAGGGAACTTTTCTCAGGCGGGTTTCGGCACGAATGAAAAACGCTCGTTCGGCCGCGATGTTCATCGCCGACTCGCGCGGCCTCGATTTTCTCAATTCGATTGCGACGCCGATCGACGAGCCGGTCGAATTCATCGGCTCCGGAGAGGACTTTCTGCAATGGCTGCGGGACGCCGAACTGGTTCCCGCCGGGGTTCTGGCGTCACTTCGCAAGCGCGCCGTTCCCGGCGAGATCGACGACGTCGCGGCGCAAGCGCGGGCGCTGCGGGAGTGGTTTCGCGGTTTCGTAAACGAGTACCGGGGCAAGCCGCTTCCGGTGACTGCGCTGAGAAAACTGGCGCCACTCAATCGGCTGCTGGCGCGCGATGAAGAGTACGGCCAGATCGTAGCGCGCGATCGCAAACACGGCGCGGCCGCACCCTCGGACCTCCAATGGGAAGTGCAAAGACGTTGGCGCTCGACCGACGTTCTTCTTATTGCGGTCGCCAAGGCGATGGCTGAATTGGTGTGTTCCGAGGATTTCTCGGACATCAAGGGATGCGAGGGCCACGCCTGTACGCTGTTCTTTCTCGACAAGACGCGCGCGCGTTCCCGGCGCTGGTGCAGCATGGCGATTTGCGGAAACCGCGCGAAGCAGGCCGCGCACCGAACGCGAGCCAAGCGGACGACACGGGCGCGCAAACGCCTCGCCTGAAATGATGAAGGCCCGGGAAAACCGGGCCTTCATCGTTCGGGACAACAGCTTGAGACAAGATTGGAGATAATGACTGGTCGAAAAGGCTTGCAGCACGACTTGGTGAGAAGCTTGGCAAAGACACGACCACGAATGAGCGGTGCGCGTTCATCCGGCGTCACCGGCACACCGTGGCCGCGATTGGCGCCGATTTTCACCGGCGCAATGACACTATGGCGCGACGCGGTGACAGCGATGTGACGCGCTCTGGGTTCAATGCCAGAGCCTCTGCCAAGCGGACTAGGACGCGATCAGACGATCAAGCGTGATCGGGAACTTGCGGACGCGGGTGCCAGTTGCGTGCCAAACCGCGTTCGCTACCGCACCCGCCGTGCCGGTGATTCCGATTTCACCCACGCCTTTGATGCCGAGCGCGTTGACGTGCGGGTCGCGCTCCTCGATCAGGATCGCTTCGAGCGACGGCACGTCCGCATTCACCGGAACGTGGTACTCGCCAAAATTGGCGTTCATCGGCCGGCCGGACCGCCTATCCATGACGGCTTGCTCGTGCAACGCAAACGACACGCCCCAAATCATGCCGCCGCAGAGCTGGCTTTGCACCATGCGCGGATTGATGATGCGTCCGGCAGCGAACGCGCCAACCACGCGGGCCACGCGCATCTGGCCGAGGTCTGGATCGACCTTGACCTCGGCGAACACCGCGCCGTGCGCATGCATGGCATAGGTCGATTGTGCGGCCGGGTCGGCCGAGCTCCTCCCTCGCCCTTCGATCTCGGCGAGGCCGGCACGGCTGAGGATATCCGCGTAGCTTTCGCTGCGGCTCTCGTCGGCGCGATGCAACAAGCGGCCGCCGCGCGCGACCACGCCGGCATTGCCGGCACCGTAGAGCGGCGAGCGATCGTCGTTGGTTGCAAGATCGGCGAGCCGGGCGATGACATCGGCGCCTGCATTGTGGATTGCCATGCCGGCGGTTGCGGTATGGCCCGAACCGCCGGCGATGCCGGCGTCCGGCAGGTCGGAGCTTCCCGATTTGAACTCGACCTGATCGACATCGAGTCCGAGACCATCGGCTGCGATCTGCGCCAGCGCGGTCCAGGCGCCCTGGCCCATATCGTGGGCGCCGATCTCCATGATGCCGCTGCCGTCGCGGCGCAGCACCGCCCTCGCCTGCGCCTCGAACATGTAGGCCGGAAAGGTCGCCGTGCCGACGCCCCAGCCGACCAGGAGGCCGTCAGCGTCGCGCAGCTGCCGCGGCTGGAGGGGCCGGCGCTGCCAACCGAAGCGCTCGGCGCCTTGCTTGTAGCATTCTCGCAATGCCTTCGAGGAGAACGGCTTGCCGGAGATCGGCTCGACGTCGGCGTAGTTCTTCAGCCGGAACGCCAGCGGCTCCATGCCGCAGGCTTCTGCCATTTCATCGATCGCGCTTTCGAGCGCGATCGAACCCGCGGCCTCGCCAGGGGCGCGCATGAAGATCGGCGTTCCGGTATCATTGCGGACCGCTGCATGCGAGGTGGCAATGGCCGGACTTGCATAAAGCGTATGCGAAATGTTCGACGCCGGTTCGAAGAAATCGTCGAACATGCTCGACGTCGTCTTGGTGCGATGATCGAGCGCCGTGAGATTTGCTTCAGCATCGACGCCGAGCCGTAGGGTCTGCCGGGTCGCCGCACGGTGTCCTACCGGACCAAACATCTGCTCGCGGCGCAGCACCAGCTTGACCGGCTTTCCAACGAGACGAGCCGCCATGACGCCGAGTACCTGAGGTCCGGCAATCAAACCTTTGCAGCCGAAGCCACCGCCCAGGAACGGACTGCGGATGTGGATGTGGTCTGGAGCGATGCCGAAAATGCCGGCGAGGCGGCCCTGCGCCATGGCAAGACCTTGGCTCGGCGTGTCAATCGAGAGTGTATCGCCATCCCAGGCGGCGACGATCGCATGCGGCTCCATCGGATTGTGATACTGCGGCGCGGTTTCGTAGACCGCTTCGATGCGCTTGGCCGCGGCGGCGAGACCGTTCTCCACATCACCGTGATGCTCGGTGGCCGGAAATCCGGGACCGACAAACTCCGGCTCGAAGCTTTCGGCCGTATCAAGCCCGATCCGCGCCGCATCGCTTTCGTATCGCGGCGCAAGCAGCACGGCGCCTTCCGTCGCTGCTTCCAGCGTCTTCGCGATGACGACGGCGATCGGCTGATTGGCGTAACGCACACGGTCATTCTGCAAAAGATCAAGCCGGAACATGAACGGATTGTCTTTCGCGTCCGGGTCCTGCGCGAGCGCCGGCTTGTTGGCGGGCGTCATCACCTCAACGACGCCGGGATGGGCTTTGGCGGCTGCAGCATCGAGGAAAGCGACGCGGCCTCGGGCGATGCTGCTCGCCGCTATCACCGCGTAGAGCATTCCGGGCGGATGATTGTCGGCGGCATAGCGCGCGCGACCGGTGACTTTGAGGACTCCGTCAAGCCGGGTAAGCGGCCGGCCGATGTTCGAGCCGTGCCGAACATGGGCCGGTGTCTGCGTGAGCGCGATGTTAGGCATGAGCGACAACTCCGGAAATGGTGGCGAAGGGCGATGCCGGCAGCGCCGGCAAGCGCTCCGGCGTGCCGGCGGCGGCGAGCGTTAGCGCGCGCACCACGATCCGGCGCGCCAGTTCGATCTTGAAGTCGTTGTCTCCGGACGGTTTTGCCGCGGCGAGCGCCGCCGCGGCGGCGCGACGGAAGCTGGAAGCGTCGACGCGGGCGCCGGCCAGAACTTGTTCCGCCTCGCGCGCGCGCCACGGCTTTGACGCCACGCCGCCGAGCGCGAGCCGCGCCTCTTTGATCGTATCGCGCTCAAGGCGCAAAGCGGCCGCCGCCGACACGACGGCGAACGCATACGACGTCCGCTCGCGCACTTTCAGATAGCGGGCGTGCGCGGCGAACTGCGCCGCCGTGGCCGGCAAACGCACGGCGATGATCATCTCGCCCGGCTCGAGCACGCTCTCGCGGTCCGGCGCATCGCCGGGCAAGCGGTGAAACGTTTCGAGCGGGATGTCGCGCCGGCCCGTTTGGCCCTCGACCTCGACGACGGCGTCGAGCGCGACCAGCGGCACGCAAAAATCGGATGGATGCGTCGCGATACAGCGCTCGCTCCAGCCCAGGATGGCGTGCAACCTGTTGTCGCCGCCGCGGGCGTCACAGCCCGCACCCGGATCGCGTTTGTTGCAGGCGCTGGCGACGTCGTAGAAGTAGGCGCAGCGCGTCCGCTGCAACAAATTGCCGCCGACGGTCGCGGCATTGCGCAACTGCGCCGACGCTCCGGACAAAAGCGCCTCGGCGACCGCCGGAAAGCGCCGGGCGAAATCGCGGTCATGCGCGACGTCCGCATTGCGGACCAACGCGCCGATCCGCACGCCGCCGTCGCCAAGCTGCTCGATCTGATCGAGGCCGGCCAAATGGGTGATGTCGACGAGCCTCGCCGGGCGGCTGATATTGCCCTTCATCAGGTCGAGAAGGTTGGTGCCGGACGCCAGGTACACAGCGCCCGGCTCCGAGGCGGCGGCGACGGCTTCCGCGATCGTCGCCGGCCTGACATAGTCGAACGTATTCATGCGACCTCCTGGCGGCTCGCCGCGTCGAGAGTCCTTTGCGCTTCCAGCACCGCTTCGGTGATGCCCTGATAGGCGCCGCAACGGCACAGATTGCCGCTCATAGCTTCGCGCACGCGTTCCGGATCGTCGCCCGCCTGGCCCTCCCGGATCAGACCGATGGCGCTCATGATCTGGCCGGGCGTGCAGTAGCCACATTGCAAGCCATCATGCGCGATAAAGGCGTCCTGCACCGGATGAAGCCTGTTGCCCTGCGCCACGCCCTCGATGGTCAGCACGTCAGCGCCGTCGTGACTGATCGCCAGCGCTAGACATGAATTGACCCGTCGTCCGTCGACGATGACCGTGCAGGCGCCGCATTGGCCGCGGTCACAGCCCTTCTTGGTTCCCGTCAAGTTCAAGCGTTCGCGCAGAAGGTCCAGGAGGGTGACGCGCGGATCGTCAAGCGCGATGGTTCGCGCGACACCATTTACGGTGAGAGTTGTCGAGAGGCCCATGCAATGCTCCATATGAGCGATGGTGAGGGACGGCCGTCGGTCGACGGACGTTTGTGCTTGGCAATTCCCGTACTTGCCGATACCGGCGCTACGCTGAAGCAACCACGCTGTCTAAAGTTCCGGCGAAAGAGACGCCGTTCGCGTCGCCGCCGGGTGTTTCCCCAATTTGTCGGCATCGCCCAACGCGGATAGTCTGCCTCGGCGCTGCGCTTGGGCAGATACGGAGGCATCCTCCGCTTTTCAAGGGGTCGAATGTGGCGGCCGGCATCAAGCAGGCGCAGAAAACGACACGACGGCCGCGCGCCGACGCCGTTCGGAACCGCGAACGTGTTCTCGAGGCTGCGAAAATCGTATTCAGCGCCGGTGGCCCGGATGCCAGCCTCGAAACCGTCGCGCAAACCGCCGGCGTCGGCATCGGCACGCTTTATCGCCATTTCCCGACGCGCGAGGCCTTGTTCGAAGCGGTGTACCGCCGCGAGGTCCAGCAGCTTGCCGATCTGGCCGAGCAATTGAAGAAAAAAGCAGAGCCCATCGAAGCATTGCGCCAATGGATGCGTTCGAACGTCAGGTTTGTCGCGACAAAAAAAGGCATGTCGCAGGCGCTGGCGCTCGCCGCCTACAAGAACTCGGAGCTCTATTCCTATTCGTTCGATCAGCTGACCCGCGCCGCCGGCGGGCTACTCGAGCGCGCCATCGCGGCCGGCGAAATCCGCAGCGATGTCAGCCCGGAAGATTTGCTGCGGGCGCTCGTCGGCATGAGTTACATGAATGACCGGCCGGGCTGGCAGACCAGCGTGCTCCGCCTGATCGATGTTTTTATCGATGGGCTGCGCCAGCCCAATAGCCGGCGAGCCAAAACCGCGTCGGCGAAACGATCGTAACCGCAGCGGCGCGTGAGTCACTTGCCCGGGATTTTCTCGCCGAAGCCTTTGACGTAGAAGTTCATGGCGCGGATTTGCGGGTCGCTGAAATGGTGGCCGTCCTGGCATTCGATGCTCCTGCCGTCCTGGTCGACGATGGGGCAGGTGAAAGGATGCAAGGTGCCGGCCTTGAGCGCGGCTTCGGTCTTCATCGCGAGCGTCTTCACCTCGTCCGGCATGTTGGTGTAAGGCGCCATCTGCACCATGTGCGACGCCAGACCGCCCCAGGTGTCTTGCGATGTCCACTTGCCGTCAAGCTCGTCTTGGACGCGCCTGGTGTAATACGGCACCCAATTGTCGATGACCGCGGTGAGTTGGGTCTGCGGTCCGAAATTGATCATGTCCGAGCTCTGGCCGAAGCCGAGAATTCCACGCTGCGCCGCGATCTGCAGGGTCGCCGGCGAATTGGCGTACGCCATCAAGACGTCGGCGCTCTGATCGGCGAGCGCCTTGGCCGCGTCCGCCTCGCGCGGCGGATCGAACCAGGTGTTGATCCAGACGATCTTGATCTTGATGTTGGGGTTGACGGTCTGAGCGCCGAGCATGGTCGCGTCGATACCGGAAATCACTTCCGGGATGGGAAACGATGAGATGTAGCCGAGCGTGCCGGTCTTCGACATCTTGGCGGCGATCACGCCCTGGATGTAGTTGCCCTCGTAGGAGCGGGTGGCGTAGGTGCTGACATTCGGCGCGCGCTTATAGCCGGTGGCGTGTTCGAAGTGCACGTTCGGATACTTTGCCGCGACTTTGATGATCGGCTCCATGTAGCCGAACGATGCGGCAAAGATGAGCTGGTGGCCGGTGCGCGCCATTTGCTCGATCGGCCGTTCGGCGTCGGCGCCTTCCGGGACGTTCTCCAGATAGGTCGTATCGATCTTGTCGCCGAAGGCGGCGACCAGCGCCCTGCGGCCGACGTCGTGCTGATAGGTCCAGCCGAGATCACCGATCGGTCCGAGATAGACAAAGCCGATTTTCAGCTTGGCGGCAGCGTGGGATTTGAATGTCGCGGGCGCGATCGCGAGGATCGCCGCCGCGACGACGATGTGCCATTTTTTCACTGCCCTGCTCCGGGTTGGCCAAGACCAGTCAATATTTGCTCAGCCGTCCCGGCGGCCCAAGCGCAGCCTAGCATGCTCCGACGCCATGCCTCACCACGAAAGCCTCACCACGAATAGCGCAGCGTCCCGGAGCCGGCATAGGTCTGCGAGCCGTTGGCGAATTCACCGTCGAATTTTGCGAGCAACGTCCAGCGCGGCGTCAGGAATAATTCGGCGCCGGCGGAGGTGAGCGCGGAGTCATGCGGGATCGCGGCGCCAAAGACGGTGAAGCCGGCGCCCGGCAGCGTTTCGAACGCGGCGCTGAGCGCCGGGTTGCTGACAAAGTCATGCGCCCAGGCGATCCCGCCGCGGAAGATCAGCGGCATGCCGGCGACCAACGTCGGCGCATCGAGGCGGCTGCCGAGCTCGGTGCGCACGTCGGTCGCGTTCATCGCTGCATAGGAAAGTCCGAAGCCACCATTTGTTAGATCGCTCTCGCTGTAAGCGGGCGTGCGGAAATCTTGCGCCTGCAGCGCGGCGTAGGGCGTCACGCCGAGCGTCGGCAGTACACCGAAGCGATAGCCGCCTTCCAGCCGCGCGCCATAGCTTTGGCCGACAAAGTTTGCGGTGAGCTGATCGCCCAGCGCCGAGCGGCTGGTGTCGAACCAGTGATTGGTGAAGGCGAGCGCGCCCGCGAGATAAGCCGGGCCGAGATAGCTGATGCTATAGACGCCGGCCTGCAAGGCGTCGCTGCGGCCGCCGCCGAGCGCGTTCGCCAATCCCCAATTGAGGCCGCCGCCGGCGAGTGCAAAGCCGACGACGGTGTTCGGGTCTGATTCCATGCCGCCGGCGAAGCCGAAGGTGCGGGCCGTGACGTTGGTCGAACCGACCGCCGCATCGCCGTTGGCATTGTTGACGCCGCCATAGGCCGAGCCCCACGCCGTCCAGCGCTGCTCGAAGGTCAGCGGCGGTGCCTTGGTGAGGATCGCGGCGTAGGCGAGCGCGATGTCGGGCGGCAGATTGGCCTCTTGCTCGGGTGCAAAGCCAATCGCGCCGCCGCCGCCACCAAAGCCACCTGCCCGGCCATAGACGAACGGATCGAGCATCAGAGACAGAAATTCGTTGGTCAGCTGAAACGCGCCGCGCTCGGCGCCTGTCGCCGCTTCGCCATCCAATTGGGTGAGAGTATTGGCGAGCGCGCCGCCGGTCAGGCCAAAGAGATTCAAGAAGGTCTGCGGCAGCGCGCCGCCAGTATTGAGGAAGTTGTTGAGCGCTGTGGCAACGTTTTGTTGATTCTGGTTGAGCGCAGTACCCGCGCCCAACGCCGGACTCAAAGTCAGGAACACGTCGGTCGCGGTATAGCTCAGGCTGGCGTTGAAGTTGTTGACGCTCACCCCGCCGAAGCTCGTGCCGCCCAGTCCGCCGGTGGCGTGCAGGATGTCGTAGCTCTTATTGGGAAAGCCCGACACCATCGCTTGCACAGTGCCGCCGCCAAGCGAGGCGGTGCCGGTGACAGTGGCAAAGCTTGATGTCGTTCGATTGACATTGACGAGATAGAGCGCGCCCGTCGCAAACGCCAGATTGCCGGCGATCGTCATGGAGGTGCCGGGCGTGCCATTCCCGGGCGCGAATGTGCCCCCGGCATTGATCTGCGTTGCGCCGACGGTACCCGTGCCAGTGAGCGTGCCGCCGGAATTGACCGTCGGATCGCTCAGCGTGCCGTTGACGACCAGTATGCCGCCGGCGTTCACGGTTGCGCTGCTGTCGTTGAACGTGCCGTCGACCGTTGCCGTGGCGTTACTGACTGAAAAAGGCACCGCCGTTGTGTTAGTGCCCGTGAGGGTCCAATTGCCGCCGACCACGCCGAAGGTCGCAAAGCCCTGGTATTGCTGGGTGCCGCCGAAGCTGCCGAGATTGAAGTTGCTGCTTCGGCTGCCGCCCAGCTGAAACGCATCGTTGCCAGTACCGACGACGTTGCCGTTGATGATCGAGCCGGCTTGAAGCTGCAACGTGTTGGCACCACCGGTGAAGGTGATGGCGTTGACCTGCGTCACCCCGTCTCCGGCAATGCCGCCGGTGATCGTACCCGAATTCACAATAGTCAGGCCGGCGCCGGTCACGCCGACACCGCCATTGCCGACGGTGCCGCCGCTGCCGGGGCGGGGTCCGGAGCCGCCAAGCCCGCCCGCGGCGCCGTTGCCGCCGACAATCGAGCCTGAATTCGTCACCACGCCGCCAGCACTCAGCGAGACGCCTGCACCGCCATTGCCGCCATTGCCGCCATTGCCGCCGACAGCTGCAGACCCGCCATTAGCCCCCGCCGCGGCGTTGCCGCCGGCGATCGAGCCCGAATTCGTCACAACGCCGCTGCCGCTCAGCGAGACGCCAGCACCGCCACTGCCGCCATTGCCGCCGTTGCCGCCGAGAGCGCGGACCCAGCAATGCCGCCAGCGCCGCCATTGCCGCCGGCAATCGAGCCCGAATTTGTCACCGTGCCGCTGCCGCTCAGCAAGACGCCGGCTCCGCCGGCCCCGCCGTTGCCGCCATTGCCGCCCTCGGTGTTTGCGGGCCCAGCAATGCCGGCAGCGCCGCCATTGCCGCCGGCAATCGAGCCCGAATTCGTCACCGTGCCGCCGCCACTCAGCAAGACGCCGGCTCCGCCGTCGCCGCCATTGCGACCATTGCCGCCGTCGGTGCCTGCGGTCCCAGCAATGCCGCCAGCGCCGCCGTTGCCGCCGCCGATGGACCCCGCATTCGCCAGCGTGCCACCATTGGTCAGCAGGGCGCCATCGCCGCCATTGCCGCCGTCGCCGCTATTGCCGGCTATGTTGGCTGCGTTCCCACCATCGCCTCCCACGCCACCGTTGCCGCCGGTAACACCGTTTCCATTGTTGTTAGTCAGACTGCCCCCGCCGGTGAGCGCGGCCCCGACGCCACCGTCGCCGCCGCCGCCGCCATTTCCGCTATCCGTGACGCCGCCGCCGCCCGAACCGCCTGCCCCGCCGGTTGCGCCGCTGATGTTGCCGCCGGTGACGCTGCTGCTGGTCCCCGTCAACAAAACCCCACCGCCGCCGGCGCCGCCACCGCCACCGCCGCCAGCCACCGATGCAATGGTGCCGCCTGCCACGCCGTCGCCGCCCGGCATGCCAAAGCCGGTCACCGAAGACCCTGAGGAGATGACCTGACCGAAGTTTCCCCCGGCCCCGCCATCGCAGCCGAGCGTAAGGCCACCCATTCCGCCGGCTCCGCCCAACCCCGTGACAAGGCTGACACCGCCGCCTCCTCCGCCGCCAATACTGGGGGATGGCGGGCTGCCGCCATTCGGGTTTGCCGGAGTCCCTCCGGCGCCGCCAGCAAGGGTCCCGGATACTGCCGCGCCGCCAGCGCCGCCTGTCTCTTGGCTAAAAGATGGAGTTGCGAAAATGCAAACCGCGCTCGACAGCACGGCGGCGAGCAGCAGCGGCACCGCTCGCGGAGCCGCCAATTTTTCCTTGCCAGTACCAAACACCGACATACCGGTGCGAACAGCCGGCAACGGCCTCACACCACAACCACCTGCACCTTGCACCGCAACGCCCCTACCACCCCACTCCAAACGCCTTGCCCTTTGCCGCTTCGTTGGCGGCGAAATTCTTGACGAGACATTTTATAAAAGCCGTTCCGAACCGGCCATGACGCCGGGGCCGAAGTCGCGCGGACGTGCAGTCGATTCCGGCGCCGTGTGTCCCAAACGCCACGGCTAGTGTTCAATGGGCCGCGAAATTGGCTACGGATAGCGCATCATGTCATACAACCTTCACAGACACGACGACGCTCACGCAGCGATGCCGATGCCAGCTTGCGTCCGGGACTTTTATGCAAGACTTTTCTTTGCAGGCTTCCCGTGCATGGCTGACGCAAAGGCCTGCCCGAATTGCAGCAGCGCTGGAGCGACGCACGGCTCGCGGAACTAACTTGAACCATTGCCATGCCGGCAAAAGCTGATCAAAGAAAAACCGGCCGCATCTTTGTCGGCGTCGGCGGCTGGAATTTCGAGCCGTGGCGCGGCGTGTTTTATCCAAAAGGCCTGGCGCAGGCCAAAGAGCTCGAATACGCGTCGAGCCATCTGACCTCGATCGAGATCAACGCCACCTTCTACGGCTCGCAGAAGCCCGAGAGCTTTCGCAAGTGGGCGGCGACCGTGCCCGACGGCTTTGTATTTTCGGTCAAAGGACCGCGCTTTGCCACTAACCGCAGCGTGCTCGCGGAAGCCGGCGACTTGATCAAACGATTTCTCAATTCCGGCGTCCTTGAGCTGCGCGACCGGCTCGGACCAATGCTCTGGCAGTTCGCGCCGACCAAGAAATTCGACGCCGCCGATTTCGGCAAATTCCTCGAGTTGCTCCCGACCAAAGCTGACGGCCGGGCGCTGCGGCATGTGGTCGAAGTGCGCCACCCGAGTTTTCTGGTGCCGGATTTTGTCGCGCTGGCAAGGAGCTTCAACACGCCGGTCGTGTTCACCGACCACGCGCGCTATCCGTCGCTGGCCGACGCCACCGGCGACTTTATCTATGCGCGGCTGCAGCAGGGCAAGGACGAGATACCGACCGCCTATCCGCCAAAAGAGCTCGACGGCTGGTCAAAGCGTTTGCGCCTTTGGGCGCAAGGCAAGGCACCGGACGATTTGCCGTATGTCGAAGCGGCGGACACGGCGGCCAAGCCCGCGCCGCGCGACGTCTTTGTCTACGTTATTCATGAAGGCAAAATCCGCGCGCCGGCCGCCGCGATGGCCCTGATCGAGCGGCTGAAGAAGGTCGAGTAGCTGCTTGAGCCTGAATACTTGCCGTGATCCGTCATCCTGAGGTGCGAGCGAAGCGAGCCTCGAAGGATGCACGACCCCGGCCGTCGCCCTTCGAGGGCCGCTTCGCGGCCACCTCAGGGTGGCGGGATCCAAGCAACCGTATTCTAAAACGTCACCGTGCTGGCCAACAGCGTCATGGAGCGCCGTTGAGCGTGCCCCGGCGATTGGCGCTTGCGTTCGACGAAATCGGTCAACAGGCGCGCCAGCTCGGACCAGTCCGTGCGCGTCGTCTGGTCCGCACCGTCGGACGAAAGGTCGGCGATGGTGACGCTCTCCTTGGCTCCCTTTCCATCCTGTCCGGTCTTTGCTTTCTGTCCCGCAAATTCAGCGCCGCGGTTAGCTTCGGCCTCGAGCTCCGCGTTCCGCTCGGCCAGCGCTTTGATCTTCTGCTGCGCGCGCTGCAGCGCCCGGTCGCGGTCCTCGAAGGTCTCCAGCAGTGTCGTGGTCGCCTCGACCAGTGTCGCGCGCGATCGTTCAAGCTCGTCGATCTGGTGCTGCCGCAACGTCACCGCATCTTCGAGCTGCCTGGTCTTGGCGTACGCTTTGTCGTTGGCGGCCTTTGCATCGGCCTTGGCATCGGCGACTTTTTGCCGGAACGCGCCGTTCTCGACGATACGCGCGAGCAACCGCTCTCTCGCTTCGGCGAGCAGTTTCTCGGCGGTGACGGCGCGTGACGACATCGCTTCGAGGCGTCCGTTGAGGGTTTCCGATTCCGCGTGCTGCTGTTGGCGCACGCCGCCGACCTCGGCGCCAAGCCGCGAGCACTCGGCTTCGGCGGTCGACAATGCGGTCTGCAAAAATTCGATGCGCGCCCGCACCTCGCCGAAAGCGACGTCCTTTTTAGCAATGGTCTGTTGGAGCCGCGCGTTCTCGCTCGCCGCCAGATCGAGTTGTTCTTGAAACTCCACGCGCGCCGCACTGGCCCCGTTCGCCAAGGTCTCGGCCTGCTTGCTGACCGACGCGGCTTCCGCCGCTGCGAGCGCGTTTTCGAGAAATTTGATCTTGTCTTGGGCGTCGTCGAGCGCCATGCCCCGCTCGGCGTGGCCTTGCAACAGCCGCGCGTTTTCGGCGGTCAGCAGATCGATGTTTTCCTGAAGTCCGCCGCGCGCGGCGGCGATTTCGCGCGCCAAGCCGGCCGCACGCTGGTCGGCCGCTTCGGTCGCCGCCGCTGATGCCTCGATTTGCGCTCTCAGTTCCTGCGCCGCTGCGGCGTCGTGCGACAATCGCAATTCCAGGCGGGCAATTTCGGCGCGGGCCTCGTCAAGCTTCCTCGCCGGCTCGATGCCGATTTCCTCCGAGGCGGAGTCAACTTCCTGGTCTTGAGCTTCGAGCAGCGGCCGCCGCCGCAACAACGGCCCGCTGCGATCGACAAGAGCCTTCGCCGTCGTCCCCAATGCGGAATGCGAAGAAACGAGCGACGTGGCCTGGTGATGCCAGCCGTTCCGCCTGCCCCTGTCAGCGAGTGCCATGGTTGGCTGTCGGTCGATTTTCGATGACCGCACGGTGACGGAACTTTGGTTAACGGATGGTTACCGGGCCGGGACGCCGTTAAAACGCGCGAAAACGCTCGCGGCGCGAGCACGCTGCTCGGGCCGCGAGGATCGCCTCCGCCACGGAGCGCAGCCTGATTCGCCGGCCGCCGAGCCCCCGTTTTGGCGACAGAATTGGATTTGTGCTTCAACCGCGCTCGTGCCGGATTAAAGGACAATCCCGATGACGGCGCTCGACGACGCTGGAGAGATTTGTACAGCCCGTCTCGTGCTCCGTCCATTGCGCGAGGATGATGCTGCGCAGATTTACCCGCTGCTCGGCCAATGGGAGGTCATTAGAATGCTCACCACACCTCCGTGGCCGTATCGCCCGACAGATGCGGAGCGGTTTTGCAGATTGCGGGCTCGTAGGATCGAGGACGGTCCGATCACCTTCGCCCTCACATTGCACAGCATACTGATTGGTATGATTGAGGCGGTTTTCAAGCCAGGACAAAGTCCCGGACCAGTCTACGCGCTCGCCTATTGGGTCGGGCAACCCTATTGGGGCAAAGGGCTCATGAGCGAAGCCGTGCGCGCCTTCGTAACCCATGTCTTTCAGGTCAATGACGCACGTCTGATCGTAAGCGCAGTCTTGAAAGAGAATGCAGCATCGCTGCGCATCCAGGAGAAGCTCGGCTTTGTTCGCGATGAGGAAAAGCTGATCTATTCGAGACCACGCGGCGTAGAAGTGCCGCTGATCACCACAAAGTTGTCACGCGAGGTTTTTGAATCAGCGTCCCGAGGTTGCTGACGTGCCTGGCTTCGTTCGGCCGTGCCCCGGACAGCCTCACGTCGGCTCCCAGCCCATGGCGTCGTTCGCAGCGCCGCAACATCATGTCTGCGATTTGAGGATAAGCGGATTAACGCGGACATTGCGAAGGCGGCGCGTTCGACCGAACGACGACGTCCGTTAGGCGCTCAACCCGGTCATGGCCGTGTGCTAATTGGGGCTCGGAAATGCTCTTCCCACAGTCTTTCCAAAGTCCTGGGGCGGTGGCATGAAAGAGACAACATAACGGGAGCAAACGATGGGATGGAGATTGGGGAAGATTGCGGCGCATAGCCTGGGCGGACTTAGCACTCTCCTGCTCGCTGGACTTTTGGCCGCCGGCTCTGCTCGCGCCGAGGATCCGATCCGGATCGGTTTTAGCTTCTCGCAGACTGGACCGCTCGCGCCCAACGGCAAACAGGCGTTGCTCGGCGCCAGGATCTGGGAGGAGGATATCAACGCCGCCGGCGGCTTGCTCGGCCGCAAGGTCGAGCTCGTCGTCTATGATGACCAATCGAACCCGTCGAATGTGCCGGGCATCTACGCCAAGCTGCTCGAGGTCGACAAAGTCGATCTCATCATGGGGCCGTACGGCACGAACCTGGTGGCGCCGGCGCTGCCGATCGTCATCCCGAAGGGTAAGGTGGTGGTCGGACTGTTCGCGCTCGACGTGAACGCCGAGTTTAAGTATCCAAAATATTTCTCGATGGTTCCCTATGGGCCGGCGCCGAAAGAAGCGGGGGTCGTAGGCTTCTTTGCGGTCGCGGCAGCGCAGAATCCGAAGCCGGAAACGCTGGCTATTATCGCCGAAGACGCCGAGTTCGGTCGCAACGTGGCGGAAGGCGCCCGCAACGTCGCCAAGAAATTCGGCTTCAAGATCATCTTCGACAAGACCTTCCCGCCGGGCACGACCGACTTCTCGCCGATCGTCCGCGCGCTGGCGGCAGCAAACGCCGACGCGGTCATGGCGTGCACCTACCCGCTGAGTTCGGTCGGGCTGGTGCAATCCGCCAACGAGCTTGGCTTCAAACCCAGGATATTCGGCGGCGCAATGGTTGGATTGCAGGCGACTGTGTTCAAGGACCGGCTGAAGTCAAAACTCAACGGCATCGTCAACTACGAAACGTGGGTGCCGTCGCCGCAATTGCTGCCGCGGGCGCAGGCGTTCTTCGACAAATATCAGGAACGCGCCAAGACCGCGGGCGTCGATCCGCTCGGTTACTATCTCGGCGGCTGGGGCTATGCCGATCTCCAAGTGCTGGGCGAAGCAGTCGCCGGCGCCAAGAGCCTCAACGACGATAAGATCGCCGAATATCTGCGCAGCCACGAAGTCAAGACCATTATGGGAGACATCCAGTTCGGTCCGGACGGTGAATGGTCGAAATCGCGGATGCTTGAGGTTCAATATCATGACGTCCGCGATGACGCGAACCTCGATACTTGGCGGGGAATGAGCTATCAGACGATTTTATATCCTCCCGAATTCAAGACGGGCGAGGCCATCTATCCGTACGAGAAGGCCAAATAATCGGCGTCTGAAAAAGTCAGCAGAGCGACGGACAATTATCTGCTCGATCGGCCGAAGCCCTTTCGTTCGGCTGGCCATGTCGATTTTACGCGGCACCAAGCCCGGCGACATCCCGGTCGAGCAGCCGACCAAGTTCGAACTCATTATCAACCTCACGACCGCCAAGGCGCTCGGGCTGAGCATCCCACAAATGCTGCTGCAACCGCCGACGAGGTGATCGAGTGAGGTTCCGCAGCTTCCGGTATTGGTCGCCATCCGCAGTTTTTATCGTGCGAGCGCTAGTAAATAACGGAGTTTGTGGTGCGCAGGCGCTGCGCCAACACCCGCATCACATTGAGCGCGAAGTGTGGGGTGCGGCCGACCAGGAACAGAAACTGCTTCTCGCTGACCGGAACGACGGTCGCGTCGGTCGCCGCTACCGCGGTCGCGCTGCGCGGACGATGGTCGATCAGCGCCATTTCGCCGAAAATGCTGAGCTCCGGCAGGGTGTCGAGCAGCCGGTTGCCGAGCCGGATTTCCACCTTGCCGCTCTTGACGATGTATAATTCCTCAGCCGGATCGCCCTGGCGGAAAATGGTCTCGCCGGCTTTGAAGCTGCGGACCGGGGCGCCGGCGCCCGCCAAGATGCCGAAATCCACAGCCACGTCAGTCATATCCCTGTCCCCCAAGTTTAACAAAATTATTTCAGTCTCATGACGGCCGATGATTGCGGTTTTATGACATAAAATACTACGGCATAGCTGGCGATACGGCTTCGCCAGGGAAACGGCCTCATGATCGGCACCGGGACAGGTGGAAATGCTAACGGCCACGTCCGACAAAGTGCGCGTACATCCGGCGTCACCCGTCGTAACCGTGGCCGTCCAGCGGCGGAGCCAGAGGCGTCAACGTCGCTTTACCATAGGTGGGGGCTGTCGGCCGTTATGCAAGAGCCGCACTTTTGTGCAACACTGAGGGAACAACAGGCCATTCGTTGCGGATTATCATTCCATTCTTTGTGCGCCGCTCGCCCGTGACCGAGGCGGCGGGCCTCAAATTTCAGGGAGCGAACCATGTCGATCAATCAAACCGAGGCTGCTGAACGGATGGGCCGTGCGGTCGCCGGCGCCATGCACGAGCATTGGGGCCTGTTTCTGGCCGAAGGCATCATCCTGGTCATCCTCGGCGTCATCGCCATCGTGGTGCCGCAGATCGCCACGCTGGCCTTCACCATCCTGATCGGCTGGCTATTCTTCATCGCCGGCGTGGTCGGGCTGTTCACGACCGCGTGGATGCGTGGGGCGCCGGGGTTCTGGTGGTCGCTGGTCTCGGCGATCGTCGCCATCGCCGCGGGCGTCGTCCTGCTGCTGTGGCCGGTCAACGGCACCTTGTCGCTGACGCTGGTGCTGATCGCCTTCTTCATTGTCGAAGGCGGCGCCACCATCCTGTACGCGGTCGATCACCGCGATCAGCTGAGCGGGCGCTGGGGCTGGATGCTGGTGTCCGGCATCATCGACATCATCCTGGCGGCGATCATCCTGACCGGCCTGCCCGGAACGGCCTCTTGGGCGCTCGGCCTCCTGGTCGGCATCAACATGGTGTTCGGCGGCGCGGCGCTGATCGCGATGGCGATGGCGGCGCGCAATCCGACGTCGGCTTAAGTCGACTCCAACGTCATTGCGAGCGAAGCGAAGCAATCCAGTCGGCCGTAAGGGACTGGATCGCTTCGTCGCGGAGCTTGTCATCGGGCCGGCCACTTCGGGCCGGACCCGTTGGCTCCTCGCAATGGACGGAGGGTTATTCCGCCGGCATCGCGTGCGGCACCCGCGCGCGCTCGACATTGGCGGCGATAGTGGAGATCGCCAGCACGGCGATCAGGAAGGCCAGCGCCAGAACCGCGGTGGTGCCGAGCACCAGCGGGAAGCCGCCGCGGTTATACAACAGCGCGATCATCGACACCGCGACTCCCGAGCTCATGAAGGTGAGAAAGTAACGCACCGCAAAGACGCGGCCGCGCCAGGCGTCGGCGGTGTAGCGCGCGATGATCAGATCGTTGACGGTGATCTGGCCGTAGATCGCCGCCATGGTGAAGGCGAGCGCGAACAGCACCATGACGCCTGAGGCATAAGCGGTCCATACCACGCCGGTAAATTGCATGACGGCGAGCACCGCGAACAGAACATGGAGCTGGAAGCGCTCCACCAGCCGGCCCACCGCCAGCTGCGCGATCGCGCCGCAGATGAAGACCGCCGTGGTCAGGCCGCCGATCTCGATCAGCGAAATGTTGCTGACTCGCTCGTCGACGATCTTCGGCAGCGCGACCGACAATGTGTTGAACACCAATCCCGCCGACAGCGCCACCACGATGAACAGGCCGAAGATGATCGCCGCCGTCGCCGCCGACAGCGGTACATCGGCATGCGAGCTGCGTCCGGCGCCATGCTTGGCCTCGTCGGGAATGAGCCAGAGATAGGCCGCGCCGGTTACGACGCAGATCAGGCCGGGTACGAGAAAAGCGCCGCGCCAGGACAACCCCGCGGTCAGCGCTGCCGTGACGCCGGCGGCTAACGAGATGCCGAGATTGCCGCAGACGCCGTTGAACGCCATGGTACGGCCGCGATGGGTCGCGTTCTCGATCACCATCGCGGTGCCGACCGGGTGATAGATCGCCGCAAAGATGCCGAGCACGAATAGCGCGCCGGCGAGCACGATCAGCGATGGCGCCGCGGCTGCGGCGATCAGCGACACGCCGCAGCCGATATAGAACGCCACCATCATGTTGCGGCGGCTCCAGCGGTCGGCGAGCCAGCCGGCCGGCAGCGAGAACAGACCGAAAGCGATGAACGAAGCGGTCGAGAGCGCGATCAGCTCCGAATAGCTGCGCCCGTAAGTGAGCTGCAGCTGGATGACGACGGTCGGATAGATCAACATCACGAAGTGATCGAGCGCATGCGCCCAGTTCAAAAAACCGATGGAAAGCCGCCGCTGCGACACGACGCTCGCCGGCGGGACAATAGAAAACGGCTCGGAGGTCGAAATTTCAGCGGTCATTGATGAGTCCCGGAATGCAGGCGGCGGACTTATAGCCCGTCCGGTTCCCTTGCCATACCACCGATTGCGCAGGGCAGCCCGGCATCACGCCGGTATGCAACCAGCGGTGATGCCGGTTGGGTTTTGCGTGCACGCCATGGCACGGCACTTGTTCTTCGAGTGTTCCCATCCGCAATGTTCCAACTCTAGACCTTCGTATAGCGTCCCCTGCACTATCCGATGCAGGAAAAGTCGGATCGTGCACTTGGTCACACCCAACGGATCATCATACGTTGGACAATGGGTTGGTTTCGACCGGGGGTACGACATTGGAGCACGTTCCGTTGATCTCAATCGTGGACGACGACGAGTCCGTAAGAGAAGCCACCAAGTCGCTGCTTCGGTCACTCGGTTACAAGGCTGAGGCGTTCGGTTCCGCCGAGGAATTTCTTGAATTGAACTCGGATCGAGGACACCGCCTGCCTAATCACCGATGTGCAAATGCCGGGCCTCAACGGCGTTGAATTGCAGGACCGCCTGATTTCCGACGGCCATGACATGCCGACCATATTCGTGTCGGCATTCCCGGACACGCGACTGGAGCGCCGCGTTCTCGAGAGCGGTGCCATTGCCTACCTGCGCAAGCCCTTCAAAGAAGATCATCTGGTCGAACATATCGACGCCGCTTTGAAGCGGCCGCGGGGCCGCGGCTCACGCAGGGGCGGCCGGGCCAACTAGACGCTTCTTGCCTGAAAGCACCACGGCGTGCGGCGTACCGCGCGCGCGGAATACCAGAAATCGGCTGCCTCAATTCATCCGATGGATCAATTGTCCGACGCGGCCGCCACCGGCAGCGTGACAAAAAAAGCCGATCCATAAGGATCACGCGCCGAAGCCCAAATCCGGCCGCCACAACCCTCGATGATCTTGCGGCTGATCGGCAATCCCATGCCGGCGCGATGCGCCTTGGTCGTGACGAAGGCCTCGAACAAACCATCCATCGAGTCCGGATCGATTCCAGAGCCGGAATCTTCGATGGCGATGAGTAGCTCGTCCGCGTCGCCGCGCTTCGACGATATCGTCAGTACGCGATCGCGATCGGTGACCAATTCCATCGCCTCGATGGCATTCACCATCACGTTGAAGAACGCCAGCGCAAGTCGGGCCCGCTCGGCCAGCACCGGCGGAAGTCCCGCGGGCATCTCGTTTCTCACCGCGACCCGGCGACTTTCCAGCTCGTCGCCAAGGAGCGCGACCACGTCGGCGACGACCTCGCACGGACTGACCGCACGCGGCTCGATATGCTCCTCGCTGAATTTCGCGCGAATACCGGCGATCAGGTCGCCGGCGCGGTGGCCGTCTCTGACGATCCGCGCCAACAGCGCCCGCACCTCGTCGACATCCGGTTCCGGCCGGGTGAGCCAGCGCAAGCCGGCATCGGCATTGGTGACGACGGCCGCCAGCGGCTGATTGACGTCGTGCGCAATCGTCGACATGACCGCGCGGATCGTCGCGTCGCGCAGCATCGACGCCATCGCTTCGCGCGACGCGCGGCGCTGTTCGGCGCCGTTGTTTGGTGTCATCGCGCCGCCCGTTTCACCCGCACGGCCGCCGCCGCAATCGACCGAACGGCCTTCGTCACGTATCGACGCTTTGATGTCGCGCATCGTTACCACTCGAATTGCTCACTGCCTTGTCGATCGCCCCGGACATCGCCGTGCGCTTGATACCAAAAGTCGCGCCGTCGCCCGCTATCCCGGGGATTGCCTCCATAAAACGGCAATGCCAGATTGGCCCCTCGAGGAGAGACCTCGCCGGGAGGCCGATCGGCAAGTTTCTGATGGCGTCATCAAACGACTACGATCCGCTGGATGCAGAGGCTGTGAATTTTTCAGGCATTCGCATTCTTGTGGTCGAGGATTCTTGGCACATCGGTGTAGCGCTGAAAAGCCTGCTTCGATCCTACGGCGCGGAGGTTGCTGGCCCGGTCGCAAGCTCGGCCGAGGCCGAGCAGTTGATGGCAGCACAAGTGCCCGACATCGCCATCGTCGATTTCAATCTGCGCGGCGGTGAACTGGCCCACGGCCTGATCGACAAGTTGAACGAACTCGGCACGCCCGTCATCTTGGTCACCGGCTATGCGGCCGTGCCGGTGCCTGCGGAAAAGGCCGCCGCGATCCTGCAAAAACCGATCGTCGAAGCGCAACTGTTGGCGGCGTTGCAGGCGACCTCCGAACCGAAGGCGGCCGGCTGAAGCGCCAATCGCGTAGGTTTTAGTGGGTCAGGCGCGCTCGAGGGGAACCTCAATCCGGCACGACACCCCGTCAGGCTCGAACGCCAGATCGACCGTGCCGCCGAGTTCATGTGGAATGAGATCGCGGATCAGGCTTGAGCCAAAGCTGGTTCGCGCCGGCGCCGCAACCGGCGGGCCGCCGTGCTCGCGCCAGACGATCGTCACCTTGGCCGCTTCGCGCTCGTCGGCTGATTTGTCCCAGTTCACCGACACCGATCCGTTGGACGTCGACAGCGCTCCGTATTTCGCGGCGTTGGTGACCAGTTCGTGCAACACCATCGCCACCGCCTGCGTCGCGGCGGCGCTCAGCATGATGTTGGGGCCGCTGATCTTGGCGTTCGCCGCCATGGCGTAAGGCGCCAGCTGGTCGCGGACCAGATCGTTGAGGCCGACACCCGTCCAGCGGGTTTGGCTCAACAGCGAATGGGCGGCCGCCATGGACTGGATGCGCCCCTCGACCGCTTTGATGTACTCGTCCATCGTGAGCGAGCCTTCGCGCGTCTGCATGGCGACAACGGCGACACGCGCCAGCACGTTTTTGACGCGGTGGTCGAGCTCGGCGATCAGCAGGTCCTGGCGCGCCGCGGCAACCTTTCGGTCGGTGATGTCGAGGGTAAGACCGCGCAGATGGGTGAGGCGCCCGGTAGAGTCGAACTCGCCTTTGGCGGTCTGCTCGAGCCACACTTCGCGGCCGTCTGGCCGGATGAAGCGGAAGGTGGCGTCGAACACCGGATTATCGGGCCGAACGTTGCGCAACAGATCAAGCAGGCGCGAGCGCTCATCCGGGTGAACGCGGGCCAGGAATTGCGCCCCGCCGAAATCTTCGTTGGCGCCGAAGCCGAGGATCTGTGCGGCGTTTTCGCTGCGCTGCGATTGGTCGCTGTGCACCTCCCAGTCGAACGCCGCGACGCCGCCGGCAGTGAGCGCTTCTTGCAGCCGCGCTTCGCTCGCCATCAACACCGCCTCGTGCTGGCGCCGCTCCGCAAACAGCGCCGCCAGAACAAATGAGCACAGCGATACCGCGAGGATGCCGGCCTGAGCCGACAGGATCCGTTCCGCCATCGGAAACCTGGCGTCGCCGAAAATGCCGATGCTGAATGTCGTCGTCCAAACGACCGTGAGCGCGACAATAAAGGCGGCCGCCGCGGCGAACACCGGCCGGCAGCGGGCGGCGAGCCACAATAGCAGCGGGAACAGCGCGGCGATCGGCACCACCGTCGCCCAGGGCTCTTTGGGCACAAAAATGATCACGCCGCAAAGCACGATCAGCATCGCCAGCGCGGCCGTGCCTTCGATGATTTCGCCGCGCGGCGAAGGATCGCGCGCCGAGGACATCAGCCCAATCAGCAATGGCGCAACGGTAATAACGCCGAGCGCGTCCGACGTGAACCAGTGGTACCAGATGGTCAGCGGCGGTGTGGTCGAAGTGTGGAACAGCACATAGCCCAGCGTGCCGCCAACTCCCGAGATTGCAGTACCGGCGACCACTGCGCCGAGAAATCCGAGGACATGGCTGAGCCGGTCGAGGTTGAACACCGGACCGAAATAGCGTTCGATCAGGCCGGCGATGATCACGGCTTCGCCGGCGTTGCAGACGGCGAAAATCAGCGCGCTCCAGATCGACCGGTCGCCGAGAAGATTGGCGACCATGGTGGCGGCCATCGCGCCGGCGACGATCGGCCAACGGGCGCGGGGCCCCAGCGCGATCAATGTGCCGGCCGATACGCCTGCCGCCGGCCAGAACACGGCGACGCCGTCAGGCTTGGTAAGGAGCGCGAGGCTCAATCGGGCCGCCACGAAATAGGTCAAGCCGATTGAAACGGCCAGCGCGGCCCCGCCCGCGAGCGTCAAAAGCCGCGGCGATTTAGCAAAGCCCGACGAAAACTGTGAGAACTGCCTTTGCAAATCTTCCCACATGGAGGCCGCCCAACGCACGAATACTCGCATGCTGGATGGCGGGACGCGAGTCGGAACAAAGCCCCGGCGACCGGGCTGTGCCGTTAATCACTATGGCGAGCGACTTCGCGGTGCCGGTCAATGTGCCTTACAGGGTTTTCTGTTTGGCGCCACATTCCTTGCAAGTATACGCCACCCGAACCTCACCCGGAGCCGCCGACACCCGATTCGGCGCTCCGCACTTGCCACATTTGGTCTCGATGCGCGTCTTGCCCTGCTTGATGGTGACGGCGTTGCGCTCCAAGGCCTCCTTGACCAGACGCTCGGTCTCCTCGCGCATCTTCTCTTTCGACATTGCCCGCGTTCCCTGCCCTGGCGTCGCCGCAGGTCTTATAGACGCTTAAGGCAGCTTTGCCAGCGCGGTGCGCACGACAGCAGCGAAAAAACGGCGGGGCTTTCGCCCCGCCGTCCTCAGTGGCCTGCTTTTCAGAAGATGGTCGCTAAGCCTGCGTCGAACCGGCCTACGGGAACAGCTTGAGCACCGACTGATTCGCCTGGTTGGCGATCGACAGTGCCGAAATTTCCAGCTGCTGCTGGGTCTGTTCGGTGAGCAGGTTGGCGCTTTCCTGGTTCTGGTCGGCCAGCACCAGGTTGCTGGCGCCGGTCTGCAGCGTGTTGATCAAGTTCTGTTCGAACGACTGACGGGTCTGGATCGTCGAAGAGTTGGTGCCGAAGGTTTCGGTCTGGGCGCGAACCGTGCTGATCGCGGTATTAATCGCCGTCTCGGTCGTCGAAATCGTGGTGCTGTTCTGGAAGCCGCCGGTGGCAACGACATTCAGGCCAAGGCCCGAGGCGTTGAAGGTGACGCCGCTAATGTTCAGCGAGCTGGTCCCTTGCTCGTTGAACAGCACTTGCAGATTGTTGCCGTTGAGCAGATTGACACCGTTATACGACGAGTCCTGGGCCAGCTGAGTGATCTGCGTCAGCAACGCATTATAGTTACCTTCCAGCGTCGCGCGCGTGGTGCTGGTGCCGTTGACCGCGGTGCTGGCGAGGCCGAACGCCGTCTGGTCCGTACCGGAGACGGTGAAGTTGCTGCTCGGGTTATTGGAGGTGAGGATCAAATGGCCGCTGCCGTCGTCGCTGGCCGTCACCGCGCCGGTGCTGCCGAGGCCGGCGGTGGTGTTGATATCCGACTCGATCGTGCTGAGCGCAGCGCTTGCTGCGATCGAAACCGTATAGGTCGTGCCGCCCGTGGCGATCAGGAGCGTGCCAGCCGCAGCCGAATTGCTGCTGAGGTTGACGGTGCCGGTCGAGGCTCCAGCGGTGTCGTTCTGCGCCGCTTGCGCCTGTTGCGCTGTCGACAGCGCCTGCTCGAGGAGGCTGGTCAAGCCGGTGAGGCCGTCGTTAGCGGCGTTGAGCGT
Organism: uncultured Alphaproteobacteria bacterium; assembly: GCA_963806465.1. Classification (GTDB taxonomy): domain Bacteria; phylum Pseudomonadota; class Alphaproteobacteria; order Rhizobiales; family Xanthobacteraceae; genus BOG-931. The sequence goes on along the minus strand of CAWDZD010000056.1, from coordinate 153,435 downwards.
TTGCTGGCCCTGCCCGATCTGATCGAGCAAAGCGGACAGATCGTTGGCGCGATTGTCCAGCGACTGCGATGTGAAATAGCTGGTCGGATTGTCGAAGGCGGTGTTGACCTTCTTGCCGGTGGCAAGGTGTTCTTGCGTGGTCGTCAGGTCGGCGGCGGTGTTCTGCAGCGAAAGCAGGTTCTGCCGGATACCTGCGGTCAGGGTGATGTCAGACATGGCACCAATACCTTCTCAATCGATGGCCAGCCCACGTGCTATACGTGGCGTAGTGTGCGTTAACCTACTTTGTTATCCTTAACGAGCCGTAAATGCGGATTGCTGGTTCGGATCCCGAAGAGCTGAAACGGGCGAAAAAAGGCCGTGAATAGCGGATCGGGAGCAGCAACCGCACCCGCCGCTATTTCGCTATTTCGTTAGTCGCGAGGTCACCGGCCTCGGCCAGCGGGGCGATCTCAATCCATTGCGGTTCGGCGGCCAACGCCAAGATCCGATATGACAAATTCTGCTGGTCGGCCGCGGCGATCAGATGCGCCAACGCCGCCGGTGATTTTTGAAAATCCACCTGCCAGACATTCTCGGCGATTCTTTCAACGGCGGCGCGTTCGATCTTGGGACCGACCACGGCCAAATAACGAATCCATTTTTGCCGGTCGGAGTCGGGCGGCATGTCGACGGCAAAAATTGCGCTGTGCATTCACGACGTCTCCTTTTCAGCTTTTTTCGCCGCCTCGGCAAATCCCCAATTTGCTCGAGATCGGTCTTTCGTCACGCCAATCGACACTCATGCCGGCGCCAATTGCGGCGCGCCGTCCCGGTCCACGCCATGGGCAACCAGCGCGATCGCCAGTGCCGCGGCCAGAAAGGCAACTGCGATCGCCACCAACGCCTCGAGGACGAGGTCGAAACCGCCGCGCCCGTGCATCACCGCGATCATCGACGCCGATATTCCCGACACCATGAAGGTGAGCGCGTAACGCACCGCATAGACCCGCCCAAACCAGGCGTCGGCGGTGTAGCGCGCGATGACCAGATCGTTCACCGTGATTTGGCTCAAGGTCGCGCCGACCGTAAAGGCGAGCGCGACAAAGAGCGCCGTGCCGGTGGCATAGGTGACCCAAACAATGCCGGCGAGCTGGATCGCCGCGACCAACGCGAACAAAACGTGCGGCCGCATCTGCTCGGCCATGCGGCCGACGGCGAGCTGCGCCAGCGCGCCGAACAGGATGACCGCGGTGGTGAGCCCGCCGACCATGGCGAGCGAAAGGCCGGAGCGCTCGTCGACGATCTTCGGCAATGCCATGACGATGGTATTGACCACGAGACCACCGGTCAGGGCGACCACCACAAACAGCGCAAAAATCGTCACCGCCAGCGGGCGCGACATGGCAACCTCGGGAGACGCGGCGCGCGCAACCGCCCGGCGGGCGTCGCCGCCAACAAACCGGATATAGGCCAGGCCGCCTGCGATACAGACAATGCCGGGCAGGAGAAAAGCGCCGCGCCAGGATAACGTCGCGGTCAGCGCCGCGGTGATGCCGGCGGCGAGCGCGACGCCGAGATTGCCGCACACCGCATTGAAGGCCAGCGTGCGGCCGCGCTGCGTCGCGTTTTCCAGAAGCAGCGCGGTACCGACCGGGTGATAGATCGCGCCGAATACGCCAAGCGCGAACAGCGCCGCCGCGAGCACCGTCAGCGACGGCGAGAAAGCCGCCGCCACGAGCGACAGCCCGCTGCCGAGATAGAAAGCGACCATCATATTGCGGCGGCTCCAGCGGTCGGCGAGCCAGCCGGCTGGCAACGAAAACAGGCCGAATGCAGTGAAAGAAGCGGTGCCGAGCGCTATCAGCTCGGAATAGGAGCGGCCGTAGACGGTCGCAAGCTCGATGACGACGGTCGGATAGATCAGGATGACAAAGTGATCGAGCGCGTGAGCGCCGTTGAGGAAGCCGATCGCGCGCTGCCGGTGCTGCCGGTCGGTCGAGCAATCGGCGCCGTCTCCGGCGCTCGCCGCCACGCCGTGGTCAGTGCTCGAACTCGTCATACGTCCCTGGCGGCTCCGAGGGGTTGCCCCATCCGAGCTCCTCGAACAGCGCGTCACATGCTTTGAGGGCGGCGGCCAGGCGCGGCGCCCTCGTCAAATCCTGAGGCGTCAGCAACCGGCGAAGATCGGCGGCGTCTGCCGCCAATCGCAGCATTTTGAGCTCCATATTGATCGTCGGGGACACGCCATTTTTGTGGATCACGCGGTTCTTAGCCATGGTCTCGCGCCATGGCGACGGCGACATACTGTGCATCACGCTCTCCTCTGTACATTTGCACTACTTGACAAAAGCCACGCTCACGCGACTGCCGGAATAAGCTCCGGAAGACGATAGGAGGGGCGCGCCGTGCCCTTCCAAATCAGCACCGATCCCGGGACGGATTCCTTCAGGCACATGCCGATCCAAACCGTCTCGGAGACGTACTTCTCGATCGCCACGCACGGGACGCCGTTGATGTCGATGACCATCGCCAGCGCCATCAATCCGGCGAGCGCCAACGTGTCGTATTGCAGTTGCGACAGCGTCGACCCCTTGAGCATGATCGCGCGCACGATGCGCATGAAGTGCGTCAGCGGCAGATATTCGCCGATCACCTGCGCCCAGCGCGGCATGCCCAAGTATGGAAAAATGAAGCCGGACAGCATCATGTTGGGCAAGAAGAACATCATCGACATCTGAATCGCCTGCAGCTGGTTTTGCGCCAGCGTGGAGAAGGTATAGCCGAACGCCAAATTGGTGGCGATGAATAGCGTGGTGAGCGCGGCCAAAAGCGTGAGGCTGCCGACGATCGGCACGCCGAACATCAATACGCCGGCGGCCAGGATCAGCGCCGCCTGGACGAAGCCGACCAGCACATAGGGCACGATTTTGCCGAGCATGATTTCGAGCGGCGTGATCGGCATCGCCAGCAGGCTTTCCATGGTGCCGCGCTCGGTCTCGCGCGTCACCGACAGCGAGGTGAAAATCAGCATCGTCAAGGTGAGGATGGTGCCGAGAAGCCCGGGCACGATATTCAACGGCGTCGAGGCCGCGGGATTGTAGCGCTCGTGCGCACGGATCTCGAACAGCGGCTGGCCGGCGTCAGGCAGGCCGCGATCTTTGGCCAAAGCGGTATTGACGATCTCCGACAGCGCGGCAATCGCCGGTCCGGTCGCCACCGGATCGGTGGCGTCGGCGGCGACCAGCAGCGCCGGATCGTCGCCGCGCCGCAGCGCCCGCTCGAAATTGGCGGGAATTTCCACGGCGAACAGCACGCTGCCGGATTCCAGGACTTGGTCGAGCTCGGCCTCGTCGCGCAATTGCCGCGTCACCTTGAAGTATTTTGTGTTCTGCAGCGCGGCGAGGATGGAGCGGCCGACGTCGCTCGATTCTTGCAGCAGCACCGCGGTGGGCAGGTCGCGCGGCGTGGTGTTGATGGCGTAGCCGAACATCACGAGCTGCAACAGCGGAATCGAGATCATGGTCGCCAGCGTGACACGGTCGCGGCGCAGCTGCAGAAACTCCTTGAGCAGCATGGCGCCGAACTCGGCGCCAGAAGCCGCCGATGCGAATGGCTGCCGGCACGCTCATTGGAAATTGTCCTTGGCCTGGCCCATCAGATTGATGAACATGTCCTCGAGCGACGGCGCGGCGCGCTGCCAGACGAGGCCTTGAAACGGTCCTTGCCGGTCGCGATAAGGCGCGATCGCTGCTTGCAGCGCCGACGCGTCGCGGCCCGACACGTGCAGGCTGTTGCCGAACGGCGCCACCATTGCGATCCCGGCACGGCCGGTCAGTTCGCCGGCGAGTGGCGACAGGTTTTCGCCGTTGGTGGCGCTGACGGTGAAGGTGGCGAGATGCGAATTCGCGATCACCTCCTCCACCGTGCCGCGGGTGAGCACTTCGCCAAAGGCGATGTAAGCGATCTCGTGGCAGCGTTCGGCTTCGTCCATGTAATGGGTGGAGACGAGGACGGTGAGGCCGCCGGCGGCCAGTTGATGAATCTCGCTCCAGAAATCGCGGCGCGCTTTCGGATCGACGCCCGCGGTCGGCTCGTCCAGCAGCAAGAGGCTCGGGTTCGGCAGCGTGCAGGCGCCGAGCGCCAACCGCTGTTTCCAGCCGCCAGAGAGCTTGCCCGCGACCTGCTCCTCGCGACCTTGCAGACCAAGCCGCGCGATCATCGCCTTGGCTGCGGCTGCCGGCCGCGGCAAGCCGTAGATGCGGGCGACGAATTCGAGATTCTCGCGCACCGACAGGTCATCGTAGAGGCTGAAGCGTTGCGTCATGTAGCCGACGCGGGTTTTGATCTTGGCCGCGTCGGTGCGGATGTCGTAACCGAGACACGTGCCGCTGCCCTGGTCCGGCGTCAATAGTCCGCACAGCATACGGATGGTGGTGGTCTTGCCGGAGCCGTTGGGGCCGAGGAAGCCGAAGATGGTGCCGCGTTTGACCTGCATGGAGAGGTCACGCACCACTTGCCGGCCGCCGAATGATTTGGTCAGGCCGTGCACGTCGATGACGATTTCCGGCGTCGCGGCGGCGGCCAGATCGGCGGCGTCGGCCGGCACGGTATTCATCGCGGCGCCTCCGGCTTTTCCGCCATCTTCGGCGCCGCCACGGCCGCCCGCTGCGGCATCAGCGTCACGTCGACCGGCTGGCCGACGCGAAACTCGGCCGGCTTGTCGGGGAGCGCCTCGATGAGAAAGACGAGCTTGGCGCGTTCCTCGAGACTGTAGATGACGGGCGGCGTGAATTCCGATTGCTTGGCAATGAAGCTCACCCGTGCCGTCAGCCCGCTGGCGCAGCCGTCGCAGCTGACTCTGATCTCGTCGCCATAGGCGATGGCGGGCAGCACCGTCTCCGGCAGATAGAAACGTATCTTGATGTTGCCCGGCGGCAGCAACGACAGCACCGGCCGGCCGGCCGGCACCATTTCGCCGGGCCGGAAATAGATTTGCTGGACGGTGCCGTCGACGGCGCTGAACACGGTCCGTCGCGTCAGCCGCGTCTGCACCGAATTGAGCCGCGCCTGCGCGTCGCGCAGCACCATCTCGGCGGCATCGAAATCCTTTATCGTGCCGGCGCCGGTCTTCATCAACATCGAGGCCCGATCGAAGGTCTGCTGCGCGTTCTTCACCGACGCTTTGACCTGGGCCAGGTCGGCGAGCTGAAGGTCGTTGTCGACGGTGTACAAAAGATCACCGGCTTTGACCGCATCGCCCTCGCGCACCGTCAGCGTCTGCACGCGCCCGACTTCGTCGGGGGCGACGAAAATGAGATTGGCCTCGACCCAGCCTTGATAAGCGTTGTCATGTGGCTTGCTGCAGGCGGCGAGCGCCAGCGTGCATATCAGCACCATCCCCGCCTGCGGGCGAATGGTCATGCCGGCCTCCCGTCGCGGGGAAACAGCCGATCGAAATAGGCGCGCAACATCGCCGGCGCATCGAGCGGCTCGAAGCGATCGAACAGGCCCTCCCAAACCACCGCCATGATGGTCGCGGCGCCGAGCAATTGCGGAAAGCGGATCAGGGTGTCGTCGGCGATCTCGCCGCGCTCCAGCGCGCGCACCAGCCGGGCCCGCACGACCCCGAGCAAGCGGCCAAGCACTTCGCGATAGTAGAATTCCGCTATCGCCGGGAAACGCGGACCCTCGCTGATGATCAGCCGGATGACCTGCTTGCGCCGGGTGCCGAAGATTTCGCGGGCGAAGATTTCGAGCGCCTGATCGATCAGTACGCGCACCGGCAGATCGCTCTTCAGCGCCGCCTCGAATGCGCCGATCACGGGATAGAGCTGAAAGCGCACCAGCTCCTGAAATAGCGCCTCCTTGTCGGCGAAGTAGAGATAGATCGTGCCCTTGGCGACGCCGGCGCGCGCCGCCACGTCGTCGAGCCGCGCGGCGGCAAAGCCGCGGGCGTAAAATTCGTCGAGCGCGGCCTCAAGGATCGCATCGCGCCGCGCGGCCGCGTTCCGCGCCCGCCCGCTTTGGCGCGGCGCCACCAGAGCGCCGCTCCCTTCCGCTACTGCGGTCTTGACGCGCGTTTGCTTTGGGATCTTGACCATAGTTCACATATGACTGACTGGTCAGTCATAATCAAGGGCAGATTGTCTGGGTTCGATACTTTCGCAAAACGAACACAAAATCATTGACTTAAAACAAACTGAGGGGCGGCGAAGAGCCGTCGGTCACGAACCGCCGAGCCTGGCCCGCCGGCCGCATACATGTCGACAGAACGGCCGGACGTTCAGGTCCGGTGCTTCGAACGGCTCTTCACGTGATCGATGAAGGCCCGCAGCTTCGGCATCACTTGGCGGTGTCCGGGATGATAAAGGAAGACGCCGGGCGTCATAGGCGCGAACGGCTCGAGCACGCGCACCAATCGGCCAGCCGCTACGTATTCGGCGGCGATCGGTTCGGGCACTTGGGCAAGGCCCATACCTTCGAGCGCTGCACCCAAGAGAGTTGGAAAGTCGTTGGCGATGAGTGGCCCGGATACGGCCACCTCGACGGCGCGGCCCTCGTCGTTGAGCGGCCACAGCGCCAGTCCGCCGCCGGATCGCCGGAGACGCAGGCAGGCGTGGCGGCGCAAATCTTCCGGCCGCTCGAGCCGGTCGCTGCGAGCCATGTAGGCGGGGCTGGCGACGATGACGAAGCGAAACGGCGGCGTCAGTCGCACCGCGACCATGTCGGCGGCGATGAACTGACCGAGCCGGATGCCGGCGTCGAAGCCTTCGGCCGCGAGGTCGACCGATTCCGCGCTCGCGGCGATCTCGACTTCGACTTCGGGATAGGCTTGACAGAACGAGGCGACCAAAGGCTGCAGCAGGATCGGCACCACCGCGCGCGGCGCTGAGAGGCGGAGAAGTCCGGACGGCCGCTGTCCCAATTCACGCGCGACCTCGCTCGCGGCGACCAGTTCCTCGAAGGCAGGCTCGGCGCGCGACAGAAATCTTTCACCCGCTTCCGTCAGGCCGACGCTGCGCGTCGTACGGGTGAAGAGCGCCGCGCCGACACGCGCCTCAAGCGTGCGCACGGCTTGGCTGATCGCCGACGGCGTGACGCCGAGTTCCGCGGCCGCCCGGCGAAAGCTCCGGTGCTGGGCGACGCTGAGGAAAGCCTCCACGCCGTCGAGCGCGCCGCGCCGGACTGTGAAGTTCTGCTTCATGCCTCATCGAGATTATCGCCAATAGTCGAACGCGAAAAGCGGCCGTATCTGACGTCTAAAGCAACATGCACGTTCGGGAGCCGCAAAACGCTCACCGGACAGGAGATAAAAATGTCCCCGGCAACCATCTTCCTGATTCATCTCGTTCTGGGTTACGTCCCGTGGTTGCTTTGCGTCGGCGCGTACGTTTGGCCTTGGCTCAAGACAACGGACCAGGTCGAAGCGCACCGCGCCATCGCCACCCTGCACAGCTTCCGCTTTTTCGGGCTTGTCTTCATCGTTCCCGGCGTCGTCAGCCCCAACCTGCCGGTCGACTTCGCCACGTTCGCCGCCTACGGCGACTTCGCAACCGGCGTGCTGGCCATGCTGGCGCTTCTGACCGTCCGGATACGTCCGCTGTTTTGGCTGCTTGTCGTCGCCTTCAATGTCGTGGGGGCGGTCGACCTCATCGTCGATTATTACCACGGCAATCAGGTCGGCCTTGCTGCGCAGGCGGGGGAACTGGGCGCCGCGTACGCCATCCCGATCATCTACGTGCCGCTCTTGATGATCACCCACGTCATCGCGTTCTATTTGCTGGCGCGTCGTGCGCCCGCGGTGGCGCACGCCGTCGCTTAGCCCTTTTCGTCGCAGGCGAAGGCGCGCACCACGCAATCCTTGCCGCCGAATTCGTAGCAGCGGCGCAGCGAAGCATTCTCCGCCTTGCCGAGATGCGAGGAGATCGCCCAGCCAAAAGAGCCGCATGGCTGTTTGGCGTCGACCGCCATGGCGGCGCAGCCGCGCCGGATCTCGCCGACGACCTTGCAGCCGTGACCTGAGCATTTCTTCATTGCCGCGACGCGGGCGTCGGCGACTTTGCGATAATCGTAGCCATAGCCATAGGCGCCGCAGGCGCCGACCGCAAACGCGCCGGCGGCATGCGCGGCGCCGATCGCGGCAATCAGGAAGCACGCCGCAGCGATGGCCTGCGCGAATGTCCGCATAAATCCGATCATGAAAGCCCCTTCCCCAAGGGAATATGCGAACGCTAGCGAGGAAGGGTTGCTAGTTGGTGAATTGCGGCGCGGGCCACGAAGATTTCAGCGCGAGGATTCCGCGCAACGATTCAGCCGACGATCGGCGCCGCCAGAGCTTCCGTGTTGCCGGCATTGTTGAGCCGGTCGAGCGTGGCTTTCAAGCCGATCGTATCGGGGCAGATGGTGAGCCGCGTTGCCCGCCCCCAGCGCAGCTCTACGACATGGAAGCCGTGATTGGTGGTGCGCACATTGTCGGTGCCGGAATTGGTTTCGTCCCACTCGACCACGACGATGGTATTCCAGGGCCCGCCGCTGACCGCGACGCTGCGCAGATCGAAGCGGATGTCGGGCAGCAGCCGATAGAGCCGTTCATACCAGCGCCGGGTCGCCGATAGCGTCTGTCGCGATCCGCCGAGCGCGTGGTCGCCAAGGAAGGCATGCTCGAAGCGCGGCGCAAACGCCCGCAGCACCGGCTCGGCATCGCCGCGGTTGACAGCGTCAAACAACCGCCGGATGCGGCGGCGGACGATGGCGTGATACATGCGGACCTCCTGAAGTTTGAACCTCGTGAAGCTCCAAGCCTTATAAAGTTCAATGATTGAACCCTAGCCAATTGAGTTCAATGATGCAACTGAGTAGAGTGAGCGGATGAAAAGAACCAGCTTTGCCCGGATGCATTGTTCGCTGGCGCGCGGCCTCGATTTGATCGGCGACTGGTGGTCGCCGTTGATTGTCCGCGACCTCTATCTCGACGTCGTGCGGTTCGACGATTTGGTCGAGGATCTCGGCATTTCGCGCAATCTTTTAACCCGGCGTCTCAGCGCGCTGGCGAACAACGGCATCGTCGAGCGGCACGCCTATCAGCGCCGGCCGCGCCGCTACGAATATCGGCTGACCGAGGCCGGGCGCGAGCTGGTGCCGGCAATTCTAGCGCTTACCGCCTGGGGCGATCGCTGGGCACGGCCAAAGGAAGGCAGCCCGATGTTGTTCGTCCACAACAGCTGCGGCCATCAGTTCCAGCCGCAGGTCACCTGCTCGGCGTGCGGTGAGGTGATCACCGCCGAAGCGGTGAAGACAATCGGCGGCCCCGGCGGCGCAATGAAAACCGGAACGAAAGTTCTCGCGCGCCGCCTTAAGCGCATGCACGCATAATCAAACTTCAACCCGTGTGAGTTGGTTCGTCGGTGTCCGGGATTTTGGCGGATTGGGTACAGCCGAACAGCACCGCAGCGGATCGAGCGGCTTCGGCGATCAAACTCCGCTCCGCGAGCGTCGGGGCCCGAGGCTCCCGATGGTAGATGGCAAAAGTGCCGAGCACTCGTCCGGCGGACATGATCGGCATCGACCAGCACGCCCTCAACCCCGCTTCCAGAGCCAAATTTACGATGTCGGGCCAGCGCGCCCAAAGCGGGTCGGTCGAAATATCGGAGACGTAGATCGGGTGACCGCAAAAGGCGGCGGTGCCGCAGGACCCCGAGGCCGGTCCGATTTCGATGCCGTCGACCGCCTCCTTGTAGCGGGCCGGCAGATGCGGCGCGGCGAGGTGTCGTAGCGTCTTGCCCTCTAACTCCAGCACGGAGGCAAGGAACGAATGCTGGCCGCGCGCTATGACGGTTTCGATCAGGTCAAGCAGGGCAGCAGCGCGCGCGTCGGCTTGCGGATGTTCGCTCACTTGATGCCTCCTCCGTGATCGCCTCTGCCCAGGCTAAATTGCGGCAACATCCTCGAGAATAGTAGAGGCGCGGGGAACCCCCAACAAGCGGGCTTAAGCCGACATTATCGCGGCGTCGTCGTGTGCAGGGTGTTACCAGGATTGGCGTTTTTCAATCGCCGCAGACAGCGTTTATTTTATTAAAGCTCGTTGCAGGATAGGAAGCGGAGCGCAGCACGGCGGTTCAGCTCAGCCGACGTGCTTCCTGCGGCGTAACCGCGTCACGTCCCTTCGAGCTCGGCCCGCACCGCCTCGAGCGCTTCCGGCGTGTCGACGTCGGTCAGCGCCGCGGTGCCGGTCAGCGGCACTTCGATCACCGCCTCACTGTAGCGGCCGATGAGGTGGCGCGCGCCAATGTCGCCTTCGACCGCCATGAGCTCAGGAAAGAAGCGGCGCGACCACACCACCGGATTGCCGCGCTGACCGGCGATGGTCGGCACGGCGATCAGCGTGCCCTTGTCCGGCGCCAGTGCGCCGGTAAGTTTGTCGATCATCGCCGCGTCGACTTGCGGCATATCGCTCAAGCACACAATGACGCCGTCCGATTGCGCCGGCAGCGCGCCGATGCCGGCTTTGAGCGAGGTGCCCAGCCCGTCGGCGAAAGCCGGATTGTGCACGAACTCGACCGGCAGGCCGGCGAGCGCCGCCTCGACGCGTTCGCGCTGATGGCCGGTGACGACGATCACCGGCCGAGCGCGCGACGCCAGCACCTGCTCGGTGACGATGCGGACCAGCGGCCGGCCGCCGATTTCGGCCAAGAGCTTGTTCGGTCCGCCCATGCGGCTCGAGCGGCCGGCGGCGAGCACCAAAGCGGCGATATTGCGGGCCGGATGCAGCGGCTCGTCGCGCGGCTGCGGCCGCGTCACGATCTCCATCAGCAAGCCGCCGACGCCCATGCCGGTGATGTCCTCGCGCGGCACCGGCAAGCCGGCGAGGAGCCGCATCAGCACCCAATCAAAGCCGTTCTCCTTGGGACTGCGCGCACAGCCGGGCGCGCCGAGCACCGGATGGCCGGCGGCATTGCCGATCAACAACAGATTGCCGGGATCGACCGGCATGCCGAAATGCTCGATCTTGCCGCCAATTGTCTCCAGCGCCGCAGGAATGACATCGCGCCGATCGGCGATCGCCGAAGCGCCGAACACGACGACGAGCTCGGCGCCCTGCTTGAGCACTTCGCCAAGCGCGCGCGCCAGTGCGGCTTGCTCGTGCGGCACACGCCGCTCGGCGACGATCGTCGCATTGGCGGGCGCCAGCCGTTCGTTGGTGATCTTCAGCGTCTTGTCGATCACCTTGGATGCGAGTCCGGGCAACAACGTCGAGACGACGCCGACCTTGCGGATGCGGTATGGCGCGACGCGAACCACCGGCGCCCGCGCCGCGGCCAGCGCCTTGTCGCGGGCGACCGCGGCCACCGCGAACGGGATGATCTTCACCGTCGCAATCATCTCGCCGGCGACCACGGGCTTATAGGCCGACAACGTCGCCACCGTGATCGCTTCGTCGATGCGGTTGAGGCGGTCGATCGCCTCCTTGTCGACCACCAGCACGCCGGCATTTTGCGCGAACAGATTGGCGCGGCCGGTGAAGGCGCGATCGACATGCACGGCTTCGCCGGCGATCGCGTCGGCAATGCCGGCGGCGGCCACGTCTTCGGAGACATCGTCGGGTTCGAGCCGCGCCACGACGATGTCGTCGATGCCGGCGGCCTCGAGCGCCGCGGCCTCGACGGGACCGATCAGCGTGCCTTTCTTGAGCACCATCGCGCCCTGGCGGATGGTATGCACCGCGGTGCCGCCGATGGCCTCTTTGGGCGCGACCGCTCCGAATTTCATGACACGGCCTTGACCAGCGGGCGGTCTTCCGCCGGCTCTTCACGCAGCCGCTCGGTGATCTGCGCCATGATCGCCACCGCGATCTCCGCCGGCGACACCGCGCCGATATCGAGGCCGATCGGCGCGTGGATGCGCGCCAGATCGGCGTCGCTTAAGCCTTGCTGCTTGAGGCGCTCGAGGCGCTTGGCATGCGTTTTCCGCGAGCCGAGCGCACCAATATAAAAACAGTCGCGCGCCAGAGCGTGGAGCAACGCCGGATCGTCGATTTTCGGATCATGGGTGAGTGCGACAAAGGCGGTGTAGTGGTCGACATTGAGCGGCGGCAGCGCTTTGTCCGGCCATTCGGCGACCACTCTCACGTCGGGAAAGCGCTCCGACGTGGCGAAGGCGGTGCGGGGATCGACGATGGTCACGTCATAGCCGAGGAGCTTGGCGATCGGCGCCAGGGCCTGGCTGATATGCACGGCGCCGATCGCAACAAGCTGCGCGGCCGGCACATAGATGGTGAGGAAAACCCGACCTTCGGCGGTGTCTTCCATGCCGCTTTTGCCGCTGCGCAAATGCTCGGCCAGCACCGCGCGAAGCGGGTCTTTGGCGACGTCGGCGGCCTTCACCAGCCGCTGCTCGCCGCTCTCGACGTGGGTCACCACGATCACGGCGCGGCGCGCGGCGCGCTCGGCATTCAGCGCGGTGAGAAGGGAAAGTTTCATGGCAGACTTTCTGCAGTGCCTATGCCGTCACCCTGAGGTGCGAGCGAAGCGAGCCTCGAAGGGCGACGGCCCGGGCCGATTCATCCTTCGAGGGCCGCCACAGCGCGTCGAAGACGCGCGTAAACGCGCTGATGGCGGCCACCTCAGGATGACGGTAAACTATTCCACCTTCTCCACCAGCACGCGAATCTTGCCGCCGCAGGACAGCCCGACTTTCCAGGCGGTCTCGTCGGCGACGCCGAACTCCAGCATTTTCGGCTTGCCGCTATCGATCACGTCGAGCGCCTCGGTGACGACGGCGCCTTCGACGCAGCCGCCGGACACTGAGCCTAAGAAATTCCCCTCCTGGTCGATGACGAGATTGGCGCCCACCGGACGCGGCGCCGAGCCCCAGGTCTCGACCACGGTCGCCAAAGCCACCGCCCGGCCCTCCTTGCGCCAGTCCTCGGCGGCTTTGAGAATGTCGCTGTCGGTTGAAAGCATATGGGTGCCTCCGTTTCCTTTGAAGCGAATAGTGAGCAACTATTCTACTCCCTATTCGTTATTGGCCAATCGTTGTATTCGCCCAAATATATAGGCCATTAGGCGACCTTTTGCATCCAGGCTTTCGGGTCCCCTGCCCGGCTGTCGCGCGCCTGCAGCGAGGCGACCAATTCGGCGATCGAGTCGAGATTGTGGATCGGACGGAATTCGTCGACATGCGGCAGCATAGTCTTGATGCCGCGGGCGCGCGCCTCGAAGCCGTCGAAACGAAGCAGCGGATTGAGCCAGACCAGCCGCCGGCACGACCGATGCAGCCGGTCAATGTCGAAGGCGAGCGTGTCATCAGCGTCGCGATCGAGCCCGTCGGTAATCAGGAGCACGATGGCGCCCTGACCGAGCACGCGGCGTGCCCACAATTTGTTGAAGGCGTGCAGCGACGAGGCGATGCGTGTGCCGCCCGACCAATCGGGCACGCTGGCCGAGCACGCCGCCAGCGCGTCGTCCGGATCGCGCGCGCGCAGCGCGCGGGTGACGTTCGAGAGCCGGGTGCCGAACAGAAACGTGTTGACGCGTTTTCGCGCGTCGGTCAGCGCGTGCAGAAAGTGCAGGAACACGCGGCTGTACTGGCTCATCGAGCCGGAGATATCGAGCAGCGCCACGATCGGCGGCGGCTTGGTCTTGGGCCCGATGAAGCGCAGGTCGATGAAATCGCCGCCGCCCTTGAGGCTCGCGCGCAGCGTCCGGCGCAGGTCGATGAGATGGCCGTGCCGATGCGGCTTGAGCCGCCGCGTGCGCACCTCGGCGAGCGGCAGCACCAGGCGCTTCATCGCTTCCTTGGCGGCGGCGATCTCGGCCGCGGTCATCTGCGCGAAGTCCTTTTTCTGCAGCACTTCGCGGTCAGACACGGTCATGCGGGTGTCGAGCTCGATCTCCTGCTCTTTCTTGAGCTTGTCCTCGACGCCGGAGAACAACGCATCGTGCACGCGGGTGGCACCGGCTTGCGGCGGACGCGGCGGCGTGTTCGGCGCCTGCGGCAGCATCATCGCCATCAGCTGATCGACATAGCCGCGGCGGCGAAAAAAGATGCGGAAGGCCTGGTCGAAGATGACCGAATGCTCGTGGCGCTTCACGAACACCGCATGCAGCGTCCAGTAAAAATCCTCACGCGTGCCGACGCCGGCGGCCTTCACCGCTTCGAGCGCGTCGAGCACCGCGCCGGGACCGACCGGAATGCCCGCGGCGCGTAACGCGCGCGCGAAGTAGACGATGTTTTCCGCAAGGCGGCCGTCGGGCTTTGATTGAGCAGAATTCTTTGCTCATCATCACTCCGCCGCGCGCAGCTCCGACTTCACCTCGTCAAGCAGCTCCTTGACCTTCGAGCCTTCGAGCCGCGCGATGTCGTCCTGGTATTTCAGCAGCACGCCGAGCGTGTCGGAGACCGTGGCCGGATCGAGCGCGACCACGTCGAGCTCGGTAAGCGCGCTCGCCCAGTCGAGCGTCTCGGCGACGCCCGGCGACTTGAACAATTCCTGCTGGCGCAGCGCCTGCACGAACGCCACCACCTGCTCGGAGAGCTTCTTGCCGACGCCCGGCACCTTGGCGCGCACGATGGACAGCTCGCGCGCGGCGCTCGGATAGCCGACCCAGTGATAGAGGCAGCGGCGCTTGAGCGCGTCGTGCACTTCGCGGGTGCGGTTCGAGGTGATGATCACGACCGGCGGGTGCTCCGCCTTCACCGTGCCCAATTCCGGGATCGTCACCTGGAAGTCGCTCAACACTTCAAGCAGAAACGCCTCGAACGCTTCGTCGGTGCGATCGATCTCGTCGATCAGCAACACCGGCGCGCCGGCGGTGTCCGCCTCGAGCGCCTGCAACAGCGGCCGCTTGATCAGAAAGCGCTCGGAGAACACGTCGCGTTCGATACGGTCGCGATCGTGCTCGCCTTCGGCTTCGGCGGCACGGATCGCGATCATCTGCGCCGCATAATTCCACTCATAGACCGCGGCGGCGACGTCGAGCCCCTCATAGCACTGCAGGCGGATCAGGCGGCGGCTAAGGGTGGCCGAGAGCACCTTGGCGATCTCGGTCTTGCCGACGCCGGCCTCGCCTTCGAGGAACAGCGGCCGGCCCATTTTCAGCGCCAGATAAAGCACCGTGCCAAGCGAACGGTCGGCCAGATATTCGGCTTCCGCGAGCAGCGCCACAGTGGCGTCAATGGAAACCGGCAGCGGCCGGGGCGAGGTCTTGTTCATCAGCTTAATCTAACCCGTCATTGCCGGGCTTGTCCCGGCAATCCACGTCTTCAGGCCGGCATTGCTGCATGTAAAGACATGGATGCCCGGCACAAGGCCGGGCATGCCGATTGGTAAACTTGCATTTCGACGGCCTACTTCCCGATTGCCTCGGCCACCGCGCGGCGCGCGAGCACACCGATCAGATGCGCCCGATATTCGGCGCTGCCGTGGATATCGCTGTTGAGGCCGGTGGCCGGCACCGAAAGCCCCTCCAACGATTTCGGCGAAAACCGCTTCTTCAACGCTTCCTCGAACGCGGTGACGCGGAACACGCCATTGGCACCGGCGCCGGTGACTGCGACCCGGTTCTCGCTGCCGCGCTTGGCGACGAACACGCCGACCAGCGCATAGCGCGAGGCTTGGTTACGGAATTTCTGATAGGCCGCCTTCTTCGGCAACGGAAAGCTCACCTTGGTGATGATCTCGGCCGGCTCCAGCGCGGTCGAGAACATGCCGGTGAAGAAGTCATCGGCCTTGATGCGGCGCTTGTTGGTGATGATGGTGGCGCCGAGCGCAAGGCAGGCGGCCGGATAGTCGGCGGTCGGATCGTTGTTGGCGACCGATCCGCCGATCGTGCCCATATGGCGCACCGCCGGATCGCCGATCATGCCGGCAAGCTTGGCCAATACCGGCGCATGCTCCTGCACCACCGGCGAGGTGTGGACGTCGACATGGCGCGTCATCGCCCCGATGGTGATCGAGCGACCGGCAAGCGCGATGCCGGCCAAGCCCTCGACTCGGGAGAGATCGATTAGATGCGGCGGCCCGGCGAGGCGAAGCTTCATGGTCGGCAACAGCGTGTGGCCGCCGGCCAGAAGCTTGGCTTCCTCGTTTTTAGTCAGCAGATTGACCGCCTGCCGCAGCGTCTCCGGACGATGGAAGGTGAAGTTGTACATCTCAAATTCTCCGTTTAGCGCTTAGGCCGCGCGCGGCGCGGTATGGCGTACTTTCCGCAATGCGGCCCAAACCGTCGCTGGCGTTGCCGGCATGGCGACGGACTCGGTGCCGATGGCGTCGGTGATGGCGTTGATGACGGCGGCGGGCGCCGCGATCGCGCCGGCCTCGCCGCAACCCTTGATGCCAAGCGGATTGGACGGGCACTTGGTCACCGTCGTGCCGACCTTCATCTTGGGGAAGTAATCGGCGCGCGGCATGGCGTAGTCCATGAACGAACCGGTGACGAGTTGGCCCTCCTTGTCATAGACCGCACCCTCGCACAAAGCCTGGCCGACGCCCTGGGCGATGCCGCCATGAACCTGCCCCTCGACGATCATCGGATTGATGATGACGCCGAAATCATCGACCGCTGTCCAGTCGACAATCTCGGTGGTGCCGGTCTCCGGATCGACCTCGACCTCGCAGATGTGGACGCCGGATGGGAAGGTGAAGTTGGTCGGGTCGTAGAACGCGCCCTCTTTCAGTCCCGGCTCCAATTGCTGACCGGTGAATTTGTGGGCGATGTAGGCATTGAGCGCGATGTCGCCCCACGCCGCCGATTTGTCGGTGCCGGCGACGGTGAATTTTCCATCCTTGAATTCGATGTCGCCTTCGGCAGCTTCAAGAACGAAGGCCGCGACTTTCTTGGCCTTGGCTTCGATCTTGTCGAGCGCCTTGACGATCGCCGACATGCCGACCGGCCCGGAGCGCGAGCCGTAGGTGCCCATGCCGAACTGCACCTTGTCGGTGTCGCCGTGGACGATCGAAACGTTGTCGATCGGAATGCCGAGCCGCTCCGACACGAGCTGGGCGAAGGTGGTTTCGTGACCCTGGCCGTGGGAGTGAGATCCGGTGAGGACTTCCACCGAACCCGTTGGATTGACGCGAACTTCCGCAAACTCCCATAAGCCGACTCCGCCGCCGAGCGAGCCGACCGCCTGCGACGGCGCAATGCCACACGCTTCGATGTAGGCGGAGATGCCGATGCCGCGCAGCTTGCCGTGCCGCGCCGACTCGCGCTTGCGCTTGGCGAAGCCTTTATAGTCGGCAAGCTCCATCGCCTTCTTGAGCGAGGCGTTATAGTCGCCGGCATCGTAGGCCATGATCACCGGCGTCTGGTGCGGGAAAGCCTTGACGAAGTTCTTGCGCCGCAGTTCCGCCGGTTCCTGACCGAGTTCGCGCGCGCCGACCTCGATCAAGCGCTCGACGACAAAGCTCGCCTCCGGCCGTCCGGCGCCGCGATAGGCGTCGACCGGCACGGTGTTGGTGTAGACCGCATCGACCTCGCAATAGATTTGCGGGATCGCGTACTGGCCCGACAACAGCGTCGCGTACATGTAGGTCGGGATCGCCGACGAAAAGGTCGACATATAGCCGCCGATATTGGCGATGGTCTTGGCGCGAAGGCCAAGGATTTTGCCTTCGGCATCGAACGCCATCTCGGCGTGCGTAATGTGATCGCGGCCGTGGGCGTCGGCGAGGAACGCCTCCGAGCGATCGGATGCCCACTTCACCGGCCGGTTGATGCGGCGCGCGGCCCACAAGGCCACGACCTCCTCGGGGTAGATGAAAATCTTCGAGCCGAAGCCGCCGCCGACGTCCGGGGCGATGACACGGAGCTTGTGCTCGGGCGCCATGCCGACGAACGCGGCGATTACCAGCCGCGCGACGTGAGGATTCTGTGACGTGTTCCAGAGCGTCAGTTGACCGCTTCCGGAGTCGTATTCGGCGATCGCGGCGCGCGGCTCCATCGGGTTCGGCACCAAGCGGTTATTGACGATGTCGAGCTTGGTGACGTGTTTGGCCGACTTGAAAGCGGCTTCCGCCCCTTTGGGGTCGCCGATGTGCCACTGATAAATGACGTTGTGCGGCGCGACCTCGTGGATTTGTGTGGCTTTTTGCGCGGTGGCGAGATCGGCAACCGAAGGCAGCACGCCGTAATCGACCTTGACCTTTTCTGCCGCGTCGCGCGCCTGCCCCAGCGTGTCCGCGATCACCACCGCGACCGGGTCGCCGACATAGCAGACCTTACCGTTCGCGAGCGCCGGATGCGGCGCCATCTTCATCGGCGAACCGTCCTTGGAATGAATCATCCAGCCGCAGATCAGATTGCCGATCTTGTCGGCGGCGAGATCGGCACCGGTGAGGATCGCCAGTACGCCTGGCATCGTGGAGGCCGCTTTAGCGTCGATCGATTTGATCGCGGCGTGGGCGTGCGGCGAGCGGATGAAGAACGCGTAACTCTGGCCGGGCCGGTTGATGTCGTCGGTGTAGTGGCCCTTACCGGTAATGAAGCGGTGATCTTCCTTGCGGCGTACGGCGGCGCCGATCCCGGTCGCGCTCATGGCGGTCTCCTCCGGTTTTTTGTTTCGTTGCGAACAGCCTCCGTCTCGCCGTCTATTCGGCGGCCTTGGCGGCGCCGTGGCCCTTCATGGCACGCGCGCCGGCGGCAATCGCCTTGACGATGTTGTGGTAGCCGGTGCAGCGGCAGAGATTGCCTTCCAGCTCCTCGCGGATGGTGTGGTCGTCGAGTTCGTGTCCCTTGCGGCGGACCATGTCGACTGCGGTCATGATCATGCCGGGCGTGCAGTAGCCGCATTGCAGGCCGTGGTTCTCGCGGAATGCCTCCTGCATCGGATGCAGCGGCCCGTCCGCTGGCGCCAGCCCTTCGATGGTCAGCACATCGGCACCTTCGAGCTGCAGCGCCAAGACGGTGCAGGATTTCACGGCCTTGCCGTTCACCAGAACGACGCAGGCCCCGCACTGGGAGGTGTCGCAGCCGACATGGGTGCCGGTCAGGCGGAGATTTTCGCGCAGCAATTGCACCAGAAGCGTGCGCGGATCGACGTCGACAGTTGCGGGTTTACCGTTCACAGTCAGGGAAACGGCTGCCATAAGCGCCTCCTCGGATTCCCCAAAAACGTTTGCTATGCGGGCGGCTTGCGGCCGTTTTCCGCTTCCAAGGTCGAAAACGCGACGATTTTCGCCCGATTCCCAACTTTGGAACTGGAATTACTCTGAACCGCGGCCTAGTCGTCGGTCAAGGTGTATCGCGCCTCGCCCTTTTGGCTCGCGCCGAAGCCGTGGGCAAAAATTGGGCAATCCGGTTAAGCGCTCGGCGCGCTGACGGAAGCGGCAAATTTCTGGAAAAAATCGTCCGCCAGTTTCTTCGCCGCGCCGTTTACCAGCCGCTGGCCAAGCTGAGCGAGCTTGCCGCCGATCTGCGCCTCGACCGTATAGCTGAGCAGTGTACCGCCGTCCTTGGGCTCGAGCTTCACCGTCGCGCCGCCGGTCGCAAAGCCGGCGACGCCGCCGTCGCCCTGGCCGGAAATCCGGTAGCCGTTCGGCGGATCGAGGTCCGACAGCGTGACCTTGCCTTTGAACTTCGCCTTCACCGGGCCGATCTTGGTCACGGCCACCGCCTGGAATTCAGTGTCCGACACTTTGTCGAGCGACTCGCAGCCGGGAATGCAGGCCTTGAGCGTTTCGGCGTCATTGAGTTTTTGCCATACCGTCTCCCGCGGGACTGGGAGCTGGTATTCGCCGTTCATCGTCATAGCCATCGCTCAGCACTCCTTCGCCGGTTACGCCGGCTAGCCGTATCGCTTAGCGTCTCGCGCAACCGCTGAAAAGGCTATTATCCGCATACGGTTCAGGCGATTGCCTCGCGCGGGCTGCCAGATCAAGATCAAAGCGCTCGTCAGGGAGGAGCTTTCATGCCGGAAATCAAAGCCGACGGCTGCAACATTCACGTAGAAGTCGAAGGGCCAGAGCATGCTCCGGTGCTGATGTTGTCGAACTCGCTCGGCACCAATTTGCATATGTGGGATGAGCAGGTGGCGCCGTTCACCCGCCACTTCCGGCTCCTTCGCTACGACCGCCGCGGCCACGGCAAATCCGACGCGCCGAAAGGCCCCTATTCCATGGAGCGGCTCGGCCGCGACGTGCTCGCAATCCTCGATCATCTGCGCATCGAGAAGATCAATTGGTGCGGCCTGTCGATGGGCGGCATGGTCGGGATGTGGCTCGGCGCGCAGGCGCCGCAGCGGATCGACAAGCTGATTCTCTCCAACACCACCGCCTATTTCGCCGACAAGGCGATGTGGGACGGCCGCATCAAGATGGTGCGCGACAAGGGACTTTCGGCCATCGTCGACGCCAATATGGAGCGCTGGTTCACGGCGGGCTTTCGCGAGCGCTCGCCGCAGGCGGTGGCGCGCATTCGCGAGATGTTTCTGGCGACCAACGTCGACGGCTATGTCGCCTGCGGCGAGGCGATCCGCGCCATGGATCACCGTCCGCTGTTGCCGAAGATCAACGCGCCGACCTTGGTGATTGCCGGCCGCTACGATCCGGCGACGACGCTGGAGGCCGGCGAGTTCATCGCCCAGCACATGCCCAACGCCAAGCTTGCGGTGCTCGACACCGCCCACATCGCCAATATGGAGCAGCCGAAGGAGTACGCCGATACGGTGCTGGAGTTTTTGCTCCCATAGCCCGCGTTGAGCGGAGCGAAACCCGGCAACGATCAAGACGCCGCAACGCCGCTCCCGGATTTCGCTCCGCTCAATCCAGGCTACGCTTCACCCCCGGTGATCGCGAAACTCGTGCGGCGTCGTGCCGGTGTGCTTGCGGAAGAAGCGCGCGAAGTGCGAGGGGTCGGAAAACGAAAGCTCTTGCGCAATGTCCTGAATTGGCTGGGTGGTGAATACCAACTGGCGCTTGGCTTCCGTGAGCAGGCGTTGGCGGATGAGATGGCCGGCGGTGACGCCGGTCGCGCGCTTGACGTGATCGTTGAGCCGATCGACAGTCATGCCGAGCTTTTCCGCATAAAAGCCCAGCAGATGTTCGCTGCGAAAGAATTCGTCGACCAGCGCCCGCAATTGCGCGACCGTGGCATCGGCCGGCGCCAGCGTGATGGTGCCGGTGCGCGCGCGGCTTGCGGCAAGACGCGCCACGCCGACCGCGATCAGCGCCAAGAGGCTCCGCATTGACATGCGGTAGCCCTCGCGCGCCAGGCTTCCTTCCTCGAACAATTCCGCGCACAGCGCCGACAGCCGTGCCCGCTCTGCCTCGCCGCTAATGGGAATGATCGGATGCGCGGCAAGCACACGCAGCCGCGACAACGCTTCGCCGGCGCGGTCCGCCAGCGCGAAGGCCGCGTCCTCGGTGAAGGTCATGACCCAGCCTTCGGTCGCACCCGGCTCGAAACGGAAGCCGTGCGCCACCGCGGCCGGCACCAGGATGGCGGCCGGCGCGGCGAACGGCAGCTTCGCCGCTTCGTAGGTCATCTCGCCGCCGCCGCGCTCGATCAGGAGAATCTGAAACAGATTGCGATGCCGATGCGCGCGGATGGTCCAGTCGTGAACCGAGGAGCGCGATGCAATCGTTTCAACATGAATGAAGTCGAACGCCTGATCGTCCGGCGGATCGCCGTAAAGATGAAACAGGGGCAGCGGGCTGGCCATGCGCCAAGCATAGGCCGATCGCGCCGAAGAAGAAGCCGCCGCTGCACGAACCGTCGGCGTTTTATACAAAAAAACGGCAGCCCCCCGACCGGCGGGCCGCCGCTCTCTAACGGAAGCTTTAGCGGTCCATGCCGCCGTGCTGGCCGCCTTGTCCGCCTTGTCCGCCCTGCCCGGGCTTCTGTTGGCCGCCCTGGTGCTGGCCGCCCTGTCCGGGCTTGCCCTGGCCGCCTTGCTGCTGCTGACCGGGTTTTTGCTGGCCGCCCTGTTGCGGATTGCTCTGCTGTTGCTGCGGGTTGCGTTGTGGATTCTGTTGTTCGTTCGCCATCGGGACGTGCTCCATGGTTTTTGGAAGCCCCCCGTCCAACGCCATAACAACCCGCGAACGTCGAGCGCGGTTCCTCGCGGCTTCGCTCATATTTTCGGCAACGAATTGGAAAATAAAGGGAAAATTC
Source organism: uncultured Alphaproteobacteria bacterium (assembly GCA_963806465.1). Lineage (GTDB taxonomy): Bacteria > Pseudomonadota > Alphaproteobacteria > Rhizobiales > Xanthobacteraceae > BOG-931. Next base: position 131,344 of record CAWDZD010000056.1, on the reverse strand, counting down.
CGAGCTTCGCGGCAGCTGGGCCGCTCAATTCCGCGCCAGTGCAGACGGGCTTTCCGGCTTTGCCGCGCGGAAGCCGCCCTGTTAAGACTCGGGGCGGGGATCGAGATCTGCCGGGGATTCGGGAGGCAGCGGACGCATGGAATATTTCGTCCAGCAGCTCATCAACGGCATCACGCTCGGTTCCATCTACGGCCTGATCGCCATCGGCTACACGATGGTCTACGGCATCATCGGCATGATCAATTTCGCGCACGGCGACATCTTCATGGTCGGCGCGTTTCTGGCCTTGATCGCCTTCCTCGTGCTGGTCGCCATCGGCATCAGCGCCGTGCCGATCGCGCTGCTGTTGGTGCTGCTGATCTCCATGGCGCTCACCGCGCTGTACGGCTGGACGGTGGAGCGCATCGCCTACCGGCCGCTGCGCCATTCCTTCAAGCTCGCGCCGCTGATCTCGGCGATCGGCATGTCGATCGTGCTGCAGAACTACGTGCAGGTCGCGCAGGGCGCCCGCGTCAAGCCGCTACCGCCGCTGATCCGCGGCGGCTACACGCTGTTCGAAGGCAACGACTTTGCCGTGCGGCTCTCCAACATTCAGATCATCGTCGTTCTGACGACACTTCTCCTCATGGCCGGCTTCTCGTACCTCGTGGCGCGCACGCGACTCGGCCGCAACATGCGCGCCTGCGAGCAGGACCTGAAAATGGCGGCCTTGGTCGGCATCGACGTCGACCGCACAATTTCGCTCACCTTCGTCATCGGCGCGGCACTGGCGTCGGTAGCCGGCTTGATGTTCCTGCTCTATTACGGCGTGATCGATTTCTTCATCGGCTTTCTCGCCGGCGTCAAAGCCTTCACCGCCGCCGTGCTCGGCGGCATCGGCTCGCTGCCGGGAGCGATGCTCGGCGGCATTCTGATCGGGCTGATCGAGACCATGTGGTCGGCGTATTTCTCGATCGAATATAAGGATGTCGCCGCCTTCGCCATCCTCATCATCGTGCTGATTTTCCTCCCGACCGGCATTCTTGGCCGGCCGGAAGTCGAAAAGGTGTGAGGAGCAGGCGCCGCGTGCCGCGCGACAGCGAGCCGAGTATTCCGCCCCGCTATCTCGCCGCGGTGAAAGAAGCCGCCATCGCCGCCGCGGTCGCGTTCGGCCTGTTCGCGCTGATGGTCGGCATCAAGACCGACCAGGGACCGACCAGCGCACTCGTGATCACGACGCGGTTCGGCGCGGTGGCCGAATTGGTCGCCGTAACCTTCGTCGGCCGGCTGGTTTTCGCGCTGCTACGCAGCGAAGCCAACTTGTCGCTCGGGCGCCTCATGCCTTCGTCTTTCAGGACGGCGGCGGCGGGGCTTGTCCCCTACGCCACCGCGGCCTTCCTCATTGTCGCGCTCATCGTCCCGATTGTGTTCTACGGCAACCGCTATTTGCTTGATCTCTCCATCCTGATCGTCACCTACACGATGCTCGGCTTCGGCCTGAATATCGTGGTCGGACTCGCCGGCCTGCTCGATCTCGGCTATGTCGCGTTCTACGCGGTCGGTGCGTATTCCTACGCGCTCATCGCGCAGAATTTCGGACTGTCGTTCTGGATCTGCTTACCGCTTGCCGGCATTCTTGCCGCGTTCGCCGGCATCCTGCTCGGCTTTCCGGTGCTGCGGCTACGCGGCGATTACCTCGCCATCGTCACGCTTGGTTTCGGCGAGATTGTTAGGTTGATCCTGCTCAACTGGCAGAATCTCACCGGCGGACCAAACGGCATTTCCGGAATTCCGCGTCCATCGTTCTTCGGCCTGCCGTTCAATTCGTCCGAGCACGGCTTCGCCGCGACCTTCGGGCTGAGCTATTCGGCGACCCATCGCACGGTTTTTCTCTACTACGTCATTCTCGCGCTGGCGCTCCTGACCAACTGGGTAACGCTGCGGCTGCGGCGGCTGCCGATCGGCCGCGCCTGGGAAGCGTTGCGCGAGGACGAAATCGCCTGCCGGGCGCTCGGCATCAACACGACGACCACGAAGCTCACGGCCTTTGCCATGGGCGCGATGTTCGGCGGCTTTGCCGGCGCTTTCTTCGCCACGCGGCAGGGCTTTATCAGTCCGGAATCCTTCAACTTCTCGGAATTGGCCTTCGTACTGGCGATCGTCGTGCTCGGCGGCATGGGTTCCCAGCTCGGCGTCGCCGTTGCCGCCACAGTGATGCTGGGCGCCTTCGAACTGTTCCGCGAATTCGATCAATACCGCATGCTGGTGTTCGGCGCGGCGATGGTCGTGGTGATGATCTACCGGCCGCGCGGCCTGGTCGCAACCCGCACGCCGTCGGTGTTCCTGCGCAAGCGCAAGGACATTCCGGCCACCATTGTGAATGAGGCGCGCACCGAGAGCGCGGCATGAGCGGCGCGCCGATGCTCGCGGTCGAGCACCTGACCATGCGCTTCGGCGGCCTCCTCGCCGTCAACGATCTGTCTTTCATGGCGCGAGAGCGCGAGATCACTGCGCTGATCGGACCGAACGGCGCCGGCAAGACCACGCTGTTCAATTGCATTACCGGCTTCTACCGGCCGACGGTCGGCAGGATGCGGCTCGCCCATCCGGCAGGCGCCACTTTTCTGCTCGAACGCCTGCCCGGCTTCCGCATTGCCAAGGAAGCACGAGTAGCGCGCACGTTCCAGAACGTGCGGCTGTTCGCCGGCATGACGCTTCTGGAAAATCTTTTGGTCGCGCAGCACAACACGCTGATGGTGGCGTCGGGCTTTACCGTGCTCGGCCTGTTGGGCGCGCGCTCATACGCCGACGCGCAGGCCCGCGCCATCGACAAGGCACGCTACTGGCTCGACCGCGTCGGGCTGACCGACCGCGCCGACGATGCCGCCGGCGCCCTGCCCTATGGCGCGCAGCGCCGCCTGGAAATCGCCCGCGCCATGTGCACCGATCCGGTGCTGCTCTGCCTCGACGAGCCCGCCGCCGGCCTCAACAATCGCGAAAGCGCCGAGCTCAATGCGCTGCTTCGCGCCATCCGCGACGAGCACGGCACGTCGATCCTCTTGATCGAGCATGACATGGGCGTGGTGATGGAAATCTCCGACCACATTATCGTGCTCGACTATGGCGTGAAGATCGCCGACGGCGCGCCGCGCGACGTCCGCAACGATCCGAAAGTGATCGCCGCTTATCTCGGCGTCGCCGACGAGGACGTCGCGCAGGCCGAGGCGGAGGTCGGAGCATGAGCGAGCCGCTGCTCGCGCTGCGCGGCGTCAAAGCCTATTACGGCAACGTCGTCGCGCTCAAAGGCGTCGACCTCGACGTGCACGACGGCGAGATCGTCGCGCTCATTGGCGCCAACGGCGCCGGCAAGTCGACCTTGATGATGACGGTGTTCGGCAATCCGCGGGCGCGCGAGGGGCGCATCGCCTTTGCCGGCCGCGATATCACGACGCTGCCGACCCACGAAGTTGCCAAGCTTCGCATCGCCCAATCGCCGGAAGGCCGGCGGATTTTTCCGCGCATGACGGTGATGGAGAATTTGCAGATCGGCGCCACCGTGAACGATGCCGGCGATTTCGGCGCCGACCTCGAGCGGGTGTTCACGCTGTTTCCGCGGCTGCGCGACCGCCGGCATCAGCGCGGCGGGACGCTCTCGGGCGGCGAGCAGCAGATGCTGGCGATCGGCCGCGCGCTGATGAGCCGGCCGCGGCTGATCCTGCTCGACGAGCCGTCGCTCGGTTTGGCGCCGCTGCTGGTGCAGCAAATCTTCGCCGCCATCCGCGCGCTCAACGAACGCGACAAGCTCACCGTGTTCCTGGTCGAGCAGAACGCCTATCACGCGCTCAAGTTGGCGCACCGTGGCTATGTCATGGTCAACGGCGAAATCACGCTGCAAGGCGCCGGACGCGACTTGCTCGCCCGGCCGGAAATTCGCGCCGCCTATCTCGAAGGCGGGGCGCGCTGAGGCCGGAAATGGGCACGCTCTATGCCGGCGAAAGCATTCTGCAGGTCGTCCTCTTAACCGTGGTCATTGGCGGTGGCGCCGCCGCGCTGTCGGGCCGCGCCATCGCGCTCGCTTGGCGGCCGTCATGGCAGGTGCTGATTGTCGCGCTTCTACTCGCCGCCGCCGCGCGCTTCTTTCATTTCGCCTTGTTCGAGGGCGAGCTTTTGTCGGTGCCTTCTTATTGCTGCGATACCCTGATCTTCATCATCGCCGGCATGCTCGCCTGGCGGGCGACGCGTGCCAATCAGATGGTGCAGCAATATCCGTGGCTTTACGCGCGTTTCGGTCCGCTCAGCTGGCGCGAAATCAGGCAAGAAAACCACCGGTAGCAATGGTATCGTTCGCCAAACGGTACATATTCACCGGAACAGCCCGACGAAGGGAACAGACATGAACAAACTACGGCTCGGCGCCTTGGCGCTGCTTTCCGCCCTCCTCGCCGGCCCGGCGATGGCCGACGACATCGTGGTCGCTGCCGCGGGCCCGATGACCGGCGGCCAGGCGACGTTTGGCCGGCAGATGCGCGACGGCGCCGAGCAGGCGGTCGCCGACATCAATGCCGCCGGCGGCGTGCTCGGGCGAAAGCTCCGGCTCGAGATCGGCGACGATGCCTGCGATCCCAAGCAGGCGCGCTCGGTCGCGGAAAAACTCTCCGGCATGGGCGTCGCCGTTGCCGTTGGCCATTATTGCTCGTCGTCGTCGATCCCCGCCTCCGACGCCTATCTCGATTCCGGCGTGCTGCAGATTACGCCGGCCTCGACCAACCCGCAGTTCACCGACCGCGGCATGTGGAACACGTTCCGCACCTGCGGCCGCGACGATCAACAGGGCGGCTTTGCCGCGGCGTATCTGGCGAAGAATTTCAAGGACAAGAACATCGCCATCATCAATGACAAGACCACCTATGGCAAAGGCCTCGCCGATGAAGTGAAGAAGGCGCTCAACGCCGCGGGCGTGAAGGAGAAGCTCAACGAGTCCTACAATCAGGGCGACAAGGATTTCACAGCGCTGGTTTCCAAGCTCAAACTCAACGGCATCGATATCGTTTATGACGGCGGCTATCACCAGGAAGCCGGCCTGATCGTGCGGCAGATGCGCGACCAGGGATTAAAGACCATCCTGATGTCGGGCGACGCGCTCGCCACGCGCGAATTCGCCTCCATCACCGGCCCCGCCGGCGAAGGTGTGCTGATCACCTTCCCGCCCGATCCGCGCAAGCGCCCGAGCGCCGCCGCTGTGGTGAAAAAGTTCAAGGACAAGGGCGTCGATCCGGAAGGCTATGTGCTCTACACCTACGCCGCCTTCCAGGTCTGGGCGCAGGCTGCCGCCAAGGCCGGCACTGTCGATTCGCAAAAGGTTGCCGCGACGATGCGCGGGAGCACCTGGGACACGGTGCTCGGCCCGATCTCGTTCGACAAGAAGGGTGACATCACCGCCGGCGGTTGGGCGGTCTATCGCTGGGACAAGGACGGCAACTACGAAGAAATTTATACGTCCGGCCCGAGTTGATACGAATTGGCGACTAAGCCGTCATTGCGAGGTACGCAGTGCCGAAGCAATCCAGTTTTCTGGAGACCCGCGGGATTGCTTCGTCGCTATAGCCGTCGAAGATGGGCGCGAACGCCCTATTGCCTCGCAATGATGCCCGCCCCTACCCAATCTTCCCCAACACTGGAAACGTATCGAGCAGCCAAAAGCTCGCGTGCGTGATCCCGCCGGTGAGAAAGGCGATGCCGGTGAGCACCAGAAGCCCGCCCATCGCCTTTTCCACCAAGCCGAGATGGGCGCGAAAACGCGCCAGGAAGGCGGCGAACGGCTCGACCGCCAGCGCCGCGATAATGAACGGAATGCCGAGGCCGAGCGAATAGACGGCGAGCATGCCGGCGCCCTTCGCGACAGTTTCTTCCGACGCCGCTACGGCAAGGATGGCCGCAAGGATCGGCCCGATGCACGGCGTCCAGCCGAACGCGAACGCAAGCCCCATCAGATATGCGCCCGACAAGCCGGCCGGCTTTGGCACCTCCAGTCGCTTTTCGCGCATCAAGAGCGCAATCGGCGTCAGTCCTAAGAAATGCAGACCCATAATAATGATGACGACGCCGGCGAGAATAGCGAACTCGCCCGAATACGCGCGCAGCACGGCGCCGATCGCGCTGGCGCTGGCGCCGAGCGCGACGAACACCGTCGAGAAACCGAGCACGAAGAGAAGCGCGGCCGCGAGCGTCTCGCGCTTGACGCGCGGCTCGGGCTCGGCGTCGGCCAGTCGCTCCAGCGAGGTGCCGGTGAGATAGACCAAATACGGCGGCACCAGCGGCAACACGCAGGGCGACAGAAAACTCAGCATGCCTGCGGCGAGCGCGGCGGCGATGGTCACATGCATCGATGCACTCGGTTCTTAGAGCGCAATCGCTTGCGCTCTAACTTTTTCGGTGGGGCATAATCTTTTCGGAAAACCGGATTCCACCCTCGGATCAAGTTCAAGGGCAGGCTTTTTCCGGATCATGCTCTAAGCGCCCTCAATGCCCGGACGGTCCCGGCCGTGCAAGCGCGGCGGCGCGCCCCCCCGAGGTTGTGATCATTCGTCATTCCGGGACGGCCGCAAAGGCCGGACCCGCAATCCATAACCCCGGCATTCGAGAAAAACTCCTAACGTCTCTTGTTATGGTCACGACTTTGGTGGTTATGGATTCCGGGTTCGCGCTTTCAGCGCCCCGGAATGACGGAACGTAAATTTGCGCAATCTCATCACCGACGTGCCGGGAGTAAAGGTCGGTCACGCGGAAGACCTTCATCTCGGGTCCGGCTCGACCGCAGTCATCTTCGACGCTCCAGCGGTTGCCTCCTTCGACGTGCGCGGCGGCGGGCCGGGCACGCGCGAGACCGCCTTGCTCGATCCGGCCCAAACGGTGGAAGGCATCGACGCTATTACGCTCTCGGGTGGCTCGGCATTCGGCCTTGATGCCGCCTCCGGCGTGCAAGCGTGGCTCAGGGAGAAGGGCCGCGGCTTTGCCGTGCGCACGGCGCGCGTGCCGATCGTTCCGGCCGCGGTGCTGTTCGATCTGCTCAGCGGCGGCGACAAGGAATGGGGCCGCTTTCCGCCCTATCGCGAGCTTGGCTACGCGGCGGCGGCGGCGGCCAGCGTCGATTTTGCACTCGGCAGCGTCGGCGCCGGCACCGGCGCGACCACGGTCAATTGCAAAGGCGGAATCGGATCGGCGTCCGCTCAAACTCCCGAGGGCCACGTAGTCGGGGCGCTCGCGGCGGTCAACGCCGTAGGCAGCGTCACGATCGGCGGCGGCCCATGGTTCTGGGCGGCGCCGTTCGAGCGCGGTGGCGAGTTCGGCGGCCGCGGCTGGCCGGCCGCCTTTCCCGACAAGGCGCTCGAGGTGGTTGCCAAAGGCGGCGCCCGTGAAAGCACCACGCTCGTGGTGGTGGCCACCGATGCGGCTTTGACCAAGGCGCAGGCCAACAGGCTCGCGGTCATGGCGCAATCGGGCTTTTCCCGCGCGATCTACCCGGTGCACACCCCGCTCGACGGCGACGTGGTGTTTGCGGCCTCGACCGGCCACAAACCGCTCGCCGACCCGCTTCTAGGCTTGGCAACGCTTGGCACAATTGCCGCCAATGTGGTGGCGCGAGCGATCGCCCGAGGAGTGTTCGCGGCGACGGCGCTGCCGCTGCCCGGCGCGCTGCCGAGCTGGAAGGATCAATTCCTTCGGTAACATCGCATTGAATTATTCGGCATTTGCACTTCGTTAAGCGTGCCGCGGAAACCACGATCTGCTATGTTTGCCCGGCGCGCGGGCCGCCGCAATTGACTCTTGGCCGATTGCGCCTCACTTGTGCCGCTTGACTGGACCAAAGTCGACGATCGGCGAATTTGCCCGGGTGCATTAGAGGCTTACGATGCGAATCGTCCTCATTATCGTTGCCGCACTGGTGATCCTGGGCCTCGCGGCCTTTGGCGTCGTCTCAGCGCAGAAAATGGCGGCCGTTCAGACCGCGCCGGCCACGCCGACGACGCGCGCTGCGGCCGCGCCGCCGCATGCGCCGGTCAGCCAGCCCGTCAGCCAAATTGCCCAGGCCGTGGCGCCGTCCGCGTCCGATTCGGCCGCCCCGCAGACCCGCCTGGCACAGACCACGCCGCCTTCGGCTGCCGCCGCGCCGAGCGCGCCCGCCACCAATTCATCCGGGCAAGGCAACACGCAAGCTGGCAGCGCGCCGGCAGCCAATACGCAGGCCAAGCCCACGCCGACCGCCACCAATATTCCGCCGTGCGACAAACCCGGCGGCATGGGGATCGCGCGCATCGTCGAGATCGACACCACCGGCGGTCCGGGCTTCGGCTTCGAGCACTTCAAGCAGTACGACTTCCTCCGCGACAAAGAGATCATCCTGACGTTCGACGATGGCCCGTGGCCGGGAAACACTCCCGCCGTCCTCAGGGCGCTGGCCGACGAATGCCTGAAGGCGACATTCTTCGAAATCGGCGAGCACGCGACCTGGCATCCGGAAATCACCAAACAGGTGATCGACGCCGGCATGACGGTCGGCACCCACACCTGGTCGCACAAGGATCTGGCGCGCAATCCCTACGCCAAGGATCTCGACAAGGCCGAGCAGGAAATCGAGATGGGCAACAGCGCCGTGCATATGGTGGCCGCCGGCGCGCCGATCGCGCCGTTCTTCCGCTTTCCCGACCTGCAACACCCGCCGCAGCTCCTCGACTATCTTGCTCAGCGCAACATCGGCATCTTCTCGACCGATATCGACTCGCGGGACTTCAAGCTGCACAAGCCCGATCAAGTGATTAAGTCCGTAATGAGTCAGCTGGAGAAGCGCGGCAAGGGCATGCTGCTGATGCACGACTTCAAGAAGAACACCGCCGAGGCGCTGCCGGAGCTGCTCCACCAGCTGAAAGCGGCCGGCTACAAGGTGGTCCACATGGTGCCAAAGGGACAACTGACGACGCTGGCCAAGTACGACGAAATGGTCTCGCACCAGGACAAGCTGTCGTCGAACAACACGCGGCCGGAAAACAGCGTCATCCGCACCATCGGCGAGTAGTTAGCTTCGCGCCATCGTCATTGCGAGCGAAGCGAAGCAATCCAGCTTCGGCAGCGAACACTGGATTGCTTCGTCGCTTCGCTCCTCGCAATGACGAGCACGCGGCTCGGCCCCGCCTTACGGTTACTGCACAAACCGCTCGGCGCTGTACGGCTTCGGATCGCAGAACGGCGCCACGCCGGTCATCATCTCGGCGATCAGCCGGCCGGTTGCCGCACCCAACGTCAAGCCCCAATGGCCATGCCCGAACGCAAGCCATAAGCCGCGCTGGCTTGACCGTCCGATCACGGGCCGCGAGTCAGCAAAGCACGGCCGCGCCCCCATCCAGGGCTTCGGCTCGACCGGGGCGCCAAGCGGAAACAACGCCCGCGCGGCCGGCAAGAGCCGATCAAACTGCACCGGGGTCGGCGCCGCGTCGCGGGCGGCGAACTCGACGCCGGTGGTAATGCGGATGCCCTGCTCCATCGGCGCCAACAGGTAGCCGTTCTCGGCATCGAGCACCGGCCGGCTAAGCGCGGCATTACCTTGCGCGCTGAAATGCCGGTGGTAGCCGCGCTTGACCGCAAGCGGCAAAGCGATGCCGAGCGGCGCAACCACGTCTGGCGTCCAAGGACCGAGCGCGATAACCACGTCGCCGGCATCGAGCGGCCCGGCGTCGGTCTCGACGCGCCAATGGCGGTCGGCGCGATGCAGCGAGCGCGCGTCGCCGGGCAATGTCAAACCACCGAGTGCATTGAACCGCGCGGCGTAGGCGCGCGTCAGGGCGAGCGGATTGTCGACGCTCACCGCGCCGGTCCAATGCACGGCGTGACGGAACACGCCATTGAGCGACGGCTCCAGCGCCAGCGCCGCCTCGCGGTCGAGCGCGACATTGGCGATGCCGAAACGCGCGGCAATGTCGAGCTCTGCCGCCTGTGAAGCGAGCCCGCGGTCGCTGCGATAAAGCTTGAGCCAGCCGCGATGATGCAGATGGCGGTCCGCACCGGCCTCAGCGGCAAGCGCTTCGTGCTCGGCAATGGCGCGCGCGAACAACGGGCGCATCACTCGCGCGGTCTCGATCAGCCGCGCCGGCTGTGACGCGGCACGAAACGAGGCAAGCCACAGCGCAATCTGCGGCAGGAACGCCAGGTGATAGTTCGCCGCCGGGGAACGCTTGAGCGCGATGCGGAGAAGCTCGGCAAAGCTCGACGGGAACGCGGCCGGAAACACGGTATTGCCTTCGATGATTCCGGCATTGCCATAGGAGGTGCCCTCGCCCGGCGCGCCGCGGTCAATGAGCGCAACCGCGAGGCCACGTTTAACGAGATGGAGTGCGATCGACGTGCCGACGATGCCGGCACCGAGCACAATGACGTCGGTATGCGCCACGGTTTCTCCGCTGCGGGTACCGGCTATCGTATGCTCACGCCGGCGCGCGGCGGCAAGGCCCGTCGTCGGGCATCAAGATCGAGCTAGGCCGTGACCAGGCTTTGGGTGGTCGTCGGGTTGAGCAACTGCGCTTGGATTTGGATCAGCTGCTCGAGCAGGTTGTTGTTGGCGACATTGGCGCTGCCGCTCGAACTGGCAGCGCTGCTCGACGCGCTGGCGCTGTCGGCGGCGGGGGGCGTCGTGATCGAAACGCTTGAGCCGTCGGCGTAGGTGATCGTGGTCGTCGTCGAGCCGTTGGTGTTGCTGGTGTTGGTCGTGCTCTGCGCCACGTTGGCGCCGCCGCCCGACGTGCCGGAGTTGTCTGACGAGCCGGAACCGCTCGAAGTCGGCGCCGTCGTCATCGCAAGGCTTGAGCCGTCGGCATAGGTGACGGCGGTCGTGGTCGAACCGTTGGCGTTGCTCGTCGTTTGGCTGGTCGCGCCGGCATCCGCCACGGCGAGCATGTCTAGCAATCTGCGTTCGTGGCGCCCGGCGCCCTGGGAACCGTCCGTGGGATCGAACGACCCAGAACCCTGCCCCGACGTCGCGCCGTCCGACGTTGCGGCGCCGCTTGAGGAATTGGCGCTATCCGAAGCTGACGGCGAGGTAATCGACACGCTCGACCCGTCCGCATAGGTGACGGTCGTCGTGTTCGACCCGTTCGCATTGTTGGTGTCGGTGATGCTTCCCGTCACGCTCGCGCCGCCGCTCGATGTGCCGGAATTGCCCGACGAACCGGATTCGCTCGACGTCGGCGCGCTTGTCATCGAAAGGCTCGAGCCGTCGGCGTAGGTAATCGTGGTCGTGGTCGAGCCGTTGGCATTGCTGGTGCTCTGGCTGGTAGCGCCCGCGTCGGCGGCGGCGATCGTCTGCAGCAGGCCGTCGAGCCGGCCGGAGCCGCTCGCGCCACCCATCACCCCGCCGTCGCCCTGCCCGCTTTGCTGCCACCAGGCCGAGCCGCTTTGCTGGCCTGCGCCGCCAAATTGCGACCATGGCGACGGCGAAGACGCGCCGTTCGCCGACATTTGCGCGGCGAACAGGGCCTGCAGGGTCTGCGGATCGAATTGGACGGAGCCGCCACCCGACACCGCCGTCGACGTGGCGGTGGTCGAATTCGAAGCGGCGGAATTGGTGCTGGTCGGGCTCAGCTCTGCCAGCAGCGCCGATAGCGGATTGGACTGGTCCGTCGCGCCGCTCTGCGACGAGTTCCTGCTGCAAGAGATACTGCAGGTTGGCGAATGGGTTGTTACTCGACCCGGTGACAGACAACGACATGGCACGCTCCTCACAATTTTTTGCATCGTCGTGCGCGACGGAATGCAATACACGCAAAGCCGCGAAGCAAACGCAGGGCCACAGCAAAAAAGCCCGAAAACAAAGAGCTTTTGGCGGGCAGCGCGATCGCACCGCTGCTAAAATCTTGCCGCGGTCGTACCGCGCCCCGGCAAATTCTGCCGCCCCGCGAACCGCGCGTTGCTCGGCTGCGCGCAGCGTGTTAGGCGAACCGCCTATCCCGGAGCAGCCGGTGCAGCGCCCACTCGTCATCGCCCCGTCGATCCTCGCCGCCGACTTCGCCAAACTCGGCGAAGAAGTGCGCGCGGTCGACGCCGCCGGCGCCGACTGGATCCACGTCGACGTCATGGACGGCCATTTCGTCCCCAACATCTCGATCGGACCGGACGTGGTGAAGGCGCTGCGCGGCCACACCAGAAAGCCACTCGACGTTCATCTGATGATCGCGCCGTGCGATCCTTATCTCGAAGCGTTCGCCAAGGCCGGCTCCGACATTATCACCGTGCATGTCGAGGCCGGACCGCACATCCACCGCTCGCTGCAGGCGATCCGCGCGCTCGGCAAGAAGGCCGGCGTGACGCTCAATCCCGGAACGCCGGTCGAGACCATCGAGCCGGTCATCGATCTGGCCGATCTGATCCTGGTCATGTCGGTCAATCCCGGCTTCGGCGGTCAGAAATTCATTCCGGCGGCCATCGAGAAGGTGCGCAAGCTCCGCGCGCTGGCCGCCGGACGGCCGATCGACATCGAAATCGACGGCGGCATCACGCCGGAGATCGCTCCCGATGCGGTGCGCGCCGGCGCCAATGCGCTGGTCGCAGGCTCCGCGGTCTTCAAGGACCGCACACCGGAATCCTATCGTGCAAACATCGCGGCGATCCGCCAGGCGGCGGCGCTCGTTCGCGGGGAGGCTGCGTAAATGGGTATGCTGATTGACGGCCAATGGCGCGACGAAGACCCGCCGACGGAAGTCGGCCAAGCGGGAAATTTCCAACGGATCGACAGCGTGTTTCGCGACCGCGTCACCGCGGACGGCTCGTCAGGCTTCAAGGCCGAGGCCGGGCGCTACCATCTGTATGTCGCCTATACCTGCCCGTGGGCGCATCGCACCCAGATTTATCTGGCGCTCAAGAGGCTCTCCGGCGCGATCAGCGTAGCGATCGCCATTCCCGGGCTGCGCGCGGAGGGCTGGACGTTCGAAGACAATCCGGCGTTTCCCGATTGCCCGCCCGATCGCGTCAACGGCTTCCACTACCTGCACCAGGTCTATGCGGCGAGTAATCCGCATTATACCGGCAAGGTCACGGTGCCGACGCTGTGGGACAAAAAGACCAGACAGATCGTCAACAACGAATCCTCCGAAATCATCCGCATGCTCAATTCGGAGTTCGCCGCCATCGGCGCCGATCCGACCGATTTCTATCCCAAGCACTTGCGCGCCGAGATCGATCGGATCAACGCGCAGGTCTATGCCAACGTCAATAATGGCGTTTATCGCTGCGGCTTCGCCCGCTCGCAAGCCGCCTACGATGAGGCCTACGATGCGTTGTTCGCGACGCTCGACGAGCTCGAGGCGCGTCTCGGCCGCCAGCGTTATCTGGTCGGCAATCAGATCACCGAGGCCGATTGGCGGCTGTTCCCGACGCTTGTTCGTTTCGACGTCGCCTATTTCTCGCTGTTCAAATGCAACCGCAACCGGATCGCCGACTATCCGAATTTGCTCAATTACGTGCGCGAGCTGTACGCGATGCCCGGCGTCGCCGAGACCGTCAAGCCGCGCTATTACGTGATGGGCTATTACTCGATCACGCGCGTCAATCCGACCGGGATCATCCCGAAGGGAACGCCGGTCGATTTCAAAAAGCCGCATGACCGCGCCCGCTTCGCGGCGTGAGTGCGCAGCGGCCCTGGGAGGAACAGATGCTCGAGCTCTACAACAATACCAACTCGGTCTGCGCCCAGAAAATCCGTCTGGCGCTGGCGGAGAAAGGCTTGCAGGCCAAGGAGCATATGCTCAACCTGCAAGGCGACCAGTTCGATCCCGCCTACCTCAAGCTCAATCCGAACGGCGTTGTGCCGACACTCGTCCATGACGGACAACCGATCACCGAGTTGGCGGTGATCCTCTACTACCTGGAAGACGCGTTTCCGCAGCCGCCGCTGATGCCCGCGGCCGCGGTCGATCGCGCAAGGGTCCATATGTTCAACAAGCTGATCGATGAATATCTGCACCATTCGTGCATGATCCTCACGTTCAGCACGGCCTTCCGCCCGCGCCTTCTCAAGATGACGCCGCAACAGCGCGATGCCGAATTTTTCAAATCTCCGATCCCGAAACGCGCCGAGTACAAGCGGGACGTGGTCAATAACGGGCTGGATTCGCCGTACGTGCGGGAGGCGCTGGCACATCACCAGAAGCTGTTCGGATGGATGGAAGAGGCGCTCGCACCCGGGCCATACCTGGCCGGGAGCGCGTACTCGCTCGCCGAATGCGCGGTGATCCCGTATCTGCTGCGGCTCGAATTGCTGCGCCTGAATGCGCTTTGGGATCGGCATGCCGGCATTGCCGATTGGTGGCGCCGTATGCGGGCGCGAGACTCGACCCAAACATCGATTTTTGCGCGCATGACGGAGGCCGATTGGGCCCCGTTCAAGAATTTGCAGCCCGACCCGTGGCCCAAGGTACAGCAAGTGCTCAACGCGGCTTGACGTCGAACCGGGCGCCTTAGCGACGATGCCAGGCCGGCACCGCCTGTTGATACTGAATGTTGATGGACGACAATTGCTCACCGAAATGGCGGTCGAGCCAGCCGAGAAACGACGACAGCAGCCGCGCCTCATCGCCGCGTTCCGGCGAGGTGATCGCTACCTCGACGGCTTGCGACAATCCCGGCTCAAGATTGACCGAGCCTTTATAGCGGACGTGCGTCCATCGCGCGGCCTTGCGCTTTCTTGCCCGGGCCCGGGAAAACGTCCCGCGACCGCTGCGGCGGATTTCGGCCTGCTTCTTGATGATGGCGCCGTAAAGACGTGTGCCCTCACGCGGAACGATCTGAAGCAATTTCATGGCTGGCCCCAATGATCGTTAGTGATTCGCTGTTGCGTTCGCAGCATCGCACAGCGAGCGCAATTGTTCAGCTAGGCGCGATCTGCTACAGCGCGGGCCTACGGCGCGATGGCTTTAAGTTGAATTGTCATCGCGCTCTAGATCTTTGGTGCAGCATGATCTTTTCGGAAAACCGGTACCCACTTTTCCGGATCATGCTCTAACCGGCGAGGAGACAATGATCCCGCGCTACACCCGCCCGGACATGGCGGCGATCTGGTCGCCGGAGACGCGCTTTCGCATCTGGTTCGAGATCGAGGCGCATGCCGCCGACGCCATGGCCGAGCTTGGGATCATCCCCAAGGAAGCGGCAAAGAAGATCTGGGCCAAGGGCAAAAACGCCAAATTCGACATCGCGCGCATCGAGGAGATCGAGCGCGAAACCAAACATGACGTCGTTGCCTTCCTCACCCATTTGGCGGAGATCGTCGGGCCGGAAGCGCGCTTCGTGCATCAGGGCATGACCTCTTCCGACGTGCTCGACACCTGCCTCAATGTGCAGCTCGTGCGCGCCGCCGATCTCCTGATCGCCGACGTGGAAAAGCTCTGCGCCGCGCTCGAGCGCCGCGCCCGCGAGTTCAAATACACCCCGACGATCGGCCGGTCGCACGGCATCCATGCCGAGCCGACCACGTTCGGGCTCAAGCTTGCGTATGCCTATGCCGAGTTTGATCGCGCCAAGGGCCGGCTCGAGGCGGCGCGCCGCGAAGTCGCGACCTGCGCGATTTCCGGCGCTGTCGGCACCTTCGCGCAGGTCGACCCGCGGGTCGAAGCCCATGTGGCGAAGGCGATGGGGCTTTCGGTCGAGCCGATTTCGACCCAGGTCATTCCGCGCGACCGCCATGCGATGTATTTCGCCACCCTTGGCGTGGTCGCCTCCTCGATCGAGCGCCTGGCGACCGAGATCCGCAACTTGCAGCGCACCGAAGTCCTCGAAGCAGAGGAGTATTTCTCCGAGGGGCAGAAAGGCTCCTCCGCCATGCCGCACAAGCGCAATCCGGTGCTGTCGGAGAATTTGGTGGGGCTGGCGCGTATGGTGCGCGCCTACGTGATACCGGCGATGGAAGACGTGGCGCTGTGGCACGAGCGCGACATCTCGCACTCTTCGGTCGAGCGCATGATCGGCCCGGACGCGTCGGTGACGCTGGACTTCGCGCTGGCACGGCTGGCCTCGATCGTCGACAAGCTGATCGTCTATCCCGACACGATGCGCAAAAACCTCGATCGCGCCGGCGGTCTGGTTAATTCCCAGCGCGTCCTTCTGGCGCTGACGCAAAAAGGCATCAGCCGCGAGGACGCCTACCACCTGGTCCAGCGCAACGCCATGAAGGCCTGGCACGGCGATGGCGATTTTCTGACGCTGCTCAAAGGCGACGCCGAGGTGCGCAAGCATCTGAGCGACCAGGAGCTCGCCGCCAATTTCGACCTCGATTTTCACCTCGCGCATATCGACACGATCTTCAAGCGGGTGTTCGGCCGGGCTTGATTTTTGATCCTTACGCCCGGCGCTCTGAACCGCTCATTCCCGCGTAAGTGGGAATCCAGTCTTGGTCCCCGCGCGCGCGGGACGAACGGAACCCAAAGTGATTTGTTTTTGGTTTTTGCTCGCTTTCTGTTTGCCCGACTCAGCGAACCCGGCGTAACCTCGCGCGACTTTTTTGGCGAGACGATCCTTTTAGGAGAACAACCATGGGCCGATTGGTGCGTAAGCCGCAGGTGGCTGACCTCGATTTGCAGATCGCCGGCCTCGAAGGCGTCGTGCATACCGGCCTCGCCGGCACGCACGCGACGATGATCGATCCGGGTGACGGCTATCTGGAACGCATGGTGAAATACGTGCCGGCCGAGATCATTGCGTTCTCGATGCTGATCAACGCCATCCTCGAGCAGGCGATGAAGTCCGGCGGCGAGAACGCCGCCATGGCCGGCGTGCCGGTGCCGGTGATCGCCACCGGCGCGCTCCTGGTCGCTTGCGCGCTGACGCCGTTGTTTTGCTGGTACGTGCGCCGCGACGGCGACGCCTGGGTCACCAACGCCATTGTCTCGACCATCGCCCTTCCCTTCTGGGCCTATCTGATGGGCGCGGTTGCCTTCGCCAATCATCACGACGGCAATCTGGCCGCGATCCTGTTGATGTCGTTCACCGTGGTGAGCGGCCTCGTGGCGCCGCGGCCGGAGAAACCGAAGCTGCGCGAACAGCATGTGGTCGAGGATGACATCCTGGTCGAGGAAATCACCGTGGAACGGCCGCGTCTGGTCGACGTTCTGGCCGGCTGAACGGGCTCGCTGAGCGCGCGCGAGGGCAAGCCCGCGGCCCGATTGCAGGACCCCAATCCTTCATGCCATGTGTGGCGTGATGGCAGCGCGCGAAACCATTGTGGTATTCGATTCCGGCCTCGGCGGTCTCACGGTTTATCGTGAGATCGCGGCGGTGCGGCCGAGCGCCAATTTCATCTATGTCGCCGACGATGCGGCGTTTCCCTATGGCGCCATGGACGAGCAGAAACTGGTCGAGCGGCTCGTCACGCTGATCGGCGAACTGATTGCCACGCACCAGCCTGACCTGATCGTCATCGCCTGCAATACCGCCTCGACCATCGCGTTGCCGGCCTTGCGCAAGAATTTCAGCGTGCCGTTTGTCGGCACCGTGCCGGCGATCAAGCCGGCCTGCGCCGGCTCGATCACCAAGCGCGTCTCGGTGCTCGGCACCGAGGCAACGGTGGCGCGCGAATATACCCGCGCGCTCATTCGCGACTATGCCGGCGACTGCCAGGTGACGCTGGTCGGGTCGAAGAACCTCGCCGCCTATGCCGAAGCCGAGCTCGCTGGCGCGGCGGCCGCCGACGCGGCGATCACGGCCGAGATCGCGCCCTGTTTCTGTGACGGCACGGCCCGCACCGACACGATAGTGCTGGCCTGCACCCATTATCCGCTGATCATCGAGCGGCTGAAGCGGCTTGCGCCGTGGCCGGTCAACTTTATCGACCCGGCGCCGGCGATCGCCCGGCGCGTGGTCGATCTGATGGGCCCGGCGCCAGCGGGCCAGCCGGCCGGCACAACCCGCGCCGTCTTCACCTCCGGTCATCCGCCGGCGGCTGCGCTTGCGCAGTTCGGCATCCGTTCCGTCGCGGCGGTTGTGGCCGGCGCCGGCTGAGGCGTTGGCCGGAATAACCGACGCTCGCTCGACAATCGTCCAGCGCCGCGCTTTCATCTCCGATACTGCCGGGCAGGCATAAGGAACAACATGACCGTCGCAATCCAACCGGAGCGCGCTGCCTGGTATCACAATCGCTGGAGCCAACTCATTCTCGGCGTGATCGCCATGATGGCGATTTCAAGCCCGCAATATGTGTGGACGTTGTTCACCGGGCCGTTGAACCAAAAACTCGGCACAACGCTGGCGCAGTTGCAATGGACCTTTTCGCTGCTGATCATCCTGCAGACTTGGCTCTCACCGTTTCAGGCCCACCTGGTCGACCGTTTCGGTCCGCGTCGGTTAATCGCCATCGGCGCGTTGCTGTCGGGCGGAAGCTGGGTGCTCTCGGCGTTCGTGGATAGCATCTGGGCGCTCTATTTCACCTATGGCGTGCTGGGTGGCATCGGCACCGGCATCATCTATGTCGGCATTATCGGCCTGATGGTGCGGTGGTTCCCCGATCGTCGCGGCCTCGCGACCGGACTTGCTGCGGCGGGCTATGGCTTCGGCGCTTTCTTCAGCAGCTTTCCCATCGACGCGATGATCAAAAGCTCCGGCTACGCGCATGCCCTTGTTGTGTGGGGCGTCATCCAGGGCGCGATCGGGATCATCGCAGCGCAAGGACTACGTACACCGCCGGAAAATTACCAGGTGTCGGCGCCCGCCACGGCCATCGCGGCGCAACAAACACGACGCAGCTATTCGCCGCGCGAAATGCTGCAAAGCCCGGTCTTTTACCTCTTGTTCCTGATGATGAGCATGATGTCGACGAGCGGGCTGATGGTCGTCTCCAATGTCGGCCCGTTCGCGAAGGAATTCGGCGTTGCCGACATGCTGGTCCTCGGCATGGCGGCGTTGCCGTTGTCGCTGACGCTGTCGCGCGTCACCAACGGGCTGACGCGGCCGTTCTTCGGTTGGGTGTCAGATCATATCGGCCGCGAAGTCACGATGGCGCTTGCCTTCTCGCTGGAGGCCGCCGCCATTCTGGTCTTGTTCGCTTTCATCACCCAACCGGCCCTGTTCGTGGTCCTTACCGGCCTGGTGTTTTTCGGCTGGGGCGAAATATTTTCGCTGTTTCCTTCGACGCTGACCGACACCTTTGGACCGCGATACGCCGCTACCAACTACGGCTTCCTTTATATCGCCCAAGGCGTTGGATCGATCCTCGGCGGACCGGCGGCAGCATTTCTCAAAGAGACGACGGGAAACTGGACGGCCGTATTCGTCACCGTCGCGGTGCTTGACATCCTGACCGCAGTGCTCGCGATCACCGCGTTGCGAAGCATGCGGCAAAAGCAGCTAGCGGCTGGTGATCGTGTGGTGGCCGGCAAACCGTTTGACACCGCTCCCCTTTCCCCCTAGATACCGCCCGCGGCGCGGGCCCCAAATGGCCCGCGCAGTGTTTCGCGACCCGCGGTTTGCCCCGGCGCTTCGGTGGCAAGCCTGTCAGTTCCGGGCAAAATCCGGGACAGAGGAGGGCGCGATCCTCAAAATCTAATTTCTTAAACGAGGACGCGAATGACCAAGCGCCATGAGGCGAAGTACAAGATCGACCGCCGGCTCGGACAAAACATCTGGGGGCGGCCCAAGTCACCGATCAACAAGCGTGAATACGGCCCCGGCCAGCACGGCCAGCGGCGCAAAGGCAAGCTCTCCGATTATGGCGTGCAATTGCGCGCCAAGCAGAAGCTCAAGGGCTACTACGCCAATATGTCGGAGCGGCACTTCCGCGGCATCTACGAGGAAGCGCGACGGCTCAAGGGCGACACCGGCGCTCACATGATCGGCCTCCTGGAGCGCCGCCTCGACACCATCATCTATCGGGCGAAGTTCGTGCCGACGGTGTTCGCTGCGCGACAGTTCGTCAACCACGGCCATGTCAAAGTGAATGGCCAGCGCGTCACCATACCGAGCTTCCGGGTCAAGGTCGGCGACCTCGTCGAAGTCAAGGACAAGTCCAAGCAGCTCGCGCTGGTGATCGAGGCCACCGCGCTGCCGGAACGCGACGTCCCTGATTATGTCGAGGTCGATCATACCAAAATGACGGCCAAGCTTTCGCGCATCCCGGTGATCGGCGAGGTGCCGTATCCTGTGATGATGGAGCCGCACCTGGTCGTCGAATACTACTCGCGCTGACGCGCCGCTGAAAAATGCGATGGCGACCACGGCGGATTTGCACCGGAATCGCCGTCGCGCTCTGCGTATTTGCGAGGCGCCGGGGCGCGACGCCCCGATCGTAATCCGCCGGCAAGTGATTCGACGGCAGCGTCAACCGCACGGATCGGTCCGCGACAGACCTCTCAACTAGAAAATTTGCCTCTCAACTAAAAAATTTGCTGCGCTGCTTCCAAATTTTTGTTTTTGTTGCAGCGCGTCATGCGCGGTTGAAAGTCCCGCTGGACCGCAATCCGATGAAGTTGAAATCGGATCGCGGTCCAGATTTTGCGACGGCGCATCATCTTTTCCGAAATCCAGTTTGCAGTTCTCGGGATCGTTCTGCAGCCGTGTTTGATCTGCTTTTTGTTGCAGCGCGTCATGGGACGTGAAAGTCGGG
Organism: uncultured Alphaproteobacteria bacterium; assembly: GCA_963806465.1. Classification (GTDB taxonomy): domain Bacteria; phylum Pseudomonadota; class Alphaproteobacteria; order Rhizobiales; family Xanthobacteraceae; genus BOG-931. The sequence goes on along the minus strand of CAWDZD010000056.1, from coordinate 110,739 downwards.
CGCGGTCAAGTTATGCACCTCTTTGATCGACCAAACTTGAAATGGCAAAACCCGGCGAGTACCCTCCCGCGCCGTAAATCGTAAAACAAATGTATTTGATTGCGTACGTTCGGGGCTTCAACTGACTTAAAGGGGAGATCGTACATGGACGCGTTGAACAAGGTAAAAAGCTGGATCGGCGGACTGACCGACATCGGGCTGATGCTGCTGGCGCTGGCGATCGTCGCGGCGCTTCTGGTCGGATCAAACCTGCCGTTCTTCGGTAACGTCACCGGCAATATCATGGCTCTGGTCAAGAGCCTCGGAGACGGCGGTCTTGTCGGGTTGATTTCGCTCGGCGTGATCCTGTGGCTGTTTTCCGCACGGCGGATGGCTTAGGCTGCAGCACGCTTCCTGAAAAAGCGACACGCGTGTTCGAGATTACGTTGGGTGGCGAGCGAAGCTGCCACCCAACGCCTTAAGGGCTTGTGATGCTAGACTATCTGCACAAGGCCAAAGAATATCTTTGGGCGTTTGTCGAGTTGGGATTTTTGGCGGTCCTGACCGTCATGCTCATTTATCTGATCATGGGGCAGGACTCCGGCGTCTTTGTCTCCGGGGTCGCCGACAATGTTCTGAAATTTGCCGCGGCCATTCCAGCGCAAAGCCTGGTTGGCATCGCCATCGTGCTGGCGCTGATTTTCATGCTGACCAGACGCATGCGCTAGCGAGCGTTTCGCCTTAGCAACGACTCGGTCCGACAAAAGCAAATGGCCGGGACGAGCCCGGCCACACGCATCGCCTTAAGCGAACGCCAAACAGGCTAAACCTGCGCGGCCTCCTTGACCGGCACGCCTTTGTCCTTGAACAGCGACTGCAGCTCACCGGCCTGGAACATCTCGCGGATGATGTCGCAGCCGCCGACGAACTCGCCCTTGACATAGAGCTGCGGAATGGTCGGCCAGTTGGAGTAGGCCTTGACGCCGCCGCGCAGATCGTCGTTCTCCAGCACGTTCAGGCCCTTATAGGGCACGCCGAGATAGTCGAGGATCTGCACCACCTGGCCCGAGAAGCCGCACATCGGAAATTGCGGCGTTCCCTTCATGAACAAAACGACGTCGTTGGACTTCACCTCGCTATCGATGAATTGCTCGATGGACATCGCGGTTTTTCCTTGCTCGGCGGCGCGCAAGTCTCACGCCAAATCCCATGTCTCTCCGTTGCCCATATATGTAGCGTAAATTTCGCGCAAATCCATGCCATGATTTCACCCTGGTGAACAAAATTTCGACGGAAAATCAAATGGGCGCGGCTGCCCCTGCCGGCAGCACAACGTTCCACTCGTAAGGGGTAAAATGGGGAAATCGACCCGAGGAAGGCGTTTCGTGGCGGCGCGCTTAGCGTTCCGGCGTGCCGGTCTGCAGCGCCAGCGCATGCAGCTTGCCGCCCATCTCGCCCTTGAGCGCATCGTAGACGATCTTGTGCTGCTGCACCCGTGTTTTGCCGCGAAACGACTCGGCGATGACGGTCGCGGCATAATGGTCGCCGTCGCCGGCGAGATCGCGGATCGTGACGCTCGCGTCCGGGATGCTCGCCCGGATCAGGCGTTCGATATCGCTCGCAGCAATGGCCATGCCGGCGCCTCCATCGCTTGCCGACCCCCGCCACATTGAATTAACAGACTAGGACGCCGTCGCAAAGCAGATGCAATACGGCAATACAACGCACGCTGGATCGACAAGCGCCGGTCGGGCGACGTGGTGCAAACGATAGCAGGAGAACAGCCGTGACAATCCGGCATTGCGGCGTTTTGGCCCTTCTCATCTTGGCTGGCGCCGTGCCCGGCGGCTGGTTCGACGAAGCTTCTGCCCAGCAGCCAACGCCCGAACAGATTGCGGCGATCCGCCAATCCTGCCGTTCCGACTTCATGTCGCATTGCGCCGGCGTGCAGCCCGGCGGCCGAGAGGCGCTGCAATGTCTCAAGCGCAATGCGGCGAGCGTGTCGGCGCCATGCAAGTCGGCGCTTGATGCAGTTGGACCGAAGCCGGCGCCCGCAGCCGCAGAGCCAGAGCCTGCCGCCCCTCCGCCAGGCAATACGCCCGAGCCCGCCGCCGCAGCACCTCAACCGGCGCCGGCCGAGCCAGCGCAGGCCGGCCCGCCCCCTGCCGCCGAGTCTCCCCCCGGACCGGGGCCGACCGAAGCCGGCAGGCCCGGCCCCCGGCCAGTCGCTGCGGTGCCGCCGGCGTGCCGGTCTGAATTCGCCGAGCATTGCCCGGGCGTCAGGCCAGGCGGTCCCGCCGCGTTGCGATGCCTGCAAGTCAACGCCGCCGCGCTGTCGCCGGCGTGCCAGAGCGCGCTTGCGGGCGGTGGTGGCGAGGGCGGCGCGCCGCCTGAGGCCGGCGGAGCGGCACCCCCGCCACCCGGAGCGGCACCGCCGCCTGCAGCAGCGGCGCCGCCGGCCGCAGTCGCGCCGCTCGGACCGATTCCGCCGATGATGCCGCGCCAGGCGATGCAGATTCTCTCGTTCTGCGGCCAGGAGCGATGGGCGTTGTGCGGCAACGTCCCGCCCGGCGGCGGCCGCATCATCGAGTGTCTTGCCGAAAACGCGCCGCGCTTGTCGCCTCCGTGCTATGGCGCGATCGCGCGAGCGATCAGATAAACACCGGGCGCACGTCGGCTATTTCCACAGCTCGGCGGTCGCGAGCTTGGCGCCGGCCGCCAGGGCCTCGAGCTTGGCCCAGGCGATTTGCGGATGGATGCGGCCGCCGAATCCACAATCGGTGCCGGCGATGACATTTTCCCGGCCGACCACCTTGGCGTAACGGACGATCCGGTCGGCGACGACCTGCGGGTGCTCGACGATGTTGGTGGCGTGGCTGACGACGCCGGGAATAAGGAGCTTGCCGTCCGGCAGCGCGACGTCCTGCCAGACCCGCCATTCATGCTCATGCCGCGGGTTGCCGGCTTCGACCGAATAAGCGCCGGCATTGACGCTGAGCACGAGGTCGACGATGTCGGCCAGTGGAATGTCGGTGGTATGCGGACCGTGCCAGCTGCCCCAGCATATGTGAAAGCGGATGCGGTCCGTCGGCAGACCGCGGAGCGCGTGATTCAACGCTTCCATGCGCACCCGCTCGAACTTCTTGAATTCCTTAAGCGGCGGCTCCGGATTGATCATGTCCCAATTGTCCGGCAGGCTCGGATCGTCGATCTGCAGGACAATGCCGGCGTCGACGATCGCCTTATATTCCTCGCGCATCGCCTCGGCGGCGGCGAACACAAACTCCTCCGGATTGTTGTAGTGCACGTCCTCGCTGCGGGCGAAGCTGCCGGGCCCGATCGAGCACATGAAGCCCTCCTCGACACCGGCGGCGGCAAGCGCCTTTTTCAGATTGTCGATGTCGGCTGCGATCGCGGCGTGGCCGGTATATTTGATCGGCCCGGTGCAGACCGGGCGGCGCGGGCGCCGCCGCGCGGCGCTGCCGACCAACGCGCCGGTCGATTCCGGGTCCTGATAAAATTCGCTGAATTTCTGCCAGTCGCGGCGATTGCTGAAAGTGGTCAACGCGACCTCGGCAACGCTCGATTTCTTGTGCCGGGACTCGGGAACGGCATCCGGCGGCACGAAGCCCGACATGCGGGCGAACGCATAATTCCACCACACGCCGTAATCATAGTTTGCCGCCATCGGTTTGCCGAACTCGCCGTCATCGGCAATGTCGACGCCGACGTCGCGCTGCTTTCGCACGACGTCGGCAACCGCGGCGGCGAGACACTTGGCGTATGCCGCGTCGTCCTTGCTCTCGCCGCTGGCCCGCGCCCGGTTGATGTCGATGAGATTTGTCGGCCGCGACAAGCTGCCGGAATGGGTGGTGAGAATGCGGTCGGCGCTGCGTTTCATTACTTGTTACCTCCCCGGGATTTGCCTGGTGTCTCGGCCGTTGATGGTAGCCGCGCGACGCGCGGCGGCAATACGCCCGCTGTCGCCGCTCAGGTCGTGCCAGCCATATAGGCCGGGAGCCAATGTTCGAAGCGAGCCTGCAGGTCGCTGACCCGAAGTGGCACCTCGTCGCCGAACGCGAGCACACGGCCACCGGTCGCGCCGATCGATCGAAGCGGCACTCCGGCCGCTTTGGCTCGCACGGCAACGGCGCTCGCGTCCTTGGCGGTGACGACGTAACGGGCCTGATCCTCGCCGAACCAGAAGGCATGATCGGCAATGCCGGCTGGCGCTTCGAGCACAGCGCCGATGTGTGAGGCTATCGCCATCTCAGCGACGGCGACCAGAAGCCCGCCATCGGATATGTCATGCGCCGCCGTTACCAAACCATCGCGGATCAGCGCGCGCACGAATTCGCCGTGGCGGCGCTCGGCGGCGAGATCGACCGGCGGTGGAGCGCCCTCCTCCCGGCCGCAGATGTCGCGAAAATAGAGCGACTGACCAAGCCAGCCCCGCGTTTCGCCAAGGAGCAGGATCGACTCGTTTTCCGCCTTGAATGCGATCGTCATCGATCCGGTGAAATCGTCGAGCAGACCGACACCACCGATGGTCGGCGTCGGCAGGATCGCCCGGCCGTTAGTCTCGTTGTAGAGCGACACATTGCCGGAGACGATCGGGAAATCGAGCGCTCGCGCCGCTTCGCCGATGCCGCGAATGCAGCCGACCAGCTGGCCCATGATTTCGGGCCGCTCCGGATTGCCGAAATTGAGATTATCGGTGAGCGCGAGCGGCCGCGCGCCGACGGCGCTGAGATTGCGCCAGGCTTCCGCCACTGCCTGCTTGCCGCCCTCGAACGGATCGGCTTCGCAATAGCGGGGCGTAACGTCGGACGTCAGCGCCAGCGCCCGTGGGCCGTCATGGATGCGCACCACAGCCGCATCGCCGCCGGGCCGCTGCACGGTGTTGCCGAGGATGATGTGATCGTATTGTTGCCAGACCCAGCGTTTGGAGCAGAGATCAGGCGAGGCGACGAGCTTCTCTAGCGCATCGGCAACACCGATCGGCGGCTTGACCGAGGCAGGGTCGATCACCGGGAGTTCGGGGCGTTCGACAAACGGCCGATGGTAGATCGGCGCTTCATCGCCGAGCTCTTTGATCGGCAGGTCGGCCATCACCGCGCCGCCGTGGCGCACCAAAAATCGCCGGGTCGGCGTGGTCTCGCCGACGACGGCGAAATCGAGCCCCCATTTGCGGAAGATCGCTTCGGCTTCCTGCTCTTTCTCCGGTTTGAGCACCATGAGCATGCGCTCCTGGCTCTCCGACAGCATCATCTCGTAAGCGCTCATGCCGGTTTCGCGGCACGGCACGCGCTCGAGATCGAGTGTGACGCCAAGATCGCCCTTGGCGCCCATCTCGACGGCGGAGCAGGTCAGACCGGCGGCGCCCATGTCCTGAATGGCGATGACGCAGCCTTTGGCCATGATTTCGAGACAGGCTTCGAGCAGAAGCTTTTCCGAAAACGGGTCGCCGACCTGCACCGTCGGGCGCTTCTCTTCGGCATCGGCGCCGAACTCGGCCGAGGCCATGCTAGCGCCGTGGATGCCGTCGCGGCCGGTTTTCGAGCCGAGATAGACGATCGGCATGCCGACACCGGATGCCGCCGAATAGAAGATCTTGTCTTTCTCGGCGATGCCGACGGCCATGGCATTGACCAGGCAATTGCCGTCGTAGCGGCCATGGAAGCGCACCTCGCCGCCGACCGTCGGCACGCCGAACGAATTGCCGTAGCCGCCGATGCCGGCAACCACGCCGGAAACGAGGTGGCGGGTCTTCGGGTGGCTGGGATCGCCGAATGACAACGCATTGAGGCAGGCAATCGGCCGCGCGCCCATGGTGAAGACGTCGCGCAGAATGCCGCCGACGCCGGTCGCCGCGCCCTGGTAGGGCTCGATGTAGCTTGGGTGATTATGGCTCTCCATCTTGAACACGACGGCAAGCCCGTCGCCGATATCGATCACGCCGGCGTTCTCGCCTGGGCCCTGGATCACCCAGGGCGCCTTGGTCGGCAGCGTGCGCAGATGGATTTTCGAGGACTTGTACGAGCAATGCTCGTTCCACATCGCCGAAAAGATGCCGAGCTCGGTGAAGGTCGGCGGCCGGCCGATCAGCTTGACGATGCGCTCGTACTCGTCGGGCTTGAGGCCGTGCTCGGCGATCAGTTGCGGAGTAATGGCGGGTTCGTTGGAGATCATGGATCAGCGCGGCTTGTTACCTTGCGGAGCGCCCGCCGCACATAGTTGGGTGCCCGCTTGAGCCGGGCCAAGACGTCGACCAGGACATCCTTCGCCTCCGCCTGCCGGCCGGTCTTGTCGAGCAGGAGGCCATAGCGCACACGCGCCTCGGCGCCGGGATAATAGTTGGCCAGTCCCTGAAATTCGAACAAAGCGTCGTCGGTGCGGCCGCTTTCTTCGAGCGCGCGGGCATAGAGCAGATGGGCTTCGGCGGATTGGTAGTCCGGCCAACGCTGGCGCAGCTCATCGAGCGTGGCGACCGCTTCCTGCGGATGCCCGAGGCCGAATTGGGCGCGCGCTTTGCCGAGCGCATAGACGGCGTCGTCGCCCATCGGCAGCGCCAGAATGTGCTCGTAATGGTGCAGCGCCTCGCCGAATTTTCCAAGCGTGAGGCATTCCTCGGCGAGGGCGCCGCGGCTGGCGATGGTGTCGGCGACGTCGAGCTGATCGGTGAGTGCCCGGTAGCGCTTCTGCGGATCGAGCGTGCTGACAACCCGCCGGCGCGCGTGCTGGCCCTGCGCGCTGCCGAACCATTCGGGCAACAGCTCGACGACGATATAGGCGAGCGCGCCGAGACCGGGCAGAAACAGGATCACGTAGCCCCACGGCCAGAATCGGCCGGTCTTCGCCGCGTGGACGATGAAGACGACATTGACCGCGAGCAAGATGATGCCAAAAGGCATTGCAACTCCACAATGCGGCGAGCGCAGCGCTCACGCCGCCTGCTTGAAATAATCCACCAGCCCCGCAAACAGACCGCGCCCGTCGGTCCGGCCCATAGCGGCCTCAACATGGTTTTCCGGATGCGGCATCATGCCGAGTACGTTGCCGCGGTCGTTCACAATGCCGGCGATGGCGTTCATGGCGCCGTTATGATTCCAGTCCGGATCGATCAGGCCGTCGGGCGAGGCATAGCGGAACAGCACCCTGCCCTCGCCTTCGAGCCGCGCCATGGTCTCGCCGTCGGCGATGTAATTGCCTTCGCCATGCGCCACCGGCACGCGGATCACCTGGCCGGCATTGTAGCCGCGGGTGAACGGTGTGTCGGAACGCTCGACGCGCAGATAAACGTCGCGGCAGATGAAGCGCAGCTGCGTATTGCGCATCAGCACGCCGGGCAGCAGTCCGGCTTCGCAGGCGATCTGAAAGCCGTTGCACACCGCCAGCACCAGCCCGCCTTTGGCGGCGAAGGCGCGCACCGCGTCCATGATCGGCGAGCGCGCCGCGATCGCCCCGCAGCGCAGATAGTCGCCATAGGCGAAGCCGCCCGGGATGACGACGAGATCGGTGCCGGGCGGCAGCGTTGTGTCGGCGTGCCACACCATCGCCGGCGCGCGCCTGGAGATCAGCCGCAACGCGCGCGCCATGTCGCGCTCGCGATTGATGCCGGGAAAGACGAGCACCGCCGACTGCATCACCGTCTCCCTTCGGCTTGCCTCATCCCGTCACCTCGACGCGGTAATTCTCGATCACGGTGTTGGCGAGGAGCTTTTCCGCCGCGGCCTTGAGCGCCGCCTCGGCGCCGGCGCGATCCGCGCTATCGAGCTCAATGTCGAACACCTTGCCCTGGCGGACGCTGGCGATGCCGGTGACGCCGAGCGAGCGCAACGCACCTTCGATCGCCTTGCCCTGCGGGTCGAGGATGCCGGATTTCAACGTGACGAAGACGCGGGCTTTCATATCAGGAATTCCATGTTCGCCCATTCAATAGGTATGAGTCGCGACAGCGGCAACAGCCTATGCTGGAGCGCCGCCGACCGAATCAAAGCTCTTCGGTTTTGCCGGTCGGCGTTGGCAACGAAGGACTCCCCGGCGGCCCTTCCTCGATTTTCATGACCTCGACAAACTCGTTGAGCGACTTTTGCGCGAGCGTCCGGTTCTTCGACACCGATCGCAGCCGGATCATGATCGGACCGGCGAAGATAATCGTCGTATCGAGGTAGATGAACACCTTGCCCTGAGTCAGTTTCGTTTCGTTGACGACGACGGGATAGCCCTTCAGTGTCGCCGTCTCGGAGCTCAAGGTCTCAAGCTTGGCGTCGCCGTCCGCCATAACCTCACGCGCCGCGTCGGCAGCGTGGATGCTCTTGGGCAGGTCGATCTTGGCAAGCTTCTCCAACGCCTCCGGATCGGGGTGCCGGGTCGGGCTTTTCGAAAACAGGATGGTGATGATTTCGGTATCGGCGCAGGCCAGCGGCTTGCACTTGAAAACGCGCTGCATGCCGTTGGGCGACTTTTGCTCATCCCATTTCTCGGCGTCGGGCGCGCGCGTCGTCACCCGCACGTCGCCGGGCTTGAGCGGCTTCGAGGTGTCGTCCCCCGGGCTCTGCGCCAAGGCCACCGCCGGGACAAAAAGAACGGCGCAAAGCGCCGTTGCAACAATGTGCTTGTTCATGTCGCCTTCCGCCGATCCGGCAAGACGCGTGATTTTATCACAGCACCCGAGGGCTACAACCATCAGGCGATGATTTTCAGTCGCCCGCAATCGCTCATGGACTATTTCAGCCCGGTGTCGCGATAAATCTCCGAAAGCGGCAATGAGATGCCGAGCGCCGGCAGTTCAAGCGTGTCAGCGAGCGAGCGATAACGGCGCTCCACAAATCCTGTTTCGCGGGCAAACACGACGACATCCACTGCGTCTTGCGCGACCACAACGTAGTGGGTAAGCGACGGCAGGCTCGTATACGCGGTTCGCTTCCAGCGCAGGTCGCGTTCGGCAGTTGAGGGTGAAAGGATCTCGATCGCTACGATCACCTCGCTGGTTGCTCGGCCGTAAGGATCGCGCTTGGCTGCTCCAGCGGGAACGATAAACGCGTCCGGCTGAGGCAGACTTGTATCCGACACCCTCACGCCAATACCCACGCTAGATTCCCACGACTGAGGACGTTGGCGCTGAAGCGTTCCCAGAAGGAAGGCAAGATTCCAAAGAATTGTTTGATGCAAAGTGCTCGGCGAAGCGTTCAAGATCGGCTCCCCGTCGATCAGCTCCCATTTTTCGTTGTCCGGCCGCGTGTCGGTGAAGGCGAAATATTCCTCCACCGTCATCGGACCGGTTTTGATCGTCGGGACGCCCACGGAGCGCGCTCCTGAAGTCTAGCCCTTCACGAGGATCGGACCCGCCCCCTGCGGCCGTTCGCCTTCGCTCATGATGCCGAGGCGCTTGGCGACCTCGGTATAGGCCTCAAGCAAGCCGCCGAGATCGCGGCGGAAGCGATCCTTGTCGAGCTTCTCGTTCGACTTGATGTCCCACAGCCGGCAGGAGTCCGGAGAAATCTCGTCGGCGACCACGATCCGCATCAGATCGTTCTCCCACAGCCGGCCGGTTTCCATCTTGAAGTCGACCAGACGGATGCCGACGCCGAGAAACAGCCCGGACAGGAAGTCGTTGACCCGGATGGCGAGCGACATGATGTCGTCGATCTCCTGCGGCGTCGCCCAGCCGAACGCGGTGATGTGCTCCTCCGACACCATCGGGTCGTTGAGCTGGTCGTTCTTGTAATAGAACTCGATGATCGAGCGCGGCAGCTGCGTGCCTTCCTCGATGCCGAGCCGCTGCGACAGCGAGCCGGCAGCGACGTTGCGCACCACGACTTCGAGCGGAATGATCTCGACCTCGCGGATCAGCTGCTCGCGCATGTTGAGCCGGCGGATGAAGTGCGTCGGCACCCCGATATCGTTGAGGTGCTGAAACACATACTCGGAGATGCGGTTGTTGAGGACGCCCTTGCCTTCGATCACCTCGTGCTTCTTGGCATTGAAGGCGGTGGCGTCATCCTTGAAGTGTTGGATCAGTGTTCCGGGCTCGGGTCCTTCATAAAGGACCTTCGCCTTGCCTTCATAAATGCGGCGACGGCGGCTCATTGGAGTGTACCGTGGCTTGGTGAAATCCATGGAAATGCCGTGGCTCCAGTTCGGTTGTCGGTCCGCGGCGGCGGCAAAGGGCGTGCGACTCAAACGCGGCCCCTCCGCGACCGGAAAGCTAGCTGAACGCGGCGCGGAGCACAATTGACATAGACCCGCGCCGCCTTCACCGCAACGTCGATGTTCAGCCCCGACACCGTTGCCTTGACGGGCCACCCTCCTATATGCAAGGCGCGGCGCTTATGCAGTTCCACACAGCATCAGGACGAAGGGCATGACGACGTTCGACAAGCGCGAAGAAGGCTTCGAGAAGCAATTCGCCCATGACGAAGAGCTCAAATTCAAGGCCACCGCGCGCCGCAACAAGCTTCTCGGCCAATGGGCCGCGGAAAAGCTCGGATTGAGCGGCGCCGAGGCGGAAAGCTACGCCAAGTCGGTGGTGATGGCCGATTTCGAGGAAGCCGGCGACCATGACGTGATGCGCAAGATCCGCACGGATTTCGACGCCAAAGGCGTCGCGCAATCGGACCATCAGATCGGCCGCGTCATGACCGAGCTGATGGAAAAGGCGGTCGCCGACATCAAAGCCGGCAAATAGCGCTGTTCGACCATGTCCGTCAGGTTGGACCGGGTCATGCTGTGGATATTGCCGGAGCATAATCTTTTGCGAAAACCAGCTCCCGCGTTTCGGGATCACGCTCCAAGTGTCACGCCAAGCGCACAGCAGCGAATATCATGACAATCCCCAATTTCAGTCTCGCCCGGGCGCTGCGCGCCGGACAAACGGTATTTAGCGGCTGGTGCAGTCTGCCCTATCCGATCGTCGCCGAGATGATCGGCCGCGAGGGCTTTACCGCGGTGACGCTCGAGGCGCAGCACGGACTATGGGACGTTAGCGCTTTGCTTACTGGCGTGGCCGCCGTTCGGCAGAGCGGCGCGGCGCCGGTAGTGCGCGTCCCGGTCGCCGATTTTGCTCTTGCGTCGCGCGCGCTCGATTTCGGCGCCGAAGGCATCATCGCACCTATGATCAACACTGTGGCCGACGCCCGCGCCTTCGCCGCCGCGGCCAAATATCCGCCGATCGGCGAGCGCAGCTGGGGACCCCACCGCGTCACCTCGCTGGCCGGCCTTGCCGACCAATCGGTCTATCTGCGCGAAGCCAACGACAACGTGATCACGCTCGCCATGATCGAGACGCGCGCTGCGCTCGGCAATCTCGACGCCATCGTCGAGGTGGCAGGCATCGACGGACTGTTTCTCGGCCCGTCCGACCTCTCGATCGCGCTGTCCGACGGCAAGAGCCTCGACCCGTTGTCCAAGGATGTCGAACGCGAGCTGGACCGCATCATTGCCGCCTGTGGCAAGGCCGGCAAAATACCCGGCGCGTTTTGCCATACCGCCGAACGCGCCGCAGCGCTCGCCAAGCGCGGCGTGCGTTTCCTGGCGGTCATGAGCGATCTGGCGATGCTGCGCGCCGGCATCGGCGCGGCACTCAAGGTGCTGAAAGCCGGCTGAGCGGCAGGCTTATTTCGGAACGATGCGAAAGCCAACGTTGCCGTTGACGTTCAAGCCGTCCTTCTGCTGCCCGAACTGATTGCGCTGCACATTGACGTTGATCGATTCGAGACGACATTCGCTCGCCAGCACGTCGCGCAGAACGGCGCATTCGCGCGCGGCGAGATCATAAACGAGCCGTCGCGCGTCCTCTTGCGCCTTGATCGCTTGCTCGCCGCCGTCGGTCAGCGGCACGAACATGTTGATGCCAACCAACACCCGAACCTGCTCGGCCGCCGGCATCATCGGTCGATCCTTCGGATTGAGCACAATCGTCGTCTCGGCCGGCGCGGCGACCACACCGCCGATGATGAACGCGATCGTCAGACCAATGCGCAGCATGGTGCGTTTCCCCCGCAGCCGATGCGCATTTGGTAGCCGCCATGCCTTGGCGAAGCCGTAAGGAATTATCTCAACTTGTCGGCAATCAGGATCGACCCCGCCTTGCGCTGCGCCCGGCAGCATCCGCACCAACGTGCGGTCGCGAAATACGTAGTGGTGCATCAGCGCCGCAGCGGTGTGGATCCCGGCAAGGATCAAAAGCGCATTGGCGAGAAGCTAATGCACTTCCAGCAGGCTTCGCGCGGTTGAACGATCGGTCGGCCACGGTGAGGCAAAATTCCAGGCGCCGAAAACCGGCAGCGCATTGCCGCGCTTGAGCTGCACGATGATGCCGACCAACGGCACAGCGAACAACAGCGCGTAGAGCGTGTAATGGCCAAGCTTCGAGGCGATCAGCAATAACCGGCCGAACCGCGTGGGCTCGGGCGGCGGCGGCCGATCGGCGACCCGCCAGACCAGCCGCACGATCAGGAACAGCATGACACATTCGCCAAGGGTCATGTGCGTCCACAGCGCCCAGGCGCGCGGCGGACCTTTGGGGAACGCGTCGACAAATTGTCCGAGCAGCCAGCCGGCAACGACGCAAATTGCGGTCAGCCAATGCAGCGCCTGCGGCAGTGCCCCATAGCTAAATTTCGAATTTCCCACTTGCATGGTTCGAAAGAGTCCTGGTGATTTTCATGATTCCAAAGAACGCGCGTTCGCGCTTGGTCTCGTGACGGCTACATACAGAGCTTTGCGGTTTCAACCTAGTGCCGCGTCGATGTGCGAAAGCACGGCTGCCAAGTCGGTTTCGATCTCCGCCGCCCGCAGCGGAACGACGGTGTAACCGCGTTCGGCAAGCCAGGCATATTTATCGGCCCGCGCCTTGGCGGCTGCCGGCTCTTCGCCGGCCGGCACGACGTCGATAACGATCCGCAACGGGAACGAGACGAAATCGCAGATATGCTGGCCGATCGGCGTCTGCCGTTTGAAGCCGCGGCTGGCGAAGCGGCGGTCATTGACCAGCGCCTGCCAAAGCGTGCGCTCGGCGTCGGTCGGATTTCGGCGCAGAAGCCGCGCCAGGCCGCGCACCGGGCCGCGCTCCGACGGCACGCGGCCCTCGGCATGCTCGGCAAGCAGTGCACGCAGCATTTCCGCTTCCGCACCGTCGAGCACGCCGCCACGCGCCGGGCCTTTGCGGCCCTCGGCGATCGCCATGATCACGCCGTGCAAGGTCTGGATGTCCTGCTGCGTCGGCGCCATGCGGGTAAAGATGTTGCGCAGATTGATCTGCATGGTCTCGCGCTTGTCGGGCGGCCGGAAGAACTCGACCTTCTCCAGTTCGCGCTCCAGCGAGGCGAAGAACGCTGATAGCTGCTGCTTGCGCGCCGGCGCCGATTTTTCCGGCATGCCGAACGGCAATTTTCCGCCGGTCACAAGCTTGAACCATTCGTAGGCGACGATCACCACCGCTTGCGCCAAGTTCAACGACGCGAAGGCCGGATTGACCGGCAGCGTGATGATGCGGTCGGCGAGCGCGATCTCGTCATTCTCGAGCCCGTTGCGCTCGCGGCCGAACGCGACCGCGACTGTTTCGCCGGCGGCAACGCGCGGCGCCATCAGGGCTGCGGCCTCACCCGCGCCGACCACCGGCTTGGCCTGATCGTGGGCGCGCGCGGTCGTCGCAAAGACCAGGCTGCAATCGGCGATCGCCGCTTCGAGGCTGTCGCAAAGCTCGGCGGCTTCGAGAATGCGATCGGCGCCGGCCGCCATCATGCGCGCCTTGGCGTTGGGCCAGGACTGCCGGGGCGCCACTAGGCGCAGCCGGGAGAGGCCAAAATTCGCCATGGCGCGTGCGGCGGCGCCGATATTCTCGCCAAGCTGCGGCTCGACCAGAATGACAACCGGCCCTGCTGGCGCCGCCCAATCTTTGGTGCTGTCGGTTCCGGCTCCCGGCATAACTTCGCTCCGTTCGTCCCGCCCTAGCGCAACCGCGGGCGCTTGGCGACCTCGGGCGGAGGCCGGATACAATTCACCGAGAGATGAGACGCTCGACGAGATAGGAAATGACGCTGCCTGCGACCGCAAACAGGAAGCCGAAACCGAGATGCGACAAGCCGAAGGCGACGCTCATCACCCGCGAGGCGCCGTAAAACAGAAACAGCAATGGCAGAAAGCCGCCGATAATGATCAACCATATCGGGTCATGGCCGCCGATCCCGCTGCGCACGATGATGATCCAAGGCGATACCAGGGCCGTCTCCATCCACACGTAACCCAAAAGACCGGGGCCGATGCGCGCCGGGGCGGCGAAGACGCGGGCCAGCCCCCATGTCACCCCGTTGCTACCAGGAGGCGGAACAGAATGCCGCCGGCAAGGATTCCGTAGATGATTAAGGCGGCGCGACCGCTGGTCGAAACCGCGCGTCTCATTTCGGTTTCGGTTGCGGTCTCGTAGATCAAATCCAGGGCGAGAAAGATGATGACCGGAGCGATGAAATCGGTCCACCGGATCGCGGCATTGGCGAAGACGTCGTTGTCGCCGCGTCCGCGAAAGACGATCCGGTAGATCGCGGCGACAACCTCGCCGCCCGTCAGCGGGAAGCGCTGCGGCGCGGTGTCCGCCCTGGGTGGGATCGTGTCTGCCATCAAGCCCGCATCGAGACGGCCGGAGGCGGACAGCCTGTCCGCGGATGGGTCGACCCGGCCGCGTCGACTGCCCGGAAATCTGCGATACACGGCCGAAATTGGCAAATCGTCGGCTTCCGCCCGAGGGAAGTGGATGCTATAGCGACGCCGCCGGCGCGGTGGGGCGCCTTCCTTGAACGCACGCCGTCCCCGCCGCTTTGCTCACTCCAGTCCGCGCGGCAAAGGTCTCCAGCACCCAAGGCTCTAGCACTAAGGCTCCAGCACCAAGGCTCTAGCACTCATGGCGAAAATCAAAGTGGTCAATCCGGTCGTCGAAATGGACGGCGACGAAATGACCCGGATCATCTGGCAGCAAATCAAGGACAAGCTGATCCACCCCTATCTCGACATCAACCTGATCTATTTCGATCTCGGCATTCAGAAGCGCGACGAGACGCGCGATCAGATCACCATCGAGGCCGCTGAGGCCACCAAAAAGGTCGGGGTCGCGGTGAAATGCGCCACCATCACGCCGGACGAGGCGCGGGTGAAGGAATTCAACCTGCACGAAATGTACCCGTCGCCGAACGGCACCATCCGCAACATCCTCGGCGGGGTGATTTTCCGCGAGCCGATCATCTGCCGGAACGTACCGCGGCTGGTGCCGGGCTGGACCAAGTCGATCATCATCGGCCGCCACGCTTACGGCGATCAATACCGCGCCACCGACTTTAAGGTGCCGGGCAAGGGCAAGCTCTATCTGACCTTCGTCGGCGACGACGGCGCCGAAATCAAGCGTGAGGTCTTTCAATTCCCCGGCCCGGGCGTCGCCATGTCGATGTACAATCTCGACCAGTCGATCCGCGACTTCGCCCGCGCGTCGATGAATTATGCGTTGGGCCGCGGCTACCCGCTTTATCTCTCGACCAAGAACACCATCGTCAAAGTCTATGACGGCCGCTTCAAGGACATTTTTGCGGAAATCTTCGACAAGGAATTCAAGATCGAATTCGAAAAGAAGGGCCTGACCTACGAGCATCGGCTGATCGACGACATGGTGGCGGCGGCGCTCAAATGGTCCGGCGGCTATGTCTGGGCCTGCAAGAATTACGACGGCGACGTGCAGTCGGATACCGTGGCGCAGGGGTATGGCTCGCTCGGGCTGATGACCTCGGTCTTGACCTCGCCGGACGGCAAGATCGTCGAGGCGGAGGCCGCGCACGGCACAGTGACCCGGCACTATCGCGAGCATCAGAAGGGCCACGAGACTTCGACCAATTCGATCGCCTCGATCTATGCCTGGACGCGCGGGCTGGCGCACCGGGCCAAGCTCGATGACAACGCGGCGCTGGCGAAATTCGCCGCGACGCTGGAAAAAGTGACTGTCGACACCGTCGAGTCCGGCTTCATGACCAAAGACCTGGCGCTCCTGGTCGGCCCCGACCAGAAGTGGCTCACCACCACCGGGTTCCTCGACAAGGTCGACGAGAACCTGAAAAAGGCGATGGCATGAGCGGAGGCCGGTCAATGCGCGCCCGCAACACCACTGCTCTTTGTGCGTTGGTGGCAGCAACTTTTGCCGTCGGCGCCAAGACGGCGCTGGCGGAAATGCCGGCCGCCATCGTCGCGCCGGGTGCGACACCGATCGTTACGCTCCACGCCGAGGGCGCGCAGATTTACGAGTGCAAGACCGCCGACGACGGCAAGCTCGCGTGGGCGTTCCGCGAGCCGATCGCGGCCTTGATCCTCGACGGCAAGACCGTCGGGCGCCACTATACCGGCCCGATCTGGGAACACGTGGACGGCAGCAGCGTGCACGGCAAAGCCGTCGCCAACGCACCGGGCGCCACCGGCAATGACGTTGCCTGGCTCAAGCTCGAGGTGATCGGCCGCCGCGGCACCGGCGCGCTCGCCAATGCCGATTTCGTGCAGCGCATCAATACCTCGGGCGGCGTCCTTCGCGGCCCGTGTGAGCAAGCCGGCGCCTTGCGCAGCGCCCCCTATTCGGCCGACTACGTTTTCCTGCACAAAGGTGGATGAGGCCCGCAAGGCGCCGGCGCTATTCTCGCGTCGGCGCTGGCGGAGTGCGGCACTCAGGCCTATCTGCTGGCTATGCCAAACCGGGCGCAAAACCTCGGAACGATCGCGATGGTTGTCGTGCTGATCGCCATTTTGGCGGCGGCATTGTGGTACGCCGCCAGCGCCTGGTTCGCGATCACCGGGCCGCCAATGCCGGCCGTCGGCTATGTGGCGATGACATTGGGTATCGTGGTTTCGCTAGTTGTCGGCCTCGGCCTGATGGCGCTGTTGTTCTATTCGAGCCGGCACGGTTATGACGAGCCGCACCCGAGCGACAGCGAGGGCGAGTAGCCCGTCGGCTGCGGCAAGGCTGCCGCATTGCCGGCAATTTTAATTTCACAATCAACGGGATTTGAACGGTTATCGACTAAAACTTTGGTCCGCGAGCGGCGTCGGGCTGGCGTCGTTTGCAGGGGAATGAACGGCGCCGGTTTTGTCCACGCGCCGACAACAAAATCGGGGGGCTTAATGCTTCGTTGCCATAACCACGCCGGCTTTACTGCCGGCGCGCTCCTTGCTGCGTCCATCGCGGTCGCCGCGACCGCAACCTCGGCGATGCCGCGTTACGACGGCTTGTGGAGCGTCTCGATCGTGACCACCAAGGGCGATTGCATCGCCAGCTATCGCTATCCCATGCGCATCGTGGGTGGCGTGCTTGCCAATGGCGGCGATATCGCCATCAATGTCAGCGGCAGGGTCGCGGCCGATGGCGCCGTCATCGTCGTCGTCAGCCGCGGCGACACCCACGCCTCGGGCTCCGGCCGGCTCGCCGCCAATGCCGGCAATGGCTCATGGAAGACGACCTCGTGCGCCGGTTTATGGACCGCCGAGCGGCGCACGTAAGGTTTCCTTCGAGCGCACCAATCGTCATGGCCGGGCATAGCCGTTCGAAGAACGGCGTCGGGTCGCTCGCCTATGACCGGCCATCCACGTCTTGAGTGATACTCCAAAACGTGAATGCCCGGCACAAGGCCGGGCATGACGGCGACGCGCATGCGAAGGTCCCGGATCAACGGTGCACCGCTGTCGCGCTGCACCGCGTCCGGGATACGCCTACGCTACTGACTTCCGTATTTAGCCTTCTGCGGCATCGTCATCGTCGCCCTTGCCTTCTTCGCCGGCGAGGATTTTTTCGGCGATGAGGCCGGCATTCTGCCGGACCGCGGCCTCGATCTTTGCTGCGATATCGGGATTGGCCTTGAGGAAGGTCTTGGCGTTCTCGCGGCCCTGGCCGATTCTCTGGCTGTCGTAGGAAAACCAGGCGCCGGATTTTTCAACGACGCCGGCCTTGACGCCGAGATCGATCAATTCGCCGGTCTTGGAGACGCCTTCGCCGTACATGATGTCGAACTCGACCTGCTTGAACGGCGGCGCGAGCTTGTTCTTGACCACCTTGACGCGGGTCTGATTGCCGACGACCTCGTCGCGCTCCTTGATGGCGCCGATGCGGCGGATGTCGAGGCGCACCGAAGCGTAGAATTTCAGCGCATGACCGCCGGTGGTGGTTTCCGGCGAGCCGTACATCACGCCGATCTTCATGCGGATCTGGTTGATGAAGATCACCATGGTGTTGGAGCGGTTGATCGAGGCGGTGAGCTTGCGCAGTGCCTGGCTCATCAGGCGGGCCTGCAGACCGGGCTGGCTGTCGCCCATCTCGCCTTCCAGCTCGGCGCGCGGCACGAGCGCCGCGACCGAATCGATCACCAGAATGTCGACGGCGCCGGAGCGCACGAGCGTATCGGCGATTTCCAGCGCCTGCTCGCCGGCATCGGGCTGCGAGATCAGAAGATCGTCGACATTGACGCCGAGTTTTCTGGCATAGATCGGATCGAGCGCGTGCTCAGCGTCGATGAAGGCGCAGATCCCGCCCTTCTTCTGCGCCTCGGCGAGGCAATGCAGAGCGAGCGTAGTCTTGCCGGAGGATTCCGGGCCGTAGATCTCGACGACGCGGCCGCGCGGCAGCCCGCCGATGCCGAGCGCGATATCGAGGCCGAGCGAGCCGGTGGACACCGTGTCCACGTCCATCGCCGCCATGTTCTTGCCGAGCCGCATGATCGAGCCCTTGCCGAAGTTGCGCTCGATCTGCGAGAGCGCCGCATCAAGGGCTTTCGATTTGTCCATGGACGATCCTTCGACGAGACGAAGCGCTGCACTCATGTTCCGTGCTCCTTATGGCGGGGATTCGATAGGGTCACAACGGACGCCCAACTGGCCTTCAAGCCGGGCGCAAAACCTAGTCTTAAAGCTCTTGCCGTCGTGCCCCTCATTGGCTGACCGATTTGAGCACTGTACACTATTTGTTCTCAGTTCGCAATATGTTCTTTTTGCCGCTGTGGCGCATATATCCCCTTTGAACATGTAGCAAGAATCACCTACAATTGCGGTATGCAAGGGCTTAAACGGATCATCCCGTTCATTCCCGGCGCCGCCATCGTTCTAATCGAAGCGGGGCTGCAATTGAGCGGATATCAGAATGTCCCCCTTGCTGTCGGCCTTTGAAGCGTGGCCGCTATTTCTCTAGGTGGGGCCGCGTGCCATCAATGGCACGACAGGCGCAAAAGGCGCGGCATGGCAGGATTGGATTCCCTCTATTTCGTAGTGCCGACAATCATCGTCGGCGTAATTGCCATTGCATTGGCAATGTTTGGCCTTGGACTTCATATTGCAAAATCAACGAATGAAAAAACGATAGACACCGCACCGGCGGCAGCGGCGATCACCATTCGCCCGTATCTGAAAAATATCCACGTCTTTGCAGGATCATCCACGACCGATCCGCGTTTCGACGCAAAATTCACGCGCAACGGTGGGCGCGGGAGATTGTTTGCCGATGACAGCTATTTCATCTCAGGGCTTGGAAATGCGATGTGGACCGCTCGGCGGCGCATTTTTTATTGCCGAGGTGAAGGACTTTGTAGCCGAGCAGCCGTTTAATGTGCCAATCTTGACGAGCGTGCCCAGCAAGGACGACCCAAAACAAAAGATGTGGCGCTGGGGAGACGGAACAACTGCTCAACAAACGATTTACAGTCCCAACGTCTTTCACCGTGGTCGAATGGTGTTCATCCCCGATGACGGGCCGCCGGAGTATTTCTATTTCATCATTCCACAGGACCCGCCGACTGAGCCTCCACATTTACTAGACAGGCAGTATTTTGACTTCGCCAAAGAATGGGAAGCGGAAGATGAGCAAAAGCCAAACTAATCAACGTTTCGATCATCTCCTTCACGCGATGGCTACCCGACCCGAACCTTCGGAAAAGCAGCAAGGAGACAATCAAACATCAACTCCGGGTTCTGGCGCAGGTTATGGCGATACTCGAACTCGCGAAGGTAAGTCTGAAGGTGCTTCTTCGAAACCCAAACGTAAGTCCCGTTGATCCCGCGCTTCACGTTCGCCCAAAAGCCTTCAATCGTTTCGTGTGAACGTCGCCGCGAACATACTCTTTCGCTGAGTGATCGACGGCTTGGTGCTCGTAGCCGTACTTCTCCGTCAACAACCTAAAAGCCGAGCCTTCGTCCGTGTAGATTCTCGTGCCCGGCTTTACGTAAGTAATGATATGCGCCTTGGTGCGCATTTGAACGTGGCGGGTTAACACGTCGCCGTTGCGCTCTACGATCCCGAACACGACCGCCTTGTCATCGTGCCCGGCCGCGTCTTTGCCGCCGATAAATGTTTCGTCGATTTCGACCGTCTTGCCGGGACCGCCCAGCGGAAAGTCGCCGTCAACGTAACCCATGTACTTGCGGATCAGATTGCACATGCGCCACGCGGTTTTGTACGTGACGCCAAGCTGGCGCTGGACTTCCTTGGCGGCAACGCCGTTCCGGGAAGCGCAAAAAAGGAACATCACATAGAACCAGTCCCGCAGCGGCGTGCGGGTGCTTTCGAAAGGCGTCCCGGCCGTGGGATAGACCTGATAGCCGCAATGCTCGCACTCGAATGAGCGGCGGGATTTGACCCGGTAATAGGTCGCCTGCTTTTGGCATTTGAAGCAGGTCAGACGCTCGCCAAACCGGGTGCGCATCAAGTGGGTCAGGCAGCTATCCTCATCCGGGAACTGCCTTTGAAACTCTCGAACATTCGGACCCTTTTTCACGACATTTCCCCATTTCGGGTTTCGCGGAATGTTCGTTTTCTAGCATGATTTGTTCTACATGTCTAGGAGGGATATATGCGCTGTGGGTACTGGTCCTTTTCCGAAGTCACTGGTCCTTTTTGAAAAATCGCGGTGACCATTTTCATGGCCTGCAACCAGAGATACTGCGACAAGCTAGGTTTCTAACATAGATTAAGGAAGATAGAGGTACGAATTTCCAAAAATGATGTTTTAAACATTAGGTAAAAATACCTAGTACAACAACGACGTGATTGAGAGAGAAAAGCTTCCAGCCCCTTTTCCGCGAGCGCATGGGCGCGTACGGGGATTTGGCATTTGTGCTATCCCTGCAAAATGCCGACGTCAGAACAATACCGTAAGAGCGCCGAGCAATGCCGGCGCGTCGCCAATAACACCGATGATCGGCTTGAACGCGAGACCCTGATGCGCATTGCCGCGCAATGGGACCGGCTGGCGGATCACAAGGCGCGCAAGGAATTGGAGGGTGCCTGACGGCTGGTGCATATGATCGATGACCCGGCCCAACTCCGGCTGAAAGCCGAAGCCTGCCGACGATTGGCGGACATGGCGGAGGATGCGCAGCGCAAGGCGCTCTGGACTGAGCGGGCTCATCATTGGGAGCAACTGGCGGCAAAAGCTGCGAAGCGGCCGCAGCAGCGAAAGCCATCGGAAGTCTAGGCCGCCGCAATTGGCCGCCTCTTGTGCCTTTGGTTTCCATATCGGGACGTCCGCCGGGCATCGGTTGCAATCGCCATTGTTGCCCAGTGATGCACGTCACATGGGACTCCGAATCTTATCGGCTAAGGATGACGGCGGGTGGTCCACACCATCCTCCCCAAGAACTTAGTCCCGACGGCGCCCTAACCCTCGGGACTTTTTTGTGCGGCCCGCAGTCTTCGATGGGAACTTGGCGAGCGATGCGCCGGGCAACGGCGGCGGTTACCCGCATCCCGACGCTTCTGCGCTAATCTAAATTTATTGCTGCGCAAATTGGCGCGAATTGTCAGGCAATTGTCGCTTTAACTCGCGCATGAATTTACAGAAACGGAACTCTTGGCAGGCAATGCTGCGCGCGCCCGTGGAGGGGGATGAAAGGCAGGAGGCTTGCTTGTATCGACATCTTGTCCGGTTCTGCGCAGATCGATCCGGAGCAACTGCGATCGAATATGGCCTGATCGCAGCCGGTATCTCGGTTGCCATCATCGTTGCGGTCAACACGATCGGCACCAACCTTAACGGCGTGTTCACCAGCGTTTCGAGTTCAGCTGAAATAATGGAAAAGAAGGCCGCCTTGTAGGCGGCCTTCTTTATTCTTGCCTGGCACGTCATCCGCCGCGCTTTGCGCGAGCGGGGCGATTGGCTTGTGTGCGCTGCCGGCTCGCACCGGCCGCTCGACCGTGTGAACACCGGCCGTCTCCGCGGCGGCGGGCACCTCATTACATTTTTCGTATTTGAATTTGCCGTTTCGGAGGAACGCCCCGCAGCGTCCGCTGCGGCCCAACCAGACGCTGTTGTTGCTTGTTCCAATCCCGCGTGTAATGGCGGGAACCGTAACGCCGTCAAAAGACGCAAAGCCGGCACGCCACCGGTTGTCACAGAGTTGAGCTAATCAAAGATAGTGTAGCTTTTGCACAACAGACTTTTGTCGGCCGCGATAGTACGCTGTAGCCGATCCGGCTGAGTTTGGTGCGCGACGCGTAGTGGAGGAGCACACATGATGCGCTTATTCATGATCGCTGCAGTATCGCTGTTGGCGCTGGCTCCCGTCGCGTTGGCGGAAACCGCGGAGCCCGCGCCGGCGCGAGCGGCGGCCGCACAACCGACCGGGCTGACCCAGGACGACATTGTGCGCCAGCATCCCGACTGGTTTACCGAAGAGGGCATACCGTACCGGGCGTGCCCGTGCAGCGTGGTATTCCCCGACGGCCGGCACGCTTGCCTTGGACTGCCGTGAGAAACGACTCCAAGGGCCGCAGCCCTCGATTGGATTCGTTCGCTGCGCAAGGATGAAAGGCTTTCCAATTTTATTTTCATCGTAACGTCATTTTCCCGGGAACGATCTGCTAGTCTGCTGATTGAAATTGTAATGACGGGGGGGACCGTCAGCCAATGAACGTAGAGTGCGCCTTCCATGCCGGCGAACGCAAAGCCGTGGCTCAGCGATGAGTTTGGCCCCATGACAGCGAAGGAACCGGCGTCGCGTTTCGACTGTCCGCATTGCGGAGCGCGATACAAGCTTGTGCGCGTCGAGGTCGAGTTGGTCGAGGCCAGCGGACCGATCGCCTGCCGCTCCTGCGGCGGCCCGCTCGAGAGTCATGCCGACCGCCATATCCTCAAATATTTCCTGGTCGATCGCCCGAGACATCCAGGCCGCCCAAAGCTGGTCGATCCGCCGCGCGCGATTTCTTCGAGCCCCGATCGTTCAAGCAGTAATCCGTCGTGGCAAGAGGTCGAACGGCATCGCCTCGACTAGCGCGCTCACCTGGCGGCCCAGCCTACGGTAGCTGACGCTGCCGTTGTCGGATCAGGTGTTGGCTAACTGAACGTTTGCGCGTACCGAACGTTTTGACGGTGAGTTCCCGGAACACGCCGGTGCGCAGCCACTTCGATGATGAGAGACGTCGACATCGGGAACCTCGCCGGCGGTTCCACGGCGGCACGCGGCAACTTTGGAATCGTAACCGTCACAAAACAGGATTACGCTGGATCATCGCCGGTAGCGAGTAGCAGGCAGGCGCCGGTGACTGAGAGATGCTCGCGCTCCCGCCTGATCGAGGAGTAGCGTCCATGGTCGCGACCATGTCGATCGTTCCGCTGTTAGCCAATACGTCGTTCGATCCCGAGGCCGTCGAAACCTTAAGCGCCGCATTCGACGACGCCTGGGCGAAGATCAAACAATCCGGTTCCACCTTTGCCCGGCCCGCTTACGAGCGCGGCGCCCGCGAGGTGCTGGCCAAATGCATCATCGAGATGGCGCAGCGCGGCGAGCGCGACCGACGGCATTTGAGCGAATCGGCGCTGAAGTTTCTGGCGCAGAATTACATGCAGTGACCCGAGCCGTCATTCTGGGGCCGAGCGAAAGCGAGGAGCCCGGAATCCATATTCGCTGACCGTGCTTATGGATTTCGGGCTCGCCGCTTCGCGGCGCCCCGGAATGACGCGCCCCTACGCCTCGATCACGATCTTCGGCGCCGGGCGGCTTGCCGCCATCAGACCTTCATGCACGCGCGCGGCGATGGCGCGAAAGCTTTCCGCGTGCGGCCCATCAGGGTCGCTCGCCACTACCGGGGCGCCGGCATCGGATTTTTCCCGGATCTCGATCGCCAGCGGCACTTCGCCGAGGAACGGCACGCCGACCCGCTCCGCTTCGTGCCGCGCCCCGCCATGGCCGAAAATGTCGGAACGCGTGCCGCAATGCGGGCAGATGAAGGTCGACATGTTTTCGACAATGCCGAGGACGGGCACGTTGACGCGGCGGAACATGGCGATGCCGCGCCGGGCATCGATCAGCGCCAGATCCTGCGGCGTCGAAACGATGACCGCGCCTTTGAGCGGCACCTGCTGCGCCATCGTCAGCTGCGCATCGCCGGTGCCGGGCGGCATGTCGACCACCATGACGTCGAGCTCGCCCCAATCGACTTCGCGCAGCATTTGCGTCAGCGCCGACATCACCATCGGCCCGCGCCAGATCATCGGCGTTTCTTCCTCGACCAGGAAGCCGATCGACATCACCGGCATGCCGTGACGCATGATCGGCTTGAGCCGGGTGCCGCCGGCGGTTTGCGGACGCTCCTTGATGGCGAGGAGTTTCGGCAGCGACGGCCCGTAGATGTCGGCGTCCAACACGCCGACCTTGAGGCCGAGATCGCGCAGCGCCAGCGCCAGATTGATCGCCACCGTCGATTTGCCGACCCCACCCTTGCCGGAAGCGACCGCGATGATGGCGGCGACGCCGGGAATGCCGGCTGGGCCGCCCGGCCGTTGCGGCTGTCCGGGCGCCGGAGCTCCCGGTCGCGCGGCGCCCGGCGCGGCCGCAGGCCGCGGTGGCGGCGCGCTTCCCCCTCCCAACCCTCCCCCGCTCGCGCGGGAGGGCTGGGAGGGGCCGCCGGCGCGTTCAGCGGTAAGCGCGATCATGACCGATTGGACGCCGGGAACGGCGCGCACCGCATTTTCGGCGCTCCTGCGCACATGTTCCCATGTCTTTACCTGGGCGGCGTCGACGGTGATCGAGAGAAATACCTTGCCGTCCG
This sequence comes from uncultured Alphaproteobacteria bacterium, assembly GCA_963806465.1. Taxonomy (GTDB): domain Bacteria; phylum Pseudomonadota; class Alphaproteobacteria; order Rhizobiales; family Xanthobacteraceae; genus BOG-931. Next base: position 85,712 of record CAWDZD010000056.1, on the reverse strand, counting down.
TGGCGACGATGTCGGACAGCTTGCCGGTCGCCGTGAGCGGGCGACCGTCGGGCGCAGCCACGGCGGCGAGCTTTGCCGCAATCTCTTCCTTGAGCGATGCCATGCCGGTCTCCAGCTCGTAGTCCGGATTGAGCGCAGCGAAATCCGGGGTCGGCATGTTGAGCCGATGGATGGTTTTCGCACAAAATCCACGCAGGTAGATAAGAAAGCGCCGATCAGGTCTCAATCGCCGCCGCTTGACGCTGCATGAGAGACCGGCGAATGAGCGTTGATCGTTAATTCCGCGCAGGCATCCCCGGATTTCGCTCCGCTCAATCCGGGCTACTCATACGGAGACATCGATGGCGAAGGTGGCGTTTGTCGGTCTGGGCGTGATGGGTTACCCGATGGCCGGGCATCTTGCGACCAAGGGCGGCCACGACGTCACGGTGTTCAACCGTACCGCCGCCAAAGCCGAGAAATGGGTGGCGCAGTTCGGCGGCAAGCGCGCGCCGACGCCGAAGGAAGCGGCGCAGGGCCAAGACTTTGTCATGGCCTGTGTCGGCAACGACAACGATCTGCGCGAGGTAATGCTGGGCAAGGACGGCATCTTTGCCGGCGTGCGCGACGGCACCATCGTGGTCGACCACACCACGGCGTCGGCAGAGATTGCGCGCGAGCTTTACGCCGACGCAAAAGCACGCGGCTTCGATTTTATCGACGCGCCGGTGTCCGGCGGCCAGGCCGGCGCCGAGAACGGCGTGCTCACGGTGATGTGCGGCGGCGACGCCGGCCCGTTCGCGCAAGCCGAGAAGGTGATCGCCGCTTACGCGCGTGCCTGCAATCTCCTCGGCGCATCCGGCTCGGGCCAGCTCGCCAAGATGGTCAACCAGATTTGCATCGCCGGCGTCGTGCAGGGTCTCGCCGAGGCCTTGCACTTTGCGCAGAAGGCCGAACTCGACGTCGAAAAGCTGATCGCGACCATCTCCAAGGGCGCAGCCCAATCCTGGCAAATGGAGAATCGCTACAAGACCATGGTCGCGGGCAAATTCGATTTCGGTTTTGCGGTCGATTGGATGCGCAAGGATCTGGCCATCTGCCTTGCCGAAGCGCGCAGCAACGGCGCCCGCCTGCCGCTTACCGCTTTGGTCGATCAGTTTTACGCGCAGGTGCAGGCCATGGGCGGGCGACGCTGGGATACGTCGAGCTTGATCGCGCTGTTGCAGCGCTAGAAAGCACCGCTCATTCCCGCGAAAGCGGGAATCCAGCTTCCGCAAATAATCTGGGTCCCCGCCTTCGCGGGGACGAGCGGTTCAAAATAACAATGCCGTTACGCCGACGCGCTCGGGCGCGCCGCCACGCTCGCGTACCAGCGGCGCAGATCGGTGAGCTCCTCGGGCACGGCCAGCTTTGAGACTTTCATGAAGTCCACCGCCACCATCGCGAGAATGTCGGAGACGGTGAAGTTGTCGCCCGCGACATACGGCCGGCTTTTCAGCTCGCCATCGAGGAAGCGCAGGAAGTCGAAGATGCGCGGCCTGTTGGCCTCACCCCAGGCCGACACTTGCGGATCGACCATCGCTTTCATCGCCGGATGCAAATGCTGAAATACGGTCGAGACCGGCATGTAGAGATGAAACTCGATGCGGCAATTCCACATTTCGATCAAGGCGCTTTGCAACGCGCCTTTTCCAAACAGCGGCGGATCTGGTTGCAACGCCTCGAAATAGCGGCAGATGGCGAGCGATTCCGTGAGCACCGTGCCGTCGTCCAGCACCAAAGCCGGCACCCGCTGCAGCGGATTGATCGCGGTATAGGCCTCGCTCCGCTGCTGCAGATTGCCGAGGTCGACCTGCTCGGTCGGGACCGAGATTCCCTTTTCCGCCAAAAATATTCGCACCCGCCGCGGGTTGGGCGCGCGGCCGCCGTCATAGAGTTTCATTGCAAATCCTAAGCTCCCTGCCCTATCCCCTTGGCGCCGCAACCCTATCTCCGGTAGTCTCGAGCGGCCATCTGGGACTAAAAGATGAATGTTTGTCATACTTTAAGTCAAAAGCGGGTGGTTCCTTAAGCCTCCTCTTAAGGAATTTGGGCGACTTTTGACGCAAATTATCGCCAGCGGCGGAATGTAATGCAAAGTACCTTGAGCGATCCGCGCGAACCTGCTTCGCCCGGCGCCGCCGACGCCCCCTCGACCAAACGCCGCCTTGCCACGCAGCACGTGCGCGAAGCGCGCGACCGGCTGACCTCCACCAGCGGTACGCGTCCGGTGTTTGACTACGAACTGCTGCGGTTGTTCGCTCAGAACCGGCTGTCGGGATCGCTGGTCATCCTGTTGTTGGTGATCACCATCGGGCTGCTCTCGGCGCTGTGGACCGGCGCCGTCATTTCCGGCGTGTGGACGCTGGGCGCGCTGATCATCCATCTCGTCATCATCCGCGCCTGCCGGCAATTCCTCGACGAACCGCCGGGCACGATCAATCTCAAGTCCTGGCGCTTGCGCTTCATCCTGCTCGACCTGTTCTTCGGCATGGCGTGGATGTTCATGCTCATCCATCCGCTCGGCGTCGATGAGCAGACCGGCACGTTCATGCTGTTCGTCATGCTGCTGGTGGTCGCGATATCGAGCATGCTGGCGTCGAGCCTGCCGGTCGCCGTGCTGGCGCTGACATTGCCGGTCACCATCGCCATAGCGCTCAACTTCGTCTTCAAGGGCACGCTGCACGATTACATCCTCGCGATCATGGTGCTGGCCGCGGAGGGTTACTTCTCGCTGCTCGCCTATCGGCTCTACTCGACCACGCTTGCCACGCTCGAAGCGCGCGCCGAAAAGGACGCGCTGATCGGCGAGCTCGAGCAATCAAAGTCGATCTCCGACGAGGCGCGCCGCCGCGCCGAAGCCGCCAATATCGCCAAGTCGCAATTCCTCGCGCAAATGAGTCACGAGCTGCGCACGCCGCTCAATGCCATCCTCGGCTTCTCGGAAGTGATGATGGGCGAGATTTTCGGTGCCCACGCGGTGCCGATGTACAAGGACTATGCCGGCGACATCCATAGTTCCGGCGTTCACCTCCTCAATCTCATCAACGAGATCCTCGACCTGTCCCGCATCGAGGCCGGCCGCTACGAGCTCAACGAGGAGCCGGTCTCACTCAACCGCGTGGTCGAAGATTGCCATCATCTGTTGAAACTGCGCGCCGGCAACCGCGGCCTCACCATCCACGAATTGTTCGAGCCGGATTTGCCGCGGCTGTGGGCGGACGAGCGCGCGGTGCGCCAGATCTGCCTCAACCTGCTGTCCAACGCGATCAAGTTCACGCCGCAAGGCGGTGAGATCTGGCTCAAAGTCGGCTGGACCGCCTCCGGCGGCCAATACATGAGCGTCAAGGACACGGGGCCGGGCATCCCGGAAGAGGAAATCCCGGTGGTGCTGGCCTCGTTCGGCCAGGGCTCGAATTCGATCAAGTCGGCCGAACAGGGCGCCGGCCTCGGGCTGCCGATCGCCAAGAACCTGATCGATCTGCATGGCGGAACCTTCACGCTCCGATCGAAGCTGCGCATCGGAACCGAAGTGGTCGTCACCTTCCCACCCGAGCGGGTAATGTCCGCCTTGGCGCCGATCTCCGAGGGCGGCCGCGCGCCGCCGATCCAGCCGCAGGCGGATGTGTCGTCCTCCTCGTCGCTGTCGTCTTCGGCCGACGAGGCGATGATCCGGGCGCGCCGCGTTTTATTTAGCGCTTGAAACCGCTCGACCCAAAAATTGCCGCGGAAAGAGCAAACTTGCTATACGCGGCTGCTTGAACATCGCGGCAGGGGATAGAGTCCGTGCGCCAACGCCTGTTGTGGCTTCTGCTCGCCGGGCTCGCAATCGCGTTTCTCATTCTGCTGCTTCGCCATGGCGAGGGAACGATCGGTCCGTTGTCGACCGGCGATTTTGCCTCACTCAGCTATAAGATTGTGCTCCTGGTGTTTGTCGCTTCCGCGGTCGTCGTCATGTTCCGCGGGCGCTTTCGGCAAGCGGTCACAGCGGCGCTGCTTTGGATCACGATCGCACTGGTTCTGTTAGTCGCTTATTCCTACCGCTATGAACTGCGCGGCGTCGCCGACCGCGTCATGGCTGAGCTTGTTCCTGGCTACGTGATCACCCGCGGGCGCTCGGTCGAACTGGCGCGCGCATCGAGCGGCGATTTCGACGTCACCGCGCAGGTCAACGGCGCGCGTGTCGCCATGATCCTCGATACCGGCGCCAGCGCCGTGGTGCTGACCCGCGAGGACGCCAAAGCGGCCGGATTGCCGCTGGAAGTGCTGTCCTATACCGCGAGCATCGAGACCGCCAATGGCCGCACCCACGCAGCGCCGGTCAAGCTCGATCGCGTCGCGGTCGGCGGCCTGGTCGAGCGTTCGGTCGATGCGCTCGTCGCTCAGCCCGGTCAACTTAGAACGAGTCTCCTCGGCATGAGTTTCCTCAACCGGCTGCAAAGCTGGGAGGTGCGCGGCGACCGGCTGCTGCTGCGCGGGTATCCATAGCTCCCAGTCATTCCGGGGGCGGCCCGAGGGGCCGAACCCGGAATGACTGGATCAAATCACGCTCATCACGAACCGTAGCGACACTGCCAGCAAAAAGCTGCCGAAGGCGACCTCGAGCGTCCGCCGCGACAAACGGTGCGCCAAATGCGCGCCGTACGGCGCCACGAAACTCGCGATCGGCGCCGTCACCGCGAGCCCGATCAGCGAGACGAACCCGAGCGACAGCGGCGGCAGCTCCGCCTGATGCGGCAGGCCGGCAAGAATGAAACCAAGCGTGCCGGCGATGGTGATCGGCACCGCGACCCCGGCCGAGGTCGCGACCGCGCTATGGATCGGCTTGCCGTAGAGCGTAAGCACGATGGTCGAAATTGCGCCGCCACTCACGCCCATCAGCGTTCCGGCAAAGCCGATACCGAAGCCGTAGAGTGCCATCGGTATGCGGCCGGGCAGATGGTCCCCGAGATTCCAGCGATCGCCGGCGAACAGGAATTTGAGTCCGATCGAGCTCGCGATCACCACGAACGCGAGCTTCATCACCTCGGCTGGGGCGAACGCCGCGATCGCAGAGCTGCATGCGACGCCGATGATTGACGGCAGCGCCCATTGCCGGATCACGCCCGGAATGACCACGCCCTTGGTCCGATGCGTGAGATAGGATCGGCTGGTGGTCAGGACGACGATGGCGATCGAGGTGCCAAGGCAAAGCTGCATGCGCACGTCTTCCGGCACGCCGAGCACGCGAAAGCCCTCGTACAGCACCGGCACGATCACCGAGCCGCCGCTGACGCCGAACAAGCCGGCGAGAAAGCCGGCGATCACGCCGCCGATGAGCAGAGCCAGCGCCAGCCAGAGGATTTCGTGCAACCCGACGCCGAGAAACATTCTGCTACTTTACAGTTTCGGGATTGTCTCAGGCGGCGATGTCCGAGATTTCCGGTTGCCGGTCCGGCACCAGGCTCAGCGCCGCGAGCAAAAGCTCGGCGCCAGCATTCGACGTCGCGGCGCCGGCAAGATGGCGGCGGAAGGCGCGTGCGCCAGGCACGGCGCGGAACAGGCCATGCAGGTGCCGGGTGATGGCGTGCAGCCGCGCGCCCCCGGCAAGCTCGTGCGCGATATAAGGAACGAGCGCGCCGGCGGCGTCCCGCGGTGACGCAAACGGCGCATCCTCGCCGAACAAGACTGGATCGGCTGCCAAGAGCCGCCAGAGACTCCTGATAGGCGGCACGCCCCATCATCACGCCGTCGACGTGGGCAAGATGCACACGCGCGTCTTCGACGCTGCCGATGCCGCCGTTGAGCACGACGATCAGGCGCGGATGCGAGGCCTTGAGCCGGTGCACGCGCTCATAATCGAGCGGCGGCACCTCGCGGTTTTCCTTCGGCGATAAACCCTTAAGCCAGGCTTTGCGCGCATGCACGATCAGCGCATCGGCGCCAGCGCGCTCGACGGTTTGCGCGAAATCTTCCAGCGCCTGTTCCGGGTCCTGATCGTCGACCCCGATGCGGCATTTGACCGTGACGGGGATCGCAATCGCGGCCTTCATCGCCGCGACGCAATCGCCGACGAGATTTGGCTCCGCCATCAGACACGCGCCGAAGCGACCTTCCTGCACGCGGTCGGACGGGCAGCCCACGTTCAGATTGATTTCATCGAAACCCGCGTCCGCGCCGATCCGTGCACACTCGGCCAGCGCGCGCGGCTCCGCGCCGCCAAGCTGCAAAGCCAGCGGATGCTCGGCGGCATGGAAGCGCAGAAGCCGCGCGCGATCGCCATGCAGCACCGCGCCGGTGGTGAGCATTTCGGTATAGAGCAGCGCGCGGCGCGTCAGCAGGCGATGGAAGAACCGGCAATGCCGGTCGGTCCATTCCATCATCGGCGCGACGGAAAATCGGCGGGACCGACTCTGTTGTGATTTTTCTCGTCTATCAGTCACTTCATTCATTCTCGTTAAGGTCGATGTCGTACCATTTTTCGGTCGATTTTTACCCCATTTTGCGCCTGTGGTACTACATTGCCGGACTTCTTAGGTTCCAGTCGTGCCGCACAGACGGCTCGATAGACCAACTCAGCGATAGGACCGACTCGCTAAACCGACCGAGAGCGGCCCGGCAAAACCAAGATCGCTACGACGTCGGCGATCTCTCAGCAGGCTGTCGACGGCATCGCCCGACCGCTCTACATATACACCGGTGGTGCGCTGGCGATTTAAGCGCCGCATTCACCCAAGCAAGGGAGGACAAGGTGGCAAAGGGCCAATTGAGAAGCAATCGCGAGAAGAAAAAGCCAAAGGCGGAAAAGAGCAAGAAGAAAGGCGCTCCGGTCCCGTCGCCATTGGAGCGCGTGCGGATGATCGGGAAAGACGTTTCTGACAAAAAGTTCTCGTAATCCGCTTGATCCGGCGTCAAAAGTCTGTAGCCCGAGTTCGTAAGTTCCTTCTCGCTCTCGGTCATATGTCACGCTCCACCGTCGATCAGGATCGGTCTTTCTGATTGAATTTCTGGCCGGAGAGGTTGTGCGCGCCGGATGATGACCAATTGGCGGTCGGCGCGTCGCAGTTGGCCAATTAGCTGACGTGTTGCGGCCTGCGCCTGCCCGGTCGTCCGGCGCGAACGCGTAACGGCCGCTTTATGGTTTGACCGGTCGCGTGCGATGACGCTAGGCAGATTGATAGCAATCCTTGTCCCGCTTGGGCGAGGCCTGTATCGTGCGCGGGCAACGCTGGAGGCGGAAATGGCGACCGGTACCGTGAAGTGGTTCAATCCGACAAAAGGATATGGGTTCATTCAACCGTCGGGCGGCGGGGGCGGCAGGGACGTGTTCGTCCACATCTCGGCTGTTGAGCAGGCCGGCCTGAGGTCGCTCAACGAAGGACAAACCGTCGAGTACGAAATCGAGAGCAATCGAGGGAAAGAGTCCGCGGTCAGGCTCAAGGTCAAGTGACCGATTTATCAACGCTGCCCACCGAGCTTGCAGCCGCGACGTGTCGGGCCTGTGGTGCCTGTTGCTCGTTTTCGCTTGAGTGGCCGCGTTTCTCGCTGGAGAACGACGCCGATCTCGATCAAATCCCTCGCGCATATGTCGATGACGAACACGGACGCATGCGATGCAGCGGGGATCGTTGTTCAGCCCTTGTGGGAGACGTCGGCATTTCGACGGCGTGCGCGATCTATATCCTGAGACCCGACGTTTGCAAGGCTTGCTTGCCCGGCGATGACGCCTGCGAAATGGCGCGACGGCGCTTCAATCTCCAAGCGCGTTAGCCGGGTCCGGCCTGGCGGTGCCGAAGCCGGATCGCATCGCCGCCCGCCCCCAAAGCTCGCGGCTGGCAATATCGGCTCCTCGAACGAGCGACTGCAGTTTTGCCCATTGGATCGACGGGTGTGCTCGGCGGGTAAACGGTCCTTGGGCAAAACCGCAATCCGTGGACGCGATAATCCTCTCGCGGCCCACAAGTTTGGCAAGCCGCGTTATCCGCTCAGCGACGAGATCCGGGTGCTCGACGACATTTGTACAGTGGCTGATAAGGCCGGGCAGAAGCACTTTGTCAGCCGGAAGCTTGATCGCCTCCCAGACGCGCCATTCGTGTTCATGGCGCGGATTGGCCATTTCCAACGAATAGGCGCCCGCATTCACCTTCAAAATCAGGCTCATAATGTCCTTGGCCGGAACATCGTTGGTGTGCGGCCCGTTCCAGCTTCCCCAGCAAATATGATAGCGAATGCGCTCCGGCGGTAAGTCCCTAATCGCCTCGTTGGTCGCATCGACGCGGAATTCAGCCCATTTGTAATAGTCGGAGAAGCTGTGCGGCGGCACCATTACGTCGTAGTAGGTGGCAAGGAAGGCATCGTCGATTTGAAGCGTCAGGCCGGCGTCAATGATTGATTTGTATTCGTGGTGCAGTGCTGCGGCTATCGCGAGCAGGGATTCGTCGGCGTTTCCGTAATATTCCTCGAACCGATCCGGCGCCACGCTTGCCGGAGCGACCACCGGCAGAAACGCGCCAGCGACACGCGTATCCGCAAGCGCGCTTTTCAGATTTTCAATGTCCCGGTTGATGAATGCGGCGCCTGTGTATTTGATCGGCCCGGTAACATAAAACAATCCAGTCTTGGCAAAAGACTTTCCCATGCCGACGAAGCCTTTCTCTGCTTCAAATTCGGCATAGAACTCGGCAAAGTCCCGGCGATCCTTGCCCGCGGTCGCCTTGATCGAGCCGACCCCGCCCGGCCGCTGCTCGAAACCTGACAGGCGTTCGATGACATATCGGGACCAACTTACATTTTTGCCAAACTCGCCATCGCTCACGATATCAATGCCGGTTTCTGCTTGCTGTTTGACGACCGCGGCGACGGCATGCTTGAGGGAGGCGTTGTAGGCTGCCTCGTCGAAAGGCTCGTTGTTCAGCTTTTTCTCATGAAATGAGATCAGTTCAGGCGGCCGTATCAGGCTACCGACGTGGGTGGTGAGGATACGTTCGTTCGAGCCTGAATCGGCGCCGTAAAGCTTCATTCGGCATGGCTCCCGAAATGATCAAACCCGACATCGCACGGCTGAAGTGTGCCTCCCACGCGACCGGTCGACCGAACGACCGCTGCGCGGTCAGTTTTTCTTTGCTCCGATCAGGACGAAGGCGATTTTGACAGGCTTGTCGCTCTTGTTCCGCCAGGCGTGCCGCGTCCCATTCTGGACGACGACGTCGTGTGGCTTGAGATGTACTTGCTGGCCGTCATCGAGCTCGAGCCACACTTCTCCTTCCAACACGATGCCGTAGTCTATCGTCTGCGTTGTGTGCATACCCGGGCTGTCCGGCTCCATCGCCGCCGCCAAGTCCGGAACATGCTCGGCAAATTCTTGAAACGCCGCCCCAGGATCAATGGACATCATTACGGCGTCCGGCGCAAAGGTTACTATCATCAGGCGTGTCTCGCCTGGCTGCTGTGGTACGTAGTTGCTTTTTTCGGCAATAACGTCCGCACCGTCGGAAGGTGCACTGGGCGCAGCCGCCGTCGACCAGACCAGTGCAGCCGACTGTCCCGGAATATTCTTGAACTCTTTGGCTCGGCGCGTTCCACCATCCGATATGATTGTTGATTTTCCACCCACTTTGCCTGTGACGACGCGGCGCACGCTCATTAGTTCCTCCCTGAAAGCTAGCTCGTGAAAGCGCGATTGAAGACCGGAGTGCCGTACGGCTACGCCTTGGCTGCGACGTCGGACAACCGTTGCAGCATGTCTTCCTCCTGCCCCGGGACAATATTGACGGCGATTTGCTTGTAACCGATCGCCTCCATCCCTTGTGCCCGCTCGACCAATTCGGAGCGCGTTCCGGTGAACGACAGGCCCCGAATTACATTGGCAGAGAGGTGCTTTTCTTCGGGTCGCACGAACATCAAGTGGCCCCGATGATTACTCAAATAGCGAGCATCCGCCGGCTCGTATTGCTGATAGACCTTGCGATAGGCCTCAAGCTCGGCTTCAAACGGAAACGGCCCCTCGAGCGGCACCACCGAGCCGAACTGATCGACTTCGACGAGATTGTGAAACACGATCGCCGCGTAAGGGCCGGCTTGCGCCAGGCAGCGCTTGCTGTCGGCGGGCTCGCCTTCGTCGAGGACACATCCGCCGGTGCTGGCCGCAGCGTAGAAATCGGCCGGCTTCCTGCCGTTTTGCTGCCAGGCCGCGCGGATGTGGTCGATGTCCGCCTGTTCGCGTTGCGGATAGCTTACCGCGCCAATCCAACCAGCCCCGAGCTTTGCCGTGAGAGCCCGAGCTTTCGGCCCAAAAGCCGATATAAACGTCGGAATCGGATCGTTGATATTTATCAGACCAAGTTCGGGATTCAGAAATCGAACTTTGTGGGTGCCGCCCTCCTCCGACCATTCGACCGTCTTGCCCTTCAACAAGCCCTCGACGACTTCGATGTACTTTTCCATCCTGGCAAGAGGCACCGGGCCCAGACCCATTGTTCGCCGCCCGGTGTATCCGGTGGAGACACCGAATACGATCCGGCCGGGCGCCAAGGCGTTCAGCGTGGCCAAGGCGTTGGCCGCGACCGGCGCTATCCGGTTAGACGGGATCAACACGCCCGCGCACAGCTTGATGCGCGACGTCTTCACCGCGGCCGCCCCCATCGCCACCAGAACGTCGGCGCTCAATAGGTGAGTGTCGTAAAACCATACGTATTTGAAGCCGAGTTCTTCCGCACGCTTTACCACCTCCCAAGAGTTCGCCTTTGTGGGCAGACAGATACCGAACTCCATTTCATCCTCCCTATCTCGAAATTGTTGTTTTGCGCGTTGCGCAATGATCAGGTGCAGTCGGCGAACTCGGGCGTCAGATTTGCCGTCGTCGGCAGCAGGGGACGCGCGCCAAACGACGCGGCAACTCGCTCCGGCGGCGCGTCGCCATAAAGCGTCGTTCGTTGCCGCGACCGCCTGCCGAGCGCCGAAATGATCTCTTCCATCATTTCCGGCGGTGTTTCCTCGCCGTGAAGCGCACCTGCGGCTCGCGTAATGCTCTCGTTCATCAACGTGCCGCCAAGATCGTTGGCGCCCGCTTGCAGGCACGATGCGACGCCGTCGCGGCCCATCTTGACCCAAGAGGTCTGTATGTTCTGCACGACCGGATGCAGCGCCAGGCGGGCGACCGCATGCATCAGCACGGCTTCGCGATAGGTCGGCCCCAGCCGGCTGAGCCCCTTAAGGTGAATGGGGGTTTCGGTAGGGACGAAAGGCAGCGGCACAAACTCGGTGAAACCTCCGGTCCGGCTTTGAAGATCGCGGATGTGCAACAAATGCCGCGCCCAGTGCCGGTAGTGGTCGACATGGCCGAACATGATGGTTGCGGTCGTCCTGAGGCCGAGCCTGTGCGCTGTCTCGACCACCTCGAGCCATTGGGCGGTCGTGATCTTGTCCGGGCAGATGATGGCGCGAACTTCGTCGTCGAGGATTTCCGCGGCGGTGCCGGGCAGAGAGCCAAGGCCGGCTTCTTGCAGCTCCGACAAAAACGCCTCAATCGAAATGCCGAGGGTGGACGCGCCCTGCCAGATTTCCAGGGGCGAGAACGCATGCACGTGCATTCTCGGGCAGACCTCTTTGATCGCGCGGCAAATCGACAGATACGTGGAGCCGTCATAGGAGGGATGAATGCCGCCCTGAAGGCAGACCTCCACGGCGCCTCGATCCGAGGCCTCGATGGCCCGGCGTTGTATTTCCTCGAGGCTAAGATCGTAAGGTCGTCCGCGCAGGTTTTCGCTGAGCTTGCCCTTTGAAAATGCGCAAAACTTGCACCGAAAATAGCAGATGTTGGTGTAGTTGATGTTGCGTGTGACGACGTAGCTGACCCCGGCTCCGCGCACGTCTTCGCGCAGCACATCGGCGGCTTGGCAGACCACGTGAAAGGTATCGCCCCGGCTCTCGAACAGCCCAACGATCTCACTCTCGGTCAAGGCCCGGCCCGCCATTGCCGCGGCGATGGTGGTGTCGAGTGCGGTACAAGTGAGCGCGGCCGGCGGCTCAACCTTTGGCTTGCTCAAAGAGCCCGGAACCCACCCGTCCGGTCTTGCGAAGCCTTGCGCGTCCGCGGCCCTTCTGACGAAAGGCCGCAGCGCCGGATCGAGCCACTTGTCGGCGCACTGCACGAACGCCGGATAGATGGTGAGCCGTTCGGTCAGAACCTTGCCGGCTTTGGCAGTTTCGCGCGCCAGCGCGTCAAGCCGCGGCCAGGGCCGCTCCGGATTGACGTAATCCGGCGTGATTGGCGAAACCCCTCCCCAGTCGTTGATCCCCGCCGCAATCAGCCGGCGCAGCACGGTCGGCGACAGATTGGGGGGCGCTTGGACATTCATCTGCGGCCCGAATAGCAGCCGTGCCGCGGCGATGGTCCACAGCAGCTCGTCGACCGCCGGCTCCGGATAGTCTTCCATCCTGGTCCCGGGCTTGGCTCGAAAATTCTGAATGATGATTTCTTGAAGGTGTTTGTAGGCGTCGTGCAGATCTCTCAGGTGGAGGAGAGCTTCCAGTCTCTCGCGCCGCGTCTCACCGATGCCGATCAGGATACCCGAGGTGAACGGGATCGCGGCCGCTCCGGCATCGCGAATGACCTGCAGACGAGCCGCCGGTTCCTTGTCGGGCGATCCGAAATGCGGACCACCTTTCCGGCAAAGACGGTCCGCCGAGCTTTCCAGCATCAGGCCCTGCGAGGCGGAGACGCTCCGCAGCGACGCGAGTTCGCCCGCGGTCATCACACCAGCGTTGATGTGCGGCAACAGGCCAGTTTGCTGCAGCACAAGGGAGGCTGTCGCCGCGAGATAGGACACGGTCGTTTCGTGCCCGAGTGCGGCCAATTCCTCGCGCGCTGTTCGATACCGGCGCTCGGGCTTGTCGCCGAGCGTGAACAGCGCCTCGCGACAGCCGGCCTCGGCGCCAGACGTCGCGATCTGAAGAACTTCGTTGACGCCGAGATAGGCGCGCGCGCCGCGCTTCGGCGGATGAGCAAACGTGCAGTAGTGGCAAGAGTTCTCGGCAAAGCTGGGTGAGCGGGATGAAGACTTTCTTCGAGAACGAAACAATGGATGCGTGACCCTGGTCGCGCAGCGCGGCCGCGGCCTCCATCATTGTCGATAGATCGGCTTTTTCGAGCAGCGCAAAAATGTCCGCAGCCGTCAGGCGGCTGCGGCCGTGCAAAGATTCCAAAAATGCGACGGATTTGCTCATCACGTTTCAAGGAATACGGCCGCATCCCATTCGGCTCTGCATTGGTCGAGGAGGGCCCAAGTCCGTGTGGCGGAGCGATGGCTCATGAACCTGGCGAGATCCGCCGGCTCGTCGATATCGACCGCGATTCCCGGCCTGCGGACGATGGTCGGCTCCAATCCTTGGCGCCGCGCCGCGGCGAGGTGAGGAAAGAAACTGTCGGGGCCGAAACGCAACGGCACCAGGTCAGGCGGCGAACACATGATGGCGTTTGAGCCGAGGTCATCCCAGGCCGGAGCAATCGTGAACGCGGGTGAGTCGAGGTGCGCTGCCAAAATCGCGTCAATGTCGGTCGGCGACACACCCGGCACGTCGCCCGGGATGGTCAGCATCGTTGAGCAACTCGCCGCCAGCCGACGGGCAGCGGCCATGACTGCACCGGTGTGGCCCTCACGTGCCCCATCCGTCCACACTTGCGCTCCAGAGCGCGCAGCAATCTGCGTCGCGTTTTGATCCAAAGTGACAACCGCGATGCCGGCGAGGCCGTGACTCGCGGACAAAGCCTGCATCACGTCCTCGAACATGGCGACGGCAAGCTCTTGTCGCCGGGCGGACGACAAGACCTTCGCCAGGCGCTGCTTGGCGAATGCGATCTCCTTGATCGGCACAATCGCCCACACGTTGCAATGCAAAGGTCGTCCGTGGTTAGCCATCGAAAAAACCTACAAATTTGCGACCATTGCCGGGTACGCACGCGATTTGACTGCCGTTGCGCCCAATCGTCTGTCCCATCCGTTTAGGACAAAGTGGAGCCCGTACTTGGCGGACTATTCAGCCTGACGTGCCCCCGTCCGACAATCGGTCGGCCAGCGCCAGCACCACTTTCGCGAGATGTTCGCGGTCGCTCAAGGATCGCATCAGCGTGTTCGTTGACACCGTCGGAATTGACAGCTCTGCCGCCAGGGCTGCGTCCGCCTGGTCTAGGACGAAACCGTTCAAGAAGCTCCCGTAGTGATGAGCGACGGCCGCGGCGCTGACCTCCATTCCTAACTCGCCCATCATTTTTGCCGTCGGTCCTTTGACGGCTTTGCCTCCGATGATCGGCGCGACCGCAACAATTGGAGCGTGGCAATGCGGAAGAGCGTCGCGTACGCTAGGCAAAGCCAAAATAGGGTCGACGCTGATGAACGGGTTCGACGGGCATATCACCACCGCCCTCAACGTCGGCTCCGCCAAAGCAGCTATAAAATCTTGATGAGGACGCGCGAAGGGCGCGCCCTCAAAGCAGAAATCTTTGACTTCGGGCCTGCACTGTTGTTCGACGAAATATCTCTGAAAATCGAGCCAGCCGCCGGAAGTCAGCACGCGCGTCCGCACCATATCGTCGGTCATGGGCAGGATTTTGGTGGCTATCCCAAAGCGACGCGCAAAATCGGCGATGATGCTGGATAACCCATCCCCAGCCTTGAGCCTCCGCGTTCGTTCGACGTGCGTTGCAAGGTCGCCGTCTCCCAAGCGAAACCAGGTTTCACCGCCGAGCACCTCGAGCGCCGCCATAAATGTCCAGGTTTCGTTGTGCCGACCCCAGCCGGTCTCGGGATTGTCCAGTTCCGCTAACGTGTAGAGCAACGTGTCGACGTCCGGCGACACATGCAAACCCAAATGCTCGAAATCGTCGCCGGTATTGGCGACCACCACAAGCTTGCCCGGCGGAACGACCCTGCTGAGGCCCAGGACCAGCTTGGCGCCTCCAACACCTCCTGAGAGCGCCAGCACCAAATCCCGTTCGCCGCCGGCCGTCGTCATCGAAACAGGTCTTCTTCTGGTCTGCGCATCAAGGCGGCGGCAGGAAGTGATGGCTCGGACCACGCAAGGCCGCGCAAGATGACGACCGGCGTCGCTTCGTCGGCCTGGCCCATCAGTAGGGAAGCGGCTGCGGCGATTTCGTCGGCGAACCCCGTCTCGCTCACCCGCAGGCGGCGTCCGTGGATGTCGGGCCTGCCGCGCATGTTCCTGACGGACGGCACGCCGGCCGCGCCAAGCGCAACGCCGACGGTCCCGATACGCCATGCGCGTCCGAAACTGTCGCTGATCACCACACCGATCGCCTTGCCAAATTCTTGGCGAAGCTGTTCGTGCAATCGTTGCGCGGAGGCGTCGGGATCGCTCGGCAAGAGAAGGACAGGCTCGACTCCTTTGGTGGGATCGACATTCGACTGATCGACGCCGGCGTTGGCGGTAACGAAACCCAGTCGATGCTCAACGATCAGCACGCCCGGACGATGCCTTATGACGCGGCGCGACTCCGCGAGGATGACTTCCACCAAGCGCGGATCCTTTTGAACTTTCTCCGCCAATGCCAGCGCTTCGCTGCCCGGCCTCACATTGGCAAGATCGACATACCGGCCTTCCGCCTTCGAAACCACTTTTTGGGCCACGACCACGACATCTTGATCGACGAATTCGGGTCCGTTCGTTCGAGCACGTCCGCAGATAACGTGACCGAGGTCGGTCCCCGGTTCCACGATGGGGAATCCCGCCATTGCAATAAGCAACAACGAGTGGCTCTGGCGGGCGCTTTCCATACCGCCTTCTACCGCATGGATTGGGGTCAATAGAATGCCGTTGTGGTGGCGCTTTACGCGAAAGAGTGCCACACCGCGCGAGCTACGGCAGCGCCAAGGCCATCGAAATGGCCGCACTGCTTGGGATGCGGCGACAATGTCAGTCGTCCCCCCGCCCGGTCGTGACCGGGGACGACTGTTGAGCCTAGTTCACGAAAGCGAACCTACCATTTGTTCGGCCGCTAGCGACGTTCGACGGCCTAGGCCCAGCCGGTTTTCGGGTGAACGCTCACCAGGTCGGACGGAGGCACGCCGACAGCCGCAACGGAACGGAAGAAACCGTTCTGCCATTGACCGACCGTGTAGGCGATGTTCTGCAACTGCGAGCGCAGGTCGATCTCGCCGATCAGCGTCTTGAAGGTATGGGATTTCACGTACGCTACGACAGCTTCATGGTCGAGCGTACCGGCGCCCTCGAAGGCCTGCGTCAAAACCTGCCCGTTGGCGTAAAGATAGAAACACGCATTATAGTCAGCGTCCACGCCGGTGACCTCCTTGTGCAGCTTCAAGAAGGCACGGGTTTTCTCATTGTCCGGCATGCCGCCGAAGCCAATGATGTTTTCGGCCGCGGCGCCGTACTTGCCGGCAAAGCCTGCAAACGCGCACCCGATTCCGTTGTAGTACACCTTCACGTCGAAGTTTTCGATTTTCGCCTGATCCGTGAGGCCGAATGTATCCGGCGGATAGGAATAGGCGATGAACGCGTCGGGATTGGCGCTCTTGGCCGCCTTGATCACCGGCGCGTAATCCTGGGTTCCGAGCGGGTATGACTTGTCGTAAACGATCTGGAAGCCCGCGGCGGGGAGAAGCTTACGGCTGATGTTTGCTGACTCGATGCCGTATTCATCCGCGATATTGACCATGGCGATCTTGTTGCCGATCTGGCCGGCATCCCGCAATTTCTTCAGGATGTCGGTCACCGCGCCGCTGTATTGGCTGGTCGTTCCGTTGGCGAAAAACAGCCGCGGATATTTTTTGCTCAACTCCGCACCCAGGTCTGTTACGCAGGCAACGGCCATCTGCGGGTAACCAAGCTTCGCGAATGTCGGCGCCGCGGCGATATTGAACCCGGTGGCGTACAAGCCCACGATCCAATCGACCTTGTCCACTGCGGCGAGGCGCTCCAGCGCCTTGATCGCTTCGGCGGGTTGGGTGTGGTCATCGTATTCAATCAATTCGATCTTGCGAACGCCGTCCTTAAGTTTCAAACCGCCGGCCTGGTTGACTTCGTGCGCCCACAGGTGCCACGGCGAAAAGAAGGTCGCGGCTGCTCCGGGCGCAAGTGGACCGGTTTTCGCACCGACCACTCCGACTTTGACGGGGCCCTGATCCGCGTGAGCGGAACGAATAAACGGCGTCGCCACCGCCGCCGCGCCGGCATATTTCAACAAATCGCGTCGTCGCATGCGTACCTCCCCTAAGCATCACTTTCGTCGGTGACGTTGATTGATATCGCCGGAGCCGCAGGCACCTCGCACCCTCGGACGTGCGCGGACTCCTGCTCCTCCCAAGTGCTTATTGCCTTTAGCGATATAACGAGGGGCGGTCCGCCGGTATGTCATCAGCATTAATGACATGCCGGTACGCTGCACCGTGCTAACGTCGTGTCGATACGACGCGCCGGCAAACACCTAACCAGCTTGAGGAACAACGGTGCCCGAGCCCATCGGCCCCACGCACGCACATCAGGCAAGCCAGGAAACGCTGCGCATAGGCGGCGGCGCCGTGGGTTTCAATTGGCTACCGGTAATCGCAGCGCAACGCGAAGGAATGTTTGCTCGCCGTGGCCTAACGATCGAGATCCAGCGGCTGGGGGCGGTCGATAAGGCAACGGCTGCCGTTAAGAACGGCGAACTCGATCTCGTCATGACCCCGCCAGAGGGCGCCATCCGCGACTGCGTAAGCGGCGGGCCACTTAGAATCATCGCTGGAAATGTGAACCGGTTACCGCTTTCGTTGATCGCAAATCCGCGCATCCGGCGGATCGAAGACCTACGCGGGGCGCGCCTTGGCACCTCTTCCATGACTGAGGGCACCGCCCTCTACACCATGGAAGTGTTGCGCCGGCACGGCTTGAATTATCCCGGCGACTATGAGTTCGCCGTGGTCGGCGTTCACCCGGCTCGATGGAAGGCGCTGCAAGAGGGAACGATCGACGCTGCCGTTCAACTCATTCCGTTGAATTTCGTTGCCGAGGATGCAGGTTACGTCAATCTCGGCGAAGTAAGCGACTATATTCCCGAGATTGTCTTCACGGCCGTTGTCGTCGACGACGCCACTGCGAAGAAACGGCGCGACGACATGGCGGCGTTTCTGGGCGCGGTGATGGAGGGAACGCAATGGGTCTACGACGTTGCCAACGATGAGAAACTATCGGCAATGGTCAAGGACTTGACGCAGGCGGAAGGAAAATATGTCCGCCAAGCGCTGGAGTACGTGCGAGCCAAAAAGGTGTTCCCGCCCGATCTTGCCGTTTCCGACACCGCTTTCGACAAATCGCTCGAACTGATGCGAAAGGCCAACCTCGCCGACGACCGGTTGGAGGCAAGCGCCCGGCTGGTCCTGGACGACAGCTACCGTGTGGCGGCGCTGAAATCGCTTTCTGCTCGATAAAGCAAATACTCATGGGCGTCGTTTTTCCCGATCTGGCAGTCGACGCGAGAACTGCCATTCGCGTGGCATGCGGACTTTTCTTGCTGCCACATACCATTGCCAAGCTCCGCAACGTCGATCGCGCCTCGATCCTCTTTGACAAAGTAGGCCTTCGACCGCCTCGTTTCTTCGTGGTCTTCACCGCTGCGATGGAGGTCGTCGCTGCTTTTGGCCTTGCTACCGGTCTCTATCCTCGCGTAGCGGCGCTCATTGCCGCGACCGTTCTCGTCGTTGCCTCGTACGCGATCGCACGCAGTCACGGGCTAATGTGGCGTTGGCAGCATCCGGGGATCGAGTACATGCTGTTTTGGGCGATCATCTGCCTTTGCGCGGGATTTCTTCCTTGATTTTTGGCCAGGGACCGTCACCCGCAGCCAACCGGCGCCCAGTGGCATCGTGCTGAATCTTAAAGTATAATCGTTTTAGGACGTTGCCGGCGTCCCACAAAAAAAGCAGGGAGGGGAACGCATGATGGTCGTTTCTCCGGCGCGTTCAGTCGAAAGCGTGAGCCTGCACAAGCAAGACCTGTGCGAGGTCATAAAATCGATTGGATGCGAGTTCTTTGGCCAAGCGTGCATGGGTTTCCTGGCGAAATCGCTGAGCGCCGAGCACTGGGCCCTTTTCCGCTTCAGGTCTGGCACGCCGCTTAAGTGCGTGGCCACCGGCAGCATCCATCATCGCACGGCCGCGCTGGGGAACATCGACCGTTTCGTCGTCCGTTGCCACAGCGTCGACCCCTCGGTGCAGGCGGCCAGCAAGCTCCATTCCACCTCGACGCTGACCAAATTGGATATCAACGACATTGAGGATCCGCAGTATCATCATTGTTTCGAGCTGACGCATGTGCGCGAACGTGTGAGCCGTTTTTCTTGGATTGGAGATGATCTTTATCAGTTGAGCGCGTTCCGCGGCCCGCGGATGAGCAGATTTACGACCGCGGAGATGCATCATTTCGCTGCGCTCGCCGAGATGCTGTTGATCGCCGCTCAAAAGCACGAAATGCTGCTGGAGCACCGACGCGGCGTGCCGCATCACCTTGACATTAAGGGCATTGAGCGGCTTTTGCAGATGCGCTCGCCGGCGCTTAGTGCCCGAGAACGCGAAGTCTGCGCTCGGGCCGTTGTCGGCAAGACAATCGAGGGCACGTCGCTGGACCTCAATATACGACGTACCAGTGTCATTACCTACCGTCAGCGTGCCTATCAGAAGCTTGGTATTTCGCGCACCAACGAACTGGTCGCCCTGCTCAATGACATGCACGCCGAGCGCGCCCTGGCGTCGTAAGGCGTGCCGGCCGACGGCCGTGCCCCGTTCTTGTCCACAAGCTTGAGGGCAGACGGCGCCCGTGAAATTCACGCATCTGTCCGGTGACGGCACGGCACCGAGCGAACAGATGCTCAACGCGCCCGATTTGCTGTACTTCGCCGGTAGTGTCCCGCTGCCGGACAGCGAAGATGTGTTCCGAGCGCTCAGCAGCGAGGTCGGACAATTCCTCCGCCGCATGCCCGACGGAGAGACCGGCGAGCGAACGCTCTGGATCAAATTTCAGCAAAGAATGCTGCTTGAGCATCCGGCAATCGAACCCGACACAACACAGCCGCCGCTTCCTGTCAGGCAAGCCGATGGCACGGTGCATCGCCATATTCAGCTTGTGCGCCTGAGGCCTTCGGCGAACGTCGAATCGGTCGAATTCGATACCGGCTACGATCGGGCTGCGGTGGCCTCCTATCAAACATATCGCTCGCTGCGGCAGGCCGGGATAATTTCGTCGGAAATACGCCTGCAAGTGGCCCTGCCCACGCCAATGGCCACCGGCCTCATGTATGTGAGCCCGGTTGGCCGGAATGATTATTTGCGTGCCTACGAGCGCTCGCTGCTGAAAGCATTGCGGGCGATTGCCAGCACAATCCCGCACTCGGAGCTGTCCATTCAGTTCGACGTCTGCCAGGAAGTTTTGCTATTCGAAGACTACTTTCCCGTCCGGGAGCGGAATTACCGGGCTACTGTGTTCGAACAGTTTGCCCGCCTTGGCGCGGCCGTTCCAAGCGATGTCGAATTGGGATTTCATTTATGCTACGGCTCGCCTGGCGACCAGCCGCTGCTGCGCCTCGCCGATGCCCGCGCACTTGCCGAGTTGATGAACGGTATCGCCGACTTCGTTCGGCGGCCGGTCGAATTTATCCACATTCCGGTGCCTCGGCGGGCCGACGAGGCTTTTTACAAACCACTCGCAGACTGGCGACGTCCTCCGCGAACCCGCTTGTATCTTGGTCTGCTGCAATTCGACGATGATACCGGGAATCGTAACCGCATCGACCTTGCGCGGCGTGCCACGGGCGTTTTCGGGGTCGGTGCGGAATGCGGCTTCGGCCGTACTGACCCGACGCGGGTGTCGACAATCCTCGCCGGCCATCGCGCTGCCGCAGAGTACTTGCAGCGGACTATTTAGGGCTGGCGTTGCGCGCTTTAGCGATGGACGTGCTTTTCAGGACATATGTGTCGTCTTTTGCGTGGTTGGTCAGTTTGGCGATATCGGTAGCAAGTCCAAGGCACCGCTTCCGTAGCAAACCGCACAACAAAAGGAACGACAAATGGACAGCGGGTTTCCGATAGTAGCTGTCATCGGTGGAACAGGAGCTGAAGGTAGCGCGATTGCTCTGCGTCTTGGCCACGCAGGATGTCGCGTGGTCATTGGCACACGCAATCTGTCCAAGGGCGAGCGAGTTGCGGAAGAGCTCAATGGAATGCTGGGAAAGGCTACCGTAAGTTTCGCGGAAAACGTTAAAGCTGCCGCAGCGGCAGAAATAGTGATTCTGACAGTCCCCTACAACGCCGAACGGTCGACCGTGGAGGAAATCCGTGGAGCACTCGAGAACAAAATACTTATCGACGCGACCGTTCCGCTCGTGCCACCGAAGGTCAGCAATGTCCAACTGCCTTTAGGTGGCTCGGCGGTCGCCGCAATACAGCAGATCCTTGGCGACAAGGTTCGCGTGGTATCGGCCTTTCAGAACGTCGCGGCGCACAAACTTCGCGAACTTGGCAAGGACGTCGAGTGCGATGTTCTGGTGTGCGCCAACGATGCCAATGCCCGACAAACCGCGCTCGACCTGATAACCAAAATGGGCCTTCGTGGCATCGATGCGGGACCGATTTGCAATTCGGCGGCGGCCGAAGCGCTGACGTCAGTCCTGATATTCTTAAACCGAAAATACAAGGTGTCAGGTTCCGGAATAAGACTTACCGGCCTGGAGAGAGCTGGCGACACTGTTAGCTCGCAGCTTGGTATGCCGCAGACCCGCATCTGATATCGGCTCAGCCTGCAAATATCGAAAGGCCAAGGCCATCGCCGCACGCGGAAAGCCCCTTCGCGTCCGCTGTCATAACGCCTCAGGACAGACTTTTGCGCTACACAGGCAAAGAATTCAACTCGTAATCGCGAATGCCGCGCTTCGGAGTGACAAATGTTCAAACGGGTAAGCCCGCCGTTTCGCGCCGATCATGTCGGTAGTCTTCTTCGACCAAAAAGCCTGCTCGAGGCTAGAGCCAAAGCCGATAAGGGCGAAATCTCAGCTGTTGAGTTGCGGCACTTGGAAGACGAGGCCATTCGCCACATCGTGAAGCGACAACAAGACGTTGGCTTAAAAGCCGTGACCGATGGCGAGTTTCGTCGTCGCAGTTGGCATATGGATTTTATCTGCCGCATTGGCGGTGTCGTTTCCGCCGGTACGCAAATGCGTCCGTTCCGAAACGAGAAGGGAGACGTAAAGAACGAAATCGAGGTGCCGAAAGTCGTCGGACGGCTTTCTCTCAAGGAGCCGATCTTTGGTGCTGATTTTGCTTTCCTCAAGTCGATTACGAACGTCACGCCCAAGTTTTGTATTCCGTCGCCGAGCATGCTGCACGGGCTCGGCCTTACGCTTGAAGATAGGAAAGTTTATGGCGACCCGCAGGAATTCTGGCACGATCTGGCCAAGGTCTATACGGACGAAATCGCCGCGTTGCACCACCTTGGTTGCAGCTACCTCCAGATCGACGACACCATGTTCGCGACCTTGGGCGACCCCGACTACCGGCGAAAGCTTAGTCCTCTGGCCGGGGCGCAAGACCAGCTTCACATGATGTATATTCGTCTTCTGAACGAGGCGATCGCGAAAAGACCGTCGGGAATGGCCATCTGTGTGCATACGTGTCGCGGCAATCATCGCTCAGGTTGGGTCGCGGCCGGAGGATACGATGCGGTCGCTGAGGCAGTCTTTAATGACCTCAAAGTCGACGGCTACTTTCTAGAATACGACGACGAACGCTCCGGTAGCTTTGAGCCCCTCAGGTTTGTGCCAGAGGGCAAGATGATCGTGCTCGGGCTTGTCACGACAAAGAAAGGAGCGCTCGAAAAAAAAGACGATATAAAGCGCCGCATTGAAGCTGCGGCAAAGCACGTCAATATTGATCAGCTGGCGCTTTCGCCGCAATGTGGATTCGCGTCTACGCTGCTCGGCAATCTTTTGACCGAGGATGAACAGTTCGCGAAGCTGCGGCTGGTCGTGGAAGTTGCTCAGGAAGTCTGGGGAGTATAACTGCACGCGGCTGTGCGATGGCCTGGTTTGGTCAGAAAGTCCATTGGGGTCTCAAGCCGGCCTCAATATGACCGTTTAGGGTCACTTGCCGAAGTCAGCCGAAATCAGCGATACGTCGCCACGGCCAAGCCGCTCAAGAAGCCGCTGAGCGCCTGTCTGCGCGAGAACTTTCACTGCGCGACCAGCGGCATGGGTTGGGAACCGCCGATCATGCATGTCCATGCCGTGATGGGCGCAGACCGGCTCCTCTACGCGATGGATTATCCCTATCAGTTCGTGCCGGAGGCAGTTGTCGTGCAGGACAACCTGCCGCTCGACGCCGGCGACAAGCGAAAGTTTTTCAAACCGGCGCCGAGCGGCTATTCTTGCTCTGATCAACAGACCGCCGGTGTCCGGCCGATCGGACCATGCAGCAGCAAGCACTCGTGATCGCCGGCAGTGTCGCCATCCTGATCCTGCTGATCGTGGCCGCCGTGCATATCTACTGAGCCGCCGGCGGCAAGGTCGGCAAAGGCGCCGCTATTCCCTCCGCGAATGGACGAGCGGTCATCAAACCCTCGACCTTTGGCACCGCCATGGTTGCGGTCGGGCTGTGCGCTATGGCGGCGCTCGTGGCGCTGCGGATCGGCTGGCTCGATCTGCCGGCTTTGCCCGGCAATAGCGTCGTTGTTGAAATCGGCACCTGGCTGATCGCGGTGGTGTTTGCGCTCCGCGCCATCGGCGATTTTCGCTATGTCGGTTTCTTCAAGCGGATCCGCGACGGCAAGTTTGCGCGGCTCGACACCTTGGTCTATTCGCCGCTGTGTGCGTTCCTGGCATTGCTCATCGGCATTTCCGCCAGCACATGACCGGGGTCAGAGCTTTTTATGAACGATAAGGAAAAAGCCGCGCTCGGATCGATTGCCGCCTCCGCGGCGCTCACCGCCGCCAAGGCAGTGGTCGGTGTCCTCACCGGCTCGCTGGCGATCCTCTCGGAAGCCGGCCACTCGCTGTTGGATCTTGCCGCGACGGTGCTGACCTATATCGCGGTGCGCGTTTCCGGCAAGCCGGCCGACGCCGAGCACCAATACGGCCACGGCAAGATCGAAAGTGTGGCAGCGCTGGCCGAAACCGCGCTGCTGTTTTTGCTCGCCGCCGGCGTGGCTTTCGAATCCGTGCAGCTGCTGTTCGGCGGCCAGGCTCACATGGTCGAGGCGACGCCGTACGCCTTCGCCGTCATCGCGGTCTCGATCGTGGTCGATTTCTTTCGCGCCCGCACGCTGCAACGCGTCGCCGAAAAAACCTCGAGCCAGGCGCTGGAAGCGGACGCGCTGCATTTTTCCTCCGACATGTGGTCGTCGATCGCGGTGCTGATCGGGCTCGGCGGCGTGGCCCTCGGCTATCCGGCGGCCGACGCCATCGCCGCGCTGGTGGTCGCGGTGTTCATCTGTATCGCCGGCTGGCGGCTCGGCCGACGCACCATCGACGCGTTGACCGACACGGCACCAGCCGGCGTCAGCGAACGGGTCGCGGCGATCGCCCGGCCGGTGCCCGGCGTCGTCGCTGTCGAACGTGTGCGCATACGGCCGGCCGGCGCGGTGCTGTTCGTCGAGCTTGCCGTCGGCGTCAGCCGCACGCTGCCGCTCGATCGCGTTACCACGATCAAGGACCGGCTGACGCGCGCCATCCGCGCCGAATTTCCGCAAGCCGAAGTCACCATCATCACCGAGCCGCGCGCTCTCGACAACGAGACGGTGCGCGAACGGGTGATGCTGATCGCGCGCAACAGCGGGCTTGCCGTGCATCATGTCGCCGTGCAGGCGCTGGCCGATCGTCTGTCGGTTTCGACCGATCTCGAGGTTGACGGCACGCTGCCGCTTGCGGCCGCGCACGAGACTGCAAGCCGGCTCGAAGAGGCGATCCGCGAGGAATTGGGGCCGGAGGTCGAGGTCGAAACTCACATCGAGCCGCTACCGGCGGCGCTGCTTGCCGGCCGCGACGCTACGGTGGCGCGCGTTGCTGAAATCCGCGAAGCCTTGGCGTCGCTCGCCAGCGGTCTCGCCGGACTCGGCGAAGTGCACCACGTTCGCGCCCGTGAAACCGCCGACGGCGAGATCGTCAATTTTCATTGCCGCGTCGACCCAGCCTTGTCGGTCAGCGCGGTGCACGACCTGGTCGACGGCATCGAGCGCGGCTTGCGTCGCCGCTTCCCCACCATCACGCGCGTCATTGGCCACGCCGAGCCGCGGCGCACGGCCTGAATGTGTTCGCAGGCGCAGCAGGCCAACGGTTGCGCCGCGCGAATCGGGCGAGACCCATCGGGCTGAATGCAGCGCAGCAATATCTCTGAATCATTCTCGGATGAATGAATTTTCACATTGGCGATTTTCAGATGAATGAACCTTCACGTGGATGAACGTCTTCGCCGCGCGCAAGCGCGTCACACTTGCCAAACCCCTAACAAATTCCGGCGAATCTGCCTCCGCTCATTTTTGTACACTCCGCTCGCACGATCGGTCGCATCGCGCGTAGACAACGAGCCGAATGGTGCTATCATGCCGCTGCTTTTTCGAATATTGGCTTGATACTTCTCGTTGAACTCTGGCTCAGCTGAACTCTGGCTCACAAGTATGGAGGCCCAACTATGGCGCAAACGAAGAAGCGAAAGCGTGGGGGAAAGACTCTTCCCGCATTAGGAATTGCCGGCATCGCCGGTATGTCGTTGTCGCTGACTGGCGCAGCATCTGCGTCGACCAACATGGCGACAGACGTGCAGTCGCAGAATGTCACGCCGAAACACGAAATCTTCCTCGGTGAGGAAGAAATCTCCGACGTGAGCTTGTCGACGTTCTACGTGTTCGACAAGGAAAACGCCAAGCCGCAGTTCGGCGAAAAACTTGCCTGGGGCCGCTGCGGCGGCTGCGGCCGTTGCGGTGGTTGCGGTGGCCGTTGCGGCGGCTGCGGCTGGAGAGGCGGCTGCGGTGGTTGCGGCGGCTGCGGTGGTTGCGGCTGCTGCTTCCGCTGGGGACGTTGCGCCGTCTGCTAATCTGCGGCACTTCCGCACTGCGTTGACAGACCTTAAGTCTTATGGCCGGCTTGACGATTGTCGAGCCGGCCAGTTTCGTCTTGTCCGCGACGTATTTGTCGGTGACGTATCTGTCGGTGACGAGCTTGCCCGTGGCGAATTTGTTGGCGACGGGTGAAGGCGCGGATTGGGCTTGCGTATGAGAGGTTAGTCTTGGCGAGAAGTAGTGGAGAGGGAGCGAAGCGCTCGAGCCCGCTGGAACACTGGTCCCCGGCGCCCGTCCAGGACGGCGGTCGGGCGGCGCGCGCCGAGCGCAAGGCGCAAGCGAGCGAGAACGGCTTTCCGCTGCGCAACAGCAAGGACGTTCCGCGTTTTGCGCAGAATTTCAGCGTCTATGTGCTGCCGCCGGATTCCGTGTGCCTTTACTCCGAAGACCGGAAGTTCTTTCTTCACGGCACGCTCTATTGCGCGGTGGCCGCGGCAATCGGCGAAGGCGGCAAGAGCTTTCGCGAGATCGTTCGCGAACTGGAGCCGCATTTCCCAGCCGACAAGATCGGGGAAGCCCTCAAGCGCCTGGTCGACCGCCGCTATCTCGTTTTGTCGCCGCGGTCACACGCTGCATCACGCTCCCGCTCTTCCGCCGATCAGGCGGCCGCTTACTGGGCAAGCCTCGGCGTGCCGCCGGAGGTCGCGAAGGAAAACCTGCAGAAATGCTCCGTGCGCATTCAATCGATCGACGTACAGGGCGCCAAGGAACTCGGCGCTGCGCTGGCCGCGCTTGGCGTTCGCGTCGTCAAGGGCAAGGCTGACCTGACCGTCACACTGGTGAACGACTATCTCGAAGGAAAACTGGCGGCGTTGAACCGGCAACATTTGTCCGACCGCTCGCCGTGGCTGCTGGTCCAGCCCTCCGGCATTTTTCCCTTGGTGGGTCCGGTGCTGCGTCCGGGCGACGGCGCCTGCTGGATGTGTCTCGCCGATCGCATGGTGCGCAACCGCGAGGTCAAGGCGCTGCTCGATCGCCGGCACGCGCACCGCGTCGCCACCTCGCCGCTCGCCCGGCATCCGTTCGGACACAGTGGCATTCAGCTGGCGGCGGTCGAGATCGCCAGAGCGATCGCCACCGACTTCCGCACCGAATTGCGCGATCACATTGTCAGCCTCGACCTCATGGGCTCAAGCGTCGTCAAGCATTTCGTGGCGACGCGCCCGCAATGTCCGGCTTGCGGCAAGAAGAAACTGCGCGACCCACGACGTGCGCCCGTGCCTATCGAGCTTCGCACCGGCCACAAGCTCATTATGACCAGCGGCGGCTATCGGAGCCTGACTTCGGCGGGCACGGTGGCGCGTTTCAAGAAGCACGTCAGCCCCCTCACCGGCGTGGTTTCGCGTCTCGAGCGAGTCGAAGCCGACTTGCCGTTGAACACCAACTACGTGGCCAAGCACAATTTCGCCGGACGGCCTGAGTCCATCGAGGAGCTCAAGTCCGGATTGTTCGGCGGCAGTTTCGGCAAGGGCTCTACCGCCGAGCAGGGCGAGGCCAGCGCGCTGATGGAAGCGATCGAGCGCTATTCCGGCATTTATCAGGGCGACGAAATCCGCGTGACGCGGCGCTTCACGGATTTCCCGGCCGGCGACGCGATCGCGCCGAACGACGTCATGCTGTTCAGCGACGAGCAATACCGGCAGTACGACGCGCCGAACCACGATCACGAGGGCACGCCGACACCGGCCCCGTTCGATCCATCGGCCGAGATCGATTGGTCGCCGGCCTGGTCGCTGCGCGACCAGCGCTTTCGATATCTGCCGACCAGCATGCTGTATTTTTTCTACAACAGCGGCTTCGCTCCCGGCCTGATCCACGCCGATTCCAACGGCTGCGCCGCCGGCAACACCATCGAGGAAGCCATCGTCCAGGGATTCCTGGAATTGGTCGAACGCGATTCCTACGCCATCTGGTGGTACAATCGCTTGCAGCGGGCGGAATTGGATCTCAGCGCTTGCGACGATTCCTATGTCCGCGATCTGCGAAATCAGCTTGGCGAGACCGGGCGGCGGGTGTGGGTGCTCGATATCACCCACGACCTCGGCATTCCGAGCTATGTGGCGATATCGCACTCGCTGGAAAACGCGATGGACTTTGTCGAGTTCGGCTCCGGCTCGCATTTCGATGCACGCATCGCGCTGTTGCGCTCGCTGACCGAGCTGAACCAATTTCTGTCGATCGGCCTTGTCGGGCTTCGCGATGGTGCGGGAGGCGGCAACGACGGCCCCGCGCCATGGCGGTTGCAGGATCATCCGTATTTGCTGCCGAATGGCCATCCGGCGGTGCGGCCGGACTTCGGCTCGAAGTTCGGCATGCTCGACACGCGCGAGCAGGTAATGGCCTGCGTGAACCTGGTCAAGCGCGCCGGCCTCGATTTCCTCGTCCTCGATCAGACGCGCCCGGATATCGAAGTGCCGGTCGCGCGGGTGATCGTTCCGGGGCTGCGGCACTTCTATCGGCGGTACGCGCCGGGCCGGCTTTACGATGTTCCGATTCAGCTCGGATGGCTTGACCGGCCGGTGCCGGAAAGCGAGCTCAACCCGCTCTTCCCCAAGACCTAGGTCTTGCGTTGCGCGCGCCGGCGAAAAAGAGCGGGCGGCGGGCAGGCTCAGCTATCCTGACGGCGAGGCTTCTGGGTCACGTCACGCTGGACGCGCGCGCCAACGGCGACATTGCGGCAAGCTTCGGGGGCTATTCGCTGCCCCTGGGGAAGTTCAGCGCCAGCGCGGCGGAGCGCGCGCAAAAGCTGCGTACGGGTGTGCCACTTAACTCATTTGCATCCTTAAGCCGCACCGTCGACAAGGAAATCAACCAACTGGTCCGCCGGCTCGCGATACGCGGGCTCCTGGAATATGCGCTTACGAGATCGCGACACGGCGACGACCTCGTCGTCATCGAGCCGCAGGCCCCGGACTATTGGCCGCAAATGTCTGCGCTCCGTGAAACCGACACGGTCGTGCTGTCGCGCTTCGCCTACATGCGGCGGCGCGCCGGCGACATGGTGCTTAAATCGCCGCGCGCCCGCGCCTTGTTCAAAATGTGCGATCCGAAGACCGCGGGCGCGCTGGCGATGTTGTCGACGCCGCAGCAAATCCGAAAGCTTCGCCGGCAAACTGGCTTTCCAGGACTCGAGCTTCTGGGTTTGCTCGTCGACTGCCAAATTCTTTTCAAGGTCGGCGCTGCCGACGCCGGCCTGCGGCCGACCGAAGGTGACGAAAATCTGGTCCTGTGGGACTTTCACGACTTGCTGTTTCATACCCGCAGCACCGAGGGCCGGCATGCCAATCCCGCGGGCGGCGTCTACGCATTTGCCGACGTAATCTCTCCACCGCCGGCGGCGCGGCCCTCTTGGCCCGGACGCAAAATCGACCTGCGGCCGTTCTCGGCCTCACAACCCGAAGCCATGGCGCCGGCCGCGAAGCTCCTGCGCGAGCGTCATTCAACACGGGACTTCGACCCGGCGCGGCCGATCACGCTCGCCGAGCTGTCGCAATTTCTCGACGGCGCCGCGCGCGTCCTTGGGACATTCAGCACGACGGCCAGCGATGACGGTCCGGCCTTCACTTACGCGGTGCGGCCATATCCCTCAGGCGGCAGCAGCCATGAGCTTGAGCTCTATCTCGCCGTCGACAAGTGCGAGGGGCTGGCGCGCGGCTTCTATCATTACGATGCCGGCGAGCATGCGCTGGTGGCGATCGACGTCCCCATGCCTGAATTCGAAGCGCTGCTGCAGGGCGGCCAATTCGCCATGGACGCATCCGGCGTGCCGCAGATCCTGATCACGATCGCCGCGCGCTTTGGCCGGGTCGCATGGAAATACAGCTCGATCGCCTACTCGCTCATCCTCAAAGACACCGGCGTCTTGATGCAGACGCTCTATCTGATGGCGACCGATATGGGGCTTGGCGGCTGCGCCATCGGCAGCAACCATATCGAGCTGTTCGCAAAGCTGACGGGCCTCGAATTTCACGTCGAGGGCCCGGTCGGTCTGTTTGCGCTCGGCCGCGGCAAAGCCACCACTGCCTCCGGCTGATCACATCACCAAGACCAGCGGCGGCTGCGCGGGTTGGAAGGATCGCGCGGTGTGGTGCGCTCGAAATATCCGACCGCCCTGCTGGCACGCGCGCCCATCAGCGCGAACATGGCGCCTTGGGGATCGGTCGCGCGCAAGATCCAGCCACCGGGCACTGCAACGGGGCCCTCGATGATCTTTCCGCCGGCGGCCTTGACCCGCTCAGCCGCGACATCGATGTCTGGCACGTCGAAGTAATAAAGCCAGAACGGAACCGGCACCTCGGCCGGCTTGTTGAAGATGCCGCCGATGGTATAGCCGCCGAGCGAGAACAGCTGATAGGTGCCCGTCGGGCCAGTCTCGGCATCCCCTTTGCGCCAGTCGAACAGCGTCCCGTAGAAGGCAACTGCCTTCTCCCAGTCGGTGGCGAGCAACTCGTGCCAGCCGACGCGGCCGGGTTGGCCGAACTCGGCAGGCTGCTCCTGTTCCGGATTTTGCGATTTGATCAGCGCCAGCATCGCGGCTTGCGGATCGGTAATGACCGAAAAGCGGCTGAAGTTGGCGACGTCGGTCGGCGCGAGTTGCACCGCGCCGCCAAGCTTTTTTGTCAGCTCGGTCGCGGCGTCGACGTCGTTGACGCCGACATAACCCATCCAGGACGGCATCGCACCGCGCCGCCTCGCCTCGTCCGACAGCGTCATCAGCCCGCTGACCTGGGCCGCACCCACAGTGAATACGATATAAGCCCGATCGGGCATCGAGACGTCCTGCGTCCCCCAACCGACCACGTCGGTATAGAAGGCCGCTGCCCCCTCCACGTCCGTCGTGTGCAATTCGTACCAGACAAAACGGCCGTGAAGATTGACCACGACGCTCTTGCTCCCATTTGTCGGCTTACTGCTATCTGCCGGCGCGTTCCGGCTCAAGGGATCAGCACCGCCGCACCCTCGAACCGGCCGGCGCGCAAATCGCCGAGCGCGGTGTTCGCTTGGTCGAGTGGATAGCGCGTCACCTGCATTTTGATGCCGGCGCGCGGCGCGATCGCCAGAAATTCATGCGCGTCCCGGCGCGTCAGATTGGCCACGGAGACGAGCTGGCGTTCCTCCCACAGCAGGCGATAGGGAAAGCTCGGGATATCCGACATGTGAATTCCGCCGCACACGACGCGGCCGCCTTTCTTCACCGCCGCCAGAGCCACCGGCACCAGCGCGCCAACCGGTGCGAAGATAATCGCCGCATCGAGTGGCTCGGGCGGCATCTCGTTAGAGCCGCCGGCCCAGACGGCGCCCAGCGAGCGCGCGAAACGCTGCGACGCCGCATCGCCCGGCCGGGTGAAAGCATGGACGCGCCGCCCCTTCCAAGCGGCGACCTGAGCCAGGATGTGGGCGGCGGCGCCAAAACCATATAGTCCAAGCGCTGTGCCCTCGCCGGCCATGCGATAGCTGCGCCAGCCGATCAGGCCGGCGCACAGCAGCGGCGCCGTCGCCGCGGCGTCAAGATTCTCGGGCAACGGGTAGCAGAAGCGTGCATTGGCCAGCGTGTGCGTCGCGTAGCCGCCATCGTGGGTGTAGCCGGTGAAGGTCGGCGCGTCGCACAAATTCTCCCGCCCCGATCGGCAAAACGGGCATACGCCGCAGGCGGCGCCGAGCCACGGCACGCCAACGCGCGTGCCGACCGTGACGCCGGCCACGCTTCCGCCGACCGCGGCGATGCGACCGACAATCTCGTGCCCGGGCACGATCGGGAGTTTGGGATCGGGAAGCTCGCCGTCGACCACGTGCAGATCGGTGCGGCAGACGCCGCAGGCCGCAACCTCGATCAGAACCTCGCCTGCCGCCGGCTGCGGAACCGGCCGCTCGTGCATGGCAAGCGGCATTTGTAGCCGATCGAGAACCATCGCGCGCATTGTTGACATACCGCACCTGTAGCCTGGATTGAGCCTCGGCGAAATCCGCGGCCAGCGCGCGAACCGCTCGATCGTTGCCGGATTTCGCTTTGCTCAACCCGGGCTGCAAGCCTGACGCTTTCAATTGCGGCGCAAAACTTCTACATCAAGCCATGCGCACCGAAGAACCCCGCCCGATCCGCCTCAAGGACTATCGACCGCCGGACTGGATTATCGAAACCGCCGATCTCGACGTTTCGCTCGATCCCACGGCGACCACGGTGCGCGCCAAGCTTAAGCTCAAGCCTAACGGCACGCCGGCGCCGCTGGTGCTTGATGGCGACGAACTCAAGCTCCGTTCGCTGTCGCTCGACGGCAGGCCGCTGCCGAGCGAAAGCTTCATCGCCACGCCCGAGCGCCTCACCATCGCGCAGCCGCCGAACCGGCCGTTCACGCTCGAGATCGAGACCGTCATCGACCCCGCCGCCAACACCCAGCTGATGGGCCTCTACCGCGCCGGCACCACGTATTGCACGCAATGCGAGGCGGAAGGCTTCCGCCGCATCACCTATTTCCTCGACCGTCCGGACGTGATGGCGGTCTACACCACGCGCATCGAGGCCGACAAGAAAGAGGCGCCGGTTCTGCTCTCCAACGGCAATCTGATCGCCAAAGGCGACGTGCCGGGCACGAACCGGCATTTCGCGGTGTGGCACGACCCGTTCAAGAAGCCCTGCTATCTGTTCGCGCTGGTCGGCGGCGATCTGGCTTGCGTCGCCGACAGCTTTCGCACCACGTACGGCCGCGATGTGACGCTGCATATCTATGTGGAGCCCGGCAAGGAACAACGCTGCTTCTACGCCATGGACAGCCTCAAGCGCGCCATGCGCTGGGACGAACAGGTGTTCGGGCGCGAGTACGATCTCGACATTTTCATGATCGTCGCGGTCTCCGCCTTCAATATGGGGGCGATGGAGAACAAAGGCCTCAACATCTTCAACGACAAATATGTCTTGGCCTCGCCGGCGACCGCGACCGACACCGACTACGCCCATATCGAGGCGGTGATCGCTCACGAATATTTCCACAACTGGACCGGCGATCGGATCACCTGCCGCGATTGGTTTCAGCTTTGCTTGAAGGAAGGGCTGACGGTCTTTCGCGACGAGGAGTTTTCCGCCGATCAGCGCTCGCGCGCGGTGGAGCGGATCGGCGACGTGCGCGCGCTGCGCTCGCACCAGTTCGTCGAGGACGCCGGTCCCCTCGCCCATCCGGTGCGGCCCGAGCTCTATCACGAGATCAACAACTTCTACACCACGACGGTCTACGACAAAGGCGGCGAGGTCGTGCGCATGATCAAGGTCCTGCTCGGGCCGGATCTGTTTCGCAAGGGCATGGACCTCTATTTCGACCGGCACGACGGCGAGGCGGCGACCGTCGAGCAGTTCGTGCAATGCTTCGCCGACGTCTCGGGCCGGGACTTTTCGCAATTCATGCTTTGGTACACGCAAGCCGGCACGCCGGAAGTGGTGGTGGCGCCGCACTACGACGCGAACGCCAAAACCTACCGGCTCGACATCACCCAGACGGTGCCGCCGACGCCGGGCCAGCCGGACAAAAAGCCGATGGTCATCCCGCTTGCCGTCGGACTGGTCGGCAAAGACGGCGGCGACCTGCCGCTCGCGCTCGACGGCAGCATGCTGCCGCACGGCATATTGGAAATAACCGCGCCGTCCCAAAGCTTCGTCTTTACCGGGGTTAGCGAACCGCCGATCCCCTCGATCAATCGCGGTTTTTCGGCACCGATCAAGCTCGCGCTGCCGATCGAGCCGAGCGAACTTCGCTTCCTGGCCGCGCACGATCGCGACCCGTTCAATCGCTGGCAGGCGGTGCAGACGCTGGCAATGTCGATTCTGACCGACAATGTCGCCGCGGTGCGCAACTACGCCTCGACTCGCGAAGACGATGGCCTCTCGCATGCGCTGAGCGCGATCCTCGCCGATCCGGCACTGGAACCGGCTTTCATCGCGCTGACGCTCACGCCACCGAGCGAGCCCGACATCGCGCGCGAGATCGGGCGAGATGTCGATCCCGACGCTGTCTTTGCCGCGCGCCGGCACTTGCGCGCAGCCATCGGCCGGCAGCTCGGCGCCGCATTGGCGGAAACCTACCGTCGTATGATCACGCCCGGCCCGTATCGTCCGGACGCCGAGAGCGCCGGCCGACGCGCGCTCAAGAATGTTTGCCTCGGCCTGTTGGCGGCAACCGAGGACAATCAAGTCATCAAGCTGGCGCTCGCCCAGTATAACGCTGCCGACAATATGACCGACCGCATGGCGGCGCTCGACATCCTTTCGCTCCATGATCGACCCGAGCGCGCGCAGGCGTTGGACGATTTCTACAGACGTTACGCCGACGATCCGCTGATCATCGACAAGTGGCTGGCGCTGCAAGCGGCCATTCCTGAGCCGGCGACGCTCGATCGCGTCCGCGCGCTGACCTCGCATCCGGCTTTCTCGATGGCCAATCCGAACCGCGTGCGGGCGCTGATCGGCTCGTTCGCGCAGGTCAATCACACCCAGTTCAACCGGGTTGATGGTACCGGTTACGATTTCATCGCCGACGCCGTGCTCGGGCTCGATCCGAAGAATCCGCAAGTCGCAGCGCGGCTGATGGGCGCGTTCCGCTCCTGGCGGGCGCTCGAGCCAAAGCGACGGGCGGCCGCGGAAGCGACGTTGCGCCGGGTCGCCGCCGCGCCGGCGCTGTCGCGCGACGTCCACGACATCGTCGCGCGCACGCTGGCGGATAGCTGAGCGACGCCGCACCTTTTCCAGGTAGTGGCGCCTTTAGCTTCCGATCACGATATTGAGGTCATCGCACCCTTTGGGTCAGGCCATGCTGACGACGACCGACACGCTGACCACGGCTGAAATTCCGCAAGCCGCCAGAACCCGCAAGCGGGTCAGGGCGCTGTTGCTGAGCGACCGCATCGACACGGCGAACCTCGAGTATGATGGCGTGGTGTCGATGGCTCCGCTGACTTTTAAATATGGCGCTGACGGATTGGTCACCCTGTTTCGTTATGGCGTCGCGGTGCTGATGGGGCTGACCGCGGCGGAGGAAGAGGAGGTGCTGCACACCGTGCGGCCGCGCTTGATCCGTCCGGTGGCGCCGTCCGAGGAAGAATCCGTCCAGGTCGAGATCATCCCCGACAAGGACGATCAAATCTTGCCCGGCGGACCGATCGCGCTGAAAAAGCTGACGCCGGACCACCTGATCCTCATTGCCGACGCGCTGTCGAAAAGCGTGGTGCTGGCGCGCGACGAGCGTGAGGTGGCCTCCGTGTTCGACCGGGTCGAGCCCTTTGCCCGGCAGCTTGCCGAGCGCGGCCGTGCCGCCGACGGACGCCGCTCGATCTTGAAGATCATCGGCAACGCGCTGCTCGTGCAGCACCGCGTGTCCGGCCGCGCCGCCGTCGCCGAAAAGCCGGACGTGGTCTGGGACCGTCCCGATCTGGATCGTCTCTACGCGCGGCTGGAAGACGAGTACGAGCTCAAGGAACGCGCCGAGACGCTGACCCGCAAGCTCGCGGTGATCTCCGATACCGCTGAAGTGCTCACCGACATTATCGATACCCGCCGATCGCTGCGGCTCGAAATCATCATCGTAGTTTTGATCGCGGTCGAACTCGTGGTTGCCGCGTATCAGACTTTGCACTGACGAGAGCATGATCCCCGAAAAGTGGAAACCGGTTTTGGAAAAGATCACGCTCAAACGTAACATCCAGCTAGTTCTTTGATTTGACTCGCGCTTTCGCGCGCCCTTTGCGCCGCCACAAATAAAGTCCGGGATAAAGCAGCAAAAATATTGACTCGTGACTCTCGACAAATCGATTCGCATCGATTCTTATGATCATGATTCGGAAAGAGATGCGGCACATCCTTCCAATCGTGGTGGCAGGGGACAGTCCGAGCGGAGGCAGGCATGGCGCGCGCCGACACGGCGAGTGCGTCGCTACAGTCGGATTCTATCCAGGGGTTGGCAAAATCGATCGCCAAGCCTGCCTACCGCCGGCTGCTCAGCGCCGAGCCGCTTCTCCGACGCGCCGTCCCCGCGCTCATCATCGCCTTCCTGATCACGATCTGCGTCGGCGCTGCGGTGCAGGTGCTCGAGCAGCGCCGGCTGGTGATGCGCGATGCCCGCCTGGCAGTCGAGGCGCTGGCCGACCAGGTCGCGCTGGCGCTTGAACACCCGGCGCGGGAGCTGAAAGCCAATTCCGAGCGTAGCCCGGCGCTGCTCGAGCGCATCATGCCGGCCTGGGCAGCGGCGCAAGATCACCTGATCCTGTTGGCCGATGCCGACGGCACGGTCATCGCCAGCCTGCCGAACGATCCGCAAAAGCTTGGCCGGCCCATTCTCGACTTGCTCGGCCCATCGCAGCCCTTGACCACGTTCGGCGCCGCCGCCGGAACGCTGGAGATCACGCTGCCGGTCGGCGCGGCCGCACTCGCAACGGTGCGGGCGCTGCACAATCCGCTCGGCGCCGTCGCCGTCGTGCAGACCGCGAGCGACGCGCTCATCAACTGGCGCGCCACCACCGCGCTGACGGTGACGCTATCGGCGACCACCGGCTTCGTCGTCTTGATCCTCGGTTTCGCCTTCCATTGGCAGGCGACGCGCGCGCGCGAAGCCGACCTGATCCACGACACCGTGCGCGGCCGCATCGATACCGCGCTCAATCGCGGCCGCTGTGGGCTATGGGATTGGGACTTGGCGCGCGGGCGGGTGTTCTGGTCGCGTTCGATGTTCGACATTCTCGGCTTGCCGGCGCGGGAAGATTTGTTGACCTTCGGCGAGCTCAACGCGCTGGTGCATCCCGGCGACATCGACCTGTACGGGCTCGCCCGGCAACTCGCCGACGCGCAGGTGCAGTCGATCGACCACGCCTTCCGCATGCGCCATGCCGACGGCCGCTGGCTGTGGCTGCGGGTGCGGTGCGAATTGGCACGCCAGGAGGGCGAAACGGGTCTGCATCTGATCGGTATCGCGGTCGACGTGTCGGAACAGAAGAATCTGGTCGAGCGGACCACGGCGGCCGATTTGCGGCTTCGCGACGCCATCGAGACCATTCCTGAAGCGTTCGTTTTGTGGGACGCCGATAATCGCCTGGTGCTGTGCAACTCCAACTTCCAGGAACTGCACCGCCTGCCGGATGCGGCCGTCGCCCCCGGCACGCCCTACGAAGCGGTGGTGGCGGCCGGAACCAAGCCGATCATCCGCACCACCAGCATCACCGACGACGGCCAGCCGCAAGGCGCGCGCACCTTCGAGGCGCAGCTGACCGACGGCCGCTGGATGCATATCAGCGAACGCCGAACTAAGGACGGCGGCTACGTCTCCGTCGGCACCGACATCACCAAGATCAAGCAGCATGAGCAGAAGCTCATCGAAGGCGAGAAACGGCGGATCGCGACCATCAACGACCTGCGTCACTCACAACAGGCGTTGGAGCGGCAGACCGATGAACTGGCCGATCTGGCGGAAAAATATGCCGAGGAAAAAACCCGCGCCGAGGAAGCCAACCAGGCCAAGTCGAAATTCCTCGCCAATATGAGCCACGAGCTGCGCACCCCGCTCAACGCCATCATCGGCTTTTCGGAAATCATGGAATTGGCGATGTTCGGGCCGCTGGGCGCGGAAAAATACACCGAATACTCGCGCGACATTCACGAAAGCGGCCGGTATCTGCTCGACGTCATCAACGACATCCTCGACATGTCGAAGATCGAGGCCGGCAGCGTGCATTTCACGCCGGAAACCGTCGAGCTCGATCACATCCTCGCCGACAGCCTGCGCGTGGTCGGCGGCCGCGCCAACGAAAAACGCCTGACGCTGAATTCGCAGATCGCGCCCGGCATCACGCTCAATGCCGACCGCCGTGCGCTGAAACAGATCGCGCTCAATCTTCTGTCGAACGCCGTGAAGTTCACGCCGGACGGCGGCGCCGTCACGGTGCGCGGGCGAGCACGAGGCGGCATGGTCACCATCGCCATCGAAGACGACGGCATCGGCATTCCGAAAGATGCATTGCATAAGCTCGGCCGGCCGTTCGAGCAGGTCGAAAGCCAATTGACCAAACGCCATCAGGGCTCGGGCCTTGGTCTCGCCATCGCCAAATCGCTGGTCGAGATGCACGGTGGCGCCATGCGTATCCGCTCGGTTCTCGGTTCCGGCACCGCGGTCGTGGTTCGCCTACCGCTGGACACGGAAACCGCCATGCGTGCCGACCATAGCGTGCCCTCCCCATCCCTCGCCGACTGTCACGCGGCGTTGGTGTAGTCTCGCCGCGAACCGAACGGGTTTTCGCGAGGCCATCATGCCGCAGACCATTACCACCGGCTTTCGGGCGCTGATCGACGCCGCCGAACGCGAGATCGACACGCTGACGGTCGAGGATGCGATCGCGCTGTATGGGCGCGGCGACGTGACCTTCATCGACGTCCGCGATATCCGCGAACTCGAGCGCGAAGGCCGCCTGCCCGGCGCCTTCCATTGTCCGCGCGGCATGCTGGAATTCTGGATCGACCCGCAAAGTCCCTATCACAAGCCGATTTTTGGAGAGGACAAGCGCTTTGTGTTCTTCTGCGCCGGAGGCTGGCGCTCGGCGCTGGCCGCGCAGACGGCGCACCGGATGGGCCTACATCCGGTCGCGCATATCAAAGGCGGCTTCGGCGCCTGGCGCAAAATGGGCGGACCCGTGGAAGTCGCCGCGGTCAAAGTCAAATCTGATTAAGGCGCCTTGCCCAAAATCCGCACAAAGCTTTCGCGGACCTGGCGTTGCGTCTCCACGACGTGCGCCTGGAGCGCCGGGAAATCCGGCAAATCGGCCGCGCGCGCCAGGAGCGCCAGCACGCCGGCATTCGCCGATTTCGGATCGAACGCGCCGGGCAGGCACAGCCGCAAAATCTGCGTCAGACCGTGAAACAGCGACACTGCCGGCCGCAGCACCTCGGCGTCTTCGGCCTTGAGCACATTGGCGTGCAGCGCCTTCTCCAGCATGCGCGCGGTCGAGGTGTCGAGGATGTCCGGCGACGTTGCGGCGTGGACCAGCTGCAGATATTGGGCGATGAATTCGATATCGATCAGTCCGCCGGCGGCGTATTTGAGCTCCCAAGAATCGGCGTCGCCTTTTTCTTTGGCGATCGTCGCGCGCATCTCGATAACGTCGGCGGCGATCGCCGTCGCTTCGCGCTGGCGACAAAGCACGTCGTGGATCGCCGCCTCGATCCGCGCCGCGAAGGCCGGCGATGCCGAGACGACCCGCGCCCGCGTCAGCGCCATATGCTCCCAGGTCCAGGCTTCACTCTGCTGGTAGCCGACGAAGCTGTCGATATGCGTGGCGAGCGGACCGGAGCGACCGGATGGGCGCAGCCGCATATCGACTTCGTACAGCACGCCGTAATTGGTCCGCACGGTGAGCGCGTTGATCAGGCGCTGCGTCAGCCGCGCGAAATACTGGCCGCCATACAACGGACGCGCGCCGTCGGAGTTCGGATACTCGGCCTCGAAATCGTAGATGACAATGAGATCGAGATCCGAGCTCGCCGTCATCTCGCGCGCGCCGAGCCGGCCGAGTGCAAGGATCGCGGTCTGTTGGCCGCGGACACGACCGTGGACGCCGGCAAAATCGGCTTCGACGCGGGCATGCACCGCGCGGATCAGCACGTCGGCCAACGTCGCAAACGCGTCGCCTCCCTGCTCCGCCGACAGCGAGCCGGAAAGAATGCGGGCGCCGATCAGGAACATATGCTCCTGGCCGAACAGGCGGACTGCGTCGAGCACGTCTTCGTGGGTGCGGGCCTCGCCGATAGTCCGCGCCAACTCCGCTTCCAGGCGCTTGGCGTCGGGCAGCGCGCCAAAAAAAGTCGGATCGATCAGAGGATCGATGACGTGGGGATGCTGGGCGAGAATATCCGCGAGCCGAGGCGCAGTGCCGAGAATAAGCGCGATAAAGCGAATGAGTTCGGGATTTTGTCGCAATAGCGGAAGCAGGCGGCTGCCGGGGCGCAGGCCGGCGAGGAACCGGTCGAACGAGGCAAAGGCGGCGTCCGGATTTTCCGCGCGCGCGAATTGAACGAAGATCGTCGGCACGAGTTCGGTCAAGCTCTTGCGCACTGGCTCGCTGCGTAGCGCCCGATAGGTGCCGGCTTGCCAGCGCTGGATCGCGCCCGCCGCTTCACGTGGATGGCGAAAGCCCATCGCCACGAGGCGATCGAGCGTTTCACCGGCGATGTCACCCTCGCCGGAGGCGAACGACAAATTCTGCTGTTCCGCCAGCAATGTCGGCGCGGTTTCGAAGAGTTTGATGTAATGTTTCTCGACGGCACGCAAATGCGTCAGCAAAGCCGCGGCGAAGTCGTCGCGGCTCTTGAAACCGAGGAAACAGGCCAGCGCGCCGAGCGCCTCGCGGTCGGCCGGCAGTGTGTGGGTCTGCTCGTCCGCTAGCATCTGCAAGCGGTGCTCGACACGCCGAAGGAAATCGTAAGCCGACGTCAATTCGTCGCGGGCGGCGGCATCGATCCAACCGCCGGCGGCAAGCTCGGCAAGCGTCGCCACGGTGCCGCGACCGCGCAGCTGCGAATGCCTGCCGCCGGCGATGAGCTGCTGGGTCTGAACGAAAAACTCGATCTCGCGGATGCCGCCCCGTCCAAGCTTGATATTGTGGCCTTCCACGGCGATTTCGCCATGGCCGCGATAGGCGTGAATCTCCTGCTTCATGGCGTGAATGTCGGCGACTGCCGCGTAGTCGAGGTACTTGCGCCAGACAAACGGCGCGAGCTCGCGGATGAGCCGCTCGCCGGCGGCAACGTCGCCGGCGCACGGCCGCGCCTTGATCAAAGCCGCGCGCTCCCAGTTCTGGCCGCGACTCTCGTAATAATCGAGCGCGGCTTCCGTCGAGATGGCGATCTGGGTCGACGACGGGTCGGGACGAAGCCGCAGATCGACGCGGAATACATAGCCGTCGGCGGTGCGCTGCTGCAAAAGCTTCACCAGCTCGCGCGTCATGCGCACGTAGAACGGTGAAGCCTCGACATTGGGCGCGAGCGACGAGATGGCCGGGTCGAAGAACACCATGAGATCGATATCGCTGGAAAAGTTCAGCTCGTGGCCGCCCATTTTTCCCATCGCCAGCACGACGTAGCCGGAACCGGCGGCTGGACTTTGCGGATCGGCGAAAGCGAGCTTGCCGCGCGCCTTCGCTTCGCCGAGCAGGTGACGGACGGCCGCGCCGAGCGCCATCTCGGCGACGTCGGTGAGCGCCGCGGTGACACGGGCGACGGGCCACACCCCACCGATGTCGGCAAGCGCGATCAACAGCGCCGCCTCGGCCTTGGCCCGGCGTAGGATGCGCATCAGCTCGGCTGTTCCGTTCGCCGCCGCGGCAGTGTCGCGCGCCGTGACCAGCAGCGCGGTGAGCGCTAAGTCCGCATCGCCGCTGATGAGGCGAAGCAACCGCGCCGGGTCGGCACGTACGAGGTCCCAAAGGTAGGGCGAGGTCTCGGCGATGCCGCCGAGCAGGCTCGCCAGCCGGGCATGGTCCTCGACCAGCGATGCAATCGCCTTGCCGGCAACGGTGCGTCGGATGCCCGACAGCCATTCGGCGACGCGGGCGCGGCCCTGCGGCGACGGGCGTGGCAACGCGCCTGCCAGGCGTCGGCCCAATGCGGTTTGATGGAATGTGTAGTTCGGCCGCTTGCCGGACGCGGGCCGCCGCATCACGCACTCACGGGTCCGGCGCGCGGCAGCGCCAGTACGCTCCGCAGGCCCGGGTGATTGTCTTCCAGCTTCAGTTCGCCGCCATGCAGCCGCGCGACCGCCGACGCGAGGCTGAGCCCCAAGCCGGAACCCGGCAGCGAGCGGCTGGCTTCCAGGCGCACAAAGCGCTCGACCACGCGGCCGCGATCGGCGTCGGGGATGCCGGGACCGTGGTCGGCGACCGACAACGCGATGCGATCGCCGTCGGCGCCAGCGCCAAGGACGATCTCGGCGGCCGCGCCGTTGACTTTGGCTGCTTCCGGCCCCGCATACTTGATGGCGTTGTCGACGAGGTTCGCCAGCGCTTGGCTGACCAGCTCGCGATTGCCGCGCACCGGCGCGGTGAGCGGCGCTTCGACCTTGAGCGCCAGACCTTGCTGTTCGGCCAGCGGTTCGTACAATTCGCAAACATCCCGGGCGATGTCGGCGGCGTCGAATTCAATCATGTTGTCGCGCGCCTGCCCGGATTCGGCGCGGGCGATCATCAACAGCGCGTCGAAGGTCCGGATCAATTCATCGGACTCGCTGATCGTGGCTTCGAGCGCCGCGCGGTAATCGCCGTCACTCTTGGCGCCGCGCAGCGCCTGCTCGCAGCGGTTGCGCATGCGGGTCAGCGGCGTTTTCAGGTCATGGGCGATGTTGTCGGAGACTTCCTTGAGGCCGCGCATCAGCGCCTCGATGCGCTCCAGCATCGCGTTGACATTGTTGGCGAGGCGATCGAGCTCGTCGCCGGTGCCGGCGACCGGCAGTCGCCCGGACAGATCGCCGGCCATGATGGTGTTCGCCGTGCCGGTCATGGCGTCGATCCGCTTGAGTACGCGGCTACTGACAAAAAATCCGCCGGCGAGCCCAAGGACG
The DNA here is from genome assembly GCA_963806465.1 of uncultured Alphaproteobacteria bacterium. Taxonomy (GTDB): domain Bacteria; phylum Pseudomonadota; class Alphaproteobacteria; order Rhizobiales; family Xanthobacteraceae; genus BOG-931. Next base: position 43,038 of record CAWDZD010000056.1, on the reverse strand, counting down.
ACGACCAGCGCGAACGACCAGCGGCCGGCATTGGCGATGATGCTGTAGATCCGTTCGCGTTCCTCGAGATCGCGGCCGATCAACAGGCGAAAGCCGCCCGGCAGTTCGACAACCTGCACCAGAGCGCGATGCTCGACGTCATCGGTCGCCTCGATGCGCCGATAGGAGGTCTCGAGCCAGCCGGGATGATCGAGCACGCCGGGCTCGAGCGAGCCGACATTGCCGGCCAGCCCCTCGCCGTTCGGCGTGGTCACGAGATAAAGGCTGGACCCCGGCCGGCGCGAACGCACGTCGATGAACAGCACGAGCCCCCTGATGCCGGCCTCGTTATACTGATCGCGCAAACGAGTGACCTCGGCGGTGACGATCCGGGTGATCTGCTCGTTGATGAGCCGGCGCGTATTAAGCGCGAAGTAACCCAGCAGCGTCGCAGCGAACAGCACAAAGATGAACAGATAAGCCAGCGTCAACTGGAATGCCGTCGTGCGCAGAAGCTTGCCAAGCGCCGTCACGGTTCAAACTCGTTCGTACTCAAAGCGCGGCGTAGTCTCGGATCAATCATCCGCTCGGAACTCCGGCGATCTCTCGCCGACGCGCTGATCGGCTGTGAAACAATGAGCGGCGTTGGCCCAGGACATCGCGATCTCCCGCGCCCGGACGAAATAAGATATCCTTGTTGACAAGACGTTATATTCATTCTCCCGGTTCGCTTGATCCTTGCCAGAGTAGCGGTCCCGAGGCCAATGAAAAACTGGAAAGGTTGACCCGGAAAGGGCTGATCGATGGGACCTCTGGCCGGCTTTCGCATTGTCGAGTTCGCGGGTATCGGGCCGGCGCCGATGGCGTCGATGCTGTTCGCCGATCTCGGCGCCGCAGTCATTCGCATCGACCGGCTGACGCCGAGCGGGCTTGGCGTCGACATGCCGGCGCAGTTCGGCTTGCTGGCGCGCTCGCGTCCTTCGGTCGCGATCGACATGAAGCATCCCGAAGGCGTGGCGCTGGCGCTCGATCTCGTCGACAAAGCCGATGCGCTGATCGAAGGATTTCGGCCAGGCACCATGGAGCGACTCGGCCTCGGCCCGGACGTCGCGCTCAAGCGCAACCCGCGGCTGGTTTATGGCCGCATGACCGGCTGGGGACAGACCGGTCCGCTGGCGCAAGCCGCCGGTCACGACCTGAACTATCTGGCCCTGACCGGGGCTCTCGCCGCCATCGGCCGCAAGGGATCGAAACCGACGCCGCCGCTGAACCTGGCCGCCGATTTCGGCGGCGGCGCGCTCTATCTCGCGTTCGGCGTCGCCTGCGCGATGCTCGAAGCGCAGCGCTCGGGTAAGGGCCAAGTCGTCGATGCGGCGATGACCGAAGGCGCCGCATCGCTGATGACGATGTTTTATGGCCTCTACGCCGCCGGCCTGCAGCGTCTCGAGCGCGGCACCAACCTCCTCGACAGCGGATCGGCGATCTACGACACCTACGAATGCGCCGACGGTAAATTTATCTCGGTCGCCGCGATCGAGCTGAAATTCCGCAAGGAATTGTTTGAGCTCCTTGGCATGCCCTACACCATTGACGACGGGCCCGAGGTCAAGGCCAAGCTCGAACAGACTTTCAAGATGCGCAGCCGGGACGAATGGTGCACGCTTCTAGAAGGCAGTGACGCCTGCTTCGCGCCGGTTTTGACCATGGAGGAAGCGCCGCATCATCCGCACAATATTGCGCGCCGTACGTTCATCGAAGTCGACGGCGTGATCCAGCCTGGCCCAGCGCCGCGCTTTAGCCGAACGCCGTCGGCCCAACCGACGCCGCCGCAGGCGCTCGGCGAAGGCACGCGTTCGGCGCTTGCCGCTTGGGGGATTCCCGGCGAGCGGATCGCGGCGCTGTTTGCCGACTGCGTCGTCGGCGAGCCTGCGGGGCAGAAAGTGCCGGCGGAGTAACGCGGCAAGCAGTGTTTCGTCATTGCGAGCGGAGCGAAGCAATCCAGCCTTTTGTGCGAGCCTCTGGATTGCTTTGTCGCCGCGGCCCGTCGAAGACGGGCGTGAACGCGCTATTGCCTCGCAATGACGCGTTACTTGCCGTCGTCGCGGATCATGTAGCCGGCGCCGCGCACCGTGTGCAGCAGCGGCTGGGCGAAGCCCTTGTCGATCTTGGAGCGGAGCCGCGAAATGTGCACGTCGATGACATTGGTCTGCGGATCGAAATGGTAGTCCCAGACGTTTTCGAGGAGCATCGTGCGCGTGACGACCTGGCCGGCGTGGCGCATCAGATATTCGAGCAACCGGAATTCGCGCGGCTGCAATTGCAGCTCCTGCCCGGCGCGGCTGACTTGATGCGAGAGCCGATTGAGCTCGAGATCGGCGATGCGATAGACGGTCTCCTCGCCGCGGCTGCCGCGGCGGCGCGCCAGCACCTCGGTGCGCGCCAACAGCTCGGAGAATGAATAGGGTTTGGCGAGGTAATCGTCGCCGCCCGAGCGCAGGCCCTTGACCCGGTCGTCGACCTGCCCGAGCGCCGAGAGAATAAGCACCGGCGTTTCAACCGACTTGCTGCGCAAGCTGCCGATCACCGACAAGCCGTCGAGTTTCGGCAGCATGCGATCGACGATCAGCACGTCGTACTGGCCGTCAAGCGCCAGCGCCAAGCCTTCCTCGCCATCGGTGGCGCGGTCGGCGACGTGGCCGACCTCACGGAACGCCTTCACCAGATAATCGGCGGCGTCGCGGTCGTCTTCGATGATGAGAAGGCGCATGGGCGATCGCTGCGCTTGGGAGGCAATTGGGAGACCCGGCTGGGTGGTCTCGTGACCTATGATATCGTTTTGCACGGTACCTCCTAGAGAAAGTGAGGGGGCGGCGAGCGCTGCCCGCCGCCCCCTCGACCGACTCCACCCCGGCGGGGGCGACGGATGCCGGGAGGCAGAGTTGGTGTTTGGCGGGGACGGACCTTGCGGTCCGCCCCCAGGGTACGCCCGCCAGCGGGGGCGACGGATGCCGGCGGATCGCCCCATTACCCTAGAGCCGCCTGAGCATGATCTGGTCCGAGAGCCGGTGGCCGACTCTCGGCGATCGTGCTTAGGCGTTGCCGAGCGGCAGGGCGACGAAACGGGTGCCCTCGCCCGACTTCACTCGAAACAGCAGAGCGTGCTTGCCCTCCTTGCGGGCGTCGGCAAGCTGCTTGCGAACGTCCGCCGGGCTCGAAACGGTCTTGCCGCCGACGTCGAGAATAACGTCGCCGACTTGGAAGCCGTGATCGGCGGCAACGCCGTTCGGATCGACCGCAGTGACGACCACGCCGCCATTGCCGTCGTCTGAGCCCTTGCCGGGCGCCAGCGTCAGCCCGAGCTTGGGCATGTCGCTGTCAGGCGTGGCCTGCTGGTTGTCCTTCGTGTTAGACGCCGTCTTCTCGTTCGGCAGCGTGCCGAGCGTCAGCGTCACGGCCTTTTCCTGGCCCTGGTGCATGACGGTGAGCTTGACCGACGTGCCCGGCGCCATGGTGCCGATCCGGCGAGCGAGCTCGCGCGCATCGTTGACCGCATTGCCGTCGACGGCGGTGATGACGTCGCCGCTTTCGATGCCGGCCTTGGCCGCGGGGCTGTTGGGCTGCGGCTCCGACACCAGCGCGCCGGCGGCCTTCTTTAGACCGAGGCCTTCGGCGATGTCGGCGGTCACCGGCTGAATCTGCACGCCGATCCAACCACGCGTCACGCTGCCTTTCTCACGTAGCTGCGCGACGACGTTCTTCACCGTCTCGGCCGGAATGTCGAAAGCGATGCCGACCGACCCGCCGGAGGGCGAGAAGATCGCCGTGTTGACGCCGATGACGTTGCCGTCGACGTCGAAGGTCGGGCCGCCGGAATTGCCCTTGTTGACCGGCGCGTCGATCTGAATGAAGTCATCGTATGGGCCGGCGCCGATATCGCGGCCGCGGGCGGAGACGATGCCGGCGGTCACGGTGCCGCCGAGACCGAACGGATTGCCGACCGCGAGCACCCAATCGCCGATCCGCGGCGCGCTGTCAGCAAGCTTCACGTAGGGGAAGTCCTTGCCGTCGACCTTGATCAAGGCCAGATCGGTGCGCGCATCGGTGCCGATGACCTTCGCCGTATAGGTCTTGCCGTCGTCGGCAGTGACCTGCACGTTCTCGGCGTTCTGCACGACGTGATTGTTGGTCACGGCGTAGCCGTCGGCGGTGATGAAGAAGCCGGAGCCCTGGCCGGTGACGACGTGATGGCCGCCGTTGCCTTCACCGCCATTCGGCGCGCCGAAGCGACGGAAGAACCGGTCCATCGGCGAGCCGGGCGGGAACGACGGCGTCTCGTCTTCGCTGAGCGACGACATCGCCGGCCGGTCGATCTTGACGCGAACCGAGATCACCGCGGGTTTGACCTTGGCGACGATGTCGGCAAATCCGATGGGACGTTGCGGAAGCTTCTGCGCTTCCTGTGACAGGTTTTGCGCGTGCGCCGGGCCCGCAAGGAAGGTGGCGTCCGGCGTCAGATTGGGCGCCACGAAGAAAGCCGCAGCGCCAAGGCCGGCGATCGTTGTCGCCAGAAGGCCCAATCGCCGCACCGACAACACGCGGCGTGAGGGTGGAAGATTACCGTTCATTACCGTCTCCAAATCGTTGGCCGTCTTGCGACGGAAGGCACCCCAGGCCCTGTATTTGCCGGCGAATGTGGGATACGCCGCCTTACCGCGCGCTGTCGGGGGGATTAAAACTTCGTAATGTTGCGAACGGAACTTTTGGCCGCGGCGACTAAGCGCGCCGTTTGTCGACGCCAGACGGCGTCGTCGCCGCGCTCAGTCCTCGCGCATCAGCTCGGACAGGCGGCTTTCTTCGGCAGCGGTGAGATTCGCCGGCGGCGGTATTGGCACATTGCGGCGGCGCCGCACGATAACGACGATCGCGACGACGCCGATCAGCAAAGCTGCCGGCGGCAAGCCCCACAAGGCTGCGGTATGCCAAGCGAGCGGCGGCCGCAGCAGCAAGAATTCGCCGTAGCGGGCGACCAGAAAATTCACCACCTGCGCATCGCTGTCGCCGGCCTTCAATCGCTCGCGCACCAAGACGCGCAAATCATGCGCCAGCGGCGCCTCGGAATCGTCGATCGATTGATTCTGGCAGACCATGCAGCGCAATTCCTTCGACAAATTGCGGGCGCGCGCTTCGAGCGCGGGATCTGTCAGCATCTCCTTCGACTCGACGGCGAATAGCGGCAAGGCGTTGAGCAGAAGCAAACAGAGGCCTACGAATACGGCGAGGGTCGCGTGGCGACAGACTTTCATGACCATCACTCCGCCGCCTGCAGCGCCGCTTGTACCTTGGCGGGCCGCGGAGCGCCGATGCGCAGCCGGCGGTCGGACAGCGATAGACCGCCGCCGACAAACATGATCACCGCGCCGAGCCAGATCAGCAACACCAGCGGCTTGAAATAGAGCCGCACCGGAACGGTGCCGTCAGGATCGGGATCGCCCAGCGAAAGGTAAAGCTGGCTGACGCCGCGTCGCATCAGCGCCGCCTCGGTGGTCGCCATGTTGCGCGCCGGAAACATGCGGCGGCTCGGCTCCATGACGCCGAGCAGGTCGCCGTTGGTGCGGCGCACGGTGAAGCGGCCGACAACGTCGCGATAATTCGGGCCCTGCTGGTTGAACAGGCCGTCGAAGGTCAATCGGTAATGCGCGATGTCGATGCTCTCGCCGAGCTTGAGCGCGGCGATCCGCTCGGCGCCCCAGGCGCTGACGACGACGATGCCAAGGAGCGTGACGCCGATACCGAAATGAGCGACCGCGGTGCCCCAGGCCGAACGCGGCAAACCGGCGGCGCGGCGGAGCGCGGCGCCAAGCGGCACGCGCAGGATCATGGTGCGCTCGGCGAGATCGACCAAAGCGCCGGCCATGACGAACAGCGCAAGCCCGACGCCAAACGGCGCCAGCACCGGGCCGCCGTGTTGCAGGGCAAAGGCGGCGGCGATCGCTACAGCGGCAATGAAAAACGCGGCCGTCAAGCGCTGCGCCGCGCCGAGCAGATCGCCGCGTTTCCAGCCGAGCAGCGGGCCGAACGGCATGGCCAGCAACAGCGGCACGAACAGCGGGCCGAACGTGGCGTTGAAGAACGGCGGCCCGACCGAAATCTTGGCGCCGGTCAGCGCCTCCAGCGCCAGCGGATAAAGCGTGCCGACGAACACCGTGGCGCAGGCGCAGGTCAGGAACAGATTGTTGAGGACCAGCGCGCCCTCGCGCGAGATCGGCGCGAACAGGCCACCCTGCTTGAGGAGCGGCGCGCGCCACGCGTAAAGCGCCAGCGCGCCGCCAATAAAGCCGACGAGAATCGCGAGAATGAAAATGCCGCGCCGCGGATCGGTGGCGAAGGCATGCACCGAGGTGAGCACGCCCGATCGCACCAGGAAGGTGCCGATCAGCGACAGCGAGAACGCGAGGATCGCGAGCAGGATGGTCCAGACCTTGAGCGCGCCGCGCTTCTCCATGACCACCGCCGAATGCAGCAGCGCGGTGCCGGCGAGCCAAGGCATCAACGAAGCATTTTCCACTGGATCCCAGAACCAATAGCCGCCCCAACCGAGCTCGTAATAGGCCCAGTATGAGCCGCCGGCGATGCCGAGCGTGAGGCACATCCAGGCGCCGAGCGCCCACGGCCGCACCCAGCGCGCCCAGGCGGCATCGATGCGGCCTTCGAGCAACGCCGCAATCGCGAACGAAAACGCGATCGAGAAGCCGACATAGCCGAGATAAAGGAGCGGCGGGTGAAAGGCGAGACCCGGATCCTGCAGGATCGGATTGAGATCGCGGCCCTCGAATGGCGCATCTGCAATGCGCAGGAACGGATTCGAGGTGGTGAGAATGAAAAGCTGAAAGGCGGCTGCGATCCAGGCCTGCACCGCGAGCGCATTGGCGCGAAGCTTCGCCGGCAGATTGCCGCCGAACGCCGCGACCAGCGCGCCGAACAAGGCCAGGATGAACACCCACAGCATCATGGAGCCCTCGTGGTTGCCCCAGACGCTCGTCAGGCGATACATCAACGGCATCGCCGAATTCGAATTCTCGTAGACATTGAGCACCGAGAAATCGGAAGTGACGTAGCAAACGGCGAGTGCGCCGAACGACAAGGCGACAAAAACGAACTGCGCGAGCGCCGCAGGCGCCGCCACGCTCAGCAGCGTCGGATCGTCATAACGCGCGCCGACAATCGGCATCGTGGCCTGAATCAGCGACAGCCCAAGCGCCAGCATCAGCGCGTAATGGCCGAGCTCGGCAATCACTTGCCAGCCTCCTCGACCGGCATCGCCGCGCGGCGGCCGTATGCGTCCTTCCAATGTCCGGACTTTTTCAACGCGTCGGCGACTTCCTTCGGCATATAGGTCTCGTCGTGCTTGGCAAGGATGGTGTCGGCCATGAACAGGCCAGAACCGTCGAGCGCGCCTTCGGCGACGACGCCCTGCCCTTCCCGGAACAGATCCGGCAACACACCCTGGTAGGCGACCGCGATGTCGCGATTGCCGTCGGTGACGTCGAAACGCACTTTCAGATTGTCGCCGCGCACCAGGCTGCCGCTCTTGACCAAGCCGCCGAGCCTGATACGGGCGCCAGGCGCGATGTGTTTCTCCGCGACGTCGCTCGGCGAATTGAAGAACACGATGGAACCGCGAAACGCGTTGAGCATCAGCGCTACCGCGATGGCGAGCACGCCCAGCGCGCCGCCGATCAAGACGAGGCGTCGCTGCTTGCGAGTCATGGCTGACGTGTTCCCGGCATATTTTTTCAGTCAACCTTCGAGCCCGAGACCTTTGACAAGATCGTCGATCCGCTTGATGTCGTCGGGGCGTTGCGCCAACGCACGCTTGGCGTCAGCCGCTGCGCTCTTGGCCTTGTCGCGGTCGCCGAGCACGACATAAGCCCGCACCAGCCGCACCCAGCCCTCGACGTCGGCGCCATCGGCGCGCAGCCGATCGGCAAGTCGCGCGACCATACCGCGGACCATGTCGTGGCGCTGGTCGTCGCTTATGGCGGCGGCAGCGGCAATATCGCCGGCATTCGGCCCGGGTTCGGCCACGACGACCGGCGTGTTGCTAATCCGCGCCAGCGCGCCGCGAACGAAGCCGACCCATTGCGCGCCGGCCGGCGCCTCAGCGAGCAGCGAACGCCATATGGCGGCGGCGTCATCGCCTTTGCCGTCCTGTTCGGCGGCAAGACCGAGGAAGTACCGGGCCTTTGGTTCGCGACCGTCACGCGCCACGGCGCGTTCGAATGCGGCTTTGGCTTCGGCCGTTACCACGCCGTTGGCCGCAGCGGTCTCCGCCTCGCCGAGATCGGCTTCGCGGGCCGCGGTGGCGCCGTTGAGTTCCAGCGCCTTCTTTCGCGCGGCGACGGCATCGTCGAGACGGCCGAGCCGGGCATAGACCGGCGCCAGCACTTCCCACCCTGCCCCATCGTTGGGATTGTGCGCGAGATGGGCTTCGACCTGACTGACGAGGCTCGCGATCGATTCATTGCCTTGAGGCGTGCTGACCCGAGCGAACGCGGGCTCGCCCGGAATGTTCGGCGAGCCGAGCGCGACATAAAGGCCGAGCGGGCCGACAATCAGAACGACCAAGGCGGCGGCGGCCGCCACGCGGCGGCGCTCCGGCTGTTGCGCTTTGGCGACGGCGGCCGACGGCGGCGGTTCCGCGGCGGCAAGAAGCCGACGCGAAACCTCGAGCCGCGCGGCTTCCGCTTCGGCTTCGCCGATCGAGCCGGAGGCACGGTCGCGGTCGATCTCCTTGAGTTGGTCCTTGTAGACCAAAAAATCGCTATCGCCCCGCATGAGGCGCCGGACGCGGCCAAGCGGCCATAATACGGCGAGGATCGCCGCTGCCGTCATCACCGCAAAAATGACCCATAGAATCATGGTCGCCATTTAATCCGCAGGGCGCCGGGAACACATTGATCCAAGCCAATATCGATTGCCGGAAGCCGCGAGCTGGAGCGGCGCGCCCTTGCGCCGGGGGTTACATCATCACGGCGTCAATGCGGCGGCAATGGGAGCGCGGGCGCGGCAATTGCGCACTGTGAGGCGGTAGACCGCAGGCGCATGGCTACGCCCGGGCCGGCTTGCGTTCGACCGGCGCGGGCTGCACCGCGATTTCGGCCGCTTTGGCGAGCAGGCCCGCATAGTCGGCGCCGAATATGATACGGCAAAAGCGAATCGCCGCGTCCATCTGCGATTGGCGGAACGGCCGCTCGGCGTCGCTGGCCTGGCGGACCGCGTCGAGCAGGGTTTTGGTTCCGCTCTCCAGATAATTCTGCAGCTCCATGTAGCTGCGCACCGCCATTTCGTTGACCGCGAGTTCGGCGGCGTAAGTGCGGCAGGCGGCGACGAACTCGACCAGCATCTCAGCCTCGCCCACGTCCAACGCGTCAAGCTGCGAGTTCGGCACGATTTCCTTGCTCGGCCGCGGCCGCAGCAAGCGGCGAACGCGGCCCGGCGTCGAACTCGATTTCCAGCCGCAGCACGTTGGAGACTTCGGTGCGGATAGCGGTGAGTTGCCGGCTCCAGGGCGAGTCGCCGGAGAGATCGATCTCGGTGCGCAAACCGCGCGCCGCATCATGAAGGTTTTTCAGGAGCGACGTGATCGACCGGCGCGCTTTGAGTTCCGCACGCAGGTCGTTCACCATGCACTCGACTTCGCCGATCACGATCGCGACCGCCGCCGCATAGGGCGTTTCGGCGATCCGGGCGACCTCGTCGCTTTCCGCGGCGCGGGTCGCAATACGAATGAGCTGCCACGGCGCCGCCAGCCGGCTCATGATCAGGACAAAGCCATAGACGAAGACGTCGGTCTTGGCGGCCGGCACGCCGGCGTGCCCCTTTTGTGTGGTTGCGGCTTCAAGCAGCGTTTTGACCGCATCGATCTCCTCGCGCTCGAACGAGCGCAGGTGGTTCGGCAGACGCCGCGCCAAATCGTTCAGCAGATCGCGGTTGGCGAGAATGCCGGTCAGCGTCGCCAGATCGTCGAGCGCCCGCGGCGTACCGACCTGCACCGCGAGGCGCCGGCGCGCCTTGTCGTCGCCAGTGACCGAGGCGATGGCATCGCGGATGCGCAACAGCGCGCGATCATGCAAGGCCCGGGTCATCTGCTCGGCTTTGAGGCCATCGTTGTCGAGCAAGGCGCGATTGATATCCTCGGTCAGCGCCCTGGCCTCGGCCGGAATCAGATCGCGGCCGATCCATTCCCAGATCGGTTCGAGCGACACGCGTGCAATCCGCCCGGCGCGCTTGTGATCGGCGGCATCATCAACGACGAACGGCTCAACCGGCGCGAAGAACAGACGGGCGGCATTGCCGATACGCGCCACCGGTTGGCCGGCAGCGCGAATGGTGCGCCGGAGTTCCTGCAGGATGAGCTCGCTGCCGGCGGACTCTTCGCCGCGCAGCAGGCCGCGCTCGAGCTCGGTGATGAGCATGGCGCGGGCCTCCGGCTTCAGCGTCCGGAGATAATCACGCAGCCGTTCGACGGCTTGTCCGTCGCTCGTCATGACGGCCATCACCCACACCTGGAAGGCATCGGATACTTGTAGGCGCCGGCCGCTTAAGAAGGCGTTACGCAAAACCTCGGGAATCCAGCCCCAACACGCTTTCGACGGCGCTGAAAAAGCCTTGTCCGGGGCGGGCTTAGCTAATGGTGGTCCAGCTGCCGTCCGCATTGCGACAGGCAGTGCCGCGGCCCGTTTGCGGCTGGCCGTCGATGTAGACGGTATGGGTATATTCCCGGCAGGGCTCGCCGTTCATCTGATAGGCCGGCCCCGGCACGACATTGCCGTAACGTCCCGTATCCGGGTTGCGCCAGGCGACCGGCGCGCCGGACGGCCCGGTCTCAAGCGCCTGCATTTGCGCGGCATAGGCGCGTCTGTTGTCTTCCTCGTCGAGCGAAGCGCCAATCCGGTTGCCGACGAAACCGCCGAGTGCCGCGCCGATCAGGGTGCCAGCGGCCCGGTTGCCGCCGGTGCCCCCGATCGCGTTGCCGACGAGCCCGCCGGCAACGGCGCCCGCGGCCGTGCCGCCAAGCTCCTTCGGTCCGCTGTCGGCGGAGCATGCCGCCAGGCTTAGCGCGGCCAGCATCAGCGCAGTGCATCTCGTCGCCGCCATGGCGCTCCGCTCGATCCGGACAACAACGACCGCGCCCGGCTTGCCGGGCCATCCACGGCGCTGAATGGGGCAAAACTCTGTCGGTGCCGGGCCGCCGCGGGGCGGTCCCGGCTCAGCCGGCCGGCAGGGCGAGTTCGGCGCGCAGACCGCCGATCGGCGCGGTGCCGAGCGTCAGCACCCCGCCGTAGAGGCTTGCGAGCTCGACGACGATGGACAGCCCGAGCCCGGAGCCGGGCTTACTCTCATCGAGCCGCTGGCCGCGTAGCGCCACCTGCTCGCGCTCGGCCGGAGAAAGCCCGGGCCCGTCGTCGTCGACGATAACGCGTACCCGCCCGTTGCCGTCGCTTGCCGGCCCGGTTGCCACGACCTCGATGGCGACCCGCGACTGCGCCCATTTGCAGGCATTGTCGACCAGATTGCCGATCATCTCCTCGAGATCGTGCTCCTCGCCGCGGAAGCAGGCGTTAGCGGGCACGTCGACGGCGATGGCGATGTCGCGGTCGCGGTGCAGCTTTTCCATCGTGCGCGCCAGCGCGGTGACGACCGGCGGAACTTCGGTCAGGGTGCCGACCACGGCGGGCCGCGCGGCGAGCCGGGCGCGCTCCAGCTGCCGCGTCACCTGGTCGCGCATGATGTCGGCTTGCTCGAGCACCTTCTGCGCCAGCGGATCGGCCGGCCTCGCCGCCGCCTCGTTGACGATCACCGACAACGGCGTCTTCAAAGCGTGGGCGAGATTACCGACATGGGTGCGGGCGCGCTCGACGATTTCGCGATTGGCGTCGATCAAGGCGTTGGTCTCGCGCGCCAGCGACGCGATCTCGACCGGGAATTCGCCTTCCAGCCGTTCGGCCCGGCCGGAGCGGATCGCAGCCAGGCTTTCGGAAATGCGCTTGAGCGGCGACAGCCCGAAGCGAACCTGCAAGAGCGTGGTCAACAACAGCGCCAGCGTCAGCGCTGCAAAGATCGCACCGATGGTGCGGTCGAAGCTCCGCATTTCTTCGTCGATCTCGGAGGCATCGCCCGCGACCTGGATCAGATAACGGCCGTCATCGCCGAGATCGATGTTGCGCTCGACCAAACGCAGCCGCACGTCCTCGGGCCCCTGCGCGTAGCCCTTGCGGTAGCCGCCGACCGCGGAATCCACCGCATTGTCGGCAAGCCGCGGCAGGTTCGAGTCCCACAGCGAGCGCGAAGCGTGCAGCTCCGGCTTCGCCGCATCAAGCCGCGTGACCTGCCAATACCAACCGGACAGCGGCAACTCGAACAGCGGCTCGCCGATCGATTGCGGGAATTTTTCGTTGCCCTCCTCCGGCGAGGCCACGTCGGCGACCAGCGTGCGCAGGTAAACGTCGAGCCGCCCGTCAAAGGCGCGTTCCACGGCGTGCCGATAGAGCGAAGACAGAGCCACGCCGGTGACGATGAGAATAACCACCGTCAGACCGGTCGCCCAAAGAAACAGGCGAAACGCGAGCGAATTAGCGCGCATCGGGCGGCGTGAGCAGATAGCCGAGACCGCGCACCGTTTGGATCACGTCGACGCCGAGCTTTTTGCGGATGCGCCCGACAAACACTTCGATGGTGTTGGAGTCGCGGTCGAAATCCTGATCGTAAAGATGCTCGACCAATTCGGTGCGCGATACCACGCGCCCGGTGTGGTGCATCAGATAGGACAACAGCCGATATTCGTGCGACGTGAGCTTGATCGGATTGCCGTCGACGGCGACGCGCCCGGTGCGGGTGTCGAGCCGTACCGGCCCACAGGTGAACTCGCTCTTGGCGTGACCGGCGGAGCGGCGCAGCAGCGCACGGACTCGCGCCAGCACTTCTTCGAGATGAAACGGCTTGGCGACGTAGTCGTCGGCGCCGGCATCGAAGCCTTGCACCTTGTCGCTCCAGCGATCGCGCGCCGTGAGGATCAGGACCGGCATGGCGCGGCCGGCGCGCCGCCAGGATTCCAGCACCGAGATGCCGTCCATTTTCGGCAACCCGATATCGAGGATCACCGCGTCGTAGGGCTCACTCTCGCCGAGATAGTGCCCTTCCTCGCCGTCGAAGGCGCGGTCGACTACATAGCCGGCATCGGTCAGCGCGGTGGCGAGCTGCCGATTGAGATCCGGATCGTCCTCAACAACAAGAAGGCGCAATAACAGCTCCGCTCAACGTTCGCCGACCAGCGAGCCTTTCACCGCGTCGACGACGACGCGCGTCACTTTGCCATCGTGGCCCAGCACTGTCAGCACATAGGCGAGCCCTTCGCCGCGGCGGCAAAGCCGCGCCCGCACCAACGTACCCGGCACATGCGGCCGCACGGCGTTCAAAGCTGCGGCAAGTTGCATCACCGCGCCGTTCTCGACCAGCGCCCGGCGTTCCTTTTGATTGAGGCAAGCGCGCGGGCCGGAATCGGCGCCGTGGACCGGTCGGGCGACTTCCTGCGCCCGGGCCGGCGCCAGTGTGACGGCAAGCGCAAGCAGCGTGGCAGCAGACGCGCGTCCAGCGATACCCATGCAGCCTCTAAAAGCCCGATCGGCGTTATCGACCGAAGGCGCCGACCAATGCCCGTCGACCGCGGCTCTGTCCGGGCGAGCCCGAATCTACCGGAGAGACCGGCTTCACCTCGTCCGGATCAAGATTTAGGCCCCGCCCAGTGAACAAGACCTGAACGGCCGGCGGGCGGCTTTCCGCTGCTGCGGCGTTAAATCGGGGCTAATCCGCTTGATCGGCGAGCCGAACCGGGCCGTGCAGCGGCCGTTCCTCGACCGCCAGCAACGAAGCCAGCGCGACCGCGAGAAAAGTAGCGCCGGCGACGAATACCAGGCGGAATGCCGGAGCAAAGTCGGCGTGGCCGGTGGCGAGCTTGTCGAGCGTTACCGTGCCGCCGAGATCGCCGGCACTGCCGAGCACGATGGCGCCGAAGGCGGCGACGATGATCGCGCCGCCGAGCAGACGAAAGAAGTTCAACGCCCCGGTCGCGGTGCCGAGCTGATGCGGCTTCACCGCATTCTGCATGACAATGGTGCTGGTCGGGTACATCGGCCCGATCGCCAGGCCGAGCAAACCAAGCAAAGCAGCGAAACCAACAAATGATAAATTCGACGCTTCGACGGCGAGCAAACCAAATGTCGCAATGGCGATGACGAGGCCGATGACCGGCGCGCGGATGTAATGGGTCAAACGAACGATCAGCCGGCCCGTCAGGAGCGCGCCAATGGTCGAGCCGACCATGAAGGCGATCAGCGCAAGCCCCGAGAGGCTGGCCGACGCATGCAGCACGAGCTGGCAATAAAGCGGCGCAAAGATCGTCACGCCGACAATCGTGCCGATCGAGAAAAATGCGGCACAGGTGATCGCGCTCGTCACCTTGCCGCGCAGGATCGCAAGCGGAATCAACGGCTCGCGCGCGGTCAGAAGCCGGGCCGCAAACAGCCCCCACAGCATCGCCGAGGCCGCGACGAGGCCGACGATCGGCCAGGACAGCCAGCGAAACTGCGTGCCGCCCCAATCGAGCGCCAACAGCAGCGCCACCGCGGCTGCGACCATCAGCGTCACGCCCGGGATATCGAGTTCGTGCGGGCGGTCGTGCCGCGGCAGGCGGCGCAGCGCCCGACCGGTCATCACCAGCGCGACGGCGCCGAGCGGTAGATTGATCCAGAAGATGAACGACCAATGCAGATGATCGGTGAGGAGCCCGCCGAGCACCGGGCCGAGAATGCTGGCGCTCATGAACACCACCGACGTGTAGCTCTGCGCCATCGGCCGCTCGCGCGGGCTTAAGAGATCGGCGATGATGGTCTGCGCAATCGGAATAAGCCCGCCGCCGCCGATGCCTTGCAGGCCGCGGCCGACGATCAACAGCCACATTGTCGGCGCCAGTGCGCAGACGAGCGAGCCGACGATGAAGATGCCGATTGCCAGCAACATGATGGTGCGGCGGCCGTGGATGTCGGTGAGCTTGCCGAATAGCGGCGTCGCCGCCGTCGCCGCGAGCAGATAGGCGGTCACGACCCAGGGCAGATTATCGAAGTCGCCAAGGCTTTTGCCGATCGCCGGCAATGCCGGGGCGACGATGGTCTGCTCGAGCGCAGACAGGAACATCGCCAGCGTAATGCCGGCGATGATGGTGTGGATGGCGGCGTGATCGAGCCGCGGCAAGGCCGCGGTATCCTGCAGTCCTCGGGCCAACGCCGCCAATTCGATCTGCCGGCGCGCCGCTTGATCATTCGCGGGCGCCGGCGCCCCTTCGGCGACGATGAGGTCGGGGGCGATGCTGTGGGCATCGTCGGGGGCGACATTGCGAGGCGTGTTTCGGCTCATATTGCGCGTTTTACCGCCAAATCCTTGCATTTTAGGTTAGCGCCTCGTCGAAGCATCGCCGAACGATCATTCCGCCGGGCCTGATCGCCGCCACGAATTGGCTCGCCGCGGCGCTGAGCGCAACCGCGATGTCCGCAGAGCAGGCTTGTTGTTTCATGGATGTTGCGCAGGAAGCGCCGGCAGCACCGTGGTTTCTGGGCGCTAAAGTTCGGCGCCGCTACGAGCAGCCGCCATCGTGTGCTTTCTGCGCCTTGGCCGCGCGTCGCTGGCAATCATTGCCGTAGGTTTTGCCGTCGCAGCCACAGACCGGCATGTAGACCTCGGTGCAAACCTCCGGCACCCGCACACAGGCACCGGAAACATCGGCGCCGCTGCATTGGCCGGCTTGACGCTCGCACCAAAGACCTTCGGCACAGGCAATGTTGGCAACGCCGCCACACGTCTCGCCTAGGCCGGCGGCGCTCGCGGCGTGAAGCGAAGCGGCCAACACGACAAAAATCAGAACCAAGCGCATGACGATCGGATCTGGCGAAACGGTCCGCCATCCCTGGTCCGGAAAAACAAAGCGGGCGTCGCCCGGATAGGCGACGCTCGCAGGATTTCGCACTGCGCAGATTATGCGATCTTTATCTCGGTGGGAAATGATAGTTGAAGCCGGCGAGGACGATGTTGTCGGTGACATGGGTGTTAAGCGTCATCGTCGGACCGAAGAAGCCGAGGCTGTTGAAGGTATTACTGAAGGTGCCGAAGTCGACATAGAGATATTCGACAAACACCGTCCAGTTGGGCGCGACAAACACCTCGCCGCCGCCGCCCGCCGTCCAGCCGGCGCGCACCGTATTGAATCGGTTGGCGACCGAGGCGCCGCCGGTGCCGACTGCGAGTGTCGGATCGCTGAAGATCTCGCCGTAGGCCAGACCGCCTGTGACATAGACCAGCCACGTCGGTGTCGGCGTCCAGCCGAGCCGACCGCGCACCGTGCCGAACCATGGCAGCTTCTCCGCGTCAGACAGCCTGCCTGTTTGCGTCAGCGGGATTACCCCGATGCCCGGGATAAAAACCGAGATCGTCCTGGCTAAACTGGACGTCGCGGTGCCGCGTTCGCCAGTGCCGTGAATGTCAGCCTCGAAGCCCAAGAGCCACACGGGGCTGACATGCCAGTTGTAGCCGAACTGCGCGCCGCCAACGACGCCGTTGAGGTTGGTCGTCGTCGAACTGAAGGTGATGGCGGTAGGGCCGAACGTGGAGCTGTCTCTTGCCTGCCCAAAACTGCCGCCGATATTGCCGCCGACAAACCAGCCGTTCCACGCATCATAGGGTGGCAGCAGCGGAGCCTTCACCGGCAAGGGCAAGTCGGCGGCGATGGCGGGCGCTGCAACCGAGCACAAAACCAGCGCAAGAAAAGCGAGTGAGAGCTTCCTTTTCATGATGCGCCCCCGAGAATCCCCTGACGCAATCTATACTGCCCAGGCCGAGCGCCAGCAATTTCTCTCGCTTGCCGCGCGTGAAAGGAGTCTCGTCGCAGAGGCGCAAGTAAGCGACTGAATTCGCGCGACTTTTAGGTCATCAAAAATCACCGAGCTCGCAAGTGGATCCTCCGTTTTTCGGCAGCGTGTGATGATTCTGTCACATAAGGTCTCTGCCAAATCGAGGCGGAAGCGGCGCTCGCCGCTTCTCTCCTGCTTATTCTTCCGGCTCGGTGGTGAAAAAAAGCGGATAGCCCTTCTGCTTGCCGAGCTCCGTCGCCTCCTTGGCCTTGGTCTCGGCAACGTCCCTGACATAGACGGCGATGACGCAGGCGCCCTTTTGATGCGCGGTCATCATCACCCGATAAGCCTGATCCTCATTCATCCGGAACACCGCCTTGAGCACGGTCACGACGAATTCGCGCGGCGTGTAGTCGTCGTTGAGCAGGATGACTTTGTATAGCGGCGGGCGCTGCGTCTTCAGCTGCACCTTGGTGCGCGGTTTCACCAGAGTTTTGGTCATGGCTGAATGCTCCGCGGCTCGAACTTTTGCGAGCAAGCTGGTGCGAGCTCGGCAATCATAACTGGCGCGCCGGCTCGGTCCCAGGTGCGGGTATGCATGATCGACGCGCTACGGTATGGTACCGCGCGCTGCCAACGTTGCGTTTTGGAACCGTTATTCCCGTGTGGCATTGATCGCCGCATCGTACGGAGGACGCCATGAATTACGTTTGGATAATCATCATCGGCTTCGTCGCCGGCCTCATTGCCCGCTTTTTAGCGCCGGGTCCGAACAATCCGGCGGGCTTTATCCTCACCACGATCCTCGGCATCGTCGGCGCGTTTGTCGCAACATGGATCGGCCAGGCGGTCGGCTGGTACGGCCCGCAGCAAGGCGCCGGCTTAATCGCCTCGGTGGTCGGCGCCGTGGTCGTGCTCTTCATTTGGCACCAACTCGTGGCGATGCACAAAATCCCCGACCCAGGCAGCGGCAGCTGACGCCGCCTCCAGGCGGCTACGCCCGTCGTCTCTCAGCTACCGATCGACCGGCGTGGCGCAGTCGCAAAGCGCGACGTCCTTCGCTCGACCACGACAGCCCGCGGCGCGCCGACGCGGCCGGTGACGGTCACGTGGTTGACCTCTTTCTTGCGCTGTCCCATCCGCAGCACGACGCCGCGCGCCTCGTCGGCGGTGATCTCCATGAGCGACGCAACGATTTCGACCTGCTCCTTGAGCTCGTCAGTGAGTCCTTGTGCCGCGACCACTGCTTCCTCGATCGTCGGCGGATCGCGCCGCACGCGCCGTCGGCCGTCCTTGGTCTCCCACACTTGGTTCATGTTCGCACCTGCGTTCATTTTCGTTTTGCCAGGCTGATTATCGGGCCTCTACCGCATTGCAGCAAGAAAATTGTGCGCCGCACTCACGACAATTTCATCGGCAGGGATAGATGCTCCGCCAAAGCGGAAAAACATTGTCACCACCGCCACTTAGCCGACTTAAAGGCATCCCGGCGCTAGCGGCCGGGCATGTCGCTGAACAGCACACCGCCTTTGCCTTTCGCCGTTTTCGGGGTCTCGACCAGCGAAACCGTCACGGCTTCGGCGGGCGCCCCGATATTCTTGACCACCGCGGCGGTGAGGTCCTTTACCAGTTCGCGTTTGGCCTCGATCGAGCGGCCCTCCAGCAAATAGACGATGATTTCCGGCATGAGTTCCCTCGTGTGTTTCAGATGCTGCACTCAGCATAAATTACGCATCAGGGTGGGCTTCGGACTTGCCTCAAATACGTGTTCCGTCTATCGGAACCTCGTGGGGTCGTACAAGGGAGCTAGTGCTGACTAAGGCGACGCCATGGCATTCTGGATGGAAATACCATCAGGTTTTGCCTGCGGAGCTGGACTGAGGCATGGGCGCCCGGGCGATAAGGCATCGCTGGTGTGCGTCGTTAGTTTGGTAACTCATTGCCTTCTGAGGCTGCCTGCTAACATCTGCGCTGGCGGCGGAAGGCGCAACATGGGGGGTTTGACTATGAAAAAGCTTGTCTTCGCAATCGGCGTTCTGGCGCTCGGCCTCACGGCTTCCGTGCCGGCACGCGCAGACTTCGCCATTGTTAAGTTCAACAGCGGCTACTGCCGAATCTGGCGTGACACCGCTGTCGCGCCCCCGGATGGGCACTTTCTCTGGTGGCATTGGGGCTGGCATTGGTATTACCGCCTGCCGACTTGGCCCATCGCCGAGCATAAGCTGCACAAGGCGGTTTATTGGCATCGGTGCACGCATTGGTGGGGTTGAGCGCTTAAGCGCGGGTTCAACCGTACTGCTACCGCCCGCCTCGAAGAGGCGGGCGGTGCTTTAGCGCCGATCCACTACCGATCCAAAGCCAGATGTGAAAACGCGTTTGAGTTCGCTGCATCACGCGGCGGGTATGTTCTTATTTGCTCTGCAGCAAACCGTTTTGAGCTCGACTTGCGGCGTCGGAACCGGCCGACCGGATTGCGAGTTTTAGATCCAGCAAGGAGCTCGTCATGAAACACTTGGCACTGGCGGTCGGTTTGCTGGCCGTGACTATCGCCGCCTCGTCGTCCGCGCGCGCCGACGACTACGCCGTCGTGCAATTCGCCGATGGTTATTGCCGGATTTGGTGGGACAGCGCCGGCACGCCGTGGGGCGTCGGCTGGACCAAGATCGCCACTGGCTTACCGGACCATCTGGCGGCGCATGTCGCGCTCGACACGGCGATCGCGCAACAACTCTGTCACTGAACCGGCCGCACCAACGCCTGCCACGCAATCTTTGATCGCTACCGCCTAAGCAATTTTGATCGCTGTTGCGCAGAAGTGTCGCCGGGAGTTCGCGCTCAATAAGCGCTACCAGCCGAAAGAATTTCTCTCCGTCTGCACATAGCGCCGATCGTAGGACTGTCCGCCATAGTAGCGCGGTGCGTACATGTAATAGCGCGGCGCGTCGTATCGCGGTGCGGCGCGCCAGACTACGCGCGGTTTTTTGCTCGGCATCTTCTGCGCCTGCGCAGGCGCTGCTTCTGGCGCCGCCGCCGCGGCCTCATTGACCGCCGGCACCGGCGGCGCATCCGTTACGGCCGGAGCTTCCGCCAAGGCCACCGCGCCGGCGGCACGTTGCGTCGTCGACGTCGCGCCTGATTCTCCCGCGGCCAGCCCGGCCGCTCCGGCGTTCGCCGGCGAAACCATCGCCGCTTGCCGTCGAACGGCGCCGGGAGCGTCCGCCTGCGGTTGGGCGTGCTGCGATTCGGTTTGCAGTTGCGCCACGACCGGCGCACCGACTTTTGCCGATTCGGACCCCAGCGGCGTTTGCACCAGAGTCCGCGCCGCCACCGATTGTTCCGCCACCGGCCGATCGATCAGCGAAAATACCACCGCGGCGCCGGCACTGGCGCCGATGGCGGTGGCCACCAGGACGAGGCGAGCCGAACGCATAAACGTGGGCGCCGGGGCCAGATAGCCCCATTCCGGGTTGAAATTGGCGGCGCGACGCATCTGGACCTCCGAGGCAAGCCGATTGCTGCCCGAACCCCCAGTGTTAGAACCACCGCCGAAGCACAAAGCGCAGCAAACGTGGCGCCGGTTCCTGCCCCATCGCGAGTTGGTTAGCGGGCATTACGGCCGTGAGCAAGAAGCCGAGACGCGTATGTCAAAGGAACTGTTGACGGCGCGTACCGACTTTTAAACGCGGCTGCACCCGCTTATCGCGCGTGGGTGACCATTGTACTGTGCTCTACGGCACTGCTGACTTCACAACTCGCTGATCAGGTGCCCCGGCGGGCGCGGGCTTGGATCCTCACCGCCGATCCGGTCGCCGACCGCGCCAAACCATGACGGAATGCCGCCGATCGCCGCGGCGGCGCGTTGCGTGACCGCAACCACGTTGTCCTTGAAGCCGATGGTCTTGGCGAGCAGCGAATCATCATTACGCGCCGCCGGCGGCGGCGGCGGTGCGTTTTCGCTCTGCTGGGCTGGCGAGCTTGCAAGCGCTGGCAGCGACGCGCCGACCACCGGCGGCTTGACGCGCGCCGCAGCCGGCTTGCCCGGGACCACGGCGACGATCGCGGTCGGCCGCGGCGCCGCCACGACGCCTGGCTGTGCCTCCACAGGAACCGGCGCCGCGCTGTCGTCAGCGCTGGCGCGCTGTTGCTCCTTTCCGTTCACGCTCTTGTCGAAGGCGTTCTTTTCGTTTGCGATTCGCGCCTTGACGAAGCTGCCGATCAGACCGTGCTCATCGCGCAGCAGCTGCATCATCTCCGGCGAGGCGTGGGCCACCGGCACCGTGACCGGCTCGGGCGGGCGATTGAGCTGGAAATGGGTGATCAGGAAACCGCCGAGCAGGCTCGCCAAAGCCGCCGGCATGATGTCGTGGATAAGCTTACCGAAGAACCGCCTCAACAACGGCATCGTGAAGCGCATGACCTCGTTCTCCCTCGGCCCGTATTTTTCAAACGGCCGGTTGAATTTCAAACATCCGTTATGGGCGGGCGCTGGCCGGGAACAAGGAATTTTTGGGGCAACCCCGGGGATTTCCTGCGGACGGGGGCCTTAAGACCGCTGCCCGAGCCCGGCGAGCGCCCAGACGGTCACGAGGTCCGCCAGCCGTCCGATACTGGCTTCGTCGAGGGGCAGCGACGCCGGCGGGTTGGAGAGCTGCTCGCGGTTGCGCACGAAGATGCTGCATTGCCCGACCAGCCAAACCGCCGCGATCGTGAGCGTGCGGCCGTCCGCTTCGGGCATGAAGCGGCGTACCAGGTCGACGGCGAGCCCCATGAACGGCGCCGCCTCCTCGCTCATCAGCTTGCGAAATACCGCGGTCGGCCGCACCGCTTCCCAATTGAAGATGCGCAGATGCCGGCTAAGCTCGTCGCGGGCCAACAGCGGCCACAACTGATGGCGGACGAACTCGCCGAGCGCCTGCTCGCGCGACATCGCCTTGGTCTCCTCGGCGTGACAGAGCTGGTGCTCGGTCAGCGCGCGAAACGATGCCCGCAACACTTCCCGATAGAGCCCGTCCTTGCCGGCAAAATGGTAATTGATGGCGGCCTGGTTGACCCGCGCCTTGGCGACGATGGCGCGCACGCTGGTGGCGTCATAGCCGCGCTCGGCGAACAGCCGCTCCGCAGCTTTAAGGATGCGGTCGCGGGTGATTTCGGACGGTCGCGTCATTATTGGCCTTTTTCAAACCCTCGTTTGAATTCCAAATACGCGTTTGGCGACAAGAATGCAAATTTTGCGGGCACCGGGTTCCGGCGGCGCGCTTGGGCTCTCCGCTGGCGCCCGGCGGTGCCCGCGAACCGGGCGGGCCGCACCGCGGCGGCCAATGACTAAGGCTGCGGGCATCGCTATCGTCGCTCAATGATCGGATCGCACCGCGTCGAAGGTTACGCCATCGTGTCCGCCGACGGCATGATCGCCGACCGCGCCGGCAAAATGCCGGAGACGCTCCGCAACGACGCCGATCAAAGATTTTTGCAAAAGGCGATGGACCGGGCCGCCGTGATCGTGCACGGGCGTCACTCCCACGAAGGCGGTCCGCGCGCCGGAACGCGCAAACGCATCATCGTGACGCGACAGATTGCGGCCATTGCGCCCGACCGGACCTATCCGAACGCGGTGCTATGGAATCCCGCGGGCGCGGCGCTCGAACAGGCGATGGCGACGCTCGACGTCGGTGACGGCATCATCGCCGTGATCGGCGGCACCGAGATTTTCGGCTGGTTTCTGCCGCTGTACGACGCCTTCCATCTGACCCGCGCCGCTAATGCCCATTTGCCGGATGGACGGCCGCTGTTTCCGCAAGTCGGCGCGGACACGACACCGCAGGATGTGCTCGCGCGCAGCGGCCTGCGCGCCGAACGGCCGCGCGACATTGATGCCGCCGCCGCGATCACGCTCACGACCTTTGAGCGCGTGCGCCAATGACCCGCTTTCACGCAAACAAAAAGTCTGCCACATCGATGCCATGACGCTGGCCGACACGATGCCCCAGCAATGACACTGCGCGCGCCTCGATCCAACGCCAACACCGTGCGCGAAAGCGCGCTCGATTATGAAATCGCGCAGGAGCAGGCCGCTGCCCTAGGCCGCCTCGGCCGCGCGCTGGAAGCGGCGCTGGCGGCGTTGTCGCGCCACGATCGCGCCGACACGGCGCGTGATGGCGATGCGGCGTACCGCCCCTCGCCCGCCGCTCCGTCGCGACAGCGATTGGTCGAGGAGGCAAGCGACGCGTTGTGGTGCTTTATCGTCCAGCGCGAAGCTTGCGGCCTTCGCGACCAACGATTGGTACTTCGCGAGTACGGCGTGCCCGCAGAAGTGCGAAATCGCATGGGCGTGTTCGGCGCCAGCCGCGCTCGGCATGAATGAATTTATGCTTTCTTAATTGCCTGCCATCTGCCGCAAGCCTTTCTTCACGGTTCTGGCGGCATTGTCGTCGGTGTTGCAATGGGCCGCCGGCATCCGTCCAATGATGCGTAGTCTTCCGCTGATCGACGAGCTCGAGGCCGCACTCACGTCCGGCACCAACTCGCGGCGCGTCGAAATGCTGACGCGCATCACCGACCTGTTTGTCGGCGGCGCGGCACGTTATCCAGAAGAGCAGATCGGCATATTCGACGACGTCATGGTGCGCCTGGTCAGCACCATCGAAACCAAGGCGCGCGCCAGGCTCGCGCATCGGCTGGCGGCGATCGTCAACGCCCCGTCGAGCGTGATCCACATGCTCGCGTTCGACGACGACATCAATGTCGCGCAGCAGGTTCTCAAACAGTCGGAACGGCTGGAAGACCCGGCCCTGGTCGCCAACGCCACCACCAAAAGCCAGCAGCATCTGTTCGCCATTTCACAGCGCCAATCCCTGAGCGAAGCGGTGACCGACGTTCTGGTGGAACGCGGCGACCGCGAGGTCGTTCATTCGGTCGTCAAGAATGCCGGCGCCCGATTTTCCGACGCCGGCTTTCGCATCCTGGTCAAGCGTTCGGCCGGCGACGACGATCTTGCCACCATTGTCGGCGCCCGCAGCGATATCCCGCGTCCGCACTTTCTGGTGTTACTGGAAAAGGCGTCGAACGCGGTGCGCACGCGGCTCGCCGCCGAGCATCCGCAAGCCAGCGCCGCCATCGAAGGCGTGGTCGCCGAGGTGGTCGGCGGCATTCGCAAGGATGCTCGTAATTCTTCGCCGGATTTCGCCGCCGCCCAGGCGGCCGTCGAGCGGCAGAACCGTCTGCGCCGCATCGGCGAAGCCGAAATCTATCAATATGCGCGCGATCGCAAATTCGAGGAGACCGCGATCGCGCTGTCGCTGTTGTGCGATACGCCGATCGATGTGGTCGAGCGGGCACTGCTCGATCCCGGCGCGGAGATCGTACTCATTCTCGCTAAGGTCGCCGGGCTGTCGGCGACCACAACCAAGGCCATTCTCTTGCTGCGTGCGGCCGACCGCGGCATGTCGGCCAAAGATCTCGATCAGGCGCTGACCAGCTTCAACCGGCTGCAGCCCGATACCGCCGCCCGCGTCCTCGGCTTCTTCCGCACGCGCGTCAAAAAGCCGGCGGGGCTGACCATACCGCCGGCGGTGGCGGTCAACGGCTAAAGCCGGCGCCGCGGCTGGCGCGTCAGTAGGCGCAATAGCCGGGCTGCACCTGCAGCCATGCGCCGTTCGGATACTGGTAGTAGCAACCGCCCCGCCACCAATAATAGCCGCTCGCCCGGCGCTGAGCCTCCGAAGCGATCACGGCGCCGGTCGTGGCGCCGATCACGGCGCCGGCAAACGCTCCGCCGCCGCGGCCAAGCGCGCCGCCGATGATACCGCCAAGCGCGCCGCCAACGATCGCGCCGCCGACCGGGTCTTGTGCTGATGCCTGCTGCGCCGGCAGCAACGCCGCCAGTCCCAAAAACAGTCCAGCCCCCAATGTCCGCATCATGTCCCTTCTCCCTCCATCGCCGTTCGCAGGTCCTGGCGATCTGGCTGCCATCCACCGCAGCGCTGCCAAGAGTTGCTCCTCGAGTCCGCTTCGGAGATTTACTCTTGCGAGCTCACACTAAGTGCAATGCTTAACCAAAATCATAAGACATTCGCGGGCGAAAATATGACCCGATCTTACGCGTCCTCGCGCCGGTTTGAATTTCTGTTGAGTGCGACGCAACGTCTCGTCACTTTGCCGCGGCTGAGGGCTTTTTCTCTAGAAATTGCTTGACTCTAGGGGGTTTGCATTTATGTGGGGACCCGTGCCGCTATTGATCGGTCGACGGCAGACCCGATCGGGCGGCTTTCGCGTTCCGTGGCGCCGGCCTGCCGGCATCCCGGGTTCTTATCTCTGGTTGGGGAGGACGGCATGAGCCGGAACGCCCTCTTACGATCGGCGAAGGGCTTGGGGATCCCAGGTGCCGCTCGAAGCGAAGAAAAGAAAGCCAAGCTCAAAGTCGCAGCTCCGGTGCCGGCGGATGATCGGCCCGATCATTTTGCGCTGCGCCAGGGCGTGCGCTGCGCCGGCGTGCATCTGATCGTCGATCTGCACGGCGCCAAGCGGCTTGACGACATCGATCATATCGAGGCGACGCTGCGCCGCTGCGTCGAGGCGGCGCACGCGACGCTTGTGCACATCCATTTGCATCACTTCCAGCCGAACGGCGTATCCGGCGTGGCGGTGCTGGCCGAAAGCCACATCTCCATCCATACTTGGCCGGATTCCGGTTATGCCGCGCTGGACGTGTTCATGTGCGGCTCCGCCAATCCGGACGCTTGCATTCCGGTGCTGCGCGAAGCGTTTTCGGCAAGCCGCGTCGGCGTCAACGAAATCTTGCGCGGACGCGCCGCGTGAGCGTTTTGAGGATGCTCGGATTGAGCGGCCGGGTATCCCGGCCGTTTGTTTTTTGCGGCAACGAAATTTGGGGAGCTGTCATGTCCGATAACAGTGCGGCCACTCGGAGGCTGGCCGATCTCGGCCCGGACGGCAAAAGATGGATTGCCGAGACACTGTTCGACGACCTCGGCGTCCGCATGAGCTATCGGGTCGACAAGGTGCTGTACGAGGCCCGCACCGCGCATCAGCATCTCGTGCTGTTCGAGCAACCATTCTTCGGCAAGATGCTGATGCTCGACGGCGCCACCCAGATCACCGCGGCCGACGAATTCATCTATCAGGAGATGATGGCGCACGTGCCGCTGTTCGCCCACGGCAACGCCCGCGAAGTGCTGATCATCGGCGGCGGCGATTGCGGCATCGCCGAAGAGGTCCTCAAACACAAAACCGTCAGACGCCTCACCCAGGTCGAGATCGACGCGGCGGTGGTTGAATTCGCCAAAAAGCATTTTCCGGAATTCGCCAAACCGGTGTTCGCCGACCAACGCTTCGCCAGCGTCATCGATGACGGCATGAAATATGTCGCCAAATGCGCCGCGACGACCGGGCGGCGTTTCGACGTGATCATCGTCGACTCGACCGACCCGCAAGGGCCAGGAAAAGTGCTGTTCAGCCGGAAATTCTACGCCGCCTGCAAAGGCTGCCTGAACGACGGCGGCGTTTTAGTGACGCAGAACGGGGTGCCGATGTTGCAGCCGCGCGAACTCCTCGCCAGCGTCACCACCTTCCGGCGGCTGTTCGCCGACGGCACCTGCTACCTCGCCGCGATCCCGACTTATGTCGGCGGTCACATGGCGATGGGCTTCGCGACCGACGACAAGCGACTGCGGCAAACGTCGGCCAAGACGCTGGCCGCGCGCCATCGCCGGACCGGCGGCTTCTCAACCAAATACTGGACGCCCGAGGTTCACGCCGCCGCATTCGCACTGCCGCGTTTCATTGCCGATCTGGTGGCTAAAGCCGCGCGTCGTTAATTACGGTTATCCCATCGACGTTCGCATAGTGGACGAGACTACTGCCCATCACGAGAACGTTTTTAGGTGGGCAGAACTGCGCATTTCACCTGTCGCGAAGATGCTCTATAAGCCTTGCCAATTAGCGTGCTTTTGGGAGGAGAAGTCATGAAGCTTTACATGCATCCGGTGTCAATGACGAGCCGGCCGGTGCGGCTGTTCATCGCCGAAAACAAGATTCCGGTCGACGAAGTGACCGTCGATCTGTTCACGGGCGAGCACTACGGGCCGGCCTATACCGCGGTCAATCCGAACAACCTCGTGCCGATGATCGAAGACGGCGACCTGAAGCTGACCGAAAGCTCCGCGATCCTGAAATATCTCGCCGACAAGATCGGCTCGCCGGCCTATCCGAAGGATCTGAAGCAGCGCGCCAAGGTCAACGAGATGATGGATTGGCTCAACACCAATTTCTATCGCGACTGGGCCTACAACCTCGCCTATCCGCAGCTGTTCCCCAATCAGAAGCGGCGCAGCGACGAGGCGCAGGCGGCCACCATCGAGATCGGCCAGCAGAACGCCAAGCGCTGGCTGAAAATCCTCAACGACTACTGGATCGGCCCGGACAAGCAGTATCTGTGCGGCAACCAGATCACCATCGCCGACTATTTCGGCGCCGCTTTGGTCACCCTCGGCGAAGTCATTCGCTGTGACCTCTCTGCCTATCCGAATGTCCAGCGCTGGCTCAACAACATGAAGAAACTGCCGAGCTGGGGGCCCGTGAACGAAGTGTTCCATGGCCTGGTCGCGTCAGTGAAAGAGCAGCCGTTCCACGCCATCTAAGGACAGAGGACAGCGGACGGACGACGGATTACAGGTGGGACGGGTGAGAATTCTCTCATCCGTCCTCTGTCGTCCGTCTTGCGTCATCTGTTAAACCCATGCGCATCAGCCGGGACCATATTCTCACCAGCCAGGCCGGCAGCCTGCCGCGACCGGACGATCTGATCGAAGCCAACAGCACCCGCGAAACCGGGCATGCGAGCGACGAAGCCGCGTTTGAAAAGACGCTGGCGTCGGCCGTGGTCGACGTTGTCCACAAGCAAAAGGACATCGGCATCGATGTCCCAGGCGACGGCGAGTTCGGCAAATCGATGGGCCACAAGATCAATTACCGGGCGTGGTGGAGCTATTGCTTCAATCGGCTCGGCGGACTCGATCTCAGCGGACCCGGCCTCTACGACGGGGCGCCGAAGCGGGCCAAGCCCGGCGAAGTCGTGCTGACGAGCTTTGCCGACCGCCGCGACCGCACCAAGTTCTTGTCGGTTTACAAGGATCCCGACGGCAGCGTTTATACCGGACCGCCAATGGCCAAATGGCCGGTCTGCACCGGCCCAATCGTCTACAAGGGCCACGACGCGATCAAAGCAGACATCGCCCATTTCAAGGCCGCGCTCAAAGCCAATGGCGTCGAAGAGGGCTTTATGACGTCGGTCGCGCCGGCGAGCGGGTCGCGCCTGAGCAATGTCTACTACAAGACCGACGAAGAGTTCATGTACGCCGTCGGCGAAGCGATGCGCGAGGAGTACAAGGCCATCGTCGATGCCGGACTGATCCTGCAGCTCGACGATCCGGCCATCGCCGAGAATTGGGATATGATCAATCCCGAGCCGCCGGTCGAGGATTACAAAAAGTTTTGCATGGTCCGGATCGAGGCGCTTAACCACGCCATCAGAGGACTGCCGCAGGACCGTATCCGCTTTCACTTGTGCTGGGGCAGCTGGCACGGCCCGCACACCACCGACATTCCGATGCACGACATCGTTGACGTGATGCTGGCGGTCAAATGCCAAGCCTATTCGTTCGAGGCCGGCAATGTCCGCCACGAGCACGAATGGACGGTGTGGGAAGACGTCAAGCTCCCGGACGGCAAAATCCTCCTGCCGGGCGTTGTGAGCCACGCCACCAACGTGGTGGAGCATCCCGAGCTCGTCGCCCAGCGCATTCTGCGTTTCACCAAGAGCGTCGGCCGCGAACGCGTCATCGCCGCGACCGATTGCGGGCTCGGCGGCCGCGTCCATCCGATGGTTGCGTGGGCCAAGCTCGAGGCGCTGGCGCAAGGCGCGGCGCTCGCCAGCAAACAGCTTTGGCGCTGAGCGGCGTCAAATGGCCGGCGAATGCCGGCCATTTTGCGGGTTCCGCGCTCTCAAGTTCCGCGATTTCCGGAATTGCGCCACCATCAGCTATGCGGCGTGGCGTTGCGTTTTCACCCACGCCTCAATTTCGCGTTCGGCCTCGCCCTTGCCGAAGCCGTAACGCGCTTGCAGGCGTTTGGCCAATTCTTCGCGGCGGCCGCTGATGCGGGTGAGATCTTCGTCGGTGATCTTGACCCAGTTACCCCGAACGTTGGCTTTGAATAACACCCAGTTGCCCTGAATTTGATCCCAATTCATCGGCATCTCCCTGTTGCTGAGGATGGAACGAGCGACGTTGCATCTCCCCCTGGAGAACGCGAGATCACAGCGCCGCGATGCGGCTGCAATTCGACAACATCGCGGTCATTCGGCGAAAAATTCTGGCTGCCTCGCGCGACAGCTAGCAAAATGTAAACGCGATCGCATACACACAGCGCCTGACCACGCCGCTTGACGTAAAAGCTTGACTCGCTGAAGAGAAATTATGGCTTCGTCTCCTCCCGGTGCGGATATTGGCCGGATGGCGCACGATATCCGTGCCGGCGACCGCACCGTGCTGTCGCGCGCCATCACGCTGATCGAGAGTAAACGCGCCGATCATCGCCGTAGCGCGGCGGCGCTGACGCAGAAGCTGCTTGACGCCACCGGCAAAGCGGTGCGCGTCGGCATCACCGGCGCGCCCGGCGTCGGCAAATCGACCACCATCGACGCGCTTGGCAGCATGTTGACCCGGCAGGGCCGAAAAGTGGCGGTGCTGGCGGTCGATCCGTCGTCGCGGCGCACCGGCGGCTCGATCCTTGCCGACAAGACCCGCATGGCGCACCTCGCCAACGACATGAACGCTTTCATCCGCCCCTCGCCCGCTTCCGGCACGCTCGGCGGCGTGGCGGCGAAGACCCGCGAGACCATGCTGTTGTGTGAGGCCGCCGGCTACGACGTGGTCCTGGTCGAGACCGTCGGCGTCGGCCAATCGGAAATCGCCGTCGCCGACATGACCGATTTCTTCCTGGTGCTCATGCTGCCGGGCGCCGGCGATGAGCTACAAGGACTGAAGAAAGGCGTCGTCGAACTCGCCGATATGATCGCGGTCAACAAGGCCGATGGCGACAACGTCGTGCGGGCCAAAGCCGCGGCCGCCGAATATCGCGCGGCATTGCATATTCTCTCGCCGCGTTCGCCGAACTGGTCGCCGCCGGTCGTGACCTATTCCGCGCTCACGGGCGACGGCATCGCCGCGTTGTGGGCCGCCGTGCTTGATCATCGCGAGAAGCTCACCGCGTCGGGCGAACTTGCGACGCGGCGCGGCGAGCAGCAAGTCAAATGGATGTGGTCGATGCTCGAGGAGCGCCTGTTTGCGCCCTTACGCTCGGACCGCACGCTTAAAGCGGCGCTGCCGCGGATCGAAGCCGAAGTCGCCGCCGGACGTCTCGCTGCCAACGCGGCGGTGGAGGAGATTGCGGACATACTCGGCAAGTGACGTCGTGTGTACGGTCTCCATCGCGCACGTGGCTGCAAACCGGCGTTAACCCTGCAGTGGAATAGTCGGTCCTGGCGGACCGCGAAGCTCTTGCGAGCCGCGGCGACACGCGCACTGTCGCGTTCGTAGGAGTTCTGAGATGAGCATTGATCGCCGCCGTCTGTTCGCGGTCATGGCCGGGGCCGGCGCGATTGGAGCGGCCAGCGAAGCGCGGTCCATGCCGCTGCGCGACGCGCCACGCGCCGGCATCGACGCCGCCGCGCTCGGCGTCCGCCCGAACGCCGCGGACGATCAATCGGCAGCTCTGCAGCGCGCCATCGACCAGGCCGCCGCCGCGCGCGCCGTGCTTCGCCTGCCGCCGGGCTTCTACCGCGCCGGCGCGCTGCGGCTGCCGTCTTATGCGGCGCTCGCCGGTGTTGCCGGCGCAACGCGCCTGGTGATGTCGGGTGGGCCGTCCATGCTATCGGCTACCGGCGCCGATCACATCGGCATCAGTGGTCTGGTCCTCGACGGCGCCGGAATCCCGCTGCCGGAGCGGCGCGGACTTTTGCATATTGCTCAGGGCCGCGCTGTCCGCGTCACCGATTGCGAAATCGTCAATTCCGGCCGCAACGGCATCGCGCTCGAGTTGGTCGAAGGCGATGTGAGCGGCAACACCATCAGCGGCGGCGACGCCGCCATTTTCTCGATCGATGCGCGCGGCTTGCGGATCGCGGCCAACACGATACACGGCGCCGGCAACGGCGGCATTCTGGTCTGGCGCTCCACGCCGGGCGACGACGGCACGCAAGTTGTCGACAACCGCATCGACGGCATCATGAACAAGTCCGGCGGTTCCGGCCAATGGGGCAACGCCATCAACGTCTTCCGCGCCGACAATGTGATCGTGCGCGGCAACCGCATCCGCAATGCCGCCTTCTCCGCAGTGCGGGGCAATGCGGCGTCGAACCTGCAGATTGCCGGCAACACCTGCAGCGGCATCGGCGAAGTGGCGCTTTACGCCGAATTCGGCTTCGAGGGCGCGGTGATCGCCAACAACATTGTCGACGGCGCGGCGCTTGGCGTATCAGTGACGAATTTCAACCAAGGCGGCCGGCTGGCGGTGGTGCAGGGCAATCTGATCCGCAACCTCGTCGCGCGGCGGCCGCCCGGCACCGACCCGAATGACAGCGCCGGCATCGGCATCGGTATCGAAGCCGATACGGTGGTGACCGGCAACGTCATCGAGAACGTGCCCTATGCCGGCATCGCTGCTGGCTGGGGCGCCTATCTGCGCGACGTCGCCATCACCTCGAACGTCATCCGCCGAGCCGAGTTCGGCATCACGGTATCGGTGGCGCCGGGCGCCGGCGCGGCAGTGATAACCGACAACATGATCTCCGATGTCCGCAGCGGCGCCATCGTCGGCATGGAATGGAAGAAGGTCGTCACCGGCGATCTGGCCAAAGACGGCGCCGCTCGCTACGCCCAATTGTCGATCGGCGGCAACCGGGTGCGCTGAAGCAGCTTTGTCGCATTAAAAGCGCACCCGAGATCGGTTAGCTTCGCCGCCGCGGATTCTGTAACGAGCGATTTGAGCAAATGCGTCGCATTGGAAGGATCGCCGCGGCTATTCTGGTCGGCGCGGCATTTCCGATTTTAGGTTTTTGGCTGGCTTTGACTTTCGGCAGAGAGCCCCCGTCCACCAATGGCGATCTGGTCGGCGCCGATCCAGTGCTGCCGCAGCCCGACAAGAGCTTGATACCGACGATCAACTTCTCGCAAGCGGAGCCTTGGCCGGCCGGCCAAAAACCTATCGCTCCCAACGGCTTCAAGGTCACGCTTTATGCCGCCGGCCTCGATCATCCGCGCTGGCTCTATGTCCTGCCCAACGGCGACGTTGTGGTGGCGGAAGCAAGCACCGCGCCGCGCGAACCGGAGTCGATTCGCGACCGGGTTCAATTCTGGCTGCAGCGCGGCGCCGGCTCGATCAAACCAAGCCCCAATCGCATCACGCTCCTGCGTGACAGCCGAAGATCGGGCGAGGTCGACGGCCGGTTCACGTTTGCGACCGGGCTGACCCAGCCGTTCGGCATGCTGCTCCTCGACGGGCAATTCTACGTTGCCAACACCGACGGCGTGTGGCGCTTTCCCTATCACGACGGCGACACGCATCTTGCCGGCGACGGGCAAAAAATTCTCGATCTGCCGGCCGGCGGCTACAACAATCATTGGACGCGCAACATCATCGCCAGCCGCGACGACACCAAGCTGTTCGTCACGGTCGGCTCCGGCAGCAATGTCGGCGAGAACGGCATCGACAATGAATTTCATCGCGCCAACATTCTGCAGATCAATCCCGACGGTTCGGGTTTGCGCGTGTTTGCGTCCGGCATCCGCAACCCGAACGGGCTCGAATACGCGCCGGGCAGCGACGTGCTGTGGACGGTCGCCAACGAGCGCGACATGCTGGGCAACGACTTGGTCCCCGATTATCTGACCAGCGTGAAGGATGGAGCGTTCTACGGCTGGCCGTACAGCTATTGGGGCAAAAACATCGACGAGCGCGTCAAGCCGCAGCGGCCTGATTTGGTCGACCAGGCGATCGCGCCGGATTATTCGCTTGGGTCGCACGTCGCCGCGCTCGGCCTTGTCTTCTATACAGCGGACGCTTTTCCCGCGCATTTTCGCGGCGGCGCTTTCATCGGCGAGCACGGTTCGTGGAATCGCCGTCCATTTACCGGCTACAAGGTCGTGTTCGTGCCCTTCCGTGACGGAAAACCGGACGGCAAGCCGGACGATTTTCTAACCGGATTCATGCCGGCGGATCGTCCGGGCATCACTTACGGCCGTCCAGTCGGTGTCGCGATCGATCCGACCGGCGCTCTCCTTGTTGCTGACGATGTTGGCAATGCGATCTGGCGTGTGGCCGCCGAGCCGCGCTCTTAGAACGATGCGCTAGCCGGCCTGGCGAAAAAGCGCTTCGTCGCCTTCATCGTCCGCCTGCGACGCCTCATCCGGTTGGAGGCCCGCGATCTTCGCCCAGGCGTCGCGCATGGTCACCGCCTCGCGCAAAGCTTCAAGCAGCTCCTCGGCGGTGTAGTAGTGCTTCCAGCGGCCGGTTTCGCGCAGCTCGATGACATGGGCGCGGCGACGCTCCGCCAAGGCGTGCCATCTGCGCGCGATACTGTCGTACGGGCTGGGTTGCCGTTCCGACATGAGAAAAGACCAGAAGTGCCCGTCCTATCGGGATTCGCAATGGTCAAAGGGACGCGTGCACGCGACACACGTTCACTGCCGACACAACTTGCGGTGGCAACCGGAAAACCGGGGAAGTCGCAAACTTACTTGACAGGACAAGCCCGAGGAATCGTTCCACCTCACCGTGCACTGAAACTCACTTGGAACTTGCGGCTACGCAACGAAAATGCGCAGGCAGGCCAACTCGTCCTGTGCACTGCTCGTGCTGAATAAACTGATTCTGTTGATAAGTCAGCCCCGGGCCCAGAGGGCAGCGAGATTTCTGCAAGGCGGGACAACAGGTTGCATCCGCACCAGGTTCCCAGTCTTGCGGGTTGGTAACCCAATGGAAGCTAGCGCTTCAAGCTTCGTTCCAATAGCTGTCGAAGGGCCTGTGACGGCGTCGCTTTCAGCAATTCTGCGCTTACTCGGCAAGCTGAAAGGCGGCGGCATACAGCGCGAACATGTTTATCGCAATTCGCGGGTTTAGGCTCCGTCCGGGTTCTTTACTCCGGGCCGGCCGGAGCCATTCTATGTGTCCTGCCGACCATTTTACCGTTCGGGTTGTCGACCAACTAAAATTTGAATTTGGTATACACCGCCCAGGTAAACGGACCGGCTAGCTCAATCGGTTTATGAACTCGTGCTGCGATTTCTGCATCGTCACCAATGTAACAGTGCCTTGTTGCTGCGCTCAAATTGTATGTCACCGCGAATGTTGAGCTCATAAAATATGCGCCTACTAGGATCACCAATATCGTATTTGTGACCACATTTCTCCTTTTGGGTGGCTTGCCTAGATGGCTTGCGAGCCATGGTCTGAAAACAGTTGAGTAAATGAGCTGCGCCGACTGCGGCCAGTGCCACGCCACCAAACTTGCCGATCGCATCCCCATAAACCTGAGCCATTGCGGCGCAAGACGTCGAAGGCATGCCGCTGATGCACGCCGCCATCACCACAGCCGCGGCAGCAGCAAGACTAAAAAAAAATCGCTCCACAGCGCGGCTAAGGCGCACGTTACTCACTCATCGTCCTCCACATCGCGCGGAAACGATCTTTGATACTGGTCCAATGCATCCTCGTACGCCATGCTCATACGCAATGTACACTGCACACGATTTTTGGAAAATAGGGCGAGCGTATTGGCCTCGATAGCCGCAGTCACCGCATTTTGCACGGCACTTTTTCATCGAGGGCTATGTTGCTGAAGTATTCAGCCGTCCCGCTCAGATACCTCGGAGGCTTAGGAAAGCGATTATCTTCCAGAAATCTGGCCAATGTAGGCCTGGCAGAATGCGGTTCTGCTTCCAACCGGTCTGCCGTCGAGCCCTGACCTGGCTTAAACTGATGTGCCCGGCCAAGCTCGGCAATGTTGTTGTTCATAGCTGATTGTCACCTGTTAGATGTTGTCTGGTTCCGGGGTAGCATGTTCGGTGTACAGTGCCGCGCATGGGAAAACGGGGCCGCAAATCTCCCGCTGAACGAGCTCGCCAACCGTGCCAAGCTGCTGAAGGTATGGGATGGCGGTGACGAAAAGGAATTGTTTGGCGTGCTGCGCCTGCCGTGGCTCGATTATCGGAACGATGCCGGCATCCCGTGGGGCTGCGCAGTCTTCGATAAGAAATAGCGGCAGCGCGAGTTCGTAATGATCATGGATCGACATGAATACAAGACTCAAAACGAAGAGCGCAATTCCAATCGGAAGCAGAAGTTCTTTTGGAAACACTTTTGGAAATGGCGTCCAGTATGGTGGGAAACTCCAGCTGATAAATTCAGTTTCTTTGTTGCTGTTTTCACTGCAGCGTTGGCCTTTGTAGCCCTTTGGCAACTAAGTGCTATGGAGGGTCAATTGGCGGAAATGGCTCTCGATCAAAGACCATGGATACACTTTGAGGGATTGCCCCAAATTGTCAGCCCTTTGGAATTGAGTTCTCCGCGCGTTGCATCGATGAACGTCACTTACACGGTCAAAAATAGCGGGAGAAATCCTGCAAGACGCGTCAGGATAATTGATGACCTCATTCCTCTTGCTTCTCCCGACAAGTTTCTTGTTGAACAAGCTACAGTTTGCACGAGAGCCTTAGCGCCAAATGCGTTCGTGCCAAATCAGTTATGGCCTTTCGACAGTGAATATGTCTTGTTCCCAGGCCAGCAGTTTGTAGAGACCAAGACAATCGTCATGGTTGGTCTTGGTGAAGTACGAGAGTGGAATAACCCTAAGCGCGCTGTTGTCCATCCACTACTCGTTGGATGTATTGACTACCGATCCCTGTCGAGCGACGCCCACCATCAAACAGGTTTCATTTTTGAGATTAGACGTAAGGTGCAGCATGCAAATCTAATGTGGGGTATCGATCTGGATGAAGGATCCGCCCAGCCCGCTGATTTGGATTTGCGCGTAAGCATGGCTGGTACCGGCCCAGCCAATTGATCGGCGCTGGTCGGAATAGGCCGTTCGCAGTCCAAAACCGGCCACTCGCCGCCGCTGAGGACCTACCCAAAGCGCGGGCCATTCAAGAGAGACGCCACCTCACACCGCACCCAGGCGGCGGGCGGTCACCAGTATCGTTGTAAGCGAATGGCCTGGCCCGGGCGGCTAAAACATTCACTGGACAGGATTGCACTGGAGCGAGTAGGCCGTGTTACCGAAGGCCGTGACTTGGGCGTCTCCGGTCATACGGTTGATGGAGCCGATGATGCCGCTTTCTGAATTGCCGAAGGCAACTCTCGCATCATCCAGACCGGTTATAGTCACTGGAGGGGAGGTTCCGAACTGAACTGTTCGAATAGTGAAGTTGACGATAATGCCGATCGATCCCTTTTGCTCGTACCCAAATGACCCCGTCCCTTTACAGGCAAGCGAAAGCGTCCCCGGCTCCGGCAACACGATGTAAGGCTCCGGCTTAATTTCGTCGGGCATATTCCGGGGGCTTAAGTATGTGAGCGAGGTGTTGTCGAAGACCAAGCGGTAGTTGCCGGAAAAAGGGCGCCCCTTTTTAACGCCCGAAACCCGCAAGTTGATTGGATAAAAGGAGCTTGCGGATGAATGTGTTTCGAACGCGAATTTAGCCGAAATAGCAGTTAGCGGGCCGATTGCTCCCAGCTCCAGTTTCGTCCGAATAGTACGACGTAATCGTCGTTAACGGCTTACGGAATGACCAATCACACCATACACTTTAGCCCATCTATACTCGTAGCCACTGTGCTGTTCGCCCAGCTCTGCTACCCAGCCGTACGCCCCGTTCGGTCCAAGCTCGTGAATAGTAACGGCGTCGTGCTGAGGATATCGTCCGTAAGATTCGAACTCATCATGGAGAGTGGTCGCAACTACGCTTAAGTTTGCACCGTTCGGCGTCAGTACGATGAGACCTAACACACCCGTTGCTGCATGATACTCTTCGGGGTTGCCCTCTTCGTCTAGTTTCTGTCCCCCAGCAACAATGAAAAGCATTTTTCGACCCGGCCAAATTTATTACATCCAATCTAATCGGCTTCGTGCAATAAGTACCTTCATGTTCTCACGAAAACAAACAAAGATTTAAGCGGGCAGCACATTGAATGACCTCCTGTCGTCTTCCGTAGTGAAGCCCTCTTTAACCACGCAAGATATAGTGGCTTGCTTGGGCCCCAGCGAAATTGACGGGCAACGATTGCCTAAGGAAAATAGGAGCGCAAATTTGCGGATCGTTGGGTACGTTGTTACCGCTAATGCGAAATAACGTGGGACACCATGTTACGACCATGCGCGGATGCGGGGTCGACGGAATAACGAGACAACAAAGGGAAGACTTGCCATGCCTGATCTAACGAATGTGCAATTTGCCCGCCGTCATTTCTTCAAGGCCATCGGCCTCGGTGCCGCCGCCGTCGTCGCCAAAGCGACCATGCTCAACAGCGCGCAAGCATCGGCTGGTGCGTATCCGCCGGGCTATTGCGAGACGCATACGTGCGACTTGCCGGTGTCCTGCTCGAGATGCAGTCGGCATCTGTTTCCTCAAAGGGACCAAAATTCGCATGCCGCAGGGCGAGCGAGAGCATGACAAGAGGCGAAGTGCTTCGATATGCGGTTGCTTTCGCACTGAGGCGCATTTCTTGGTGTGATGCCCAGTGTTAAGCGTAGCTCAACGCTTATCGTGTTTCCATCAGGTGAAGCGCAGTACAGCGGCGCACGGCCCAAAAGGCGGAATACTAATGCGTGCACTCGTAAACGCGCCGCCAAGAGTAACTGACCTCAACGACCTGTGCCTAACTTTCAGGATTAGGGAGCGCGGCGCTCGCCGCATCAGCTCATTGAAGCGCCGGTTAGGCGAGGTGGGCGGGATGAACCCGATCCCACAGGTCCATTGCCAGCCTCCAACGATCGAAGTAAAGTCCAAGGTTTTTAATCTTGTCACTGCTATTATCGAAGAGGAATACGGCGCACACCGGTAGGTCAGTAGAACCGTGTCCCTGGGGCTCAATAAGTGCAAGGGGCGGGGAGACGGGAGCACCGCTTGGAGCCCATATCGCCTCGTGCGGTCCGGTAGTAAGTAACGCTTCGACGGTTATAGTGTTTCCGTCCTGGGGTCGGACGTTGTTTACGGGGTAGCTCAACACCAGGTTTGGAAATGAAGCAAAAAGCGCCGTAAACAAGATACCGATCCCGTTCTGGTACTTAAACTGAGGACCGACGCCGGTCGTAAGGCCAACATTCGGATATGGGGGAGAGCCCGTATTGTCCGGGACAAACAAACCTTGTACAGGCGCAACAATATGAGCGTTAACAGTTGTGCGGAAAGTCTCTACAGCGGTCAAGTGCGTCATTATCTTTTCCTCGTCCTAGCTTTTTACATGATGTTAACGCCGCAATGTAAAGGATTGGCTTCATGGCGAAATCGGTGAGGTTTCACCCCCAATCGTGAAGACCGGTGCTCGCGTCGTCACAGCGCCAGCTAGCCGTCGCGAGAAAATTTTGTCAAGTTAACACCCGCTTCGCACCGGTCGCTGGTAATCTAAGGAGGCTTCAATGGGCGTCATAAAACTCTGTCTGGCACTAGCGGGTGTCGCCCTCGGTGGCACTGCCGCCGAAGCAACGGTATTCACGTGCACATTCAGCAGTGATCTTACCCCTGTCTACAATTGCAGCATTGACGCGAGTAATGCTCAACCCTGCAACTATACTTACACGGCAAACTTAAGTGCCGCCTGCTCGGTGGTTGCGTTGGTTTCACAATGTGTGTTCAATCTTTCCGATGGCACTAAAGCAACTGGGCTATCGCAAACGCTGAACGCGAGTTTTGGCGCTCGCTACGCAGCGCCAGGCACGCCGGACTACAACGTTTTGTGCAAATAACTAGTTCAGCTGCGCCACTCTTCTGCCGCAGAAGCCTTCAAGTGAGAGCGCCCCGAATGGGACCCAGCAGGCGTGGATCACGGTCCGCGTCGCCTCATAGTCCGCTGATAGAAGCATTCTGAATAGCCCTGTTCTGGCGCACTTCCGCGCGAGCAAGATGGCTACTACTCAGGAGCCGCGACCCGCCACCGACCACGGCCGCCGGCCTTTGGTGGGTCTGGAAGCCACTCAGGTTCGAGCGTGGGTCGACGCTGGGTATCGACAATTGCCTGACCCCTAAAATCAGAACCGAGGCCGAAGCGTCGCCTTGCTGTACTGCGGCTCGGGAGGCGTCCCGCCCTGGTCGCGGACCGGGCGTGGCGCGTACATCAGCTAGGATCAACATCTTTGGTGGGACGGATCGGAGAACTCATGTTACCCCCCAAACTCCGAACTTTCAGCTTACCAAGCTCCGGCTGGCGTCCTAATTCCCGGTCCGGCGCAGCGCCTGTGTTTCAAGACTTTGGGGGTCGGAACGCGGTCGGGTGTAGAATGCCGCACTTATTTACAGGGGCTTTGGTCAACTTCTTAGTTTAATTCTGCGATGCCGCTGCTGTCCGTCTGATAGACTGCTTACCGGTCCACAACCTGGACGATGACAGATCCACGAGGACAGGCCCGCGATGCAGCAGATTGCGGAGTGGCTCAAAAATCTTGACCTTGGGCAATATGCTCAACGGTTTGCCGAGAACAACATCGACGTCTCGGTGCTTCCCCATTTGACAGATGCTGATCTGGAGAAAATCGGTGTCTCGCTTGGACATCGGCGAAAAATACTGGCTGCCATTGCCGAGCTGGGAGGTGCGCGTCCGTCAAAGCATGAATCCGCCGGCGGGGTTGAGCCGAAACCTCAAGATACTGCCGAACGCCGCCAAGTTACGGTGATGTTTGCGGACCTAGTCGGATCGACAGCGCTATCAGCTCGTATGGACCCAGAGGACTTGCGCGAAGTCATTGCAGCATACCACAAGTGCGCCGCCGAAACCGTTCGCCGCTTCGATGGGTTCCTCGCGAATTTTTTGGGAGACGGGGTCCTTGTATTTTTCGGTTATCCGCATGCACGTGAGGACGATGCAGAACGCGCCGTGCGGGCGGGGCTTCAGTTGATAGAAGCGGTGACGGGATTGAAAACACGCGCCGCGCTGCAGACCCGAGTGGGCATTGCTTCCGGGCTAGTCATCGTTGGCGATCTGATGCGATCTGGGAACGCGCACCAACCCGGTATCATCGGCGAAACGCCAAATCTTGCGGCGCGCCTGCAAGGGATCGCCGAGCCGAACGTGGTGATCATCGCCGAAGGCACGCGGAAACTTGTCGGCGATCTGTTCGAGCTGCAAGACCTCGGGACCAAGGAGCTCAAGGGCATCCCCGCGCCGGTGCGCGTCTGGACGGCACTGCGGCCGAGTTCAGTAGCAAGCCGCTTCGAGGCGCTGCACGCGAGCGGTCTCAGCGCTTTTGTCGGGCGGGAACGCGAATTAGAGGTGCTGGAGCGCGGGCTCGACAAAGCACGCTCCGAACTCCGCGTCATCGATCTTGTTGCCGAACCTGGGATGGGCAAGTCGCGCCTTGTGTACGAGTTCCGCCGACGCATCGGTAGTGAGCGCGCCTTTGTCCTCTCAGGAAGCTGCTCACCCAATGGCCAGCGGACACCATTCCTCCCCTTCATCGAAGTGGTTCGCGGCTCGTTCCGGGTCAGCGCCGGCGAAGCAGAGAGGGAGATTGCACAAAAGCTGGAGGTGGGACTGACAGCAGTCGACCTCAACTCGGTTCGAAACCTCGGCCTCTTGCTCCACCTCCTTGGCCTCAAAGTCCCGAGCGGCGCGTTGAAGGGGCTCGACGGCGTTCTTATCGGCCTGCGCACCCGCGAGCTATTGCAGCAATTGCTGGAAGTACGTTGCCGTCTTTCTCCTGTGGTAATGGTGATGGAGGATTTGCATTGGATCGACAGCGTCTCGGAGGAATTGCTTGGCAAAATCGTTGACAGTGAAGCCAAGCTGAGACTTCTGGTACTCACCACGCGTCGCCCTGAATACTCGCCTGCTTGGCTCGACTGCTCGGTTGTCACCAAGTTACCTCTTGAGCCTCTCCCCGTAGGCGACATCCGCCACTTGATACAGGCACGGCTTGGGGTTGA
Source organism: uncultured Alphaproteobacteria bacterium (assembly GCA_963806465.1). Lineage (GTDB taxonomy): Bacteria > Pseudomonadota > Alphaproteobacteria > Rhizobiales > Xanthobacteraceae > BOG-931. The sequence continues at coordinate 1,898 of CAWDZD010000056.1, read as the reverse complement.
CGTTTTACCCGAGGCGCTGGCGCGGCAGGTGGCGGAGAAAGCCGAGGGCAATCCGCTGTTCGCCGAGGAGATCGTAAGCTTCCTCACCGAGCGTGGCATGTTGCGCGGAACAGCCGGCAAGGTGGAGTTCGATACAAACGCGGTGGCGATGGCAATGCCGGCAAGCGTGCAGAGTCTATTAACCGCTCGCGTGGACCGTCTTGCGCCGAAGGACCGCACGCTCTTGCAAGCGGCCTCGGTGATCGGAAGGCGTTTCGATACGCAATTGCTGACCGCCGCGATCGATGACATAGACGACGTCGATGCCCGGCTCGCGGCGATGCAGGCGCTCGATCTGGTGCGTAGTGAGAGCCAGTCGACCGATTATTCGTTTAAGCATGCGCTGGTGCGGGACGCGCTCTATCAAAGCCTTCTTACCGAAGCACGCACGGTGCTTCATTCTAGGATCGCCGAGGAAATCGAGCGCCGCAGCGGCAACCGTCTGAGCGAAGTGGCCGAGGCCCTTGCTTATCATTACAGCCAGACTGAAAATGCGGACAAAGCTTTTGCCTACCTCTCCATGGCCGGCAGCAGAAGCCTAAGCGTCTATTCGCTCGAGGAAGCCGAGGCGCACTTCTCGGCCGCGATTGCACTAGTTGAAAAAAACCAGGGATGTGCCACCGATCAACAGATCTCGAATGTTCTCGTGCATTATACCCTGCTTCTAAATGCATTGGGCAAAGTCAGGAATGTCGTACACATCGTCGACAGGTTCGCAGCACGACTTAATAATCTAGGGGACAGCACTCAAATTGTTTTAGTCGTGCATCAGAAGGTGTTCAGTCTCTGCTTTATGAACATGTTTCAAGCCGCTATGGCGGAACAAGCAAATATAACCCGAATGGCCGAACGGCTGGGGGATGACGGCTCGAGGGCGTATTCCTTTCAAGTCAAATACTCATTTCATCAGCGATCGCGCCTAAGACGCCTGAAGACCTAGAGCCGCTTGTCCGAAGTGCACTCGAGGCTGCTTCAAGGACCGAGGACGCTTACATTCGGAGCGTGGTTCACTGGGTCATCGCTATTGATGAACTCAGCCGCGGAAGGATGAGGGTTGCGCAGGAGATCGCTGAGAAGATGAGTGTGATCGGGCTTCACCTCAATGACCCTCGTCCGAGGGGAATAGGGATGGGGATTCTTGGTTGGATTGCTCTTTTTAGCGATGACTATGCCAAAGCACTTCACTACGCCAATGAATGTCTACAAATCGCCCACACGCCCCAAGAGCGAATGAATGCCTTGGGTGCGAAAGGAGCGGCTCTCGTCTTACTAAAGAGATTAGAAGAAGGACAAATCGTATTATCCGATGTACGAAGCCAGTTAATTGAGTTGAATTGGCGTTATGAGCTTACCATTTTGGACCCCGCATTTGGTGTTCTGGCGGTTTTGAAAGGAGAGATAGGAAAGGGAATTCGTATTATTCAGAGTGTAATTGCGACCGCGCGTCATGATGGATGGCGGGCAGCCGAAGATTGGGCAAAGCTATTTCTTTGCGAAGTGTATCTCGAGTTAATGTTTCCCAAGGATAGGCCTCCCTTAGGTCTTCTTCTGAAAAATACAACTGTGTTGATCAAGATTTTATTCGTTGGGCGTTCGGCTATTGAGAAACTTGTTTCCCAGGTTCGAAGCAACCCTCAATTTGACCCCGATGGCCATCATATCGGTCGCGCAGAAATGATCCTTGGCCTTCTTTATAAAGGTAAGAGAAAACGTTCGCTTGCTGTCCAGCATCTGAATGAAGCAAAGCGGATCCTTTCCCAATTCGGAAGAACCCCGATGCTTGCCCGGGTCGAGGCGGCGCTTGCAGAACTGGATCGTAGCGCGCCTTTGCGGATGTTCCACTTGGGTAATGCCGGGTC
>CAWDZD010000055.1:0-41414 GCA_963806465.1 uncultured Alphaproteobacteria bacterium | reverse complement strand
GCTAGTCGGCCCGACCATGCGCCGCCCGTGCCCGACCGGCAACGTCGAGATGGCTGCGGGATCAGGTCGCCATGAGATTCGTTCGAGCCGAGATAAAAAAATCCAATGGAGCTGGCAGGAATCGCCGATGCGTTTCCGTGCTTGAATGTAAACAGACCCGATCAAGGATTGGCTCAACGATGCCATTCACGTAGCGGAGACCGCAACGGACCGTTTGGGGAGGACGTAATGGGTGCCAAGGAATTCAAATTCTCAATCGAGGCGCGCGACAAGATGCTGCGCGGCATCGATACCCTAGCGGGCGCGGTCCGCGTCACGCTCGGCCCCAAGGGACGTAATGTTGCGCTCGATAAGTCCTTCGGGCCACGCATCACTAAGGACGGCGTCACCGTCGCCAATGAGATTCAGCTCGAGGACAAGTTTGAGAACATGGGCGCCCAGATGGTCAAGCAGGTCGCATCCAAGACCTCTCGTCTCGCGGGCGACGGTACGACGACCGCCACTGTGCTCGCCCATGGAATTGTGAGGGAAGGCACCAAGGCCGTGGCCGCCGGCATGAACCCGATGGACCTTAAACGCGGCGTCGATCTCGCGGTCGATGCCGTGCTCGAAGATCTTAAAGAGAACTCCAAGAGAATCACTTCGAGCGAAGAGATCGCCCAGGTCGGCACCATCTCAGCTAACGGCGATGCAGAAATCGGGCATCTCATCGCGAATGCTATGCAAAAGGTCGGCAACGATGGCGTGATCGCGGTCGAGCAGGCGAAGTCGCTCGAGACCGAACTCGAAGTTGTCGAAGGCATGCAATTCGACCGCGGTTACATCTCGCCGTATTTCGTCACCAACACTGACAAGATGCTGGTGGAGATGGAAGACCCGTACCTGCTTCTCTATGACAAAAAATTGTCGGCATTTCACGAACTACTGCCGGTGCTCGAGGCGGTGTTGCGGTCGGGCAAACCGTTGCTTGTGGTTGCCGAGGACGTCGAGGGCGAGGCGCTCGCCACGCTAGTCGTCAACAGAATGCGCGGCGGAATGAAAGTCGCGGCTGTCAAGGCACCCGGCTTCGGCGACCGGCGCAAAGCGCTGCTCGAGGACATTGCGATCCTCACCGGTGGCACCGCGATTGCCGATGATCTCGGCATTAAGCTCGATCAAATCAGCCTCAACATGCTCGGCCGCGCCAAGAAGGTGATGATCGAAAAGGAGAGCACCACCATTATAAATGGCGCCGGTGCGAAGACTGACATCAAAGGCCGCATCGATGAGCTAAAGACGCAGATTGTAGAGGCCACGTCCGACTTCGATCGCGAGAAGCTGCAAGAACGGCTTGCCAAGCTTGCCAGCGGCATCGCGATAATCCATGTGGGCGGCGCGACTGAGGTCGAAGTGAGGGAACGCAAGGATCGCGTCGACGACGCTGTGCATGCGACACGTGCGGCAGTCGAGGAAGGTATTTTGCCCGGCGGTGGTGTAGCGCTGCTCCGTGCGACCAAGGCGATCGAGAAACTTAAGGGCGAGAACGAGGGCCAGCGGCACGGTATCGAGATCGTTAGAAAGACACTGAGCTGGCCGGCGCGCCAAATTGCACTCAATGCAGGCGAGGATGGTTCTATCGTGGTCGGCAAGATCCTGGACAAGGATAACTATGGCTATGGTTTCGACGCTCAGAACGGAGAGTTCGGCAATCTGCTGAGCAGGGGCGTCATCGATCCAACGAAGGTTGTTCGCACCGCTTTGCAGGGCGCGGCGTCGATCGCTGGACTGCTAATCACCACCGAAGCGATGGTTGCCGAGGAACCGCGTGAGAGCATGCATCCAGAAGGGCATCCCCACCCGCCGCATGGAGGCGATATCGACTTCTGAGTCGCCTTTTCCCCGCTGGGGATCGCTGCCGCAACTGCCCTAACGGGAACTCTTTGCTAAGGGCGTGAACAGGTAGGCTACTGATGTTAGATAGATAATCTCATTGGGAGGAGGGCATGCTTGACGAGACCCCGACAACGAGGCTGACGCGACGCGAATTGTTCTTGGCAAGTGCGGCCGGATTTGCGAGCGCGACTACCGGCTCGCCGGCGAAGGCGAGCGACGAAGTCGACGAAGCCGTAGAGCTGATCAAGCGCCTAACCGGAAGAACCGCAACGGCCTCAGATCGCCTCCACCTCGTGATGCCGCGGACTTTCCCGAATGGCTACACCGTGCCACTGAATGTCAACGTCGACAGCCCGATGACTGAAAACGACTATGTGAGATATGTGCGCGTGGTGGCGCCGCGCAATCCGCTCATCGAGGTCGCCACCTTTCACTTTGTCCCGCAGCGTAGTGAGCCCCGAGTGTCGACGCGCATCCGCCTAGCCGAGCCGCAAGATGTCCTGGCGTTTGCCGAGCTGAACGACGGCACACTGTTGATGACCAAGACCAGGGTCGACGTCGCCACGAATGGCTGCGCCTGAGCCTTGAGTGAGGAAGAAATGCTCCCTTCAACGCCGCGCGTACAAGTACCGAGTTCTGCCACCGAGGGCGAAATCTTTCAGGTCAAAGCCCTGATCAGCCATCAGATGGAAACCGGCCTGCGCCACGACAACGAAGGCAATCTCATCCCGCGCAAGATCATCCACAGATTTGTCTGCCGTTATAACGGAGACGACGTGTTCGTCGCCGATTTGCACGAGGCCATTGCGGCCAATCCTTATCTCGAGTTCTACCTGCGCGCCACCGAGAGCGGCCGGCTTGAGTTCGTCTGGGAAGAGGATGGCGGCGGCGTCTACTCTTTGGCACACCAGCTTGTTGTCGCTTGATGATGTCATCAAAGTCTGTTGTGTTCACCATCGCCCTTGGTCTCGTCATTCTCAGCGCGGATGGCGGGAGGGCGGCAGACAATGAGCGAGGCGCCCAGCTCGCCGCCATGTGCGCGTCCTGCCATCGCCTCGACGGCGAGGACAAGGGCATTCCAGCGATCGTCGGAATGGACAAGGAGAAACTTGCCGAGGCGATGGCGGCTTTCAAGTCGGGCACGCGTTCGAGCTCGATCATGCACGCGGTAGCCATACAGCTCAGCGACGCCGAGACAGCGACGCTTGCAGAATATCTCGCCGCCCGAGCAAAGGAGAGCAAGCGGCAATGACATGGACGCGTCGCAAGTTCGGCGGCTTGGCCGGAGCGAGCCTTGTCGCGGCTCTCCACGCCCGGCCGACGCGAAGCCAAACCAAGGCACGGGTCGTCGTGATCGGGGGCGGCATTGGCGGCGCGACCGTCGCCAAATATTTGGTAGCCACCTCGACAAAACTCGACGTAACATTGGTCGAGCCGAAACAGAAATACACGACGTGCTTCTTCAGCAATCTCTATCTCGCGGGCGTTCGCTCGCTCGAATTGCTCACCCATGATTATAAGACGCTCACGAAAGCATACGGCATCAACGTCATCCACGATGCGGCGGTAGCGATGGACCCGATAGCGAGAACCGTGACGCTGGCAGGCGGCGCCAAGCTTGCGTACGACCGGGCCGTCGTCGCTCCGGGCATCGCTTTCAAATACGACGGCATAGAGGGCTATGACCAAGCCGCAACGCAGACCATCCCGCACGCGTGGAATGCTGGCCCGCAGACAGAGCTGCTGCGACGGCAACTGGAAGGCATGGAGGACGGCGGTCTTTTCATCATCGTCGCCCCTCCGAACCCGTTCCGCTGCCCACCTGGGCCCTACGAGCGCGCTTCGCTGGTTGCTTACTATTTCAAACAATTTAAGCCGCGTGCGAAAATTCTGATCCTCGATGCGAAAGACACGTTCTTTGAACAAGACCTGTTCGAGGATGGCTGGAACCGCCATTATCCGGGAATGATCGAGTGGCTGCCGGGTCAGTTCACTGGCGGGATCAAATCGGTTGACGTGAAAACTCGAACGATCAGGACTGAGGGCGAGACCTTCAACGCCAGCGTTGCCAATATCATCCCGGCGCAAATTGCGGGTGAGTTGGCGCAGCGGGTGGGCGTGGCGGACCAATCGGGTTGGTGCCCGATTGACCCGATAACATTCGAATCGAAGCTACTCCCCGGGATTCACGTCGTCGGCGATGCGACCAACGCTGGAGACATGCCGAAGTCGGCTTTTGTCGCCAATAGCCAAGCCAAAGCGTGTGCCTTCGCCATCGCGGCGGCATTGACCGGATCCGAGCAGAGCGCGCCTCATTTGTTCAATACGTGCTTTACGCTTTTGGCCCCTAATGATGCGGTGAGCGATGCCATCAACCTGAAGCCCGCGGCCGGGTCGATCAAGATCACGGATATCTTCTTTAGTCAGGTGGGCGAAAGCGACGAGGTGCGGCGTCAAGCGGCGCACCAGGCAGAGGGCTGGTACGCGGCATTCACCCACGACGTTTTCGGTTGATAAAGGGGTAATTTCAGCCCTGCCCGATCGCGGGACCGAGCGGCACTAGAACGCCAATGCCGTCGCGGACGCTCTTTGCGTCCGACGCTCGCTCCAGGATCTGCGATGAAACAGGATCCGGCAGTCGCTCGAGCCGCAGTGAATTCAAGACCACGAGAATGCTCGAGCCGGCCATGACGGCAGCCGCCAGGACAGGTTGCAGAAGTCCGAGTGCAGCAAGGGTCAGGGCGACGACGTTATAGCCGAACGCCCACATGAGGTTGGTGAGAATATTGGCGCGCACTGCGCGGGCGACATCGATGACCCACGGCAGCAGGGACAAACCACCCGGCGGCAACACCACAGTGGCAGTTTCGCGCGCGAGGTCCGTCGCCGATCCAACGGCAATGCCCACGTCGGCGTCTGCGAGGACCGGACCGTCGTTGAGGCCGTCGCCGATCATCGCCACAGCATCGTATTCTGTGCGGTGCCGCTTCAGGACGGCCCGCTTGGCTTCCGGAGACAATGCCGCCTTCACGTCGTCGATTCCGGCCGTGGCGGCGACGCGTTTCGCGGCCACTTCGAGATCACCGGTCAGCAGCGTCATGTGCAGCCCGCGGCCGCGCAGCGCATTGATCGTCGAGCACGCCTCGGGAAGCAGTGCATCCTCAAGCGACAGCACGCCGCGAACCCGCTCGCCCCACCCGACATAAATCACCGAATATCCGGCCTCCTCCAGCGACCGCCCGCGTTTGCTGAGCAAAGGAGCAAGTGACCAGCCTAGGTCGCCCATCATGGTACCGTTGCCAGCCGCAACTGCCTGCCCTTCGACAACCCCCTGGATACCGCGGCCAGGCACGATCCGGACATCGCGTGCAACAACCGGCTCGATGCCGCGCGTCGCAGCTGCCGCGATGATGGCGTGGGCGAAGCCATGTTCGGAATGGCGCTCGAGACCCGCGGCCCGCGCGAGCACCTCATCGGCGCCGACACCGTTGCTCTCGATGTCGACGACATGCGCTTTGCCCGCCGTGAGCGTGCCGGTCTTGTCGAAGGCTAGCAATCGTGTTCGAGCGAGGGTCTCGAGAGCGGCGGGATCGCGGACGAGGCAGCCGCGCCGCGCCAGCCGCCCGATGCCGAGCGAGACCGCGAGCGGTGCCGCAAGGCCGACCGCACAAGGACAGGCGACGACCAGCACCGAAAGTCCAATGAGCAACGACCGATCGAACGACTGCCACTGCGCCCAATAGAGCACCGTCAACCCGCCGAGGGCCAGAACAAGGGGCACCGAGACGCCAACCACGCGGTCAGCGACACGCTGGCTCGGGCTGCGCCGGATGAGCGCCTCCCGAACCGATCGGCAAATCTGGGCCCAACGCGTTGCCGTTCCCGCATCGCTGCTTTGGATCAGCAGCGGGCCGTCGAGATTGATACTACCGGCTACCACTGGGGAACCGACCGCTTTTGTAACGAGGCGGCTTTCGCCCGTGATTACCGCCTCGTCGGAGTGCGACTCTCCTTCGACAACGACGCCGTCGATTGCAATACGCTCCCCCGGCCGCACCCGCACCATCATGCCGGCCTCGATCTCGCGTACCGGGCGCCGAATTTCCATTCCGTCTTGCACCACGACGACGCTTTCGCGTTCCGCGGCCAACAGCGGCTCGAGATCGCGCGCCGCCCTGGCGCGCCCGGCCGCCTCCAGTAACCGGCCGAGCGTGAACAGCATCAGCACCATGGTGGCGGTATCGAAATAGACGTGGTGGCCTCGCTCGATGACCGCGAAGGCGGAATAGAGGTAGGCGGCGCCGACGCCGATCACGATGAGCGCTGAAGAGGTCAGCCGGCCCTGAAGGCCATTGAGCCAAGTCTCGTGCAGAAAGGGTCCGCCGAGAATAATCACCGCCGGCGTTGCAAATATCCAAAGCAGGATATGAACCCAGGGAACGAGCCTCGCATCGGCTCCGGTGAACGCGTCAGTATACAACAGGAGGCTGAACAGCATGATGTTCATGGAGAGAAAGCCGCCTATGCCGAGCCGGATCAGAAGCCACGCAGCTTCCCACTCTTCGCTCTTCCCATTTTTCACCTGGAAGGCGATGCAGCAGCCGTAACAGCAGAACGCGCAATTCTCGCCGTTGACCTTGCGCTCCATCGCGCGCAACCCGAGGGGCAGCAGGCAATGACTGCATATCATGTCGCCCTGACGCGGTCACGCTGGATGACCTCCCGCCCAACCATGTGCGATGTGCGCGCCGAAAGGCAGGATGCCACGGCCGAGGGTGATAAGGCCAAGAAGCAAGATGAAACTGCCGGCCAGCCAAACACCACGCTGCCGCCACGCAGGCGCGAGTACCCGCCCGACGCCGCCGATCATCAGCATCGCCGGAAAAGTTCCCAGTCCAAACGACGCCATGGTGAGAACGCCAGGGAGCGCTTGGCCAGTGCTCGCCGCTTCGGCCGCAAACGCGTAAACCAGCGGACACGGCAGCAAGCCGTTGAACACCCCAAAAGCGAGGGGCGCCGCGCGGTTGCGGGTCGTCAGCAAGCTGCGCAATGAAGTGGCAAAGGTGCTGCTGGCGAAGCCGATCGCCAGGCGATGAAAGGCCCGAAGCACGCCAAAGAACTGCAACGCCATTGCGATCATGAGCAGTCCGGCGACGATTGCGAGTATGCGCTCGGCCGCGTCCAGCGAGCCGCCGAGCAATGTGACCGTGACTCCTTGCTGTGTGCAAAGTATCTGCCCAAGCGCGCCCGCCAACACGCCAAGAAAGCAGTAGGTGGTCAACCGGCCGGAATTATAAAGGAGGTGTCGAAGCATGGTAGCGCCGCCGCCACGCGGATCGCGGCCGAGCGCGCACGCGAAGCCCCCGCACATGCCGATGCAATGAAAGCTACCGGCAAAGCCCGTGGCAAAAACAACCAAGTAGTAGGTCATGACGGATCGCCCTGCCTGACCCGTCGCTCTCCGCTAGCGGAAAAATCCGCCACCACTAGTGTTTCACGAGGGAAGCGACCCAAACAAAGAACCCAATGGTAACCACCGCGCCGCCGAAAAAAGCGACTAGTTGGCTCGGACTCGCCTGGGCGAACGAGAACGCCGTATGCGCCAGCATGCTCTCTCCTCTTCAGCCAAAGTAAGCTCGGAACACGTTCATCGCGAGTTCGGAGCCCAGGAAGAGGAGATTCTAAAGCTGCGACTGCAAGTATTATCCTGGCTGCAAGCATTTCTGCCGCCTCTTCCTAGGCTCGTTCGGCGTTTTCACAAGTATCGACGAGCTCATCCAGTTGGACCGTCAACTGCAATACTTCACCAATACGGCCGGCCCGGCCCGAGCCCGCCCCAGTAAGTGTAGCCGTAGTAGAGGGCCCAAAGGAAAAGCACCGCGTAGACGGCCAGCAGCCAAGCTGGGATATGACCGATCCGCGCCTGGATATAGCCGCCGGCATATTCCTCCATTTCGTGGCGCGACCCCTCATGCGCTGCCGCCTCGGGATGCAATGGGGCGTTCGGGTCAGTGCGTTGCCGGTCCGTCATCGTCGACCTCTCTGTGATAGAAGCGCAGCGCCTCCTCATCGGCACCGTTGAAGGCGCCCGAAAGAACGGCCCAAATGAAGATGAATACTGCCCCGATGCTCATGATCAACGCGACCACGTAGGGGCCGATGACTTCGAAATCAACATCGGTCATGGGTTACTCGCTTTCTGCGTGACAGCATCGCTGCGAACCATCGCGCCTGTGAGTTCGGCCGATGCCGTATCGGATGTCGAGGCGCTGCGTTTTGGGGCCCCTCCCGGAACATAGGCGTCCTCCGGAGTACTCGCCTGCAACTTGGGATCGTCGAGAGCGGTGCGATCCGTGGAGGAGATTTGTAGCGGCTCTCTGGTCAGCGGATCCTTGAAGGCGGAAAGTGAGAGGACGTAGTAGGCTAGTGCCCAGCGATCCTGCTCCGGCAGCGAGTCCCTGAAGGAAGGCATCGGTGTGCCGCTCAACCCGGTGCTCATGGTTCTGAAGATATCCTCAACCGATGGACCCGACTTGAACTGACCGCTGGTGAGATCTGCGGGCCGGACCGGGAAGCCGAAATCGTCCTTCAGCCCCGCAGCCTTTTCGCCGTCGCCCTTGCCGGTCTGGCCATGGCACTCCCAGCATTTGGCATTTTGCCAAACGTCCTTGCCATGGGCCACGATCTCCTGCGAGGGTGTAGGCGGATTTCCAATATATAGCGGCTGGCCTGGTGGTTCCTCGGTGAAATACGCATAAGGCTTGTTCGCATCGCTGCGGTCTACCGCCAGCACATACTTGATGTACTGAATAACCGCGAGACGATCGTTCAGCGGCAGCTCATACCAAGCCGGCATCGCCGTGCCGCGCACGCCGCGGGTGATGGTCCGCAGCAGGTCGCCGTCGGTCGGCACCGGCTTCTGACTTAGCCTGAATTTGAAGACGCCGGCGCTGAAGTTGCGCGGGCGCTGGTTGAATAAGAAAGTCGCAGCTGGCCCGTTGCCATCCCCCTTGTCGCCGTGGCAGCCGATGCACCGCCGTTCGTACACCTCCTTGCCGTAGGCGATCCATTCGGCCGAGCGTGGAATGGTGATGTCGGTGACCTCGATCTCTTGCGGCTCGAACAAGTCGCGCCACTTGCCGCGGTTCATCCCGAGCTTCTGGACATAAGCGATCAGGGCATGGAGATCGTCGGTTTCGGCGGCGATCCTGACCGTGTCACCTACATATTCCTTGTTGGGCGTCCAGATCAGAGGGAACTTGCCGTGTGCCTGCATCGGGACGAACAGCAGCCCGTCCGAGTTCGGCGTCAACTTCAACTGCTCCTTGCTGTCGAAGTTAAACAGCGCTTGCGTGAGCCGCGTCTTCTCCAAGGTTCGATTGCCGGCCCCGTCGTCAACGATCTTGATCCGCTGCTCAGGCGCATCGAACAGGCCCTCGAAGGGCGCCATGATCAAATCCTCGGAAAGCATGCGCGGATTCCAGAAGTGGGCGTAATGCCACTCGTCGCCGTATTTGAGCCCGACCCGCGTCAGGTCCGGCCCGATACGCCGGGTGCCAAACAGGTGCGGCACGTCATAGGCATATTCGCCAGCCTCGCTCACCGGACCCCAGCGGCGTGTTTCGCCGGTCACCGGACGAACGTACTGGGAATGGCAATACCAGCAACCCTCGCGCAGATACACGCCCCGCCCGAGCTGTTGCAGCGGCGTGTAGTCGGTGGCTTCGGTCGCCATCCATTTGAGCTGGCCGAAATCCGTGCGGACCACGGCGGTTACGTCGGGAGTCCGCGACGACGGTTCGATCAAGGTGAGGATGCCCTGGGTGAAAACGGCGAGAAAGAAGCAGAGGATGCCGGCGACTAGAGCTACAAAGCGCGCGGTCATTCGGCCGGCCCTCCAGCTGGAATGGGGGCCATACCTCTAGGGATCGATTCCCTCGCCTCGCTCGGACGGGTGAGGGCCGTCATCATCAAATTGATCACAAGCAGGGACATGCCGATATCCATGCTGATGCCCGACAATGTCCGCACCACCCAATACGGCCTCATGTGCACGATGGTGTCGACCCACTCGGTGCCGTTCATCCATTCGAAGCCCTGCTGCAGACCTGCGGCGGTAAGCACCAGGCCCATGGTCGTGATGCCGACGGCAATCAGCCAGAACGACCAGTTCCCCATCGTCCACGACCACAGCTCGCGCCCGAACAGCCGTGGCCAAGTATAGATCAGGCCACCCATCGCCCAGACCACGAACGTTCCGAACACGGTGAGATGGGAGTGCGAGATGACAAAGTCGGAGAAGTGGGTGGGTTGCTGGATCAAGCGCAAAGCCTCGAGCGAGCCCTGGAAGCAGCCGGCGAGATACATGAGCGCGCCCATGATCAGAAACTTTGCCGGCAGATTCCTCCCGAAGCCCTCCCACTTGCCCTTCACCGTTCCGAAGAAGTTCACGAGCACGGTCCACACTGGGATGATCAGCAGCATGGAGGTGATGATCGCGATCGTCTCGGCCCAGTCGGCGATCGGACTGTAGAGATAATGATGGATACCGACGAACGGATAGAACAGGGCGAGGGACCAGAAGCCGACCAGCGACAGCTTATGCGCGTAAAGCGGGTTGCGCACGCTGACCGGGAGATAATAGTAGATGAGCACGTAGCCGGCGGGCGTGATCCATAGGCCGACGATGTAGTGAATGTAGAGACCGTGGAATCCGGCGCTGTTGATACCTGAAATCGTATAGGGAAGGATGAAGCTGCCCAGAATAAGATTCAACGTCGTCCATATGAAGGCACCGATGAGATACCAGAGCGCGACGTAGAGCGGCGCTTCGAGGCGCTGCGCGATGGTGACTAGAAACTGCGCGGTCGCCGTCGCGGTTACGATGAAAATCGGGATTTCGGAATAAAGCGGCAACTCGCCTGCCTCGAGCCCGTGATTGGCGCCCAAACCCAGCCCGATGAGACCGGCCATGAGGGCCAGATTCCACACCCAGGCTGCCGGCACGCCCAACTGTCCCCAGACCACGCGAACGCCACACAGGCGCGGCACCAGGTAATAGCATTCGCCGATGAACAGGGACGAGAACGCTCCCATGATCACGCCGTTGACATGGATCGGCCGCAGCCGGCCGAATGTCAGCCCCAGCTGCGTGGTACCGAGATAGTCGGGATAGTTGAAAAGGCCCGAAATGGTCACGCCGACCGACGGCGTGATCATGAGCCAGAACATCCCCCAATAAAGCCAGGTTCGCACCACCCGCGAATCGACAAGCTGATCGAGATCGATGCCGGCGAACCGGCCACGCAACTGCAGCGTTTCTGTCATGTCGTGTCCCCTCAGCCATTGACGCGGGCCTCGGCGGCCGCACGACTCCCCACGGTCCCTATCGCGTCGAGCACGATCCCGATGGTGCCGCGCTCCGACCGTCCTTCAGCGAGGACCGGTGCCCGGCTCCCCCGCTCCCCGTCGAACAGAGCTCAATACTTGCCGGGAACCAACACCGAACCGGTGTTCGACCAGTAGATGTAGGCTTCCAGGGCCTTCATCGCATCGGAATCAGGATCGATCTTTTCGCCCTGGTTGGGTTTCTCGATGCACCAGTTAATCATATCGCGCAGCGTCGCGAACTTGTTCATGCTCACCTGGAATTTGGGAAACGCTTGCGGATGCGTGTCGGAGGCAAAGGGATGGCACATCGCGCAGGCCATTGCCGAAGTCGTGAGTTTGACCCCCATCTGCTTCTGGGTCGCGTCATCGCCGTGGAACAAGAGGTCGCCCTTCTTGACCTCGTCCATGAACACTTCGTCGTAGGCTTCCAATTGCTGCGGCGTCACACGCGTCTTGTTCGCTTTGGCAGGGCCGCACGAGAACCGCAACAGTCGCGAGCGCCACTAGCAATGAAGCGCCTGAACCCGCAAAGAGGAGTGTCTTTCTTCTAATCATGGCCCATCCTCCCTTAGTATGGGTATATCCGATCGGCGATCCGCGGCCGCAGGATCTCCGGCTGGCTCAGCGAAGAGTCCGGCCCAGATATATCCGTAGCGAAGACCTCCTTGCGGCCCCACATGATGTACTCGTTTTCAATTTTGTCGTTGTTCATGCTGATGCTTTCCCAACCGACGCCGTCGTAGAAATCGCCGGGGTCAGCCCGGATCATCGGCACGGTAAGCTTGGGCACGCCCTCCGGGGCATAGGGCCATGGCCATGACGTCGCCAGCATGCCAATCGAGCGCATTTTGCCGATCTCGTTGTAGAGCACCTGGTGGACGTGACCGTGGATGTTGGTGACGTTGTTGTAGGGTTTGAGTACCTCGTATACGTCTCGCCAATCGCGCACCCAGAAGTTCCAGGGCGGGTAGTATTCGTAGAGCGGATTATGGCTGAAGATGACGATCGGCCGTGGATTTGTCCCAGGGGGCGATTGTCTTCGACAGCCAGTCGAGCTGGTCGCGGCCGACGCCGGCCCATGGACCGGCGACGCTTCCGTCGAGGGTCGCCATATGGTCCATGCGCTCCTCGGGGCTCATCTTCTTCGCCGACCAATAATCCGGAGCGCGGCGTCACGGTGTCGAGCCCGATAAACCGCACGCCCTTGTGATCGAAGGTCCAGTTGGGCTTGTCGAAGAGCCGCTGCCACTCTGCGCCCATGTCGTAATACCAATCGTGCTCGCCGGGGATGAACACCTTTCGAGCCTTAATTTCCGACAAGAGCTGAACCCCGAGCGCGAGCTCGTTGGCTCTGCCGAGCTGGGCCAGGTCGCCGCCGAAGATCAGAAAGTCGGCCGGCGGGTTCATCGCCTGCACTTCACTCGCGGCGCGCTTGACCTTCTCGACGAACCGCGTGTTGACGGACTCCGGATAGAGGTGGGTGTCGGAAATCCAGGCAAACTTGAACGGCTGGTCGGCAGCGTAAGCGATGTCGATCGTATTGATCAGCGGCCACCATGCGAATGTCTGAGCGACCGTCGCCGCGCCGGTTAAGCACGATCGGTGGATGAACGTTCGTCGCGTGATCCGCATTTTGGGATCAGGACCTACCCCAGGCTGCTGAAGCACCGCAGCCATCTCACGTCGCTCACGGTCAAGCTCGGACATGGGGGATCTCCTCTCGATGAATTGCTTCCTCGACTTTTGTCTGCTTGGCGGTTCACTTCTTCTTCAATTCGATAGTCAGAGCCGTTGGCTTGCCGCCTTCGACAGTGACGGATTGCTCGATCGGCCCGGTATAAGATTGGATCGCCACGAGCTTGTAGGTCCCGGGCGGCACGTCGGTGATGCTGAATTTGCCGTCGTCGCCGGTGATCGCGTAGTAGGGGTTGTCCACGACGTAGATCCAACCCTCCATCCATCCATGCGCGTCGCAGTCGACGCGCACCGCGCCGGCGCGCGTGAGTTCCGTGGGAATTCGCTGCCCCTCATTCGGCAGCGCCATATTGAACGCGGTGCGATTGCCGTAATAGCCGTGGGTGTTGTGCAGCACCGGGTCCTTGTTGACGACGTCCAGCGGACCGGCACGGATCACCTGAACCTCGGGCTCGAACCGACATTTTATGTTGTCGAGTTGCAGGCGGCTTGCTCGCCGCCGGCCAGGCTTTTCCCTTGGCCACATCGACCAAGTACACAGCGGCGTTCTTAACGCCTTTGTCGGGTCCTACCTCGACGAGCGACTCCTCGCGGATGCCGCCGCAGACCTCGACATCTTTGTTGGGGATGATCTTTCGGGTCGGCACCGCGCCGTTGTAGACGACCTTGCCTTCGATCGTTCCGCCGCCCGAAACGGTGCCCGCCTCATAGGCGAATGCAGGCTTGGTCACCGTCGCTGCGGTCAGGGCAAACGCCGACAACGCCACGATGGAACTTACGCGCTTCCTCAATAACTCCTCCCTTGTTCAGGATATTGCTAGGAGGCTCTTTTGAATTACTCTCGGATAAATCCGCCGTGGTGAGAAGTCAGGAATTCTTATGCAACTGCTCCCGAATCTAATTGGCGCCCGCAGACACAAAGCCGCCGGGAAGCGCGATTGAATCCCTGATGATTAGCACGAGTTGTCTCGTTTCCCGCGCGATCTGAAGTCAGCATCCGGGCTGGCGGCGACGCCGCTCGCAGGGGGCGGACCCCTTGTGCGGACCGGTGGCCCGTCTAAGGTGATGATCAATTCGCAGAGGGCGGATTGATCGCAGCGATAAGATCGGGGGATTGCACGATAAGAAATTTTGATACCCAAGAGCCTTGGAATTATATTAAATCAAGGCTCCGGGGTGAATAGCATGCTGACCCTTCGGCAGCTACGGTATCTCGACGCATTGGCCCGACATGGAAATTTCGGTCGGGCGGCGGAAGAATGTGCGGTGAG
The DNA here is from genome assembly GCA_963806465.1 of uncultured Alphaproteobacteria bacterium. Taxonomy (GTDB): domain Bacteria; phylum Pseudomonadota; class Alphaproteobacteria; order Rhizobiales; family Xanthobacteraceae; genus BOG-931. Next base: position 27,186 of record CAWDZD010000055.1, on the reverse strand, counting down.
TTAACCCGCGCTCTCCATGCAGATCCGCGAGCTCGAACATGAGCTCGGAGCGGAGTTGGTGACGCGGCGTCAAGGCGCCACCGTACTCACCGAGGCCGGCGCTGAAGTCGCTCGACGCGTCGGCTCGATCCTCAGCGCCACACGTGACCTCGCAGATTGTGTACGCCACAGTGGCCACTTGCTCATGCGGGACATTGCGGCTCGGGGTGATTCCAACGCTGGCACCCTACGTGCTCCCCCTGCTGTTGCCGGAACTCCACCGCAGCCATCCGGATCTGCGTCTCGATCTGCTCGAAACCCAGACCAAGTCGCTGCTGAGCGAGCTTGCTCAAGGGACGTTGGACGTGCTCCTCCTGGCGCTCCCGCTGGAGAAGGCCGAGTTCGAAACGATCGTCTTGTTCAGCGACCGGTTCCTGCTGGCTGTGCCGGCCGACGATCCCTTGCCGGAACGCGCCCGGGTCAGCAAGCGCGACGTCAATGCGCGCGAGCTGGTGCTGTTGGAGGAAGGCCATTGTCTGCGCGATCAGGCGCTGAGCTATTGCGGCGAGCGCGACTACGCCCACAACAGGCTCGGGGCGACCAGCTTGGCGACCGTCTTGCAGATGGTGGCAAGCGGCTACGGCGTGACGTTGCTGCCCGAAGTCGCGGTCGATGTCGAGGTGCGCGACGAGCGCGTGAAGCTCCTGCGCTTTGTCGAGCCGCAGCCGCGACGCAACATTGGGCTGGCCTGGCGTCCGACCTCGCCGCGAAAGGCCGATTTCTTGGAGCTCGGTCAGATTCTGCTCAAAACGCTCAAGTGCGAGCAGTCGCACAAGTCCCAACTCATGCTCGCCGCGGAGATCGGGGCACGTCGTGAATCAGCTAGTTCTGCGACAATGAATTCGCCCTATGCGGTGCGGATGTAGTCGCGCAAGGTTGCGGATTCGAATTCGATTTCCTGCACGCGGTGTCTCACGGCGTCGCCGATCGAGACGATGCCGACCAGCTGGCCCTCCTCCACGACCGGCAGGTGTCGAAACTTACCGGCGGTCATCAGCTCCATTATGCTGCTCATCGTTTCCGCTCGATTGCAGGTGACCACTTTACGTGTCATCACTTGTCCGACCGGCTGCTCCAGTGCCGCTGCGCCGCGCCCAGCCAGTTCGCGTATGACGTCCCGCTCGGAGATGATGCCCGCGATCTGCTGGTCGGAGTCGATAACGACCAACGCGCCAATGCGACGTTTCGCCAACAGCTTGACGGCGGACGCAAGATCAGCGCTCGGTTCGATGGTGGCGACGTCAGTACCCTTGCTATCGAGTATCGCCTTGACGGTCATCGGTAACCTCCCGGACCGGGCCGCGGCGCGCCCCGGCCTTATCATCTTCGAATTCAGTTCTACAGCCGAATTTCAATCGCACTGAAGTACTCTCAAAATAAAATAATCGATGCACTGACACTCTCAAAATAACCTCGAATTATAGTGGTCAAAGAATTTTCATTAGGGCGACCGTTTTGCAGCGCACAACGTTGCCTCCGTGATCGAGCTTGCTGGAAATGCTTAGATTTCTGAATATTTGGCGCGGGAATGCGAGAAATCCGACTGTGTACTGGAGAACAGCGGGCGCCGTATCGGAATTTGCTGGAGATAAGCGAATGTGGCGGGATTATCAGCAAGACTGAATTGAACAGCTCGAAGCCATTCGCATAGCATCGAGTTCGCGAACAGGAATGGCAGAGATAATTTCAAAATGCCGGTGCAAGTCGGCGACAGCAAGTCGCGCAGCGTGTACGGGGTCTGTTTAGGATGCAGCGTCCCGTCCTTCGACGAAACGAACCCGCATTTGCGGAGCGCGGCAGCCGACAGAAGGCTCAGGACCTCAAAGCGCTGTTCCGGAGAGACGGCATGAATCGCCGGCATGAACTGGTTCACCCTTCCGCTCTTGGTCTGCTGATCCTCTTCAGTCGGCTTGTTCGCGTCCGCGCTCATTATGAGCGAGCCGCCCGCGCGGGCCGCCACGTCGGCCGTGACGATCGGCGGCCCGTTCACGCTCTCGACGCCCGACGGCACGACAGTGACCGATCAGACCTATCGCGGCAAATGGCTGCTGGTTTATTTCGGGTATACCTTCTGTCCAAATAGCTGCCCGACGACGCTGCTCGAGGTCGCCACGGCGCTTAAGAAGCTCGGCCCAGATGCCGCCCAAGTTCAACCGCTCTTCATCACGGTCGATCCGCAGCGCGACACGCCGAAGGTGATGCAGCAATACACCCAGTCGTTCGATCCGCGGATCGTCGGCCTCACCGGCACTTCAGCAGCAAATCGCAGCGGCCGCGCAAGAATATGGGGCCTACTATGTGCGTCACCCGACTGGACCCGGCGCCAACGACTACGTCATGGACCACAGTACTTACCTTTACGTCATGGATCCTCGGGGCAAATTCGTCCGTGCCTTCGACACCGACACTTCAGGCGATCGGATCGCCGACGTGTTGCGCGAACTCATGGCGCAAGGACGTCATGAAGGAGCGGAAGGGCGTGATGGCGACTCGCGATTCAGCTGATCGGGGAGTCGCTAGGACTAATTGCCGTCGCGGTAGCTGCTCGATGCCGCGACGATTTCCTGGGGGTGGGCCATGAACTATGACGACTTTTTTACCGACGCGCTTGCGCGGTTGCAGCAGCGAGCGCCGTTACCGGGTGTTTGCCGATCTGGAGCGGATCGCCGGCCGCTTTCCGCACGCCATCTGGCATTCGCCGCAAGGGCCGAAGAACGTCGTGATCTGGTGCTCGAACGACTATCTCGGCATGGGCCAGCACCCCAAAGTGATCGGCGCCATGGTCGAGACGGCGACGCGGATGGGAACCGGCGCCGGCGGCACCCGCAACATCGCCGGCAACAATCATCCGCTGGTCGAGCTCGAGCGCGAGCTCGCCGACCTGCACCGCAAGGAAGCGGCGCTGGTTTTCACCTCCGGCTACATCTCCAATCAGACCGGCATCGCCACGCTCGCCAAGCTGATGCCGAACTGCCTGATCCTGTCCGACGCGCTCAACCACAATTCGATGATCGAGGGCGTGCGCCAGGCGCAATTGCGAGAAGCAGATTTTCCGCCACAACGACATGGCGCATCTCGAAGAGCTGTTGGCGGCGGCCGATCCGGAGCCGTCCCAAGCTGATCGTGTTCGAAAGCCTTTATTCCATGGACGGCGATGTCGCGCCGGTGAACCGCATCTGCGATCTCGCCGAGCGCTATGGCGCCATGACCTATATCGACGAGGTGCACGCGGTCGGCATGTACGGCCCGCGCGGCGGCGGCATCAGCGAGCGCGACGGCGCCGCGGGCCGCATCGACGTGATCGAGGGCACGCTCGCCAAGGCGTTCGGCTGCCTCGGCGGCTACATCGCCGGCTCGCGGGCGCTGATCGACAGCTGTGCGCTCCTATGCGCCGGGATTCATCTTCACCACCGCGCTGCCGCCGTCGGTCGCGGCCGCGGCGACCGCCGCGATCCGCCATCTGAAAACCTCGCAGTGGGAGCGCGACCGCCATCAGGACCGGGCGGCGCGCACCAAGGCGGTGCTCACGGCCGCGGCGCTGCCGGTGATGACCAGCCCCACGCACATCGTGCCGGTCTTCGTCGGCGATCCCGAGCGCTGCAAAGAGGCGAGCGATCTGCTGCTTGCCGACCACGGCATCTACATCCAGCCGATCAACTATCCGACGGTGCCGAAAGGCGCCGAGCGGCTGCGCATCACGCCGAGCCCCTATCACGACGATGGGCTCATCGATACGCTTGCCGAAGCGCTCGTCGATGTCTGGCAAAGATTGGAGCTCCCGTTCAAAGAACGCGTGCTCGCCGCCGAGTGGCATGCTCCGACTGATCGCGTGATAGTTGAGTTTTAATTGCGAGAAACGCTCTGCAAGGCGAGCGGACGGACGAGCGCTACAGCGACGGCGAGACCATGCCGGGAACACGCCAGCCATGACTCGCAAGCAGCGACGACTCATCCTGATCGGCGGCGCGCTCGGCGTGCTCGCGATCGCGGTGGCGCTGATGCTCAACGCGTTTCGCGATTCCATCGTGTTCTTCAATTCGCCGAGCGATGTGGCGGAGAAGCACATCGCGCCCGGAACCCGCATCAGGCTCGGCGGCTTGGTGAAAGCTGGAAGCCTGGTGCGCGGCGACAATCTGAAAATCCGTTTCGACGTCACCGACGGCAACCGCGAGATCGCGGTCGCCTATCAAGGCGTGCTGCCCGATCTGTTCCGGGAAGGGCAGGGCGTCGTCGCCGAAGGCGCGCTCGACGGTCCCGGCGTGTTCACTGCCGACACGATCCTCGCCAAGCACGACGAGACCTACATGCCGAAGGAGGTCGCCGACGCGTTGAAAAAGTCCGGGCATTGGAAAGACGCTTATGGCCAGCGGGCGGCGATGCCGGTCGGGGAGGCAGGCAAGTGATCGCCGAACTCGGCCATTACGCGCTGATGCTGGCGCTCGGGCTGGCGCTGATCCAAGCCTCGATGCCGATTGTCGGCGCGCGCATCGACGATCCGACGCTGCTGAGCGTGGCGGCGCCGGCGGCGCTCGCGCAATTCGTTTTTGTCGCCTTGTCGTTCGGCGCGCTCGCCGCTTGCTACGTCACTTCCGATTTCTCGGTGCTCAACGTCTACGAGAATTCGAATTCGGCGATGCCGTTGATGTATCGCCTGACCAGCGTCTGGGGCAACCACGAAGGCTCCATGATGCTGTGGGTGTTCATCCTGGCCTTGTTCGGCGCGCTGGTCGCGGCGTTCGGCGGCAATCTGCCGGCGAAGCTTCAGCGCCAACGCGCTCGCGGTGCAGGCCTGGATCGCGGCCGCCTTCCAGCTTTTCATTCTCACCACCTCGAATCCGTTCCTGCGCATTGCCGATGCGCCGTTCGAGGGCCGCGATCTCAATCCGATCCTGCAAGATCCGGGTCTCGCCTTCCATCCGCCGCTGCTTTATCTCGGCTATGTCGGCTTCTCGATCGCGTTTTCGTTCGCGATTGCGGCGTTGCTCGAAGGCCGCATCGATGCCGCCTGGGCGCGCTGGGTGCGGCCGTGGGTGCTCGGCGCCTGGATGTGCCTCACGCTCGGCATCGCCGGCGGCTCGTACTGGGCCTATTACGAGCTCGGCTGGGGCGGCTATTGGTTCTGGGATCCAGTGGAAAATGCTTCGTTGATGCCGTGGCTCGCCGGCACCGCGCTGTTGCATTCCGCCGTGGTGATGGAGAAGCGCGGCGCGCTCAAGGTCTGGACCATCCTGCTCGCGATCCTCGCCTTCTCGCTGTCGCTGATCGGCACCTTCCTGGTGCGATCGGGCGTGCTCACCTCGGTGCATGCCTTCGCCACCGATCCGCGGCGCGGCATTTTCATTCTCGCGATTCTCGTCGGCTTTCATTGGCGGCGCGCTGGCGCTTTATGCGTGGCGCGCGCCGCTCCTCAAGCAGGGTGGCCTGTTCGCGCCGATCTCGCGCGAGGGCGCGCTGGTCCTCAACAATCTGTTCCTGACCTGCGCCTGCGCCACGGTGTTCGTCGGCACGCTTTATCCGCTGGCGCTGGAGGCGCTGACCGGCGCCAAGATTTCGGTCGGGCCGCCGTTCTTCAACGCCACGTTCGGCCCGCTGTTCGTGCCGTTGTTGCTGGCCATGCCGTTCGGGCCGCTGCTCGGCTGGAAACGCGGCGATCTGCTCGGCGCCGCGCAGCGCCTGACGGCCGCGGTTTTCATTGCCGCTGTGGCGATCGCCGCCGCCTTTGCCCTGCAACACGGCGGCCCGGTGCTGGCGCCGTTTGGCGTCGGGCTTGCGCTGTTCGTCATGGCCGGCGCTTTGGTCGATCTCGCCGAGCGCACCATGATCCTGCGCGTGCCGCTTGGCGCCGCGCTCCGCCGCGCCGCCGGTTTGCCGCGTTCGGCCTGGGGCACCGCGATCGCTCATTTCGGTATCGGCGTCACGCTCCTTGGCATCGTCGTCGTCAGCGCCTGGGGCGCCGAGCGGATCGCCGCGCTCAAGCTCGGCGAGAGCATCGACATCGCGCATTACCGGCTTGACCTTCGACGGCCTGTTCAACCAGCAGGGCCCGAATTATCGCGACGTTGTCGGCCGCTTCACCGTGCGCCGCACCAACGGCGACCTGCTCGGCGTCATGGAGCCGAGCCGCCGCATGTTTCCGGCGCGCAACATGGCGACCACCGAGGCGGCGCTGATGCGACGCGGCGTCAGCCAGCTTTACCTTTCGCTGGGCGATCCCGATCCTGACGGCACCGTTCCGGTGCGGCTCTATTTCAAGCCGCTGGTGTTGCTGATCTGGCTCGGCGCGGTGATCATGTTTGTCGGCGGCGGTCTATCGCTGTCCGACCGGCGGCTGCGCATCGGCGCGCCGCGGCCGGCCAAGATGCAGCCGGCTTTGCAGGCGGCGGAGTGAGCGTCATGGAGATCTTTCCTCGCGGCGCCCACATCGCCCTGCTTATAGGCTTCTGTTTGCTGCTATTTGGTTCGGTCGCCGCTTGCCCCCTTTTTTTAGAGGCGTAACTGGGACACCGATGATGGGGTAGAGCGCATGCTCCTAAGTAGGGCCATGCCAGAGTGCCGCACTGGGTCGCATCACCCTCATGTCTCTTGTTGATGCTGTGGACGGCTCCTCCACCGGCACGCGAGTGCCTTGGATGTGGGTGCTGTTAAGGCTCCCACGATTTGGAGGAGCCAAGTCATGGAAGCCATCACGACAATCGGTCTGGATATAGCGAAGTCTGTTTTTCAGGTTTACGGCATCGGCGGCAGCCGCGCCATGGGAGACGCGCAACAATTTCCGAATACACTTGGCTGATCAGGGCCGGAATTTTCCGCTGGATACGGTGTTGTTGCTACCATAGGCGGATACGATGGCGGCGGTCAGTTGAATGTAACTGACTGACTTCGTCGGAGTGATCAGCCATGTTTGGACCTGATACTTCAAGAATTATCGCGCGGGGGTGAAATTTTTATTGTTTTTGAGGAGCGGATCCTGGCCCGAACGATGGGCGTCCTCATCGTGGCGCTCGCTTTTCCGTTGCACCAACTCTCGTGCAGCCACTTCTGTCCGCAAGCGAAACATGATTACGTCGAGCAATTCCTGGATTTCGGCTTCATCATAATCCAAATCTTGGGCTGTCTGGCGGTAGCTGTTGGCTGCCGCGTCTAGAGCTTTGGTTCGTTTCTCGGCGGGGGTAGCAAGAATTGCTTCGGCAACACGGAAAACGCCGGTGATTGCTGCGTCGAGAACCTGTTGCCTGGTATCCAGGACGGCGCTCATCGCGTTTACTCCTACGCTGCACAAACTCGCCCTTATAATGTTTCAGCAGAACCATTCGTCATTTTGGTGGCGGGTCTGGTGAAGGGAACTGAAAGATTATGGCAAGGTCCGTTACCGGGAATAATGGTATCTCCGTTCAGCAAATGCCAGAGACTGCAAGTGATCGTAGTTTCGCTTGCCGGATGAAACCGGCTAACGTGACCCGACCCAAGCACAAAGCAATACATCTTAAAGCGTCTCTCTTCCGCCTTTTTACTTGGAGTTCTAGTACCGGGATCGGCTACCTGCGTAATCACATAGCCAGCAGTGAGCCATAGGGTCCGAACGCGTCATGCCTATTCACCGTCTGATACAGAATTTGTCCTTCAATCAACACGACATAGAGCGGCTGGCGGAGGCTCATGAAGATGCCTTGCAAGCTCTGCGTATCAGCGACCGCGACGATCCCATAAACCAAACCATCGCCCAGCGTATCATCGAAGGAGCCCGCACAGGCGTGGGTGATGCATCTCTGCAAGATGGCAATCAAGGACCTTATCGTTCCGTGAGAAGTGCGACTAAAGTCGGTGCTACCTTGCTGTCGGCTTTGGGTATTTCTGAAGTCGGTGGTTAGAGGCGGCTTGCATCGCCTAGGATTTCTATCAGCCATTGCGCAAACTTATCTAGCGCCACCTATTCCCAAAGAAATTATGTGTTTAGGCGAACAGTTATTTCGTTGCACCCGCAGTTTTCGATGTTAATACTCTTAACATGCACTCAATCTTGCCGGGCTGACAGTGCCGATCCGCCCATTCCTTTCAGGTCACGCGTTTGATCCCGAGACGATCCGCGAAATGTCGCTCGCGTTGGAATTGTGCAACACTTTGGGACTGAAAGTCATAGACGATGCAGCCACAAGGCTCATCGCCGAGAAGATCATAGAACTAAGCCAACATGGTGTGCATGGAGTTACTACGCTGCACACAATGACGGTCAAAGAGTTCAAGAACGAATAGTCGCCAGCAATTTGCCACGCCTATACAAAGCCCGCTGAGGTCATACGACGGAGCCGGGGCTTTAGCCCTTTTTGGAGGTCGGGTGTGGCCGGTGCGTTCCTGAAATCAGCCAGGAAGAGGGCCCCATTTTCAGCGGCGCTGGACTAACGACTTCGGCTTTGCATCGCCGCGAGTTGCTCGGTGTGTTCGGCCAGTTCGCGCCATTGCTGAGCGAGGTCCAAATAAATCTGCCGAATTGCCGCATCAGAAGCTGCCAGAGCGAGCAGTTGGCATTCAGTCACCTTTTTCCGGCTCACCTCCGCCCGTTCGCTCATTTGCTCACAACGGACGAAAAACGCCGGACGTTCCTCTAGCTCAAGGCACGTTGCCTAATCCGCCAGTCATCGGTTCGATCTGGTGTGAGCGCTAGCGTTATGCGGCGACAGCCCTGCGGAATAGACAGACTGGCCCAGCTTTTTCGCGGGAACAACCGTCCGCGCATCGCCTTAGCCTCAGGAGGGGTGCAAGTAGCGATGGCGCCGATGACAGATCACCACCCTCGATCAAGCTATGAGTTGGATGGGTTGCCCTATACAAAAGAAACGGCGCGGTCCGCCGTGCGCATTGCTATCGGTCAAGAGCTGAGGGGCCGCTATAAAGTTCCGCAAGAGTTGCCACGGGAAATGCTTGTGCTGTTGATGGGGGTGAACCCGCCGCCCGAGGAGAAATCGGCCTCATTCACCGGCAACAATTCGTCACGGTAAGCACTTGGCACTTGGTAATTCGGTCTGGGGACGGGGCAATCAATAAGTCCAAATTATCATCGCCGTCAGGCGACTGCGCTCACCAATCTTGCGGAGACTACCCGTGATCCAGAAGTCGTCAAAGCTCTGCTGCGCATCGCATCAGAACACATAGTCCGTGCCGATGAAGCGGAGCGCAGCTTGGCGTTGGCCTGCCTGACAAACAAAGACCGCCCAAGTTGACGCGTTCGGTCCAAATCTGAGCGCTGGGGGAGCACTGTGCCCGGATACCGCATACACGTTGTAGGATCAGATGGTGGTTTTATAGCCAGCGAACGTCGCTCGCTCGCGTTCGGTCCTGGCGGTCTCCGCCCAACCGAAATGCTCGTCCGCGCATTCATAGTATTCTTTTGCCGCTGACACGCTACCTTCCCCACCAGAAGCTGTTACGTTCCCCATGCCGGTAGAATAGGCTGACGCTCAAGGCACACTTCGCTGGGGGAGACGCAACTTGGGTGCTGCGCTAACTACAATGTTGCCACATGCCCGTGACGTGCACGCAACATATCCGGGCCTCACGTCGTGGTAAGGGAAGAGCGGCAAAGCAGCAACGACGAACAATTCCATTTCAGGGGCACTGTCATGGACGATCCCGCTGTAACGGCCAAACAACTTGTCGATCTAGCCAGAAAGCACATGGAGGAACAGCAAAGCCGCATCGCTCGGCAACGCCAACTCATAGCAAAATACGAGCAAGACGATGATGTAGCGCGGCTATCAGGGGGCGCGCCTTGTCCTTGAACGGATGCAGAAGCAGCTCGCTCAGATGACGAAGGCCCATGTCGCGGCTGAAGAGCATTTGTCGAAGGTCACGGTGGATGAGACGAGCGTCGAGAAGGTGGTGCGGCATAGCCCGATGTAGCCACTTACGCGTCGAGCGCGCGAGGCCTCAAAACGGCGCGTGGCGGGCAGGTATGCGTCGCCGAACCCAAATAATCACGCCCTTCCTGCCTGAGGACCGGCGCGATTCGAAGCTGGCTCGGTCATTGGCACACACGCAAAGTCAGCTAGAGCCTAATGATCGGTTCGCCACCCCAGCCGCCGAAACTGGCGGATCTGACAGCTACCTAACGTTTTGCTCCGGAACCAAAAGTGTTGTACAAGGTTGGTAGTGGCTCCCTTGGACAGCAGTTTGGGCTTGGGCTCGCATGGCAGACACTGATCAGAACGCTTCACTAGCCCCCGACAACGGCGGGCAAGAGTCAGGCGCGCAGGAAAATGGCGTTCAGATTGCCGTCCCGGTAAATGGGGATGAGATTGGCGCATCTGCGTCGATTAGTGAGACCGTTTGGATCTTTGGCGAGACCTTGCCTGCTAGTCAAATCTCGCCGATAGATACCGCCGGAGCTCATCAGCTCGGCGACGGCGGCGATCTTGCTTTAGCGGCGATGGTAGCCGTCGAAGTTCCCGGCAATTTGGACCACGCCCTCGATCAATTGACGATTGCGACCGATCTTTTCGATGTCCCAGTCCTGGATTTCCATAGTTCCTGAACAGCCTTCGCGGCTCGCAACGTTGTTGCTTTCCGTTGCCGTCAGACGTCGATCAGTTGATTTGCGATCGCTTTGGCAACGGCTTGGGTTGTCGTCACGCAGTCCAACTTTTCCCGCGCCGCATTCAAATGAAACCTTACTGTTCGCTCGCTGATCCCCAAAATGATACTGGCCTCCAGAGCAGTCTTGCCGGCAGCCGTCCATTTCAAACAATCGAGTTCTCGAGCCGATATAAGAATCTCTTGATTGGTATCGTAGCCATTCATCCTGAGAACATGCCCGTGAAAATAATTGGCGAGAATTCGACACTCTCGCAGCAGCGCATCGTACTGCCCTGACCGTTGCAGGGGTTCGACTGAATTAATTCCAAAAAAAGCAGTTTCGCTACGCCGCTTGTTGAGTGCTAAAACGATGTGGGGAGACCGCTCAACTGCGCTTTTTGCGAGCACATCGATGTTTCCGGAGCCAAGTTTATTATCACTCTTCATTTCAAACGGAATTGCGTCATTGCTGGCAAATTGCTTCACGCAGCTGTCGGAATAGACACAATGCGTAAAATATTTCGCCCGGCCGCTCACCGAAATATTGATGCAGACGTAATTTATGCTTGCCAATCCGTACAAATCTTTAGCTACTCGAAAAAAAGCCACGCCCTCCGCGCGCTCCGCGACCAGCGCGCACCGCGTCAGCAGGGTAGCATGAAGTGTTTCGAACATTGAAAGCCACCCAATATCCTCACCATTTTGAACTTCAACAATGCTTATTAGTTCCGGAAAGGGTCGACGGGCGTTAGGAAGAATCTCCTTGGGCCTTGACATTTTAGGCATGAACATCTCGAGCAAACAGAGACAAACGACAGTCATTAAGCGCTTGACTATCTTGGCGATTTTCGTGAGAGGGAGATTTTTGAGTTTCTTTATGGAAACTTTCTGCGACTTTTCACGTTTCTATGATTGTTGCTGCCGCGACCACGATTGTGTGGTGCCTCAATGGGCATTCAACAAACCGCCGCGCCTTTGCCTCAGACGCGGGGTCTGAAACGTAGCGACGAAGTTTACGAGCTGGCTGGTTCGCGAGCCCCACCCAGAGCACCCGAAAGGCAAAGAGGTCTCTGGAGTTTCCTGACTTGGTCGTTTGTCATAGCGCCGATTGTAACGGCGGAATCCTTTTTCGCAAAAAATGGGCACGCCCTTACTCCCGCCGACGATCAAAGTGATCCAAGTGCCTATCATGACAAGGATCAGCAAGCCGCAACGCCCGATCACGATCCAGCTGTTGCTGCCGCGACCATCGCTTCTGATGGTAGTCAAGAAGACAATACAGACGCTTCGCGGCTGGTCGGTGCTGTGCGGTGGGCAGTGCACGACGGGGATCCGCAGCATGATAAAAGTCCCACGCTCGCCGTAGCCCGCGACACCGATCCAGCGAGCGCCCCGACCGGCGGTGGTGGTGGAGGCGGAAGCGGGCCAAGCGACACAAATGCCACCTCGGACGGCACTTCAAAATTGCAGAACGTCGATAATCTGGACGAAGGAACTCCTAGCGGCTCATCCGAGCTAACTTTGTCATCGGCGGAAATTCCGGACGTTTCACATAACCTAACATCGTCTGGAGGAATTCCGGATGACTTGTCCCAGTCATCCGGCGGAGGTCCATACATCGAATTACCTGCCGGCGGTGAGCCTATTAGCGTGCAAATTGGTTCGCCAAGTCTCGTGCAAATTGGTTCGCTCGGACAAGGTCTGTTATCCGGCGAAATTCCGAATAGCTTGCCCCATGAGATAGCTGTCGGAGCGTCAACCGGCGGCGGGCCGATCGACACTTTAGTTGGAAGTGAGCTTGGTCTCGCTCACATAACGTCTGATGTCATTTCGACCATCACAAAGGCGGCGCCGGATATCCTGTTGACTGTTGGGCTTGATACCGTGGCTAGCCTTAAGGATGTGCTCGGCTTCGATTTACACGTGAATGCCGCTGGTGGTTTCGTAGCAAATGATCTCAACGCGGCACTGGATAGCAATCCTTCGCAGTTAGTAGCTGATATTGTGTCAACTGCCGCCATTCCCGTTGCAGAAGGCTTGCCGCTGGTGGGCGTCGGGGCGTCCGAAGAGGTGGATAGCTTGCTTAGCGGCAAAGGCCTGCTCGATGTTGGACATTTGAACGATGTGACATCAAGCGTTGGTGTGACATTGGGCCCTGGCGGCGACGGGATCGCCATTGAAAGGGTTAGTGAAGCCACATTGTCGCTCGAGAGTGCCTTGAGTACAAATCTACTGGACTCCGAGGCATCCAAAAGCACGGACAGCTTGCTTGGCGGCCAAGGTTTGCTCGATGTTGGACATCTGAACGATGTGACATCCGAAACTAGCAGCCTTGTCGCCACTGCCACATCGGCCGTTTCGCCTGAGAGTGCCTTGATTACAAACCTTCTGGACTCCGAGGCATCCAAAAACACGGACAGCTTGCTAGGCGGCAAAGGTTTACTCGATGTTGGACATCTGAACGATGTCACATCCGAAACTAGCAGCGTCGTCGCCACTGTCACATCGGCCGTTTCGCCTGAGAGCAGCCTGAGCACAAATCTGCTGGACTCCGAGGCATCCAAAAGCGCGGACAGTTTGCTTGGCGGCAAAGGTTTGCTCGACGTTGGGCATCTGAGCGACCCGATATCCGAGCCTAGCAGCGTTGTTGCGACATCGGGCCTTAGCAACGACCTTGGCAGCACTGCTGGCGCGGCTCTTGAAAAGGTAAGTGCTTCCGGATTGTCAATTTCACATGAGAGTGGCTCGAATACAAACCTGTCGATGGTCAGCGCCGTATCTGATGCCCCTCATGTTGGTATTGTTGGAGAAGCAACTGACCTAACACCAGGGCATTCGGTCGACTTCCCTGGTCAACCGGTTCCTGAGGGCGACGCCCTCTTCAGCGGGACCAGCTACACCGACTATCACGTAGCGCTGAACACCGGTGTTTCGTCGAGTGCCGTCAACGGCATTACTGCAACGACGAGTACCGTGACGAACACGCACGACGCCGGGTCGGTCTCGCCGGTGGACTCACCAAACGCAAGTCATGCCTCGGAACCGCCTGCGCCGGAGCATCATGATGTGTCGCTCACTCAAGTCTCTAACGCCATTGATGAGTTAAGCGTACGCGGCCACAGCCACTAGCGCTTCGGCGAAAGAGGAATAATGTCCGACGCAATGGCGCCGACAAGGGACCCAAATCGGCCAAGTATTCAATCGATGGCGGCTGCGACCGGCAACGCGCCAAGGCTTTCTGCAGTGAGCAGCGCGCCGAACGAATCCACAAGCGAGCGCACTCCAAAATCAGCCACGGCCACCGACGCTGGTTGGCCTCAGTTGCAAAGAACCAACACCACTAACATTCACAGCCTGCCGGGCGACCCATTGGCGGCGTGGCGATCAGTCGCGCGCCGTACATTGATAGCGGTCGCCGTGTTCTCGGTATTCGTCAATTTGATGATGCTGACGATGCCGCTTTATTTGTTTCAGCTTTCGGACCGCGTGTTGACCAGCCATAGTCTCGATACGTTGTTGATGCTGACCATCGTAGCGTTAGGCTTCATCGCAGTTCTGTCCATACTCGACATCATTCGACGACAAGTTCTTGGTCGGTTGGCTACCAGCTTTGAGACAACACTTGGAGGCCCGGTTCTGGCCAGCATCGTCACCTCCGCGAAGATCGCCGACAGCGCGAACCTTCAGGCCCTCCGCAGCCTGCATCACGTTAAGGGCTTCATTTCAAGTCCTATCATGCTGCTCTTATTCGATGTCCCGCTGGCACCGATCTATTTCGCCGCCGTCTTTCTTATTCATCCGGCTCTTGGCTTTATCAGTCTCGTGTCCGGACTGGTTCTCATAACGATCGCGCTCGTGAATCAGAGAGCGACGTCAGGGCCGTTGGGAAACGCGAATTTACATACATCGAGGGCGGACGCTCAAGCGGAAGCGCTGTCACGCAATTCCCAAGTAATAAATGCGATGGGAATGCTCAATGAAAGCATTTTACATTGGGGCCGTGACCAAGCGCGTGCGCTGAGATTTCAAAGCGGCGCACTAGACCGAAATTTCTGGATCAGCGGTACATCAAAGTTCGCGCGGCTCGTGACCCAGATCCTTATACTCGGCGTCGGGGCGTATCTCGCCTTACACAGCAGTGTGACCGGCGGCATGATGATTGCCGCCTCTATCATCGCGGGCCGAGCGCTTCAGCCCTTTGAAGTCATGATTGAAGGCTGGCGTAATCTTATTCAAACGCGTTCTGCCTACGCGCGCGTCTGCGCCACGGTCGATGGTTTAAAGCATGAGCAGGCGCATTTGTTGTTGCCGAAGCCTGCTGGCCACCTATCGGTCGATCGCCTGTTGTATCTTCCGCCCGGATCTAAGGAGGCGGTCCTCAATGGTGTAGGCTTCGAGCTGCAATCCGGAGAGTTGTTGGCGATTGTGGGACCGTCGGGGTCCGGCAAATCCACGCTCGCCCGTATTTTGGTGGGATGCCTTTATCCGACGGCGGGCAAAGTAAGGCTAGACGGCACCGAACTTCGGAATTGGGACCGCAGACAATTTGGCGAATTTACCGGCTATTTGCCACAGGAAGTCGAACTATTCCCTGGCACGATCAAGGATAACGTCTGCCGCATGCGCGCGGATCTGCCTGACGAAAAGATCTACGAGGCAGCAGTGCTCACAGACGTTCACAATATGATTACCCAGTTGCCGAACGGCTACGAAACAGTCTTGGAGCGCAGCGGTGCGCCGCTATCGGGAGGACAGAAGCAGAGAATTGCACTGGCAAGGGCGTTTTTCGCGGACCCGGCGCTAGTGGTTCTCGACGAGCCCAACTCAAACTTAGATTTGCCGGCGAACAGGCGCTCACCGAAACGCTTTTGCGCGCCAAAGAGAAGCGAGTCACCGTCGTCGTCATTACGCAACGGCCCGCTGTATTGAATGCCATGGACAAATTGCTCGTCCTGCGAAATGGCCGAGTAGAAGCGTTTGGGCCGCCGAGCGAAGTTCTTGTCCGCTTGGTTCGGCCTTCCAACCCCCGCGCGCTTGCGCCAAGTAATGAAGACACTTCGACCTCGCAACCGCAAGTACGCCAAGGCGCCGTAAACAAAGAAGTAGCGCAATGATACAGGGCTGTCCCGCTATCCATACTTGGCATCAGGATGTTTATCATAGCGCCCGCGGACCTATCGCGCTTGGTGTCTTGATATTATTGATATGGGCATGCGGTTTCGGCGTATGGGCCAGCGGTCGCACCGTTGGCCAGCGCTGTTGTTGCGTCGGGCTCCTTCGTTGCCACCGGGCAGAACAAGCAGGTGCAGCACCTGGAAGGTGGAATCATTCGGCAACTTCTCGTCAAGGAAGGCGATGTCGTTGAGGCCAATCAGCCTTTGCTGCGCCTTGACGATACCGCCGCACAATCCAAACTTCGACGTCTCGTAACGCGTCAATATCGGCTTTTAGCGACTGCGGCGCGGCTTCGCGCCGAGATCAATGCGTCGGACCGATTGCAGTTGCCAATAGCACTGGTTGCGGAAAAGGGCGATCCGGAGGTGCAGTCCATCGTTGAGGCGCAGGAAGCCGAACTGATAGCGCGGCGACAAAGGCTGGCTAATCAAGAGGAAGTGCTAAGGAAGGAGATCGCTGCGTTGAAGCAGAGTGTCCGCGGCTATGAAGCACAAATGAGCGCGAACCGAGAGAGATATGCACTTTTTGATGAGGAATTGAAGGCCAAAAGTCCTCTAATCGAACATCAACTGATAAGGAAATCCGAAATTCTCGCACTGCAACGTTCAGAAGTCGGTCTGGCAGGTGAACTCGGCGACCTGCTTGGACACAGCGGTGATGCAACGGAGCGGATTGCTCGAGCAGAACAGCAAATCGCCCAACTGCGATTGGCAGCAGTGGAAAAGGCGAGCGAGGACTTGCGGGGAACGGAAACTGAACTGGATGATTTGCGGGAGCAGATTTTGGCTGCCCGAGACGTTGTGCAGAGGACCGAAGTACGCGCGCCAGTGCGCGGGATTGTGGTCAAACTCAACCAATACACGACCGGCGGCGTTGTTGCTCCTGGTGGAACCATCCTCGAGCTGCTTCCAGTCAACGACGAGTTGGTAATTGAAGCGCGGGTGAATCCCAACGAAATAACGCACGTCAGAGAAGGACAGAGTGCGCTCATTAGGCTCACAGCGCTCAATCAACGTTTGACGCCGATGATTGAAGGCAAAGTCATATACGTTTCGGCAGACACGGTCGTCGATCAGGGAGCCCGCCGGACTGGCGAACAGGAGGCCGTAAGGCGAGAACTCGTTCATCGTCCGAGTGCGTCTTGACGACCATGACCTGCGCCATAAGGTCGAGAACTTTCGTCCGACGCCGGGAATGCCTGCTGATATCTTCATCGAAACCGGGCAGCGGACGTTCGTTACCTACCTGATACGGCCAGTGGCTGACAGCTTTTCCCGCGCGTTTCGCGAGCATTAGACCTTTGGTTGGCTATAGCGAAGCGTCGATTACGCATACCGCGCACGCAGTCAACATCGCGCGTGGGAGGACGCCGTGGCGCGCGCCCACCGGCGAGACCCGCAAGGGCAATTCGCTCTCAACCAGCGGACCTATTTGCCGGTGTGGCCGGTGTCCGATGGCAGTTACAAGGTCCCGAACGTGGAACGGCCGGCCGTCAATGAGAAAGGGGACGGCGGGCTCAAACCGTCTTGAGTGCGCGCAGTGTGTGCGTGCCTATGTCCAGTCGTGGCCGTTAGCGTCACACATTCCTGGCTGATTGCGGACCTTCGGCATGAAAAAACCCCCGGCGCTTGTGAGCGACGGGGGTAAGTCCAATGACACACTCCTAGCGATTCAAGATTGACCGTAGTGCGACGTGGCAGCCGTCACCCCAAACCGTGATGACAGTCACTCCCAAAATCGAGACTAACGTCGATGTTAAGGCTTAAGCTATCGCAGTGCTGTTGTCCGCAGTCGTTATGTTCAGACTGGCACGGTTCCGGCTGCTGATGGCAATTGGCTTCGTGGGGTTGATAACAAGGGGCCGGAGGCTGACAACTATTCGACTGTGAGTGCCCTTGTGACATTGTTCATTCTCCTCGTTAGATTGGGAACGCTTCAGCGTTCGTTACGAACATTAACGCTGGCTCAGCCCGCCCCGAACCTGTCGTATCCGCCAGACCCTGTCGTATCCGCCAGGGCCTCTATTCTTTTCTGAAATGGTCATCAGCGGGCGCTTTCCTTGCGCAGCTGCTCCGGCAGCTTGGCGATGTTGGCGGCGATGCGTCGGGCTTCGTCGCCGGGTCAGACGCCGCATGAGGCCCCGCGCGATACCCCACTGCTTCCCGCAACCACGGACCGTCTTTTTAAGGGCCTGAGCGACACCTGCCTGCCATTGTTACAGCCCCGTTACAGCCCGACCAAAAATGAATTGGTAGCATCCCCTAAATTGGGGGGTTGACTGCCTTCTTTCCCCATCAAGTTCGAAGGGATTGTTACGTGCTAACGGCTGTAATCCTTATCTGCTCGGTCGGGGTCGCGCCTGATCTGGCGCATTGCACCCGCTCGAATGCCAGAGTCGTAATGAGTGTCCCGACCGAAGACGGAAATCCGATCACCTGCTTCATGCACGCGCAGGCGTATTTGGCTGAAACGTCCTCGGGGCGTGAGCTGGATCACAAAGACCGGATCAAGGTCGTTTGCGCGAGAAGCGGCACAATTAGCGCTGCGCCCTAAGGCTCGATTCGGCGCGGCACGCTGAACGCCAGGGCAGCGCGGGGGCGTCACCAACAGCCCCAGCAACAACGGAGCGGAGTGTTAGACTTCAATGAGAACGCCGGCGATAGCGGTCTCGCGGGCCTTTTCGCTGCGTGTCATCCTGTTTGTTGCTATCGCTGCCGCGCTGACGGCCTATGGCTGTTACAGGGCACGTGCCGAGGACAAGGGCCAGTGGAACTACTATCGCCTAAGCGACCAGCAGACGGCATGGTTCAAGACGGTGCGCGACAGCCTCGGGAACACCTGCTGCGATGGCGCGGACGGGTATCCGGTCGACTATGAGATGCGCGACAATAAATACTGGGTGCTTTTTCGCGGGCAATGGCTGGAGGTGGACGAACGTGCTGTCAGGCATCAACCCAACCCCATCGGCGAGGCTGTCGCGTGGTTCTATTACTTGAACGGTGACCTCACGGTGCGATGTTTTGTACCCGGGCCAGGCGAATAAATTTTCCGACTGCACCTGAATTTCCGAAGATCGTTGAGGCGCAAGTGCTGCTGCCCGGCGGGTAACTTAGCGGCATTAATGGAGCTCGTGGAGTATCAGTAGGAAAGCGCGCGGCCCACACGCCGAATTTGTGGAGGCTGGCAATGAACGTAATCAGCATTCACAAAGTAGTCGCAGCAACTCTCCCTTGCTGCGGCATCTTGCTCGGTTTGCTGTTGACGCAGCCCGGCGCGGCCCATGATAACAAACGTCCAGAGTTTGAACTCGTGGTACAAGGGACTACAGAATCCGAACCTAAAATCGGCAGTCATTCAGGATTTGGGATGCTGTAGCGCGAAGGACTGCCATGAGACGGATGCGGAAATTCGCAACGGCCGTTGGTGGGCTAGGGTTGGCAAACTACACACCAAGTATCTAGGTCCCAAGCCTGCCAACGAAGCGCAACACGCTTTCGATTTGGTCTACGAAGAAATCAGTTGGGAACTGACCGAGTGGAAAGAGGTGCCGAACGAGGCGATCTTGAAGATTCCGAATCCCACTGCTGGTCCGGTCATTTGTCATTCGACTTGGAATGAAATTTGGTGCTTCATCCCCGACAACCAATACTAAACTCGTTTTTTTTGACCGGGAACTTCCGCTTCTGGCCCTGAGCTGACGTGCGAGAAGCGCCGATCAATTTCTGCTTTCTTAAAGCGTCACTTCCGCTTTCGACCGATTCTGTTGAAAAAGTCGGAGTGTCGCCTTGGCCCAATTTTTTCAGCGCCGTGGGGCCAGGAGCAGACATTTATGGTCACGGCCGATCCCAGGGCGGTTCAGGCCGCCAAGCAGTGAGTAGTTCGTCGATAAAAGAGCGGACTTTTGGTGAAAGATGGCGGCTCGACGGATACACGGCGCGCACAGCGGGGCCGTCGGTGGAATACTCGTTGAGAACCGGCAGCAGGCGCGCGGAGCGAAGATCGTCGCTGATCAAGAAGGTAGCGAGTTTAGCGATGCCGTATCCAGCGAGAGTGGCGTCGCGCAAGGCCTCTGCGTTCGTTGAACTGAAACGACCATTGACGGCCACGGTGCGAATGTGCCCGTCAATGCTGAAACGCCAATCGCCTGGGCGCCCGCCGTGAACAAAGGCGAGGCAACTGTGGCTGGCGAGTTCATTGATATTCGTCGGAACTCCGTGAGTTTTCAGATAGGCCGGCGAGGCACAGGTGATTAGATGGTGAGGCGCCAGCAATCGCGTCATCAACCGGCTGTCGTCGCTTCCGCCGAGTTTGATGGCCAGGTCGATACCCTCGTCTATAAGATCTACAAATCGATCACTGAACGAGACGTTTACGGAGATCTCGGGCCATTTGCTCATGAATTGATTCACGATTGGCAGTACATGTAACCGACCGAACGAGACCGGCAACTCCAAGCGCAAGCGGCCACGCGGCGCTTGCGAGTGACTCAACATCGACATCTCCGCCTCGTCGAGGTCTGCGAGGATGCGAATGCAGCGTTCGTGAAAAACGGCTCCCTCGCTGGTCAGGGAGACACTACGCGTCGTGCGCTGCAACAGGCGTATGCCAAGCCTATCCTCGAGCCGCACGATGCTTTTGCCCACCGCCGACCTCGACAGACCGATACGTTCCGCCGCCGCGGTAAAGCTCTTTGCCTCGGCGACGTGAACAAAGGCGTGAATGTCCCTCATTCGTTCGATTGTCATTGCCTTAGCCCCATCTCGGCGTTTCAGCCGCATGAGGATAGCGGTGTGATTGGGGCACGCAATTCCCCAGTGATGGGAAAATTCGGAATATAGTCGCCCGGCTGCACCCCGGATTAGCGTTTTCCTGGGGTGGGGTGACGCACGCCTCCGCACCTCAAAAAGCATAAGCGGTCAAAGCTCGACTGGGTCTTTCGCCGGGCAAAGGAACCGCATCAAGGAGGAGTGACCAACCGTGAAGGCAGATCCCGCTGTCGGCCCCAAGGTCGAGATCAAAACCTGCACTGGTTGAGATCTTGAGATGAATAAGAGCAGACCCCTCAAAGTCGCGATGATCGGCCTCGGCTGGTGGGGCAAGAAGATGACCGCCGTGCTACAGAAAGCAAAGGGCGACATAGAGATCGTTTGCGCCGTGGAGCCCAATCCAGCAGGGGAAGAATTTGGCGCGGCCAACGGCTTCAAGCACTACGGCAGCCAACCGGAAGCGATCCAGCACCCTGGTGTGGAGGCCATTATCCTTGCCACGCCGCATTCGCTTCATGCCGAGCAAATCGAGCGTGCCGTTGCCGCAAAGAAGCACATTTTTTCTGAAAAACCGTTGGCCTTGAAGGGTGCCGAAATCGCCGTCGACGCCTGTGCCAAGCACAAGCTTGTGCTCGGCATGGGCCATGAACGACGCCACGGCCCTTCTCGGAAAAGCGCGCGACCTGAACTCGTCAACAACATCAGCATTCTTGAAGCCATCATCACATCGGCTGCGCGGGATGGCGAGTTGGTGAAGCTTTGATCCGGACCATGCAAGACATGAAAGCACAACAACCAATCACCGCGGAGATTTCAATGCCCCCAATCAAAGTCACGCAGTCAACACAGGGGCTGAATTAATGGATCGCCACGCGCTGATCGCAGGTGTTTCCGGCATTATTGGTCGCCATCTGGCCGAGCATTTGATCGTGACCAAGGGTTGGACGGTCACCGGTATTTCCCGTCACAAGCATGACCTGCCAAAAGGCGTAAAGCACATTTCCGTCGACCTTCAAGTTGGCGATGACGTGAAAATCGCGCTGAAGCGCGCGGATGTCACGCATGTGTTCATCACTACCTGGTTGCGCCAGGCCACGGAGGCCGAGAACTGCCGCGTGAATGCCGGCATGGTGCGGAATCTGTTGCATGCGGTTGAAGGCAAGAAAATCAAGCATGTTGCCCTGGTAACTGGCGCAAAGCATTACATGGGCCCGTTTGAGGCCTACGCCAAAACCAAAGTGGTGACGCCATTCCGCGAGGAGCAGCCCCGCCTCCCCTATCAGAACTTCTACTACGATCAAGAAGACGAAGTGTTTGCGGCCGCGGAACGTCAGGGCTTCAGCTGGTCTGTTCACCGCCCTCATACGCTGATCGGCTACGCGGTCGGCAACCAGATGAACATGGCAGCCACGCTCGGAGCCTATGCAGCGATCTGCAAGGAAACGGGCCGCCCCTTCGTCTTTCCAGGTACGCCGCAGCAGTACGAAGCCGTCGTGGACATTACCGACGGGCGCATCATCGCCAAGCACCTGCTCTGGGCCGCAACGAAGCCCGTTGCCCGAAACAACGCGTTCAACATCGTCAATGGTGAAGTATTTCGCTGGAACTGGATGTGGCCGAAACTTGCCGGACATCTGGGTGTGGTTGCTGCCGAATATCCCGGCCACGCGCAGCCTTTGGAACAACAAATGGCCGGCATGGAACCAGTCTGGGACAAGATCGTCGCGAAGCGCAATCTTCAGAACAACCGTCTCGATACGGTTGCTTCATGGTGGCACAGTGATGCCGACCTGGGGCGGGTCATTGAGAATTTCAACGATATGACCAAGAGCCGGGACATGGGCTTCTCCGCCTACCAAAACTCGGTGCGATCATTCACGGACGCCTTCGACATGTTCAGTTCTACCAAGGTTCTCCCGTAGTAGGGCCGGGAGTGTGGGGGAATAACGGATGAACCAAACAATAGCCTTGCCACAACTACAGCACATGTTTCCTGTGCCGCGGGCAAGAAGTTTTGTGACGGTTGTCATCTCCACGCTCGCACTGATCCTTGCGTGTCTTTTATTCGCACCGTCGAGTGTGAGTTGGGGCGCCTTGTCAGGAAGCCTACCTTTCGCGGCCATAATTGCGATTGTCGGCCTGGGGCAGTTGTTGGTGGTTCAACAGGGAGGTTTTGACCTTTCGTTGGCAGGAGGCGTCTCGCTCGCCGTCGTCATATCGACTCATTATCCGCAAGGAGACAACGCTCTGCTCCTCACGGCCGTCTTGATTGCGATGGCATGCGCGATCCTGGCCGGCCTGGTGAATGGGATTCTGGTCAGCCTCTTCAGGCTCAATGCCATTGTCGCGACTATCGGTGTGAACGCTCTGCTATATGGGGCCGTGTTCGCTGTTTCCGGCGGCGTGCCCAAAACAACAACCACCTTGTTGGCAGCAATCGCTGGCGGCCAGACGCTCGGGCTTCCAAACAGCGTCTATTTCGCGCTGGCGACGATGCTGGTGGTTTCATTCGTCTTGAAAAAGTCAGTGGCCGGAAGACGGTTCGAAGCGATCGGCGCCAATCCATTGGCTACCCGCGCCGTGGGACTTCGCGTGCAGCTTCATCAACTCTTGGCCTATGTCTATGCCCAGCTCCTCTATTGCATGGCGGGCGTGCTTGTGGCCGGCATCACCCGTGAACCCACAGCATTCCAAGGCGATTCGCTGCTGTTGCCTTCCGTCGCTGTTGTCGTTCTCGGCGGAACGTCGCTGCTTGGTGGTCGTGGTTTTCCGATTTCGACCGTCATCGCCGCGTTCTTCCTGAACCAGTTGAGCCAATTCGCACTCGCAGTTGGTGTGCCGTATTCGGCTCAGACCATCATCCAGGCTTTGGCCTTGGGTTTTGGTATCGGCGTTTACTCCATCCGATGGACCGTAAACGTGATCAAGCAAACCAAACCAACTTAAAGGGAGGAAAAAATGAAGTTCTCGGCTAAACAGAAACTAGCGCTCGCCGCGGCGGCGACGGTCATGGCGCTTGGGTGCTCCAATTTGGCCCAGGCCGAAACGCCTTCATGGTGCGGACCCAAGAAAGCAACGATAGCCTTGCTCGATGGCTACGGCGGCAACAGCTGGCGCCAAGTGACAACCGCTTCCGGCAAGGAGGAAGCCCTCAAGTGCCCCAGCATCACGAACGTATGAATATGCTGACGGCCAAGGCGACACCCAAAAGTCGATTTCCGACATCAAGGCGATGGCCGCCAAGGGCATCGATGCCCTCGTTGTCTTCCCTGACGCCGGACCGGCGATGCTGCCCGCGATAACCAGCGTCTACAAGTCGGGAAAGGTCATTGTACCTTACCGCGTCGAAGCCGGGGGCAAGGCCGGCGTGAACTACACCAAGTTCATTGGTACCGATTTCAAGAACGACGGCCAGAACTGGGGCAACTGGATCAAGAGCGTGCTGCCTCAAGGCGGCAACCTTCTGTTCCTGAGCGGCCCTGCGGGCAACAGCCAGGGTCTCGACGAGCTTGCGGGGCTGAAGTCCGTGCTTGGGCCCGAATACAAGTTCATCAACCCCGAGCCCTTCGATGTGACGAACTGGGATCCTGCGCTGACGCAAAAAGTTCTGACCGCCGAAATCGCCAAGAATAACAAGATCGACGTCATCGTTTCCGATTTCGGGCCGTCGCTGGTCGGTGCGCTTCCGCTGTTCAAGCAATCCGGTCGGTCGATCCCGGCGCTTGCCACATCTGACGGCAATTCACTGGGCTGCTTCTGGACCGACGTCCACCAGGACAACCCGGACTTCAAGCTATTCACCGTCTCAACCGAAAACGACAACGTTCGCCTGGCCGTGCAATGGGCGGTCGCAGCTGCGACGGGTGGCAAGCCGCCTGAAGAGGACATCTTCAAGGGCCCTGTCTTCGAAAATTCCGTGACTGGCAAGCCACACCCGGTCCAGTGCCGCAAGGATCTGCCAGGTCAGATCTATTTGTCGGCCCAGCTGTCCGCGGACGATCAAGCCAAAGCGGTCAACACCAAGTAGCATCGTGCGTGCCCCGGAGGCAAAATAGCCTCCGGGGCACGACCTTTTTGGCAAGTGCCGGATGTGGATGTCCTAAGCGGAATCCTCGTCGTGAATGTTCATAGTAACGAACCTCGTCTATCTGGCGCACCGGCACATGGTGACGTGACGATCCGGCTGTCAAACATTTCAAAATTTTATTCAGGCGTTCCCGCCCTCCGCGATGTAAGCGTTGAGTTCTACTCCGGCGAAGTTCACGCCATCCTCGGCGAAAACGGGGCTGGCAAATCCACGCTCATGAACATCATTTCCGGAACCGTTCATCCGGAATTGGGCGAGATCTGGCTTGGCGATCGCCAGATTTCCCATATGTCGCCAGAGGTCGCCGCATCGTTAGGAATTTCAATTTCATTTCAACACCCGGCCATCCTTGACGATCTTTCGGTGCTTGAAAACCTTCAGGTGGCTTTGCCGGCATCGGTGTTCGCCGGAAAGCCGGCGCAAATCGCGGCCAAGGAGATGTTGGATGCGGTTGGCTTGCACGTTCCCCTACGCACGCGAGCTGATGCGTTAACGGTCGCACAGAAGCACCTGCTCGAGATCGCCAAGGCCCTGGCGATCAAGCCAAAGGTTCTACTGCTTGACGAGCCCACCGCCTCGCTCGACCAAGATTCGACCGAAATGCTTTTCGAACGCATTCGAGGAGTCGTTAAGACCGGAACCTCGGTGATCTACATCACGCATAGGCTTGCGGAGCTTCGCCAGATCGCTCATCGCGTCACTGTGCTTCGCGACGGGCGGGTCCGGGGCGGCGGACTGGTCGATGAGATTGGCGATTCCGAACTCTTGGGCATGATCGTTGGCCGGACGCTCGGATCGGCATTCCCGCCAAAGTTGGATGACGGATCAAAAGAGGTGATCTTTTCAGTGAAGTCGCTGAGCGGCAGAGGATTTCACGACATATCTTTCGAAGTGGCGCGAGGACAGATCGTCGGCGTGGCCGGAGTGGAAGGCAATGGCCAGTCTCAATTGATGCGGGCGCTTGCCGGGCTTCAGCCATCCGAAGGGGCGATAAATCTTCAAGGACGCCCGCTGAAAACCAAGGAACTTCTGCAAGAGGCGGCCTTCATGCCTTCGGACAGGCATACGGAAGGCTTGGCCGCCGGCCTCACCGTGCGCGAAAACGCATCATTTGCTGCGCTCGACAAGTTTTCCACGTTCGGGATCATGAGCAAGCGCAAGGAGCTGGACCAAGTCGGCGCGACGTTCAGCTCGCTCGCCGTCAAGGCGCCGAGCATTGAAGCGCCAATCCTTTCGCTCTCAGGCGGCAACCAGCAAAAAGTTGTGATGTCGCGTGCTCTGCTATCGGAGCCAAGCCTCATCGTTGCCGACGAGCCGACGCAGGGTGTCGATGTTGGAGCGCGCTTTGAAATCTACCGTATCTTGCGTGAGTTATCGAGTTCCAGCACGCCGGTCGTTGTGAACTCGTCGGACGCAGCCGAACTTGAGGGATTGTGTGACAAGGTTATCGTCCTGTCCCGCGGGCGCGCCGTTGCGACGCTGACCGGGGCTGATATTTCAGAGGCTCGGATTGTCGCCGCTGCCGTGAGTGCCACTGCGCATGTGGGAATTGGCGGTCTGCAGGAAAAGGCTCGCTCTGCCACGGGGGGCTTGCGCCATTTTCTGCAATCAGACAATGCGCCCGCGGTTCCTCTCACGCTCGTCATCATTCTGCTGGGACTTTATCTCTTCAGCCAAAACCCCAATTTCCTGTCTTCATTCAATATTTACAATATCCTGATGTTGGCTACCGCCCTGGGATTCATTGCGCTTGGGCAGACCGTCGCGCTGTTGTTAGGGGCCATCGACCTATCGGTTGGCCCGCTCGCCGGTTTTCTGGTCGTCGTGGCTTCATTCTTCATAAACGACGACAAATCCACGCTCGTGATCACGGCAGGTTTTGTCTTGGTATTTTTTGGCGCATTTGTCGTCGGCGGGATCAACGGAATTTTGATTCGCTTTGCGAATTTCACGCCAATAGCCGCAACGCTGGCCATGTACATTGGCCTGCAGGGCATGAGCTTCCTTCTTCGTGACAATCCTGGTGGCTACATCAATTCGAACATCGTGCAGATTGTCACTTCGCAGTTCGGCCCTATCCCTGTGGCGTTCATCGCCTTGGCGGCGGTCGCCGTCGCAAGCGAATATTTGCTGCGCAAGACCGGGCCTGGCTGGCGACTTCGGGCAACTGGTTCGAATGAGGAGTCTGCGCGCCGGGTGGGCGTTTGGGTCGATGGCACATTTCTGTTCGGCTACATTTCCTGTTCTCTTCTGACGGCGATCGGCGCGGTGATGCTGATGTCTCAAATTGGGGTCGGTGACCCGCGGCAAGGAATAAATTACACGCTCTCAAGCATAACCGCGGTCGTCCTTGGCGGGACAAGCCTCCGCGGCGGGCGCGGCACATTCATTGGCACAGTGTTGGGTGCAGTGTTGCTGACGGAAGTCTTGAACGCAGTCACATTCCTGGGGCTTACGCAGACTTATCAATATGTATTCCAGGGCGCGCTCATTGTGATCGCCGCGCTCATCTATTCAACCTTCCGCCGGCGTTCGGGAGCCTGAGGAGCCGGG